>JALZOJ010000045.1 GCA_030857175.1 Myxococcota bacterium | reverse complement strand
CGCGCGCGAGCGTGAGTGCGCCGTTCTCGATCGCGCTCGCTTCGAGGAGGTCCGAGATGAGGCGTTCTGCGCGCGTCGACGCCCGCTCGATCGCGCCGAGGTAGCGCACGGCGCCGCCGGTGACTTCTTCGCGCAGGGCCTCACACGCGAGGCTGATCGCGTGGAGTGGACCGCGGAGGTCGTGCGAGACGACCGCCAACACGTCGTCGCGCGCACGCGATGCTTGGTTCGCAGCGGCGAGCGACTTGGCGGACTCCGCTTCGGCGCGACCGATGCGGATCGCGAACCGGACGCGCAGCGCGAGGCGGCGCGGCGAGAGGTCGCCTTTGGGAAAGAAGTCCGTCACGCCGGCGTCGACCGCCGCCTGCAGGAGCGCCTCGTCCTGCTGGCCGGTGACCAGCACGACCGGCGTGAGGTTGCCGAGGGCCCGGAGCTGGCGCGTGAAGTCGGTGCCCGACATGCCCGGCAGATCGTGATCGAGGAGGAGGCAGTCGTAGTTGCGCGACTGCACCTTCTCGAGGGCCTGCGTGGTGTTCTGCGCCTCGTCGATGATGGCCGTCGAAAGTCCGGACTGCTCGATGGCGCGTCGGATCGCGAGGCGATCCACACGGTCATCGTCGACCATCAATAGGGAAACGGGATCGTTCATGCCTTCGCTGAATCGGACGGAGGAAACTCGACAGAGGACCAGTAACCACGCAACGCATCCATGATGTGGCGGAACCGCCCCGGAGCTGCTGGCTTCACGAAGTAACCAGCAGCACCCAAAGAATACGCGGCTTCTCGGTCCTCGGCATCATCCGATGTCGAGAGAACCACCGTCGGGATGCGCTTCAAGTTGGCGTCAGCTCGGATCTCTCTCAGCAGATCGAGCCCACCCATGCGCGGCATTCGAAGATCGAGGACGACCACGAGCCGCTCCATCGGGAGCTCCTTTGCGCGCAGCAGCTTCAGCGCCTCGATTCCGTCGCGAGCGACGGTGATCGATGCGACTTCGGCTGCTGATGCGAGGGCACGGTGGACGTTCATCACGTCCAGATCGTCGTCCTCCACGAGCAGGAGATGGATCCGTTGCGCCTTCATCCGACTACCCGATCAGGTGTGCTCGGCTTCGCCGGGAAGACCATGGCTTGCGCCGGGACCGGACGAGTTTCCGTTATGTCCGTTGGACGCCGGGGGAGGCGTGGTCGGCGTACGCGTGGGCGGATGCGCCGACTCCGTCTTCTGCTCGTGACGCGGCTCCTCGAGCCGGCGGTAGAGCGACCGGCGGTCGATGCCGAGGATGCGTGCAGCGTGCGTCTTGTTGCCGCCGACGGCGTTCAGCACCTGACGGACGTAGCGACGCTCCATCTCGTCGAGGGTGATGAGCTCGCCGGGGCTCTCCGTCGTGATCACGATCTTGGACGACTGGTGCTCCTGCACCTTCGCCGGCAGATCGTCGACGGTGACCTCGTCGAGGCGGCACAGCGCGACGGCGCGCTCCATACAGTTCTCGAGCTCGCGAACGTTGCCCGGCCAGTCGTAGTCCATCAGCAGGCGTGCTGCGGGACCCGAGATGCCTTGCACCGGCTTGTTCGTGCGCGCAGCGATTCGCTTGAGGAAGAACTGCGCGAGCAGGAGGATGTCACCGGCGCGAGAACGGAGCGGGGGCACCGGGATCGCGACGACGTTGATGCGGTAGTAGAGGTCTTCACGGAACCGCTTCTCCTCGACCTCGGTCTCGAGATCGCGGTTGGTCGCGGTGATGACGCGTGCCTCGAACGGAACCTCTTCATCGCCACCGACGGGCCGCACCTTGCGCTCTTGCAGAACGCGAAGGAGCTTGACCTGCATCTCGATCGGCATCTCGCCGATCTCGTCGAGGAAGATCGTTCCCGCACCGGCCTGAACGAACAGACCTGCACGCGAGCGCTTTGCATCGGTGAAGGCACCGCGGACGTGACCGAACAGCTCGCTCTCGAGGAGCGGTGCCGGCATGGCGGCGCAGTTGACGGCGACGAACGGTTGATCGCGGCGCGGCGAAAGGTTGTGAAGCGCGCGAGCGACCAGCTCCTTTCCCGTGCCCGACTCGCCGGTCACGAGGACGGTCGCGTCACTGTCGGAGACGCGGCGGACCATCTCGATCGTTTCGCGAATCGCGGGGCTCGAGCCAGCGATGCCGTCGATCGGCGTATCGCGGTCGGCCGCTGAGCGGAGGCGCTTGACCTCACGCTTGAGCGAGAGGTGCTCGAGGGCGCGGCCGACGGCGATCGCGAGGGCGTCGACCTTCACCGGCTTGGTGATGAAGTCGTACGCGCCGGCGCGAATCGCGGCGATGGCGGTATCGAGGCCGCCCTGGCCCGTGAGCACGATCGGGAGCAGGTCCGGATAACGCTGGCGCAGCTCCTGGCAGAGGTCGATGCCGGACATTCCGGCCATCTGAACGTCTGTCACCACCACGTCCGCCGGATCACTCCGCAGATGCTCGAGGCACTGTTGTGCAGAGTTGACGGCGTCGACATCGAATCCGCGCTTCCTCAGCGAATCGCGGAGGAGCACAGCAGTGTCATCGTCATCATCGACGATCAGGATGGTTCCATTCACAGCGAGGTCATACCTTTCTACCGCCTACGAATCCATCCGAGGATGGATCCCAGCGCGCTCATGCGGCGGGACGGCGACCAGCAACGAAGCTGACAATCGCCAGGATGAGCGCGACAACAAAGATGATTTTCGCAATACCTGCAGCACCGGCCGCGAGGCCCGTGAAACCGAAAAGTGCTGCAATCAACGCGATGACAAAGAATGCAAGTGCCCAGGAAAACATAGGTTTAGCTCCTCAGGTTATGCACTTCGGTCGTGCAGCGTATATGCCAGTCATATGCCGACCGACGAAACTCGTAGGTGGCTGATCGCTCGTGTGCGTCTACGTCAGAACTGAGCCCTCGTGCACGGTGTGCGATCGCGCGCGCCCTATCGTGCTCTTTCGCCTCATCTTTGCTGCGCTACCTCTGCGAGCGGGTGCGGCTGTGTACGACCGGGTGCGCGAAGTGCCTTGAACTCCCCGCGTCAGCTTCCGACGACGAGATGGTTCATGACGCCCGACACGCCATCGACCTGGCTGACGAGCTCTTCGGCCCGGGAGATCTGCGTCGCGTCGGCGACCTTGCCGCGGAGCGTGACGGTCTCGCGATCGACTTCGACGTCGACGCCGGTCATTCCACCGAGCGCCGAGAGGACACGCGATGCGAGGGCTTGCTCGTGTTCGTCCATCGCGCGAAAGCCTTCTCTCGCGTCTTGCTCCTGGCGCACGGTCGGGCGCTCGGAGCTGTCCAGATCTGGAACAGTCTTGCGAACGATCTCGTCGTAACTTTGCGGAACCCGTCCCTTGTCGCTGCGCATGTCGTAGGTGATTGCAGCGGAGGTGCCACCGTCTCCGACGACGTATTTTTACGCGTGGCGCGGTGCATCGTGCGCCGATGCACGGTGTAGCGACCAGGCACGGTACTTCCGTCGAGGAATCGGCGCAAATCACGAGACTCGCGGACCAACGCCCGTGGCCTCAACCCTGCACAGGTACCAGCTCGCTTCAGTCGGCATCCTGTCTCGCGTTCCACCCGCGCGAGCAGAGAAGCCAATGACCCCCGCACCCACCCTGCGGGTCCCGCCGGTAGCCTCCCCCAGGTTTACCGGCGGTTTTTTTTTCGGTGGTCTTTACTTCGGCGGCGCGGGCGGCTTCACGAGCTCCGCCGTCGCAGCGACGGCCTGTGGGCCGAGCGCGACGATCTGTGGATCGCCGACCTCGATCTCGCCGCTCAGGAGCTTACGCCAGAGCGCGTGTAGGCGGCGCGCGGGCGGCTCGGCAGCGTCGGGCTGACCGAGACCCGCGACCCACGCGAGATCATCGCCGAGTAGATCGAGGAGCCACGGCCCGGGCGGCGTTCCGAGCGCCGGGATGAGCGCGAACAGCGGCGGGCGCGAGGGCTGCGCGGTCGCGAGCAAGGCGAGGTCGGCCGCGTTGAACCGCGTGCGCGCGAGGCCCGCGGCGTGCGCGGCCGCGTCGAGCCGGCCATATCCCGCTTCGTATCGCGTGAGCTCGAGTGCGAGCAGCACGCGCTCGAGCTCACCGATCGCAGATCGATAGCGCGCGGGAGGACGGATCGCCGCGAGCTTCGTCGGTTCGGTCCCGAGGAGCTGAAAGCCGCGGCCACGCGGATATGCGCGCCTGGGATCGAGGCGGCCGAATGCGAAGACGTCCGAGACGGCGACGCGGTTCGTGACGAGGGCATTCTTCACGACGACGTCGGCGTCGGTCGGTGCCATCGGCGGCGCGAGCGAGAGATCCGGACGCGAGCCGGCGACGAGCTGCGCGTACTCCAGCGCGGCGAGCGTCGTCGCTCGCGTCGTCACGATCACGCCGGGTCCGGGGGGAACTTCGTCGACGAGATCATTCGCGAGGCGCGACGGCGTGTCTTTGGGGTCGTCCACACCGACGGCTGGTCCCATGACGAGCGCCGCGCCGACGAGCGGCAGGCTCGCGACCGCGGCGACGACGTGACGGCGTTCGGGAAGGACCCGCACGACTGCGCTCGGCAACACGGCCGCACCGACGGCGAACAGCGCGAGCAGCGCGGTTGCGTCGTGATCGATGAAGATCGTGTGCATCACGACGAGCGCGATCACGATCGCGAGCCACGCAGCGTGCGCGAGCCTGGTCGCCGCAGCGAAGGCGACGCCGAGCAGACCCACGCCGACGAGCACGGCGGCCGCACCGCGTCCCGATGCCGCGACGAACGCGTGGAAGTTGGCGTCGGGATCTGGCATGCGACCGATCGCGCCGAGCCAGAGCAGGATCGTGACGAGGCCGATCGTGCCGACGGAGATGATCGAGAGCTGGCGCGGCGCGCCCGCACGCGAGAGGAACAGGCCCACTGCCACGAGGACCGGCATGCCGAGCCACGGCGCACTGCCGACGACGATCGCGGCGCACGCCATCGCGGCAGCGGCCTTGCGCGCGTCGGACGACCGCGCGTATTCGATCGCGAACGCGACGCTCCACACGAGACCGAGTGCGACGAGGATCGACGGGCCCGCGAAGCCGGCCGCATCGCGGAACGGCGGTGCGACCAAGAGCAACACGGCACCGACCAGCCCCGCGATCGGGTCTTTCGGGAGCAGCGCGCGTGCGGCGCGGATCACGCCGGCGATCGTAAACGCGCCGAGGATCGCGCCGAGCACCGCGAGGCGAAACCCCGGCTCACCGACGGGAACGTACGCGGCGACGCCGGAGATCACGCCGTAGAGCGGCGAGACCGCCGTGCGCTCGAGGTGGGTCGCGAGCACCGCGTGGGTTGACGAATCGGTCCAACCAGGTCCGCCCGCGCTGGCAAAGATCAGGACGATCAGTGACGAGGCGAGCACGAGGCGGTCGATGATGCGTTCCACGGAACGTGGTCAGCGTGCCACGACATCAGATAAGATGTCGAACGGATGGCTTCGATCCGGATCGTAGATGACTGGCTGCGCAGCCCCGCTTCGCCCCCGAGTCATTACCGGTCCGTGATGGTGATCGCCGAGAAGTGGGGGGAGCAGCGCGTGCTGATGCGTGCGTACGCCGAGAGCCGCGATCAACTGCGGCCGACGATCACGCTGCACGGCATCGAGCTCGCCATCGGCCCGGCCGGTCTCGACATGAATGGATCGTGGGGGATCCACGTGGGCGAGCCCTCGGATGGTCGCGCGCAGGAGATCAAGGAGCAGCTCGAGGCGGCCGCGCGCCGGCTCGCGGGCTCGAAGGGCAACCCACCACGCCTCGCGGACGAGGAGCCGACGTTCGATCGCGAGCCCACCGCGAACTGGGGCCCGGGAGCGCCGCGCATGTTGCCGAAGCGCAACGAGCATCAGGCGGCGCCGCAGATCGACTACGTGCACCAGGTCGGCGCCGCGCGCGTGCCGCAAGCGCAGGCCGCGACGATGATCGCGCACGCGCCCGCCCACGTCGCGCACCACGTGCCGATGCAGCAGGAGATGCGCGCGCCGTCGAACCCCGAGGTCCGGCAGGCGCCCGTGCCGCGGCAACGCCGGCTCACGCGCCAGCCCGTCGGGGGTAATCGCGGTACCGCGCTCGGCTTTGCGTCGGGCTCGGGGGCACAGTCGGCGATCGTGCGCCTCGGTCTCGTGCCGCATATCTCGGCGCGGCTCGGCCGGTTCGTCGATCGCGTTGTCCCTCAGGACTTTCACATCGATGCGCAGGAGCGCCGCGTGCTGAACGCGCTCGGCGAAGGGCAGCTGACGGCCCGGGCGATCGGGCAGATGCTGAACCTCTCCGATGCGGTGAGCTTCATGGAAGAGCTGACGCGGAAGCTCGAGAGCTACAGCCTCGATCTCGTCGAGCCCGGCGATCCGATGGGCGGCGAGCCGACGTATCGCTTGCGCGGCTGATCCACGAAACGAAAGTGTGGTAAGCCCGCCTGCCGCCATGCAGGTCAAGATCGAAGACGTATCGCCCGTCGAGAAAAAGATGTTTGTCGAGATCCCGTGGGAGACGGTGTCTGCCCGACTCGGCAACGCTTACAAAGAGCTCGGCAAGGGCGTCGCACTCAAGGGCTTCCGCAAGGGAAAGGTCCCGAGGCCCGTGCTCGAGCAGGTCTACGGGCATCGCGTGAATGCCGAGGTCGCGTACGAGCTCGTGCGCGAGTCCTTCTTCCGCGCGAATCAGGAGCACCAGCTCGCCGCCGTCGCGGAGCCGCGCGTCGAAGAGGCCGCCCCGATCAAGAAGGGCCAGCCATTCACGTTCAAGGCGATCATCGAGGTTCGCGGCGAGGTCACGCCGCAAGATTACAAGGAGCTCGAGATCGAGCGCCGCCGCCTCGATATTCCGGAGACCGCGGTCGACGAAGCGCTCGCGCAGCTTCGCCGCGAGCACACCGAGCTGCGCCCGATCGAGGGTCGCGAGCTGACCGCGTCCGGTGACATCGTCGGCCTCTCGGTCACGGGCACGATCGGCGAGCATCAGATCAACCAGCCGCAGTTCGCGGTCGATCTCGACGACGTGGAGCGCGAGCCGCTGCCGGGCATGCGCGAGGCGCTGCTCGGGGTGCCGCTCGACACCAAGGACAAGAAGATCGAGCTGACCGTCCCCGATGACTGGAAGGACGAGTCGATCCGCGGTCGCAAGGCGGACCTGTCCGTCACGATCCTCGAGGTGCGTGCGAAGGAAGTCCCCGCGCTCGACGACGAGTTCGCGAAGGACACCGGCAAGGCCGACACGCTCGACGGTCTTCGCGCCGCGCTCCGCAAGGAGCTCGAGGGTCGCGAGCAAGAGACGATCGATCGCGAGGCGCGCGAGGGCGTGCTCCGCGAGCTGATCAAGAAGAACCAGATCCCGGTCGCGAGCTCGCTCGTCGAGCGCGCGGTCGAGATGCAGTATCAGCGTCTCCGCCAAATGCTCGGCATGAAGCCGGACCGCAACAACCCGACCGCGGGTCTCACCGACGATCTGCGCGAGAAGCTGCGCCCGGCCGGCGCGGATGAGGTGCGCGGCCAGTTGCTCCTCGAGGCGATCGCCGACAAGGAGAACATCGCGGTTCTCGACGACGAGCTGAACAAGCACATCGAAGAGACAGCGAAGGGACGCAACGTCGCCGCTGCGAAGCTGCGCGCCGAATGGCAGCGCGACGGTCGCATCGACAACGTCACGTATTCGCTGCGTCAGGACAAGGTTCTGAAGTTCCTCGTCGACAGCGCGAAGGTCACCGAAGTCGAGAAGCTAACGCAGCAGGGCACGCCGGTGCCGGAGGCTCCTTCGGATGCCGAAGAGGGCCACGTGCACGGGCCCGGCTGCGATCACGACCACTAGTCACGGCTTCGCGGGCGGCTGCTGGGCGGGCGGCTGCTGGGCGGGCGGCTGCTGACCGCCACCCATCCAACGCGACGCGGCTTCCCACGCGGCGCCGCCACCCATCGGTGCGATCACGTTGCGCCACGCCCACTGGCCGGCCTTCTTGATCGCTTGGCCGCGGTTGCCGCCGTTGACGCTGTCGAGCTCGTTCGTGTCGATGGTCGAGAATTCGTTGTTCATGGTCGTGTGCTCCTCGAAGACTGTTGGGTGGGTTACTGCTTTGCGGGCGGCTGCGCTGGCGGCTGCTGCGCCGGCGGCTGCGTTGGTTGCTGTTGTTGGCCACCGCCGAGGCGGTCCGCTGCCCAGTTGTAAATGGCGCCGCCGCCCGCAGGCGCGACGACGTTGCGCCACAGCCAGCTGCCGGCCTTGCGGACTGCTTGGCCGCGGTTGCCGCCGTTGACGTTGTGGAGATCTTCCGTTTCGATCGTTTCGAAGTTGTTCATGGTGTCTGCTCTCCCTCTGTGACTTCGCTTTGTGCAGCGCGTATGCCGGACCGTGTTGCGAGCGATTCCTGCGACTTCGCGTGTTGCGCGCCTCGCTACATGACAACTGCCGGAGGCAAGTCGTCGCTGTCCGTAGACAGGCCGAAAAAGCGAAGAGCGAGCAACGCGTGTTGCTCGCTCTCGATCATCACCGCGCGCCCCTACGGGGCGCTGCGATCGAATCGGCGCGACTATTCGCCAGATGGTGCCGCGGGCCGTTGCGGTGACGGTTGCTGCGGCGGCTGCTGATTGCCGTTGTTGCCGCGGAGGTAGTCCCAGCCTTCCTTCAGCGCCATCGCGCCTCCGAAGTAGCTGCCGACTTTTTCGAGCGCTTCACCGCCGCGCTTGAGCACGTTCGCGGCGACGCGTCCGGCGCCGCGGCCACCGTGAACGGATGCAAGCTGGTTCGTGATGTCGATGTGCGAGATCTTGGGCATGCGCGTCCGAGCATGTGCCGCGCGCAAATTCGCATTCGTGCACTTCGTGCCGACGTTCGTCGTCACCCACTGGTTGCAGAGGTGATGACCCGAGAGACGATCGTGAGGTGCTTGTGATGCATCGGGGGCACGGACACCATCGTCGTCGATGTCTAACGAGGCCAACGAGTTTCACGCGCGTTCGGCCGCGCTGACCGACCGAGTCGCGCGGCACGTTGCCATGCGCGCGGACGTGAGCGCCGCGCTAGCCGATGCCCGCGACCTCCGGGTCACGCTACAGGGCGTTTGCGAGGCGCTCGTCGAGAACCTCGGCGTCGCGTTCGCGCGGCTGTGGACCGTGGACGAGGCGGGCACGACCCTCCTGCTCCAGGCGAGCGCGGGCATGTACACGCACGTCGATGGTCCACATGGCGCGGTGCCGGTCGGCAAGTTCAAGATCGGCTTGATCGCCGAGGAGCGCTTGCCACACCTGACGAACGACGTGCCGCACGACCCGCGCGTCGGCAATCCCGAGTGGGCCGCGCGAGAGATGATGGTCGCGTTCGCCGGGTATCCCCTCCTCGTCGACAACAAGCTGATCGGCGTGCTCGCGATGTTCTCGCGCGAGACGCTGCACGACGACACGCTCAGCGCGCTCGCGAGTATCGCGGATGCGATCGCGCAAGGGATCGTGCGCCGCCGCACCGAGATCGAGCTCGAGCAGCGTGTCGAGGAGCTCGCACGCTCGAATGCGGATCTCGAGCAATTCGCGTACGTGGCCTCCCACGACCTCCAGGAGCCGCTGCGTATGATCTCGAGCTACACGCAGCTGCTCGCGCGACGCTACAAGGGCAAGCTCGATCAGGATGCCGATGACTTCGTCGGGTTCGTCGTCGAAGGCGTCATGCGCATGCAGCGGCTGATCAACGACCTGCTCGCATACTCGCGCGTCGGAACCCGCGGCGGCGACTTCGCCGAGATCGAGCTCGACGATGTCTTGAAAGGCGTGCTCGCAAACCTACAGGTGGCGATCGCAGAGGCAAATGCGGAGGTCACGCACGATCCGCTGCCGCGCTTGCGCGGCGACGCCACCCAGCTCGGTCACGTCTTGCAGAACCTCGTCGGCAACGCGGTCAAGTTCTGCGGCGACAAGGCGCCGCGCGTCCACATCGCGGTGAGGAGCGACGGCGGGAAGTGGATCGTGTCGGTCAAGGACAATGGCATCGGCATCGAGGCCGAGTACTTCGAGCGCATCTTCGTCATCTTCCAGCGGCTGCACCCGCGTGAGAAGTACCCGGGCACCGGCATCGGGCTCGCGATCGCGAAGAAGATCATCGAGCGACATGGCGGAATGATCTGGGTCGAGTCTAAAGTCGGAGAAGGTACAACGGTATCGTTCAGCCTTCCGGTCCGCGCGAGGAAAGGATGATGACCCCAATGCCCATCGAGATCCTGCTCGTCGAAGACAACGCTGGCGACGTGCGCTTGACGCAGGAGGCGCTGCGCGAGGGCAAGGTAAAGAACAACCTCACCATCGCACGCGACGGCGAGGAAGCGCTCAAGCTGCTCCGACGCGAGCCGCCGTTCGAGAACGCGGCGCGCCCCGACCTCATCCTTCTCGACCTGAACTTGCCGCGCAAAGACGGGCGGCAGGTGCTGCAAGACATCAAGAGCGATCCGAAGCTCCAGGCGATTCCGGTCGTGGTGCTGACGACGTCGAACGCCGAGGCCGACATCATGAAGAGCTATCAGCTGCACGCGAACTGCTACATTACGAAGCCCGTCGATCTCGATCAGTTCATCACCGTCGTGAAATCGATCGACGAGTTCTGGCTGTCGATCGTCAAGCTGCCCGCAGAGCGCAAGTCATGATCCGCGTGCTTCTCGTCGAAGACAACCACGCCGATGCGCGTCTTCTCGAGGAGCACTTGCGTGACATGCGCGACGCGTTTTCGATCACGCGCGTCGAGACGCTCCAGGCGGGGATCGCCGCGGTCGCCGAGCACGACGTCGTCCTGCTCGATCTCTCGTTGCCCGACGCGCACGGGCTCGAGACGCTGACGAGGATGCTGGCCGCCGTGCGCGGCGTGCCGATCATCGTGCTGACGGGTATGCAGGACGACAAGGTCGCGACCGACGCGGTCGCGGCGGGTGCGCAAGACTACTTGCTCAAGGGCGAGCTCACGACCCAGCTCGTCGTGAAGACGCTCCGCTACGCGATCGAGCGCAAGAAGCTGCAGGGCATGGAAGTCGAGCGTGTCAAGACGACGGAAGCGCTCGCGCGTGCGCGATTCGTCGCCGACGTCATGGCCGCGTCGACCTCGTCGCTCGATCTCGGGGAGAGCATGCGCGCGGTCGCGCGGGTGATGTTGCCGGCGCTCGGCGATTTCTGCGTGATCGATCTGCCCCGTTCGCGCGGCGAGCTCCAACGCGTGACGATCCAGGCGGCGGACCCGGCGCTCCACGACGCGATCAACGAGGTCGCCACCGCGCATCTTCTCGGTCCGCGTCATGTGCAGAGCCCGGTGCAGCGCGCGCTCGAAGAGCGCAAGACGGTGGTGATTCCTGCACTGAACATCGAGGACCTCCATCCCGACGCGCGGTCTCGAGAGCTCGTCCGGCGGCTGCAATTGCGCTCGCTACTGGTGACCCCCCTGGTCGCGCGTGACCGCGTCGTGGCGGTGATCTCGCTCGTGTTCGGTCCGTCGGGGCGGACCTACGGCAACGACGAGAAGCTGCTCGCGGAAGAGATCGCGGGGCACCTCGCGCTCGCGATCGACAACGCACGCTTGCTCGCGGATTCTCAGCGCGCTCTGCGCGGTCGCGACGAGCTCCTCGCGATCGTGTCGCACGATCTACGTAACCCACTCAGCGTGATCGACCTGGCCCTCGGTCTGATGGCGCGCGACAGCTCGCATCTCGCGACGGCGTTGCCGCGAGCGCAACGGGCTGCCGACCGCATGAACATGCTGATCGCGGATCTGCTCGAGGTGTCACGCATCGACGCGGGCACGCTCAAGGTCGAGCCCGCGCCGACAGATTTGCTCCTGCTGCTGACCGACGTGATCGAGCAGCACCGGGTCCTGTGCACGAGCAAGTCGATCAAGCTCGTCGGCGAGCTCGCGCCAGAGCTCGGGACGGTTGACGTCGACAACGCGCGGCTCGTGCAAGCGCTCGGCAACTTGCTCGGTAATGCGATCAAGTTCACGCCGAAGAACGGCTCGATCTTCCTCGGCGCGCAGCGAACCGATGACTCGATCACGATCCGCGTACGGGATACCGGTCCCGGCATGCTTCCCGAGCATCTGGCACATATCTTCGAGCGGTTCTGGCAGGCGCCCGCGCGGCGCGCCGATGGCGTCGGCCTCGGGCTCGCGATCGTGAAGGGCATCGTCGATGCGCACAACGGCCAGATTCGCGTCGAGAGCGAAGTAGGCCGCGGCACGACGTTCTCGATAGAGCTTCCTGTACGACATACAGACGGATAGGCCGAAACGGGCATCGATTCGCCGACGGAGATATAACCGGCGGATGGAGACCGACCCGACCCAGATGTCTGTCTCGGGAGTGAAGCATCCAACGCTCGCCGAGCTCAAGTCGACGTCGCACCCGAAACACGTGAGCGAGCACCTCGCGGACTGCGAGATGTGCCGTTCGGTCGTGGATGCAGAAAAGGAGTCCGTGGAGTCGGTACCGATCGCGCTCGATCTCCCGAAGGGCCTCGTCAGCGAGAATGCATTCCGGTGGCCCGCGGATCCGATCGCGCGTGGCGGCATGGCGCAGATCTTCGCGGGTGAAGATCGGCGGCTCGGCCGCGACGTGATCCTGAAGGCGCCGCGCGAAGGCGATGACCTGCCGGTCGGCATGAACGAACTGTTCCAGCGGCGCGTGACTGCAGAAGCGCGGATCCTCGCGAAGCTGCAGCATCCGTCGATCGTCACGATCTACGAGCTCGGCAAGGCGACCGTCGGCTGGCCGTTCTGCGTGCTCGAGAAGGTCGACGGCGTCTCGCTGCGCGAACGGCTCGACGAACTGTGCGACCTCGAGGCGAAGGACGGCCAGCCGCGGACGCGCGAACGAGTCGAGCTCCTCGCGAACCTCGTCGCGATCGCAGAGGCGCTCGCGTACGCGCACGAGCGCCGCGTCGTGCACCGCGACTGCACGCCGAACAACATCATCATCGGCAAGCGCGGCGAGGCGACGCTGATCGACTGGGGCATCGCGCGCGATCTCGACGCGCCGGGGCAGTCCGAGGCCTCCATCAACGATCAGCCGCCGTCGATGAGCGGCCGAATGGTCACGATCAGCGCGGGCACGCCGCCATACCTGCCCCTCGAGCAGAGCCAGGGCCGCGCCGCGGATCCGAGCTTCGACGTCTATAGCTTCGGCATCACGCTCTACGAGGTCGTTGCGGGCAAGGCCCCGTTCGACTGGAAGCATGTCGAGACGCCGGGCGAGCGCGCGCGGCAGCTCAACACGTTCCTCGACTGGCTCAAGTCGAGCGAGCCCGTCGCGCCGGCCATGCCGCGCGATCCAGAGCTCTCTGGAATCATCGCGCGCGCGATGGCGCACGAGTCGTCCGAACGGTTCACGGCGGACGAGCTCGTCCGCGCGCTCAAGCAGTACCTGACCGGCGATCTCGTGTTTTCGCATCGCTACTCGCTCACCGGCCGCCTCGCCCGCTGGGCACGGCGCAACCGCGCGACGTCGATCGCGATCGCGTCGCTCGTGCTGTTCGCGATTGCAGGGGCGCTCGTCTGGGTGCAGCTCTCGCGCGCAGCACGTGAAGAAGCCGAGCTCCGAGCCGTCGCCGCCGCCGCCGCCGCCGATGCGAGCGAGAAGGGCCGCACCGCCGACGAGGCGATGCGCGAGGCCGATGCCGCGCGCGCGCTCGCCGAGCAGGCACAGAAGGAAGGCAAGAGCTCCGACCAGCTGCGCCTACAGGCCGAGCGCTTGAAGCGTGACGCCGACAAGAAGCGCGCCGATGCGAACGCCGCGGCGACGCAAGCGAAGGGCACGGCCGACGAGGCGGTGAAGAAGTTCCGCGAGGCGATGACGCAGAAGGAACAAGCCGAGCGACTGCGCGACAACGCGATCACCGAGAAGAGCGCCGCAGAACAAGAGCGCAACACGGCACGCACGGCGCAGACCGCCGCGGAGCGCGAGCGCGAAGCTGCACGTGTGGCGCAGGCGGCTGCGGAGCGCGAGCGCGAGCTGTCGAAGCAGGCCGCGATCGCCGCGGAATCAGACCGCGACAATGCGCGCCAAGGTCAATCACGTGCCGAGCAAGAGCGCGAGTCCGCGCGCAACGCGCAGGCGAGCGCCGAAAGGGATCGCGACCAAGCGATCGCATCGCGACGAGAGGTCGAAGCAGAGCGCGACGAGGCGCGCCGCCGGCTCGTCGAGCTCGAGAAGCGCGTGCGCGATCTGGAGCGCGAGCGGTCTCAGCCTTCGCCACCGCCGGATCCGTAGGCTGACAGTTCGTCGATGCTCGGTGCGTTTTCTATGCGGTGCACGCTGCTCGCCCCTCGATGGTAGCCTGGTGATGTGAAGGGGCCGCCGATCGACGAGGCCACGGTGGTCCTGCCCACGTACCCGTCAGTTGCCGAGCCTGTCCCAGCACCGAGCGACGAGCTCCTCGACGACGAGGAGATCGTCATCGGGCCCGATCCGGCGCAGTCCTCGCCGGCGGCGGTATCCATCGTCGGCGAAGCGCACCAGCCACCCTCGAGCATCCCGTCCGGGTCCGCGGTCGGGACCTCGAACACGACCAGCGCGACGATCACACCCGAACGTGCGCTCGCGCATGACGAGGTCGTGCGCACGCGGGTGTTTCTCGCTGTGTGCATCCCGCTCGCGGTCGTCGTCGGGATCTGCATCCAGTTTCTCCCGGTGTCCGCGACCAAGCAGCTGCTGACACGCGCTGGGTGCGGCCTGATCGTGGCGACCGCTTTCGGATTTCTGCTCGTGATCCGTGACGAGTCCCGCTACAGCATGAAGCGCGTCACCATCGTGTTCGAGCTGATCATGCTGGGTGCGGTGCCTGGCGTCTGGATCATCGGCATCTACTCGCCGAGCCCGATCGTGTTCACGTTCGCGATCTACTTCTTCGGTCTCGCAGGCGACGCGCGGGCGACCTTCCTCCTCTACATCACGAGCGCGCTCGTCCACGCCGTGCCTGCGCTCGTCTATGTGATGGGATGGGAAGAGGATCCCGGCTCGATCACGCTGATCGGCTTCGATACGACCGCCCAACTCGTCACCATCTTGTTGGTGCAGGCGGTGTATCTCGCGACGTTCCTGCTGGCGCGCGGCAGCCGCCGGGCGACGAAGTCGGCGATCGAGGTCCTCCATCGCGCGCTCGTGCAGATGCAGAAACAGGACGCGCTCCTCGTCGAGGCGCAACAAGATCTCGACCGCGCGCTGAAGGGTGGCCACAAGGGCAGGTACAGCGATCGCCAGCTCGGACCGTATGTCCTCGGTGCCGTGATCGGGCGCGGCGCGATGGGTGAGGTCTATCGCGGGCTCGCCGCCGATGGTGGCCGCGCCGCGGTGAAGGTCCTGCATCCGGAAATCTTGGCGGCGCCCGAGCACGTGCGCCGGTTTCTTCGCGAAGCGGAAGTCGTGTCGCGGCTGCGCAGCCGGCACGTCGTCGATGTCATCGCGGTCGGCACAGGCGATCAGCTGAGCGGCGGGCGTCAACCCGAGATGCCGTACATCGCGATGGAGCTCCTCGAGGGGCACGACCTGGCGTGGCACCTGCGCCGGACGCCGCGGCTGTCCTCGGGGCGCGTGCTCGAGCTCGTCGAGCAGGTCGCGCAAGCGTTGACCGTCGCTGCTGCCGCGGGTGTCGTGCATCGCGACCTCAAGCCGCAGAACGTGTTCCTGACGCGCGCGACCGAGGGTGCAGCGGGTCCGCGGCTGTGGAAGGTCCTCGACTTCGGCGTCTCGAAGCTGGCCTCGGGAGGAGGCACGCTGACGCAAGGTGCGGTGATCGGAACGCCCGGCTACATGGCACCCGAGCAGGCGCGAGGCGAGGACGTCGGTCCGACCGCGGACGTCTTCGCGCTGACCGCGATCATGTACCGCGCGCTCGTCGGACGCCCGCCGTTCAGCGGCGCGGACATCCCGGCAATCTTGTTCGCCGTCTGCTATCAGCAGCCACAACGGCCGAGCGAGCTCGCGCCGTTGCCCGAGGATGTCGAGCGCGTCCTCGCGATCGGCATGGCCAAGGCGAGCGAGCAGCGATTCCAGAGCGCGAACGAGCTTGCCGCCGCGCTGCGGATGGCGCTCGAGGCCGGGCTCGACGCCGGGCTTCGCAGCCGCGCGGATCTCATCCTGGCCGCGTTGCCGTGGCGCGTGCAGGTGAAGCTCGAGGTGCGGTGAACGCGGCCATCGTGTCACACCGCTGGTGCGCGAGCTCAGGCTCGCCTGCGTCGCGACACCACCCGCGAACGGTGGGATCCATTTCGAGACGGCGAATCTCCGCTCACTCGCACGGCGCGTTGAAGTCGGCGCCCAGGTACTCGGCGATCGAGCGGTAGCCGTGCTGCGCGACCACGACGTGGTCGATGATGGGGATGCCCATCAAGTGGCCGATCTCGCGCATGCGCCGGGTGAGGTTGATGTCCTCGGGGCTCGGGGTTGGATCACCCGACGGGTGGTTGTGCACGAGCACGCCGCCCGCCGCGTTCATGCGGATCAGCGGGCGAAAGACCTCGCGCGGGTGAACCTCGACACCGATCACGGTGCCTCGTGCGATCTCCATGACATCGAGGAGGCCGTTGCGGACATCCACACCGACGACGAGGAAGATCTCCTGCGCGAGACCGACCATGCGCGGGGCCGCGAGGCGATAGATGTCCTCGGGCCGACCGACGGACTCGCGGTGGAAGGTGAGCTGCACCGCGCGGCGGCCGAGCTCGAACGCGGCCGCGACCCGCGCGGCGCGAACGCTGCCGACCAGTGGCGCGAGCTCGCGCGGTGTGGCCCGCGAGATCTCGGCGACGTTGCCCACGGACTTCGCGAGCGCGGAGGCGGCGGTGTTCGCGGTCTGTTTGTTGGCGCGTGGACTCGCGCTCGGACCGAGGATCATCTCGAGGAGCTCGGTGTCGGTCAGTGACTGGGGACGGCGCCAGATGCGATCGCGCTTGCGAACCGAAGGCGTGGGTTTGTCCGGGTTGTTGAGCAAGTCGAATGCAAGGACGCCGTGGTGCATGCGTGGGGGAGAGCAAAGGACAAGCCAGTGAAGGGGTCGTGCGATGTCACGCGGTTGCAACGAGCGGTGGACGATATTCGGACGAGCGCGTCCGAGGAGCGGACGTCGTGGCGGACAACCGGACGTGCAGCTATTCTCCGCGAATGTTCGTGTGCCCGGAGTGTGGTCTGCCGAGTCAGAGTGCGGGGCACTGTCCGGCGGACGGTGCGACGCTCTCCCCGATCGGTGACGATCTCGTTCTCGGCACGATCATCGGCGCGTATCGCATCGCGCGCTTGCTGGGAATCGGCGGGATGGGGCGCGTCTATAAAGGTGTGCACCCGACGATCGGCAGTCGAACTGCGATCAAGATCCTGTCGCGCGAGTGCACGGATCGCCGCGAGCTCGTCGACCGGTTCTTCGCCGAAGCGAAGGCGGTCAATCTGATCCGGCACGAGAGCATCGTCAACGTGCTCGATCTGGCGACGCTGCCCGATGGCCGGCCGTACATCATCATGGAGTATCTCGACGGCGCGCCGCTCGCGTCGATCATCGAACATGCGGTCGCGACGCGCACGCCGCTGCCACTCGGCGGCCTGGCGCGGCTGGCGGTCGAGGTCCTCGACGCGCTCAACGCCGCGCACGCGAAGGGCATCGTTCATCGCGACCTCAAGCCCGACAACATCTTCGTCACGCCGTCGGGTCGGCCGAAGGTGCTCGACTTCGGCATCGCGAAGCTCAACGACATGGCGACCGGCAGCGCGACTCGCACCGGGTCGCTCCTCGGAACGCCACACTATATGTCGCCGGAGCAAGCGGCCGGCAAGACGGTCGAGCACCGCGCCGACATCTATGCGATGGGCGTCATCCTGTTCGAGTGCGTGACGGGCACGAAGCCGTTCCTCGCGGAGTCGCTGTACGAGCTGCTGCGCCAGCACCTCGAGGTGCCGCCGCCGTCGCCGCGGTCCTTGCGCCCGGAGCTGTCGAGCGATCTCGAGAACGTGATCTTGACGGCACTCGCGAAGTCGCCCGACCAGCGGTTCGGTTCTGCGCAGGCGATGAGCGTCGCGCTGCAGCACGCAACCGCGCAGCTCGCGCCCGAGCAGTGGACCCCGATCACCGGCTCGGGCACACATCGCGCGGTGCCGAGCGGCGCGTGGCAACCGACGCCGCCCGCGAGCTGGGGAAGCGGCGCGACGCGCATGCCACGTGGCCCGCGCGAGTCGGTGCAGCCGCCGAACATGCCCGGCCCGATGCCGATCTCGAGCCCGCCGCCACACATCGGCTCGCAGTCGACGGTGAGCGCCAGCGCGGGGCAGCTGCAGAAGGCGCCGACGAAGGTGCAGAAGCAGCCGTCGAGGAAGGGCATCTGGATCGGCCTTGGCGCCGCGCTGCTTGTCGGTGGCGGCATCACGGCCGCGGTCGTCGCGAATAATCGCGGCGGGGAACGCACCGAGACTGCGTCGAATGAAGTGCAGCCGGCCGAGCCACCGGTCGCTCCGCCGAAGGTCGACGACGCGCCTGAAGAGGAAGCGAAGCTGGCGCCGAAGAAGCAGCCGAGCCTCGACGACGCCTTCGCCGAGCTCGACAAGCTCGATCTGTCCGAGCTGCCTCCCGACGTGCGGAGGCAGATCGAAGATCTGAAGAAGATGCCGCCGCAGCAGCGCAAGAAGAAGATCGACGACCTCGACAAGCAGGTCGGCGAGCAAGTCGGCGATCTACTCGCCGCGGAGAAAGACGACTCGAAGGCCGGCGGTACGCCCGCACCGCAGCCCGCGCCGAAGAAGGGCGGCGGCGGGATCTGGGACGGCGCCTACGATGTCGCGCCCTACAAGATCAACCCGAAGAAGGTCGACGTCACCGCGTTCATCAAGTTCGCGGTCGCCGAGGCGCGCCGCGCCGATCCGAAGGCGCAGCTGACGCGCATCGACGCCGGCAGCGTGAGCTCCGAGGGCTTCGCCGACTTCACGCTGCCGTCGTCCGCCGCGTCGAGCACGAGCGACATCGACGTTCGATTTCACAACCACGAGCGCGGCCGGCCCGATCCGAAGCTGCCCAAGGGTGTCCCCGACAAGGAGACGCAGGAGTGCGGCTTCCGGATCCAGGCGGGTGTCAACGGCGTCGAGATCCGCACATTCTTCAAGGCGATCACCGAGGCCGGCATGTGCATCAAGCAGAAGCCCGTCGGGATGCCGCGCTGCTCGGCGAAGCAGATCTGGGCGAAGGCGATCGCGAAGGGCGCGCCGAGCGACGCGGTCGCGAGCCTCAGCTTTCGCGGGAACTTCGCGGCGGGCGGCAAGATCGAGTGGTGGTTCGATATCTCCGGCGGCTTCGACGCTCGCTTCGCCGACGACTGCTAGCGCGTACCGAGCGCGCGGCGCAGCGTCGCCCACGCATCGGCGAGCTGCCACTCGGCCGTCACGAGATTGCCCTCGGCGGTCGTGACGGCGGTCTGCGCGTCGGCGAGCTCGATCTGCGAGCCGAGACCCTGCGTGTAGCGCGCTTCGGCGAGCCTCAGCTGCGCGCGGGCGGCGGTGACCGCTTCCGTCGAGGCGACCACGTTCGCGCGGTTCGCGATGATCTGCGCGCGCGCGAGCTCGATCTGCGACGTCAGCAAGACGAGCAGGGAGTCGCGCTGCGCCTGCGCGGACAAGAGATTGGCCTTCGCGATGCGCTGCTCGGCCCTCGCGCGGCCGCCGTCGAGCAGGTCCCACGACAGCGTGATGCCCGCGCTCCACGTCGGCTCGGGTGACCAGTCACCTTCGCCCGGGCCCCACTGCGTCGACGCGTTCGCCGACAGCACGGGCCTACGCTGCGCGTCCGCGGCGTCGAGGTTTGCTTGTGCCGCTGCGATCTCCTTGTCGAACCCGCGGATCTCGATGCGGTCCTTGCGCGCCTGCTCGACGAGCGCGACGAGCTGTACCGGCTCTTGCTCCGGCGGCGTCGGCCAGGTGTTCGTGACGACCGGCGCGCGCGTCGCGTCGAGCCAGCCGATCGCGGCGCGCAGGTTCGCCATCGCGATCGCCTGCGCGCTCTGCGCCTGCGCGAGCGAAGACTTCGCATTTGCGGCGCGCGCCTGTGCCTGCACGACCTCGATCGGATCCTTGGCCTGCGCGGCGACGAACTTGCGGGCCTGGTCGAGGTGGACTTCCTCGCTCTTGACCGTGGTCTCCGCGACCGTGATCAGCCGCTGCCGCGCGACGGCCTCGAGGTACGCGATCTCGACGCCGGTGCGGACATCGAGCACGTCGCTCTGCAGCGCGAACCGCGTCGCCTCGGCCGAGAGCTCGGCGGCGTGAATCGCGAGCGAGGTCTGACCGAAGTCGTAGATCCGCCAGCTCGCCTGCGCGCCGAGGCCGGTGCGCGTCGTCGGATCGAAGAAACCGCCGCACGTCTTCGTCATGTCGGCGGCGCACGGGCGGACCGCCGACGAGCCGATGGTCGCTGACGCAGACAGCGACACCGTCGGGCGTCGCGCGACACGTGCCGCATCGACGCGACCGAGCGAGGCCTCGATGCTCGCGCGCGACTGCAAGAGCGACGGCTGCGTGCGCTCGGCAATCTCGATCGCCTTCTCGAGGGTCAGGACTTCTTGCTGGGGCTGCGCGTGGGCCGGGATCGAGAGCCCACCTGCCAGCGCGATGACATTCAGTGAGCGACGAATCATGACTCGTACCTCAGTGCAGTGATCGGATCGAGCCGTGATGCGCGCAGCGCCGGATACATGCCGAACACGATGCCGACGATCCCGGACACGACGAACGCGAGGATCGCGGTCTCCTTCGGGAAGATCATCTCCCAACCAAAGTACCCGGCCATGTACTTCGCGCCGAAGTAGCCGAGCAAGATGCCATGCAGACCACCGACGATCGAGATCACGATCGACTCGACGAGGAACTGCAGCCGCACGTCCCTGGGCTTTGCACCGACGGCCATGCGAATGCCGATCTCGCGCGTACGCTCGATCACGCTCACCAGCATGATGTTCATGACGCCGATGCCGCCGACGAACAACGACACCGCCGCGACGATCGCGAGCAGCGTCGCGATGCGCTGGGTCGAGGCTTGCTGGGCCTTCGCAAACTCCGTCGGGTTGCGGATGCGAAAGTCGTCCTCGTCGGAGCTATCGAGCTTGTGACGATCGCGGAGCAACGCCGTGATCGACGAGATCGTCCGCTCCGCGACGTCGTCCGAGGTCATCGTGATGAGCACTTGACCGCGGAGGTACTTCGCGATGCCTCGGTCGATCTTCTGCTGGTACGTCTTGATCGGCACGACGATGAGGTCGTCGAGGTCGCCCATCGGCCCTTGGCCCTTGCCCGCGAGCACGCCGACGATCTCGTAGGGCTGGCCATTGATGCGCGCGACCTGCCCGACGGCCGTCGTCGCGCCCGGGAACAGCTGCGCCGCGACGGTCTTTCCGATCACCGCGACCTTTGCGGTGCCGTTGCCCGTGTCCTCGTCGAACACGGCACCCTCGATGGCGTCCCAGTTGCGGATCTTGAACCAGATCGACGTCGTTCCCATGGCGCGTGTGTTCCAGTCCGCGTCCTCGGAGACCACCTGGACGCGTGTCTCGAGCGCCGGCGCGACGTACTTGATCGTCGAGATTTCACCGCTCTGCAGCGCGGCGAGGTCCTCCCAGGTCAGCGTCGCGCCGCCACCACCGCCTTGCGACGGCGCCATACCGCGGGTGCTCTGGTTCGTGACGATCAGGACATTGGTGCCCATGCGCGCGAAGACTTGCTTGACCGCCATCTGCGCGCCTTCGCCGCTCGCGACCATCGCGATCACGGCGCCGATGCCGAAGATGATGCCGAGCATCGTCAGGATCGTTCGGACCTTGTTGCGCCACAGCGCGCGCAGCGCGAGCTTGAACGTCGTCAGGAGGCTCATGCGGCACTCTCCGCCTTGAGCGGCGTCTGCGTCTTGTCGTCGATGATCGATCCATCTCGCAGCGTCACGACCCGCGACGCATACGCGGCGATGTCCGATTCATGCGTCACCAGGATCACCGTCTTGCCCTGCGCGACGAGCCCCTGAAGGAGCACCATCACCTCGGACGACGTCGTGGTGTCGAGGTTGCCGGTCGGCTCGTCGGCCATGATGATCGGCGCCTCGGTGACGAGTGCACGCGCGATCGCAACGCGTTGCTGCTGGCCACCGGAGAGCTGGTTCGGGTGGTGATCGAAGCGGGCGCCGAGGTTCACTTTCTCGAGCGCCGCGATCGCGCGCTTGTGTCGGTCGCGCGCGGAGACCCCTTGATACATCAGCGGCATCTCGACGTTCTCGAGCGCGCTCGTACGCGAGAGTAGATTGAAGCTCTGGAACACGAAGCCGATCATCCGGCCGCGCACGTCGGCGAGGTCCGAGCGCGAGAGCCGCGAGACGTCGCGACCGTCGAGGTGATACGTGCCTTTGCTCGGCTGGTCGAGGCAGCCCATGATGTTCATGAGCGTCGACTTGCCCGAGCCCGACGTGCCCATGATCGCGATCGACGTGCCTGCCTCGATCGTCATGTCGACGCCGCGCAGCGCGTGCACGAGGTTGTCGCCCATCACGTACGTGCGCTCGATGCCGCGCATCGCGATCAGGCTCGTCATCAGAACGGACTCACACGTCGCGTGTTGGTTGCGGTGACGCCCGTGACCTCGGTGATGAGCAAGTCGCCGGGCTTGAGGTCACCCTCGAGGAGTTGTGTCGCAGAGCCGTCGGTGAGGCCCGGCTTGACGATCACCATCTTCGGCTTCCCGTCCTCGAGCTTCCACAGCATCTTCTTGTCGCCAAGATCGCGGCCACCAGGGCCACCGCTACCGCGACCTTCGCCCGAGCCGCGCCGGCGACCTTCGCCCGAGCCGCGCTGACCCGAGCCGCGGCCCGACGCTTCGCGCATCACGGCCATCACTTCGCGCGACGGCTTGAAGCGCAATGCGGCGTTCGGAATCTTGATGGCGTCTGCGACCTGCGCGAGCACGAACGTCACGTTCGCGGTCATGCCGGGGCGCAGGCTCTTGTCCTTGTTCTGGACGTCGATCACGGCGTCATAGGTGACGACGCCCGACGTTGTCGTCGGTGCGTTGCGCACCTGGCGCACGACACCGTCGAACGACTTGCCGGGGAACGCGTCGACAGTGAACGTGGCCTTCATGCCTTCCGAGAGCCGGCCGACGTCGGCTTCAGCCACGGCGGTATTGATCTGCATGGTGGCGAGGTCTTCGGCGATCGTGAACAACACCGGCGCCTGCAGCGACGACGCGACCGTCTGCCCGAGCTCGACCGCACGCGACAGCACCACGCCGTCGACGGGAGAGACGATCGTCGCATACGAGAGGTTCGTGCGCGCCTGCTTGAGATTCGCGGCGGCCTGGTTGACCTGCGCACGCGACGCGCTGAGCGACGCGATCGCGGTGTCGCGCGAGACCTCGGCCGTCTCGACGGTTGCGCCCGCGACGAGCTGCTGGTCCTGCAGCGACTTCTGCCGCTTGAGCTGGCGCTCGGTATCTGCGACCTGCACGGCCGACTTGCGCTGGTTCGCGACGGCGAGGTCGTACGAGGCCTGCGCCTGATCGATCTGTGCCTGCAGCACCGATGCGTCGAGCTTCGCGATGACCTGCCCCTTCTTGACGGTGTCGTTGAAGTCGGCGCCGAGCTCGACGACGCGGCCCGAGACCTGCGCGCCGACCTGCACGGTGCCCCGGGCGGACAGAGTCCCCGCGGCGGTCACCTGCGCGGCGATCGCGCCTTTCCCGACGGGGACCGTCGAATAACCGACCGGCGTTGGCCCCTTCGCCCACGGCTTCTTGATCACGAGAAATGCCGCCGCACCGGCGATCACTGCGATCACCACGACTCGAGGAATCCAACGCTTCAACACGGTCTTCACTTTGACGAGTCCCTGCAACGCACGTCTTGCTCGCGCATTGCACTATGTTTCACGCAGCGAACGGTACGTCGAGGCGAGCTATTGTGCCCTTGCCCGGGGTGGATTCCAGCGTCACGTCCCCACCGTGCGCCCGTGCGATTCGACGCGCGAGGGCGAGGCCAAGCCCCACGCCGCCGGTCTTCCGCGTGCGACTCCCGTCGGCGCGCCAGAACGGGGTGAACGCGAGCTCGAGCTCGTCCTTCGTCATGCCGACCCCGCGATCGCTGATCTCGAACGCGACGCGCGTGCCATTCGGTGCGACCGCCAGCGACACGGGCGTGCCGAGCTCGGAGTACTTCGCTGCATTATCGAGCAGGTTGTCGAGCGCGCGGCGCAAGAGCAGCGGATCGCACTCGATGTCGCGGTGCTCGACCGGCGAGGTCTCGAGCTTGCGATTCGGATGGCGCGCCGTGAAGCGCTTCGCGGCCTGCGCGACGAGCTCGTCGAGGTGCGCGTGGCGGCGCTCGACATGCGCATTCGCGCCGTCGAGGCGCGCCGTGGTGAGGATGTCTCCGATCAGCTGATCGATCTCGTCGAGATCCACGCCGACATCGGCGAGCACATCTTTCGCGGCGACCGGATCCTCGGCCGCGAGCTCGAGCGCGACGCGAATCCGCGCGAGCGGCGTCCGCAGCTCGTGCGAGACATCGGCCATGAGCTGGCGCTGCGCGTTCATCACCATCTCGGTGCGATCGGCCATCTCGTCGAACGCGCGTCCGACGTTGCCGAGCTCGTCGTCACGGGCGAGCTTCGCGCGCGCTGCGGTGTTGCCTTCGCCGAACTCGCGCGCTGCGACGGCGAGCTGATCGAGCGGGCGCGCGAGTCGGCGCGCGAACCAGAACGATGCTGCACCGACGAGCACGAGGATCGCGGCACACATCGGCAAGATGTACCCCCACGGAAAGCCGGGCCGCTTGGGGTGATAGACCGCGATCATCGAGCCGTCGTCGCTGCGCACGACGATGCGCCCCGTCGAGAGCGCCCACTTGTCCTTCTCGAGTGTCGCGCGCTCGTCGGCGGTCGGCGGCGCGAGAACCTTGTCGCCGATCGTGCGCAGCGCGCGCCCATCGCTCGTGTAGATCGTGGCCCTGCCTCGCAAGCGCTGCTCGACGCGCGCCATGATCCGCTCGAACTTCTCGGGCTCCTTGAGCGACCAACGCTCGGTCATGTACTGCAGCAGCGCTGCTTGCGGCTCGAGGTAGCGCGCGCCGCGCATGTAGCGCGGCAACACGAGCAGCGCCGTCATGATGAGGATCGACATCACCGCGGCGAACGCGTACACGCGCAGCACGAGGCGGCGACGACCGGCGACCACGGGCTTCATGGCCCCGTCTCGCCGGCGAGCAGGTAGCCGACACCGCGCACGGTCTTCAGGATCTTCGGGCTGCGGCTGTCGTCGCCGAGCTTCGCGCGCAGCCGCGAGACGTGCACATCGATCGAACGATCGAACGACAGCTCCGCCGAGCCCTTCGCGAGATCGAGCAACTGCTCGCGCGACAGCACGTGCCCGGGGCGCTGTGCGAGCGCGCGCAAGATCGAGAACTCGTATGCGGTCACCTCGATCGACTTGCCCTCGAGCGTCACGGTCATGCGCTGCGGATCGAGCACGAGTGCGCCCACCTGGATCGTCTGCTTTGCGGGGCCGGCCAGCCCACGCACGCGGCGGACCGTCGCGCGAATGCGTGCGAGCAGCTCGCGCGGCGAGAACGGCTTCGTCACGTAGTCGTCCGCGCCGACCTCGAGCCCGAGCACGCGGTCGGCTTCCTCGCCGCGCGCGGTCACCATCACGATCGGCACGTCGGTGCGACCGCGCAGCTCGCGCGTGATCTCGATGCCGTCGCGGCCCGGCAGCATCAGGTCGAGCACGATGCAGTCGTACTGCCGGCGCAGCGCCTCGGCCTGGCCCTCGATGCCATCGCTCGCGACGGTGACGACGACGCCATGGTTCTCGAGGTAGCGCGCCGTCAGCTGTGCGAGGCGCGTATCATCCTCGACCAGAAGCACCTTGATCGTGGCCTGCTGCGCGTCCGTCACCGCAAAAGTAGACCACGGCACGGCCAGACCGTGGCCGGGTTCACACTTCTTCAGACCAGGGGTCAGCGATCGCGGAGCAGCTTCGCGAGCGTCGCTTCGAGGGCTTCGATGCGAAACGGCTTGGGCAGGTACGCATTCGCTTCGACCGGTCCGCGCCGGTCGCGGTCGTAGCCGGTGCACAGGACGATCGGCAGCTCGGGCCGGCTCTCTCGCAGCGCGGCGACCACGTCCGCGCCGTTCATGCGCGGCATCGTCAGGTCGACGAGCACCGCATCGACGGTCTGCTGCTGCACGACCTCGAGGCCGGTCATGCCATCGGGCGCGGTCACCGCGGCGTAGCCGAGATCCTCGATCATGCGCGCGACGACATCGCGAACCATGTCTTCGTCGTCGATCACGAGGACGGTGCGCGTAGTCGGCGCGACGACGGCTTGCATCGCGAGCGGTGTCGTCGCCGCAGGCCACAGGACCTGAAAGCGCGCACCGTTGCCGGGCGACGAGATGAGGCGGAGTCCACCGCCGTGCGCGCGCACGATGCCGAGCACCGCGGCGAGGCCGAGGCCGTGGCCGGTCTCCTTCGTCGTGAAGAACGGCTCGAAGATCCGGCGGCGGGTCTCGCGATCGATGCCGGGACCGTTGTCCGCGACCTCGAACAACAAGAACGTGCCGCTGCTACCGACGGTGTGGACGTCGTCGACGTCTGCTTCGCCGGTGTGGACACAGTTGCGCGCAGAGATCTCGATCGTCCCGCCCGCCTTTCCGAGCGCATCGCGCGCGTTCGCGATCAGGTTCAAGAACACCTGGCGGATCTGAGCCGCATCGCCTCGCATCGCGAGCTCGTTCGGAATCTCGACGCTGATCGCGACGCCCGCGGGCAGCGTCGGTGCGGTGATGCGCAAGAGCTCGTCGACGAGCGGTCGCGCAGGCACGCGTGTCGACGAGACGCCGGCGCGACCCGCGTATGCGAGCAGCTGATCCGTGAGCTCCGCGGCGCGCAGGCTCGCGTGCCGGATGTTCTCGAGCGCGGCGCGACCGGGCGCGCCGGGCGGCGTGTCTCGCAGGCCGAGGTCCGCGTTGCCGAGGATCGCGACGAGCAGGTTGTTGAAGTCGTGGGCGAGACCGCCGGCGAGCACGCCGAGGCTCTCGGCGCGCTGCGCGTCGACCATGCGGTGCTCGAGCGCGTGCATCGCGGTGATGTCGATGCCGGTGCCGATCGCGGCGACGATCTTCCCGTCGCGTCGATACGGCGCGATCGTGTTGTTGATCTGCTTGTTGCGGTACTCGGATGTATACGAGACGGTCTCGCCCGCGAGGGCGCGCTGGTGCATCTCGATCGGATCGACCGTGCCGGGCTCGACGGCCTGCACGTCGTAGAGCGTCGAGCCGACCCAGCGGTCCGGCTTGTAGCCGAGCACTTCCTCGATCGCACCGCCCGTGCGGCGGATGCGCAGGTCGTGATCGACGAGCCAGTACATCGCGGGGACTTGCTTGACGACGATGTCGAGCGTTCGCGCGGTGCGCTCGAGCTCCTCGCGCTGATTCTCGATCGCCGTGATGTCGATGACCGACGCATCGAAGCTCGCGCCGGACTCGTCCTCGACGACGTGACCGTGAATCTGGACGACGATCCGTCTGCCGTCGCGTGTGCGCCAGTGCGCGACCGCGCCTTCGACGACACCCCTCGGCCGGTACTCGGCGATCAAGCGCGCACGCGAGGTCTGGTCGATGTAGATGTCGTGATCGAGGTTGAGCGCGAGGACTTCGTCGACGGTGTCGTAGCCGAGCATGCGCACGAGCGCCGCGTTGACGAAGTGAAACTTGCCGTCCGCCGACGACCGGTACATGCCGATTGGCGAGCGTTCGAACAAGCGAATCAGATCGCGGTCGGTCGGCACTCCGCCCTCATGTTACAGCAGGAGCGCGTCTTCGATCTCGTCGAACGCACCTGCTCTCCAGCGCGTCAGTGGGCTGCGGCCGGCGAGGAGGTTGTCGGTCTCGACGAGCACAGCCGCGAGATCACACAACCAGACCTTCGGGTCGAAGGGTGATTGCTTGCCGACTTCCTCGGGAAGCTCGTGCGGCGGCATCCACGCGGTCATCTTGTGCGTCTCGCCGGCCAGGAGTGCGCGAATCGCCACATTGCCGAGCCGGCTGCCGAGCAGGCGGTCGAACGCCGACGGGCGGCCACCGCGCACGACGTGACCGAGCACGGTCACGCGGGTCTCGATATCCGACGGCGACGCGTCGGGCGCGTGTTCGCGCAGCTTCGCGTCGACGAGCTGCTTGAGCCGCTCGGTCGCAACCGCCACGCCTTCGGCCTTGATGATGAGCACGCGGCGCGACTTGCGCGTTCGCGTGCGGACCGTGAGCACGGTCTGCACGATCTGATCGACGATCGCGGCTTCGGGCTTGCCCGACTCGGGGAACAGCGCGAGGTCCGCGCCGACGGCGATCGCGGACGTCATCGCGAGGTAGCCGCAGTCGCGCCCCATCACCTCGATGATGAAGGTGCGGTCATGTGCGGTCGCGGTGTCTGCGATTTTGTCGCACGCCTCGACGATCGTGTTCATCGCGGTGTCGACGCCGATGCACATGCCAGTCAGGCCGAGGTCGTTGTCGATCGACGCGGGGATGCCGATCACCTTGAGCGACGGGCCGTCGCCGATCTCCTCGGCGTTCGCGAGGTGCACCGCGCCTGTCAGCGAGCCATTGCCGCCGATGACGATCAGGCCGTCGATCTCGTGCTTCGCGAGGTTGGCGCGCGCGTGATCGCGGACCTTGCGCTCGTGGAACTCCTTGCAGCGCGCCGAGCCGAGGCAGGTGCCGCCCTCGCGCAGGATGCCGGAGACCTCGTTCGGTAACAGCGGCGTGATCGCACCCTCGAGCATGCCCTTGTAGCCGCGCTCGATCCCGAAAATTTCTGCGCCGGCGGCTCTGCCGACGAGCGTGGCGGCGCGCACGGCTGCATTCATTCCAGGGGCATCACCACCACTCGTAAGAATTGCGATTCGTTTGCAGCCGGTCATCGTCGGCACGCAGCATATCTCACATGGCTTTGCAGACGCCGCCTCGGATAGACTGGCCGTCCATGATTCGAACCGAGCGGGAGGGGCCGGTCACGATCGTGATCATCGATCGGGCACAGGCGCGCAACGCCGTGGATCGCCCCACGGCCGAGGCACTCGCCGACGCGTTTCGCGCGTTCGACGCCGACGACTCCGCACGCGTCGCGATCCTGCACGGCGACCACGGCACGTTCTGCGCGGGCGCGGATCTCAAGGCGTTCGCGACGGGCACGCCGAACCGCGTCGAGGCGGATGGCGATGGCCCGATGGGACCGACGCGCATGTTGCTCGGAAAGCCGGTTATCGCTTCTATCGCGGGTCACGCGGTCGCGGGCGGACTCGAGCTCGCGCTTTGGTGTGACCTGCGCGTCGCCGAGGAGACCGCGGTGCTCGGCGTGTTCTGCCGCCGGTTCGGCGTCCCGCTGATCGACGGCGGCACGATCCGCCTGCCGCGCCTGATCGGACTCTCGCGCGCGCTCGACCTCATCCTCACCGGCCGCGCCGTCAAAGCCGACGAGGCGCTCGCGATCGGCCTCGTCAATCGCGTGGTCCCGGCCGGCACTTCACTCGCCGCCGCGAAGCAGCTCGCGCATCAGCTCGCCGAGCTTCCGCAGGGCGCGATGCGCGCGGATCGCTTGAGCGCGTATCTGCAGCACGACAAAGATCTCGACGCCGCGCTGCTCACCGAGCTCGAGCTCGGGTCGCGTGCGCTCGCCGAAGCGGTGCAAGGTGCGGCGCGGTTTGCCGCCGGTGCCGGTCGCCACGGAGGTGCGGCGTGATCCGCGGCCTCGTCTTCGGCCTGCTCGTCGCCGTGATGATGGTGGGCTGCGTCGTTCGCCAGATGATCACCGGGCCTCGCCTGACCGGCACGTGCGACGGCGCGTGCTCGCACTACGTCTCGTGCAAAGCGGGCGCGGGCGCCGACGAGAAGCGGCGCTGCAACATCGAGTGTCCCGACGTGTTCAGCGATCGCGACTCCCTGATGGCGTACGAGAGCCTGTCGTGCCACGACGCGGTCGAATACGTCGATGGCTCGCAGAAGCGAACGGCCGCGAAGCCCGCGCCCGAGCCCCAGCCCGCGTCGATGAAGCGCTGAGCGTCTTTGGAGCGTTGAGCAACTTTGTCTTCGTCGATGGGTGCCTTCACGTGCAGTAGCACGCGGTGGCTCGACGGAATCGCACCGAGCTCGACCTCGTAGCGCTCGCCGGCGACCAGCTCGTACGTCGACGCGCTGCGCATGCAGTCGGGCGCCTTCGTGGTCGCGGTCGGCGGTTCGTCGACGAGGGCCACGTGGACCGGCGCGCCGCCGAACGAGAGCTCGTGCTCGCCGGAGACCTGCGCCTCGAACACGACGAAGCTCTTCTTGCCGGGTGCGAAACCGGCGATCGCGTAGGTCGTGTTGCCGTCGAGGATCGGACCGTCCTGCGGGTTCGGGCCGGCGGTGACGTTGATTCGGGTGTCCTCGCAGATCGGGTCCGCCGCCGCCACCTCGGCGAATGTCGCCAGAAGGACTGCTACGAGGAGGGCGGGACGCATGCCGGTTCCGGGGTGCGAGCATCGGGCCAGCGAGATGGCTGGCTTGTCGAGGAGATGCGCGGCTCTGCGCGGCTGGGATCGCGCGTGTCTGCACACCTGCGACTCGTCGTCACGGCGCGGTGTTAAGACTCGTCGATGGCCGCTCCTGGCGAACCCGACGTCACCCTGGACGGGACCGTCGAGCGCATCGTCTTTCACGCGGCGGATACGAACTTCACCGTCGCGCGCTTGGTCACCGCCGGGCACGAGCAGGTGACCATCGTAGGCGCGCTGTTCGACGTCAAGGAAGGCATGCCGCTGCACCTCGCAGGGCAGTGGGTCCAGGACAAGAAGTTCGGCAAGCAGTTCAAGGTCACGAGCTATCGGCTGTCGTCGCCAAAGACGCTCATCGGGATCGAGAAGTTCCTCGGGTCGAGCGCGTTCAAGGGCATCGGGCCCGAGCTCGCGAAGCGGCTCGTGAAGCAGTTCGGCATGGAGACGATCGACGTCATCGAGAAGGCGCCGGAGCGGCTGACCGAGGTCTCGGGCATCGGCGAGGGGCGCGCGAAGAAGATCGCCGAGGTCTACGCGACGCAGCGCCACGTCGAGAACGTGATGGTGTTCCTGCGCGGGCACGACGTCACCGAGGCGCAGGCCGTGCGCATCGTGAAGCGGTACGGGCAGCAAGCGATCGCGATCGTCAGCAGCAATCCGTATCGGCTCGCGCACGAGGTGCACGGCATCGGGTTTCGAACGGCTGATGGGATCGCGCAGAGCCTCGGCCTCGCGCGCGATGCGCCCGAGCGCCTCGAAGCAGGCCTCTTGCACGCGCTCGAGATCGGCAGCGAGGACGGCCACGTGCACCTTCCCGACGAGGAATTGCTACGCGCGACCACCGAGCTGCTCGGCATCGGGGTCGAGCAGCTCGCCCCGCGGCTCGGTGCGCTCGAGCAGCGGCAGCTCGTCGTGCGCGAGTCGCTCGGGCTCAAGGGTCCGTGCACCGCGCTACCGTGGGCGTACGAAGCAGAGGCCGGCGCGGCGGCGCGGCTCGCGGCGCTGATCAAGACGCCGGGCCGCTCGCTCGTCGTCAACATCGACGCCGCGATCGAGACGCTCCAAGCGCACATGGGCATCGCGCTCGCGACGCAGCAGTTCGCCGCGGTCAAGGCCGCGGTCAGCGACAAGTGTGTGGTGATCACCGGCGGTCCGGGCGTCGGCAAGACCACGATCATCCGCGCCATCGTGCAGCTCGCGCGCGCGGCGAACCGGCGCGTCGCGCTCGCTGCGCCGACGGGCCGCGCGGCGAAGCGGCTCTCGGAAGCCACGGGCTCCGAGGCATCCACGATCCATCGCCTCCTCGAATACGCGCCGCACGACGGCGGCTTTCAGAAGACGGCCGAGAAGCCGCTCGAGGTCGACATGCTCGTCGTCGACGAAGCGTCGATGGTCGACATCCAGCTGTTTCGCTCGCTGCTCGATGCGCTGCGGCCAGGCGCGCAGCTCGTGCTCGTCGGTGACATCGACCAGCTGCCGTCGGTCGGCGCGGGCGCGGTGCTCGACGACGTGATCGCATCGGAGGCCGCGTCGGTGCTCCGCCTGACCGAGATCTTCCGGCAAGCGGCGGAGAGCAAGATCGTCCTCAGCGCGCACAAGATCAACGCGGGTGAGGTGCCCGATCTCGAGGCGCCCGCGCAGGGCAACACCTCCGACTTCTACTTCATCGGGCGCGACGACCCCGAGGCCGCGCGAGCGACGATCATCGAGCTGGTCTCGCAGCGGATCCCGCAGCGCTTCGGGTTCGACGCGATCGAGGACGTGCAGGTCCTGGCGCCCATGCATCGCGGCGAGCTCGGGACATCAGCGCTCAACAAGGCGCTGCAAGAGGCGCTCAATCCCAAGGGTGCCGCACCCGAGCTCGTGCGCGGCGAGCGCGTCTATCGCCGCGGCGACAAGGTGATGCAGCTGAAGAACGACTACGACAAGCTCGTCTTCAACGGCGACATCGGCGTGATCCTCGCGATCGATACGCAGGACGGCGTGCTGCAAGTCGACTTCGACGGGAAGATCGCGAGCTACGACCGCAGCGAGCTCGATCAACTGCAGCACGCGTACGCGGTCAGCATCCACAAGAGCCAAGGCTCCGAGTATCCGGTCGTCGTGATCCCGCTGGCGACCCAGCACTTCATGATGCTGCAGCGGAGTCTGCTCTACACGGCGGTGACGCGCGGCAAGAAGCTCGTCGTGATCGTCGGATCGCGCCGAGCGATCGGGCTCGCCGTGCGCAACGCCGACGCGAAGCGCCGTCACACGTGGCTGGCCGAGCGCGTTCGGTCGGCGATGGACATGAGATAGTTCGCGCATGGACCTGCGAGAGCTGCTGTTCGCTGCGGTCGAGAGCGGCGACATGCCGAAGCTCGAAGAGCTGTGCCGGATGCACCGCGCGGCGATCGCCTCCGCGTTCGCGACCTGGCAGACCGTCCCCGAAGAGCTGCGGTCCGACACCACGAGGCTCCAGCACTACGCGAACGGGCTCATCACGATCGCGCGGGTCTTCGCCGAACGGCTCGACGACGATCAGCTGATGCAGCGCCTGGGCGGCGGCGACGACAACCCGCTCGCGAAGTGGGACGCCGAGCTGCAGGCCGCGTCGCAGCAGATGGAGCAGCTGCGGTTCGCCGAGGCGGGCCGGCGGCTCGAGCACGTGCTCGACGAGACGAACGCGCTCCGCGGCACCGGCGCCGACCAGCTGCGCCCGATCACGCTCGGCTTCCTCGGCGAGTGCATGTTCCAGGAGGGCAACGCGGACGCCGCGCTGCCGTTCTACGAGCTCGCGCTCGACGCGGTGCGCGCGATCGGCGATGCGAACGGCATCGCCGCGTACCTCGACAGTCTCTACGAGGTGAATCGCTACCTCGGGCGCGGCGAAGCGGCGGCGGGCTACGCGCTGGAGCTCGCGACGCTGATGTCGATGTCGGGTCGCGACGCGGAGGCCACGCGCCTCCAGCACCGCGCCGCGCTCGCGAAGGCAGGCGAGCCGAAAAATCGCGTGATCGCGACGCTCGAGGACGGCACCACACACGAGCTCGACGACGTCCAGTCGTTCGGCGGCCGCATCCGGTTCTCGTTTCAGCGCGATCGGATCGCGCTGCGCAAGGCGAGCGCGCTCGTCGAGGAAGGCGAGAAGCTCGGCGCGGAGGGGCGCCTCGAAGAAGCGCTCGCGAAGTTCCGCGAGGCGGCGCGGTTCGATCCGAAGTTCGCGCATGCGCGCTATCAAGAGGGCTTCACGCTGTGCGTGCTGCGGCGCTACGAAGAGGCGGTCGTGTCATTCGCGGCGACCGAGGAGCTCGCGCCCGGGTGGTTTCACTGCCGCGCGGATCTCTGGGTCGCGCAGCAGCTCTCGGCGGGGAAGCTCGATCACGAGACGTTCGAAGCGCTGCGCGAGCTCGAGGACGGGCCGGCCGAGCCCGACGTCAAGCTCGAGCTCGCGGACCGCGCGATCGTGAAGGCGCCCCACGTGCCGGGCCTGCACCTCGAGCGCGGTCGCCAGCTCGCGCGACTCGGGCGCCCCGACGAGGCGCGCGCAGCACTGCGTGACGCGCTCGCACGCGATCCGGATCGTGACATCCGGACGCGGATCCTCGTTCAGCTCGCGATCTTGGTCGACGACCGAGCCGAGCGGACGCAGCTCTTCGAGGAGGCGGTTCGCGTCGATGGGAACCTCGTCGCGTCGGCGACCGCACGCCTCGCATTGCGCCAGGGGTAGCTCACCCGGTCGCGGCACGTCACGTGCACCGCGTCACGCTCAATGAGGTACCACGCGCTCGCTGCGGACTACGACGGTACGCTCGCACACCATGGCGTCATCGATGACGTGACGTGGGCGGCGCTCCGAAAGTTTCGCGAGACCGGGCGCAAGCTCGTGATGGTCACCGGGCGCGAGCTCGACGAGATTCTCGGCATTCTGCAAGCGAATGCAGAGGTCTTCGACCGAATCGTCGCGGAGAACGGTGGGCTGATTTACGAACCCGGGACGAAAGAAACGCGGATCCTGTGCGAGCCGCCGCCTGCCAGCTTTTCCGAGGAGCTGAAGCGCCGCGGTGTGGACCGGTTGAGCGTCGGTCGCGTGATCGTGGCGACGTGGGAGCCGCACGAGGACACCGTGCTGCACGTGATTCACGAGCTCGGGCTCGAGCTGCAGGTCATCTTCAACAAGGGCGCCGTCATGGTGCTGCCGTCCGGCGTCAACAAGGCGACCGGCCTCGTCGCTGCGCTCGACGAGCTCGGGCTGTCACGGCACAACGTCGTCGGCATCGGTGACGCCGAGAACGATCACGCGCTGCTGCAGACCTGCGAGTGCGGCGTCGCGGTGTCGAACGCGCTGCAAGTGCTCAAGGACAAGGCCGACCTCGTGACGAAGGGCGACCATGGCCAGGGCGTCATCGAGCTGATCCGGCACATGCTCGAAGACGATCTCTCCGTCGTCGATCTCGCGCGCCGCCGCATCTTGGTGGGGCACGAAGGCGATCGCGAGATCACGATCGATCCGTACGCGGCAAACATCCTGGTGTGTGGCACGTCGGGCAGCGGCAAGTCGACCTTCACGCAAGCGGTGCTCGAGCGACTCACACGCAGCGCGTACCAGTTCGCGATCATCGATCCAGAAGGTGACTTCACGACGTTCGACAACGCCGTCGTCCTCGGTGGACCGCAGCGCGAACCGCTCCTCGACGAGATCATCGACGTGATGCGCGACCCGAACGACAACGTCGTCGTGAACTTGCTCGGCGTCGCGCTCGATCACCGGCCCGAGTTCTTCATGAAGCTCCTGCCCGCATTCTCGGAGCTGCGCGGGCGCACGGGCCGGCCGCACTGGGTCGTCGTCGATGAAGCGCATCACCTGATGCCGTCGACGTGGATGCCTGTCGAGGGCGTGCCGTTCCGGCCGCACGGCACGATCTATCTGACGGTGCATCCCGGCAGCGTCGCGAAGCAGATCCTCGAGACGATCGACACCGTTGTCGTGCTCGGTAGCGATCCCGACGAGACGATCAAGGAGTTCTGCGATGCCGCCGGCCTCGCGAAGCCGAAGCGGTGCGGCAAGGAAAAGCTCGCGACGGGCACCGCGCTCTACTGGGAAGTCGGCACCAAACACGCGCAGGTGATGCGGACGGAGGTGCCGAAGCACGAGCGCACGCGCCACTCGCGCAAGTACACCGAGGGCAACCTCGGACAGAGCCGCTCGTTCTACTTCCGCGGGCGCGACGGCAAGCTGAACCTGAAAGCGCACAATCTGCTGCTGTTCGTGCAGATGGCCGACGGCGTCGACGACGAGACCTGGATGTTCCATCTGACCAACAGCGACATCGCGCGCTGGCTGCGCGCCGAGGTCAAGGATCCGGCGCTCGCCGACGAGGTCGAAGCGATCGCGAATTCGCACCTGGCGCCGATCGACAGCCGCATCGCCGTGCGCGCCGCGATCCAGAAGCGCTACACGCTACCCGCCGACAAGCCGAGCGGCATCGTCGATACGCCGCCGGCGTTCGTGCAGGCCGCGGTCGGCGTCGCTCGTTAGCGAGCCTGCAGGGTCGCGAGCCCACGCTCGATGTCTTGCTGCGCGAGCCCCTGGGCGGCCGCGTTCATGTTCGGTGCGGTCGTGACCTCGACCTCGCCGGCCTCGAAGTGAAACGCGCTGTACCAGTCACGCTCGACGGAGCGCACGAGGCGAAGCGTGGCATCGCGGACGCGGAGGTCGCGCATGCGGGCCAAGAGCGCGAATGCGGCGGTGGTTCGCTCCGTCTCGTACGGCGAGATCGCGACGCGCAGCTGGAGCCTGTCGAGCTTCTCGACGAGCGGCATCTCGAGGAAGCGCGTCGCGGCGTTCGGCGGCAGCACGAGGTCGAGGTCGCGCAGCTTCGCGAACAGCTTGCGATTCTTTGCGACCACGAGCCAGTGCTCGTCGAAGTAGCGCGTCATGTACGTCTCGAGACGAGGAAGCTTCGCGACGCTCGCGAGCTTCGCGCTGCTTCGAGCAAGCGATCGCAGCGAGCGCATCACGGGATGCATCACGAGCTCGTGCGTGCCGCCCTCGACATGCTCGACGGTGGCCCACAACGGATGGCCGACGGCCTGGCGCATCGCGTGCTCGAGCGCGCTGGAGCTGCCGGCCTTGATCGTCGCGCGTGCGAGGAAGCCGCGCGCGAACGTGTAGTCCTTGAGGATGCCGTGGAGCGCGCCGAGCAGGTGGTGCGCGTGCTGCTTGACGAGCGCGCGCTCGCGTTGCGCGTCGCCCGCTCCCAGCTGGAGCGCGATCAGCTCCCCGCGCGGGTCTCCTTGCTCCTGCAAGACGTCGCCGAGCACGAGGCGCGCGCCGTCGTCGTCGGGATTCTCGAGCACGGCGGCGAGGAGCGCGGCCGCGTCGCCCTGGTGCGCGGGACTCGAGGCAGCCGCCGCGTCGCGCAGCGCAGCGCGCACGTCCTCGATCTTCTCGCGTGCGCCGCGCTCGAACGGCACGTCGTGTGCGGCGACGAGTGGCGCGCGGATCCGGTCGACGTGGCCCGCGAGAAACGCCTGCCACGGCACCTCCGGAACCCACCCCGTGCGCGCCTTCAGGATCGTGTTCGCCGCGGTCGTGTCCGTGATCGTCTTCGCGAGCGAGCACAGGCGCGTCCAGAACGGACGGCCACCGGTGCTCGTGGTTGGTGGATGGGCGTATTGCGCCGCGATCCATCGATCGATGCGCGGATCGCGTGGCCAGCTCGCGACCTCGTCGAGCCGCGTGCGCGCGTGGACCGAGCCTTTCTCGAGGACGCACGCGAGCAGCGCGGTCACGTTGCGCGGATGCATCTCGTCATCCCAGGTCGCCGCGAGGCCCTGCTGTTCGCCGACCTCGACGATCAAGTCCGCGAGCTCGCGGTTCGGGGCCGCCCGCCACATCGCGAGCAGCTCCGCGAGTGTGGCGTCCCAGGTCATCGTTGGTGTTCGACGTCGTCGAGCAGCTCGATCAGCCGGCGCACGCCGTCCTCGGGAAAGGCGTTGTAGATGCTCGCGCGCAGACCACCAACGGAGCGGTGCCCGCGCAGGCCCGACAGGCCACGCTCCTCGGCGCGCGACAGCATCGTCTCCTCGAGCTCCCTCGTCGCGCCGCGGAACGTGATGTTCATCTGCGAGCGGCTCGAGCGGTCCGCGTGCGGCGTCCACGCGCGGCTCTGGTCGAGGAAGTCATAGAGCCGCTTCGCCTTGTTCGCGTTGCGCTCGCCGATCGCCGCGAGCCCGCCCTGCGTGCGGATCCAGCTGACAACCTCACCGATCACGTAGATGCCGAACGTGTTCGGCGTGTTGTGCAGTGAGTGTTCGCGCGCGTACGTTGCATACTGCGTCAGCGGGGGCAGGTCCGTGCGCGCCGTCTCGATGAAGTCGCGCTTCGCGAGCACGAGGCTCACGCCCGACGGGCCGAGGTTCTTCTGCGCGCCGGCGTAGATCACCGCGTGATTCGCGAGCGCGAGTGGGCGCGAGAAGATGTCGCTCGACGCGTCGCACACGAGTGGCGCCGGCGCGCTCGGTGGCGTGGACCACTGCGTGCCGTAGATCGTCTCGTTCGACGTGTAGTGCACGTACCGCGGTGCCGCCGAGTAGCGCTGCTCCGCCGGCGTGCGCGTGAAGTCAGGCTCGCTCGTGCACGCGACGTGGACGTTGCCGTACCGCCTGGCCTCCGCGACCGCCTTGCCGGACCACACGCCGGTGTGGCAGTAGTCCGCCGTCTCCCCTGCGCGCAGGAATTGCTCGGGCACGAGCGCGAAGTGCTGCGTCGCACCGGCCGTCACGAACAGCACTGCGTAGTCGTCCCCGATGCCGCCCACCTCGCGAATCGCCGCCTCGGTGCGCTCGAGGACGCGCGAGAACTCGGGCCCGCGGTGGCTGTGCTCGAGGATGCCGATGCCCGAGCCATCGAGATCGACGAGCGCGCCCTGCGCGCGGTGCAGCACTTCCTCGGGCAGCATCGCCGGCCCGGAGGAGAAGTTCAGCTTGCGCATGCGCGCAGCTTAGCGCCGCTTGTCGACGTCTTCCCAGTAGAAGACCGTGATCGCGATGCAGTGAAACGCTTCATCCGACGACTGCGTGACGACCATATCCGTCACCTTGAGGTTCGCGTGGTTCGCCATCCACGCCGACACCTTCTCGCCGAGCTGATCGCGGTCTGCGACCATCGTGGCCGAGAACACCTTCACGCCATTGAACCGCACGTCACGCCGCAGCGTGACCTGGCCCGATGTATTGGCTTGGTTCGCAGACATTGCGACAAACCTATCACAGCACGCGCTTACTCGTCGTCGTCGAGTGCACGGTCGAGCGCGTTCGCGAGCGTCTCCGCATCCTGCGGAGACATCGACGCAGGCTTGAAGGCCTTGTCGGCAGTTTCAACCAACGCAAGCATGCGCGCCTGTTCGACGGACAGCCCGGAGGAGTCCGTCGTGATCCATTCATCGAGCTCCTCCGTCAGGCGCTTCTTTGGAGCTCGCGCTTCTTCGCCCCTCGGAGCCAGTCCGGGAGCCTGTGCACTTCGTCGATACGTGATCGAACCGTACGCTTGTGCGAGATCCCGACGGAACTCGCTCATGTTCTGGTAGCGGCGGTCTGCATTCTTCTGCATCGCGCGCAAAATCACCGCCTCCGCCATCTCGGTGATCTCGCGATGCGGCGCGAACTCACGAGGCGACGGCGGCTGCGTGTGGATATGCATCGAGAGCACTTCGCTCGACTGCGGCGCCTCGAACGGCGGCCTGCCACACAGCATGTCGAACAGGATCACGCCGAGCGAATACACGTCCGCGCGATGATCGACGTCCTCGCCGCGCGCCGCTTCCGGCGACATGTACTCGGGCGTCCCGAACACCGCGCCCTGCACGGTCTCCGCCATCAGCTCGTCCTGGATCAGCACCTTCGCGATCCCGAAGTCGAGCACCTTCACGAAGTCGTACGATTCCTCGCGCTCCGTGATCCACGTCTGGTCGGGGTTCATGCGGACCAAGTCGCGTCGACCGGGCTTCTTCAGCAGCATGATGTTGTCGGGCTTGAGGTCGCGGTGAATCACGCCGACCTGGTGCGCTGCCTCGAGCGCGAGCGCGATCTGGTTCGCGACGTTCAGTGCGCGGTGCAGCTCGACCGCTCCTTCCTTCTCGATCAAGTCCTCGAGGCTCTTGCCTTCGAGGTACTCCATCACGAAGTACACCGGCCCATCGGCCATGATCCCGAAGTCGGTCACGTCGACGATGTTTGCGTGGTTGATCGACGTCGCCGCGCGCGCCTCGCGCAGGAAGCGGTGAATCGCTTCCTGATAGCGCGCGAACTGCGGATGCAGGATCTTCACGGCCACGGGCCGCTTGATGTAGACGTGCTCGCCGGCGTAGACCGTTCCCATGCCGCCGCGCCCCAGGATCTTGTCGAGCCGGTAGTTGCCGATCGAGGTTCCGAGGCGCGCGATGTCCTCCTCTTCGACGAGCACGGCCGAGTCGTGCAAGCAGAACCGCTCGCCGTCGGGAAATCGCGTGTAGCAACGCGGACAGACTTTCACGAATTCACTTCCCGAACCGCGCGGCAAAGAACAGCGAGAGGAAGCGGTTGTCGAACGCGCCGGGCGCTTCGGCGGGTCCGTCATCGTCCGGATCAGTTGGCTTGATGTTGAGCAGCGTGAACTCGCCGCCGATGTCGATCTGACGCGTCGGCGAGAACTGGATGCGAATCGAGGCGGGGACCACGAGCTTGTTTGTGAAGTCGAAATCCACGACTTGAAGCTGGGCTTGCACGACGAGAGAAACTGGAGCGATCGGGTTGGTCACGATGCCCAGCGACGGGTTCAAGTCAGGCTTGATCTCGTTCGCGCACTGGTCGTCGTTGGGCGGCGGAAGACAGTCGGTCGCATTGAAGTCGATGCTCATGACCGTCTGCAGCGCGACGATCGCGATCTCTGGCCGAGCCACGTAGCGGAACGGAAACCCGATATCTGCCGCGAGCTTCGTGTCACCCGCCTTGTAGTTGACCTCGTCCATCGTCGTCGACGCGTTGAAGGCTGTGCGGCTGATGCGACCCGCGAGGCGGATGTCGATGAGGTCGTAGGCAAGTGCCCCCTCGAAGCCGCCGTACACCGCGAACTGCTTCACGTTGTAAGCGCTCGTGAAGCCACCGATGAGCATGAAGTTGTCCGAGTAGCCGTGGAGACCCTCGAGGGTGACGCCCGCGCTCTCGAACGCGCCCTTGTTGCTGACGTCGGTGCCGACGCCCAGCCGCAGCTGCGTGATCTTTTGCGTGATGGTGAGCGGTCGCTCGTTCTCCCGGATGGGGAACGTCTTCATCACGTACAAACCACCGGCGGTGATCGCGGGTTGATCCTTCGGATCCTCCTGCTCGTCGGGGTCGTCCTCGCCCTCGTCCTTACTGCCGCCCTCGTCGTCGTCCCCGCCGCCCTCGTCGTCTTCGTCCTCTGATTGCGCGTGCGCCAACTGACGTTGGCCAAAGGTGTCCCACGTGGCCACGATTCCGGCGCCAAGCGAAACCACCAGGGCGAGTCGCAACACGCCCGAAAGCGAAGGAAGCATCACCACCTCGGTCAGAAATGCTACCGCAGATCCCCACCCGACAGTCACCCCGCAAGGATGGTTTCCTTCCGCGCATCCATCCGCGCTTCCATCGCGCATTCCTCGACGGTTAGGTGTCGGTCACCCACGTCGTAGAACGCCTCGCCGGGCGTTGACGCGCGGCTCACGACATGCGCCGGCCCCATGAAATGCGCCGGCGCCGACGTGCCTCGCGCGCGCGGACGTCCAATGGACGTCCCGCGGTCCACCATGGTCGACCGCAGGACGTCCAATGGACGTCCGACACGAATGGGTATGCCCAGCCTTCGGGAAGCGAACACGAACGGGTGCTGCATCGATCAACGGACCGCGATCGATGCGCGCCACACGCGCCACACGCGCCGCTTCGCAGGCGGCGCCACACGCGCCGCTTCGCAGGCGGCGCTCGTGACACGTGCTGGGGCATCGATGCCGTGGGTGTGGCCGCGAACCGCGCGGGACCACGTGGCATGTGCCGTCCCTGTCGCGCGTGGACGTCCATTGGACGTCCCGCGGTACACCGTGCGCGACCGAAGGACGTCCCATGGACGTTCGAACGCGAGCGGGCTGGGGCATCGATGCCGTGGGTGAATGCGAACGCGCGGGACCTGCCGTCCCTGTCGCGCGTGGACGTCCATTGGACGTCCCGCGGTACACCGTGCGCGAACGCGGGACGTCCAATGGACGTCCGCACGCAAACCCGATGATGCTGGATGCCGTGCTGTGGCCGCAGTCGGATCGCGCGTGGTCGACCGCGGGACGTCCAATGGACGTCCGCACGAAAACCCGATGATGCTGGATGCCGTGCTGTGGCCGCAGTCGGATCGCGCGTGGTCGACCGCGGGACGTCCAATGGACGTCCGCACGCAAACCCGATGACGCTGGATGCCGTGCTGTGGCCGCAGTCGGATCGCGCGTGGTCGACCGCGGGACGTCCAATGGACGTCCGCACGCGAACCGGGCATGCCGCGGAACCGCCATGCCGCGGAACCGGGCATGCCGCGAAAGCTCCACGCGCGCCCGAAACGACGGAGGGCCCGTCGCGATGACGAGCCCTTCGTACTTGGAAGCTAATTAAGAAAAAATGAGTCGCTTGGTTTCGAACGAGAGCGTTCGAGAACAAGAACGAAGCGTCCGAGCAAACTGACTCGGGACCATCCACGCGGAGCGCGCGAACGATCACGAGCGCAGAGGGCTCAGTTACTTCTTCTTGCCCTTCTTGCCGCCGCTCTTCTTCGCGCCCTTCTTGGCGCTGCTCGACTTCTTGGCGCCCTTCTTGGCGCCGCTCGACTTCTTGGCCTTCTTCGGAGCAGACTTCGCGCCCTTCTTGCGCTTGCTGCCGCCGACCTGGCGCTTCGCACGCGCGATGTCGCCGTCGCCGTCGATGAAGTAGAGGTATCCGGACTCGCGGGCGATGCCGCCGTCCTGGATCTTCTGCGCCTTACCCTTGGCCGTCTGACCGGGCTTCTTGCGCGGCGTGGCCCAGACGACGAGGTTATCGGCGCCTTTCAGGTAGTACATCATGTCCTTCTCGCGACTAATTCCGATCTTCGCAACCTTCTCAGCCATGGTCTTTCGATCCTCCCGAAGAAATGGGTGCGCGGACCCTAGCTGAGAGGTCTGACAGTCGTCGATCGAAAAGAGCGTGTTTCTCGACGGGGGCGAGGTGATCTCTCGTCGAGGAATAGTGATCAGATGGTCAGTTCTCGTCGAGAAACGGACGAGGAATGGGCTGTGGATAAGTGCTTTCTCGACGACGAATTGGGGGATCGGAAAAAGATCTAAATCCTCGTCGAGAAACAACAATTCCCCGAGGAGGAATTGCGATCAGCGAGTGGGTTTCCGTCGAGGAATTGGGGCCTGGCAAATCAGGACCTGGGACTCCGCGCGGCCGTCGAGGGGGCCGAAAGAAAAATCGCCGTACCGCTCGAGGACGCGGAATCCGGCGTGTGCGACGAGAGCCTCGAGCTCGGCGGGGAAGAACTTTCGCTGGGTGAGCTGGACGACGTGGCCGCCGCCTTTGCCATCGACGGGATCGTAATAGAGGCGAATGACCGCGATCTGGGAGATCGGATCGTAGTCGTGGTTGGTCGAGTAGAACATCGCGCGCTTCGTCGTCGGATCGGTGAAGCGGGTCTTGGCCCAGCGCTTGGCGGGGTCGCGGATCAGCCAGGCGAGATCGGGGAGCTGGACGTCGAACGCGAAGATCCCGCCGGGCTCGAGGTGATCCGCGATGCAGCGCAGGCAGGCGCCGATCTCGCCGCGCGTGTAGAGATGCTCGAGCACGTTGAATGCGGCGATCGCGAGCGGGTACTTGCCCGGGGCGCGAAAGCCGCGCAGATCGCCCTCGAGCACGCTGACGCGCTTCGCGACGGAGGCAGGGAGGGCGAGGGCGCGGCTGCGCAGCCTACCGAGCATCGCGCCGGATTGATCGATGCCGACGATCGTGTGGCCGTCGCGCGCGAGCGGGATGGTCACGCGGCCACTGCCTGCACCGAGCTCGAGGATGCGGCCCGGCCCACCGAGCTGGCGCTTCGCGAATTCTCGGTAGAACGTCACGTCGGCGCGGCGGCGGCGGTACTCGTAGTCGTAGAGCGCGGCATCGCTGTAGTGCTCGCGCGAGCCGTTATCGACTACGTCGTCGAGTGCGGCCTCTCGGCGTGCACGTGCGCTCTCGGCGGCGGACGTCTTACGCGCCATGACGACGCCGGCGCCCGCCGCGCCGCCGCCGGCGACGCTTGCGCGGCTCGCCGTCATCGCCCAGCTCGTCGTCGCGGCCTTCACCGGTCGCGAGCGCGCTGGTCTCGCCGGGCTCGTTGCCGGCCGCGCGCTCGAGCAGCTCGAACAGGAGGACGGCGTCGTCGATCATCTCGCGGCCGCCGGCGAGCTCGGCCTGGCCACCGCGCTTCTTCGCCGCGTGAAGCTTGCGCTGCGCGAGCAGGAGGTAGCGCAGGCGCTCGCTGTCGCGTCGCGTGACGTGCAGCTGCACGATCATCGGATGCGCGAGCTCGTGCACGGCCGCGTGGAGCTCGCCACCACGCAGCTCGTCGGAGAGGAACGGTGCGAGCAGCCCGCCGAACGCGACCGCATTCGAGGGATCGCGGCCATCCTTCACGGCCTGATCGATGTGCGAGAGCGTCTCCCAGACGAGCGTGCGGCGGCGGAGGAGGTCCGTATCCGACGACACGAACGAGAGCTTCACCTGTGCCGCGGCGGCAGGGCGGGCGGCTGGCTCGTCCGCCCACACGCGGTGCCACGATTGCTCCTCGGCATCGAGATCGGTGTCGGTCTCTTCTTCTTCGTCAGCTTCGTCGGCCTCGTCGGGATCTGTGGGGGGCACGACGCCCTCGGCGATCGCCGACGCGGCGGCCATGCGCTCGTGCTCGTCGGGATCGTCGGGATCGTGCTCGGCCGGATCTTCGTCGACGTATTCGAGCCGCGCGACGGTCGGGCGCGGTGCGGTCATCGCGATCGGCGGCGCCTCGGCGGGTGCGCCGGGACCTTCGAGCAGGCCGGCGAGATATGGCGAGAGCACCGCGAGCACGCCCGTCTCGACGAGGAGCTCGAACGATCGGCGCGCGGCGCCACCGCGGAGCAGGCGATGGATCTCCTCCAGCAGGCGCGGCGGGGCGCACTTGCTGATCTCGCCGCGCCATCGCAGGAGTGCGCGCCAGGTGGCGGGCTCGAAGCCGAAGCCGAGCCGCGCGGCGAACTTCACCGCGCGCAGCATGCGGACCGGGTCTTCCTGGAACCGCACCTCGGGATCGCCGATCGTGCGCACGAGCTTCGCGTCGAGATCGGCGAGCCCACCGACGTGGTCGATCACTTCCTCGCGCTCGACGTCGTAGAACAGGCCGTTGATCGTGAAGTCGCGGCGGCGTGCGTCCTCGGTCTCGGTGCCGAACACGTTGTCGCGGCGGATCAGCAGATCGTGATCGTCCTCGTCGCGCGGGTTCGCGCGGAACGTCGACGTCTCGATGATCTTCGAGCCGAAGAACACGTGCGCGAGGCGGAAGCGGCGGCCGATGATGCGCGAGTTCCGGAACGTCGCCTTGATCTCGTTCGGCGTTGCGCTCGTCGCGACGTCCCAGTCCTTCGGCGTGCGCGACACGAGCAAGTCACGAACGCATCCGCCGACCAGGTACGCTTTGTAGCCGGCTCGAGTGAGCTTGCGAACTACGCGATCAGCGTCGGGATCGATCGCGTCGCGGTCGAGCGAAGGCATCGGACGAGTGAGCCGTACCACGCGGCTCTCGTACTACGCAAGTACGCGAACCCTTTACGCAGTTTCAACGTGCGAGCAGCTTGATCCCGCCCCACGGGTCGAAGTGGGGCGGGGTCTTGTCCGTGAGCTTCAACGCACCCTCGCCGACCAGCGGCTCGTAACCACGCGCGATGACCATCACCGTGTACGTGCCGGGGGCCGGGACGGGCTGCTTGAGGGCGACGTCGCCCTGCGTGTTCGAGCGGCCCCACGCGAGGGTCTGATCGTCGAGCCGATTGACGTCGATCGCGCCCGCCTTCACGTTCGGGCGCAGCACGAGGACGAGCGCGTCGCGGATCGGCGCCTCGTTCGCCGCGTCGATGATCTTCGTCGCGATCCGCACGCCCTCCGACGGTGCCTCGACCGCCGACGGCTGCAGCTCGACATCGGTGTAGCCCTCGCGCGGCGTCCAGCCCGTCGCCGCGATCGCGAGGAGGTCACTCGCGGCAGGCAGCGGCCGCACGAGCCCGACCTGCGCGACTTCCACGACCCCACCTGCCGCCGTCAGCTTCACGCGCGAGGCCGCCGCGATGCCGAGCAAGCGTCCCGCATCGTCGACGACGGGGCCACCACTATTCCCGTGCGTGATCGAGGCGTCGGTCTTGATGAAGTCGCGACCCTGCGTGCCGTCCTGGCCGGTCCAGCCCTCGACCGCGCCCTCCGAGAGCGTGAGCCCGCCGCCGCCCGCATCGGGATAACCGAGCACCCAGACGCGCTGGCCCATCTTGATGTCGGCCGCCTTGGCCTCGGGCAAGGTCGGCCAGATCTGCGCGCTCGCGGGCTGCCACGTGCGGCCGTCGAGATCGAGGTCGCACTTGATGAGGGCGAGGTCGAGCTCGCGCTGCAGCTTGCTGCGGCTCGGTCGCCCGGCGCACTGGAGCTGCGGCGCCTTGTCGAGCGTCGAGAACCGGCCGATCACGAACACGTCGTGCATGCGGCCGTCCTTGTCGTGGATCACGTGATAGTTCGTGAGCACCGAGCCGTCTGCGCCGACGATCACGCCCGAGCCGCCACCGCGCGCCTTGAGCCGCCCGTCGACGAGATCCGCGACGACGACCATCACCGTCGAGTCGAACGCGCGCGAGACCTGGTTCGGATACGTGCGCTGACCGAGCGAGCGCGTCTGCGGCACGAGCGGCAAGCCGCTGCGCGTCGGCACGCGCAACGTCGGGACGATCACGCCTTCGATGCGCGACAGCTGCGCGGCCGACCCGAACATCGTCACCACGTAGAGCTGCTCGCGATCGATCGTCGCGTACTCGACCGCGCGATCGACGCGCGGCGCATCGCCCTTCTCGACGGCATGCGCGTACCGGTACTCGGTACGCAGCCAGTCCTGATCTTCGATCGAGCGAATGCGACTGTCGTCGAGCGTGTAGAGCTCGCCGAACCGCGTGCGCCGGTCGAGCTCGAGGCCGGTCACGATGTTGCTCCACGCCGGCTTCTTGTCGATCATCACCTCGAGCCGCACGTTCGGATCGATCGAGTTCGTATACGCGACGTGATACGCGGTGCCCTTCTTCGGCGGCTGCCCCGACGGATCGCGGATGATGCGCGGCGGCGCGGTCGGAATGTCCTCGCCCTCGAGCCATGTCGTCGAGTGCTCGAACACGAGCCCGCGCTGCGAGAACTGCTTCGTCGGCGGGGTCACGAGGTTTTTGTGCACGCGACCCGCGATCACGATGATGACGAAGGCGACCACGAGCACGAGGATGTCGTGCCGCTGATAGTGACCGCGGAGCTCGGCGAAGTCGGTGCTCGCGCGCTGGCGCAGCTTCTGGATCGCGAGCGCCGCGATCTGGACTGGATCGAGCTCGTCGGGACCTTCATCACCGGGCTGCGTCGGTGCGCGCTGACTCGGTATCCGTCCGCGCGCCTCCGTCGATGCGACGCCGGCTGCGGCCACGCCCGCCCCGGTCACGTTCGCGGCCGCTTGTTCCGCTGCGACCTGGTTCACTGCATTCGCAGCGACGTCCGCGGCGAGGGCCCGCAGCACGCGTTCGCGCTGCATGCGGACCGTCTGCACCGGATCGCCGCTCTGCGCGGCCTCCGCCGCTGCCACGGCGCTGGTCGATGGCACCTCGGACTGCGGCTCGCCCGCGAGCGCACGCATACGCGCCGCTTCGATCGCGGCGCCTGCTGCGGCCGCCGCGACGATCGCGGCTCCCGACTGCGTGTCGATGTTGCCGCCGACGATCTGCTCCGCGATGCGTGCGGCCTCGAACGCTGCGGCCGCCGGATTCGGCAGCTGCGATGCCGTCATCGCCGGCATCTGCCCCGACGCTGCGGGCGAGAGCCCGATGCTCGAGATGTCGCCGACGGCCTCGGGCGACGGCATCGTCGCGAGATCGGGATCGTCGTACGCGACCTTCGGCTCGATGACCTCGTTGCTGTCGCGCGGCAGTGGGGCTCGCACGGTGTCGGCGCGGCCGGCAGGCTTGTCGTCGGCGATCGGCTCGATCGTCGCCGTGGTGGGCTGCGCCTCGACCGCGGTCTCGATGCGCATGGACTCGATGATGTCCGCGGGCGCCACCGGCGCGGTCTCGACGGCTGCCATCGGCGCGACGATTGGCGAGCTGATCGGCTCGACGGCCGGCGAGCCCGACGACAGCGGCGCCAGCTCGGTCAGAGCGGGCGTCGGGGTGAGCGCATCGCTCGCGCTCGAGGGCGGCGGCACTTCGTCGGAGGTGGCGATCGGCGGCGCTTCCGCGGCGGTCGTTTTAGCGGATTCGTCGACGGTCGAGGTCGATTCCTCGACGGGCGATGTCGCCGGCGATTCGTCGAGCGACGCCGACGTTGCGGTCGCACTCGTCGTGTCCTCGCCCGCCGGCGTACCCGCCGGCGATCGCTTCGACTTGCGCGGCTTCGGCGTCGGGCGCGCGGGCGGCTCGCCCTCGGTCGGTGTGCCCGCGACCGGCGTGCGCCGCGACCGCTTCGGTTTCTTGCCATCTCCGTCGGTCGTCACGACGGCCTCCGGAACGGCGAGCGCGCGAGGAGCTGCTGGGTCAAGAACCAGATCACCGAGAACACCGCGATCGCGCAGAGGGCTGCGTAGCCGACGCCGCGCCACGGGTGCTGCGCCATGCCGCTCTGGCTGATCCAGTCCTCGATGATGGAGAACTGACCGTTGAGCGTCGCGGCGCCGAGGAGACCGAGCATGATCAGGCCGCCGCGCAGTGGTGCACTCCGGCGCGAGAACTTGGCGCGGCCCATGACGTAGCCGAGCGCGCCGGCGAACGAGGCGTGGGCGAGGGTGGTCACCACGGCCTGCGCGGCCGCCGTCGAGAGATAGACCGAGTGGTTTTGGCCCGAGAGGCGGTGGTAGTTGACCCAGACCGCGAAGCCGGTGCCGCAGGCCATCATGTAGACGATGCCATCCATCGGCTCGTCGAACTCGTGGGACAGGTAGACCGTGTAGCGGACGACGGCGTACTTGCACATCTCCTGGGCCAGGCCGGCGACCAGGACGGCGTACAGGATGCGGTCGAACGAATTCCAGTCGAGCCCGTGGAGCTCGAGGGAGGTCGGGGGGACGGCCTGGTACTGGACGAAATCGGCGAGGGGCCCCGCAATGAGGGTGCCCAGGACGCAGACGCCCACGACGAGCTGCTTGGGCTCGGGCTCGTGACGATCCATCAGGTAGAAGAAGCCCAGCCAGAACACAGCGGGGATGCTGGCCATCACCGCCGCCAGAACGGGTCCCAGGTGCACGGCGTGGTCGATACCGGCAACGAGCTCCACCAGCCAGGCGACCAGCACGAAGCCTACGAGCCCTGCAACGAGCAGGAACTTCGTGCCGACGAGGAGGCGGGCGCGCCGGAGCGACCACCGTTGCCTTTGCATCCCGAAATCTTACGACGCGAATCGTTGGCGCGCGCGCGCGTGGCCCAATAGAATCCCGCGCGAGCGACGACATGGCCAAAAAGAGCGGTACTGACGTGCAGTTAATGACGATGCTCGAGCTGTCGACCTACCTCCACCTCGACGAGGCAACGGTCAACAAGCTCGTGCAGACGGGCAAGATTCCCTCGCTCCAGGTCGATCGCCAGTGGCGCTTCAAGCGCACTCAGATCGACGCATGGATCGAAGAACAGCTCGTCGGCGACGATGAAAACTTCGCGGACGTCCCCGACGGCATGAAGTTGCCGCTCGAGGATCTGCTGCCCGACCAAGCGATCATCACGAACATGCGGGCGAAGACGCCGGTGGCCGTGATCGAAGAGCTCGCGGCGCGCGCGTACACGAACGGCTGGCTGCTCGACAAACCTTGGTTCGTCGGCGCGGTCGTCGAGCGCGAGTCGTTATCGTCGACGGCAATGGAAGGCGGCGTCGCGTTCCTGCACACGCGCGCGAAGGACAAGGGCAAGATCGGCCGGCCCTTCATGGTGGTCGGGCGATCGTGGGAAGGGATCCAGTTCGGCGCGCCCGACGGCGCCAACACGTTTCTCTTCTTCTTGCTCGGCCTCAAGTACGACCGGCTGCACCTGCCGATCCTCGGCCGACTCGCACGCGCGCTGCGCAATCCCGCGACGATCGCGAAGCTGCGCGCGCTGTCGTCACCCGACCAGGTCCGTGCGCTCCTCCTCAAGGAGGACTCGAACGTGCTGCGCGGCGTGGTGCCGGAGTTCCAGGGTGTGGCGACGGCGTTCAAGCCCAAGCTCGACCGCCAGCTGCGGCTGCGGGCGATTCGCCGGATGCAGCAAACCAGGAACATCGAAGCGAACCCGCCGCCGCCCAAGCCCTCAAGGTCGCGGAAGGCGAAGCCCAAGCCCAAGAAGTAGGGCGTGTGATCAACTCCGCGTAGGGCGGGCGGGAGTGGTGGGCTATCATCTGATCATGGGGCGCACTGCCCTGTATCGAGATGTCGAGCCTTGGATGCCTCCGCGTGCGGAGGTTCAGATCGACGCGGACATGTTGTGGCTGCGCACGCCGGATGGCCGCATTCGCCGGCATGCGCTGCACGGGTGCGAGCCGTTCGTCGTCGATGGTTGTTACGTCACGCGCGACACGCGGCGCTTCGTTCGCATGCTCGTGCTCGACAACGAGACCGTGATCATCACGCCGCCGGATCGCGGCGCGGTTGCACCGATCGTCGTGCCGGTGCCCGAAGCACCGACGAGCGCGTGGATCATCGAAGCGTACGCGTGGGACGTGCTCGCAGATTGGGTGTGCAGCGGCGGTCGTCTCGGTGCGTGCTCGATCGAGGACCTCGCGCGACTCGCCACGATCTCGAGCGCGTCGTTCGCGAGCCTCATCGGTGAAGTCGCCGCGCAGCTCGCACTCGAGCTCGCGTGGGCAACGCGCGGACCGCTGCGCGGTGGCGCAGATCTCGAGAGCGCGCTGCAACCGTTTGCGGATGCGGCGCGCACGTCGCATCGCGCAGCAGAGGCGCTGATCTCCGCGTTCGCGCATGCAGCAGGCGTGCGGCGGAGGCGTCGCGGCTAGAGAGTGGCGCGCGGATCCCTCGCGCGGTAGGTTCGCATCGATGCGGGCCCTGATCTTCGTCGGACTTGCGCTTGCCGCGTGCGGCGGAGACGACGGTGTCTCGCGCACGCTCGGTGGGCGCTGCGAACGAACGGACGACTGCGCGGATCGCTGTCTCGGGCCGAGCAACGACTATCCCGACGGGTTCTGCAGCGTCGATTGCACGGACAGCGGCGATTGCCCGAGCGACGCCGAGTGTGTCGATCGCGAAGGCGGCGTGTGTCTGTCCCCATGCCGCGAGCCACGCGACTGTGCGTTCCTCGGACCCAACTGGACTTGCGCCGAGGCAAACCTCCGCGCCGACCAAAACAGGAAGGTGCTCGTATGTCGCGGCAACTGATCGCACTGTTCGTCCTCGTGCCGTGCCTCGCGTTTGCCGACGAGTCGATCGCCGAGCAAGCCGACGACGACGAGGCCGAGGACGACACGATCCCGGATCAGAGCGTCGGTGGACAGATCGGCATTGCCGGCGGCGGCGGCGGTGGCGTCACGCCCGGCGGGCTGCGCATCAGCGGACACTACCTCTATCAGCTGAGCGCTCAGGACTGGTTCGACGGCACGGCGAGCTTCACGTTCGGCGGCGGCGGTGCGGAGTGCTTCCGCGATCGCATGGACTTCGTCGTCTGTGATCACGGGTTCGCGGACGGTCGCGCTGTCGAGGTGGTCGCCGCCGTGCGCCGCTACTTCGCGCCGCAGGGCAAATACGTGCCGTTCGCGCGCCTCGGCGTCGGGATCTCCGTCGTGCGGTTTGGCGACGACGATGTCACGGGCGTCGCGATTCCGATCCACTTCGGCGGCGGCGTCCGCGCAAATGTCGCGCACCAGGTCGCGATCGTCGCGCAAGGCGAGCTGATGGCCGGCCTCGGTCGGTTCGGCCGCGGCATGGGCACCGAACCGCAGCTCGGCGTCGCGGTGACCGCGGGCGCCGAGTTCCGCCTGCCGTAATGCGCGCGGGCCTCGTCGTCGCGCTCTGCGCCGCATGCGGACGCGGTGAGCCGGCGCGCTCGACCACGATCTTAACACTCGACATCACCGACGGTGGGAAGCCCGTCGGCGCGCGCGTGCTGCTCTGGGACGAGCAAGGTCAGCCCGTGCGGATCGGCCAGCTCGATCTCTACGGCCAGCGGCAAGGCGCGACCGCGTGTCCGATCGCACCGGGCGTCGTCGGTTCGTGGAACGGCCTGATCGTCGCGCGCGGTGGCGGCGAGGTCCCGATCGGCCGCGATGCGTGCAACCCGTCGCCGGCGATCCCGTACGGCAAGTACAAGGTCTGGGCGTGGCGCGGGATCGAATACGAGAAGTGGGAAGGCGAGGTCGACCTCTCCGCGGATCGCGGCCGCGTGCCGCTCGCGATTCCGCTCGTGCGCGCGTGGACCCCGAGCGGCACGCTCGCCGCGGATCTGCACGTTCACGCGCAGGCCTCGAACGACTCGACGCTGCCGAACCGCCAGCGCGTGATCGCGCAAGCGGCCGCAGGCATCCAGGTGATCGGCCTCTCCGATCACAACGCGAACGGCGACGCCGACCTCGAGATCGGTCAGCTCGGCCTCGAGGACGTGATCGCCTCGATCGCATCGAACGAGCTCACGAGCGAGCAGCTGCACGTCAACGTGTATCCGGTCGCCGTCGACAAGTCGGCACCGCGCGGTGGCTCGCCGCAAGATCTCGCGAAGCTCGACGCGGGGGCGCTGTTCGGCGTCGCGCGCGCGATGCCCGGAAAGCCGATCGTCCAGCTCAACCACCCGCGGTTCCGCTACACCGCGCTCTACGACGGCACGAACTGGAACGGCATCACATGGCCGCCGCCGTTCTCGATCGACTACGACGCGGTCGAGGTCGCGGCCGGCTACAGCGCGTTCAACATGCCCGGCGACCGCCGCTTCGACGAAGGCGTGCGCGACTACCTCACGTTCATCGATCATGGCCGGCTGATCATTCCCGTCGGCAACAGCGACACGCACGACCTCAACTGGGTCCTCGACGGCACCGCGCGCACCTACGTCTTCGTCGACGATCCGCGCACGAAGCCGTTCGACGAGGCCGCATTCATCGCTGCGTTGCGCGCGCGCCGCGTCGTCGCGACGACGGGACCGTGGCTCGACGTCGAGGTCGGGACGGCAGGGCCAGGCCAGTTCCTGCGCGCGAGCGGCAAGGTCGTCGTCGACATCGAGCTTTCGCAGGCCGGCTTCGTCAAGGCCGAGCGCATCACGATCCACGTCGGTGGCAAGCCGCCGCAGACCTTCGGCATCGAGCGCCTGAAGCTCGACGTCGACGTCGGCGCCGTCGACACCTGGCTCGCGGTCACCGCCGACGGCGACACGCCCATGCCCAAGGAGATCACGGGCACGTACCAGCAAGATAAGTGGAAGCGGCCGGGCGTCACACCGTTCGCGATCGCCGCGCCGATCCTGATCGATGCCGACGGTGACGGCCGCTGGAAGCGCGGCGACGCGAACATCGCGCTGCCCCCGTAATCACTCAGCAATTAATTATGTCGGACAGGTCGGACAAGCCGGACAGACCTACTTCGTGACGCCCTTGGGCAGCAGGAGCCAGTAGCGGCCCGCGCCGCCCATGCGTCCGCCGATGTCCGCGGCGTCAGCGTCGTCGCCCCAGTAGATGTCGCCGCGCACGGCGCCGAGGATGCCGCCGCCCGTGTCCTGCGCGATCAGGAGGGAGCGCCACAGCTGCGCGCCTGGCTTGCCCGGCACCGGCGCCTTGGTCTCGACCCAGATCGGCGTCGAGTGAGCGATGAACGCGCGGTCGATCGCCATCGAGCGCTTGCTCGTGAGGGTCACCATCTGCGATCCGACGGCGCCCGGCTTCTTCGATTCGTTGAAGAACACGAACGAGTGGACCTGGTCGATGATCTCGTCGGTGCGCTTCGGGTTCGCAACAAACCACGCGCGGATGCCCTGCATCGTGCCGCTGCCCGGCGCGGTGAGGGCACCCATGCCCTTCAAGATTCCGCCGACGCCACGGTAGTTGCGGCCGTTCTTGCCCGAGAACTCGAGCCAGACGACGGAGCCGTCGTCCATCACGGCTTTCGCGGAGCCCTCGATGTGCGCGAACAGCACGTCGACGGGATCGTCGGCGTACATCAGCTCGAGGTTCTTGCCCGCGAGCGCGCCCTTGCGAATCTCGCCGCGCGTGAAGTGCGGGACGACCTCGCCGCCGGAGAGCTTTCCCCAGATCCGGCGGCCGTGCGCATCCTTGATGTGCTTCGAGAGATCGATCATCACGAGATCGTCGGGGCGCTTGTAGATCGGGTACTGATACTTGCCGCCCTTCTTCTTCGACGCGCGCATCTCCTGCACGAAGTAGCCGGTCATCTTGCCGTCGGGGCCTGCCTTGCCGGCCGCTTGCCACGGCACGAACTCGGCCTCGAACATCGCCTTCGCGGCGGCGTCGTCGCCGGCCTTGAGCTTCGCAGCCGCGGCACACGCACGGCGCCACTGACTCACGCGCCCGCCGTGGCCGTCGTGCCCGGCCGGCGCGTCGTCTTTCAACGTTGCGAGCCGCTCGCACGAGCGCAGGAACGATGGGATCGCTTCGGCGTGCTTGTCGTCGGGCCAGCCCGGCAGGTCCGCGAACTTCACCTTCGTGAGCGTGAGCGTGTCGTGCGCCGGCGTCGACTTGCTCTCGTCGTCGGCGACGCACACCGGACAGACGGGGCATGGCGCCGCGTCGGTCTCCACGCCCGCATCCGCGAGCGCGACCAGCGCTGCGTCGGAGTCCGCGCTGCTGCCGCCGCTCGGTGCGGCGACGTCCTTGGCGGCGGGTTCACCCGCGCAGCCGACGAGGAAGACACCGAAAACAACAAGCCCGCGCATGTTCTCGAACGATGACAACGTCCGAGGGCGCGGGCAAATTCGTCGTGAAACGACGCTTTTACAGGCTGGCGAAGTCGAAGCCAGCGCTCGCGAGGAGGCCCATCGAGGCCGGATCCGTCGCGGTGTACCAGAAGCCAGCGCGGAACTGCAGCTTGCCCATCTGGTAGCCGGCACCCGCGTCGAAGCTGATCTTCGTGCTGCTGCTGTCACCGCCATCGGACGACGCGCGACCGTGGACGATACCGACTTCACCGTGGGCGAAGAGACCGGACGTACCGATGTTGTACTTCACGCCGCCGTAGACCGGGATCATGAGGAAGGTCACGCCATCGAACTTCGACAGCGCGTACAGAAGACCTGCGCGACCCGTGATCGCGAGCTGCGGGTTCAGGCCGAACTCGAAGCGGATCAACCCACCGAACGCGGCGTCGATTGCATCGGCGAAATCACCGAGCGGCAACAAGAACGCGAGGTCCGCGCCGATCGTCTTCGTCGAGCCACCTGCGGGCGCCGGCTCTGCCGCGGCGGGATCCGTCGTGGCCGCGGGATCTGCCGCGGGCTCTGTGGTAGCGGGGTCAGCCGCGGGGTCAGCCGCAGGGTCAGCATCCTGCGCCAGCGCGGTCCCGGTCATTGCAGCCACTGCCAAACCAGCAATCATAAACTTCGACAAGCGATTCATTCGTTTCTCCTTGTGACGGCCAAGTCGAGTGCAACGCACGGCACCCGCGTATGATGCGAAGATCGTAGAACGTCGTACAACGCCGCGCCAATTTTCCGTGCGTAGATCTACGCAAGCGCAGTTTGCCAGGCGGAGCGCTTGCGCTTCTTATTGAAGCGCGGTTGGACGCTTGAAGACTTCGACCCAGTTCTGACCCGTGGGCTGGTTGATCACCCACGTCGACATCACGATCTCGGTGGCCGTCACCGCGGTCGCGGCGAAGAAGCCGTACGCGCCGGGCCATGGCTCGACGTGACCGGCGACGCTGTTGCGCGCCCACGTGTTGTCGGAGCGCTTCTCGGTCAAGAGGAGCTCCTGGGTCGTCGCATCCTGGTACGCGATCATCGGCGTCTGACCGTTGTTCGCGAGCACGAGACCGGCGTCCTCGCCGACGAAGTGGAACTCGGGCTTCGGCAGGTTGTCGACCGTGACACCGACGACGCGGTAGCCGTCGTCGACGATCTCGGGGGCCGTGCCTTCGACGATGAACTTGAGGTCATCGCCGGTGGCGGCGACGTATGCGACGCGCACCTTGCCGTCGGGACCGACGGCGATCGACGGTGACCAGCCCGCGTCGATGTTGCCCGAGCCGTCGAGCAGCTTCGGTGCGTCGAACTGGCCGGTCGTGACGTTGAACTTCGACATCTTCAGATCGCCCTTGCTGCGGTCGTAATAGACGACGACGGGCGCGTTGTTCGGCAGGCGCGCGACGTCGAGGAACAGGCCGAGCCCGCGGGGCAGCGGGTAGATTTCGGGGTTGTTCGGGTCCACGGGCGGCAGGGGCGCCTGATCGACGACCCAGGTTTGCCAGTCACCGGCGCTCTGCGGGAACTGCGTCTGCGCGGCGGCGAACCGGACCTCGGCGCGCGTGCCGTTCGCATCGGCGATGTGCGCGAGGTACGCGACGCCGGGGCGACCGTCGTCGCTGCGCAGCGTGATCGCCGTGTACATGCCGACGAGCTCGCCGGAGAACTCGCCCAGCTCGCCGGAGCCTTCCTCGATCGTGTGGATCTCCCAGCCGCCGGAGCCCTTGTGCGCGAACTTGAGCGAGGCCTTGTCGCGATCGAAGTACGTCACCATCGGGCCACCATCGGCACCGACGCCGATACTCGTGTACATGCCGACGTCCTCGCCCTTCTCGGCGATGCCATTGCGGTACAGCGAGCCCTCGACGACGACCGGGCCATCGGGCACGCCGTCGACCCACTCCCACGACTCGTCGGGGATGCGGCCGGGAATCGCCTTGGTGACGACGAGGTCACCGTAGCTCTGCGCGTACGCCGAGACCCAGATCGAGCCGTCGGTGGCGACGGCGACGTCGGAGTACGGACCGACGCGACCGATGATGATGTCGTCGGAGCACACGCACGTGTTGTCGATGCAGTACGGAATCTCGCCCGGCGGGCAGAAGTCCGGACCGCAGTCCGCGACGGTCTCGCACGACTTGTCGCTGTTCGAGCCGCAGCTGCAGCCCGGGACGAGCGAGAGCACCGTCGAGAGGCCGACCCACAGCGCGACGTTCGCGACCGCGCGCTGGTGCTTCTTCACGAGCGCCACCGAGGCGGCGATCGACCGACGGCGACCGACGAGCATGAAGCCGACGATCACGAACAGCGCGATGCTGCCCGTGCTCGGACCGCCGGTGGTCTCGCAGCTACAGCCCCCGCCGCCCGACTGACCGTGGAACGGCGCGACGAGCGCGACCGTCTGGTTGCCGAGCTCGTCCTTCGCGTAGACGAGGACCTCGTTGTTCTCGGCGAGCTTCTTGAGCGCATCGCGCGAGATCGACGCCATGCCGCCCTCGACCCACTCGAGCTTCGGATCCGCATCGCCCGGGCGCGCGAACGCGTACTGCGTGTGCTTGCCGCTGACGATGTCCCAGAGCGGAACGTTCCAGGTGTTGCCGTCCCACTCGGCCTTCTTCTCGAGGATGTTCGGACCGACGGAGTCGATCACGACGGGCGTCTCGATCGTCGCCGACGTCGACGTGTAGTCACCGACGACGCGCGACTTCAGACCGACGAGGTACTTGCCCTGCCACGCGAACGCGCGGTCGGAGATGCGGAACGTGCCGCCCGGCTGCCACTGATGGAACATGCCGCCGTTCAGGTTGTACGTCCACTCGAGCTCGCGGCCGCTCGAGTCGACACGGTCGACCTCGAACACGACCTCGGGCAGCCTGCCCTGCGGCTCGTTCGTGAGCGCGCGGCGGACGATCGCGACATCGGGAACGTCGACGTTCGCGAGGCGCGCCTGGCCCGTGCTCTGGATGCCGGTCGCGACGAGCTGCTGCTGCATCGCGTTCTTCAGCGCTGCATCGAACTGCGTCATCGCGTCGGGCTTCTTCAGCATCGCGGCAGCGCCGAGCGACGCGTAGATCGCGAGGAAGTCGTCCTGCGACGTCGTGACCTTCTGGATCGACAGGTTCGAGAGCGAGAAGCCCGCGAACGTCGGCACGTCGATCGGCGGCAGCTGGCCGAGCAGCGGGGTGACGAGGTCGAACACCGAGGGCAGCACCATCTCGAGGCGCGTTTGCGTCTCCTTGACGAACTCCTTGTTCAGCACCTTCACCTGGACCTCGCTCGACGAGATGCCGACGAGGCTCGGGACGATCTGCGCCGGCATGCCGGGCATCTGCTGGAAGTCGAGGTTGATGCCGACGTTCATCGTCAGCTCCATCGTGAACACGCGGACGTAGCGCTCGTAGAGGAACGCGTAGAAGTCGACCTCCATGTTCCGGATGTGGATCGTGACCGCGGGCGACGTCGGCGTGTTGTTGCCGATCGTGAAGTCGAGCGCGCGCTGCGGGCGCGTGACGAGCAGCAGCGGATCGTTGCCCTCGTCGGAGCCGAGGTCCGCGACCGACGGAACGAGCAGACCGATCGTCGACACGTTCAGCTGGTTGATGAAGCTCGTGCCGACGCCGAGGCACATGCCGCCCGACGTGACGAGGTGGTGACCCGCGAGGTCGAGCGTGGTCTCGGAGATGCCCATCGCGAGATCCGCGTTCGGCTCGTTACCCGCGCCGCCGGTGAATGCGCCCGCGCGATCGAGGCGGAACGTGTTGCGGCCAGAGAGCGGCAGCTGCGCCGGTGGGATCGCGAAGTTCGGTGCCGGAATGGGCGGGACGCAGAGGTGCGGCTCGCTCGTGAGGCCGGCGGTGCGCGTCGACGGATCTTCGTCGGCGTTGAGGCCGGTGATCACGCCGAGCGAGACACCGCCGTTGATGACGTCTGCGTAGCCACCGGGCACCATGCGCGCTTCCATGAAGCCGTCGGTGCCGGGCGAGACGCCCTCGAGGAGGCTGCCGATGTCGGTCATGCCCGCGAGGCCGAGCGGGTTCGGGAGGAGTCCTTGAATAATGTTGTTGAGGACCGGCGTGAGCGCGGCGAACACGAACTGGTTGATGAAGCTGCCGTTCACCGCGTCGATGAGATTGCCGACGATATCGGCGAGGTCACCGAGGAAGCCGCAGCCGCTGATGTCGAGGTTGAGCTGGAAGGCGTTGATGCGCGCGAGGCGAAGGTCGAGCTCGCCGTCGACCGCCTTGATGCCGAGCCCGATGTTGAAGCTGCCATTCAAGTTCGGCGAGGTCACGTTGAGCGTGCACGTACCGAGGCTGATGCCGAGCGCGCGACCCTTGATCACGATCTGCGTCGAGAGCGTCAACGAGAGATCGACCCTGAGCTCGTTGCCAACGGGCGTGACGTTGAATCCGTTCTGGTTGATCTGCACGTTCGCTTTGCAGCCGGGATTGCAACCCGGACCGGCGTTGCCGGCGCAGTAACACGCGCCCGTGCTGAGGAAGCCCGAGTCGCAGTTGCCAACCTCACCGCGCGGAACGCAGAAGCCGCCCGCGAGCGACTGATTCAAGATCTGTTTGATCGCCGCCGAGATCTTCGTGAAGCCCTGCGGTGTGACGCGAATCTGCGCGCCGCCTTCGACGGTTTGATCGCGCGGCACGCCCTTCAATGTCTGCGGCGTGTCCGCCGGCAACGCGCCGACCGAGCCACACGCACCACAGCCACCGAAGTTTCCGCACGCACCCATCGCGAAGATGAACACGAGCGACAGCAATTGATTCAGTCGAGTCGAACGAACAAACACGCAGGCCTCCCTCATCGGATCGCGGTGCCCTATCCCCGCGATCGACACGGATATACCTGAGCGGCTGTCATGAAAGAAAGCAGAATCAGCGTGCTAGGCGCATGATATCGTGGGGATTTTTGTCTCCAGCTGACTTAGCTGCAAACACGAGTCATCAGCCACTTAGCTCCTACGAGCGTGAGCAAGCATGCAAGCAATACATCCCAACTCCAGTGCGCGCGTCGTGCCCTTGACAGGCTTCAACGAGACCGCTATTTACGCCACCCGCACTCGGGTCCGTAGCTCAGTTGGATAGAGCGCCGGGCTTCGAACCCGTAGGTCGGGCGTTCGAGTCGCCCCGGACTCACCCGAGAAACTGACAACTGAAGACGTACGCACCAGCCGGGGGCATAGCTCAATGGTAGAGCATCGGACTCTTAATCCGCAGGCTGAAGGTTCGAGTCCTTCTGCCCTCACTA
>JALZOJ010000095.1 GCA_030857175.1 Myxococcota bacterium | reverse complement strand
CGGCTGCGCGATCGGGCAACGGAAAGATGTACGTCGCTTCGATCGCGGCGCCCGTCGTGTTGACGAACGTCTGCGAGAGCTGCACCGCCGCCATCACGCCGGTGACGCGCGCATCGACCTGCATCGCGACGAGGGGCAGCAGCCCTCGCTCTGTCCGCAGAGCGCCGAAACCAGCGTCCGCATTGCGACCGATCGCCGCAACTTCCTCGTCACTCATCAACACCGTTGGCATCGCGCTCATACGTCGTCTCCTTCTTCAGCGTGCAGTGCGAGCTGGCGACGTGCCAGCTCCGCAATCAAGGGCGCCGCGGCCGCGCGAATCGCGGCGACATCGGCCAGTGAGATCGAGACGTCGGACGACAGCTCGATCGAAATCGAAACATTGGGTGCGAGGTCGACGCGCAGCTCGGCAGGACCAGCCGCGCGCGGCACCGGGCGCGCGAGCTCGACGCGCGTGGGCTCGACGGCCTTGGGCTCGGCCTTCCAGAAATCTTTGCGCGCGGCCGCTTTCTTCGACGTGCCCGGGAGCTCGATGCCCGACATCCGCGACAGCGTCGCGTCATCGAGCGTCGGCCACAGCGCCTGGATCTCGGCGAGGCTGCGCCCCATCGTCTGCAGTCGCTTGATCGCGACGACCTGCGCGACGTGCTTCTTGCCGTAGAGCGCGGTGCGGCCGCGCATCGCGGCGGGGCGATCGAGGAGGCCGATCGTTCCGTAGTAGCGGACCGTCCGGTCGTCGGGGACGGCGCGGACCTGACCGTTTTGCGGCTTCGGCAGCGCCGCGATTCGGCGCTCGACCTCCTCTACCAGCTCGCTGATGGTCCATGTCTCGTCCACGGGTTGAATGTGACACTGTCACATAACACTGTCAAATACGATTTCATAAGTCGGCGAGCGCTAGAACGTTTCGTTACACTGGCCAGCCACGGGCGACGCAAGCTCAGCCACTTGCGCTGGCATGGCCCGTGGACAGAAAGGGCGCCGTGTCTCGTATCTTGATCGTCGACGACGACCGGTCTATCCGCCGCACGCTGGAGAAGTTCCTCCAGAGCGAGGGATACGAGGTCACCACGGCGCAGGATGCACCGAGCGCGATCACGACCGCGGAGGCCGACAAGCCCGACGTGATGCTGCTCGACCTCGGCCTTCCCGGCGGCAGCGGCTTCGACGTGCTCGCCGCACTGGAGGGCAAGCCGCGCCCGCCGACGATCGTCGTGGTCACCGCGCGCGACGACATGCAGTCGACCGTCAAGGCGATCCAGCTCGGCGCGTACGAGTACCTCGTGAAGCCGGTCGATATTGATCGCCTGAAGGACGTCGTCCGGAACGCGCTCGCGAGCCGCACCACACGCGACAACATCGACGAGCTCGTCGCGGTCGCTGCGGAGACGCAACAGACCGGCGCCATCCTCGGCAAGAGCCCGAAGATTCGCGAGGTGTGGAAACAGATCGGAGCAGTCTCCACGACGCGCGCGCCGGTGTTGATCGCCGGCGAGTCGGGCACCGGCAAGGAGCTCGTCGCGCGCGCGATCCACATGGCGAGCGCGGACCGCGAGCGGCCGTTCGTGGCCGTGAACTGCACGGCGCTCGCGCAAGGCGTGCTCGAGAGCGAGCTCTTCGGTCACGTGAAGGGCGCGTTCACGGGTGCCGTCGCGGACCGGCCCGGCCGCCTCGAGCTCGCGGGCAAAGGCACGCTGTTCCTCGACGAGATCGCGGAGATCTCGATGGATTTGCAGGCCAAGCTCCTGCGCGTCCTGCAGGAGAGGACGTACGAGCGCGTCGGCGATGCCCGCACGATGCAGCTCGAGGCACGCGTGATCGCCGCGACGCATCGCGACCTGCAGGACATGGTCAAGAAGGGCACGTTCCGCGAGGATCTCTATTACCGGCTACGCGTCGTCGAGATCGCGCTGCCACCGCTGCGCGATCGCGCGAGCGACATCCCCGTCCTCGTCGAGGGGCTCCTCGGAAAGATCAACCGCGACCTCGGCAAGGAGGTTCGCTACGTGACGCCGGCGGCGGTCGCGCGCCTCCAGGCGTATGCGTGGCCGGGCAACGTGCGCGAGCTCGAGAACACGCTCACGCGCGCGGTCGTCCTCGCGAAGGGCGACGTCCTCGACGAGACCGTGCTGCCGATCGGCTCCACGCCGGCGCAGGGCGACGCGCACGACGTCGACGCAGAAGGCTCGTTGCCGACGCTGCGCGAGATCGAACGCCGGCACATCGCGCGCGTGCTCGTCCATACCGAGTGGAACAAGCGCCGCGCGTGCGCGATCCTCGATATCAGCCGGCCAACGCTCGATCGCAAGATCGAGGAGTACGGCCTTCGCAAAGAGGAGCCATCATGAGCAACGGGTTCGGTGGCATCCTCGCACTCGCGATCGCCGCGATCGGCGCGGCCTTCGCGGTGCTCGTGTATCGCGCAGCGCCGCATCGCCGCGACAACCGGGTATTCGCTGCGCTCGCCGGCGTCGACGCGATCATGACGGCGTGGCGCGGGCTCAACGTGCTCGCGGGCGAGACCATCATCGACACCGCCGTCACCCTGCCCTGCTCGCTGATGACCGCCGTGATGGCGGTGCTCACGCTCGAGTTCGTCACCGGGTTCCCGCGCCGGCGCCCGATGTCGTGGAAGTGGCGCGCACCGATCCTCCTGTGGGCCGGCTGGTCGATCGCGCTGCTCGTGATCGAGACCGATCACTTCAAGCACCTCTTGCTCACGCAGTGGACCTTCTTCGCGCCGGTCACGGTGCTGATCGTGCTCCTCGGGATCCGTGCGTGGCGGGCGACGACCGAGCGCGCCGCACGCACCGTGATCGCGATGTTGTGGTTCCGCTGGGTCTTCGGATTCTCCTGCTACTTCTTCTCGCCGTACTTCGATCTGTTCGAAGCCGCCGTGTGGGCCGAGACCACCGTCGCCACGCTGCTCAGCTTCGTCATCATCGGCACGGCCGTGCTCCGCAGCGAGCTGTTCTCGATCCGCTCGACCGTCGCCGAGGCGGTCACGATCGCGACCATCGCGCTGCTCGTCGTGCTCGGCGGCGGCGTCTCGATCTGGGCCGTGCAGGAATTCTGCGTGCCCGGCACGCTGCAGCAGGCGCTGCTCGTCGGAGCCACGCTCGTGCCACTCGCGCTTGCGGGTGTTGGCTATGCGATCTATCCGCGCGTCGAGCGCCAGCTGCTCGCCGGCTTCGACGAGCGCCGCGCCCGCCGCCTCAGCGTGCAGGGCGATCCGTTGCCCGCCGATGCGGCGGACGCGATCGCCGAGGCGAACCACCGCATCTCGGTGTTCGGCGATGGCTCGAAGGTCCGGTGGGTCCCCACCGCGTCGCTGCCCGAGGACATCGCGTCGGCGATGCAGAGCGGCACGCCCGCGCTCCGCAAGGACCAGCGCGCCGACCTGCCCGCGTGCTTGATCGTCCCCGCGATCGGCGCCGGCGGTGTGCTCGTCGGTGCGTTCTACATCGAGCGCGGCACGATCGATCGCGACACGTACATGGTCGCGCGTGATCTCGCGGCGCGCGTCGCACTCGCGGTCGAGCGCGAGGAAGCCGTCGCCGCGCTCGACGACGCGCAGCGCCTCGCCGCGCTCGGTCAGTTCGCCGCCGCGATCGCGCACGACATCCGCACGCCGCTGACCTCGATCTCGCTCAACGTGCAGATCCTCCGCCGCAAGCTGCAGCTCTCCGACGACGATCGCGAGCACCTCGACATCGCGCTCGAAGAGCTCGCGCGACTCGACAAGTCGGTCGGAGAGATCCTGGATTTCGCGAAGCCGGTGAAGCTCGCGAACGAGGCGATCGACATCGGCGAGCTGCTCGACACGACGGCGAAGGGAATGTCGCCCGTACTCTCGGAGAAGGGCGTCTCGCTCAAGCTCGAACCGAAGCTGGACGGCATGATGGTGACCGGCGACGCGAAGCGGCTACGCCAGGTGCTGACGAACCTCGTCGACAACGCGGCCGACGCGTCGGGATCCGGCAAGGAGGTCGTCCTGCGTGCGAGCAGCGCGAACGATCAGGTCGCGATCGAGGTCGAGGATCACGGCCGCGGCATCGACCTCCACGACCTGCCGAAGATCTTCAACCCGTTCTTCACGACGCGTCCGGACGGCACCGGCCTCGGCCTCGCGATCTGTCACAAGGTCGTGCGCGCGCACGGCGGCGACATCAAGGTCCGCTCCGTGCCCGGCGGTGGCTCGACGTTCACCGTGCTCTTGCCGGCGGCGTAGTGCGCTCGAGCACGCGGTTCGTCGTGGATGTCAGCTCGATCGTCCGCAGCGTCGGATGCGAGTCGAGCGCGTATTGCCACCCGGCGATCGCGTTCTGCTCGCCGTTCCACGTGACGACGAGCCGCTCGATCTGTGCCACGGACGGCGCCTTCAGCAGCCACGTGAAGTCGTCGGCCGTGCGCCCGAAATACGACGGCATGCTCAGGTGCACCTCGCGCAGCGCCGGCAAGTTTGTCGTCGTCGCGAACGCGGCGAGCGCGCCACGCGACTCCCCGTCGACGAACGTGTGGGCCTGGCGCAGCTCGAGCAGGCGCAGCTTCGGCAGCGTGCACTTGCGCAGCGACGCGAGCGCGGACTCCGGCACGTTGTACGCCTCCTCGAGCGAGCGCATCACCGACGAGAGCGCACCGTGGCTGCGGAACTTCAGTCGCTTGACCGTGGCCCACTCCGCGCGACCGAACGCGACCTCGGCCTCGACAGCGCGCCGCACATCGGTCTCGCACGACACGAGAAAGCCCTTCTCGAACACGGCGGTCGTCGCGATCACGGTCTTCGCGATCCCACCGAGCAGCGTCTTGCGATGCTTCTCGATCAGGCCCTTCGCCTTCGAGCTCGCCGCGGGCGTGCACGCGAGCTGCAGCGCGATGATCTCGCCGCGAATGTCGCCGCGTAGCTGGAGCGCATCCGCGTAGACCGCGCGACGTCCGTCGTCGTCGGGATCGTCGAGCACGGCCTGATAGAGCGCGTCGAGCTCGTCGACGCGCACGACGGTGGCAAGCGGCTTCGCGGGCGTCGCGTCGAGGAGCTCGCGCGAGTCGAGATCGGTTGGCAGCGACGGCACACCGTCGGGGAACTTGGCCGCGAGGCGCTCGCGCGTACGGCTCGCGCGTGCGAGTGAGTCACGCATCGAATCGGACCAGCCGGCCGGCAGCTTCGCGACAACGTCGATCGCCGGTGCGAGCAGCGCGATCGCACGCGGATCACCCGCCGCCTCGAGGAGCTGGAACAGCCGCGTGTGTACCTTGTTCCACGAAGACGACGCCGGCTCGACCGCGAGGATCGTGATCAGCGGCTCGACGAGCAGCGGATCGTCCGAGAACCGCGCGAGCTCGTCGAGGCACGACGCGACCATCGATGCCTGTCGCGGCACGGCCTGCGTGACGAGCCCGGCGAGCAAGCCCGGCAGATCGAGCGGATTGCCCTCGCGCACGCGCTCGATCCAGGCCGCGTGCCACGCCTTTGGCTTCGCGATGTCGATCGCGGGCCGACCGTGCTTGCGGGCGAGTACTTCGAGCATGGTCGCGAGCTCGGCGCACCGGCACGCGCGCCATGCCTCGCGCACGGTCTTGTAGAACCGGCTATCGCCGGCCTGAAGCTCGCGCGTCGCGCGGTCGATCGCGTCTTGCACGGTGCGGCATCTTAGCTCCGAGCTCGCGGTAACGGCCTTTGCCGGAGGTAATGGTCCGTTACCGTGGAGAGCGAGCTAACCCGTTGACATCGTGGGCGCGAGCGGCGGCATGACGGGTGCTTTACCGATCAGGCATGTGGAACCTGGCCCGCAAGCTCCTCTTTCACGATCGGCTGCGCTTCGCGGTCGCGATCGCGGGCGTGTCGGTGTCGGTGATGCTGGTGCTGGTCCAGGTCGGCCTCTACTACGGCTTCATGGACACCGCGTCGTCGCTGATCGACGCGAGCCGCGCGGACATCTGGGTCGGCAAGAAGAGCAACGACTCGTTCGAGTTCGCGACGCCGTTCGACGAGCGCACGTTCTACAAGGTCTCGTCGGTCCCCGGCGTCGAGCGCACCGAGCGCGCGCTGATCAACTTCGCGCAGCTGAAGCTCGCCGACGGCGGTGACCTCGGCGCGCAGATCGTCGGCGTCGACACCGCGCCCGGCGTCAAGCCGATGCTCGCGCCGTGGAACGTGATCGCCGGCGACGCGCGCAAGCTCTCGGAGCCCGGCGCGATCGTCATCGACAAGAGCGAGTACTCGAAGATCAAGATCGATCGCATCGGTCACACGACGGAGATCTCCGGCGTGCGCGCCGAGGTCGTCGCGATCACGAACGGCATCCGCTCGTTCACGACCTCGCCGATCGTGTTCACGGACATCCGCACCGCGCGCTCCTTCATGCCCGCACTCGGCACCGATCCGGTCACGTACGTGCTCGTCAAGGTCGCGGCCGGCGACAGCGTCGACGCGGTCAAGGCGCGCATCAACGCGCTGCCGCACCTCGCTGCGTACACGCGCTCGGAGATGTCGAGCCGCACGCGCAGCTACTGGTCGAGCCGCACCGGTGTCGGCGCGGGCTTCTTCACGACGGCGGTGCTCGGCATCATCGTCGGCTTCGTCGTCGTCGGTCAGATCCTCTACAGCGGCACGCTGCAGTACATCCGCGAGTACGGCACGCTGAAGGCGATGGGCGCGAAGAACAGCGCCGTCGTGAAGGTCATCCTCTCGCAGGCGATGATCTCCGCCGCGCTCGGCTTCGCCGTCGGCGCACCGCTCGCGATGGGCATGCGCGCTGCGATGAAGGGCGCGAACCTGAGCGTCGCGCTGTCGAACGAGCTCTACGGCGCGACGCTCGTCATCACCGCGGTGATGTGCGCGTTCGCGGCGCTGCTCAGCATCGTCAAGGTCCTCCGCCTCGACCCCGCGTCGGTCTTCAAGTCGTAAGGAGCTGTCATGGTCGCCATCGCAATCAACGAAACGCATGCCGCGCCCCGCGCCGAGACGAACACGCTCGCGCGCCTCGTCGGGATCGGCAAGACCTACGGCAAGGGCGAAAACGCCGTCGCTGCGCTCTCGAATGCGACGCTCGACATCCGCGCGGGCGAGGTGACGCTGATCGAAGGTCCGTCGGGGTCCGGCAAGACCACGCTGATCTCGATCCTCGGCCTCCTGCTCACGCCGACGACCGGCGAGATCTGGCTCGAAGGCAAGAACGTCTCCGGGCTCGGCGAGAAGCACCTGCCGGGTCTGCGCGCGCGCAACTTCGGCTTCGTGTTTCAAGGCTTCAACCTGTTCCCCGCGCTGACCGCGCTCGAGAACGTCTCGATCGCGATCCAGATGAAGGATCCGCGCGCGAAGGATCCGAAGGGCGAGGCGCGCCGCTTGCTCGAGCAAGTCGGCCTCGGCCCGCGCATGCATCACCTGCCCGCCGATCTGTCGGGCGGTCAGAAGCAACGCGTCGCGATCGCGCGCGCACTCGGCGGCAACCCACCGATCCTCGTAGGTGACGAGCCGACGGCCGCGCTCGATACCAAGACTGCACTCTCCGTCATGGAGCTCCTTCGCGAGCTCGCCAGCAACAGCGGTCGCGCTGTTGTCGTCGTCACCCACGACCCGCGCCTCGAGCGCTTTGCGGACCGCGTGGTTCGCGTCGAGGACGGGTTCATCCAAGCGATCGATTCCGTCGGGAGCCACTCATGAACAACAAGCTGCGCTATGCCCTCCTTGCCCTCCCCGTCGCCGCGGGCGCCTATCTCTGGTTCGGCCGCGCGACGCAACCCGCCTCCGCGCAGCCGGCGATGACCGCGCGTCCGGCCGTGCTCGTCGCGCCCGGTCGCATCGAGCCCGAGCGCGATGCCGTCAAGCTCGCGTTCGAATCGCAGGGGCGCATCGTCGAGATCCTCGTCGACGAAGGTGACGCCGTGAAGGCGAACCAGATCGTCGCGCGCCTCGACAACCGCATGCTGCTCGCTCGCGTCGCCGCCGCACAGGCCGGCCTCGCACAGGCGAAGTCGCGCTACACGTTCGCGCGCCGCGGCCCGCGCAATGAGGACCTCGTCGCCGCGCGCGCCGAGGCCGACGCCGCCGCGGCCGCCGCCTCGCACCGCACCGCGGAGCAAGCGCGCAGCGAGCAGCTGGGCAAGGTCGGCGCCGTCGCAGACTCGATCGTCGACGCCGACGGCGCCGCTGCCCGCGTTGCCGCCGCGCAAGCGAACGCCGCGGACGCGCGCTACCGGTCGCTCGCGAAGGGCACGCGTCCCGAGCAGGTCGAGGAGGCCTCCGCCGCGATCCAGCTCGCGCAAGCCGAGCTCGATGCCGCACAGGTCGCGCTCGACCAGACCTTGCTCCGCGCACCGTCCGACGGCGTCATCCTTCGCCGCTACGCCGAGGTCGGCTCGCTCGTCACGCTGCAGACGTTCACGCCGATCGTCTCGCTTGCGGACTTGAAGACACAGCGAATCCGCGCCGAGATCGACGAAGCGGACGTCGCCGCCGTCGTCGTCGGCCAACCCGCGTACGCGACGGCGGATGCCTACGGCGAGCGCAAGTTCCCGGTCCGCATCACGCGCATCTCGCACGAGCTCGGCCGCAAGACCGTCCGCGACGATGACCCGCGCGCCCGCATCGACACGCGCGTGCTCGAAGTGATCGCGGTGTTCGACGGTGCGCCCGGTGTCGAGCTCCCGCTCGGTCTGCGCATGAGCGTCCACGTCGGCAAGTAGTGCTACGGATCGAGCGTATCAGCGGTCGTCGGTTGCGCCGAGCTTCGGAATCACCGGCATCGACATGCGCAGCGCGATGGCAAGCTCCTCGTGCGTACGTGCGGAGCGCGGTGGCCGGACATGGACGTCGATGAGCGGCCAGAGCTTTTCTCCGACGTGCGGCGGAAGCGCGGACTCGAGGTACTCGAGCGCCGTCGCGCGCAACTCGCGGTCGGTGGTGTGCAGGCTCTGGTAGGCGATCCGGACCGGCTCGGCTGGCAGCACGAGCGCGAGCAAGTTGAAGACGTGCGCGATCGCGGCGGCCAAGGCCTCGTTGACGGCGCCTTCGGCGTCGAGACCGGCGTTCGGCATCGCGTCGAGGAGCCGGTAGCTGCGAAGCACGGTGCGCTCGACGGAGAGCTCACGCTCGACGAGCTTGTAGATGTCGGGCGCATCGCATGGCATCGGGTGGCCGGCCTCGCGCAGCTCGAGGAGTGCGCGGCCACAGCGAAAGCGCACCTCGAAGCGGGTGTCGGAGACCGCGCGCCACAGCGCGAAGGCCGCGAGCTGCGGATCACCCGCTGTCAACACGGCCGGCAGGCGGCGGCGGATCGTGAACTCGCGATCCGGATCGAGCAGCGCGTCGGCGATCTGGCCGGTGCTGCGCGGTGCGAGCCGCACGAGCGCCTTGAGCGCCTTGGGCGCGACCTCGTCCCACGCGACGAGCGGCAGGATGTGCAACACGAGCTCGGGCGAGATGTCGCGGGCGTTCAGCACCTCGCGGACGCGCGCGATGTCGCGCGAACGCAGCGCCATGATGCGATCGATCAGCGGGTCGTTGCGCATCGAGTCCGCCGGCTCGGGCCGTGGGCGCGGTGGTTTGCGCGTCACCGGGATCACGATCTCGTTCACGACCGGCTCGATGTCGAGGTTACGGATGTCGGCCGCCTTCAGGCCCAGCAGCGAGAGTGCCGTCATGTCTGCGCCCGTCTCCGTCATCGACGGGGAGCCGAGCGACGTGAAGCGCATCGGGTCGTCGAGCCGGACGTTCGGCGCCTCCGAAGGCTCGTCCTTGGCCTGCACGACGAGGCTGTGTGCGAGCGCGGCGGTATATGCACGCGGCAAGCGCGTCGCGAACATGAACGCGAGGACGCCGGCCACCACGCCGGCTATCAGCACGGGCGTGTGCGGCATCGCGACGGAGTAGACGAGCAACGCGACGACTCCGCCGCCGAGCAGATCGCCGACACGTTCGGCACCGACGTCGAGCACGACCTTCGTGGAGCGCTTCTGCTCGTCGGGCAGCGGCGCGAACAGTAGCTCGTAGCCGGCACGGAACACCGAGCTGCGCGTCACGGCCTCGGCGCTACGCGCGAGCATCGCGGGGATCAGTCCGCCGGCGAACACTGCGGCGAGCCCGAACCCCGTCACCGCGAGCGGCAACGTGCCCACGGTGCGCGCGACGCCGAGCACTCGCAGCACGCGCTGCGCGACGAGCATCTGCATCAGTGCGGTGAGGACACTCGTCCCGAGGTGATACAGCGCGAACACGCGCAGCATGCCCTCGCTGGTCGAGGCGACGACCTCGGCCTTGAACACGAAGTCGAGCGCAGCGGCGCCGATCGCGCCGAGCACGACGACGAACGCGAGGTTTCGAAGCAGCGACGTGCGCGCGATCATGCGCACCGACGCGAGCGGCGCGAGCACCTCCGGGGCTGGCCGGCGCACGGGCCCTTCGGTCTGGAGCATACGCAGCACGAACGCGCACGTGCCCTGGAGGATCGCGAGCACGACGAGGATCGCGTTCGCTTCGAGATAGACCGCCGCGCGCTCGGCGACGAGGCTACCGAGGATGCCGCCGAGGGTCGCGCCGAGCCCGATGCGCCCGACGTAGCGCTTCGCGGATTGCACGTCGAAGCGCTCGTTGATGATCGACCAGAAGCCCGAGACCAGCACGGCGCCGAACGAGCCGAGATGCAGGAACACGAGCACGGCGGCGATCCTCGGCTCGGTTCGCGCGATGAACCACTCGCCGATCAGCAGCACCGCGCTCGCGACGTTCATGAGCGGCAACAGGCGACCCGGCGAGAACCGCACGAACAAGCGGCCCGCGAACAGGACGATGGGGAGCGACAGCGCCGCGGACAGCCCGACGAACAGCGGCAACTGCTCGACGTCGAAGTTCGTCAACAGGATCGCATCGCGCGCGGCCTTGCTCGCCACGAACGACGCGAGCACCGTCATCGCCGCGACGACGGCAACCCGCGCCGCGCCTCGCAGCTCGTCGGCGCGATCAGCGCTCATTCAGATGCCGAGGGTATCGCGATCGACGTGGTCGCGCAGCACCGGTGCGGGGCGACGGCGCGTCGGCGCTGGCGTTTCTGCCAGCTCGCTCCGGTTGCACGTCTGGCACGCACGCTCGACGAGGTCGGGCACGTGGATGGACCACCAGGGCAGCGCGCGCTTCTGACTCCATGGCATTTCGAGGGGCACCTCGTTCAGCCGGTCCTGCAGCTCCTCGGCCGTCTGTGGCCGATCCGCGGGGTTCTTCGCGAGGCATGCGAGGACGAGCGCGTCGAGCTCGGGCGGGATCAGCAGCTCGGTGCGCTGCGATGGCGCGAGCGGCTGATCGCGAATGTGCGCCGCGACCATCCCGGCCGACGTCTCGGCCTCGAACACGAGCTGCCCGGTGAGCAGCTGATACGCGACACATCCGAGCGCATAGATATCTCCGCGCGCATCGAACTGATTCTTCGCCGCCGCCTCGGGCGCGAGGTACGCGGGCGTGCCGGAGATCGAGCCTTCGCTCGTGAGCCGCACATCGGTGCTGAGGTTGCGCACGAGGCCGAAGTCGAGAATCTTCACGAAGTCGACCTTGAGGCCGACCGCGCAGACGTAGATGTTGGCGGGCTTGATGTCGCGATGGATCAGGTTGCGCCGGTGCGCCTCGGCGAGCGAGTCGCACGCTTGCCGGAGCAGATAGATCACCCGCTCGGCGGGCTGTGGTCCGTGCTTGGCGACCAGCGTCTCGGTGTCGAGGCCGTGCAGGAGCTCCATCACGTAATAGAGGGAGCCGTCGTGCGTGTGCCCGAAGTCGAAGACCGCGACGGTGTGCGGTGACGACAGCATCGCGGTCGCCTGGACCTCGCGCTGGAAGCGGAGGTTCAGTGCATCGCGCTCCGCGGCGGGCAGCCGGTCGGTCAGCTCTCGCCGGAGCAGCTTCACCGCCGCGGGCCGGACCAGCGAGTGGTGCTCCGCGCGCCACACCTCGCCCATGCCGCCTTGACCGAGCTTCTCGACGAGCTCGTACGCGCCGAGCTGCTTCGCGCGCTCGACCTGTCGCCCGAGGCCGTGGATGACCTTCGTCGTGAACAGCGAGATCAGCGCCGAGACCAGCCCGCCGATCACCGAGAGCCACTCGACCCCTGCGAACGGGAAGGTGCGCTGGCCCGTCGCGGCGTAGATGAACATCGCGGCCGGTATGGTCATTGCTGTCGCGTACGCCGCGATCGTCGCGCGTCCCGGGCGCACCGGCAGCATCGGGAACGTCAGGATCCAGATGCACACGATGGGGACGCCCGGCCCGCCGCGCCGAGCGACCTGCTGCTCGACGAGGCTCATGCAGAGACCGGCGACGACCTGGAAGACCAGCCCGAGCGCGAGGACTCGCTCGGCGGGCAGCTTCAAGCGCGTGATCACCACCATCACGCACGAGGCGAGGAAGCCGAGCCCCATCACCGTGTACGTCAGCGGCGGATTCTGCTGCGGCAGGCCGAGCTCATGCGCCGGCAGGGAGATCACGTCTTGGTGGATGAGCAGCGTGATCGCCGTCATCACGAAGGTCATGAACGCGAAGACGATCGCGAGCGCACGCAGGCGCGGCACCGCGGCGGCCGACGGGTCCACCGCCGAGTCACCCGTCGAGCGGCTCCCGCGACTCCGCATGGGCACGGTCGTAGGCTCACCCGACACGCACTAACGCTAGCACCCTTGGAGGGGTGTTCGCGGGCGAGGACCGTGCGATAACCCTACCTGCTTGGTGCGTAGACAAGGGCTCTATCGAGTGCTGCAGCTGAGGGACATTACTGTGACCCGCGCGATCGTCGCTCTCGTGCTCGTGCTCTACGCGCCGCTCGCAGCGGCCGAGGACAAACCAGCGGAGAACAAGCCACCCGAGGCGCAAGCGGCGCCGATGAAGCGTCCGCCGGACCGCATGGCTCCCGACTACGATGGCCGCGGCTCCGAGCCGACGACCGCGACCGACGTCGTGCTCTGGATCCCGCGCATCGTGCTGTTTCCGGTGCGGCTCGTCGTCGACTACGGCATTCGCCGGCCGATCGGCTTCGTGGTCCAGAAAGCCGAGCACTCGAAGAGCTTCAAGCGCTTCGTAGCGGGCTTCTTTCGCGAGGTCGAGAACGCGAATCCGCTGATCTTTCCGGTCGTGCTCGTCGACTTCGGATTCAACCCATCGGTCGGTGCGCGCGCGATCTGGCGGCGCGGATATCTGGTTCCGAAGAGCGATGTCACCGTTCGCGTCGGCACCGGCGGCACCGACTACTTGCGCGCGGACGTCGGCATCAAGTCGAAGATCGATGCGCTGCGCACGACGGCGATCGTCGGCGCGAACACCCGCCCCGACTACGTGTTCTACGGCATCGGCCGTGACACGCCGCCAGAAGCGAAAGCTCGGTACGCGGCGCGCAGATTGTTCGCGCGCGGTTCGGTCGGCGGTCACGTCCAGGGCCTCGGCGATGGACTGCTCAGCTTTGGCATCGGCGACAACAAGCTGACGTCGTCGACTTACAACGGTGATCCGTCGATCGAGGAGCAAGTCGCCGCGGGCCGCATCGAGGCGCTGCCGATCGGCTACGAATCGGACTACAAGACCGCCCGCGTGGGCACGCGCATCACGCTCGACACGCGCTTCGACGGCAAGCGAGCACGCAGCGGCGCGCGCCTCGACGCCTCGGTCGAGCGCGTGTTCGATCTCACCAAGGACACGCAGTGGACGCGCGTCGAGCTCATGCTCGGTGCCGGCCTGTTGCTCGACCCGGTCGCCGAGCGAAAGCTCGACGTGCGCGTCGGGTTCGAATTCGTCGAGCCCGACCACGACTCGACGCAGATCCCGTTCCCCGAGCTCGCGACGATCAGCGGCGCGCCGTGGCTGCGCGGTCTGCCGGCAGGCCGCCTGTACGGAGACACCGCGGCGGCATTCCTCGTCGATTATCAGTGGCCGCTCGCCGCGTGGCTCGACGCGCGCGCGCACTTCGGTGCAGGCAACGTGTTCGACTCCGAGCTCGGCGGCTTCGCACTGCGCCACCTGCGCGGCAGCTTCGGCGGTGCGCTCACGATCGCCGGGCTCACCGAGCGGCAGATCGGTGTCTCGCTGCACTTCGGAACCGAGCCGCTCGGCGATGGCTTCGATGTAAGCTCTACCCGCTTCGTCCTGGAGTACTCGAGTGACTACTAGGCTGCTTGTTCTCGTGCTCGTCGCCGGCGCATGCGCAGGGTCGGTCCGGCGCTTTCCGCTGCGCGATCCGATGGCCGTCGATCCCGACAGCACGCCATTCCTTCCAAAGCCGAAGGAGTACAAGGCGCCGCAGATCTGGGACACCGTCGACAACATTCTGTTCGGCCCGCTCGTCGAGGTGCTCTCGGTGCACCAGACGCCGCGCGCACGCAACGTCAACGCGCTCGACGAGGTTGCGGACTCGAGCTGGTTCCAGAGCCGCATCGACGCCGTCGCCGCCGACATCGCGGCGTTCGTACGCGGTGCGTGCGACGACAACCCGCCCGATCCAAAAGGGCCGTGGACGATCGTCGCTGGAAAACCAGACGGCAAGAACCCGGGCTTTCAGGTCAAGCACGCGAACGGGAAGCGCTACTTCTTCAAGCCCGACAGCAAGACGAGCGAGCGCCAGAGCATCGCGGACCTGATCGGCACGCGTGTCCATCACGCGGCGGGCTTCAACACCGCGTGCACGCGCATCATCTACGTGCATCCCTCGACGTTCACGATCGGGCCGAAGGCGAAGGCCGAGAACTTCGTCGGCGACAAGGTGCGGTTCACGCCCGAGATGCTGCAGAAGGCACTCTCGAACGCCGGCACCGACGCGAATGGAAACATCCGCGCCGGCCTCTCGGAGTTCTTGCCCGGCAAGCCGCTCGGCCCGTGGCGCGACTTCGGCACCCGGCCCGACGATCCGAACGACGTCATTCGCCACGAGGATCGTCGCGAGCTGCGCGGCACCTACATCTTCGGAGCCTGGCTCTCGCACTACGACGCGCGCGAGCAGAACTCGCTCGACATGTGGGACTCGCCCGGTGACGACAAGCCCGGCTTCGTGAAGCACTACCAGCTCGACTTCGGCGACTGCCTCGGATCGAAGTCGGAGTGGGAGCGCGTCAGTCGTCGTCGTGGTCATGCGTATGAAGTCGACTGGCCGGTCGCGTTCGTCGAGCTCATCACGTTTGGTCTGCTGCCGCGGCCGTGGCGCGACCCGCAGCCGTCGCGATCCAGCGAGCTCGGATTCTTCGCGGCCGAACCCTTCGACCCCGACCGCTACCGCACGGCGTATCCATACGGACCGTACAAGCGCGTGACCGAGGCCGATGCCGCGTGGGGAGCTCGTATCCTGGCGCGCATCACGCCGGCGATGGTCGTCGCGCTCGTGCGGAGCGCGGGGCTCACCAACAAGACGACGGAGGACGAGCTCGTGAAGGCGTTGCTCGGGCGGCGCGAGAAGCTGCTGCGTCGGTTTCTGTCGAAGCTCTCGCCGCTCGCACGACCGCGCATCGACGGCGATCGCCTCTGCGTGACCGACGCGCGGATCGAAGGCGGGCTCCTCGTGAAAGGCGTCGTCACCGCGAAGCAAGGCGATCGCGCACTGACCGTGCAGCAAACCAACGCCGAGACGTGCGTCGGCTCGATCGCGACGAGCGCGGATGGCTACACGCTCGTCGATCTGCGCGCCGATGACACCGGACGATTGCGCGTTCACCTCTATCAAAAGGACGGTAGCTTCCGCGTCGCCGGCCTCGAGCGAGAGTGAGAGCCGCGCTCCTCGCGCTCGCGCTGTTGACCGCAAGCCTCGCGCAGGCCGACCCGCCACCGAAGCGCCCGGTCCCGGCGTACGACGGTCGCGCGCAGGCACCGACCACCGCCGGCGATGTCGCGCGCACCACGCTGCGCGTGCTGCTGTTTCCGATCCGCATCGTCATCGACTACGGCGTGCGGTGGCCGCTCGGCGAGCTGATCTCTGCGGTGGAGAATGTGCACGGCGTGCGCAGAGCGGTCCGGAATCTGTTCCTCAGGCCGCCAACCCCGACGCTGACGTTCGTGCCGCTCGCGTTCTACGACTTCGGCTTCCAGAGCCCGATCGGTCTGCGCGCGGTCTGGAGGAGAGGCTTCCTCTCGCCCGGCAGCTCGTTTGCCGTCAAGCTCGGCACGGGCGGCGCTGACTTCTGGCGCGGTGACTTCGGGCTCGTCATCGCAGTGCCCCAAACGCACGGCTTTCGCTTCGGGGTCGAAGCCAGCGCCCGTCGCCGCCCCGACCAGCAGTTCTTCGGGATCGGACCACGGTCGCCGCACGCTGCACGCGCGCGCTACCTGCACGCGCGGTTCGGCGTGCTGGCGCACCTCGGATGGCGTGAGCTCTCGATGTTCGCGGCAACGGCGGTGACGTTCACCGCGGCGAGTTACTTCAACGGGGGCCCGTCGATCGAGGATCGCGTCGCCACCGGCGGCATCGCCGCGCTGCCGGCGGGTTACGACGGGCTCGTCGGCACCGAGCGGTTCGGCGCCACGCTCGCCCTCGATACCCGTGAGGCGTACGATAGCCCCGAAGTGCGCGAGAACGGCGCGCGCCTCGATGCCCTCGTCGAGCGCGTACGTGCGCGCGACATCGGCCACTGGCTGCACGTCGACGCGACGCTCGGTATCGCGCTCCGCCTCGACCCTCCGGGCGAGTACAAGCTGGACGTGCGGCTACGCATGGAGCTCGTCGAGCCGTCGACCTCGCTCGCCGATGACGAGGTCCCGTTCTTCGAGCTCGCAACGATCGGTGGCGCGCGCGATCTGCGCGGCCTTGCGAATGGTCGCGGCCGCGGCCTCAGCGCGGCGGCGCTCACCGTCGATTACCAGTGGCCGCTCGCCGCGTGGCTCGACACGACGCTCTACGTCGGCGCGGGCAACGTGTACGACGGCCGGTTCTCAAATCTCACCGCCGGCAGCCTGCGCGGCAGCTTCGGAATGGGTCTGTCGCTCGCCGGCTTCTCCTACGAGCGCCAGATCGAGCTGTGGGCGGCGGTCGGTACGGATCCGTTCGACGAGGGTGCGAACGTGAGCAGCTTCCGCCTCGTCTTCGGCTACTCGCGCGACTACTAGCGGCGGAGCTTCGCGAGAAACGCGTCGGCGGCCTTCGCCATCGTCTCGGCGAGCAGGCGGAACTCGCGGAGGCGCGCGGATGACGTCCGCCACGCGAGGCCGATCGTGCGACCCGGCGCAGGCGCCGCGAGCGGGACGAGCGCGAGCGCGCCCCTCGGCTGCACGAGCGCCGCGGCCGCGGACTCGGGCAAGAGCGTGATACCGAGCCCGCCTGCGACCATCTGCACGAGCGTGGGCAAGCTGGTGCCGCGCACCTCCATGGACTCGATCGCACCGCCTCGCTCGCACACGGCGAGCGCCTGGTCGCGTAGTCAATGTCCGTCTTCGAGGAGGAGCACCGTCTGCTCGTCGAGATCCTTCTCGGTGAGCTTGCCGCGCCGCTTCGTGATCGGTGCACCGCGCGGCGCCGCGACGACGAAGCTCTCGCGCGCGATCGTCGCTGTGGTGACGTCGCCCGCGACGGGGATCGCGAG
>JALZOJ010000141.1 GCA_030857175.1 Myxococcota bacterium | reverse complement strand
TCGGTCAAGGAGATGCGCGCGCTCAACATCGAGCCCGGCAGCTTTCGCGGTGACTGGAACTACGTAATCCGACCGCGTGTGAGCGCGGAGGCGTCTTGACCAGTCGACTTGTTCATACGCGGGCCCTAAGTCCTCGCGGCACCCCGTCGTGACCGCGTGACCCGCCTGTAGTAGGCGCCGCGCTACGGCGAGGCAGCAGCGTCGCCGGTCGCCACAGCGAACTCCCACGGCATCAACGCGACGCCGCGATCAGCGGCGGTGATGGCCGCGTGAAGGTACGCGGCTGGATCTACGCCGTGGAGCTTCGCGGTCTCGAGAACGGTGTACAGCGTGGCCGCGACCTCGGTGCCGCGCCTCGACTTCGAGCCGTAGTGATTCTTGCGGCCGACGACGGGGCCACGAATCGCGCGCTCGGTGGCGTTGTTGTCGAGCGGAACGCGAACGTCGTCGACGAAGCGAGTCAGTCGGTCCCAGTTGGCGATCGCGTATGCGGCGGCCTTACCGATCGACAGCGACGTGAGCGTAGCGAGCTCCCATAGCCAGGTCTTGAAGTCGGCGAGTACGGCGGCGGCTTCGGTACGGCGGAGCTCGGCACGCAACGCGACGTCTTCTCCGGCGCGATCGTCGATTTCGTAGAGCGCACCGATCCACGCGAGAGCACGCTCGGCCTCGGGATGATCGGGCTTGGCCTCCTCAAATTTTCGGAACACGTGCGCCCAACAGCCGGCAAGTACAACACCCGGGCTGGCGCGAGCGCCGGCGCCGTGGGTCGCGAGTGCATCGCAGACGATCGTGCCGGTGTAGGTACCGACGAGGTCGGTGAACGTCGCGGCGCTCTTGTCATCGCGGATGCGGTGCACCACGACGCCCGGCGCGGTCAGACACCACATCTGCCACGGCTTGGATCCGGCGGTCTCGAGACGTGGCCACCCGGTTTGGTCGAGACCGATCACGGGACGCTGAAGCACGGACGTCGCAAGCGCCGCGTCGACGCGCTTGAGCCGATGCGCGATCGCATTGGCCAGGTCCCACAGCGTCTGCGACGTCACCACGAGACCGTGGCGTCCGAGGATCCGGCACTGACGCTCGAGAGGAATGTGATCGAGCCACTTGTCGAGCACGACCTTGATCGCAAACGCGAGCGAGTACCGACTGCCGGGGGAAGCTCGCTCGGGGCCGAGCGCAGTCTCGACGCAACTGCCGCACCGGCAGACGTACTTCTGCTGCTTGACCTGGACGAGCTCCTTGACGCGGCCGAGGTGCAGCCAGTCGGGACGCGTGCCGCTGTACTCGACGCGCTGGACGAGATCGAACTTCGCGAGCACACCGAGCGGCGGGTTGGTGACGGGCTCGACGATCACGAGGTCGTCGAAGTTGTGATCGAGCAGCGTCGCGAGCGCCGCGTGGGCGTCGGGCGCGTGGTGGAGCGCCTGGAACACGAGCCCGATGTTGCCGGCGCGCTTCGGGACGGGACCAGGGCCGTCGCGCCCGGCGAGATGTCGCTCGCGAACACGCGCTCGAACGAACGCTTGCGGAGAAGGAGCTGGAGGTCGTAACCGGTCCCCGCACCGAGGACGAACAGGTCACGCGACTTCGGCAGCATGTCGTCGACGAGCTCGATGACCTTCTGCATCTGCTGCGAGAGCAGCGGACTCCAGTCCTCCTTGTTGAGCATCTTGTCGATCCAGTACGGATCGTCGAACGTGTTCGCGGTGATCTCGTTCTGGTTCGTCCGCGAGAGCTCCGAGATTGCGGCTCTACGACGAGGCCGTCCGCGAGGTGCTCATCGTGCTGTGGGAGGCCGCTGACCGCATCTGCGGCAAGCGGCTCAAGGCGCTGGTCCCGGTGCTTCTCCCGGCCCTCGAACGCCACCGGCATCTACAACTCGACGCCGGCATCCGGGAGAAGGTCATGGCCGTGAGCGCGTCGACGATCGACCGGATGCTCGCCATGGCGCGCGGCCGAGTGGACGGGCCGCGGACGCGAGTGAGCGTCAAGCCAGCGATCCGGAAGGCGATTCCCGTGCGGACCTTCGGCGATTGGAACAACCCGCTGCCCGGGTTCATGGAAGCCGACCTCGTGTCTCACGGTGGCGAGAACGTGGCTGGAAGCTTCGCGCACACGTTGGTGCTCACCGACATCGCGAGCGGCTGGACCGAGTGCGTGGCGCTCGCGGTACGCGAGAGCTCGTTGATCGTTGAAGCGTTGACGAGGTTGCGGACGACGATGCCGTTTCCTCTGCGTGGTTTCGACACGGACAACGGTAGTGAGTTCATCAACGAGGCGGTGCTCGCGTACTGCAGCGACGCGAAGATCGAGTTCACGCGTGCGCGGCCCTACAAGAAAAACGACCAAGCGTGGGTCGAGCAGAAGAACGGCTCCGTGGTCCGGCGCCTCGTCGGCTATCGACGACTCGAGGGTATGGCAGCCGCCGACACGCTCGCGCGCTTGTACGCATCGTCGAGGCTGTTCGTGAACTTCTTCCAGCCTTCGTTCAAGCTAGCGGAGAAAAAGCGTGTGGGCGCACGAGTGAGCAAGCGCTACCACGCGCCAGAGACCCCGTGTGCGCGCCTGTTGCAATCGGACTCGGTGCCCGACGCGATGAAGGAGCGCCTACGTGCAGTAGCGATCACGCTCGACCCACTGCGGCTACTCGACGAGATCCGGGCAGTACAGCAGCAGCTCGCGGGTCTTGCAGCCGGAGCGGTACCGCACGTCGTTCCGCATCGTGATGGCGAGCTCGACCAGTTCCTCAAGAGCCTCTCTACGGCCTGGCACGACGGAGAAGTGCGCCCCACCCACCGCAAGGAGGCCAAGCCCCGTCGTGACTGGCGCACTCGCGGGGATCCGTTCGAGAAGGTATGGCCCCGCATCGTCGGATGGTTGGACAGCGAGCCCGATCGAACTGCGACGGAGCTACTCGTAAGGCTCCAGGCCGAAGAACCGGAGGTCTACTCGGCGGCACTGCTCCGCACCCTTCAACGTCGCGTCAAGGTCTGGCGTCGAGCTGCGGCGATGAAGCTGGTGTTCACCGCGGACATCACTTCAACCGTGGAGACGTCGAGCGCAGCCACGCTGAACTGATGACCTTCGGGTGCGATCCAGCTGACACAGCGTGGTAGCAACGGCTGGTGAGGCAACACGTCAGGCAGATCTAATTGTCGTCGATCAGGGCGTCATCCGCCGCATCCAGCTCCTGCACAGTCAGCGCCACGTTGGCCGCAGATCGAGGGACCGTACGTGATCCATCGCGCGAGGGTGAAGCGCCACCCGTACCTCGTCGTGTATGCGGTGCTTCCAGATCAGTGGTCGTGCTCGCGATCGCGCACACGAGCAAAAAGCCCGGCTACTGGCGCGACCGCATCGAAAAATAGCGGCCGAAATCGACTCGGGCGACTGTAGTAAATGTGTAGTAAGCCGTCGTCGTTTCGCGTCGAACTGTGTCCATCGAGACCCAATCCTCGACGCGGAACTCGCCGAAATCATTCGTTCGACTCGACGCCGATCGACACCGCGCGACAGCCTCGCTGAACTGTCACGCCGGAGGCCGCGGGTTCAAGTCCCGTCCGCTCCGCCAACTTCGTCTGAAAAGCTTAGAGCGAGACGGCGATCGCGCCGATAAGCTCGCTCGCCAGCCAGCCGCCGGTCGTCACCGCGATGCACGCGACGCCCGCATCCGTCGCCGCCTGGATATCGAACGGCGTGTCACCGACCATGACCGCATGCGCCGGTTCGCCGGCCAGCTTCGCGAGGGCCCCGTGCCCGCGCGCCGACCGCGGTGGCCGCATCGAACGGCGCGCCAGTAATCTCCTCCCACCGTCGCGCCATGTCGGTCTCGAGCCGCGCGAGATCGACGCCGCTCGTGCGCGCGACCTCCAGCTCGTCACGAAACGTCGTGCCCATCGAGACCGGATCGTCGCTGCCGAGCACGCACCGGACGCCACGGTCCTGCAGCGCGTGCAGTGGCTCGTGTCCCGCGTGTGCCGCGCGCAGCGCCGCGAGCCGCGTCGGGATCAAGAGCCGGTTACTCGTCGGGCACACCTCGAGCGTGATGCCATCCCGCGCGAGCCGCTCGAGCGTCGCGGGGCTCTCGAGCGAGTGCACGCCGTGGCCGATCCCGCGCGGCGCGAGCTCCAGCGTGCGATCGACCGACGCGTGGCTCGCGAACTCACCGGCGTGGATCGTCAGATCCGGCAGCGTGCGCCGCAGATCCTCGAGGATGTCGACGAGCGCCGCGGGGAGCGGTTCGGTGTCCGGGGGCGGCAAGATGCCGAGCACGTCGAGCCCGACGAGCGAAGCGGCGTGCTCCGCGACGACCGCAGCGAGTGCGCGGTAGTGCGGCTCGCTCTCGAACGTGCGCGATAGTCCGAGCCGCAGCAGCATCGGCACGCCCGTCTCGGCGTGCACCTCGTCGCGCGCTCGGATCACGGCGAGCAGGATCGGCCGCGCGTAGCGCTCGGCGAGCTCGTTCGGCGGCACGTCGCGCCACCCGCGCTGCTCGTGCTCGATCAGCGTGCGCGCCATCGAGAACAGGCTGAGCCGCATCTCGAACCCGTCGGCGTCGGCCGCGGCCTCGCGAAACGCCGCCCGGGCGAGCGCCGCGATCGCCGCGACGCTCACGTATGCGGCGCGCGCCTTGACGATGCACTCGTAGAACACACGCGAATCATCGGAAGGGCCGGCCATCGTGACACCGCGCGCGAGCTCCGCCGGCGTCCGGAAGCGCCCTTCCGCCGCGTCGAAGAACACCGGATCGCGGATGTCGTGCTCGCGCGCCACGTCGAGCAGCGCGTTCGGGCTGTGCGAGCCTTCGAGGTGGCGATGCAGATCGAGGTACGGCATGAACGTTCGTACACCCGCTCGCCCATCGGGTCCACGTCGTGGTGCGCGGGACTAGCGCTCCGGGTCGTAACGACACATCACGCCGGTCTTCGCCGCGTGCGCGACCGCACTCCTCGGGAACACCAACCGGTACCTCGAGGCATTCGCCGCGCTCGACGCGCTCACGCTCAGCGTCATCAGCTGCGATCCCGCTAATGCGATTCCCGCCAAGCTGCGCGCGCGCGTGGCCATTGCGAGGCATGGGGTTTCGATCGCAAAATCGCGTATGCCGGAGCGAGTCCTGGTGTGCCGCCGTGACGAGATCGTCGCCGGCAAGCTCCACGCCTTCAAGGTTCCGAAGGCGACCTGGCCCGTGATGGTCGCGTTCGTCGACGGCGAGGTCGTCGCCTTTCCCGGCTACTGCCCGCACGAGCGCGTCTCGCTCGTCGAGCACGGGCTCATCGATCGGGGCGTCATCACCTGTCGCCGTCACGGCTACCAGTTCGATCTGCGGACCGGCGGGTGCGAGAGCGCGCCCTGGCTGCGGCTCGTCCGTTACTCCGTGA
>JALZOJ010000044.1 GCA_030857175.1 Myxococcota bacterium | reverse complement strand
GGCGTGTCGAGCGCGAGCGCGGGCGGGTCGAGCGTGGGGGCAGGCGCGGCTGAGGCTGCGGCTGCGGCTGCGTCGAGCGCGGGTATGCCGAGCTCGAGCGTCGGTGTCCGCGCCGGCGTGTCGAGTGCGTGCGCGGGCGTGTCGAGCGTGTGGGCAGGCGCGCCTGAGGCTGCGGCTGCGTCGAGCGCGGGTGTGCCGAGCTCGAGCGTCGGTGTCCGCGCCGGCGTGTCGAGTGCGTGCGCTTCGAACCGTGCGCGACGCTCCACGACGACGGCGCGCGTTCGCTCGACGGTGCGATCGAGCGAGGCGAGTGAAGCGGCAAGCTCGTCGGCCCGCGACGCATCGGCCGCGAGCAGCCGGCGGAGAGCGTCCACATCGAAGCCCGACGCGATCCGTGCGGCATCGAGGCGCGCGGCCGCCTCGCGCAGCTCGACGACGAGCGATTCGCGACGGCGCGCGGATGATTCGTGAATAGCGGCATGCTCGGCGACACTGCGCGCGGCATCTTGTTCGGCGCGCTCGATCGAAGCGAGCGCGGCGAGCGCGGATGCATCCGCCACGGCGACTCGATCGGCACGCGAGCGCCAGGCGGCGGCGAGCTCGCTCATCGCACCACGCGCATCGACGAGGTTCGCGGGAATCGGAATCTCGGAGTCGGCCGCGCGCTTGCGTTTCGAGGACGCCTTGACCGAGGGCTCGGCAGTCGCAGCGGCCCCAGCGCTTGACGTCGATGACGGCAACGATGACGACGGCACTGTCGACGACGCGGCGCGCCAGCGGGCGATGGCCGCCGCGAGATCAGACTCCAGCTCGAGCCGCCGCTCGGTGCGACTCGCGCGTTCGCCGGCGAGGCGCTGCAGGGTCGCATCGAGCTCGGCGATCCGCCGATCGTGATCCGCGAGGTGCTCGTGGATCTGATCGACACTCGCCTGCGCGAGCTGCATGTCGGCCTGTGCCTCCTGCGCGGCCTTGGTTGCGGCTTGAGTCTGGCTGAACACCATGCGCGCTTGTTCGAGACGGGCGCGTGCGGTGGCCTCGAGATCGGCAGCGATCCGCGCGGCGTCCGGGGTCGATGGATCGCCTTCGAGGAGGAGCTCGCCCAACGAGGCGAGTTGATCGCGCCAGCGCGAGACATCGGAGGCGGCGCTCGAGACGGCGGTCTCACGCGAGCGTGCGAGGCGCTGGCGGTCCTTATCCCGCTGATGGGCGCGGGCGGCGAGCGCGGCGAGTGCGGTGGTGGTGGACTCGACGGTAGCAGTGACCTCGGCCAGGCGGGCTTCTTCGACGCGAATCACGTCGTCGAAGGCGCCGCGCTCCTTCCACGGGTGGTCGGTGGCGCCGCAGAGCGGGCAAGGTTCGTCGTCCTCGAGCTCCGCGCGTGCGTGCTCGTAGCCGGCCGCGCGGCGCAGATCGTCGACGACGCGCGCGCGCTCGGTGCGAATCGCGGCGGCGAGAGTGCGGTCGGTGGTGAGGCGCGCGTGGTGATGAGCGTCGTGGGATGCGTGCTCCTCGAGATCGGCGAGCTGCTGATCGATCTGGTCGCGAACGCCGATCGCTTCGCGCGCGGTGGTTGCGATCGAGACAAGGCGCTCGACCTCGGCGACACGCGTGCGCGCCTCGTCCTCCTGACGGCGCGCGGCATCCAGCGTGAGGCCGCGGCGCTGGTGAAAGCTCGTTGCCTTGCGCTGTGCATCCGCGAGCTTGTGTGCGGCGGCGGCGTGATCGAGTGCAACGGCCGCGCGCGCCTTGGCGAGCTTGGACCGCGTGGACGTGTGATCGCGGACCGTGCGATCGATGGAGGCGATCGCATCGACGAGCGCACCATGCTGTGCGAACCGTGTGTCGAGCTCGGCCCAGGCCGCGACCTCGGGCCCGAGGGCTGCGCGCGCGCTGAGCCATGCTGCGTCGGGCGTCGCGATGGCGAGCAGCTCTTCGGCGTTCTGGGCGTTGACGCCCGACGGTGGCGCGGTCCGCTCGACGAGACCGGCCGCGATGCGCGCTGCGCGAACAGGTCCGTGCAGCGACGCGAGCGCCGAGCGACGACCGAGGATGGCCTCGTGCGTGGCGCGTGCGCCGTGGAGTGCCGCATCTGCTGCGGAGACTTCGGCGCGTGCGATCGCGAGCGCGCGGTCGATGCGAGCGGCGTCTTCCCAGACAGCACGCAGCTGCTCGGCACGGCGGCGGAGCGCGAGCTCGGCGCGATCTGCGTCCGCGGCTGCGACCGCCGAACGTGCGCTCGCGTGCTCGCGGTTTGCTTCTGCGAGTGCGGTGCGCAAGCGGCGATGCTCCTCGCGCCACCGCGCGATCGCCTCGGCCTCCGCGAGACGTGCGCGCGCGGCGACCTTCGCGTGGTCCGCGACTGCGAGGGCGGCGTGTGTGGTCGCGCGCGCGTCGTCGGCGAGGACGGGGATGGCGTCGGCGCGTGCGCGCCCGTCGCGCAGACGCTGCTCCGCGAGCGAGGCGCGCAGGTGCGCGGCGACCGAGAGGCGCGAGTAGATCTCGGTGCCCGTCATGCGCTCGAGCAATTCGCTGCGGTCCTTACCGTCGGCGCGCAGGAACGCGGCGAACTCACCCTGCGCGAGCAACGCAGATCGGCGGAACTGGTCGAACGTGAGGCCGAGCCGGGCGACGATTGCTTTCAGCGTCTCTGTCTTGGTGCCGCCGAAACGCTCGCCTCCGTCGATGGCGGTGAGCGTGAGCTGCTGATCTTGCAACGTGCCGTCCGTCTGACCGCGCGCGCGGCGCACTGACCACCGCGCGCGATAGCGACGCGCGTCGCCGGACTCGAAGTCGACCTCGGCCCACCCCGCCGCTGCGCCCCGGCGGAGCAGCGTGCGGACGTCCTGTGCACCGAGCGCACATGGATCGTCATCGCCGCGTCCGACGACAACGCGGCTGTGATTGGTCAGGCGTGGCGTGCGATCGAACAGCGCGACGCAGAGCGCATCGAGCAGGGTGCTCTTGCCCGCGCCGGTGTTGCCGACGATCGCGAACACCCCCGCATCGCAGAACGGCGCGCGCGACAGGTCGATCTCGAACTCGCCCGCGAGGGAGGCGAGGTTGCAGCCGCGAATGGCGAGGATCCTCATGACGAACGCTCCGCCCGCGCGATGCCACTCATGACCAGCGCCTCGCCGTCGGGTCGTCGCGATCGCCGCGCACTTCCGCGAGCAGCTCGTCGAACGCCTCGAGCACCGCGGCCGACGGTGGCTCTCGATGATTCCGCGCCCACAGGTTCACGAACACATCGCGCGGGTCGAGCTCCGCGAGCCTGCGCGCACTGACCCGATCTCCCAGCGCCGCGCGATCACCCGTCTGCTCGACGTGCAGATAGACGAGCCGCGGACGCTTGCCATCGAGCGCGAGCTCGACCGCCGACCGCAGCTTGGGCTCCGGCTTGTCGAGCGCGACCACGACCTCGAGGAACGGGCGGGTTGGATCCGCTGCATCCTCGGTTCGCAGCAGCGGCAACGCCGCGAGCTCCGCGAGCACCTCGACGAGCGGCGCCGACCCACGCGCCGGGATGCGCATGACACCGACCGCCCGCGGAATCAGCAGTGGGCGCATGTCCGTGACCTGCGCATCCGCGAAGTCGATCGCGAGGACCTGATGTTTGTACGACGACTCGTCGAGCGCGAGCGCGATCGGCGCGCCCGCATACCGGATGGTCTCGCGACCGACGCGCTGCGCCCGGTGAATGTGCCCGAGCGCGACGTAACTGATGTCGTCCGCGAACAGGCGCAGCGGCGCGGACTCCTGTCCGCCGATCGAGACCCGCCGCTCGCTCAGGAACTGCGCGTCCGCACCCGCCATATAGAGGTGGCCCATCGCGATCAGCGCCTGGTCCGGCGCACGGCGCGCGCGCGCGGCGGCGAGCACCTCGCCATAGATCGATGCGAGCGGGTCATCCGCATCCGAATCGATCGGGCGCACGAACGGGACCGCCGCGACGAGACCGCGCCCGCCGCCGGACGAGGTGATCGGGACGAGGACGCTGTCGACATCGATCGAGCCGTCGGGCAAGCGCGGCAGACCACCGACGACGTGCACGCCGAGCTCGCGCAGGACCGAGGACGCCGCCCCGAGGCGCGCCGGCGAGTCGTGATTGCCGGCGATGGCGATCACGTCCAGCGACGGCATGGTCTTGCGTGCGGACGCGAGGAACTCGAACCACATGCGCTCGGCGCTGGCCGGCGGCGTCGCGCTATCGAAGACATCGCCCGTGATCAGGAGCGCATCGGCCGCCTCGCGCACGCAGGTCTCGAGCAGCCACCGCAAGAAGGCGGCGTGCTCGTACTCGCGCGTGACCTCACTTCGGAGCGAATGCCCGAGGTGCCAGTCGGAGGTGTGGATCACCCTCATGGCGGCGAGCATGCCAGAGGGGTCTGATCATCCGTTCCGTACAGATCCCGGGGGGATCACTCCGTCGGGGCAGGTTCTTTGCCCTGCACCTCGCGCAGGAACGCTTCTTCGCTGGCCGAGAGCGGTCGGCCCTTCAGCCGTTCGAGCTCGTCGCGCGAGAGGCCGCCCACCTTCTGCCGGTGCTTGGCCATCGCGACGTGCGCGCGCGCCATCGACGCGAGGATCTCTTCGAACGACTCGAACGTCCGCGGTGATCGCTCCGGGTGCGCGCGAAGCAGCTCGGTGATCCGCGTCTCGTGCCGCGTGACGACGTCCGCGATCGACGACGCGAGCGGCATGCGCTCGACCTTCGCTTCGGGCGGCGGCTCGAGCCGATCGACACCGTGCGTGTTCGACGTCACGAGGAACGTGCCCTGGATCTCGCTGACCAGCTCCACCACGCGCAGGTGCCGCGGAAACAGCTGCACGAGCTGGAGGAGCGAGATCACGACGCCGCGCGGATGCAGGTGATATGCGCTCGCGCGGATCATCCCGCCCGCGTCGACGAACAGGCGCAGGAACGTGCGGTTCTGCGGATAGATTCGCGACATCGTCAGGTCCTCGACGTCGGCGATCCAGCGGTACTTGCGACCCTCGAGCTCCTTGCGCACTCGATCGTAGAAATCGAGATCCGCCTCGGGAAATGCCGCCGGCGAGACCCGCACCAGCTCGTGCGGCTCGCCGTACACGGCATCGAGGCGCGCACGAAGCGCGGCGCCACCGAGCCCGCGCGGCTGACGCATTCCGAGCGCAACCGCGACGACGAGCCACAAGCCCATCATGAGGAAGAAGACTTCCACGCCGGCACTATGCCATGGTCGCGACGTGACCTGGCCGATCACGCTCGACGACATCACCGCCGCACGCGCGCGCCTCGCGCCTTATTTGCAAGCCACGCCATTGCGCCACTACCCCGCCCTCGACGCCGAGACCGGCGCCCGCGTCCTGGTGAAGCACGAGAATCACCTGCCCACGAACGCGTTCAAGGCGCGCAACACGCTGTCGTTCATGACCGCACTGCCGCCGGCGCAGCGCGCACGCGGTGTCGTGGCGGCGACACGCGGCAACCACGGCGCCGGGCTCGCATGGGCCGGCGCGCAGCTCGGCGTGCCCGTCGTGATCTGCGTGCCCATCGGCAACAACCCCGAGAAGAACGCGGCGATCCGCGGCTTTGGCGCCGAGCTGATCGAGGCCGGGCGCGATTACGACGAGAGCGTCGAGGTCGCGCAGCGTCTCGTCGCGGAGCGCGGCCTCGTGATCGCGCACTCGACGAACGACGCGAACGTGATCGCCGGCGCGGGCACGCTGTCCGTCGAGATCTGCGAGCAAGCCGAACAGCTCGACGCGATCGTCGTCGCGGTCGGCGGCGGCTCGCAAGCGGTCGGCGCGATCACCGCGGTGCGCGCACTGCGCCCGAGCGTCCGCGTCTATGGCGTACAGGCGAGCGGCGCGTCCGCGATCCACGACTCGTGGCACGCGAAGTCACGCATGACGACCGCCGCCGCCACCACGTTCGCCGACGGCCTCGCCACGCGCGCGACCTACGACCTCACGTGGCCGGCGCTGCGTGAAGGCCTCGCGGGCTTTGTCTCCGTCAGCGACGCGGAGATCGCCGCCGCGATCCGCCTGATGATCCGCGCGACGCACAACCTCGCCGAGGGTGCGGGCGCCGCCGGGCTCGCCGGCCTCGTGAAGCTGCGCGCCGAGCTCGCCGGCAAGACCGTCGCCGTCATTCTCTCCGGGTCCAACATCGATGCCGTGACGCTCACGCGGGTCATGACGGAGGCGCTATGAAGCGCATCATCTATACGGTGCTGGCCAGCGCGGCGTTTCTCGCGATGCTGACCGGCACGTCGAAGAAGCGCAAACCGCGCGAGGCAGGCTCGATTCCGTCGCTGACCATCCCCGCGACGACGGGCTGGGCGCGCACCGAGGTCGCGGGTATCGCCTTCGTGACGCCGCCGAACGCCACGGTCACGCGCGCCGAGACGCTCGACGGCATTCGCATCACGCTCCCGAGCGGGTTCGAGGTCCGTTTCGAAGCTGCTCCGATCACGCTCTCGAGCAAGCATGACTTCCACATGTATCACGCGCCCGACGCGCAGATCGTCCTGCACGAGATGAGCTCCGGCGATCACTGCCAGACGTTCGCGTGCAGCAGCGTTCCGATCCTCGGCTACCCGCTGTGCGTCACCTCGGCGCCCAGAACGAACGAGGAGTGCACGCAGATCGTCGCGATGGTGCGGAGTATCCAGCCGCTATGAAGTCCGCGGCGGTCGCGCTCGTCGTCGGGGTCGCGATCTATCTGCTCGCGCGCGATGGCCTCGTGATCCACGCATACGGCTCCGCGAACTTCACCGCGCCCGACGTGATCGCGTATCAGCTCCCCGACGCGCTCTGGCAATACGCGTTCTGCATGGTCGTCTGCGTGATCTGGGGCGATCGCCGCGCGCTGCTCGTACCGCTCGGGATCGGGCTTGTCGCCGAGGCTTCCGTCGGCACGTTCGATCCGCGCGACGTCATCGCGCTCCTCGCGGGCGCGCTCGCCGCGAGCTTCCAGGTCACTTCTTGGGCGCGAGGTTCTGCAGCGTCTTGCTCTTCAAGAGTTCGCGCAGGCGCAGCTTCATCTTTGCCCGCTCCTTGACGTGGAATGTGCGCTCCTCGACGGGCGGCTTTTCGCGCTGCGTCTTGTTCATGATGCTGATGGGATACTTCGAGTGGGGCAGGCCAAACACGTGACCGAGCTCGTGTGCGAGCGTGCGCTCCCACGCCTGCGTCGATAGGATCACGAGCTTCTTGTCACCTGTGACCCACCACGTCACGCCGTAGGCCATCGCGCCCGGCTTGTCGATGTCGTCGAGGTGGCCGGTCACGAACACGTCGATCACGCGGCCCTTGGTCAACGGGCCGAACGAGGTGCGCTCGACCTTGTCCTCGACGCGCTCGGCGCTCGCCGGCAGCGGCTCGACACCGACGATCTGGAACGCGACGTCGAGCGGCTCGAAGTGCGTGTTCGCGGTCGTGAGCTGACGCTCGATCCACTCGGGGGTAGCGATCGGGCCCGCGTCGGTGATCGGCACGTGCAGGCGCAGGCCGATGCACGTCGCGCGAGTGGTGTCACACGCCGGGGCGGTCGCGATCACCGACGACAGCTCCGGTGGCTGTGAGCGCGCCATGCTGGGAAGGAGCAAGACCAGCAGCGCGCGCTTCACGCGTGGAGTCTAGATCGGCGGCAGCCGGCGCGCACGCTGCTCAGGGCTTGCGACGCAAGTCGTTGAACGAGTCGGAGGCCGTCTTCGTCGACAGCTCGTCGCCGGCGTCGAAGAAGGCGAGCTCCTGGGTCGTGAACGGGCGCTTGCGCAGCCGGCCGGGAACGGGCGTGTCGACGATCAGCGCCTGCGGCTTGACCACAAACGCGGGCTGCTCGGATGACGCGGTGTCGACGAGCTCGTACTCCTCGCGCAGTGCGACGCGCAGGTACACCGAGAGCCCACGCGCGACGAGCGCGACGGGGATCGAGCCGAGCACGACGACGATCCAGACGAAGCCGCCCGCGCCGATCGCGACGCCTTCGATCTGCACATCGGGCGGCAGCTCGATCATCGGCACGCTACGCTCGAGCAGCGCGAACACGCCCCAGCCCGCAGCGACGCCAAGCGCCGACGACAGCACCTGGCGCACGCCGCGTGCACGCCGCGCGAGCGAGAACACTTCGATCTGCACGGCGCACGTCGTGACGCCGCAGGCGACGAGCGCGAGGCCGAGCCAGAACGCGTTCGTCGTCGTGTTGTCGTACGCGGGGATATGATCCATCGCCCACAAGAGGCCGAGCACGCCGCCCCAGACGATGCAGCCCGCGAGCAACAGGCCCCGTGCGCGCCGGATGCCATAGAGGCCGCCCGCGAGGTTGAGCGCGAGGAGCGCGACCGGGAACGCGATCGCACCGAGCGGCAACAGCAGCGGCACCGGCGGCTCGCGACCGAGCTCGCGTACGACCCACGACATGCCGTAGAGCCGCGAGAAGCCGAGAAAGGGCAGGATCACCGCCGATGCGACGAACAGCGCCGCGATCAGCACGAACACGCGACCGCGCCGCGTATACACGACCGCATCGGGGAGCGGTGCCCGCCCCGGGAGCTCGTGCTGCGCGAGTGGGTCCGTCGTGGACACGCCACATCTTAACAGTGACTCGGGTACGATCGCCGAATGCCGGGTGACAAGCCTGTCAGCGGCCTCGACACCACCGTGGCCCCGGTGAGTGGCCTCGATCCCACGGTCGCGCCTCCGCATCGGAAGGCATCGCTCGAGGCGGTGGGCCCGACGGTCGCGCCCGGGGTTGATCTGCCGGACCTGCCGATCATCGACGGTGGGCTCTACACGATCGGCACCGAGATCGGGCGCGGTGGGATGGGCCGCGTGCTCGCTGCGCGCGATCGCAAGCTGCGCCGCGACGTCGTTATCAAGGTCCTGCACCCCGGCGCGCCCACCCCGCGATTCCAGCGCGAGGCGCTGATCACGGCGAAGCTGCAGCACCCGTCGATCGTGCGTGTCTACGACGCGGGCTGGCTCGCCGGCGAGCAGCCGTTCTACGCGATGGAACGCGTACGCGGCATGTCACTCGATCGCGTGGTCGCGAACGCCGACGACTTCCGTGCGCGGCTCACCCTGTTGCCGCACGTGATCGCCGTCGCCGAGGCGATCGCGTACGCGCACAGCGAAGGCGTGATCCACCGCGATCTCAAGCCAAACAACGTGCTCGTCGGATCGTTCGGCGAGACCGTCGTGATCGACTGGGGGCTCGCGAAGGATCTGCGCAGCACCGACGTCGACTCGATCGATCCGCGCATGCCGACCGCGGGTGCAGACGACCAGACCGTCGCCGGCGCGGTCATGGGCACGCCTGCATTCATGCCGCCCGAACAAGCGCGCGGCGAGCTCGCCGACGAGCGCAGCGACATCTACGCGATCGGCGCGCTCCTCTACAGCGTGCTCTCGGGCTCGCCACCGGTCAGCGGCGAGCGCGCACTCGAGGACGCAAGCGCCGGCTCGATCACGCCGCTGCGCGAGCGCGAGCCCGAGGTCTCGCCCGAGCTCGCCTCGATCGTCGAGCGCGCGATGGCGTTCTCGCCGCTCGATCGCTACGGCTCCGCGAAGGACCTCGCCGACGAGCTCAAGCGGTACACGACCGGGCAGCTCGTCTCCTCGCACACGTATTCGACCGCGATGCTCCTGCGCCGCTGGTTCCGCCGGCATCGCACCGTGCTCGCGGTCGCAGGGATCGCGACGCTCCTGCTCGTCGGGCTCGGCGTGTTCTCGCTCCGCGAGATCATGCAGAAGAGCGAGCTCGCCGAAGATCGCGCGCGCGAGGTCTCGCGCCAGATGGATCTCGTCAAGCAACGCAGCGACGAGCTGCGAATGGATCATGCCGAGAGCGTGCTGGTCAGCGACCCGTCGCTCGCGATCGGCCTCATGCGCGGCCTCACCGCCGAGGCGATGAGCTCCGATCGCGCGCTCGACATCGCGGGCACCGCTGCGGTCAATGGCGTCGGCTTCCAGCTCAGCGGGCCGCGCGACGATGTCGAGCAGCTCGTGCTCGGCAAGAACGGGACGGCGTTCACCGGCAGCGACGATGGTCACCTCTGGGGCTGGAGCATCCCGTCGAAGCGCGGCGACGACCTCGGCCATCACACCGGGCCGATCGAAGCGATCGCGATCGCGTCGAACGGCCTCATGCTCGTGACCGGCGGCACCGACACGACCGTGCGCCTGTGGGACCTCGTCACCGGGCAATCGAAGGTGCTCACCGGTCACACGGCCGCCGTGCGTGGCCTCGCCTTCGCGCCCGACAACCTCTCCTTTGTCTCGACGAGCGAGGACCACACGCTGCGGCAGTGGTCGGTCGCGAGCGGCGAAGGCAAGGTGCTCGTCACCGACCAGCATGCACTGCGCCCGATCGCATGGTCCGCGGACGGCGCGCGCGTATGGACCGGCACCGGCGACGGTCGCATCGTCGAGATCGACCTGGCGACCGGCAAGTCCCGAACGCTGCCTGTCCACAAGGAAGCCGTTCGCGTGCTCGCGATCTCACCCGACGGCACGAAGCTCGCGTCGGGTGCGGAAGATGGGCTCGTGCTCGTCACCACACTCGCCGACCAGCGCGCGAAACAGATCGCACAACACGCCGACGTCGTCCGCGACCTCGTGTGGGCCGGCGAGGCCTTGCTCTCCGCAGGCGGTGACACGAGAATCGTCGTCACCTCGCCGTCAAAGCAGCTCGAGCTCATGGGCAACACCTCCGGCGTGAAAGACCTCGCGCTCTCGCAAGACGGCTCTCTCGTCGCCGCAGCGGGGATCGACGGCGTCGCCCGCGTCTGGAAGATCACCGGCGGCGAGCCACGCGAATTTCGCGGACACCGCGCGTCGGTGAAGGCCATCGAATTCACCGCCGACAACACGACGCTGATCACGACAAGCGATGACGATCGCGTGCGCGTCTGGCCGCTCGCGCGTCCCGAGCCACCACCGCGCGGGCGTGCGCTCGCGACGTGGATCGAGAAGCACACGAACCTTCGCTAGAGCGTCTTCGCGAGCGCGACGATGCGCGCGGCCTCTGCCGGCGCGAGGCCGAGTGCGAGCACGGCGGTCGATGCGACCTGGCCATCACGCATCCGCTGCCACAACCACGCGACGCGCATCGCACGCGCCGCATTGACCACGCCTTGGGAGATCATCTTGCCCGCGAAGTCTGCGCGCGCGTCGACCGTCGACATCAGCACGGTCTTCACCTGCTTCGGCGTCAGACCCGGCGCGAGCGCGAGCATCTTTGCCGCGACGTTCACGACGAACGGCGTCGCCATCGACGTCCCCGACTTCGTGCCCCACCCGCCACCGACGACGGTGTTGAAGATCGCATCGCCCGGTGCCGCGAGGTCGCACGACACCGCGCCCCAGTTCGACCACGACGTCAACGCGCCCTTGTCGTCGACGGCTGCGACGACGATCATGTTGTCGGCCGTGAAGCTCGCCGGGTAGCGAAGCTTGAGCTCGAGATCCTCACCGTCGTTGCCTGCGGCAGCAACGAACAGCAGGTCCGGGCGCGCCGCGATCTTCGCGCCGAGGGGATCCATCGTGAGCTTCGATGTCGAGCTGAACGACATGTTGACGACGCGTGCACCGCGCGCGGCCATGTAATCGACCCCGGCCGCGAGCGCGGGGCCGTTGATCTTCCAGCGCACCGGCAGCAGGCGAACGTCCTCGGTGCCCTGCGCCGCGATACCACCGACGTGCGTGCCGTGGTCGTAGCTCTGATTGATGTTGAAGAGGAAGTCGTTGTAGTCGAACGGAAGGCGATCGTCGTCGTCGAAGTCCCAGCCGAGGAAGTCGTCGACGCGGCCGTTGCCGTCGCTGTCGATCGCGTCGACCGCTTCGCCATCGGCGGTGTTCTCGTGGAGCTTGTGGACGAGCGCCGGATGGTTGTAGTCGATGCCGGAATCGAAGATGCCGACGATCGTGCGGCCGTGTGAGGGGCTGCGCTGCACGAGCCCGGCGTAGATCGGATCGAGATCCTCCGAGGTGTCGACGGCGAGCGCGCTGCGCGGCTTCATCGTCGGATTCACGTCGACGACGCGCTCGACGTTGCCGTCGTCGTCGAGGAACGTGCGGCGCAGCAGCTTGCCGGCCGCCGTGTGCTTGTAGTTCTGCGCGTACTTCTGCTTGCGCGCGCCGTCGAGGCCGAGCGACCGCACGGTGTCTTGCAGGAGCGGCAGGCCGGTCTGGCTGTACGTGATCGAGTAGCTGGACACGACCGTCGACGACAGCTTCGCGTAATAGATATAGACGCGGATCTTGCTCGGGTAGCTCGACGACAGATCGATCGTGACGGTGTCGGAGCGGTAGTCGCCCGACGTGCGCGTCTCGAACTTGTGATTCGTGACGGTCACGCCCGCCGGCGACAGAAACGAGCTCGGGTTCGTCTGCGGCGTCGGGAGCCATGCGAGCAGACGCGGCTCGATGCGACTCGCGAGCGGCAACTCCGCGGCGAAGGCGGCGGCCGCGTCGGCGCGGAACTGCGCGAGCGCGGTCTCGGTCGCCGGCGCGGACGAGAGGACGTCGAAGGCTTGGCGGCCGTCGTCGTGGACGTCGAGGTGGACGCTCGTGCCGTAGCGATTCGCGTCGCCGCCGCCGAACGAGATCCGCGTGATTGCCGGGTCGGGCTTCTGGAGCTGCGGAAGCGCGGCGATGAAGCGGCGCAGGCCTCCTTCGATCGCCTGGTTGTCGAGCTTGGGGCCGAAGATGACGAGCTTCGAGACCGTGAGCGGGATCGACTTGCCGAACTTCGCGGCGACCGCGGCCTGTGCGTCGAGGCGCGCGTCCTCGACGGCATCGTCGCCGTCGGTGACATCGATCCGGGTCGACGTGTTCGGGTTGGGATACGGCGAGCCGTCGAGCATGAGGCCCGGTGACGTCGCGCGTGCACCTTGTGTGAGCTCGAGGTGCGGTTGGAACGTGACCGTCGTGCCGTCGGCGACGCGCACGAGCGAGCCGTCGAGCGTGCTGCTCGGATACGTCACGGTGTCGATCGCCGTGGCGCCGAGCGAGAGGGCGAGCATGCCGCCGTCGTCGAGCGCGAGGCCCGTCGCGACGTACGCCTGGCCCGGCCCCAGCAAGCCCGGCGTCGCGTGATGCGTGCCGATGTCGATGCCGTCGAGCGCGATCGGCACGCGCGCCGCGTTGCGGATCTCGACGAAGCGCTCCTCTCCTTCCGCCACGCGCGCGTAGATCTCGCTGATCACGAGGTCGCCCGGGCGCGCCTGCGTCGAGCAACCGCCGCATGCGAACTGCAGATGGAAAGCGCCGCGCGTGCGCTGCTGATACGAGGTCACGATCGCGAGGTACATGCCGTCGGCGCCGAGCGTCGTGTCGATCGTCGAGAGGTCGGAGCCGGGGCGATCGTCGTTGACCGCGAGCGGCTTCGAGCTCCAGCGGCCGCGCTCCGGATCGAACGGGCCGTAGACCCACAGGACCGTGTCGAGGCCGGATGCGGCATCGCCGATCGAGACTGTGACGGAATCACCTGCGCGGCCGTAGAACGTGTAACCGAGGAAACGATTCACCTCGGAGAGCGCACCCGGCAGCGAGCCGCCGGGTGCGAGCTCACCCGCGAGGATGAAATCCGTCGCGTAGCGATCGGCCTTGCCCTCGACGAGCGGTGGGTCTTGTTGTTCTTTGGGTTCAGGCGACGAGTCGCATGCGCTGATCACGAGCGCGAGCGCGATGGGTCTTAGCTTCATGGGTGGCCTGTCGAACGGACGGCACGATGGACCGCTTACACGCACGACGAACGAGAACGATCGCTGAGCGTGATTCCGCCAGATGTTTGCCAGTCATCCGATGACCTTGAAGCCTTCGAGCAGCAGCGCTCCGACACTGAACACGACGCGCGCGCAGATCGGCGCGATCACGCTGCGCCCTCCCGCGACGTAGATCCATCCAAGCCCGATGCCGAAGATCGCGGCGCCGATCCGCGTGCCGACACCACCTGGCACGAGCATCGCTTCTGCGATCGCACCGACGAGGATCGGCAAGGCGACCGGGCCGGGCGACAGCTCGAGCATGCGCTCGACGATCCAGCCGCGCAGCGCCAGCTCCGCCGCGAGCGCTGCCATCGCGACGAACACGCATAACACCAGCAGCTGCGTCGGGCTCCCGCGCACCATGCCGAACTGCGACCACTCGACCGCGCGATTCGAGACCGCCTCGACGAGCGGCGTGCCGATCACGATCGCGAGGCCGAGCGCGGCCACGCCGACCGCCGCGCCGATCGCCGCGTGATACATGCCGCCCGCTGCGACCTCGGTCCAGCTCCGCCTGCGGACCCAGCGCGCGACCGACGCGACGACGAGCAGCGGCAGCGAGAATGGGAGGAAGTCGGACCACGTCAGCAGCGGCCACGCGATCGCGAGCGCGATCACCGCCGCGACCTCGAACGGAACGAGCGCTCGTCGCTCCACGATGCTTCTACGATAGCGTGTGATCGGAGTTACGGGTGCGGTGCCTCTTCGCCGCAGGCCTCGATCGCGACCTCGGCTGCGTCGAGGGCGCGTGGCCATGGCGCATCCGGCAAGAACAGCGCGATCGCGGTGTACTGCGTGCGCAGCTTCGCGAGATCAGCCGTCTTCGGAAGCAGCGCGATCTCGATCTGGATCACCTCGTCGATCGAGTCCCTGTCGAACCCGACTTCCTTCAGCTCCTCGGAGCGCGCAATGCGCCAGCGCGATGCGTACTCCGCGTACGCGGGCTTGCACGGATCGACCTTCGCCGCCGGCGTCGGTGACGAAGGTGGAGTGCTGCTCGAGCCGCACGCGAAGACCAGGACGAGCAGGATCCGCATCAGTAGGAGTATCCGACCTTCGCGAAGAATTCGCGACCCTCGCCGGGGATTCGCGGAATGACGACGGCGTCGGGCATCGAGCGATCGTAGTCCCCCGGTGCGGGCAACGTGTCGCGCTTGCCGATCAGATTGCGCACGCCGAGCGTGACATCGAAGCCGCGGATGTTCGGCGCGTACAGCGTGACGGCCCACCCGACCCACGTCTTCGCGTCGGGCGACGCGCTGCCGTCGATCGCGGGCCGCGTCGGGCGACGGCCGATCACGGTGGCCTCCGTCGAGACGTGCGCGAGATCGAGCAGGCGCGGCGTCGAGAGGCCTCCGGTCGCGGTGAGCGGCGCGGCGTCGGGCACGTCGCCGTAGTCGAGCTCCGAGCCCTCCGCCGCGGCGCCGACACGCGCGAACGCCGCGCCGCCGAACGCATACCAGCCGGCGCTGTTGCGATACGTGAGCTCGGCCTCGACGCCTTGCGTGACGAAGCGGCCGATGTTCTGGAACTGCAACAGCAGATCGGTCTGGTCCTGGACCTGCACGATCACGTCGCGTGCGTCCCAGTAGAAGCCCGAGAGTCGCGTCGAGAGACCGGGCACGGGCTTCGCCCAGACGACCGCCTCGAAGCTGCGAATGCGTTCGGCACCGATGTCGGGGTTCGCCTTGAACGTGGTGTTGTCGAAGAACGCGCCCTCGAAGGCGCTCGGGTTGCGGAAGCCCTCAGCGTAGAGGAGCTTGAGGCCGTACTTCTCCGGCTTCGCGAAGAACAGCGCGGCGCGCGGCGAGATCCGGCGATCGACCTTCGAGTTGCGATCGAAGCGCAGACCACCGGTCGCGCCGAACCACTTCGTCGGTTGCGTGTCGAGCTCGGTGTAGACGCCTTCGAGATCGAAGTCGAGCGGCACGCCGTCGAGCCCGCCCGCACCGTTCGCCTCGTCGCCTTCGTAGAACGAGCGGCTCTTCGTCTTGTTGTACGAGGCCTCCGCGCCGGTCGTGATGCCGAGCTTGCCGTCCTCGATCGCTTCGAAGCGCCCGCGGAGCTCGGCGCCGACGGTGGTCGCGTCGCCGTAGTCGAGGAAGGTGTTCGGCGGATCGGGCGTCGCGATCTCCTTGATGTCGTCGAAGAAGCGGTAGATGTTCAGATACGCGCGAGCCGCAACGGTGACGCGCTTGCTGATCTCGCGCGTGTGACCGCCCTCGACGAGGAGCTGCGAGTTGAGCTGCTTGTACGGCGTCTCCGCCATCGGATCTCCGTCGTACGGAGCGAACGGCGCGTCGCGCCGCGTGCGATACGCGCGGATCTGGCCGAACGTGCCGCCCCAGGTTCCAACGAGGCCGGCGATCAGGCCGTTCGAGCCGTCGCCCTCGAGGTTCGAGCCAACGTCGGGGACGCTGAGCGTCTCGCCGAACCGGCTCATCGCGAGGACCGCACCGCGCAGCTGGCGATCGACCCCGCCCGCCGCGAAGCCCGCGCTGCCGATGACGCCGCCGATCTTGTTCACGCTGACGCGCCCCCACGCGCGCGATTGCTCCGCCGCACCACGCGTGACGATGTTGATGATGCCGAAGAACGCGTTCGCGCCGTACACCGACGAGACCGGGCCGCGGATCACCTCGATGCGCGCGATCTCGTCGAGCGAGACGAGGTTCTCGAAGCCGAGGCCCGACGACGCCCCCCACGCTTCGTTCACCGTCGCGCCGTCGACGAGCACGAGGATGCGCGTGTTGAAGTCACCGGGAATCTGCAGGCCGCGAATGCCGAGCGACGCGTTGATGCGATTGTCCTCGAGGTACACGCCCGCGACGCCGGAGACTGCCTCGCCGACGGTGCGGTAGCCGAACCGCCGGATGCGATCGATCGTGACGACCGTGACGGCCGAGGCCACGTTGCCAAGGCTCTGCTCGCGCTTCGACGCACCGACGACAACTTCTTCTTCCGCCGACGCGGCCGCGAGCACCGTCGCGGAGCTCGACATGTCCTCGTCGGCGGCGGGCAATGGTGGCAGGTCGGCCGGGTCGACAGCTGGCTGTGCCTGGGCACTCGAGATCGCCGCGCACAGCGCGAGTCCTGCGAGTCCCCGAGACAGCATCTACATAATGATACGCAGCGCGGTCACTTCTTGCGCGTGATGGGAGGGACTTTATCGGCGCGCTCGTTCGCCTTCTTCATCAGTGCGAGCGCGCGGTCGGGCTCGGCGCGCTGTGCGACCAGCCACTCGAGGTCTGTGCGCTGCTTCTTCTCGGTGATATCGCCGCGCTCGTCGCGCCAGAGCTCCATGATCTGGACGAGCACGGTGCCGTCCATGATCTCGAGCAGGTGAATCGTCAGCTCCGTGGTCGCGTGTTTGCCCTCGGGCTTGCTGTTCGTCTGGAAGTAGCGCGGCTTCTCGGTCGGCACGAGCTCGTAGCCTTCCTCGAACAGCACGGTCTCGAGCGCATCGTGCACGCGCGCTTTGTCGCGGAGCGTGAAGGTATCCGCGTGACGCTCGACATAGCGTTCGCGCACCACCGCGCTGTTTTCGGTCGGGTCGTTGTAGCAAGCAGTCGCGAACAGAAGGAGGACGGTTAGGCGCATATGCTTGCTCGGGCTGCAAGCAGTGCACCTCGCGCATGTGCTCGAACGTTCACGTGCGGCGCGTGCTGCGAAGGCACGGTGTATGTCGACGACGACGCTGGCAAAAACAGACGCCGACGCCGTTTTCATGCGACCGCGATCAGGTGAGTGCGTCGGGCTGCGCGAACAGCTGTGTGAGCCGCGCCGCGAAGCGACCGGCCGCCGCACCGTCGATAATGCGGTGATCGAACGTCGCGCACAGGCGGAGCACCGGGCGAACAACGGCGCGATCGCCGACGGCCCACGGGCGCGGCCGGATCTCGGGGACGAGGATCAGCATCGGGCACCGCGCGAGCGGGACGAACGGCGCGAACGCGGAGTCGATCCCGAACATGCCGACCGATGTGACGATTGCCGAGCCGAACGGATCGCTCGGCATGCCGTGTTTGCCGAGATCGACGTGCAGCTCGTTGACGAGCAGGTCGGAGAGCTGCGTCGCCGGGCGTGCGAGCCACCACGGCAGCTGCGTGAACACGGAGCGTGACTTCTTGTAGCTCGCGTCCTGTCCCTTGCGAATCCGGCCGGCGCGGTCGGCGATCGCCGCGGCCAGCTCGGCGAGTGACTTCTCGTCCGCGCGATCGATCCGCGCGCCGCTGAGGTCGCGGTTGCCTTCGGTCGCGACCGTCACGAACACGTCGATCGTCTTGCGCTGCTCGAGGCGACCCCAGAATCGGACCTTCGCGTTGAGCTCGGGCTGCGCGCGCATCGCGAGCGCCACGGCACGCGCGACCAGGTGCGTGATCGTGATCTTCGTCGGCTGCGCCGCCATGAATGCGAGCGCGGCGGTCGCGTCGACATCCATGCTGCCGTAGATCGAGGGATCGCTCGGCGACCGCCACATCGCGGCGGCCATGCGGCGAAACGAGCTCGCGTCTTCGACGGGTGTGAACTGGCTCATCGGATCACCGCGTGGTGGAAGCCGAGGCGCGGATCCGAGAACCGCCCCAGGTGCTTGTAGAAGGTCGACATCGGCGGAAATGGCACGCGCCGATGTTCGGCGAGGTCGGGGTAGCGATAGACGATCACCTCGTTGAGCCCGCGATGCGCGGACAGGAGGAACTTGCGATCCGGCGAGAGGCCGAGCCCGTAGCTGCCGTCGACCGCGCTGCCGCCCGCGATCCGGACCGCCTTGACGAACCAGTGCGTCGCGCTCGGCAAGTTCACGCGCGACAGCACCTCGACCAGGTTGCCGACGCCCACGCGCCACGCGCGCAGCTGCTCGCGCGGCCGCGGTCGCTCGTCGACCCAGCGCACGTGCTGGAAGCCCGCGAGGTCGACGCGTGCGAGCACGCCCGACGCGCAGCAGTTGTAGATGACCTCGTCCTCGGTGACGACGACGTCGCTCGTCAGCGCGCCCGGCATGTCCTTCGGGATCGCGAGGTGACGCGTGACGCGCGCGGACGGCGCATCGATCTCGAAGAGATAATTCTTGAAGTGCGCGATCGCGTATTCGGTGAAGTCGCCGTCCTGTGGAATGCAGCGCTGCGTCGGCGCGTAGCAGACGTCGCGCGTCGGGTGGCAGCCGAGGTGCCACGCGGTCGCGGGCAGCTCGACGACGCGCGCGGTGCCGGTCTCGAGATCGAACACGCCGATCTGGTTCGCGTACGTGCCCTCGACATCCATCGCGCCGTAGACGAGATAGCGACCGCTCGGCATGCGCTTGATCGCGTGCGGCAGCGTGACGCCATGCGCGCCGAGGACGGTCGGATGGTCGAGGTCGCGCATCGAGAACCGCCAGAGCTCGGGGCCGATCGCGGTGACGAAGTACTCGTCGTCGAGCCACACGACGTGCGTCTGCGACTCGTAGAACAGCTTCGGTGCGCGGAACTGGAGCGTCGAGATCCTGGTGATCTCGTCGAGCGTGCGCGAATCGAAGAACATCAGCTGCTGGGACAGATTGCCGAGGAAGCCGACCTTGCCACCCGGCGAGAGCTGCGTCGCATGGCCGCCCGCGATGCCGTCGTAGAACCGGACCTCCGGTTCCCAGCGGTCGCGATCGGGATCGCAGCGTAGCTTCGCGATGCCGGCAAAGCCTTCAAATCCGTTCAAGCCGTGACCGTCGAGCGCGATGAAGAAGTCGAACATGTCCACTTGGTACCGTTATGCGGGCGGCGGTGCTCCCACACGCACGCCAGACGCTTACATAATTGCGCCACTCGGGTACCATGTCGCGTGCGCGCCGCTGCCGATGCCGACGACTACGCGAGCGATCCGACAGGCGCGTACCTCGCCGACGCCCATACCCTGGTGTTCTGCGCGCGACCGACGCTGTGGGGCTTCGCCGTCTGGGGCAGCCCGGCGAAGACCGACCTCGATCGCCTCGTCACGCTGCTCCGCCGCGAGCTCGCCGACGACGTCGTGCCGCACGCCTCGCTGATCGACGCGCGCCACCTCGCCACCGTCGACCCGCGCGCGTTCGCGGTGCTCGCGAAGTATTTGCGCACGAACTTCACGCTGTTCACGAAGCGCGTCACCCGGCTCGCGCTCGTGCGACCGCCCGGCCTGCTCGGCGCGACGGTCGCCGGGTTCTATCAGGTCGCCGGCGCGCCCTACCCCGTGCGCGTGTTCGACGATCTCGCCGCCGCGACGACGTGGCTGCGCGTCCCCGCGCTCGCCCGCGAGCTCGATGTCGCGATCACCGCGGCGAGCGCGCTGTCACCGATCCTCGTCGCGCTGCGCCGCTGGCTCGACGGCCACCTCGACGATGCGTCGCTCGCCCGCGCGGCGAAGTCGCTCGGCCGCGCCGCGCGCTCGCTGCAGCGCGACCTCACGACCCACGGCACGTCGTTTCAAGCCGAGCTCGACACGGCGCGCACGCGACTCGCGCAGCGACTACTCGTCGAGAGCGACTCGTCACTCACCGAGATCGCGTACGACGTCGGCTGCGCCTCGCCGCAGCACTTCTCGACGCTGTTCAAGCGCGTGACGGGACAGAGCCCGTCGGCGTTCAGGCTTTCTGCTTCTCGGGCTCGATCGCGCTCGGCAACGACGGCGCCTGCGCCGGCTGATGCGGATGCGGGTGCGGGTGCTCGTGATCGCCGCCGACGCGCCGGATCTCGACCTCGACGCCCTCGAGCGACTTGAGCGGCACCCCCATCACGGCGGCCGCGATGCCGCGCATGTCCTCGCGGTGCTCGTGCGGGAGGATGTCGTCATCGGCGCTGACGTCGACGACGAGCGTGGGACGACCCGACGGACCGCGCTCGCGATACGTGATCTTGATCTTCTTGCCGCGATCGATCGTGCTCATGTCCTCACCGTGATCGTCAGCTCGTAGCCGCGATCCTTGTCGCGTCCTTCTTCGATCGACTCGATGGAGCCGAGCTGCGACGCGCGCTCCTCGAGCGCCTGCCGCGTGGTGACGTTGACGACCTCGTCGAGCTCCGCGCGCAGCTCGCGCCACACGCCGAGGAGCTGGTTCGCGATCTGCTCCTCCATCTCGCGGCGGGCGCGGTCTTGCGCGTCGGCGAGCTTCTGCTCCGCCTTCTTGCTCGCCGCCTGATCGACCTTCGCCTGTCCCTCTTCGTCGCCGGGATCGATCCGCGCTTTGGCCTTGGCCTCGACTGCGATGCGCTTCTCGTCGGAGAGCGTGACGCGGATCGTGCTCGAGCCGGGCGGCAGCGTGGCTTGGACGTCGCCGATCTGCTTCGTCAGCGTGCCGTCGTCGCCTTTCGTCCAGCCCTGTTCGAGCAAGTGCTGCCGGATGATCTCGTCGATGCGTTCGCGCGGCAGGATCGGCAATACGCGAATCTCGAGATCTGCGTGATCCGAAACCTCGACATCACCTTCGCGCTGCGCGAGCGCCGTTACCTCGAGCTGGGCCCCACACGGCATGCCGTGTTGTAGCGCGGTTCACTCGTCGCCGAAACGACCAACGCGGCCGGTGCACGTGCACCGACCGCGGACCGAGCGGGACCTTACTGGCCCGCTGCGCGGAACGTGAACGGGTAGTTCACCTGCACGTTGCCGCCGTTCGCCGGCTTGGGGAACTCGATGTTCTTGACGATGCCCGCGACGCAGTTCGCGACCTTCGGGCTCATGCCCGCGCCGTTCGCAACCGAGACCGAGCCCTGCGCCGTGATCAAGAACTGCACGTTGACGACGCCCGAGAGGTTCGGATTCACCAGGAGCTCGCTCTCGTAGCAATACGAGATCTTCGCCGTCTGGCGCTTCATGTAGCGCTTGATGATCGCCTTGTCGAGACCACCCGATTCCGTCGGCATGTTGAGTGTGACCTTCGGCGGGCCCGCATCGTGGCGGCGCCACGGGTTGCCCGAGCCACGGGGACCCCAACCGCCGGGACCTGCGCCCGGGCCGTTGCCGATCGTCTTGTAGCGACCCGTGCCGATGATGCCGCAATCGGTGCCGTAGCAGCCTCCGCCGCCGCCCATGCCATAACGACCGCCGCCGAACGAGCCTTGACCTTCACCCTCGGCGCCGAACAGCGCACCGTAGACGTCGGTGCCGTCGAAGCCACTCGAGAAGTCCGCGGTGCCGGCGAGGGCCACGATGCCGCCGCTGATGTTCTGGTAGCTGCCGAGGACGCCCGCGTTCTGCGCTTGCTCGATCGCTTGCTCGCGCGTCATCTGCTTGGTCTCGCCGCGATCCTTGATGCGGATGTGGCTCTCCTTGTTCGCCACCTTGTCGGGGTGGCCCGTCGCGCCTTCCGGGAGCGCCATCGTGCCGCCACCCTCCGACTCGCCGCCGCCAACGTCGGGCGACTCCTCGATCTCCGGCGGAACATCGTCGAGCGACGTCGAGCTGCTGTCCATGGAGACGCCGTCGTCGATGTTGAACGTGACCTGTATGCCCGAATTCTCGACGGGGATCGTCTGGAGGAACGCGATGATGCCCATGTGAATCGCGAGCGAGCCCGCGACGTACGCAGCCGTGCGGCGCTCCATGTTGAACAGCGGCACCGCTTGCTTCGCCGGCTTGTTGACGGCCGTGACGAGGAACGTCGTCTGGCCGGCACGCGCGCGAATCTTCGCCTTCGCAGGAATCGGAACTTCGATCGCGCCGGCGGTCGATGCCGACGGACGTGCGCGGCCCGCGCTGACGAGGTCGGCGAGCGGGGTCGACTTGCCGTCGAGGATCATCTCGCCGTCCATGCCCGCGCCGTAGTTGAAGACGAAGTCATCGCCACTGGGCGCGACCATCGGGAAGTCCGCGCTCGGCGCGTTGTCCACCGGCTGCTCGACGCCGGGCGCCGTGCCGATGCGGTAGTAGGGGCTCTTCTTCTCGCCGCGTGCGCGCGCGAGACCGGCCGTGAGACCGAGGAGGCCGAACGCGAGACCGCCGAATGCGAGGTAGTCGACGCCGACACCGACCTGCTTCGGGCGGTGCGAATACGCTGGCTTCTTGAGAACGTCGACGTGATACGCGAGCGACGCCTTGTTCTGCGCGGCCGTGTCGACCGAGACGTAGAACGCGGCGGCCGACGTGAGAAGACACGCGAGACCACCGGCGACAAAGCCCCACGTCTTCGCGGTCACCTTGCCACTCTTGGGGTCCATGCAGTGCTTCACGTCGACGACGGAGTCACCGAGCATCGTCGCGACTTCAACCGCGCGGGCACCGGGCTCGTCGTTCATCATCGCAGCCGCGAACGCGGCGGGCGCTGCTGGCGCCGTCACGAACGTGCTCGTGGCAACGGGCTTCGCGACGGGGAGCGGCGGCGGCACCGGCGCAGCGACGACGACGGGCGCTTCGGCGGTCGCATCGACCATCGCGAGCTCGAGGCGCATGTCACCGCACTGGATGAGATCGCCGTCGGAGAGCTTCGCCTTGTTGATGCGCTGGCCGTTCACGAACGTGCCGCGCGTCGAGCCGAGATCGATGATGTGAGCCTGCGTGTCGAGGATCTCGACGATCGCGTGCATGCGGCTGACGGAGTCGTCCTCGAGGCATACGTGTGCGGTCGGGACCTTGCCGATCTTGATGACCGCTTGGTTCAGCTCGCGGAAGCCGACGAGCTCGTTGTTCTTGTAGATGCGGAACTTGAGGGAAAGCTTCGAGCTGGCCATATAGACCTCCGGCGCGACGCGCCGAGCGCGTCTTCTGGGTCGAAACCGCGGGCACCTCGTCGCACCGAAGACTCGTGTGCAATAAGACGCCGCGGTCTCTTCGACCGTCTTGTGACTGCGCGGCCAAACCGTTCAGTCGAAGCAATAGACAGCCGGTTCGAGTGCCGGTTCCGGGTTTCTTTGTTTTCGACTTGACCAGGCCGCAGGCTCGTTTACGAGATGGCTGCAACCGCGCCCGTGTAGGCGCTGTCGTGTACCGTTTGCCTCGTGGTGAACGAGAAGGCGATGACCCTCTCGGTACGCGGTCTCAAGGTCAACTTGCCCGACGGCCGCGTCCTGATCGATGGCGTCGATCTCGATATCGGCGCAGGCGAGGTTGTCGTGCTGCTCGGTGGGTCGGGCGCCGGCAAGTCGACGTTCGCACGCGTGCTGTTCGAGCGTGATGAGCTCGATGCCGCGGGCTTCGACGTCATGGCCGCGAACCTCGATCTCGATCGCGGACAGCTCGGCCTCGTTCCGCAGCGGGGCGCGCTGTTCGATCATCTGGATGTCCGCGGCAACCTCGAGCTCGCGCTGCGTCACGCGCAAGGCGATCGCGATCGCACGGTCGACGAAGTCCCCGAGTGGCTCGCGCGCGTCGGGCTCGATCGCGAGCTCGCGAAGCCGGGCACACCGGTCACGCAGCTGTCGGGCGGGCAAGCGCAGCGCGTGGCGGTCGCGCGCGTGCTCGCGAGCCGACGAAAGCTGTTGTTCCTCGACGAGCCGTCGGTCGGCCTGGATCCGCATCGCGTGCGCGTGCTCGCGCGGCTGATCCGCGAGCAGGTGAAGGCGCTCGGCATCTCGGCGATCGTGGTCACGCACGACGTCGCGCTCGCGGCGGGCGTTGCCGACAAGCTGTTCTTGCTGTCGCTCGAGAATCGCAAGCTCGAGCAGCTGTTCGCCGATCGCTGGCCGGGCGCGCTCGAGGATCCAGGGCACTCGGATGAAGCGCGCGGCAAGTGGCTCGTCGAGCTCGAGGCCGCGCTCGTCGATCACCTCGAGGAGCACGGCGACCGGCCGCCGCCCGCAGGCAAGCCGGCGGTGCAGTCTTCGCTCGCGGGCGCGGCACGCTGGGCAGAGCCGCTGCTCGCGCCGTTTCGCGTCGCCGCGATCTCGATCTACAAGGCGCCGCTGCAGCTCCTCAAACACCCGCGCGACTTCGCGGTCGTCTCGCGCCGCGTCCTCGCGCAGACGTGGCTCAGGCCGTTGGTGTTCTACGCGATCGTCTCGACGCTGATCGGCTACACCATCCTCTACGTCGTGAGCCGCATCGGTGGTGCGGGCGTGCGGCCCGATGCGCTGCTCAAGCAGATCGGTGGCAGCCACATCATCGCTCTCGCGCCGGCGCTGTCGGCGCTGCTGTTCGTCGCGGCGTCGGGCAGCGCGACGAACGCGTGGCTCGGCTCGATGGGCCTGACGAAGCAGACGCTCGCGCTCGATGCGCTCGGCGTCGATCGGCGCGCGTATCTGTGGGGGCCGGCGTGGCTCTCGATCGCGATCGCGTACTTCGCCGTCGCGGTGCTGTTCGCGGCCGGTATGATCGCGGGCGGACTCCTCGTGTGCCGCGCGTACGACGTGCCCGATGCGTGGGAGCTGTTGACCGGCGACATCTTCGATCCGCGCCCCGAGCGCGTGCAGTACACGGCGCGCGCGGCGTTCCTCCTGTGGATCTATGGATGGGGCATCGCGAGCGACGTCGTCGCGAAGGGCGGCGCGCCGAAGCCGGAGGCCGATGCCGTGACGCGCGGCATGACGTCGTCGGTGGTCGCGTGCACGCTGTGGGTCGTCGCGTGGGAGCTCGTGACGGTGCTCGTGGTGTTCCGATGAAGACCGCGCTCGGCATGCTGCTCGTCGCGGTGCACGTCGTCGTGTTCTTGCTCATCGCGTCGCACTGCCGCGGCACCGACCTCACTGTCGAGCTGCGCGCGCCGCTCGCGTCGCCGACGCTCGCTCTCGATGGCGAGCTCCCGGCGGCAATCGCCGACCGCGTGGCGATCGCGCTCGAGCAAGATCCACCCGGCCTCGCGCGCCGCACGTGGAGCACGCGCTATCGCGGCGGCTATCTGCGATCGATCGGCGCGGCGCAGCTCGTCGGGCCGTTTCAAGATCCCGACGGTCGCGCCTGCAGCGGGCGTGTCGTCGTCGGGCAGCGCTTGCTCGACGCGTTCGCGGCGCCCATGAAGATCGCGCTCGAAGCGGAGCTGAAGGGCGAAGGCTTCGTCGGCATCGGTGACTTCGTGCGTGTCGGCAAGCTGCAGCTCCGCTGGGCACAGCTCGCGTCGCATCCCGAGGACAGGTTCGTGAAGGCCGCACCGCACGGCTACGTGCGCGTGACGGCGACGCTCCAGTTCCAGCGCGTCGAGGTTCCGCTCACGGTCGCGCTGTTGCCCGAGGCGAACGCGACCGAGGTGAAGTTCGCGATCCTCGCGCGCGCCGAGCTCGAGTTCGGCAACCGCTTCATGCAGTGGGTCAGCGACAGGCTCGGCGGCGACAAGCTCGCGACGCGGTTCACGCGCCGGCAGATCGATAACGCGATCGTCACCGCACTCCAGCCGCCGCCGCCGTTCGATGTCGGCGGGCAGACGATCACGTTCGCGTACTGCGATGGCGTGCCGGAGATCGTCGAGGGCTCGTACGGTGCGCTGCCATTTCGTGTCGTGATCGGCCGCGTCGACGGCGATCCGAGCGTGCTGCCGCCGCGTCGTGGACCCGCACCGAAGCTGCCAATCGCCCCGACCGCCGCGCTCGCGATCGATCTCGATCTGGACGCGCTGAACGCGCTGCTCTTCGAGCTGTGGCGCACCGGCTACCTCGATAAGCGGCTCGCAGACGCCGGCCTCGATCAGCGCTTCAACAGCGATCCGATCGTCACCGAATTCCTCTCCGTCCGGATCAGCGCACCGCGCCTCGCGCTGCCACCCGTCCTCTCCGCGAAGGGCAAGGACCTGCGCCTCGCCGCAGATGCGCGCGTCGCGATCGCAGACGGTGCGCTGCGCACGGTCGGTCGCGTGTGGGGCGGCATCGACTTCGCGCTCGGCGGCAAGGTCGAGCCGATCTCCGCCGATCTCGGCGCGCTCGAGCTCTCGTGCGAGCGCACGCCGACGCGCCTCGTGCCCTGTTATGCCGACCTCGTGGGTGCGATCCGCGATCGCGGCGCAGACTTCCACGGGGAGCTGACACGGACGTTTGCCGCCCTCCTGAGCGATATCTTCGTGGAACAACGGCTGTCAGACTCGGCACTTCCCGTAGAGCTCGTCATCAAATCCGCGGCGCCGAGCGTGATCACCGACGCATCCAACGCTTCGCTGCACCTCGATCTCGACGCAGAATTGGTCAGCTCCCCGTAGGCGCCCTACACTGTCGAACGTGGATCGCGATAGCTTTCGGGAAGCGCTGCTCCAAATCATGGAGCGCAAGAAGCACTGGGCCTGGCAACACTTCACGTCGGGGAAGATCGCCAGGGAGCGGCTTCACGTGCACTTCGAGCAGGAGTACGCGACGTACGTTCGCGACTTCCCGGTGATGGTCGGCTGGGCCTATGTCCAGTGCCCGATCGCCGAGGTTCGCCGCGACCTCGCCGAGAACCTTTATGAAGAGGAGACCGGCGGCATCATCGCCGGCAAGCCGCACCCCGACCTGTTCCTCGAGTATCCGCGCGGCCTCGGCATGGACCTCACGCGGTTCGAGCACATCGAGCTCGGGCCCGCGGCGAAGAAGTTCCGTGCGGTCATCGACGAGCATACGCAACGCCGCGGCTGGTCGCAGGCGTGTGTCGTCACGACGATCTTCCTCGAGGGCACGGACCACGAGCGCGGGGAGCTGGACGCGACCGCCACGAAGCGCCCCGCCCCGCCGCTCGAAGACCACCCGCTCGTGAAGCACTACGGCCTACCGCTCGATGCGCTCGCTCTCACGAAGGCGCACCGCCGCGTCGAGGGCAGCCACCGCGAGGCCGCGTGGCGCATGGTGCTCGATCACATCCCCAAGACGGAGCGCCAAGGCGTCATCGCGGCGATGGGCGCGACGCTCTCCACATGGCTCGCTTATCGCGACGAAGTGGCCGGCGCCTGCGGTCTCGCGCGCTGATCGCGTACAATTCCCGCATGCGTTGGGTGGTCGTCGTGTTCGCCGCCGCTTGCGGCAGTAAAGCGCCGTCGCCGGCTCCCGTCGCGAAGGCCCCGCTGCCGACGCCGACGCCTCCGCTACCCGCATGCATCCAGCCGCTCGAGGACTCGACGGTCGCGATCACGCACGCGACCGCCGACGGTGCGCAGGTCAAGTACTGCGTCGGTGCGAATTCGGATCAGTGCTTCGCGCTCGAAACCACGAGCGGCAAGTTCGAGAAGCTCGCCGAGCCACCGAAACACACCGAGGCGTCCAACGCACGCGTCGAGACGACCAACCCCGACCTCAAGGTCTGCCAGGTCGATCAGTGCAAGACGCTCACTGCGAAGGTCCTCCCCGCGATGTCGCAGATCCGCGGGGCGACCAACGCGACGGGCTCCGTCGCGGTCTTCCTGCTCGGCGATGCGCAAGCGGGCAAGGGCTACGCGGAAGTCTGGGACGTCGCGGGCCAGAAGAAGGTCGCGACGTTCAAGTATGCGCGCGGCGACTTCAAGTGCGGTGACGTCGCGATCATCGACGACACGATCTACGTCTCCGCCGCGACGTGCGGTGCACCGGCCGCGCGCGCGGCGCTCTACTCGATCAAGGGCAAGAAGATCGCGAACGTCGGCGGCAACGCGGACTACGGCGTGTTCGGCAACGCGTACGCATCCGTCCAGGACAAGCAGTGGGCGTTCCTCGAGGAGAACGGCGCGCAGATCGTCGTACAGGATCTCGTAAAGGGCAAAGTCCTCAAGAAGATCGATACGAGCGCGCTGTTCAAGGAGAACGGCGGCGCCGCGATGGGCAATCCCGGCGAGTCCGCGCTGCTGAGCCTCGGGCCGGGCAAGCTCGCCGTGATCGGTGGCGCCCCAGCCACGGGGCACGTCGCGCTCGTCGATGTCGCGAGCGGCGGCGTGAAGGTGATCAAGGCAACCATCTGCGGCGCGCCGCCACCCGAGCCGACGCCTGCTGCGCCCACGCCTGCTGCGCCCGCGCCTGCTACGCCGACGCCTGCTGCGCTTTGATCATCCGCAACCTGGCTGATCGCCGTGGCTCGAGTCGTTTCAGCCGCGGTACGTTCGCGACATGCGGCGTTTCGAAGCGGCGGAGAAGTTCTGGGAGATCTGGATCGACGGCAGTGACGTGCTCACGCGATTCGGAAAGCTCGGCGCCAACGGGCAGACGAAGGTGAAATCGACGGGCTCCTTGGCGGCCGCGCGTGCGCAGCTCGAGAAGATGGTCGAGGAGAAAGTGGAACAGGGGTTTCGCGAGAAGGGCGCGTCGCGCAAACCGAAGAAGACGCGCATCGCGGGCAAACGCTTCGCGCAGTGCGATCCCGACAAGCGCGAAGCACTCGCACGCAAACATTGGCCGAAAGGCATCACGAAGAGCGCCGAGATGAACGAGCGGTTTCGGCTTGGCTGGCCGTTCCTCCGCATCGTCGTCGACGGCGATAAGAAGTCGGCGAAGCTCGCCGACAAATCGCTGGCCGCGATCGATCCCAGCATTCACGTCGAGTGGACGCGCCCCGCGGCGGAGCGGTATCCCGCGGCATTTGCGCCGCGAACGTCCGGTGCGGCGCGCGCGAGCAAGATCGTCGACAACGCGGTGTCGAGCCTCGACCGCTATCCGTTTCACTGGGAGGACGCGATCTTCTTGCTCGAGGTCGAGCTCGGTGCGGCGGTCGTTGCCGAGGCAATCGTTGCGCGGCTCGAGCGGATGACATCGGCCGAGTGGAAATTCGACAACCCGCACAATCGGATCCTCACGCTCATCTTTTGCCTCGAGTGTTTGATCCTGCGCAGTGATGACGCAGAAGCGGCGGACTTCTCCGAGCGCGTGCGTGCGGTGGCGAACAAACGTGCGAAGACCACGCTGCTCGGAAAGCGGTTACGCGTCACCGTCGAGGGTGACGGTGCGGTTGGTTCGGGTGGCGCGGATTACACCCACATGTTTCGCTATCTGACGATCGATCCGAAGATGTGCAGGCGTCTGATGACGAGCCAATATCCGTCGTGGCGGATCGATCCACAGTTGCTCTACATCTTCGGGCCGTCGCTCGTCACCGAGGACATGACGAGCAAGATGCGTCGCGATCCCAAGTGGAAGCAGAGCGAACGCGCGCTCGTGTTCGGGCCGATCGAGCATGCGGCGGCGAAGGCGATCCTCGGCGAGCAGGCGAAGAGCGTTGCCGCGAAGGAGGCGCTGACCGAGGCGCAACTCGACCGCAAAGCGAAAGCGCTCATCAAGCAGCTTGTCGCGGACGTGAAGCGCGTGCGCGGGAATGTGGCCAAGGAAGAGAAGCTGTGGACGGCAGCGGTTCACGGGCTGATCGAATTGCGCGCCGCCGCGGGAGATCCTTGTCCGGAAGAGAGACTTGGGCACATGCTCGGGCTCGACGGATGGGACGGACAGGAACCGGCGTTCGAATTGATCGGCGCGACCGAAGCCGAGTTTGCCCGCTGGGGCGATTACATCGACGCCGCCGCGGAGAGCTAGTCGGCCGCCCGGTCGGACAGGCGGACGGTTGGGTCCTAGCGGTGGGCTGACCTGTCTCAGCGCGGACGTCCATTGGACGTCCCGCGGTCCATCGTGGTCCACCGTCGGACGGACATTGCTCTTCCATCAAAGCTGCTGACGCTCCTGTCCGACCCGGACCCGTTCACTCAAATGCATGCAATCGGCATGTTGCGAGCCATGCGACCACCAGGACACGACGAGAAGCTGCTGCGCTGCGCGCTCCAACATCCGATGTATTCGAGTGAGTGCATGGACATCCTCATGATCGTCGCAGACGAACAGGCGCTAACGGCTCTCGTGCCGCTCATGAATCTCACGAAGGAACAGCGAGCCAAGGATTCCTGGGAGGATGGATTGTCGATCGCGCTCGACTTCGCACACCTCGGGACGCGAAATGTCTCCTTTCTCGCAACCGCCGTCGGTACGGGAAACAAGGACGGTTGTGAACATGCGTTGACCGGATTGCGAACATTGCTCGAGCCGATCCCCAAGCGCGCCAGTTCTTGACGACGCTCGCTGACGATCCGTCGCCGATGGTTCGCGAAGCGGTGGAGGCTCTTCTCTCCGGGAAGGATGCGCCGAGCTTCAACGAGAACGAAATCGATGACGCGACCGGTACACGGCTGAAGTCGAACTAATTCTGCCGGACCAGTCGGACAGCCGGACCACTTGAGGACCTAGCGTCACGCACAGTGGTTCCCGCGCTCGGACGTCCATTGGACGTCCCGCGGTCCACCATGGTCGACCGTCGGACGTCCAATGGACGTCCGACAGCGAACCGGGTGGCTCGAATTAATCGGCAACCCGGCACACTGGCTGCGATAGGCCGCACATGTCGAATCAGCGTTGGCAGACCGCGGCTACACCACAACGGACCCTGAGCGCGCCATGGCGCCGTGATGCTGCAACGCCCGCGAACGATGCGACCGACGAATGTGGTCGCGAGCGCGGGTTGGGAGCGCGATGCGATCGCGATCCTCGAGCGCCCGATCGCGGCTGCGGTCGTGGCGAAGTGCTGCGGCTGAGTGGTATCGCTCGCACGTGCCGACCGAGTCCGTGCTGTTCCGCGGCGTGAAGACGCCGCTCGACAAGATCGAGGTCGGGGCGTCTCGCATCGCGGGCCCGCCGGACTTGCCGATCGGCGTGTTGTGGCCCGTCGGACCCGATCGCGAGCGGCTGCTACCGATGGTGCTGCAGCTTCGGCTCGCCGACGTGCCGCGGACGCGCTTGCCACGCGCGGGCACGCTGTACTTCTTCGGCGCGCAGGTGGCCGGGTATCGCGGCGACGAGATCGACGAGATTCCCGCCGCGATCATCTATGCGCCGCCGGGCGCGACGCTCGTGCGCGGGGCGATGCCGCCCGAGGCGAACGACGCGTATTGGGACGTCACGCACGTGGCCCGCTGCGAAGGCTGGCGGATGCACGTCTCGGCGACAGAGGAGGACGAGCCCACCGACGACGATATTCACGTGCTGTTTCCGACGCGCAAGTGCTCGTCGTTCGGCGAGACGCCTCCAGCAGGCTTCGTGCCGCTCCTAGAGCTGCGGTCGGACTACGCGATCGCGATGAACTGGGGCGATGCGGCATGGGCGACGTGGAGCCTGCCTGACGCGGATCTCACAGCCGGTAACTTCGAGCGGGCGATCGCGACGGTCTGGATAGGTTGAGAGGGTGAAGGTTCAGTGGGGATGTTCGTTCTGTATTCCCAATGAAGAAACTTTCGTGGGTCCTGACGGGTGTGATGTCCCTCGCTGGTTGCGGCGGTGACGAGGGCGAGGAGCGATGTGAAGATCCGAAGTACGGTGACGGCACCTGCGATCTGCAGACGTCGTGCACGGTCCCGGACATCGACTGCTTCACGACCTTTGCGACGCAGTCAGAAGCGCAGGCGTGGTTCGCGTCCTCGCAAGTCGCGGCGACACGGCCCCCGTTGCCCGCGACCGACGCACGGTTCGCGCGGATGCAGGCACTCCTCGACGAAGGATGGGATGCCTACAAGAGCGTGAATGACGTCGGCGATCTGAAGTCGGCGCAGGTGCACCTCGTCCTCAACGCGCAGCCGACGCCGAACGCATTCGTGATCTCGAAGGACGGCAAGGCGGGGTTGGTCGTGATGGTCACGACCGAGCTCATCGATCTCGGGGCGCCCGACGAGGAGCTCATGGGCGTGGTCATGCACGAGCTCGAGCACACGATCGGGCTGCACGTGATCCCCGAGGTGAAGGCCGGCTTCACCAGGTATTACCTCGCGCCCGCGGGGATGGAGCCGTTTGGCTTCGAGCAGCTCGATCACCCGATGGTGCGGTCGCTCGTCGAAGCGTGGATCGATCACGCCGAGACGGTCGGCTACTTGTCGGACGTCGAGCTTCGCGGGCTGCCGATGCTTGGAGAGCTCGCGACCATCTTCGACAAGCGCCTCGCGATGCAGCCGGCGACCGTCGGGTGCACGACCGCGAAGACAGACCTGAACGCGCTGCGCAAGACGATCGCCGGCGCCCTCGACCCGATCGATGACTCGATCACCCTCGCGAGCACGGCACCGATGACGATCCAGACGGCGATGGGGAATCTCCAGACCCAGTGCTTCGCCGGCTTCACGATGGATGCGATCGATGTCGTCGCGGCCGCGCTCGGCGTGACACGTGCGCAGATGCTCACGCGGATCCCGGCCGACGTTCGCCCGATGCTCGAGGGGCAGCCGTACATCCAGGGCATGTACAACTGGGGCATCTACCTGCGCGCGAAGATGCGCGAGGTCGAGGCCAAGTTCATGACCATGACCGGCCAACCGTGGTCGCGCGCGCGCTACTTCTCGACCGAGGAAGCGGCAGATGATTCGTCGGTGCCGACGCTGCGCGCGATGGGGCTGGCTGCGGACGGCGCCGGCAAGATCTTCCCGAAGCTCAAGCCGGGGGTCGAGGAGAAGTGCCGGCCGCTCGTGACCGCGAGAGCATCGATTCCGTATGGCGAGAACGTCGAGGACACCCATCACGGCCTGTGCTGGCGCGCAGGTCACATCGACGCGCTCGCGGCGTCAGGCCGCGTTCCGCAGCGCGCGCCGTTCGTGCTGACTCCGCGCGAGCGCACGATCTTCAGCAAGCCGCTGCTCGAATACTCGCACTAGTTCGAGAAGCCGCCGAGCTGCGCGCCCTGCGACGCGCGGACGGCCGACTGCGAGAAGACGGCGAAGGCGCGACGGATCTCGGTCGAGCTGTTGCCCGGCGTCAGCACCCAGCGGTCGGGGATGCCCATCGACTTGAAGACCGCGCGGAAGTCGGTGGTGCCGTCGCTGATACCCATCGCCGCGACGATGTGGTTCTCCTGCGCGAGCATGTCCTTGACGATCGCGGCGATGTCGCCGGGCTTGCAACGCGTGGAGCCGTAGTCGCCACCGTCGGTGATGATGAGGGTGACGGTGCGGACGGCGATGCCTGCTTGTGCGAGCTCCTGGGACTTCGCGATCACCGTGCCGAGGATGACCGCCGTCTGATCGTAGAGCGGCGTGCCGAGGTTCGGGTTGTAGTTCTGCTTGGTCATCGTGACCGCGTGATCGAGCGCGGTGTAAGGCGTGAGCACGAAGCCATTCAAGTAGCGCGTGTGCGCGAGGACCTCGCCGGATTGCTTCGAGCCCTTGAGGGCGTCGAGCACGAAGTTGTGGCCGTCGCGAACAGCGTCGGTGTTGCCGGCGCCCGCGATCGACTGCGAGTCGTCGGGCATCATCGTGACGAGTACGACCTCGGAGGCCGTGACGTCGTCGATCGTGCAGCCGAGGCCCGCCTGGATCTGCGCGCCGACATCGACGACGTCGAGCGTCGCGAGTGATCTGGCGGAGAGCGCGCCGGTGCCGTGCGCATCCTCGAGGAGCTTCTTGATCTTGTCGTCGTCGTCGTTGTTGTTCATGGCTTCGTTCCTTAGAGCCGGATGCCCGGCCAGGTGGAGATCGGATCGGTGGAGCGGACGAGGTTCATGCCCGCGTCGGCGAACTTCTGGAGTGCAGCGTCGGCCTGCGCGGTGAAGTCGACCGCGAAGCCGCCCTTGCCGTCGGGGACGGTGACCGCCGACATGCAGTCGGTGACGAGGTAGACCTTCTTCGCGAGCGACGCGTCTTGCGCGGCGATCTCGGTGAGGAGGTCATCGATCGTCGACTTCACGCAGTGCGACGCGGCCTGGCCCGCGATGATGACCGCCTCGGCGGAGAGCAGCGTCTGGAGGAACTGCGTGTTGCGCTGCGCGAGCGCATTGCCGTCGAACCGCGAGAGGACCTCGGGACGCAGCACCGAGTAGTTCTCGGTCAGCGGATTGCCGCCCTTGACCTCGACGTTCGACTGCGACGTGCGCAGGAACGCGTGGAACAGGCGTGCCTCGTGAACGATGCCCGCGAGTGCGTGACCGTCGGAGCCGAGCAGGCAGTGCGGCGGCCACAGGTAGAGCTGGTACTTGCCCGCGCGCTCGAGCTCCTTCGTGTAGTGGAGGACCTGCTTGCAGAGCCACGTGTAGTTGCCGCCGCATAGCCACTTCGCGATCGCGGGATTCGGGCGGACCTCGCCCGCGGCGATCTGCTCGGACGTGACCACGCGGTGTGCGGTGAGCGGCGCGTCCGCCTTGTCGAGCCAGAAGCTCGGGAAGAAGATCTGATACGCGAGGTGGGTGTCCATCGTCGTCGTGATGTCGGTGACGACGGCGGCATTGCGATAGACAAACTCGGCGATGCGACGCGAGTCATCGATCGCGCCCTTGCCGCTCCGGCCCGCGACGTAGAGCGAGCCCTCGGGAAAGCAGAAGTCTTTCTGCACATCGATGAGCAAGAGGTGCACACGCGTCTCGTCGGCGGCCGACGGACGAACGGCGTGCTGTGCGCGCCAGGCCTGTGCGGCGTCAGCGACGACGGTAGCGTCGGGGCGATAGGCGTAGTCGGCGGCACGCTTGCCGTCGAAGAACTGTGGAATGGGTAGCTGCTTGGACATTGGGATCTCCTTCAGGTGAGCTGCATGCGGATCGCGTCGCGGCGTCTGATGACGTCGATCGCTCCGCTGGAAATGGCGAGCCGGTCGCCGGCGCCGACGAGCGGCTGCGTCTCGGCGAACGTTCGGGTCTGAACGATCGCGCCCTGCACGACTTCGATGCGCGCGACGCCGTCGTCGGTGGGCACGAACAGGTGCGGACCGACGGTGCATGCGCCGCCGACGCCCGCGAGCCACGGGGAGTCGGCGAGCGTGTCGGTCGCGATCACGGATGCGTCCGAACCGATCACGACGACGACGGTCGCGCGCTCGAACGTGAGGAAGAGCCACGCGCGCTCGTCGCCGATCACCGCGTGCGCGTCGACGATCTTGCCGCGCAGCTTTGGAAGCGCGACGCGATCGTCGAGCTGTCCGCGGTCCGGACGAAACACGAAGCCCACCGCGTAGCCACCGGCGCGGTAGAAGCCGACACCGAGCTTGGCGCCGACCCATGCGCGCGTCTGGTTCGCGAGCACGCTGCCGATGCGCTCGGGGCCGAGCTTGCCGTGGCGCCACAGCGCGCCGGCATCGAGCCAGATGCTCGTCGAGCGCGTGACCTCGAAGCCCGCGAGGACGGGCGGCGGGATCGATTGCCAGCGCAGGCGGCCAAACACGATCGCGGGAGGCAGCTGCGCCTGCGTCTGGCATGCGGGACAGCGCACGCGTCCGTGCTCCTCGCTGCACGTCGAGCAGCGCCGGAGCCGCAGGCGCTCGAGCTCGGTGCGCGGAAACACACCGCGCAGATCACGCTCGAAGATCGCGCGAAATGCGGCTGTGAGCTCGTCGGGCAAGATGCCGAGCGCGCGCGCCGCGCGCGGATAGATGATGTCGGCGGCGAACACGCTCAGTCGGCGCAACGCGCGCAGCGCCGGCGGGCACCGCTTCGATGGATCCGCCGGCTGGTGCACGCCGCCCCACGGCCCGACGCCGAGCAGCGAGCGAAACGCCATGACCGCAAACGCGAACCAGTCGCTCTCCGCATCGTGCGGACGGACCAGCACGCCGGCTGCATCGCACAGCCGCGGGTCGACGAAGCGCTCGCTGAACATCGAGCAGGGGAAGCCGCCGAACTGATAGCTGTCGACGTCGATCAAGTGCACGCGCTTGTCGTCGACGAGGACGTTGAGATCGTTGCAGTCACCGACGATGACGCCTACGCGATGCAGCGATGCGAGTGCATCGTGGAGCGCGAGCAGTGCAGCGACGACCGCACCACCGTCGATCGGATGGTCGCGACGCCAGCGCGGTTCGCCGTACGAGTGCAGCGGCACGCCCGCGATCTTCGGCATCAGGTAGCCGACGACGTTCTGCGACCGCTTGCCCGCGAGCGCGAACCCGCACGGCGCGACGACGGCAGCGGGCAAGTTGCCCGGCAGCGCACGCAGCTTCGCCGGGCGCTCCGCGAGTCGCTGCGTCGCGGCGGCTTGCTGATCCGGCAGCCCGTCGTAGTCGGGGTGATCGGCGGGCTTCCACCACTTCAGCACGCGACCGTCGCCGAGGTCGTAGACCTCCGCTTCGCCGCCCTGCCCGAGCAGCGCCGTCGGTGCGAGCTGCACGCGCGCGCCATCGATGTAGACCGTGCGGTTCACGCCCACCTCATGAGCGCGATCGCACCGTCGTCTTGCAGCCCGGCCGGTGTGCGGTTGATCCGGCGCTCGGCCCAGTCGACGCGTTCGTGGCCACGCGCGCGCACGGCGAGCTGACGGCGCAGCGCATCGGGGTTTGCGAGATAGCGATCGAAGTCGAGGAAGTCCTCGAAGCCGATGTCTGCGATGCCGTCGGTCGCGACGAGCACCGACCCGCACGACGCATCCGCCATCACGAAGTGCGCGGGCTGCGGCGTACCGAGGAGGTCGTACGCGAGGTACGGCGGCATGTTGTCGTCGAACGGGCCGAGCGTGCGCACGCGATCGCCGAATGCATACGCGCCGTCGCCGAGCGCCCACACGCAGACGTCATCGCGACGCCACGCGGCCGCGACGATCGTGAACAGGAAGTGATCGTGCAGCGCCCCGACGCGATCGCCCGGCATCACCTCGATGATCCGGCCGAGCTCCGCCGCGACCTCCGCGCGGAGCTGCGTCCACATTGCCTCGACCGGCCGCTCCGCCGGCAGGCGCTGCGCGAGCCGCGCGATCACGAGCTGGCTCGCGAGCCGCGCGCCGACCTCGGAGTACGGACCGGCACTGCACCCGTCGCACACGACGATGGCGCCACAGTCCTCGCCGAGCCACGTGGCGGCCGCATCCTGACCGTTCCGTGGGACGCGCAGGTGACGGGCCCCGGTCACCGCCGCACTCGCCACGCCCTTCGTGTTCATATGACACTTTGATAGTGTCAGATGAACACTATGTCAAGGCGGCTCGTGAAACCGTCGCAATTCAGGGAGCTAGGCGTTCGCGCATCCAGCCCGCATCGTGCTTGCGATAGCGCACGCGATCGTGGAGCCGCGACGGCTGGCCTTGCCAGAGCTCGATCTCGTCGGGCACCACGCGATAACCGCCCCAGAACTCCGGGCGCGGCGGCAACCCCTCGCCGTGATCGGCCGTGACCTGCGCGACACGCTCCTCGAGCACGGCGCGCGATTCGATCACCTGCGACTGCGGCGATGCGATCGCACCGATCTGACTGCCGCGCGGGCGCGCTGCGAAGTACGCGTCGGACTCGGCGGCGGTGAGCTTCTCGATCACGCCCTCGATCCGGATCTGACGGTGCAGCGGCTCCCAGAACAACACGAGCGCCGCGTACGGATGCGCGGCGAGATGCACCGCTTTGCGCGACTCGTAGTTCGTGAAGAACGTGAAGCCGCGATCGTCGATCTCCTTGAGCAGCACGATGCGCGCGGCTGGGCGCTCACGCGCGTCGACGGTCGCGAGCGTCATCGCGTTTGGCGTCGAGAGCGGCGCGTCGACAGCCGCCTTCAGCCACTTGCGCACTTCGACGATCGGGTCGGGATCGCAGTCTGCCGGGTCGAGCGGCACGCCGGCGTACTGATCGCCGAGTTGCCACAACAGATCCTTCGCCATGAGAAAGCTCTACCATGACCGGGAGCGAGGAAGACCGGCACGCCGGTCTGTCCCAGGAAGTGATCGGGTGCTGTACAGTTCGCGCATGCAGCTCTTCGTCATCCGTCACGGAATCGCCGAGGACGCCATCCCGGGACAAGACGATGCGAGTCGCGAGCTGACCAACGACGGCGCACGCAAGCTGAAGAAGATCGTGAAGGGCCTGCGCCGCCTGCCCGTCGACTTCGACCGCATTCTCACGAGCCCGTGGCGACGAGCGGCACAGACGGCGATCGCGCTCCAGTCGCTGTGCGAAGAGCCGCCGCTCTCGACGGATCTGCTCGCGCAGTCGCCGAAGTCCGAGCTACTCGCGTTGATCGCGGAGATGAACGAGACGACCGCCGTTGTCGGTCACGAGCCGTGGCTCGGCGAGCTCGTCGCGTGGCTCGCGTTCGGCGACACGCGGCACGGCGAAGCGCTGCAGCTCAAGAAGGGCGGCGTCGTGTGGATGGAGGGCAGCTGCGTGCCCGGCGGGATGACGCTACGCGCGCTGTTGCCACCGAGCGTGAGCCGTCACATTCGCTAACGCAGCGGGCGCATGCCCTTGCCGCGGCGCAGATCGTTCACGACACGCCCGACTTGATCGTCGTGAAGCAGCAGCTTCGAGAGCGCGCCGGTCGTGATGCCGAGTCGCTGCGCCGTGGTCCCGATCTCGAGCTGACCCGCGACGAGCAGATCGAGGAGCTCGCCGATCGATGCCCAGTACTGGCCGGTCAGCTTCGTCTTCGCGCCGAGCGGCGCCGTGCCGGCCGCGACGAAGGCGGCGAGGCGCGCCGACGGAACGAACGTCTCGATCGCGACGGGCTCGCGTACTTCGAGCGCGATCGCCGAGCGCAGCCGCCGCACCGCATGCAGCTTGTTCTCCGACTGCGAGCGCGAGTCCTCACCGATCGCCATCACGCCCGAGAGCTTGTGCCGGAGCCGCACCGCGCTCTCGGTCTTGTTGCGGTGCTGACCGCCCGGGCCCGAGGCGCGATACCGATCGACCTCGCACTGTGCGATCAGCGCGTCGTCGGATGCGAGGAGGTAATGCGCGCGCACGCTGAAGTCTAGTTCGCTTGCGTCGAGGGCGCAGCCTCGGATCGCTTCGCCGCGGGCTCGGTCGGCTCGAGGTATACGTCCACGCCGGCGCGGTCGCCCGCACGGCCGTACTCGACGCGCGCGATGCCCTCGCCGAGCTGGCCGATCACCTTCGGCAGCTTCTCGTCCGCCGAGACCTTCGCGTCCGTGCACACGTGCTGGACATCGGCCATCGCGATGCCGGGTGCGAGCGCGCCGACCCGCGTGACCTGCCCGTTGCGCATGCGGACCGCGAGCGTGAACGTCGGCTGCGTCATGCTGCGGAAGCGCTCCTCGAGCTGCTTCTCGAGCGGCGCGCCGGTGAAGTGCACGAACGCCTGCGTCAGCGCCGTCACCTGCGCGTCGACGGTTTCGCCCGGCACCGCGAGCTCGATCTCCGAGAACGGGCTATCGCCGATCGATTGCGTGAAGCGCTCGATGCGATCGAGCTTGCTGTCCTCGACGTACTTCTTGAGCTGGTACTTCGCTTCGTGCGTGCCGAACAGCGCCTCGACCTTCGACCACGGATGTGGATCCCAGAAGTGCCAGCCCGTCGTGACCTTGCCGCCCCACACGCCGATCCACGAACCGACGAGCTTTGGCTCGAGCTGTTCGCCGATCGTATCGAGCACCGCGGCGTCGCTCTTCGCGATGTTGCAGAGCTTGAAGTAGTCCGCCATCTTCGGGACGAAGCCGCGCGGATCGCCCCACGCACCCCACCAGACGCGCTTCAGATCACTTCCGAGCATCGCGAGAAATGTGACGCCCTCCCCATTCGGCATCTCTGGAGGCGTTGGATTGTGCTCGAGCCAACGGTCCATGTGGATGTCCATCCACTCCTCGACGATCGGCAGTTGCGAGAGGCTGATCTGCAGATTGATGCGGACCGAGAGTGCGCGCTGCAGGGCCTGTTCGAGCGAGCTCATCCCCCCGACGATATCAGTTACTCGAGCACGAGGCGCGCGGTCAGGAACACCGAGCGGCTGCCCGTCGACATCGTCTCGCCCGACAGCTGCTGGTTGAACACCGCGCCGCGCAAGCTGAGCGCGACCGAGTCCTCGATCCAGTAGGTCGTGCCGAGGTTGAAGTAATGCTCGCGCGTGCGGTGGTCCGGCTCGCTCGTGCCGACGAGCGCGTACATGAAGCCGATGCCGTTCTTCTTCTGGTAGTCGTAGTCCATGCCGGTCGTGACCGTGTAGGACGTGAAGAGGTCCGGCAGGCGGTAGGTCGAATCGATCGGGTCGAGGATCTCGTTCTTGTTGCGCGAGACGTTGAAGAACGGCGTGAACTTGCCGTAGTCCGTCTCGATCTTGCCGCGGACGCCAAAGCGCGCGTTGTAGCCGCGGATCGTCTGGTCCTCCTCGACGGCTTGCTGCGTGTCGAGCGAGTACATCTGCAGCTCGGCCTGCGCGTCGATGTATTCGGACTTGAACATCACCGACGGCGAGCCGAAGTAGATGTGCAGGTTTTGATCGGGCAGGTTGTTCTGGCTGTTACCGACCTGCGCGGCCGCGAGATAAAACGGGCGATCGAATGGCGTCAGCTTGCCGCCGATCACGAGCGTGCCCGTGATGCCCGTCGGGTTCGTCGAGTGGAACGTGCCGGCGACGGTGACGAACTTGTTGATGTCGTAGCTCGCGAAGATGCCGTTACCGCGATCGGCGCCGGCGAAGAGCAGCGGGTCACGGGTGTACTTGTCCGTGTAGAGGAGGTCGCCCATGTGCGCCGAGACGTAGTCGAAGCTCGCCGGGTCGTTGATGCGACCGGCCGCGACCGAGAAGCCCGCACGCGTGTAGCGCAGGTACTGGTCGCGGATCGCGACGGCCGCCTGGCCTTCCCACACCGACGCGCCGTAGCCGAGCGGGCCACCGAGCGACGCCTCGAACGCGGACGCGAACGTGATGTATTTGCCGACGCCGCCGCGCAGACCGATGCGCGAGACCGCGACCGTCGGGTTCTGCTCTTGCGTCTCGACATCGGGCGGCTGGTTCAGCGACTCGACGTGCATGCCACCGGCGATCGCGCCGTACGGCTCGATCCAGCGCTCGCCGCTCCGGCGAACCGCGACCTTGGCAGAGACCGACGTCGGGCCTTCGGGCGATGCGTCGTCTGCCGCGGCGGTGCGCGCGGATTCGGCGACGGCCGCCGTCTCGACGGGCTTGGCCTCGACGGGCTTGGCCTCGACGGGCTTCGCCGCTTCGGGCTCTTCCTTCGCGGGCGCGACCTTGCCCTTGCGGGCTTGTTCGGGCTCGAACTCGACGTGATCGGCGTAGGCGTGGGAGGACAGAAACAGAATGAAGAGTGGTGCGATGCGCATGTCAGTCCTCCAGCGTGGCGACGATCTTGGCGAGGCCTGCGTTGCTGCGCACGGCGCCGTAGTGGTTGCGGAAGAAGCCGTTGAAGAAGTAGCCGCTCGTATCGAAGTCGTTGTTTCCGGTGATCACGTTGTTCGCGCACGCGGTCGGGTACAGCCGCGAGGCGTGCTCGCTGACGAACTCGTCCTGCTGCGTGCCGTTCTCGAGATCCTTCATCGTGATCGTCGTGTACTGGACCGTCGCGCCGCCGCAGGCCTTGCGCTTGCCGAACGCGTAGTCACCGTCGGCGCACGGCGTCTCCCACCAGCCGGCGAACGCGGTCTCCGTCGTGATCGGGGGACCGTTGAGCGGGCGATGGAATGCGGACTGCGTGTACTGGTTGCGCTGGCCCATCTGGCACGTGACCGTGCCGCGCATCGTGAGGTTGACGCCGCACTGCTTCGCGAAGCTGACGACGCCGTGGTTCGCACCGCTCGCGACGATGACGTCGTGCAGGCGCGTCATGATGTTGACGTCCCACTTGCCGTCGGCGTTCTCGACCCAGAGACGGCGAATCGCATCGCGCACCGTCGTGGCGCCGAGCGAGAAGCCGATCACCGAGATCTTGCGATCGGGGTTCGCGATCGCGACCTTCTTGATCAAGTCCTGGAGGAGCGGAACGTTCCAGCCGTGGTCCGCGTTCTTCGGCGTATTGCCGGTGTCGCTGCCTTCGGGCGACTTCGGGTCGTCGATGAGATCCGTGCGCATGTCGACGGCGACGGTGCGGAAGCCCTTCGAAGGCAGGAGCTCGGCGAGCTGATCGCGCGCCGTGGTGTCGGCGGGAAACTGCAGCGACGCCGGATCCGGGTGCACGAACTTCATCCAGCCGTTCGGCGACTCGCTGTTGCCGTGCACGAGGATGACGATCGGCTTCGTCTTGTCCTCGGTGACGCCGGCGGGAAACGGGAACTCGCGCGCGGCGCACGTGTAGCCCGCGATCGAAGCCGCGCCGTACGAGAGCCCGGCCACGCTGCAGCCGGGGTGCGCGTTGCCCATCCCGTCCGCTGCGATCGTGCGGTAGCGGCCGCCCGGATACGACGCATCGCCCGGCTGCGGCATCGCGACGGGATCCCACTTGTTGCGCGTCGCCGTCGGCAGCGCGTCGTGGAAGTCGTACCCGGCGGGTGCGAGCGGCGCGGCGGCCATGGCCATCGCGCACGCGGTCTTGTCGACGCCGGTGTCATCACCATCGTCGCCGGCGGGACGACCCGTGCCGCCGAGCGTGCAGGCGGGGATCAGGAGCAATAGGGCAGCGCGCATGTTGAGCGCGCGATCAGCAACGAACGTGCCCGGCTAACTACATGGCCTGCAGGCCGATCGCTGTTGGATCGGCGCCCGCTGTTGGTGCGGCCCAACAGGCATCAGACGCGGCGCATGACCGGGAGGCCGATATGGACGAGCTCGCTGGCGGGCGCGTCGCGATAGAGCGGAACGTCATCGGTCTGCGTGGGCCGCGGCTCGACGACGCCCAGGACCTCGACTCGATCGCCCTCGTCCACAAGCTGCTCGGTGATGATGTTGAACGGAAACAGCTCCCAGTCGCTCGAGGCTGCATCGGGGTCGATCTCGCGGAGCAGCTCCTGAACCGATGCTTCCTCACCGTCGAGCTGGTTAAACTTCCCGTCGAGCCAGAGCGCGCCGCCGGGGATCCGGACGTGGCCGCCGCTGTCGAGGACGATGTCGACCCCGAGCGTGGCGCCCGCGCGAAACACGGTGCGCGAGCCCCACGGGCCGTCATAGCGCAGCTCGATCGCCCACGCCGCGCACGGCGTCCCGCTGCCGGGCGAGGCCAGCGGCTCGCCGTGCACGATGCGGCCGGTCCCGACGTGTGGCCATCGCGGAATGTCGAGCGCGGGACCTGGAATGACGACCTGGGCTCGACCGGTCGCGAGCGCGGCGCCGAACATCCCCATGAAGACGCCGCTGACCAGCGAGAGGAGCCCGTCGGCCGTGCCGATGTAGACCGCGCCCGTGGCGGACGCGAACGTGACCGCACCCGTGAACATGCGGCGGGCGCCGAGGCGTTGACTCGCGCTCTTGCGGAGCGCCTGGCGATGATCCGGCATGCCCCACGTCAGCTCGACCATGCGCTCGCGCTCGGCGGCGACCGCGGGCTCGAGCGCCTGGGTGTGATCGAGCTCGCACGTACCGGGTCGGACGAGGCGACGGCATCGCGGGCAGACCGCGCGCAGGCTCGCGAGTGCCGGATGGATGACCACTACAGCACGGTCAACGTCAGCGTGTACGCGCTCATCGCGGCGGCGTTCTCGTCGTCGACGACGACGAACACAGGCCCCGCCACCGCGGGGGTCACGACGATCGGATTGCCGGTCGTCGCGCGCGCGGCGCCGAAGCAGTTGGGCGTGTTCGGCGACTCGACGCATGTCGCGAGCACGTAGCCCTTACGTCCGCCGTCGACGGTGACGCGCAGCGACTGCGTGCCGTTCATCATGATCCGGTAGACGCGGTCGGGACCGTTGTGCACGAGGCCGGTGCAGAACGAGGACATCTTCGACGTCGCGCCGACGGTGGTCGCCATCACGGTGCCGCCGCTCGCGGGGAATACGCCCGGGTCCGCGCACGTGAGCGCGGGCGGCGGTCCCTCGGGTGGCGGGACGTCGATCATCATGTCGATGGGGATCATCGAAACGCAGCGATCGAGGTGGCACACGAGGCCCGACGGGCACCTGTCGTCGGTGCACGGAACGCCCTCGGAGTAGCGGGCGTCGAACGAGCATCCGCCGAGGATCGCGATCACGGCGACGAGGAACCGGGGCATAGTACGTGGCCGTGTCATCGTACCCGAACCGCGAGGAAGTACCGAAGCGGCTCGGCAGGTACGAGCTGATAGGTCAGCTCGCGACGGGCGGCATGGCCGAGATTCACCTCGCACGGCTCGCCGGCGAGGGCGGGTTCGAGAAGATCGTCGTCGTGAAGCGGCTCCTGCCGGAGCTCGTCGCGTCGCCGGCGTACGTGTCGATGTTCCTCGACGAGGGTAGGCTCGTCTCGCGCCTCGATCATCCAAACATCTGCGAGGTCCACGAGCTCGGGCGCGATGGCGGCGAGTACTACCTCGCCATGCCGTACCTCGACGGTATCGCGGTGCACGAGCTGATCGCGCGGCCGCGTGATCCGGATCGCACCGCGCAACTCCAAATTACCGCGGGCGTCGTCGTGCAGGCTTGTGCCGGGCTTCATCACGCGCACGAGCTGAAAGATGCAGATGGCGGGCCGGCCGGCCTGGTGCACCGCGACGTGTCGCCGTCGAATTTGTTCGTGACGTCGTCGGGTGTCGTGAAGGTCCTCGACTTCGGCATCGCGAAGGTGCGCGGTGCGACCGAGACCGAGGTCGGCACGATCAAGGGCAAGCAGCAGTACATGGCGCCCGAACAGCTGCTCGGCGAAGCGCTCGACCGCCGCTGCGACGTGTTCGCGCTCGGCATCGTGCTGTTCGAGCTCGCGACGCATTCGCGTCTGTTCAAGCGCGCGAGCGACTACCTCACCGCGCGCGCCGTCCTCGAGGAGCCCGTGCCGCGTGCCGATGCCGTCGATCCCGCGGTGCCGAAGGCGCTCGCCGACGTGATCGAGAAGGCGCTCGCGCGCGATCGGGACAAGCGCTACGCGACGGCCGCCGAGCTCGCGACCGCGATCGAAGCGGCGATCCAGGTCGGTAAGTCCGCCGACATCGCCGCCGCGGTGACGTCGACCGACGAGCTGTCGAAGATGCGCACGCGGCAGGCGCGCGTCATCGATCAAGCGCGTGTCGAGCTTCCGACGGTGACGAGCGTCGACGTGCTCGCACCGACGGTCGCGTATCGCTCGCCGGCCGCTGCGGCGACACCGCCGACGCTCGTCGATGCGCGGCCGGTTCGCCGGCGCGATCCGATCGCGATCGCCGTCATCTTCGTCGCCATGGCGGCGGTCGCGATCCTGCTCGTCGTGACACGGGACAGCTCGACGACGAAAGCCGTCATCGACGCACCGGTGGCGATGACGACACCCACAGACGCCGCACCGGCCGATGCCGCACCGGCCGAGGCGCCGGCCACGATCGAGATCGACGCAGGCGACATCGAGATGCCTCCCGTCGACATCTCGCGCCCACCGGCGAAGCAGCCCGGCATGCTCAGCATCGACTCGACGCCGTGGGCAACGATCTATATCGACGGGAGCTCGCTCGGCATCACGCCGATCGTGAAGCGCTCGCTCCCCGCCGGTCGCCACAAGCTGCGCGCCGTGCTGAAGGATGGCCGCGTGAAGGAGCAGACGATCGACATCCCTGCTGGTCGACTCGCAAAGCCGATCCAGCTGACCTGGTAGACTGCCGCCGTGCGCATCGCGATCGTTCTCGTCGTCGCTTTGTCGACGCTCGCGCACGCGGATGTTCCGCGCGATGCCATCGAACGCGCACGCGAGCTCGAAGCGCGGCTCGCGTACGACGAAGCGCTCGCGATCATCGAATCCGCGATCCAATCGGGCCAGTCCGATCGCGAGCGGCTCGTCGAGCTGCACTTCATCGCGGGCCGCCTCAGTGCCGGCCTCGATCGCGCGAGAGTGGCCGAGGGTCACTTCGCGATCGTGCTCGCACTCGATCCCGCGCGCATGCTGCCCGACGACACGTCGCCGAAGATCACGGTGCCGTTCACCGTCGCGCGCACGAAGACCACGCCGCTCGACGTCAAGCTCGCCTTCACCGCGAGCGCGATCTCGGTGGAAGGACCCGCGCTCGTTGCCGGCATCGGCATTCGCTATCGCGATGGCCGCACCGACGCAAATCGCGCCGGCAGGAGCATCAAGCCCGGCGGCGTTGTCGTCGAGGTCCGCGCACTCGACGCGCACGGCAACACGCTCTGGACGGGCTCGCCGCCCGTCGAAGCGATCGAGCCAAAGCCGATCGTCACGACGCGCGACGACCGCGGCTTGTTCCAGCGCTGGACGACGTGGGCAGCGCTCACGGGCGTCGCGCTCGCCGCCGGCGGTGTCTCCGCGTGGCGCTTCAACGCGGCGCAGGACGAGTTCGATGACAAGCGCATGGCCGGCATGACCGACTTCACCGATCTCCGAGCGATCGAGGATCGCGGCAAGCGCTGGGCTCTCGCCGCGAACATCAGCTTCGGCGTCGCCGCCGCGCTCGGCATCACGACCGTGACGACACTCGTCGTGTTCCGCCCGACGGCGTCGTCCGATGGCGCCACGGTCGGCGTTGCTGGAAGCTTCTAGCCTTCGAACGCGCGCTTCAACGCGCCGATGTCGATCTTGATCATCTTCATCATCGCGTCGGCGGCGCGCTTCGCCTTCACCCGGTCGGGATCGTTCAGCAGCTTGCCGAGCAGCGGCGTCGTCACCTGCCAGTAGACGCCGTACTTGTCCTTGAGCCAGCCGCACTGCTCCGGCGTGCCGTCGGCGGTGAGCGCGGCCCAGTACTTGTCGATCTCTTGCTGCGACTCGCAGTGCAGGGTGAACGAGATCGCGTGATTGAACGGATCCAGCGGACCGGCGCTCATCGCCATGAACTTCTGGTGGAACAGCGTGAACTCGACGATGTCGACCGTGCCGGCGGGACCACTCGGCGAGTCCGTCGGAAGCTGAGTGACCCTGTCGACGCGCGAGTCAGGAAAGATCGAGGCGTAGAACTTGGCCGCCTCGGCCGCGTCCTTCGTGTACCAGAGACTCGGAGTGATCTTTTGGATCGCCATGCCGCGCGTGTACCACGCTAGCGGCGGCGCCGACGCAACAGGATGGCAAAGAGCACCGTGAGGCCGCTCGCAAAGCCCGCGCCACCACCACCTGCGTCGAGACCGCAGCCCGGCAGGTCGTCGTTCGCTCCCGCGGGCGGCTCGCCGGAGCCAGAGCCCGAACCCGAGCCCGATCCATCCGCCGGTACGGTCACCATCGCGTTTGCGGTCACCATGTTGCCGGCGGCGTCGCGCGCCGTCGCCACGAGCGCGTGAGCGCCCGGACCCGCGGCCGTCGCGTCCCACTCGAACTGGAACGGCGCCATCGTGTCGTTACCGAGGTCGGTGCCGTCGATGTTGAGCGAGACCGAGCCCATCGCAGTCTCGTCGTTTGCGGCGACGACGACCGTGACCTTGCCCGTGACGGTGTCGCCATTGGCCGGTGACACGATCGCGACCGTCGGCGGCGCGACGTCGGGCGTCGTCGGGCCCGTGCTGCCGGTGACGCCGAGGAACTGCGCCGCTCGCATCGTCGCGCAGATGCCCTTGTCCTCGAAGTACGCGCCCGTCGTGCTCGGGCACGTGCCCGTGACGTCGGTGCCGATCGCGGTCGCGTGGCCCATGCCCGTCACCTTGTAGGCCTCGATGACGACGTTCGTGCCGCTCTTGTAGGCGGTGCGCGTCGTGCTGCCGATCGTCTGCGTCTCGTCGGCGGTGGCGTCGGTGCCGAACACGTCGGTCCACTGCTTGATGAGCTCGTCGTGATTCATCGGCACGACGATGCCGTCACTCGCGCCGTGCCAGATCTGAACTTTCGGCCGCGCGCCCGTGAACGTCGCGGCGCCGCGCACGAGGTCACCCCACTGCGTCGCCGTCTTCGAGACGCCCGGGCTCTGGCAGCTGTACGCGCCGTTCACCGTCGTCGCGCAGCGGTACGGAAGGCCCGACATGATCGCGCCGGCCGCGAACTTCTCCGGCCACGTCGCGAGCATCACCGCCGCCATCGCGCCGCCGGCCGAGAAGCCGACGATGTAGACCTTCTTCGGATCGCTGCCGTGTGTGGTAACCGCCTTGTCGATCATCGAGATGATCGACGCGTTTTCGCCTTGCCCGCGCACGAGGTTCGCCGTGTCGCCGTACTCGCCGGCCCAGTTGAAGCAGCGCACCGGGTTATTCGCCGTGTTCTGCTCGGGATAGACGACCGCGAACTTGAACTGGTCGGCGAGCTTGTTCCAGCCTGCGACCTCCATCGACGCCGCGGTCTGCGAGCAGCCGTGGAGCACGAGCACCAGCGGTCGCCCGGTCGGCAGCGCGGCCGGCACGTACTGGTACATCGCGAGGTTGCCGGGATTCGTACCGAACGAGGTGACGGGGGTGAGCGCCGCGCTGGCGGTGCTCGCGGTGAACATCACGGCGGCGAGGGCGATGCGAGAAGCGAGAGACATGGGCGCCGGCTCTGCACGGTGTGTGCCTTGCGTCTGTTGCTCGTTACGGCTCGATGCCTCGAACAGACGGGTCACAGAGCCACAGAGCCACAGAGCAGAGATCCAAGGATCGGAAGATCAAACGCACGGGGATGAACTTCTTGAAGATCGATCTCTCCGTGGCTCTGTGGCTCTGTGACCGATCATCTGGCGCGCATGTGTTGGCACCCGCCAACAGGCGCGACGCGTCGATCGATGGCTAGCGACGACGGCGACGGAGCACGAACGCCATCGCAATCACGAACAGCGCACCGAGGCCCGCATTGCCACCGCCCGCATCGAGCCCGCAGCCGGGCAGATCGGTGTTGGCGCCTTCTGGATTCTCCGGATCCCCGTCGCTGCCCGAGCCCGAGCCCGAACCCGATCCCGATCCAGATCCAGATCCAGAGCCCGCGCCCATGAGCCCGAAGAATTCTGCGGCGCGCACCGTCGAGCAAATCTTCACGTCGCTGTAGTACGCGCCGATCGCCGTCGGGCACGTCGCGGTGCCCTCGTTACCGATCGCGACCGCGTGGCCCATACCCGTCACGAGGTAATGCTCGACGACGACCTTGCTGCCTTGCTTGTACTGCTTGCGCGTTGCCATCCCGATCATGTCGGTCGCATCGGCCGTCGGGTCGGTGGCGTGCGCGTCGGTCCATTGCTCGACGAGCTCCTCGCCGTTCATCGTCTTCACGATCGAATCCGTCGAGCCGTGCCAGATCTGAACGCGCGGGCGCTCGCCCGTGAACGTCGACGCGCCGCGCACGAGGGCACCCCACTGCGCGCCCGTCTTCGAGACACCTGGCGATTGGCAGCTGTACGCCTCGTTGACGGTCGTCGCGCACCTGTAGGGGATGCCCGACATGATCGAGCCCGCCGCGAACCGCTCGGGAAACGTCGAGAGCATTACCGAAACAAACGCGGCGCCCGCCGAAAACCCGACGATGTAGACGCGTTTCGGATCGCTGCCATGCGCGGTGATCGTCGCGTCGATCATCGAGAGCACGGACTGGTTCTCGCCTTTGCCGCGCTCGAGGTTTGCGGTGTCACCGTACTCGCCGGCCCAGTTGAAGCAGCGCACGGGGTTGTTGTCGGTGGATTGCTCCGGGTAGATGACGGTGAACTTGTGCTCGTCGGCGAGCTTGTTCCAGCCGGCGTTGATCATCGCCGACGCCATCTGCGTGCAGCCGTGCATCACGACGACAAGCGGGCGACCCGACGGCAAATTGTCGGGCACGTACTCGTACATCGCGAGTGCGCCGGGATTCGATCCGAAGCTCGTGACGGACTTCATCGTGGCCGCGCCGGCAGACGATGCGGCCAGAGAGGAGAGAGCGATCGCAAGAACTACGCAGATGCGCATGGAGACCTCCGGCCGCTCGCGCTGCAGTCCGCATGCCGCCTCCGCGTGGGCTGCGTCCAACAGGCACGAGTTATGAATGTTCGCACGCGCCGTGAGTTACTCTCCTCTCGTGACCGATGACGTTCCGCGCACGCGCCTGCAACCGCGCGCGGTGCGCATGGTCCACAAGCTCCGCGTGACGGTCGAGGAGGGTCCCGATGCGGGGACGGTCTGCGCACCCGACGACGGGTCGTCACTCTCGATCGGCACGAGCGAGGACAACGCGCTCGTCCTCCGCGACGCGGCGGTCAGTCGGTATCACCTCGAGCTCAAGCGAACGACGACGGGCGTGCAGCTCGTCGATCTCGGGAGCCGCAACGGTACGTGGGTCGGTGGCGTGCGCGTCGAGCGCGCGGTCGTCCCGGCGGGCACGCGGCTCAAGCTCGCCGACACGACGATCATCGTGGACGATGCCGGCTCGACGGTCGCGCCACCAACGACGGATGCGCCGCGACCCGCGGATCTCGTCGGCGAGAGCGAAGGCATTCGCGAAGTCGCGCGGCTCATCCACCGACTCGCGCGCGTCGACTCGTCGGTGCTCATCCAAGGCGAGACCGGCGTCGGCAAGGAAGTCGTCGCGCGGTCGCTTCACGAAGCGAGCCCGCGCCGCACGGGCGAGCTGGTGGTCGTCGATTGCGGCTCGATGCCCGCGACGCTGATCGCTTCGATCCTGTTCGGTCACGAGAAGGGCTCGTTCACCGGCGCGGACCAGCGCCGCGTCGGCGCGTTCGAGCGCGCGAACGGCGGCACGGTGTTGCTCGACGAGATCGGCGAGCTGCCGCTCGAGGTGCAGCCCGCCCTGCTCGGCGTGCTCGAGCGTCGCGCCTTCACGCGCGTCGGCGGCTCGACGCAGGTCTCGGTCGACGTTCGCATCCTCGCCGCGACCCATCGCGATCTGCGCGCCGAGGTCAACGCCGGAAAGTTCCGTGCGGATCTCTACTACCGACTCGCGGTCGCGAAGATCATGATCCCGCCGCTGCGCGAGCGTCCCGAGGACGTCGAGCCGCTCGCACGTCACTTCGTGCAGAAGCTGACCGGCATGGAGGATCTCGGTCCGCTGCAGTCGGCGCTCGCCGCGCTGCGCTCGCATCCGTGGAGCGGAAACGTGCGCGAGCTGCGAAACGTCGTCGAGGCGGCGATCGTGATGGGCGAGCTCGACCTCGGTCCAGGCAGCGACGTACCGGTTCCGCTCGCCGGCGGCGTCGCTGGCAACCTCGATCCGTATCGCGATGCGCGTGCCGCAGCGCTTCATCGCTTCGAGGCCGCGTACTTGAAAGACTTGATCGACCGCACCGGCGGGAATGCGTCCGAGGCCGCGCGACTTGCGCGCATGGATCGACCGTACTTGTTAACGCTTTTGCGCAAGCACGGCCTGCGCAGCTGAGTGCACGCGCATCGCGTTTTCACATCTTCGTGACGGCGCGAAGTGAAACCGTGACGACCTCATGTGCGGCGCGCGTAGGGTGATCGAATGCTGATCGTCCTCGCATTCGTCGCAACCACCACCCCTGACGTCGAACGAGCCGCGCCGCCGGCCGTTCAGATCGCCGCGCCCGCCGACGCCACCCTCGCTGACATCGAGGTCGTGCAGACCGTCGGCGCGAACCACGTGAGGGTCGCGATGACGTTCACGCTCTCCACCGAGAGCAATGTGAGCCGTGATCTCGCGCTCACGCTCGATGTGCCGCGCGATACCGCGGTCGTCGGGATGCGGCTGCAGCTCGGCGAAAACGACGCGCGTGCCGCCCTCGTGTGGTCGGAGCCCGCGCGCAAGGTCTACAACGCGATCGTCGAGCGCGATCGCGATCCCGCGCTGCTCGAGTGGGTCGCGACGAACGACACGCATCACCAGCTCCAGCTTCGCGTGTTCCCCGTGACGACGAAGACCCCGGCGACCGTGACGATCATGTTCGTCGCGCCGAAACCGATCGTCGTGAAGTCTACCGGGTTCACGATCGACCAGCGGTTTGCCGTCACGGCGCGGCCCTGCCCCACGCTGGGCTTCGGACGGCAGCTCGGCCGCAAGCTCTCGCTGATCGCGACGGACCGGAACAACCACCGACGTCAGTGAGTCGCTGTCAAGGTCACGCCCGAGTAGGTCGAGTACCCGCGCACCATGATGTAGTGGTCGCCGGCTGCGGGGTTGCTGATCGTGCAGGTCTCGGCGTTGCCGTTGAGATACGGACGGCAGCTGTACGTCGACGTCGTCGGGCGCGAGCCGAGCCGCGTGTAGAGATCCGCGTCGCCGGTGCCGCCGCTGATCCGCACGGTCAGTGACGCCTTGCCCGCGGGCACCGCGATTCGATAGTACTTCGCGCTGCCCGCCGCGCCGCCGAGGCCGGTCACCGGCGTGCCGTTCGTCAGGTACGGATCGCCGGTGCCACCGCCACCCGCGGTGTACACGCCCTTGAGCGTGACGCCGCTATACGCGGTGTACGCGTGGAGGCGGACCCAATACGTGCCGGCCGCCGGGTTGTTGATCGTGCACGTCTCGGCGTTGCCATTGAGGTAGGGCCGGCACGTGTATGCCGTCTGCGTCGGCTTGCTGCCGGCCTGGACGTACAGGTCCGCGTCGCCCGTGCCGCCGGAGATCGTGAACACGACCGACGCCTGGCCCGCGGGAACCGCGAGCGACCAGAACTTCTCGCCACCGGTTGCGTCCGAGACACCCGTGACCGGCACGTTGTTCGTCAGCACGCCATCGCCGGGCGGCGGTGGCGGCGGGGGTGTGGTGCCGCCACACGTCGTCGGCGCCGCGCCGACCTTGATCGCCGCCCACGCGCAACCGACCGCGTCCTTCGTCGCCTGGTCGTAGCCGAGCGCCGTCGCGGCCTGCTCCGTCGCGACGCGGGCGGCGGCGAAGTTCGACGACGAGGTCAGGTAGTCGACCTGCGCCTTGTAGAAGATGCGGATCGCCTTGTTCATGCCGATCGCCGGGACCGGGATCGTGGTCTTGCCGCGCGGGTGCATGCCGCCCTGCGAGAGCAGATAGAACGCGAGGTTCGGCGGACCGGAGCTGTAGTGCACGTCGATGCCGCCGATGCCGCTCGTCCACTCGTCGCGCGACGCGCCGTCCGCGGCCGGGTCATCCATCTTGCGGAGGTAGGGCGGGAGGATGGTCTCGCCGATGAGCCACGTGTTGGACGAGACCACGAGGTCGCCGTCCTTGCCGCCGGCGACCCACGCCTCGACGAACGCGCCGAAGATGTCGCTGAGCGATTCGTTCAGGCCGCCGGACTCGCCGCTGTACACGAGGTTCGACTCGTTCTCGGTGACCGCGTGCGTGAGCTCGTGCGCCGTGACGTCGAGCGAACGTGCGAGCGGCGCGCAGTTCTGGGAGGCGTTGCCGTCGCCGTACACCATCTGCGTGCCGTTCCAGAACGCGTTGCAGTAGTTGTTAGAGTAGTGGACGGTGCTGATGAGCGCCGCGCCCGCGTTGTTGTACGAGTCGCGGTTCCAGAAGTTGAAGTACGCCTGGTACGACGAGCCGGTGTTGTCGTACGCAGCATTGACGTCGACGTCGGTCGTCGCGGCCTGGCCCTCGCTGCGACGCAGCGTGCCCGGGATCGTGGTGCCGTTGTTCGCGGAGTGAACGCGGCGGTTTTCGGCGAAGTGGATCGTCGGGTAGATCGCGACAATGTTGCCGCTATCGATATCGACGTAGACCTTGTCGCGCGCGGGGTCCTGGCCGCGCTTGCCTTCGACGATGGTCTCGTACGTCTTGTAGAACTCACCGTCGAGCGCCTGGAGGAACGCGACGCGCTGCCCGGTGATCGCAAGGCCCGTGAGCCGCGCGGCGCCGTTCACGCGGGCGTTCGCCTCGTTCGGTGTGATCGGTGTCGTGCCCATCGGGCCGACATCGCCGCGCGCGCTGCCGTTGACGCCGTAGACGGCGCCTTTGACATCGACGTGCACGACGAGGTCCGCACCGACGATCTCGACGCCGTCCTTCTTCTGCACGTAACGAAAATGGCGATGACCTTGCTCGTCGACATTCATCTTGCGCAGCGCGAGATCGTTTGTTGTCAAACGAAAGACCTTGAGGACAGGTCCGAGCTGAGCGCGCAGCGCGTTGTCGGCTGCGGTGGCGTCTTCGAACTGCATCTCGCCGATCTTGGCGAGCTCGCCGACGACGAACGTTGGCATTCCGTCGGGCGCGTGCATGAGCACTTCGGCTTCGGGCAACGCGGCGAGTGCTTCCGCGACGTCATCCATGTTGTCCGGATCGTTTTTCGGATCACTTCCGGATGGTGCGTTCGGAGCGCAACCCGCGAGCGCGACCGCGATGCCCAGCGTCTTGCGAAGATTCCAACGGCTCGTCATGCCTCGTTTGTCTTCACTGCGCGGGCCAGTGCCGTTTACACAACTCGTGCATCTCGCTGTTGACGCTGTGTCAGTAACGGCAACGAAACACGAGCGCGGCCGACGAAGGAACGCGTGGATACACTCACTGGGTCCACTTCGTAAGCAGGGCCACGTCACACCTCCGGTCGTGTGATCCGATGGAGAGCGAAGGTGCGACTTCTCCGCTGGTACACGGATGCTGTTTTCAGACAGCAACTGTGATGTGGGGTCGCTGTCGTGCGTCAGAGTAAACGCAATTAAATTGCATCAAGCTGAGACACGCAGTCACGCCGCACCGTATCTCGCGCCCAGTTCTGCCTCTCCGGTGGTGTGCGCTCAACTCGTCTGTTCAGACCGGATGCGCGGCAGCAGCATGACGAAATTGCAGGGTTTCGTTCGGTGATCGAGCTGCGAGAGCAGGATCTTCTCGATGCCGGTGCGAACACCACCTGTCGAGCCGGGGAGCAAGAACACGTAGGTCTGGCCACAGAGCGCCGCGTCAGCGCGACTCTGGATCGTCGCTGCGCCGATCTCGGCGAACGAGACCTGACGGAACAGCTCGCCGAAACCGGGGATGTGTTTCGTGATGAGGGGGGCCAGGGCCTCGGGCGTCACGTCGCGTGGCGTCACGCCGGTGCCTCCGGTGGCGATCACGACGTCGACGCCGGGGTCGGCGATCCACTGCGCGAGCTTCGCGCGAATCTTCACCTCGCTGTCGATCACGATCTCGTGCGCGACGATGCGATGCCCGGCCTCGCCGAGACGATCCGCGATCAACTTTCCCGATGTATCGGTCTCCATCGTTCGCGTATCCGAGACGGTGAGCACCGCGACGTTGACGGGAATGAACTCGCGCTCCATGGCGGCAGCCTACCGCGTGATAGGCTGCCGCCAATGCGTTCGCTTGCGATCGTGGTGCTCGTGGTGGGCTGTAGTGATGTCCAAGGTTCCGACGTCGATGGCGACGGAATCCCCGACGACAAGGACGACTGCCAGGCGAGCTTCGAAGACGAAGACGAGGACGTCGACTTCGACGGCAAGGACGCGTCGGTCGACCTCTGCCCGCACGACAACAACGCCGCCGCCGGTGACCTCGACGTGGATGGCATCCCCGACGCGTGTGACCTCTACATCGACCCGGCCCGCCCCGACACGCGCCGCTGCGTCACGTCGTTCGCGGTGCGCTGGATGAACGCGTCGTACCTCCGTGCGCGCGTCGGCGAACAGCCGTGGAACCTGACGTGGCCACTCACCGCGACCGCGACCGACAACGTCTCGGTCGTCTCCGATCTCGAGCTCGTGCATCCGTCGACGACCTTCGACGTCCTCGCGACCGCGAAGTTCGCGAACGCCGACGATCGCTCGAGCTTCAAGCTCTGGCTGCGCGCGGGCGCCGAGCCCTCCAGCAGGGACGTCGCGTGTGGGGTCGATGGCGCCGGCAACTTGTTCGTGTGGGCGGGCAACACGCGCCAGGCCGCGGTCCCTCTGCCCGCCAAGCTCAGCGGCCGGTTCCGGTTGCAGGCGACGGTGGGTGGCCTCAACGCGACCGTCCTGTGTCGCGCGACGGTCGAGGACCTGAGCATCGCGACCACGCGCCAGGTCATGCTGCCGACGGATGGCGGCTACGGCTTCGCCGCGACGAGCACCGACATCACGATCCACAGCCTCGTCATCGACTCCTCTAAAGGCGCCATTCCATTCGTGCATTAATTTAGTCGGACAGGTCGGACACGCCGGACAACACGGCGTTTGACGCTTCGCGTTAGAAGCTGTCATGAGCTGGATGGTGCGCTCTGACGCAGTGCGTCTTAGGCTGCGTGCATGGGCAATCACAAAGACAAGAAGTCCGAGTCGCTGACCGAGACGCTGAAGACCGAGGGTCCCCGCGTCATCTACCTCGCGCTCGACGCCGCCGAGCGCGGGCAGTCGACGGCGGTCGCGGTCCTCCAGGACGCACGCATCGAGCTCCGCACCGCGGTCGACAGCACGCTCGATCTCGCGGAGAAGCTGTCCGTGGGCGCGCTGAGGTTCGCGCGGAAGCTCGTGCAGAAGGTCGACGAGACCGCGACGGATGCGCTCAAGGGTACCGAGCGCGCGCTGCACGACACGATCGAGAAGACGCGCGAGACGGCGAAGGCCGGCCGCCAGCTCGCCGAGCGCGCGGTCGAGAAGGTCACCGGCGCGACGGCGCAGGCCTAGACGACGAAGTTGACCAGCCGACCTTTGACGTAGATCTCTTTTTTGATCGCCTTGCCGGCGATGAACGGCTGGACCTTCTCGTCGGCCTTCGCGGCCGCGAGGATCGATTCCTGCGACGCGTCGGACGGGACTTCGATCTCACCGCGCAGCTTGCCGCCGATCTGCACCGCGATCTTGATCGTGTCGGTGGCGAGCTTGGACTCGTCGTGTGCCGGCCACGGCTGATACGCGATCGTCGTGCGATGACCGAGGCGCTGCCACAGCTCCTCGGCGACGTGCGGTGCGAACGGCGAGAGGATCTTCACGAAGGACTCGAACCACGGGCGCGGAACGCTCGTGGCTTTCGTCGCTTCGTTGATGAACTTCATCAGCTCGCTGATCGCGGTGTTGAACTTGAGGTCGGTCACCGACTGCGTGACCTTCTTGATCGCGACGTGGAGCTGACGCTCGAGGTCGCGGTTCTCCGTGCCACCGTCCTCGCTGACCTTGCCGCTGAGCCCGTCGCTCTCGGGCTCGACCATCACGCGCCACGCGCGGTCGAGGAAGCGGCGCGTGCCGGCGACTCCGCTCGTCTCCCACTCGACGCCGTCCTCGAGCGGGCCCATGAACAGCTCGTACAAGCGCATCGAGTCGGCGCCGTACTCGTTGCACATGTCGTCGGGGTTGACGACGTTGTAGCGGCTCTTCGACATCTTATCGAGCTTGGTGTCGACGGCGGTGTCGCTGCCTTTGACGAACCACTTGCCGTCGCGTTGCTCGACGTCGTGGTCGTGGAAGTACTTGCCGGCCGCGTCGCGGAACGACGTCTTGTGGATCATTCCTTGATGGAAGAGCCGCTGGAACGGCTCCTTCGTCGAGACAAAGCCCGCGTCGTACAGCACCTTGTGCCAGAACCGCGCGTAGAGCAGGTGGAGCACCGCGTGCTCGTTGCCGCCGACGTAGAGATCGACCGGCATCCAGTACTTCTCTTCCTCGCGATCCCACGCGACGTCGCTGCGGTTCGGCGAGAGGAAGCGTAGGTAGTACCAGCACGAGCCCGCCCACTGCGGCATCGTGTTCGTCTCGCGCGTGGCCGGCCTGCCCGTCTCCTTGTCGACGGTCTGGAGCCAGTCCTGCGCGCGCGCGAGCGGCGGCTGGCCGTCACGCGTTGGCTTGTACTCGTCGATCTGCGGGAGCGCGACCGGGAGATCCTCTTTCGCGACGAGCTTCGTGGCGCCGTCGACGTGGATGATCGGGAACGGCTCGCCCCAGTAGCGCTGGCGCGAGAACAACCAATCGCGGAGCTTGTAGCGGATCGACTTCTCGCCGCAGCCGCGCTCCTCGAGCCACGCGATGACCTTGGTCTTCGCCGCCTCGTTGTCGAGACCGTCGAGGAACTCCGAGCTCACGTGTGGGCCGTCGCCGGTGTACGCGGATTCGGCGATGTTGCCGCCCTTGACGACCTCGACGATCGGGAGCTCGAACTTCTTCGCGAACGCGTAGTCGCGCTCGTCGTGTGCGGGACACGCGAACACGGCGCCCGTGCCGTACGACGCGAGCACGTAGTCCGAGATCCAGATCGGAATCGGCTTGCCCGTGACGGGATTGATCGCGAACGCGCCCGTCGGCACGCCGGTCTTCGGCGCGTCGGCCGCTTCCGTGATCCGATCGCGCTCGCTGCGCTTGCTGACTTGCTCGCGATACTGCGCGACCGCGCTCTGCTGCGCGGGCGTCGTGATCTGATCGACAAGCGCGTGGTCGGGCGCGAGGACGACCCACGTGCCGCCGAATAGCGTGTCCGGGCGCGTTGTGAAGACGGTGATCGCGTCGTCGCGCTCGGCCAGCTTGAACTTCACGTTCGCGCCGATCGACTTGCCGATCCAATCCTGTTGCGCCTTGAGCGTGCCGACCGGCCACTCGACCGACGCGAGATCCTCGGCGAGGCGGTCGGCGTATTCGGTGATCTTCAGCATCCACTGCGAGAGGACGCGACGCTCGACGTCGTCGCCGGTCTCGATGTACTTGCCGTCCTTGACCTCTTCATTCGCGAGGACAGTCCCGAGCGCCGGGCAGAAGTTGACCGGCGCCTCGGCGCGATACGCGAGGCCGCGCTCGAACAGGACCTCGAAGATCCACTGCGTCCACTTGTAGTAGCTGGGATCGCTCGTGGCGAGCTCGCGCGACCAGTCGTACGAGAGGCCGAGCTTCTGGAGCTGGCCCTTGAACGTGGCGATGTTGCGCGCGGTGATTACCGACGGATGCTCGCCGGTGAGCTCGGCGCGGCGCTCGGCGGGCAGACCGAAGCTGTCCCAGCCCATCACGCGCAGCACGTTGAAGCCCATCATCCGCTTCGCACGCGCGACGACGTCGGTCGCCGTGTAGCCCTTCGGGTGGCCGACGTGCAAGCCGTCACCCGATGGATACGGGAACATGTCGAGCACGTAGTACTTCGGCCGCGTGCGATCCGTGGGCGTCGCGAACGTCTGCTCGCGATCCCAGCGCTCCTGCCACTTCTTGTCGATCGTCTGGTGATCGAAGCCCGAGCGGCCCTCGCTCATGACTTTTTCAATGCGGCGGCGAGGCGCTGCGTGATCGTGTCTGGATCGCCGACGCCGTCGATGCGCTTCAAGATGCCGCGTTGCTCGTAGTACGGAACGATCGGCGCGGTGTCCGAGTGATACTTCTGCACGCGCGTCGTCACGGCCTCGGCGGTGTCGTCCTTGCGATGCACGAGGCGACCGACGATGTCGGCCGGCGGCGGGTTGTACTTGAGGTGATAGATCGTCCCGGTCTCCGGATCAGTGCGGCGACCGACGGCGCGCTCCTCGAGTAGCGCGTCGGGTACTTCGATCAGCGCGACCGCGTCGAGCTTGTAGCCGGCCTTCGAGAGTGCTGCGTCCAGTGCTTCGGCCTGCGGGCGCGTGCGCGGGAAGCCGTCGAGCATGAAGCCCTTCGCGCAGTCGTCCTTGCCGATGCGCTCGATGATCATGCCGATCACGACGTCGTCGGGGACGAGGTGGCCAAGCTTCATGTGACGATCAGCTTCCTGACCGAGCTCCGTGCCTTCCTTGACCGCGGCGCGCAGCATGTCGCCACTCGAGATATGTGGAATGTGAAACGTATCGACCAAGCGTCCGGCTTGCGTTCCTTTTCCAGCACCCGGTGGCCCGACGAGAATCATGCGCATGAGGGGCATCGAAGCATGTGCGACGCTGACGCGCAATTGCGCTAAGGTGCATTGCAATGAAGCCGGTGCCGACCTGGTTTCACTTCGCGTCCTACGTCATGGCCGCACTGCTCGCGGTCTGCGTCGCGCTCCAGTACAACGACCCGGATCCCGCTCGCTGGATGCTGATGTATGGCGCCGCGACGATCGTGGCCGCGCTGCTCCCGGCAAGGAAGCAGCTCGTGCCAGCCGGCTTCCTCGTCGCCGCGGTCGCGCTCGCGTGGGCCGCGTATCTGCTCTATGCGGTGTGGGGCCGCATGGAGGTCGGCGACCTCGCGGGCAAGATGAGCGAGAAGGGTGGCGCGGTCGAACAAGGTCGCGAGGCCGGTGGGCTCGCGATCGCGGGCGTGTGGCTCGTGTTCGCGAGCGCGTTCCGGCGGCGCCGCGCTTAGCCGCGATTCACGCGCGACCGGCCGCTGCGGCTGACGCCCTGGCGCTTGCTACCCAGCTCGCCAGCCGGGCGCTCCGGCGCCTTGCCGGAGCCCGCGCCATTCGCCTTGCCGGCCTTCGCGAGGATCTTCGTGTTGTGAGCGTCTTTGCGCTTCGCGTATTGCTTGGGCATGTCGTGGAGACATGCGGATCGCGTGCCTACGGGGCGCGGAGCATCTCGATGTGCGGGATGCCATCCTCGTCGTAAGGCTCCGATGTCCGGACGAACCCGAGGTCGCCATAGAACTTCTCGAGGTGTGCTTGCGCGCCGATCCGCACGGGTACCGTGCCCACGAGCGCGAGGCCGTGCTTCATCAGCGTCTTGCCGAGGCCGGTGCCGCGCGCTTGCGGTGCGGTGATCACGCGGCCGATGCTGACTTCCGCGAACTTCGCGCCGGCGGGCACGATGCGGAGGTACGCGACGATCGTGCCCGCCGCATCTTCGGCCCACACGTGACGCGAGACCGGGTCGACACCGTCGGCATCCTGGTACGGACAGTTCTGCTCGACGACGAACACCTGCTCGCGCAGCGCGAGGATCGTGTACAGGTCGAGCGCGGACAAGTCGCCGAACGAACGATCGATCCAGCGCAGCTGCATCACGGACTCCCTTCGCTCGCGACGACGATCTCGACCGACAGTGCGCCGGCGAGCAACCGACAGATCATGCAGCAGAACGTCTCGCTCACCGCGCCATCATGCCCCAGCGTCGTCTAGGATGCCCGCATGCCGTCGGTCTGCGTCTACCTCTCGTCGTCGTCGGGCCGACCGAACGATATCGCCGCGATCCAGGCGCTCGGTGCCGAGCTCGCAGCACGCGGCATCGTGCTCGTCTACGGCGGTGCACATCGCGGTCTGATGGGCGTGCTCGCAGACGCAACACTTGCCGCGGGTGGCCGGGTCACCGGCGTCATCCCGCAAGCGCTCGTCGACTACGAGGTCGCGCACACAGGTCTGACCGAGCTGCACGTCGTGCAGACGATGCATCAACGCAAGGCGATGATGTTCGAGCTCGCGGATGCGTTCATCGTCGCGCCCGGCGGGCTCGGCACGCTCGAAGAAGCGTTCGAGCAGCTGACCGGCATCCAGCTCGGCTATCACGCCAAGCCGATCGTCTTCCTCGACGTCGACGGCTTCTGGAAGCCGATGGAAGCGTTCCTCGATCACGCGGTCGAGACGGGCGTCCTTCGCCCCGAAGTACGCGGACTGTTTCGCACCGAGTCGTCGGCGGCCGCGGCCCTCGACGCGCTCGCTGCGTGGTAACCTCGCGACATGGCGTCACGCGTCGCCGGCGCGTTGCTCGCGCTGACTGCAGCCGCGTTGCTCGCAGTGTCAGTCATCGCTGCGGCGTGGTGGAGCGGCCATCCGAAATTCAACGGCAACGAGATCAAGGCGAAGGAGATCAGCGTCGGTCCCCTCGGCGCGACCGGCTGCAACACCGGCGGTGACGGCGCATGCATGAACGTGCCGGTCGACCCGACGTTCGAGACGGTCGGCTACGCACTCGCAGGTGTCACGGGATTGCTCGCGCTCGTCGCGCTCGTGCTCGCGGGCCTGACGGCGCAGAATTCGGCGAGACGAAAGTCGTTCGCGATCTTCGCGATCGTCGGCGCGATGATCGCCGCGCTGCTCGCGGTGTTGCTCGTCGTCGTCGGGCCCAAGATCCGCACCGAGGCGCCACTGCCGTTCTCGACGGGACTCTTCATCTTCTTCGGCGGCGTCACGGCCGCGCTCGCAGCGAGCGTGTTTGCGATGCGCGCGCCGTCAACGCCACGCATGCAGCTCGCGCCGGCGCGGCAGTCGATGCAGAACATGCACGCGCCGCAGGGCGGCCTCGACATGCACGCGTTGCTCTCCGATGACGCCGCGGTCCGCCCGTCCCAGGCAGCGATGGGACGAAATGCGCCGGTGCACAGCCCGGGCGGCGCGTTGCCCGGACCGTCGGGTCCGCTCGGCAGTCTGCAAGGCACCGGGCCGCAACAGCCGCTGTTCTCGTCGGCGCCACAGCTGCGCCCGCTCTACGAGGTCGCGCCGGGACAAGGCGGCACCGGCGGCTTCGTGCCGCAAGCGCCGCCTTCCGTCGCGATGCGCCCGCCGACGCCGGTCCCGCGCGATCAGATCAGCGCGCATGCGGGCATCCCGACGCCCGCGTCGATCGAAGCGCAGCGTTCCCCCATCACGATGGCCGGCCTCAGCATCCCGCAGCCGTCCGCCGATGCGACCGATCGCGACCTGCTCGGCACCGCGCGGGGCGTCGGCAAGCCGAAGACGCTGCCACCACCGAACCGCAGCAAGTCGGCATCGATGGCGCCGATCCCGCCGCCGCCGCCGCTCGCGCCACCACCGACGCCGCTGCCGAGACCACCGACGACGAAGTCGCCGACGCTCGCGTCGATGACCGTGCCGCCCCCGCCGAACACCACGCTCGCCTCACCGCCACGCCTCGAGAGCGAGGACGGCGAGTTCGACGCGATGAAGACGTACCAGAAGGAGCCTGCGCCGAAGCCCGTCGTGAAGGCTGCGCCTGCGCGGCCTTCGGTCCCGATGCCGGCAAAGCCGAAGCCGAAACCCGCGCCGCGCGCTCCGACGCCGCGTCCACCGACGCGCCTCCTCGCCGAAGACGCCGCGGTCGACACCGATGTCTCGCAACAGGCGATTGACGAGCACTCGCCGGCGACCGAGACGTTCGACACCGCGACGAACGAGTCGACGAGCTTCGCCCAGAAGCCGGAGAAGCCCGTCACCTCGACGATGCAGACGCAATCTGCACCGGAGGACACCGGCGACGACGAGCTGATGACGGCCGCGCGCGAGAAGGTCTCACGCACGGATCTCGAATTGCCGACGGTGCGCCCGCCGACCGAGACCTCGCCGTCGACGCCGCCCGCGCCCGATACGGAACCGCCCGCGCCGACCGCGGAGCTGCCGGATCAGGAAAAGCCGCCTGTCGAGTCCGAGCAGCCGATGGAGCCCGCCGCGCCGACGGAGCGCGCGTCGACGAAGGTGCCGATCTCGACGGCGCCCGATTCCTTGCCGCCACCGACGGAGAAGCAAGCCGCCGCGAGCGGGCCGTCGCCCGCGTGCCCGCAATGTGAAGCGCCGATGGCGTGGGTCGAGGCCCACCTCCGCTTCTACTGCAAGAGCTGCAAGATGTACTTCTGAGCTACTGCAGCGGGCCGTCGAGCGGAACCGGCGGCACGAGGAAGTACACGTCGCGCGTGTCGAGCTGCGTGATGCCATCGCCGTAGACGGTGATCGTCGCGCGATAGAGCTGCGGGACCTGCGTCGCGGGCACCGTCGTGTTCGGCTTCGAGACGACTTTCCAGCAGACGGGCGTGCCGGTGCGTACGTTCTCGTATTTGTCCTTGTACGTGTCGCCGTTCGTGTCGGTGTCGAGCAGACCGTTCGCGCACTGTGCGGTGCCGAGCTGCAAGGTCTCGATGTGATCGACGAACGCTGCGACGGCGTCGACGGTCTCGCCCGCCTGGACGACGTCGGCCGTCACCGCGTTGATGTCGATCGGCAGGCCGTTCGCGAGCGCGAGCACGCCGTTCTGGATCGCGGTCGCTGCGTTCGCGCCGGCACCGTCGAACACGAGCGGCGCGTTGCCGTTCGCCGCATCGACCGCGCCGGTATCCGTGGCCATCTGGCGAAGGTTCGTGTCGGTGCCGGGCTCGAAGTTCGAGCCGAGGATGCCGATGAAGCGTGCACCGATGTTCACGTAGTACGGGACGACGCTCGCCCAGCTCGGGATCGTGTGGACCTGCGCGCCGCTGATCGGCGCCTCGTCGGTCGCCATCATCACGACCGGTAGCGCGCCGCCACCGCCGCCGACCAGGGCCTGGCGGAAGCAAGGAAACCCAAACGTGGTGTAGCCGGCGGTGTCTGCGGGCGACCCTGCACACGTCGGGCGCGCGTTCACGCCGTTGAAGAAGTAGACGGCGCTCGGCGTGTTCGTGAGCGCGGTATACGCGGCGTACGTCAACGGCTCGTTGCAGCAGCCCGCTGGCTCGCTCGTCGGAATCGCGGCGAATGACGGGGACGGCTGCATGTCGACGAAGTGCGTGAATGCGGCGGCGCCCGAGCCGGCGTAGCCGACCGTCGCGGCACCGGCCCACAGATCTGGGATGCAGTTCGGCGGCGTGCCACCACCGCTCGGCGCGCACCGCAGGTTGAACACGACGGTCGAGAGGTTGGCCTTCACGGTGGTGATCTCTTGAGACATCGAGCCGGAGCGATCGAGCAACACGTAGAGGTCGATCGCCTTCAGCTTCGACGAGAAGTCGAGATCGTCTTCGGTCGGCGTCTGCGGCTTCATGTACGGCTCGACGAACACGTAGTCGCCGTTCGCCTGCGGGTTCGACGCCGCGTTGTTCGGGTCCGTGCCGGCGACCTGCTCGACGAGATCAGACACGCCATCGTTGTCGGTGTCGTCGTCGGTCGCGCTCGATTCGCTGCCATCGCGCACGCCGTTGCAGTTCGCATCTTCCGCCGTGTCGAGGATGCCGTCGTTGTCGGCGTCGCGATCGAGGAAGTCGGGGCGCGTGTCCATGTCCGAATCGGCGGGCGGGTTGCCGCGCGCCTCGAGGAAGTCGGGCACGCAGTCGCCGTCCGAGTCTTGATCCTGGAAGTTGCCGACGCTGTCGCCGTCGTAGTCGGCGTTCGTCTCGACGGCGTCGACGATCGTGTCCTCGTCGCTGTCGAGGTCGTGGAAGTCGGGCGTGCCGTCGGCGTCGGTGTCGAGTGGCGTCAGCGGATTGGGGCCGAGCTCGTCGATGTCGTAGATGTTGTCGTTGTCGTCGTCGGGGTCGGCGTAGTCGCCAAGCGTGTCGTTGTCGGTGTCGCCCGCGCCGTCGAGCTTGTCTTCGCGGCCGTTCGCGTCGCTGTCGAGATCGAGGTAGTCGGGCGTGCCGTCGCCGTCGTTGTCGACGGGCTTGGTGTCGAGCTTGCTGTCGCCGGCTTCGATCGAGTCCTTGATCGTGTCGCCGTCGCTGTCGGGATCTTCAAAGTTGGGCGTGCCGTCCTTGTCGGTGTCGGCGCTGCCTTCGTCCGCGTCGGAGATCGTGTCTCCGTCTGCGTCGAGATCGTCGCCGGTGTCGTCACCGCCGCCTCCGCCTGATGGACCGCATGCGACGAGAAAAAACGCGCAGATCAGCCCCAGCCTCATGGATCCAAAGGTAGCAGAGATATGATGCCCGGCGCGTGGGAACCCTCTACCTCATCCGCCACGGTCAGGCCTCCTACGGCGAGGTTGATTACGACAGGTTATCGACGAAGGGACAGGACCAGGCCCGTGCGGTCGGTCACTGGCTAGCCAAGGCAAAGCTCGATTTGCTCTATGCCGGACCGCTCGTGCGGCAGCAGCAAACAATCACGATCGCGCGTGAAACAGCCGGTGCGTCTCGGGCGTTCGAGACCCTCCCCGAGCTCGCCGAATACCCCGCGTTCGAGATG
>JALZOJ010000140.1 GCA_030857175.1 Myxococcota bacterium | reverse complement strand
CTCCGCGCAGAGGTCCAGCGCGCCGAGTGGTTCGACAACGAGATCGAAGAGGATGCGGACTATCCGTCGGGCAAGGTCGTGCGCACGTCGCTCCACGAGGATCGCTGCTTGTTCCTCGCGCACGATCAGCGCGGCTGCGCGATCCATCGCGCGTCGCTCGAGCGCGGCTGGGACTTTCGCGGCGTGAAGCCCGCCATCTGTCGGTTGTTCCCGCTCTCGTATGAAGAGGACACCATCCTGATCGCCGACGAGTATCCGGAATACTCGTGTGCGCACGTCGAAGGACCCTCGCTGTATCGGATCACACGCGACACGCTCGGCGACGTGTTCGGCGGGGAGCTGGTCGCAGCCATGGATGCAGCGGAGGCGCGTGTGCTCGCAGACGCTCCACGCCGCTTACCTGTGCTCTAGCTGCGCACAAACGAGATTTCGCCGCGTTGCGAAATAACTGCGACCGCGCCGATGTCGGTCCACCACAAGTAGAGGCATGCAGAAGCTCATTGGACTCATGCTCATGACAACGCTCGCCGCCGCGTGCGGTGGTGACGGCGACGATATCGACTCGAATGAAGAGGCTCGCCGCGCGTACTTCGGTCTCGATGCCTCGATCGAGAAATCACTCCAGCTCGGCTTCGTCGGCTTCAATGCGGCGAGCAGCGCGACCATCGATCCGCAGATGATGGCCGGCGATCTGGCCGGCATGCTGACGATCACCGGCAAGGTCGACCAGGGCTCGTCGGCCAACAAGGGCATGCGCCTGAACATCGGCATGGTCGACTACACCGACGGCGAGATCCTGATCGTGCAGGAGGGCGAGGACGACGTGAAGGTCAACCTGACCTACGACACGAACGCGGACGTCTTGCTGCAGCCGTACCTCGATCTCAAGCTCGCGAACATCCCGGACGGCACGTTCACCGGCACGTTGACCGGTACGTACGTCATGGCCGGCGACCTCGAGGGCGAGGCGACGCTGAACCTGACGTTCTCGGGCAAGCTGATCTCGAACGGCACGGGCGGCACCACGCGCGCTCCGCTGATGACGACCGTGACCGGCACCGCGAAGAGCGGCGACGGCACCTTCGACGTCAACATCACGTTGTAAATCACTCGAGCGAGCCGCCCGACTGCCTGCGCAGCTCGAGCACCTGCTTCGCGTAGCCGCGTACCGGCGGCTCCGGGTCTTCCTTCGAGCGCACGCGCACGAGGGAGCCCGGTGCTTCCGGAATGCCGGCGGCCATCGTCCAGCCCGGCGGCACTTGCGGCTCGCTCCAGAAGTAGAGCCAGCGTGCATCGCGCGGTGACATGTTGAGACAGCCGCGCGAACGCTTCACGCCGAACTGATCGTGCCAGTACGCGGTGTGCAGCGCGAGGCCACGCTCGGGACTGTAGAACTGCGTCCACGGCACGGTCGCGACCGAATACGGATCCTCGCCGTTCAGGCCGCGCATGTCAGCCTCGGACTCCTTGAGCCACATGCGATAGATGCCGGTCTCCGTCGGTGCGTCCTTCGCGCCCGACGAGATCATCGTCGCGTACACGGGCAAGTCCCCTTCGAAGGCGACGAGGATCTGGTTGTCGAGATCGACATCGATCCAGCGCTCGGACTTTTCGACGTACTTCGGTGCCGCGAGCGGCGAGAACAACCGCACGTCCGCGGCCCAGATCCATTCGCCCTCACCGATCCGATACGCGGTCGGCTTGCCGTTCTTGTCGGCGGCGGTCTCGAGGATCGCGAGTGACGTGCGCGCGGAGAGCTTGCGCTGGATGGGACCACCGGTCGCCTTGTACATCGTGTTCGCCTGCTGCCAGCCGTAGACGCGCGGCCACACGAACGCGATCGGCAGCGCGAGCCCGGTGTCATCGCCCATGCGTGCGCCGCCCCACAGCGATGGCCGATGCGGCGTGATCGCCTGGCGCGCGACGTACTCGGCATTCTTCTGTGCGATCCGCCAGTACGTCTTGCCGCCGATCGTGACCTCTTCGTACTGGCGCACGTTGATCGAGCCGACGAGCGGCTTCCCTTCTATAAGCTTGGGCTCGTCGGGCTTGGGCGCTTCGAGCTCGGCGGGGGTCGTGACCGGACCCTCTTTCTTCTTCTTGGGGGGCGGCGGCTTCTTCTCGGGCTTCGCGGCTACATAAGTGACCGTGTTCGGCGCCGTGACCTTGCCGTAGACGCCCGGCACGATCTCGCCGCGGTCGAGCATGGGCACCTCGCGGCCGAACGGCGGCTTGGTCGATGGCTTCATGTAATCGGAGCAAACCCAGCCGCGTGGCCGGATCTCGACCCATGGCTTTTGACAGCCTTTTCCGTCGGCAACGCGCTGCCAGCCGACCCGCGTGTCGATCGCGATCGTGCCGATCCGCTTCGCGTCATCACCGGGCTCGAGGCGCACGCCGACCGTGCGGATCAGCTCGAGCGACCGCGTGTCCTCGGGAAAATCCTGCACCGGCGTGTCCGGTTGTTCAGGTGTGGCAACTGGCGCTTCGCGCTTGGGCGACGTTTTGGGAACGTCTGTACGCTTCGCGTCGTCGGACTTCTTGCCTCCGCAAGCGACGAGCACGAGAGCGATGACGAGGCCGCGCACGTCGCGCATTCCATCCCAGTAGCACGCCCGTGATACCTTTTCATGCAGATGAAGCTTGGCGAGATGCTCGTCCGCGACGGCCGCCTGACGGAGCCGCAGCTGGAAGCAGCACTCCGATACCAGGCCCGCGACGGCGGGCGAATCGGGACGATCCTCGTCGAGCACGGCTTCATCGATCTCGAGGCGTTGACGGTCTATCTTGGCCTCGAGCTGGGCATTCCGATCGCGACCGGCGCCATGCTCGAACGCGCCAAGCGCGCGGCCGTGAGACTTTTGCAGCCCGCGCATGCCTTCAAGCACAAGTGCGTCCCGCTCGTCGTGCAGGACCGGCAGCTGATCGCCGCGATCGAAGACCCGCATGACTTCGCCACCCTGGAGTCACTGACCGCGATCACCGGCTATCGCGTGCTGCCGCGCGTCGCGCCCGAGCTCCGCATCTACTACTACATCGAGCGCTACTTCGGCGTGCCACGCCCCGCGCGGTTCGTGAAGTTCGGCGACACGCCCCGTGGTGACGACAACCCGATCGACAGCGGCCTCCCGTCGCCGCCGCTGCCCGGCTTGCCGCCCGTGCCGATGAACGTCGTGACCGCGCCCGGTCCGCGCCCGCGCCTGCGCTCGCAAAAGATCGCGAAGATGTTCGACGACTCCGAGGCGCTCGAGCTCGAGGCCGAAGATCTGATCGACACGCTCGATGCCGACGACGCCGCGCCCGCCGAGGCCGCGCCAACGATGAAGGCCGCGCCGACGATCATGCACACGCCGGTACCGCGCACGCGTCTTTCGACGCTGCCGCCGCCGGTCGCGCCGATGTCAGCCGACGTCGCGCTACGCGAGCTCGCCAGCGCCGGCGATCGTAATCGCATCGTCGACGTGCTGCTCGGCTTCCTCGCCGCCACGTTCGAAGCGTCGGTCGTGTTCACCGTGCGCGACAACATGGCGTTCGGCTGGCGTGCCGCCGGTAACGTGCCCGGTCACGCGAACGTCGAGCACGTGCTGATCCCACTCGAAGCGCCATCGATCGTGCAGGCCGCGATCGCATCGGAGACGTTCGTCGTGCACGGTCCGCTCGCGCCCTCGACGGTGAACTCGTACTTCTACAAGGTGCTCGGCTGTCCCGAGCCGGCGACGGTGACTGCGGGCGCGATCATGATTGGCAAGCGGCCGGTCAACGTGATCTACGGTCACGCGCAGCAGCTGAGCGACGTGCAGGTCACCGTGGTGCAGCAGGTCTGCGCATCCGCCGCCGAAGCGTACGCGCGACTGATCGCTTCGTCGAAGCGAAAGCGCTAAGAGCCGGTCAAGAAGATCGGACGCGGTCCCGGCACCAGGTGACACGCGTTGCTCGAGGAGCAGTTGCCCTCGGCTTGGCCGACGAGCGGCGCGACCATCGGAACGATCTCGTTCGGCGTCGAGCCGCACGCCGAGATGTCCGTCTCGATCGGGAACGCGAGCGCAGCGCTCGTGTAGAAGTTGCCGGCATCATCGGTGACGACGCGCGCGAGCGACTTCTTGCCGCCACGTGGGAAGAACCGAACGGTCACGCCGGCTGCCGCGGTGACAGGGTTCGTGATTTCTTTGTATGCGGTGCCGGCTGCCGTGAACACGGACGTTGGACCGCCGGGTCCGTGGCACGTGCCCGCAGCGATGCAGCCCAGGCCCGCGCGTGCGCCGGCCGGGTTTCCGCCGGCCGCGGCGTGGTTATGCGCGGCGGCGGCCGTGCCCTTCGGAGCGCAGATGTCGCGGTCATCGCCGCCCATCATGTTCCCGTCGGTGCCTTGCATGGTCATGCCGTACTCGCCGACCGAGCAGGCAGCACCAAAGAGGATCAGCAGCAAGTACGTCCTCGGCATAAGACCCCGTAAGACCATTTGTATCAGGGCTTCACATGCAAGCGCTACACCCCTGAGCCCAACTCGCATGTCAGGTGCAACTCGTCGAATTGAGAGGCTGTGCATGGCGGGACGTATCGAAATTCCATGAGCGCGCCGACGATGATGGCGAGTGCCCACCCCACTGGGAGGACGAGGGTGCTCAGGGGGCCGGAGTAGGTGCGGTCGCGCAGGATGTAGGCAACGGCGGCGAGCGGCGGGATGCCGACGATCGCGATCCAGCCGACGAGCGGCATGCCCCGCGACGCGAAGCCGTTCCACGCGGCCTCGCGGAGCTGCGATGGGGCGAGGACGAGGAGCGCGGGCAAGAAGGTCGGCACGAGCGCGACGATCTTCGCGCGGCCGACGAACGGTGCGGCGCTCGCGCAGGCGGCCGGCACGAGCCAGATCCATGCGAGCTCGGCCGCGCCGATCGCGAGCAAGAGCACGCCGAATACGAGGAGCGTGACGATCGCGACGACGAGATACCGCCGCGCGCCGATCCACGGACGGATGCGCGCGACGACGCGAGTCGCGAGCCCGACGATGCCCGCGAGCACGAGTGCCTCGGCGATCACGAAGTATGCGGGTGCGTGCAGCCACGCGAGCGGATGCGCGGCGAGTGCGATGCGTTCGAGCGCGTAGACCGCGATGAACGCGAGCGCCGTGCACGCGACACCGGCGAGCAGGCCCATGCCGCCGCGCGCCCTCTCGTGGCGCATGCGAATCGAGAGGACGATCGCGGCGAGGATCAAGAACAGCTCGAACACGACGAGCGTCCACCGCGGCACGACGACGTTCGCGAGCTGCGGGATCCAGAACGCATCGCCGGCGGGTGTGGGCGGCGCTTCGGTCGTGAGTGCGAAGAGCAGGCGGCCGATCTCGTCGACGGCGGCGCGCTCGATCCGCTCGAAGCGATCGAGCTTCGTGTGATACGCGCGATCGATCAGCTCGCCGTCGTGACCGCGGTGATAGAAGTGCACCGCGCGGATCCCGCGCC
>JALZOJ010000139.1 GCA_030857175.1 Myxococcota bacterium | reverse complement strand
TCCGCGAACAGCGCGCCGAAGTCGTCGAAGTAGAGGATCGCGTCGAGTGCCTCCGCCGCGGCGAGCACGCCGGCGATCCGCGCTTGCCACTCGCCGAGCCCACTCGCACCGGCGACGAGCTCGACGGCGGACGTCGCCCACATCGCGCGCTCGGGGTGCGCGGCCGCCCAGGTCTGGACGAGCGCGCTCTTGCCCGCCGCTTCTTCACCGACGAGCAGCACGCCGCGCCGGTTTTTCCCGTCGAGGATCCGCGTCAGCTCGGCGAGCAATTCCTCGCGCGCGACGAGCGGCGTCGGCGGATCCGGTGGCGTGACGCGGCGGCCGGCACCGTCGAGGACGCCGACCGCTAGCCGCTTGCGCTCTGCATCGGCGAGCGCCTTGCGACCCTGCGCCTCGGCGAGCGGCGTGGTCGCGAGCTCGACGGTGACGGGCTCGATGCGCGTCGGCGCGTACGTGACGAGTCGCTTCCAGCCGTCGGCGTCGAGGGACACCGCGCTCGGCAACACCGCGAGCTCTGCCTGCACGCGATCGGCGAGGTCCTCGCCGCGCTCGAGGTAACACGCGTGATCGATCGCCGGGATGAACACCCAGTGCCCGGCGGGCGCCGCATCCGGCCGCGGCTCGGGGACGATCGCGACGGTGATCGTGACCGGAATCGGCTTGCCGATACGGCCGGGTAGGTCGCCGCGGCCGAGCTCGACCTCGATCTCCTCGAGCCGCACGCCATCGGGCAACAGGTGGCGTGCGACCGTCGCGGGCCGCGCTTCGTCGGGCAGCTCCGACATCGCGAGCGAGAGCTCGAGCGAGGTGCGGTCCTCGGGTCCGTACGAGAGCACCGTCGGTGCGACGACCGGCGCGAGCTCGTGATGATCCGATGCGAGCTCGCGACGAAGCGCGAGCGTCGTGAACCGCAGCTTCGATGACTTGTCACTCATGCTTCCTCAGGCGCCAACCGGTCGCGAGCATGAGGCCCATCGTTGTCGCGGCTGCGCAGCCGGCGAGCGCGATGTACGGATGGCTTCCGAACGCGTGCGCGATCGGTGGCACGTCACCGCGTGCGACCACGAGCGCGATCGTGTTGTTCAGGAGGTGCGCGATCATGCCCGGCACCGCCGAGTCCGCGCGCAGCGCCAGGTAGCCGAGCACGAGACCGAGCGTGAAGGTCGGCACCAGCTGCACGATGCGCAGGTGATAGAGCGAGAACACGATCGCGCCGACGAGCACCGCCGCGAGTGGAAAGAACCGCGTCGCGAGACCTCGCACGAGCACGCCGCGAAACAGCACCTCTTCGCAGATCGCGGGCGCGACCGCGACCGCGAGGATCACGACGAGCGTCGATGGCCGATCGATCAGCTCGAGCAGCTGCTGGTCCTCGTCGCGGATCGGCAGCGCCTCGACGAGCCGCATGTTGAGGTACCACGCGCTCGCGCCGATCAAGATCGCGGCTGGGTAGTAGCGACTCGCCCGCGGCCGCTTGATGCCGATCGCGCCGAGCGTGCGTCCCGACCCGCGCATCGCGACGAGCGGCACCGCCAGCATGAGCGACTGGCCCACGACCGCGATCACCATCACGGGCGCGCCTAGCGACGCCGCGATCACCACTCCGAGCAGCATCGTCGCGGTCGCCGCGCACACGACGCCGATCGCCCCGTACGCGGTGAACGTCACCGTAGCGGCCGATCCCTCGCGCACGTGATACAAGCGAGGTGTGCGTGGTTCCATCGGGATCGTCATCGGCCTGATCGGCGGTGCCGGTGGAATGTATCTCGCGCTTCGCCCACCGTGGGGCGGCGGCGCCACCACTCCGTCATCCGAGCCGGGCGTCGTGTCGACGGTGCCGGGTGATGCGGGCGCGGGCAATGCGAAGCCCGGGAAGAAGCGCACGACGAAGAAGCGCCCGACCGGCTCGACGACCGTCGCGACCGGCAACGAAGAGTTCGAAGAGACCGAGCCCGAGCTCCCACCGCTCAGCGACACCGACCGCCGCCTCGAGTGGCGCGGCGACGACGTCACGCTCCCCGCGACGCGCATCGACATGGGCGCCCGCGGCGATGCGCGCCCGCTCGAGGACAACGAGATCAATTCGACGATCAACGCGCAGTCCGGTGCCGTGCGCGACTGCGTCGTCACCGGCGCGACGGGTACGGACCTGCGCGCGACGATCACGGTGAAGCTCGTCGTCGACGGCAACGGCAAGGTGACGAAGAGCAAGCTGCACGCGCCGCGCTACCTGTTCGAGAAGGGCCTGCTCAACTGCACGCAGAAGGCGCTGCGCACGATGAAGTTCCCGGCGACCGGCGCGGCGACGCTCGTGACGCTGCCGGTTGGCCTCGGATAGAGCCGCAGAGCGCGCCGCACGTTCCCGGCGTCGAACGGCCGTTCGCTCGCTATCGAGCGCCCGCTCGGTCGCGCGTTCGTTCGCACGGGCACCAACACGTGCCGGGGTTGGTCACAGAGCCACAAGAGCAGAGACCTTTTGGGGGCACGCAACGTGCGACGGCCGAAGGCCGCCGATCAACGTGGCTCTGTGGCTCTGTGGCTCTGTGACCGATCATGAACGCATGCGCTGCACGCAATGCGCCGCGCGTGATGCGCCGCGGAAATACGCCGCGCGAGATGCGCCGCGAGCGGTACGCGCTTCGTGGCTCAGTTCGACAGCGACGCGTTGAAGTACGCGTCCTCGGGCGACGACAGCCAGATCTCGTACGTCGACAGCGTCAGGCCCGCGGGCACCGCGAAGTCCTGACGGAACATGCCGTCGGCGCCGCTGACGGCACGGCCGAGCGGGACCGCGTTCGCGCCGTTCTTGCCGTTGGGCGAGAGGTAGACGTCGATCGGGTGATCGGGGAGGGCGCGGCCACCGGCGGCGACGCGACCTTCGATGTGCACGACGTCGCCGCGATACGCGCTCGCGTCGGCGAGCGTGACCTCGAGGCGCGGCGTTTGTTTCTTCGGATCCTGCGTGACCGCGGGGAGCGTCGGATCGGGCGTGATGCGATCGGGGCCGGTGCCGCCGCTGCCGTTGCCGCCGCCGGTGTTCTCGAACTGGCCGCTCGCCGGTGATTGGTCGAGGGACTTCTTCTTGTCGGCGAGCTGCTGCTGCGTGAGGCCGCTGATGTCGCCCTCGAGCTGCGTGTAGCTGTTCTTGTATGCGGCCGGCTTCGCGAATTGATCCTCGGCGCGCGGGCGGTGCAGCGTCTTGTTGTCGGCGCCGGTGACCTCCATGCGGAGCGCGGCACCACCGAGGTCGACGCGCTGCCAGCGACGGTCGGGGAACCAGACCTCGACGAACGCGTGCGCTTCGTTCTGCACGTAGCGCGTCGGGATGCCGAGCGCGTTTGCGGTGACCATGAACGCGAACGCGCGGTGACGGCAGACGCCGAGCTGCGTATCGCAGAGGTCGCGATAGATGTCGCCGGAGCCGGGCTGTGGCAGCTGGCCTTCCTTGAAGCCGCGGAAGTGAGCGACGAGCTTGTTGAACGAGCTGCCGAGCTCCATCTCGTGATCGATGTTGAGCCGATCGAGCGTGATCGCGGCGGCGCGCTTCTGCGCTTCGGGCACGGTGGTCTTGAGATCGGGCGGCGTCATCGTCGCGATCATGCGCGGCGTGTAGCGGCCGGGCGGCAGCGATGGCGCGAAGTAGCCCGCGTCGGCGTCGCAGAGGAAGACGAGGCGGTACGTGCCGGAGGCGTTCGACTCGTCGCTGCGCACGAAGAAGTTGTCGGCGCCGTCCTTCGAGAACTCGAGGCGGATCTTCGGGTTGATCTCGTACGAGAGGATTCGCATGTCGGGCGCGACGCTCGGCAGCGGCACGTCGACGCCTGGCGTGAGCTTGAGGAGGACCGATCCCCAAAACCTGTCGCGCGTCTTGTCGGTGGTGCCACCGACGGCGATGCTCGTCAGCGCGGTGCGCCCGACGAACAGGCGGTAGTCCTCGCCGACAGTGTCGAACGAGCTCATGCGCTTGAACGGCAAGACGTCCGGGTTGAACACGCTGGCGTAGTGGAGCGTGCCGTCTTGCCCCGTGTTCGAGTCCGGCGTCATCGACGTCTGGCGATCCGCGGCGAAGCCAGAGCCTCCGAGGACCGGTTCGTTCTTCGACGTGTTCTTGTCGGGCTTGTCGACGGACGGCTTCGGCAAGACCTTGTCGCCGGCGGCGATCGCGGCCGGCGTCTTGTCGCTGCCGCTCTGACCGATCAGCGGCGACGGGCGATCACCCGTCGGGCCTTCGAGATCCTCGTGAAGCTTGCGCCGGCTCTGCTGCCCGCCGCCTTGCTGCGCGATCGCGACGCCGCCCGCGACAGCCAGGACGACAAGGACAGCGACTGTCGGCCGCGCGTTCATCTCGTCGATGATGACACGGGTCACGGCCACTGGTAGCCAACTCGAAACAGTTATGATGCCGCTGGGATGGCCGCCGCGACCCGTGCGATGAGCCGAGCCGTTCGGGCTCCGATCCTCCGGGCCGACGAACGCGACCTGGTGGTCACCGCGGGCGCCGTATTCGCGCTCTCCAGCGCCGGTGCCGCGATGAGCGCGGCCGCCGCGGACGCGATGTTCCTCCGGGCGATCGGCCCGTCGCACCTCGGCGAGGCCGTCGCGCTCTCGAGCGCGCTCCTCGCCGTCATGCTGGCGGTGGTTGGGGGCCTCGCCGACCGGCTCGAGCGCCGGCGCGTGCTCGCGGTTCTGGCGATCGTGTCGGCGGTCGTGATCGCCGGCCTCGCCGCGCTCGCGACGGTCGCGCCGCGCGCCGCTGCGATCGCGACGCTGATCGGTGGCAAGCAGCTCGCCGCAGCGACCGACCTCGCGTTCTGGGTCGTGATCGCCGAGCGGCTCGACGCGCGGCGCAGCCGGCGCATGGTGCCGATCCTCGCAGCGACCGGCGGTGCCGGTGCCGTGCTCGGTGCGGTGCTCGTGATTCCCGTCGCGGCCGGCGCCGGCGCGCGGGGCGTCTTGTTGTGTGGCGCTGCGCTGCTGTTGCTCGCGGGACTCGGTGCGGCGCGCATGCAGGCGACGCGTCGTGCGACGGCACCGCCCGCCGCGATGCGCGCGTTGATCGCGCGATCGTGGAGAGACGGTGCGCGTGCCGTGCGCCGGCATCCGCTCGCGCGACACCTCGCCGTCGTGGTCGGGCTCGCGGGCGTGTTCGCGTCGCTCACGTACTTCGCGCTCGGCGTCGCCGTGGCAGGCGAGGGCGGCTCGACGGCGGATCTCGCCGCGCTCCTCGGTGGCGTGCGCGGTGTCGGGCAGGCGCTGACGCTCGTCGTGCAGCTCTTCCTCGTGCATCGCTTGCTCTCGCGCATGGGGACCGGGCCGACGCTGTTGCTCGCGCCGCTCGTCGCGCTCGCGTCGGGGCTCGGTCTCGTGGTCGCGCCGATCCTCGCCGTCGCGATCGCCGCGCAGATCTCGACGCGCGTGCTCGACGGTGGCATCGAGACGCCCGCCGAGAAGCTCGCGCAGGCGCTGTTGCCCTCCG
>JALZOJ010000094.1 GCA_030857175.1 Myxococcota bacterium | reverse complement strand
GGTCGTGGCGGTCGTCGTGGCGGCGGTGGTGGCGGTGGCGGCGGCGGTGGCGGTGGCGGCGGCGGCGGTGGTGGTGGTCGTAGTGGCGGCGGCGGCGGCGGACGTCGCGGCAGTCGCCGCTGATTGCCAGCCCTTGCCGCGCGTGAACAACGCGTGAACTGACGGGCGCGGCGCGACCGAGCGCCTACGATCGAGGGCATGAAGTTTCTCGTCCTCGCGCTCGCGCTCGCGTACGCGCGTCCCGCCGATGCGTGCGCGTTCGCGGATCGCCCCACAGGACCCGAACCGACGTCCGAGCCGGCGCCGCCACCACCACCGCCGAACGATCACCTCGGGATGAAGCTGTTCGGCGGCTTTCTCGTGCTGTCGGTGATGGCGCGCTGGATCGTCGCGATGCCGCGCAAGGTGATCGCGTGAATCACACGAGCACGACGACGCGCCGCAGGATCAGATTGCTCAGGTGCCGATAAGCCTCGATGGTCGGCATCTCGGCGCGCTCGACGAGCTCCGTCGCCGACAGCGTCGTGTCGAGCATCATCGAGAGCAGATAGGCGGCGCGTCGGTCGAGCGCCATGGTCGCGATCTCCTCGAGCTCCTGCGAGAAGGCAGGGACGCGCGAGCGGTCGCCGAGAAACGCCTCGTAGATCGCCGTCATGAACGGAAAGTTCTTCGCGAGCAGATCGAGCGCGCCGGGTGTCGTGCGATCCGCCGACAGGATCAGATCCAGCGCGATCACCGCGTCCTCCAGGTTGCCGGCTTCCGACCACGCGAGCGTGCGCTGGAGCAGCTCGCCGATCGTCGCGAGCGAGATGTCGCGATCCTCGACGATGTTCGGGTCGATCGACGCGAGCATCTCGGCCCCGCGATCCGCCACCGGATCGAACGGCGGGAACCCGTCCGCGTTCGTGACGTCGCTCCGCAGCGTGGAGGTCTCGTCGAGAAATGGCGAGGCGCTCTCGAGCCGTTGGATCGGCTGCGGTCTTGTCGGCGTGCGGAACACGACCGCGAGCTCGCCGCTCGGTGGCCGGTGCTCGCCGACGGAGTCGACCGAGTAACGATGCGTCACCGTGTCCTCGTCCTCGATGTGCAGCTTGTTCGCTTCCTCGGGGAACAGCTCGCGCATGTACTTGCCGACCACGAACGCCGACACGAACAGGCCGTGCTCGGCGGTGAGCTGTTCGAGGTCGTGTAGCAGCGCGCCGGCGGTCTGGTAGCGCTGGCTGCGCCGGTTCGCGAGCATGCGAAGCAAGATCTGCTCGAGCGCGGGCGGGTAGGTCGGCACGATCTCCGACGGCAGCCGCATGGTTCCGTGCACGATGCGCTCGAGCGTGTCGAAGTCGCCCTTGCCGTCGAACGGGCGCACGCCGGTCGTCAGCTCGTAGAGCACGATGCCGAGCGAGAACAGATCCGCGCGGCCATCCATCGGCCTCGCGCGGCACTGCTCGGGAGACATGTACGGGATCTTTCCCTTGAGCTGGCCCGTGCGCGTGATCGTCGCGCGTGGGTTGGTCTCCGCGCGTGCGATGCCAAAGTCGACGAGCTTCACCGCGCCATCGAAGCTGACGATGATGTTGCTCGGCGAGATATCGCGATGCACGAGGTTGAGCGGACCGTTCGGGCCGGACTTCACGTGCGCGTAGGCGAGCGCCGACGCGATGCCGCTGATGATCGCGATCGCGATCTCCAGCGGCATGCCACTTCGCCGCGCCATCGAGGCGACCTCGAGTCGCACGGCGCGCAGATCCTGCCCGTGGATGTACTCCATCGCGAAGAAGTGCGAGCCCTGCTCGATGCCGACATCGAACACGTCCGCGATGTTCGGGTGGCGCAGCGTCGCTGCGAGGCGCGCCTCCGCGAGGAACATCTCGACGAACGAGCCGTCGAGCGCGACGAGCGGCAAGATGCGCTTGATCGCGATGAGCTTGTCGAAGCCCGCCGTGCCGCGGACGCGCCCGAGATAGACCTCGGCCATCCCGCCGACGGCGATCCTTTCGATGATCTCGTACCGACCGAGTGAGTCGCCCCTTCTTAGCTCGTCGGCCGGCTTCACCGAGAGCGCCAACGTAACACGCGCTCAGCGAAAGAACTGCGGCACGAGATCGTCCGCTGTGCCCGCGTGACAGTCGGTGAATTCCGATCGCGCCGCGCTTCCGATCTCGAGGTTCAGAAGCACACGACGTGCATTGTTGTATTCGGCCCAACGAACAAAACTGGCGGCGGGCTGCACGAGCCCCGATGTCCCGATCGCGACGAAGAGGTCGCACTCGCGGAGCGCGTGCTTCGCGGTGCGCTCCGCATCGACGGGAATCATCTCGCCGAACAGCACGACCGACGGTCGCATCGCTTCGTTGCAGTGCGCGGGCGTCGCCTCGCTGTCTGGTGGTTCGACCTCGTGCTTGCACACATCACAGCGCCAACGCGTGAGGCTGCCGTGGTACTCGCACACGCGCTTCGACCCCGCCTGCTGATGGAGGCCATCGACGTTCTGCGTGAGGATCGTGAGCTCCGCCCCAGCCGGAAGCTTCGCCTCGAATGCCGCGAGCGCGCGGTGCGCCGGCGTCGGCTTGGCGCCGATGATCGCGCGGCGGAACTTCCAGAACATGTCCGTGACTTCCGTGCGGCGGGTCGTCAGCGCGGTCACGTCCGACAGCGACTCGAGGTTCTCGTCGCTCCACAGCCCGCCGGGCCCGCGATAGGTCGGCAGGCCCGCACTCTTCGAGATGCCCGCGCCCGTGAGGACGACGATGCGCTTGAAGCTGGCGAAGTCGAGCATCTAGTTAGTGTAGAATAGACAATAAGGGAAGGCAAGCATCACGTGATATGACGGTTCCATGATCGTCGTCCACGGGGGAGCTGGCGCGGTGGCGCCGGAGCGACAAGCACGCCTTCGCCAGGGTGTGCGTGCCGCTGCGCAAGCCGGCCAGAACATTCTCGAGCGCGGTGGTAACGCACTCGATGCCGTCGTCGCGGCGGTGCGTGTCCTCGAGGACGACCCCGAGTTCGGCGCGGGCATCGGCTCCGCGCTCACGCGCGATGGCACCGTCGAGACCTGCGCGACCGTCATGGATGGCTCGCGCCGCCGCGCGGGCGCCGTCGCCGCCGTGCCCGATATCGGCGCGCCCGTCATCGTCGCGCGCGCGATGCTCGAGACCGGCGAGCACGTCCTGCTCGCGGGCCACGCCGCGCAAAAATACGCGATCGAGATCGGCTTTCAGCCCTCACCACCCGGCTCGCTCGTCACGCCGTACTCGACCGCGCAGTGGCAAGCCGCGCGCACCGCAGGCGGCAAGCTGCCCAGCGGCCAGCGAATGGAAAGCGCGGAAGGCGGCGGCGTCGGCGCCGTCGCACGCGACAAGAACGGCAACTTCGCGGCCGCGACCTCGACGGGCGGCACGGTCTTTCGCCGCGCCGGCGCGATCGACGACTCCTCCGTGCCCGGCATCGGCACGTGGGCCGACGAAGACTGCGCCGTCTCGACGAGTGGTGGCGAGGCGCTGTTCCGCGTCGCGTTCGCGCACAACATCGCGGCGAAGGTCGCCGACGGCGCCTCGATCCGCGCGGCCGCGAAGGACGCGCTCAAGGAGCTGAAGAAGCTCGCGCCGAACGAGATGGCGGGCGCCATCATGGTCAGTAAAGACAGCTGGGCCGCGCTGCAGATCGGACCCGTGATGCCGGTCGCGTGGGTCGACAACCTCGGCCTGCAAGACGCGATCGGCTTCCCGCTCTGAGCGGCTTCACCCGGGCATCCTAACGGCTCGCGACTGATATGGTGGAGCCAATGAAGTGGTTCATCGTGTTCCTCGTCGCATGTGGTGGCGGTCAGAAGGCCGCGCCGAAAGAGTGTGAGACCGGTCGCTGTCTCGAGGACATCGCAGTCATCGTGCAGACGCACCGGCCCGAGGCGCGCGCTTGTTACGACAACCACGGGCAGGGCGAAGCCGGCGGCCGCGTGATCATCAACTTCGAGATCGATCCGGCGGGCGCCGTCGTCGACGCGAGCAAGAGCGTCAAGGACAACCAGATCGACAACGCCGAGGTCGTCGCGTGCATCATCGACGTGATCAAGGAGATCAAGTTCGAGGCGAGCGCGAAGGGTAAGCGCACCCGCGCGTATCACACGTTCGAGTTCGCACCGCCCCGCGGGAAGTCCTAGACACCGGGCGGTTGGATCGTAGGCTTGCTCTGTCCGTGTCGACGCGTGAAGACCTCGAAGCTGCGCTCCGGGCTCGCCCGGACGACTCGACGCTGCTCGTCTACGCCGATCTGTTGCAGGCGCAGGGTGATCCACGCGGCGAGCTGATCGCGCTCGACCTCCGGCCGCCCGAGCAATCGACGAACGGCCTCGAGACGCGGCGCGGCCAGCTGCTCGCGGCGTGGCTCGGCGACGACGTCGACGTGCAGTTCGACGCCGGCGCGCAGCTCTGGCATGCCGGCGAGCTCGACGCGACGTACGCGACCTTCGACTGCGGCTTCATCGACGTGTTCGTCGACGATCAAGGCGACGACGCGATGCTCGCGCAGCTCCTGCACGGGCCCGCCGGCGACCACCTGCGTCGGGTCTCGCTGAGCGGCTCGACCGAGCTGCTCTCCGTCATGCTGTCTCATCTCGCAGTGAAGCCGCGGCCGTGGCTCCAGCACCTCGCGCTCTCGCGTCCGCATTCGTCGTCGATGCTCGTCGACCCGGGTCTCGGCGAGAAGCTCACCGTCGCGACGCCGCACCTCGAGGTCCTCGATCTGCTCGGCATCAACCTCTTCGATCGCTTCGCGCATCCGAACGTGCGCGAGCTCGGCATCACCGGGTTCGAGTCGATCGATCTCGTCGGGGGCGCGCCATTTGCCGCGCTGCACGCGATCGACTTCGCGTTCGACGGCGATCGGCCCACACCACGCGGACTGTTCGCGCCCTCACGTGTACCCGCGCTGCGCCGCCTGTGCTGCACGCGCGAAGAGCCGGGTCGCCGCCTGTTCGAAGAGCTCGGCTCGCTCGCTGTCGCGGCGCAGATCACGCAGCTCGAGATCTCGTCGATCCGCTCTCCGCGCGATCACGCGCTCGTGCAGGCCGGCATCGATCGCATGCCGATGCTGCGCGAGCTCTCGATCGCGCGCGCCTACGCGATGTACGGACGCGTCGAGGAATTTCGCCACCCGTGGGCGCGCGTGAAGGTGGCACCACCCTCGCCATGGCCGCCGCGCGAGGCACTCGATCAGCTCCTCGTCATCGACGGCTTCTCGGCGGATCTCGCCGAGCTCGTCGACGTCCTCGAGGAGCAATACGAGGATCTGCCCGAGCCGCACCGCTCGACCTGGTATCGGTTCTGGACGACCATCGATAGCCTGCAAGGCGAGCAGGCGTTCAACGCCGCGGATCTCGAGAGCGCTCTCGGTGCGCTCGTGCTTCCGCCGCACGTCGCAGCGCTGCGCGATCACCTGCGCGCGCGCATCACGCAGCGCCGGCAAAACTTCTTCGCGATCATGTCCTGGCTCTAGGACCAGTCGTTGACGATCTGCTTCAGCTCGCCGAGCCGCGCGCGCGACAACGTGCCGACCGACGCGAGCACGAGGTGCTCGGGCGCGAGCACTTCACGCGCCACGTTCACGACATCGTCGATGTCGACCTTCGTCATCGTCGCGAGCCGCTCCGTCAGCGACGGCGGCGGATAATAGAGCGCGGTGCCGCCGTACCAGCCGGCCATCGCCGCAGCGTCATCCATCGCCGCGAGCGTCTCGTAGCGGTACCGCACGCGCGCCTTCGCCATCTCGTCGGCCGTGACCTGGCCGTTGCGGAGGCCCTGCATCAGCAAGAGCAGCTCGCGCACGAGCGACGGCACCTTGGCATTGGCGGTCGCGCTGGTGATCTCGAACAGCGCGGCGTCGAAGAACGACTCGATCGAGGCGTGGATCGAGTACGCGAGCCCTTTTTGATCCGCGAGCGTGTAGTGCAGGCGCGTTGACATGCCGTCGTCGAGCACGCGCAGCATCGCGACGAGCGCGACGTAGGCAGGATCGAGCTCGGGGATCGCGCGGAACAGCACCGCCAATGAGGTCTGGGACCCGGCATCGGAGACGTGCCGGATGCGTGGACCCGGCCGGGACGTCGATCGACGCGGGGGCGCGGCCGGCACCTCGACGCGCGTGCCACCCGGCATGCCCGTGAGCGCGCGTTCGGCGGCGGCGACGACCTCGGCATGCACGACCGGACCGGCGACGCACAGGTTCGAGTTGCGTGCGCCATAGAACACATCGAAGTGGCGCTGCACGTCCTTGGCCGAGAACCGCTCGACGTTCGTGCGCGGGCCGATGATGCGCTGGCCGAGCGGGTGGTCCTCGAACGCGAGACCACGCGCGATGTCGTCCGCGTTGATCTCGTTGCCTTGCTCGTCGTAGTCCTCGTTGATCTCCTCGAGGATCAGCGTCCGCTCGAGCTCGATGTCGGAGAACCGCGGCTTGGTCAGGAGCTCGCCCAGGAGGGTGATGCCCTGGGAGACGTATTCGGGCTCGAGCGCGAGCTGGAACAACGTGTAGTCACGGCCGGTCTCGGCGTGCAGCGTCGAACCGAGCCGCTCGACAGCGGTATTGAGCGCGAGTGACGTCGGGTACCGCTCGGTCCCGCGGAACAGCATGTGCTCGACAAAGTGCGAGAGTCCGTTGTCCTCGGGACTCTCGAACCGGGCGCCGACCTTGATGAACAGGGCACACACGGCCGTGTGCAGGTGTGGCAATGCCACCGTGGTCACGGCGAGGCCGTTTCCGAGGGTCGTGGTCTCGACGTGTGGATCGAGCAAGCGTTGGTATGGCTTAGCATTGATCGGAACGTTGATCGGCGGTATCACCGAGCGAATCGTCGGGAAGCCTCAATGCTGCTCAAAAAGATCGTGATCGCGGAAGACGACGATGCCATCGCGCACATGGTCAACATGGCGCTCGGCGACGCTGGATTCCTTTGTCTTCGGGCCCGCGATGGAGACGAAGCCCTCAAGCTCGTCAAAGCGCACGACCCAGACTTGCTCGTACTCGACGTGATGATGCCGCGCGTGGACGGCCTCGAAGTCGCGCGTCGCCTCAAGGCGGACGTGATGTGGTCGCGCACGCCGATCCTCATGCTCACGGCGCTCGCGGGCGTCGATGATCAGGTGCAAGGCCTCGAGGCCGGCGCCGACGCGTACATGTCCAAGCCGTTCGATCTGCGCGAGATGGGCGCACGCGTGAAAGCGCTGATTCGCTCCGCGCGGCGCGAGCGCGATCGCAACCCGACGACGAACCTGCCGGGCTCGCGCGCGATCGACGAAGAGATCGAGGGCGCGCTCAAGAGCGGCAAGCCCACGATGGTCGTCCACGTCGACATCGTCAACTTCGACTCGTACGCCGACACGATCGGCATCGCGCGCTCGGAAGACACCGTCCGCTCCGTCGGGCAGTGGCTGCTCGAGTCGGCGCGGGCTGTCTCGGGCGGAGGCGCGTTCGTCGGCCACGTCGGCGGCAGCGACTTCCTCGCGGTGCTGTCACCCGAACATGCCGAAGGTTTCGTGCAGAGCGCCGAGAACGCGTTCGACGCGAAGCGCTCCACGTTCCCGGGCGAGACGAGTGCGCTCGCGCTGGTCGCCGCGATCGTGAACACCGAGGGGCTCACGCTCAAGGACGGCGCCGACGAGCTCGGCCGTCGCCTCGGTAAAGCGATGAAGCTGGCGAAGGCCGTCGGCAAGACCAACCACGTCGTGTGGAAGCCTAGCTGAGCGACAAGCCCGACACGGATCCGGCCGTCGCCGAGACAAAGGCACCGGTCGAAGAGACGAAGACGCGCGCACCCCGGTCGGTGCGGCCGGGAGATGTGTTGGGTCGCTACGAGCTCGGTGAGGAGCTCGGCGAAGGTGGAATGGCGACGGTGTTTCGCGCGCGCGATCGCGAGCTGCGCCGCGACGTCGCGCTCAAAGTCTTGTTCCCTCACCTCGCGCGGCGCGCCGAGATCGTGAAGCGCTTCCATCGCGAGGCGCGCGCGGCCGCGGGGCTCGAGCACGCGAACATCCTCCGCATCTACGACGTGGGCGGCGGCGAAGGCGACGATCCGCCGTACATCGTGATGGAGCTGATCCGCGGGCGCACGCTCCTCGAGGAGGTCGAGCAGCGCGGCCCGATGCTCTCCGAGATCGCCGCATGTGTCGGTGCGCTGCTCGCGGATGGCCTCGCCGCCGCGCACGCCGCGGCGATCGTGCATCGCGACATCAAGCCGTCGAACGTGCTCGTCGCGCCGGGTGGCAAGCTGCTGCTCGCCGACTTCGGCGTCGCGCGCCTCGAGACCGAGAATTCGCTCGTCACGCGGACCGGCGCGCTGCTCGGCACGCCCGCGTACATGAGCCCGGAGCAAGCGAGCGGTGACATCGCGACCGCGAAGAGCGACATCTACTCGCTCGGCGCGACGCTCTATCAGCTCGCGACGGGACACCTGCCGTACAGCGGAAGTCCCGCGAAGGTGATGAGCCAGATCGCGGCGGGCACGCTCGTCACGCCGGTGCGGCGCAAGGCGTCGGTCGGGCCGGATCTCTCGCGGTTGATCGAGCAGATGATGGCGACCGAGCCCGCGCTGCGGCCGGCGAATGCCGCGACGCTCGCGGCCGAGCTGCGCGCGTTCGCGGCGAAGGGTGGCTTCGGCGAGCCCACCGAGGAGCTCGCCGCGTACTTCGCGGATCCCGAAGCGTTCGTCGCAGCGAAGACGCCCGCGATCGTGAGCGCGCTGCTCGTCACCGCGGAGCGCGCGATCGCCGAGGACAGGCTGCCGCGGGCGATGGCCATCGTCGATCGCGCGAGCGCACTCGCGCCGAACGATCCCGCCGTCGATGCCTTGGTCGAGAAGGTCACCGAAGGCGGCCGATCGTCGAAGCGGCGCAAGCTTTACGCGGCGGCGGGCATCAGCCTCGTGCTCGCGGGTGGCGCGACGGCGATCGGGATGTCCGTGATGAATGGCTCGCCGGCGACGACGACGCTCGACGCGATCGCGCAGGTCGACGCCGCGATCGACGTCGCGATCGACGTGCCGAGCGATGTCGTCGATGCAGCGAGCGACGCGATGCCGATCGACGCGGTGCCCGTCGATGCCGTGCGAGTGAGAGACGCGTTGCCGCCGCGCGATAGCGTGACCGCGATGGCGGCCGTCGACGTGTTGCCCACGCCGGATGCCGCACCACCGCCGCCGCCGGACGCAGCGCCGATCGAGCATGGCAAGATCGTCGTCGTCAACGACACGTGGTGCAAGGTCTGGATCGACAACGTGGAGCGCGGCGAGCTCCTGCGGAAGAGCACGTACGAGGTCACGGCCGGCACACACGTCGTGTTGTGCAAGCAGCCCGGCATCACCGGCAACGAGTGGACGAAGACCGTCGAGGTCGCGGGCGGCAAGACGGCGAAGGTCGAAGGCTCGCTGCTCGCGCTCGTCGAGGTGCGGTTCGAGGTCGCGGCGAAGATCGGCAATGAGAGCTTTTCCAAGGGCGACACACGCAAGCTGAAACCGGGACGCACGGAGGTCGTCGTCGGCGGTCAGAGCCTGTGGATCGACATCCCCCGCGTCCCGTGCCGGCTGCGCCAGGAGGCGGGCCGCTTGTTCTGCGATCCGTAGTCAGCCCCCAAAGCGCGACAGGCATGTCGTGATCGACCTCCACACCCGTGGCGGATGGCTGGTGATTCCACGAGTTGCGGGTGGCAAGATGGTTGCACCAGGGGATGCCGTGAGGTTCGCCGTCGCGATAGCCAGCCTCGGGTTGGCGGGTTGTTTCTACGTCGAGTCGATCAACCAGCGACCGTCGCTCGATATCACGCAGCCCGTGGTCGGCGACATCTTCCGCAGCGAGACGGTCTCGTTCAAGGCGGTCGTGGTCGACCCCGATGGGCACGACGTCGACCTGACGTGGCGGGCGTACCTGTGCACGGACGCGAGCACGTTCGAGAGCTGCGACGACACGACCGACATCGTCGGTGAGGGCGAGGACTTCACGTTCATGGTGCCGCGGACGCGGCTCGACGGAGAGACGCCGACCGGCGGGCTGCGCCTCGTGCTCGACGGCCGGGACGATCACGGCGCGACCGCGAAGCCGACCGACCAGCTGCAGCTCGCCGTCAAGGACAGGAACCCCGAGCTCACGATTCGCGACACGTCCGTCTATCACCAGATGGGCAAGGGCTACGTCGTCGACATGCCGATCAACCTGTACGCGCTGTTCACCGACGGCGACGATGATCTCGACTCGCTCGTCGTCGACTGGCGCGTGCTGCCACCGTCGCTGGTCACGGTCGATCTGACGGACGACGTGATCGCGAGCCCGCCGGGCAAGAAGCAGGTCGCGAAGATCCTGAAGCCGCAGATTCCAGGTCTGTGGGGCCTCTCCGTCACGGTCACCGACCCCGGCGGCCGCTCGATCACGAAGGAGGCGACACTCAACGTCATCCCCGATAGCCCGCCGTGCATCGACGTCGTGTCGCCCATCGTGCCGCCTGCGCCATCGGCGAGGATCGTGGAGGACACCGAGCTGTTCCAGGTCCCCATCGTCGGAGACGACCTCGACAGCTATCCGCGCACGGCAGGCGGCGCGTTGTTTGGCGAGTCGACGTTCCAGTGGTCGATCCTCGGCCCGACGGGCGGGCGGCAGATCGTGGGCGGCGGCTCCAAGCTGTTCTTCGATCCGGACATCTACACACCGGGCTCGATCGTCGAGATCCGCGTCGAGATCCAGGACCGCAGGCTCGCGCCGGTGAACTGCGCCGACGCGAACCAGACGTGCTCGATCGGCGCGAACGGCTGCATCCAGCGGCAGACCTGGCGGGTCGAGGCGCGGTGAGAGTCGCGCTCGCTATTGCCGTGATGGTCGGTGCGGGTTGCGCCGACCTCGGTTCGGCCGGAGACGACACGCCGACGCCCGACGCGCCGGCCGGGTGCTCGGTCTCGCTCGTGTTCGAGCCGATGATGGTGATCGCATCGCCGCAGGCGGAGATCCGCGTCAGCGCGAACGTCACGGGTGCGAGCGGCGTGCTCGGCTACACGTGGCAGGTCACGCACGGTGGCGCTGACGTGACGCACCAGCTCGCCGGCGTCGGTGAGCTGCAGAGTGCGATCACGTTCTTCGTTCCGGATCCCGGGCCGTATCGCGTGATGGTCGCGGTGAACGGCACCGGTTCGTTCTGCCCGACGGCGCAGGCCGACGTCAATGTCGGCGTGCCGGGCGGAGCGCTGCAACAAGTCCGCTTGCGCGTCTATCCGCCGGCCGGGATGGCGGCGCCGCCGCAAGAGAAGCTCGAGCTGATTCCCGGCGGTGCGGACTGGTCGCTCAACAACGTCACCGTCGACACCGGCGTGATCGCGACGGGGCACGTGCGCAAGGACACGACGGGCGTTCCGTCGTATCTGCGGTTCATCCCGCTCGGCGGGCGCGATGCGTACGTCGAGGCGTTCACCGCGAGCGACGGTGCGTATAGCGCGCGCGTGCTCAACACCGTGCACGACGTGCTCGTCGTGCCGACCGTGGCGGGGTTCGCCCCGCGGCTCGTGAAGAACTGGATGCCGGGCATGGCCGTGCTCGCCGTCGATGCGGGCATCGCGTTGACCGGCACGGTGCTCGATCCATCGGGTAGCGCCGTCGCGAATGCGCACGTGCAGATCGAGCTCGACGGGATCCCGTCGACGCTCGCGACCACAAACGGCGCGGGCGGGTTCAGCGTGCTCGCGACCGTGCCGCCCGGTGCGCCCGAGGTCCACGTCGAGGTCACGCCACCGCCGGCGAGCGGGCTGCCGCGGATCGCGGGCGCGTCGACGACGCTCGTCGCGCCGTTCACGGTGCGATACAGCCCGGCGCTTCAGCGTCGCGATGTCGGTGGTGCCGTCGTGCGCCGCGGCGGCGTCGCGCAGCCCGATGTGCCGGTGAAGCTCGTCGGCGAGATCAGCGCGGTCGCGACGATCAACACGACGGTGTCCGCGGACGGCGAGCTCCGGATCGCGACGCGGACAAATGGCGCGGGCGCGCTGCCAAACGGGACCTTGGCACCGGCGGCGCCGCTGTTCGCGGTGTCGACGATCGGCACGCAGCTCGCCGTCGACGCGTTCGATCTGACGACCGCGGTGCCGGCGACGATCGATGCGCCACCGGCGGTCGTGATCAACACGCAGCTGCGCACCGCCGCGCAGGTCGCGCTGCCGAACGCACTGATCGATCTCGCGCCCGCGGGTGCACTCGAGCTCGCGGGCGCGCAGGCGATCCGCGCGACCTCGAACGCGATGGGTGATCTCTCGCTGCTCGTGCCATCGGGTGCCCGGTTCGACGTGCGCGCCTCCGATCCACTCGGCCGCGCCGCGCCGCTGCTGCTCGCGGACGTGCCGACCGCGAATCTCTCCTCGACGTATGCGCTCAATCCGCGCCTGCGCGTGACCGGCACGCTGTTGCTCTCGGGCAATCCGCAGCCGGTCGGGCGCGGCACGGTGCAGATCCTCTGCACGCTGTGCGAAGGCGTCGATCGCAGCCGGCCGCTCGCCGAAGGCGCGACGTCGAGTGCGGGCGCGTTCGACGTCGCGATCTTCGATCCGGGGGCGATGTGAAGCGCGTGCTCGTCGTCGTGCTCGGCGGTTGCTTCGGCGGTTGCTTCGCCGCCTGCGGTGGCGGCGACTCCAGCATCGATCCCACCGACGCTAGCCTGAGCGACGGCCCGACGAGCGATGCGAACCCGAGCTGCGGCGTGAACGTCACGTTCGAGCCACCAATGCCCTACGCGTTTCCGGGCTCGAAGGTTCGCGCCATCGCGCATGTCTCGAACGCACCGGGCGTCCTCTCGTACACGTGGGAAGTGAAGCGCGGCACGCAGACGATCGCGTTCACGAGCAGCGCGCCGGATATGTCGGCCGTCGAGTTCGACGCGTCGATCGCCGACGCGTATCAGACGACGGTCGTGATCGGCGGATCCAGCCAGCCCTGCCCGGTGACACCGCAGGGCGTGAACGTGCTCGTGCCAGGCGCGAATTCGATGCAGATCCGGCTGCGCGTGTATCCGCCCGCGACCGTCGCAGCACCGCCGAGCGAGAAGCTCGTGCTCGTCAACGGCGGCGCGAACATGACGGTCGGTGTTTTCAGCGTCGATCCCGGCGTGATGGTGACGGGCAACTCGACCACGCAGGCGTATCTGCGCTTCATCCCGGTCGCATCGCGCGACGCGTACGTCGAGGCATTCTCGAGCGCGGCAGGCGCGTTCAACGTGCGCGTGCTCAACCAGCCACACGACGTGCTCGTCGTTCCGCTCGTCGCGGGCTTCGCACCAAAGCTCGTCAAGAGCTGGCTCCCCGGCTCGAACCTGCCGCTCGACGCAGGAACACAGGTCGCGGGCACCGTGCGCGATCCCAGCGGCCAGCTACTCGCCGGCGCGAAGGTCCAGCTCTCGATCGACGGCGTGCCGACCACGCTCGCGACGACCGACGGCGCGGGCGCGTTCAGCGTGCGCGCCTCGGTGACCACCGGCGCGGCGACCATCGACGTCGCCGGGCCGCCCAACAGCGGGCTGCCGCGCCTCAGCGCGACCTCGGTCGCATCCACCTTGTTCGGGCAGCCGGTGCAGATCGAGTACGACGGTGGCCTCGTGATCCGCGACGTCGCCGGCGCGGTCGTGCGGAGGAGCGGCGCGGCGCAAGGCAACGCGCGCGTCGCGATCGTCGGCACCATCGCGGTCGCGGGTAAGGTCACGGCCGGCGCGACGATCGTGAGCGCGAGCGGTGACGTCTACGCGCAAGCGATCGCGCTCGGCTCGGGCGCGATGCCGACCTTGCGCGCGCCCGACGAGCTCCTCACCGCGGTCGTCTCGCCGCAGACCGGCGACGTCACGATGTCGTCGCTCGATCTGCGCACCGCGGTGCCGGCGACGATCGACGCGCCGCCGATGACCCTGTCGGTCGTCCAGCTCCGCAACCAGGCAAACGCGATCCTGCCGGGTGCGATCTTCGAAGCCCTGCCGAAGGCACCGCTCGCGATGTCGGGCATGGGCACCGTGCGCGTTGTCGCCGACGGAAGCGGCAACCTCACGGCGAGCCTCGCGCCCGGCGCGACGTACGACTTCCACTACGCAGATCCGTTCGGTCACGACATGGCTCGGCAAGCCGGCCCGAAGACCGACGCGAACAAGACGTCCGCCTTCCTGACGAGCGTCTACAACCTGCCCAAGGGGCTCGAGGTCAAAGGCACGCTCGTGCTCGCCGGCAATCCGCAGCCGATCGGCAACGCCGCCGTGCAGATCCTGTGCGCCGTCAACTGCACGGGCGAACGCGCGTTGCCGCTCGCCGAAGGCGCATCGTCATCGGCGGGCGCGTTCGCCGTCCCCGTCGCCGATCCGGGTACGATGTAGCCATGATCGCGCGCGTCCTCTTGCTGCTCGTGCTGCTCGCGTCGACGCGTGCGCGCGCCGACGACAAGGTTGCGCTGCTGCCGCTCGACGCGGCCGCGAAGCTCGAGGTCTATGGACAGGTCGTTGCGAGCGAGATCGCGCAGGCGCTGATCGCGGGCAAGATCGATGTCGTCGTCGTGCTGCCGAAGATGGCGGTGCCCGATGAAACGAAGCTGATCATCGACGGCAAGATCTCGGCGGGGAAGGGCGGCGCGATCGAGCTCTGGATCCGCGTCCGCGACCCAAAGGCGGTCGGGATGGTGAAGGACTTCCCGGCGACCGCCTCGTCGCTCGAGACCCTCGAGAAGACGACGAAGGATCTCGCCGCGAAGGTGCTGCCGGTGCTGCGCGACAAGCTCGACCAGCTCGCCAAGCTCGAGCAGGCGAAGAAGGCCGGCGAGACGATCAAGCCGCCGACGCCGACGCAACCACCCGTGCCGAAGCTCGCGCCGACCCGGCAGCTCTTGGTCGGCATCATGTCGAAGACGTCGTCGACCGACGCGGAGAAGTTTCGCGCTGCGCTCGTCGATCGCGTTCCGGGTTGGGTCACGTCGGCGCAGCGCGTGCCGTCGGTGATCGAGGCCGGCATGCTCGACGCCAAGGCCGCGCACAAGACCGTCGCGGCCTCGACGGCCGACCGCGCGATCGCGTTCGAGGTCCTCGACTACTCGCTTTGGGGTGACACGGTGCCGATGGGCAAGGCGCGCGTTCGCGTGCGGATCGCCGATGCCGGCCAGGTGCTGTTCGAGCGCGTCGTCGTCACCGACACGATCGTCGGCGACAAGGGCATGTCGACGGACGCATTCGCCGCGCGCGTCGCGGGTGAGGTCCTCTCGATCCTGCGCCCACACGTTCGCAAGGTGGTGCCCGCGTGGCCCTGAGAGTGATCGCGGCGCTGCTCGTGCTCTGCGCCGTCGCGCATGCGCAGACGCCGGCCGATGCACTGCGCGAAGGCAATACCGCCGCCGCACAGGGTGACTGGCAGAAGGTCTCGTCGCTCGTCGCGCCGCTCTTGCGCGGTCAGCTCTCGCAGGCGGATCTCGCCGAAGCGCATCGCCTCGCGGGCATCGCGGCGTTCTTCCAGAACCAGCGCGAGGCCGCCGAAGCGCACTTCGTCGATTACCTGCGCATCGATCTCGACGGCAAGCTCGATCCCGCGCTGTACCCGCCCGATGTCGTGAACTTCTTCAACGACGTGCGCTCGCTACACGATGCCGAGCTTCGCCAGCGGCGACCGAAAACGCGTCGCTACTGGATCCTCAACTTGATCCCGCCGGGCGGTCAGATCCAGAACGGCGACAAGACCAAGGCGTACGTGATCGGCGGCTTGCTCGGTGCGTTCGCGATCACGAACGTCACGACGTTTCTGGTCCTGCGATCGTGGTGCAGCGAAGTGTCGGGCTCGAGCGGCTCGAGCGTGACCTGCGATAAAGGCGGCGATCACTCGTCGAGCGCTCCGGCGCTGCGCGTCGTGAACATCGCGAGCGGGATCGGTCTGATCCTCACGTATGGATTCGGCGTGTACGACGGTGTAAAAGGCTATCGGCGAAAAGAGTCCATGCAGCCGTTCGTCGCGCCGGCAAGTGGTGGTGGAGTGGTCGGCGTCTTTGGTTCCTTCTGACACGGACCTACATCTTGGGGCCTCGTGACCATGGCCTCGCGTCCACGCGACACCGCAGTCGCACGACGACTGTCGTCGCCTAGCCAAGGCATACGGGCCCCTTCTTCATTGTCATCGGGGAAACGATCCAGTTAGGATTCGATCGAGTGAGGCAGCCGGTTCCATTCGGCAAATATTTGCTGCTCGACCGCATCAGCGTCGGCGGCATGGCCGAGGTCTTCAAAGCCAAGAGCTATGGCGTCGAAGGCTTCGAGAAGATCATCGCCATCAAGCGCATCTTGCCGACGATGGGCGAGGACCGCGACTTCATCAAGATGTTCATCGATGAGGCGAAGATCGCCGGGCAGCTCGCGCATGCGAATATCTGCCAGATCTTCGAGCTCGGCCGCATCGACGGCTCGCACTTCATCGCGATGGAGTACATCTGGGGCAAGGACCTGCTCCAGATCCAGAACCGGCTCCGCAAGATCAAGCAGCCGATGCCGATCGCGATGGCGTGTTTCAGCATCGCAAAGGTTCTGGAAGGTCTCGACTACGCGCACCGCAAGCGGGACCCGCTCGGCCGTCCGCTCGAGATCGTGCACCGCGATTGCTCGCCGCAGAACGTGCTCGTCTCGTACGAGGGCGAGGTCAAGGTCATCGACTTCGGCATCGCGAAGGCGACGTCGCGTAACTCGCGCACGATGGCCGGCGTGCTCAAGGGCAAGTTTGGCTATATGTCGCCCGAGCAGGTGCGTGGCCTGCCGCTCGATCGCCGCAGCGACATCTTCGCGCTCGGCACGATGCTCTACGAGTGCCTCACGAGCGATCGCCTGTTCCAGGGAGAGACCGACTTCTCGACGCTCGAGAAGGTCCGCAACGTCGACATCCGCCCGCCGCGCGAGCTGAACCCGAACATCCCCGAAGTCGTCGAGAAGGTGATCCTCAAGGCGCTCGCAAAGGACGTCGACGATCGCTATCAGTGGTGCAGCGAGATGCTCGCCGATCTGCAGGCGTTCCTGATGAGTCAGGACGTCGTGTTCACGGCGAAGTCGCTCTCGGGCTGGCTCAAGGAAGTGTTCTCGTCGGAGATCGAGCGCGAGCGCCAGCAGCTCGAGCAGTACAAGCGTGTCGGCCGCGATGGCCTCATCGCCGGTGTGCCCTCTGCATCCGCGAAGGTGGACGTCGTCGAGACGCTCGGTGAAGCCGGCGCGCCCGAAGGCGATGCCACGCAGCTCGGCGGCCCCGACTTCGACGAGCTCGAGAAGATGGTCAACGCCGCGGCGCAGCCGGGCCTCGCGCGTCCGCAGGCCCCCACATCTCCTCCCGCGGCTGATGACGATGATGACGGCGAGTTCGGCGAAGAAGCGCCGACCGAGATCTTCGGCGAGGCCGATGGTCAGCAACCACAGCCGGCGGCCGCTGCAGCGCCTAGTACAAGTGCCCGCGCGCCGTCCCAGCCGATGCGCCAGTCGCCCTCGTCGCAGGCGCCGCCCTTGGGTCGGCCGCCGCAACCGCCGCCGCGTGCACCGACCGCATCGACTCCGCCGTACGCGGCCTCGCCGCGCTCGCCGTCGATGGGCATGGACGCGCAGGGCCAAGGCCAGTATCCGCAGCATCCGTCGCCGCATCAGGGCTACCCGCAACAGTACCCGCCGCAGCAGACGTCAGGGCCGCCGCACAATCAGCCGATGGCGCATGGCACGCCGGCGCTCGTGCCCGTCGGTCAGCCGATGAACGCGCTCGCTCAGCCAGGTCAGCCGCAAGCCCGAACGCTGATGGGCGCCGCGCCGCCGCCGGGTGTTCCGAACTACAGCCAGGGCTATCAGAGCCAGCCGGGTGGGACGTATCCACCCTATCCACAACATCTCTCGCAGCCACATCTCCCGCAGCCGCAGATGCAGCAGGCGCCGTACGGCTCGCATCCATCGAATCCGCAGATGCAGTCGATGAGCTATCCGCAGATGAGCTCGATGAACCCGCCGATGCAGCATCCGTACGGCAGCCAGCCGAGCTATGCGCAGGCGAACGCGAATCCGATGATGGAGACAGCGCACGTCGGCCAGCTGACGGACGGCAAGCGCAAGTCGTCGATCGGTCGCGATGTCGCCATCGGTGTCGCGATCGCGGCGCTCGTGCTCGGCGGTTTCCTCGCGGTGAAGTTCCTCGTGCTCGACGCGAGCGACAGCGAGCCCGC
>JALZOJ010000043.1 GCA_030857175.1 Myxococcota bacterium | reverse complement strand
AACCGCTTGTTGCGTGGCAATTTACGGCGTCGCGCCGCACTGCTGCGTTTTCGGTTCCCGCGCGCGCGGCGCGCTCGCTGAATTGTCAGCAACCAGTTACTGGTCGCACCAATTACCTCCTCGTTACCGAGCCCGGAAATTATGTCGGACCACTCGGACAAGCCGGACAGGAACCGCTTGTTGCGTGGCAATTTACGGCGTCGCGCCGCACTGCTGCGTTTTCGGTTCCCGCGCGCGCGGCGCGCTCGCTGAATTGTCAGCAACCAGTTACTGGTCGCACCAATTACCTCCTCGTTACTGGTCGCACCAATTACCGCGCGAGTTGCTCGTCGAGTCGAGGTGACGACGCCATAGCGCGCGATGACCGAGTGTCGATCGCACGATGCACGCGGCTGCGTTTCCGGTTCCGCGCGAGTTGTGCAGAAAAGGGGATCGGGTCTGCATTACCGCGCGAGTTGTGCAGAAAAGGGGATCGGGTCTGCATTGCGCCGCCGTGAAGTCAGGGCACCGCGGTATCGGGGCCGAGCGAGCGGGCCCCGCACCCGCGCCGCGTTAGCGCGCATGTTCGCGTTCGCGCCAACGCTCGTGCAGCGAACGCGAGGGCGTGCCGAGCGCACGCAACGGCGAGGGCGTGTTCGCGAGAGGGCGCAAGCGCGCGCGAAGGCAGGCCGCGGCGGCAACCACGTCAGCGACCGATCAGGAACGTCCACTCGAACAAGAACGAGTAATCGATCGCGCCCGACCGATCGATGCCATCCGACGCACACGATTCGCCACGACACGCGAGCATGAGGTCATCACGCGGCGCGGCCGTGATCCGGAAGCCGAGCTGCCAGCCGAGCCGGCGCGGGCTCAGCTGGTTGTCGATCGACATGCCGAACCCGACGTGCGCTTCGCGCTGGCGGTCGCCGGTCGACGGCGAGCGGCGGTACGCATCGAGCGCCCACTGGCCGTAGCGCATCGCGGCGCCGAGCTCGGCGTAGAGCGTCAGGGCTTTCGTGCACGCGAGGCCCATGAGGCACGGGCGATTCGTGTCGCGGTAGACATCGGCGCGGACGTTGAGTCCGAGGCGGTGCATGCCGCCGTTGATCGTCTCGGGATCGACGAAGGACAAATAGGCGTAGTCGACCTCGCCGAGGATGGGGCCGATGCGCGTGCCGAGCGCGATCATCGGGCCGAACGGCGTCTGCGATGGGGCACCTTGATCGGCGAGCGAGCCGGTCAGGCCGAAGCGCACCGCGGGTCCATCGGCGGCAGCGAGGGGCGATGCCGCGAGAATCGTGACCAACACGAGGATGGTGGTGCGCATGGAAACGATGATGCACGCGTGATAGGACGAACGCATGCGGAACTTGCTCGCACTTGCTTTCGTGTTGGTGGCAGCCTGCGGTGGCTCGAAGAAGAAGCCCGAAGGCGCGGTCGTCAACGAGGGATCGAACGCCGCTCCCGAGACTTGCTGCTGCAAGTCAAATCCACTGACGAGCGCGGACGGCAAGCCTCTGTTCGAGGTTGGGAACCGCATGGAGTGCTCCTCGAAGCAGGGCGACTGCGTCGACGACGTTCAGTGCAACAAGTCGCCCGTTCAGCCGGAGTGACCGAGCGAGCGCCTGGGCTCACCAGGTGAACTGCATGCTCGACTGAAACAGCATCGAGCGATCCGTGTACTTGTCGTTGGGCATCGGCGGGGCCGGGCGACAGGAGACGCCGCGACAGATCGATGCGGCCTCCGAATCGTGCGGCGCGAACGCCATGCGCCAGCCGAGGAACCAGCCGATGCGGCGCGGGAACCCGATCGGTTCCTGGAGGCGGTGGTCGATCTGGACGCCGAAGCCGACCTGACCCTCGACGCGCTTGCTGTCGTCGACGACGAGGCGCATCTCTTCCTGGTTGCCGGGCTCGAACCACTTGTTCCACGCGACCGCGGCGCCACCCTCGACGTAGAACGAGACGAGCGAGTTGGGGCCGACGATCTTGGGACCGAGGCGTATGACATCGAGGCGGGTGAGGACGCCGAGGCGGTCGCCCTCGCCGAGCTGCTTGCTCGACGGACCTTTGACCTGGAACATGAGGTAGCTGTATTCGGCCTCGATCGTCAGGCGTCCCCAGCGATGACCCGCTGCGGCAGTGAGCCCGAGCGCGAGGACGTCTTGGCGCTCGCCATAGACGAACCCGACCGCAGTGCCAAGTCTTGCCGCTGTGCCCGTCGTGTTGTGGGGCGCCATCGGATCCTCGACGTAGTGGTCCGATGGCGTGGGTGGATTGGCCCATGCGACAGCAGAGCCTGTGAACGTCAGGCACAGGGTCGCGATAACGATTCGACGGGACTGTCTCAAGTTGCACCTCGCCGGCACGCCTGGGGCACGACTGCCTTCGTGCGAGATGCAGATCACGTACCGCGAAGTGCGTCGTCGAGCGCGCGCGTCATCGCATCGAGCGGGGCGGGGGACTTCGTCCAGATCGCGAATGCGCGCGCGCCTTGATGCACGAGCATCGCGCGACCATCGACGGTGGAATGACCGCGCTCCTTCGCGCGTTCGAGCAAGAGCGTCGACCGGTGATAGATCAGCGTCGACACCCAGGCATGCGGGCGCAGCTCGTCGATCGGTAGCTCATCGACCAGGGTGCGCTCGTCGTCGGTCGAGAGTCCGGCGGGCGTGCAATCGACGACGAGGTCGGCGGTGGCGAACGAGGTGCGCAGCGCGTCCTCGGTCCACTCCACTGCGCGTGTCCACGTGACGGCGGCCGGGCGGCGCGCGAGCACCGTGGTCGTGCCGCGATCGCGCAGGCCAAACGCGACCGCGCGCGCTGCACCACCTGCGCCGAGGAGGACGATGCGTGCGTCTGGCTTGGCGAAGCCCGCGGCGACGAGCCCATCGACGAAGCCGGGAGCATCCGTGTTGTGCCCGACGAGGCGGCCGTCGTCGACGTGCAGGCAGTTGACCGCGCCGATGTCTCGCGCGGCCGGCGTGACCTGATCGCAGAGCGCGACGGCCGCGAGCTTGTGCGGCACCGTGACGCTCGCGCCGAGTGCGTTGATCGCGCGCAGGCCAGCGACGACCTGCGCGAAGCGCTCGGGCGGCGCGGCGATCGGAATCATCACCGCATCGATGCGCGAGATCGCGAACGCGGCGTTCAGCATCTGCGGGCTGCGCGAGTGCTCGACCGGCCAGCCGACGACGGCGGCGATGCGCGTCGAGCCGCTAATCACCCAACACCTCGACGTCGAATTCGCCCCTCGCGAGCCGCACGTGCAGGCGGTCCCCGACGGCGACTTGCGCTGCATCGCGGATGATCGCTTGGCTGCCGGCCATGGGCGCCTTCTCCTTCGACACCATCGCGTAGCCGCGATCGAGCACCGCGAGCGGCGACAGCGCGGCGATCTGCGCACCGATCTGACCGAGCGCTGCGCGGCGCGCTTGCAAGAGCCGCAGGATCGTCGAATCGCGCCGCGCGACGAGGTTGTCGAGGTCGCGACGCGCACGTGCGATGCGCCCGCCCGGATTCGCCGCGGCGAGCCGGCGCTCGAGATTCGACAGCGCGTTCTTGTTCGCGAGCAGGCGTGCGCGCGGGTGCAAGCTCGCGAGCCGCTCTTGAAGTCGCTGCAGCTGTCCTCGCGTCGTCGACAGCGAGCGCTCACCACGCACGTGCAGCGCCATGGTCACGCGATCGATGTCTTGCCGCGCGCGATCCATTCGGTGATGCATCTCGCGATCGAGCCGGCGGCGCTCTTTCTTCAGGAGATCCTCGAGCGCGATGCCGTCGGGCACGCACAGCTCCGCCGCTGCCGTCGGCGTCGACGCGCGCGCATCCGCCGCGAGATCGGAGAGCGAGAGATCGGTCTCGTGACCGACCGCGCTGATCACCGGCACGGGACAGCGCGCGATCGTGCGCACGACGCGTTCGTGATTGAACGCGGTGAGATCCGTCGCTGCGCCGCCACCGCGCCCGACGATCAAGACATCGACGCCCGCCTTCACGAGCATCGCCATGCCCATCACGAGCTGATGCGGCGCTTGCGGTCCTTGCACCGCCGCGTCGGCTATCAGGATCGGCGTCGGTAGCCGGCGCTGCACGGTGCGAATGATGTCGTGCACCGCCGCGCCATTCGCCGACGTCACGACGCCGATGCGCCGCGGAAACCTCGGCAACGCGCGCTTCTTGTTCGCCGCGAAGAGGCCCTCGGCCGCCAGCTTCGCCTTCAGCTGCTCGAGCGCGAGCGCCTCGGCGCCGGCACCCGCGGGCTCTGCGAAGTCGGCGTAGAGCTGCATCTTGCCGTCGCGGTCGTAGACGCCGAGCCGCCCGCGGACCCGCAGCCGCTGCCCCGGCTCGATCTTGAACCGCATGCGCTGGAGATCGCGGCTCCACATGATCGCGGACAGCACGCTCCCCCGATCCGAGAGCGCGAAATACAGGTGCCCCGACGCCGGCAGGCTCGACTGGGTGACCTCGCCCTCCAGCCAGACCAGCCCCAGCCCGTCGAGGGTGCGCCCGGCGAACCGCACCAGATCCGCGACGCCCATCGGCTTCTCGCGAGAGCTCTGCGGACGGTCCTCCGAGGTCACGGCGCACCGTAACCCGTCGAGATGACGGCTGCCACGGAAGGAAGGCGCAACCTCGGCGGGTGGCGCGTTGTCGATCAGAACGATAAGATGCCGACAGGACAGATGGCCGAGTCACGCGCCCCAGAGACCGACGAGCCACCGTCCAAGAAGCGTGAAGAGGGCGCGCCGATCCCGAAAGGCGAGCTCGACCCCGACCTCATCAAGCTGCAGCGCGCGCGCCCGAAGATCGGGATCATCACGTCCGCGGGCATGGTGTTTCTGTGCGCGTTCTTCATCTGGCGACTGACCGCCGACCGGAAGTTCGGCGGCGAAGGCGACACCCCGCGTCTCGCGCAGCTCGCCGACGTCATGGCCGGCAAGGTCGCCGCCGAGTCGTTCATCGAGCTGCCCGCCGAGCCGATGATGTCGCACGCGATCCGCTCCGCGAAGGGCAAAGGCGATCCAGGCCTGCGCACCGTGCCCGTGCGCGGCACGAACGAGCGCGTGTGGCTCGTGCTCGACGGCGTCGGCTGGGATGACCCCGTCGTGACGAACCGCTATCCCGGCCGGCTTCGCGAGCTGTCCGACCTGCCGTTTGGCGCCGCGGTGCGCGCGCACGCCACGTCGAATCCGCGCCCCGTGTTCGCGACGTCAGCCGCCGTGCGAGGCGGACTTTCGTCGGGCACGCTGAAGAGCGTCGACGGTGATGACCTCAAGATCCGCGACACCGATCGCATCGCGTTCGATGTCGTCGATCCCAACCTCTCCACGATCATCGCGACGTTCACGCCGGGCACGCCCGAGCACGCCGCACTCCTCGACGCCGGCGCGTGGCAGAAAGCGCTCGATGCGCTCGGCATCACCGCGAAGCCCGTCGCGCAGGACGACAAGGACAAGGTCCTCGGCCAGGTTCGCTTCGACACGCAGCAGCCCGTCACCGAGGTCACGACGAAGCTCGAGGGTGCGAAGCTGTGGTCGGCGCGCGTCGAGCCGGTCACGCGGCATCTCGAGACGACGTGGGGCGCGCTCAAGGGCAGCTCCCCGAGCGGGTTCACGGTCGGCACCACCACGATCCCCGACCAGCAGCTCGATCTGCTCGGCATCTACGTCACGCGCGCGATCCCGAGCGACGCGTACGCGCTGATCGTCAACGAGGTCCCACAGGACTACTGGTACATCCTGCCGATCACGATCGTCGTCGGCGTTATCGGCCTCTTGTTCCTGTACGCCCTGATCCGGACGGTCAATCGCGATTTCCGCCCGACCCGCGCCTGAGTATAAATAGACTGAATCGACCGTATACTCGGCGCGCGTGGCCGAAGACCCGAAGAGCAATCTGCCGACGGCAGCGGGTCCCACCGTGCCCGAGTCGAGGCCGCCGGCGATGCCGCCGGGTTTGGGGGAGCAGCCGCGGGGTTTGGGGGGGCAACCCCCAAGCAATGATGAGATGAAGACCGCCTCCGGCGTACCGTTGCCACCGACGGTGCCGCCCGAGATGCCCGGCTTCGGCACGATGCAGCTGCGGCCCGGCGAGTCCTTGCCGGAGATCCCGAAGTCGTCGCCCATCATGCCGACGTTCTCGGGCGGACCGACGAAGGTCACGCACTCGCCGCCGCAGATGCCACACGAGCGCTACGCGATCGGCGACGAGATCGCGCGTGGCGGCATGGGGCGCGTCGTCGAGGCGAACGACACCGTGCTCGGCCGAACCGTCGCGCTCAAGGAAGCGCTCGCGCTCGACGCGGACTCGCTCAAGCGGTTCGAGCGCGAGACCAAGATCACCGCTCGACTCGAGCATCCTTCGATCGTGCCGGTGCACGACGCCGGCCTGATGCTCGGCGGCGCGCCGTATTACGTGATGCGCAAGATTTCGGGTCGCCCGCTCGAGCGGCTCGTCGCACTCGCGGAGACGCTCGACGAACGCCTCGCGCTGGTGCCGCACATCGTCAACGCGTCGAACGCGATCGCGCACGCGCACGAGCGTGGCGTCGTGCATCGCGACATCAAGCCGTCGAACATCCTCGTCGGTGATCTCGGCGAGACCATCGTGATCGACTGGGGCCTCGCGAAGCTGATCAACGAGGCCGATGATCCGCTGGTCAGCCCCGTCATGATCGAGCCGCTCGATTCGATCAAGACGCGCGCGGGCATCGTCTACGGCACGCCCGGCTTCATGGCGCCCGAGCAGCTGCGCGGCAAGCCCGTCAACGAACGCTGCGACGTCTACGCGCTCGGCGCGACGCTCTATCACTTGCTCGGCAGGAGGCCGCCGCACCACGCGAAGACGGCCGACGAGATGATGAAGAACGCGGCCGCCGCGCCGCCGCCGCCGATCGCCGAGGTCGTCGACGGTGTGCCGCCCGAGCTGTCGACGATCATCGACAAGTGCCTCGCGCACGATCCGGCGGATCGCTATCAGACCGCGCGCGAGCTCGCCGAAGATCTGCAGCGCTTCCTCACCGGTCAGCTCGTCGCCTCGCACCACTACTCGACGGCGGAGCGCGCACGTCGCTTCGTCAAGCGCAACAAGGTGCCGGTCGCGGCGATGGGCGTGTTGTTCCTCGGGCTCGCGCTCGCATTCGTGCGCGTGCGCGGCGAGCGCGACCGCGCCGACGACGCCGCGCAGACGGCGCGCGAAGAGAAGCGGATCGCCGAGAGCGAGCGCATGCGTGCGGAGCGCGAGCTCGAGCGCGTCACGCTGCAACAGGCCAAGAACGAGGTCGAGACCAACCCGACACGCGCGGTCGCGCGGATCCGCAATCTCGCGACGAAACATCCGCGCGACGTGCGGTCGATCGGCATCGCCGCGCGCGCGGCCGGCGTCGCGTGGGCACTGCCGGCATCGAAGACGACGAAGACGCTGCAGCTCTCGAAGGACGGCGAGCGCGTGCTGTCGGCGGGCATCGACGGCGTGATCCGCCTCTACGACCTCCCGAAGCGCACCGCGCGCACCGTCGTCGAGATGGGCGCGGAGATGTCGGCGCGGTGGGCCGACGACGAGCGCCGCATCGTCGTGTGGAACGGACCGAAGCTCGTCGTGATGGACGCGTCGGGGCAGAACCGCCGTGACCTGACGGCGACCGCGGCGATCGTCGATCTCGAGGTGATCGGCATGACCGCCTACTGGGTCGACGACAAACGCCGGGTGTTCATGCTCGATCTCGCGGGCACGATGCCCGTCGAGGTGCCGATGCCCGAGGCGATCAAGGGCCTCGCGCCGTCGCCCGACGGCCGATGGATCGCGCTCTCGGGCGTCGACCACCTGATGCTGTTCGATCGCACGCAGCCGCAGACCACGCCGCTCGTGGTCACGAACGGCGTCACCAAGGACATGGACTGGTCCGGCGACGGCAAGTACCTCGCCGGGCTCGTCGACGAGTCCGCGCTCGCGGTGCGCATCGAGCCCGGCCCGATGATCGTGAACCGCCGCTATGTCGGCGAGCGCCGCTACGTCGCGTCGGCGAGCGAGCGCGTGTATTCGATCGGCGTCACCGGCGTCGCGATGATCCCGTGGGAGAACCAAGGTTCGCGCAAGCCGCTCGTCGGCGATCCGATCAACATCGTCGAGTCGCGCGGCGGCGTGTACGTCGCGGCGAGCCAGGGCGGCATCGCGGTGCTCGCGGACAGCGGCGATCTCACCCTGATCATCCCCGCGGGTCGCGTCGACATCCTCGATGCGTCCGCGCACTCGCCGTACGTCGTCGCCACCGTCGAGGAACGGCTCGTCGTGTGGAACCTCGACGAGGTGCAGGCGCGCCGCATCGATGTCGAGTTTCCGATCGAGCGCGCCGCCTTCGTCGGCAACACGGCCGTGCTCGCCGCACACGCATCGGGTCCGATGACGTGGATCGACCTCGCGGCGGGCAAGGCGGTCTCGCTCGACAAGCGCGCCTCCCTGCTCGACGTCGCCGGCGCGCCCAACGGTGCACTCGCATGTGCGGTCGATGTCGGCCGCGCCGCGACGCTGTTCGCACCCGGCAAGCCGGCGGTCGCGCTCGAAGGTGTTGTCTCGCACGCCGCGTTCGTCACGAACCAGGCGCTCGTGCTCGCCGACGAAGATGCCGCATCCCTGCGCCTCTACGACACCGAGAAGAAGACGTACGCGCCACTCGTCGAGCGCAAGGGAGCCAAGCTCATCAGCTTCGCGTGGACGCGCGCGGCACCCGCGTGGGTGGCGGCCGCGTTCTCCGACGGCACGCTGTGGCGCAAGAATCTCGACACGAACAAGACCGAGACATCGGCGCAACCGATCAAGGTCACGAGCGGGCTGCTCGTGCTCGGCGACGGCACCGTGATGTTCGGCGAGGGTCGCGCGCTGCGCGCATGGCGGCCTGCCGGCTCGGTCGACGCGCACGCGGAGCTGCCCGGCCCGGCGATCGAGCTCGGCATCGCGGGCACCGGTCCGGCGATCGCGATCACGAACCAGGGTGCGACGTATCTCGTCGAGCTCGACGCGCGCGACAAGGTGACCGAGGTCGACGCGATCAACGCCGGCAAGATCGCGATGTCGGCCGACACCGGCACGTACGTCGTCTCGACGGCCGATGGCTTCGACGTCGTCGATCCGATCGCGCGCCACCGCTGGACGCTCGGCCGCACGAAGGGCGTGCCGTACCGCGATCCGAAGATCAGCGCAGACGGCCTCCGCGTGATCGCGCACACCTGGAAGCGCGCCGACGGGGAAGACGGCGCCGCCATGATCGTGTGGACCCTTCCGGATCCGCCGTCGACGGCCGATATCGCGAAGTGGCTCGATGCGATGACGAACGCGATCATCGATCCCGCCACCGGCCAGATGAGCTGGAAGTGACCGTGGCCACCAGCGACGAGCCCGCCACCGAGCCCATCGTCGACGCGCGCCCCGCGATCGGCAGCTTTCCCGAGCGCTTCGAGCTCGGCGACGAGATCGGTCGCGGCGGCATGGGCCGCGTCGTCGAGGCGCGCGACAAGATGCTCGGCCGCACCGTCGCGCTGAAGGAAGCGCTCGGCAACGACGAGGATGCGTTGCGTCGGTTCGCACGCGAGACGCAGATCACCGCGCGCCTCGAGCATCCGTCGATCGTGCCGGTCTACGACGCGGGCGTGTCGTCGGAAGGCTCGCCGTTCTACGTGATGCGCAAGGTCACCGGCAAGCCGCTCGACGTGCTCGTCGGCGCGTCGAAGACCGTCGCAGATCGCCTCGCGCTGCTGCCCCACGTGCTCGCCGCGGCGCAGGCCGTCGCGCACGCACACGAGCGCGGCATCATCCACCGTGATCTGAAGCCCGCGAACATCCTCGCCGGTGCACGCGGCGAGACGATCGTGATCGACTGGGGTCTCGCGAAGGCACGCGGCGAGACCGACTCCGTACGCCCGCGCGAAGAGCCACTCGCGAGCGATTCCTTGCGCACGCAGGCAGGCGTCGTGTTCGGCACGCCCGGGTTCATGTCACCCGAGCAGCACGCATCGTCGAGCGATGTCGACGAGCGCGCGGACGTCTACGCGCTCGGCGCGACGCTGAGCTACGTGCTCGCCGGCAAGCTACCGCCATCGGAGCTCACCGGTGTGCCGCGCGAGCTGCGCGCGATCGTGGACAAGGCGCTCGCACCACTCGATGCACGCTACCGCGATGCCGGCGCGCTCGCCGAGGATCTCTCGCGGTTCACGACGGGGCAGCTCGTCGCCGCGCACGACTACACGACGCGCGAGCGCATCGCGCGGTTCGTGCGCCGTCATCGCGCTCTCGTGATCACCGTCGCAGCCGCGCTCGTGATGCTCGGCCTCGCCGTTCGCCGCGTGATCACCACACGCGACGAAGCGATCGCAGAGGCCGCTGCCGCCGAGCGGGCACGCGCCGCCGAAGCCGAGCGCTCCAGCGATCTCGTCGTCTCGCAAGCGCGCCTGCTGCTCGCGACGAACCCGACCGCGGCGGTCGCGATGGTGCGCCCGCTCGCCGCGACGAGCCGCTGGCGCGAGGTTCGTGCGATCGCCGCGGGCGCACGCGCCTCGGGTGTCGCGCGCCGCTTGCCCGGCCCTTCGAGTGTCGTGTTCGCGGACCTCTCGCACGCCGGCTCGCGCGCGGTCGTGTGCGGCGCCGACGGCAGCATCCACGTCTACGATCTCGCAGCGCGCACGCACGCGGTCGTCGCGACGCTGAAGGGCCGCGTGCGCGCGCAGTTCGCGGGCGAGGACCAGCTCGTCGCGTGGGTCGGATCGACGCTCACGATCATCGACGCGACGACGAAGGCGCAGCGCGCACACGAACATGCGGCGCCGATCCTGCGCGTCGACGCGCGCGCTGGTGTCGTCTACTACGTCGACGAGCGCCACCAAGCGTGGCGACTGACCACCGCGACGGGCGCGCTCGTACAGATTCCCGTGCCCGGTCGTGTCACGTACCTCGAGATCTCGCCCGACGGCAAGCGCGTCGCGTTTGCGGGCGAGCACGTGTGGCTGATCGATGCCGCACGTCCCGAGCTCGTCGAGAAGATTCACGACGGCAAGAAGTTCGCCCTCGCGTGGTCCGCGAACGGCGAGCACATCGCGACGATCGGCGAGACCCACATCTTCGACATCACGGTCCATCCCGAGGTCGAGGCCACGGCGTACAACCTGACGAATCAGACCGCGATCCTCGCGCGGGGCACGATGTACACGTCCGGCCTGGGCGGGTTCACGATCGGCGAGCGCAGTCTTGGCGAAGCGGATCTGCAGAGCTCGCTGGCGGGCCTCCACGTCACCGCGGGCGAATTCGTCGTGGGGGCGGGGCGCACCGGCCTGCGGTTCTTCGATGGCATACACGAGCATCAAGTGCCGCTGCCCGTGACGCCGATCGGGGTCCTGCGTGCATCCCCGCGCTCGCCGTACGTCTTCGCGGTCTGCGCGGATCACATCCTCGTGTGGAACATCGAGCACGTGATGCCGAAGCGCATCGAGGTCCCGTCGTACTCGCAGGTGGCCGCCGTCGGGCGCGATCGCGCGTGGACGATCACGAACGCAGGCCCCGCGCGCTCGATCGATCTCGCGACCGGCGCGGTCCGCGAGCTCGCAAAGTTGTCACCGATGCACCTCTCGTCCCCGTCGTCGGGTGCGTACGTGCTCGCGCGCCCGCTCGCGAGCCGTATGGAGACCTGGGTCGTGCGCCCTGATGGCACGAGCGAGATCATCGACGCCGAGGGCACCTTCGCGACGAGCCTCGACGATCGCCGAGCGCTGCTCGGGACGAAGCAGCACCAGCTCGTCGTCTACCACCTCGAGACGCGCTCGAAGCAAGTGCTCCAGACGTTCGCCGCACCGATCGAGCGCATCGCCGTGCGTGAGGTTTCTCCACGCTGGCTCGTCACGGTTCTCACCGACGGCACGCTCGCGCGCAACGACATCGCCGGCGGCTCCATGACGCAGATCCGCATGGCGCCGCGCACGGACACGTTTTCGCCCGGTCTCGCGACAACCGCCGCGACCTCCGCGGGCGACGTGTTCTTCGCGACCGGTGCACGCCTGCGCCGGTGGAAGCTCGACGGGAGCGCCGATGACTTCGTCGTGCTGCCTCGCCCGATCCACACGACGAACCTTCTCGAGGACGAACGAGTCCTCGTCGTTGCCGACGACGGTACCGGCTACGTCGTCCGCACGCGCACGCAGGACTTCGTTCGCCTGCCAACCCTCGGCCCCGGCTATGCGTGGGGCAATGAGGATCCGACGCTGATCATCACCGACGATCGCAGCGGCGGCGTCACGGTGCTCGACGTCTTCGCGCACGCTCACGCCTCGTGGAAGATCGCGCGCGCGGCGCCGCCCGGCTCGACACCCGACATCACGAGTGACGGCTCCGTGGTCGTCATGCGCGACGCGACGCTCGACTCGACCGCGATCGCGCTCTGGCGCCTCGATCTGCCGACGACACCCGAGGCCACCGCGCGATGGATCGACGACCTCACGAACGCGACGTTCGATCCGCGTACGGGGATGCTCGGGTGGCCGCCCTTGTAGGGCCGCCGTGCTAGAACGTCTGTTCCGTGTCCGCTCCAGCACCAATTCGCCTCTACGATTCGCTGCGCCGCGACAAGGTCGCATTCGAGCCGCTCCAGCCGGGGCACGTGGGCATCTACGTCTGTGGACCGACGCCTTACGCGCCGGCGCATATCGGGCATGCGTTCTCTGCCATCTCGTTCGACACCATTCGCCGGAGCCTCAAGTTCCTCGGCTGGCAGGTGAAGTACGTCCGCAACATCACGGACGTCGAGGACAAGATCATCAAGCGCGCGAACGAGGTCGGCGAAGATCCGATGGCGCTCGCCGCGCGGTTCGCCGCCGACTACAACCGCGACATGGGCATGTTCGGCGTGCTGCCGCCCGACGCCGAGCCCAAGGTCTCCACGCACATCAAGGAGATCATCGACGTCATCGAGAAGCTCGTCGCGAACGGCATCGCGTACGCGTCCGAGGGCGACGTCTATTACTCCGTCGAGAAGTTCCCATCGTACGGCAAGCTCTCGGGCATGACGATCGACGAGCTCCGCAAGGGCGCGAGCGATCGCGAGCTCGTCGAGAAGAACAAGCGCGCACCCGTCGACTTCGCGCTGTGGAAAGCCGCGAAGCCCGGCGAGCCGTTCTGGCCCTCGCCCTGGGGCAACGGTCGCCCGGGCTGGCACATCGAGTGCTCCGCGATGACGGTCTCGCACCTCGGAGAGAGCTTCGACCTGCACGGCGGCGGCAAGGACTTGATCTTTCCGCACCACGAGAACGAGATCGCGCAGTCGCAAGGCGCGTACGGCACGAGCACGTTCGCGCGCCACTGGATGCACAACGGCTTCCTCAACTTCGGTGGCGTGAAGATGGCCAAGTCGCTCGGCAACGTCTTCAACTGCGACGAGATCGCGGCTGTCGTCGGCGGCGAGGCGCTGCGGTTCTTCTGCGTCGAGCATCACTACCGCTCGCCCGTCGAGTTCGAGGTCGAGCCCGTGCTCGACGACAAGAACGTGCAAGTCGGCGTGCGCTTCCGCAGCCTCGAAGCGGCGGACCGTCGCCTCGAAGACTTCTACAAGACGCTGCAGAAGATCGACGCGATCGTCGCGCAGAGTGGTGACGGCGGCACGGGCGACGTGCTGCCCGAGGCAACGAAGCTCGTCGACGAATCGCGCGAAGCTCTCGCCGATGACTTCAACGCGCCGATCGTGATGTCGAAGCTGCACGAGGCGAAGACCATCGCGAATCGGCTCATCGATCAGGGCAAGGGCGTCGACAAGGAGAAGCGCAAGCGCACGCTCGCGCGCCTCGCGAAGGACATGCGCACCGTCGGGGAAGCGCTCGGCGTGCTCGCGAATGATCCACGCAAGTACCTCGCGGACCGTCGCGAGCGCCTCGTCAAGCGCTGCAAGCTGGACGTCTCGCGCGTCGAGCAGCTGATCACGGACCGCGTCACCGCGCGGGGCGCGAAGGACTTCAAGCGCGCCGACGAGATCCGCGCGGAGCTCGTCGCGCTCGGCGTCGAGCTCTATGACTCGCCACAGGGCACCGAGTGGAGCGTTCAGGACGTCGGTTAAGACATGGCGCCAAAGAACGACGACGACGACCCCGGTACGGCCCTCGCGCTCACGCGCCCGATGATCGCGACCGATCTCGACAAGGCGGGCAAAGGTCAGCTCGTCTATGTCGGCCGCGACGGTGAAGTCAAAGACCCGGCCGGCGTGCGCAATCGCCAGCTCGTCGCGTACATCGCGTTCGGTGGCATCACCGCCGCTGGCGTCGCGCTCGCCGCGACGTCGTTCCCACTCCTCATTCCGTTCTACCTCGCACTCGGTGGCCGATTCATGGGCACCGTGCGTGCCGTCAAGCGCGTCAACGAAGCGAGCGTCGCGCTCTCGAACGGCGACGCTCGGCAAGGTCGCGAGCTCGCCGAGCCCGTCGCGAAGGCGTGGTGGGCACCGGGCCGCGTGCGTGCGCTCGCCGAGCTACGCGTCGCGATCGCCGACGCACTCGAAGGTCGTGGCGAGCAAGCCCTCGACAAGGTGCGCCACGCGCGCAGCAAGCTCTCGCCGCGCCTGATCCAGCACCAGTTCTCGTACTACACGGAGATCAACCTCCTCACCGCGCTCGGTCGCACGAAGGAAGCACGCGTCGTCCTCGATGCACGCGGCGGCGTCCCGCCGGGCGAGGTCTTGAAGCTCTCGTACTGGATCGCGCAGATGCACCTCGCCGTCGCCGAAGGCACGGTCAAGACGGGCGAGATCGACGACACCGAGCTGCACGACCGCATGCGCAAGGGCCTGTCGATGACGGCCGGCCGCGATCTCCTGCTGCTCTGCGCGTGGGTCCATGCGCATCGCCGCGACCACGACGAAGCGCGGTTCGCGTGGCGACAGGCGATGGATCGCGAAGGCAGCCAGCGGCTCGAGGTCGCGATGCCCAAGCTCTCCGAGTGGATGACGCAGTACAAGGCCGATCATCCCGAGCTCGACGCGCCCGACCCAGACGACGAGTAGGCACGGCAAAGCCGCTAAAGGCGGCGAAGGCATGCTCGTGTGCGGCACGAGCACAACGCCAACGTCCGCCACCCTTGGCGGCTTTGCGATGACTACGTCGCCGGCTGAGCCTCGGTTCCTGCAAGCATTCGATCGAGCACGCCTCGGCGATCCAAGGCGCGCAGATCGTCGTAGCCGCCGACCGGTTTTCCGTCGATGAAGATCTGCGGCACCGTGCTACGGCCGGTCTCTTTCAGCAGCCACGCGCGCGTCGCGTGGTCTCCGGTGCAATCGATCTGCTCGTACTCGACGCCCTTCGCATCGAGCAGGTTCTCGGCGGCCGTGCAGTAGCCACACCACTTGCGCGTGTACATCTTCACGTGAGCGGTCATGCACTAACGTAGCGTTTCGCCCGCAAACGCCAACGTGCGGTCGCGCGCTCGGATTATTTCTCGTCAGCGTCTTCGGAGAGATAGGCGAGGATCACTTCATCCAAGCTCTTCTCCGAGATCAGACCCTGACCGAAGCCGCGACCTTCTTCTTCGCGCGCCTTGCGCACGCGTTGCGGTTGGTTCGGCTTGGCAGGCGCTCCGACGATCACCGCGGGACGCGTCATCACGACGCCGCCGCTCGAGCTCGCGGTGCGCGACGGCGCCGGCGACGCGGGTGACGTCAAGCGCGATGGGGTCGGGGTGCGGGCGCGCTGCATGCCCGACGACGATTGATCGCGCGCGAGCTGCGGAATACCGGAGGTGACGATCGGATTCCCACCGGTCTCGCGCGAACCCGATTTCACCGCCGCGCTCGACGACGCTTCCCTGCCAACCGGTTTCGGCACGCCCGTCGACGATTGATCGCGCGCGAGCTGCGGAATACCAGACGTGATGATCGGAGTTCCACCGGTCTCGCGCGAACCCGATTTCACCGCCGCGCTCGACGACGCTTCCCTGCCGACCGGTTTCGGCACGCCCGTCGACGGTGCCGACGAGGTCTTCGCCGGGCGCGCCAGCCCCGATGGAATCGGCACCGCGCCGGAGGCCGGCGGCCTTCGCGCTTCGATTATTGGCATCTTCTGGCTGACGCGCTTGTGCTGCGAGTACTGACCGGGACGCTCGCCGGCCATGCCCGGCGGTGCATCGACGCCCGGCGGCGCGGGCGCGTAGACCTCGATCGCATCGTCGGCGCGTCGATCGGCCGATGACACGGGACGGGAGACAACTTGCGGCGGTGCGATCGCCGGACGCGACGGCAACCGCGAGGGCGGCGGTTTCGGCGGCAACGACGCGGCGCCGACCGAGCTCGCCGCACGTGGATGTGCGTGCGGCGGTGGTGGAAGCGGCGGCACCGACTCGCCGGGCATGCGCCGGATCGTCGCGGCGTGGTCGAGCGGGGGTGACGCCTCGGTGTCGCGCCCGCTGCGATGCGGTAAGTCGTCCGGCTCGTCGAGCTCGAGCTCGATCTCGAGCGGCGACAGCTCGGACGGCATCTCGACCGGAATCGTCGCGTCGTTCGTCTCCATGCGCGTCGGCACTGTCGCGTTCGCGGCTGAGATGGCGGCGGCGATGCTCGCGGCCTCGTGGTCGTTGAGCGTCGGCCCACCGAGCTCGTCGGCGCTCGGCGGTGGCGGCGGAAGGTTCGTACGGACAGTGGATGGCGCGCTGCCTCGGTCCGCAGTCTTCGTGCGCGCGACCTTCGCGGCCGGCGAGCCAGGTGGCGCGAGCTCGAAGACATCGGCCTCGGTCTGGTGGCGCGACGTCGACGGTTCGGCCTTCGAGCCTCGCGCCTCGGCGATCATCGGTGCTGACGCGTTGGCTGGTGCTGACGCGTTGGCTGGCGGAAGCTGCGGCATCCCGGTCGCGGGTGTCTCGAGTGATGGCTCGCTCTCGCGGCCGGCTTCCTCGTCCTGGACGCCGCGCGGCAAGAGTCCCGGTGTACCGGCGAGATACACGTCCATCTTGTCGTCGAAGCTGCCCTTCTTGAGATCCTTCAGCACCGCCTTGTGCTGAGCCTGCATCAACGACTTGATCGAGTCCTCGGCGGAGCCCGCGTCGTACACGAGCTTGCGAGTCGAAATGATCACGCCACCATGGAAGAGGTGCGTGAAGAGATGCGGGGACAATAGTCCCGAGTCCTCGGTCTGGACGTGAAACACCAGTCCGCGGTACCGGACGTTGTGGTTGTAGCCCAGGATGGGCGAACGCTTGGCCACGTCGGGGACGAGGGTATCACGTAACCGGCTTAACAGGCCTCGGCCTTGTATTTCCCGTATGTGACTGCTACCAACCCCTGTCTAACTGAAATCCCGAACCCCGTTTGGAGGCCCCGCAGTTGCGGGGAACGCATATCCCGTGACGAGTCTTTCTGTGCCGGCCGCGACTGAAGCGAAGTTTGTAGAGCTGGTACGCAACTGGTTGGTGTCTCTCCCCCACGACTTGAAGATCGCGTTCGACGCGATGGACGATGAGAACCTTCCACGGCCGGTGCGCGAAGTCGCTGCCGGAGTGGTCGCGTATGTCGTGAGCCCAAATGACTTCATTTCCGATCGCAACGACGCGGTCGTGAGCTACGCGGACGACGCGGTGCTCCTGCGGCTCGCGCTGCAGAAGGCGCTCGGCAAGGGCGAAGACGAGGACGCGTTCCGGCAGCGCTTCCCCGAGCTCTTCGAGGGCCTCGAAGAAAACCTGGGTCTCTGCAAGACCGTCATGGGCGATCTCATGACCTGGCTCGAGGGCAAGGTCATCACGCTGCCGAAGCTCGACTACAAGGGCAAGAAGGTCGCGAAGTATCTCGACGACGAAGAAGCGCGCGAGCAGCTCTTCGACGACGGCCTCGTGTTCCGGACCGACTACCCGGTCGACGAGAAGACGATCGCAGACAAGCTGAAGAAGGCGTCGACCGTCACGGAAGTGATGAAGCGCCGCAAGCAAGAAGAAGCGCGCGCCAAGGGCGCCGCTCGCGCTTAGCGCCCCGTCAGCGGCGGAGCGGTCTGCGCCGGCTTGGTCTCCGACTTGGTCTCCGGCTTGGTCTCCGACTTGGCCTCCGGCTTGGTCTCCGGGTTGGTCTCCGGCACCTGCTCCGGTAGCTTCGGTTTCCTCACGTCGTCATCCGGCCCGTCGTGAATCGTCGGGTCCGACTCGATCGTTTTCTCGGGCTCGATCGGCGTCTGCTCGAGCACACCCGGCTTCTTGTCGAGCTTCAGCGTCTCGATCTCCTTGCCGTCGATGTCGATCACCTTCATCGTCAGCACCTTCGCCGTCGCTTCGAACGCGAGGAAGTGGTGCACCGTTGCCTGCTTGAGCGCCTGGAGTTTGCCCCAGAACTTCGTGAGCTGACCGCCGCCACCGCCGCTGACGATGTAGTTCACGTCTGCGACGCGAAACCGTTCGTACTGGTGCTCGTGTCCGGTCAGGACGACATCGACACGATGGTTCGTGAGGATCTTCGCGAACGCGCGGCGCACCGGTCGCTGCGGTCCGCGAAACGAGCTCGAGTACGGCGGGTGATGACCGAACACGATCACCCACGGTAGCTTGTTGCGGCGGAGATCGTCGTCGAGCCACCTCAGCTGATCCGCCTCGTACTGCGTCGTGTCGATCGCGACGAAGTGCACGTCGCCCCAGTCGAACGAATAGTAGCGCTCGGCGCCGGGCAGCACGAACGCTTCGAAGTACGGAGCACCCTGGCGCGTGCGCCGCTCGTGGTTGCCGATCGCGGTGTACGCCGGCACGTAACGAAGGACGTCGCGATAAATATCGAAGAACTTGTGCTCGATCTCCGATGCGGTTCCAGACGTGTACGCGATGTCGCCGAGGAACAGCATGAAGTCGAACTCGACCTCGGACATCCGCTGCGCCATCGCCTTCTGTGCCGCGCCGCCCGTGCCGGTATCGCCGATCGCCACGAACTTTGTCGGCTTGTCGAGGTTCGCCGCCGCCGCGGTCACGAGGGGTGCCGGCTCGGTCATCGGTACGCCGTCAGCGAGCACCTGGTAGCAGTACAGGTGTGTCGGCTCCAGCGCGGTGAGGTCCGCTCTGAGCAGATACACGTCGTCGGGCCTGATGGGCTGGTTCGACTTCTGTGCCTTGAGGCGCTTCTTCTGCCTCGTCAAATCGCCGGCGTACTGCGCGGGGACCTGCGCGACGACGTCGCCGTTCGGCTCGCGCAGCAGGACCTCAGCTTTCTCGTCACGCGCGCCCCACGCGACGATCGCACTGCGCGTCGTGGTACTCTGTAGAAACGGTGCGCGCGTGATCTTGCTCTTGCCCTGCTCGGTGAGCGCGCCGGTACCGCACTTCTTGACCGACTCCCGCGCGAGCGACTTGACGGTGATGTCGCCTTTCCACGAGGAGATGCTGTGGCAGCCCGCGAGCAGACTGATGAGAAGCAGCAAACGACGCATGTCCCGTTGAGCCTACAACGCCCGTGCCCGAGACAAATGCTGAACGCAGCATCGCGACACCGAGCGCTGGCGCAACGTTCGTGCATGGCATAGGGCGAAGTTAGCGTGGCACGTTCATTGTAATGCGGAGGCACCGTGCGTTTTGGCTCACTCTTGATTCTCTCTGTAAGTGCAGCTACGGCGCACGCACAGCCCGTTGCGAGCACGGAGAGCGCCGACCCGAGTCCCGAACCTGACCCGCCAGCCGTCTCTGCGGACATGCTCGCGGCGGCACCGCCCGCCGACCAAGCCTCCGGAGTTGCGATCGCGCCTCCGCGCGAAACCCATCGCGTCGCGAACACGCTGCTCGCGCTGCCGCGCATGATGGTGCTGCTGCTCCTCGAGGGCCCGCGCTACGCCGCGCATGAGGTTGACGCGTATCTCGAGAGTCGTAGCCCGAACGCGTTCGGCCGCGACGTCGCCAAGCCCAGCTGGCGGTTCGGCGCGACGTTCGAGTGGCAGACCGCGCTCGGCGCGAGCCTGGGTGTGCGCGTCGGGCACGAGCTCGGCGATGACACGTCGGTCGACGCCTACGTCGGACTGTTCGGCCCACGCGGCCAGAGTGGCGGCTTGAGCGCGAACCTCGGTCGCTACACCGTCGCGCGCCTCGAGCCGACGCTCTCGTTCGACGCAGGTCGCGACCTCACGCGCGCCTTCGCAGGCATCGGCACCCACGGGCCACGCGGCACGTACGATCAACGCGGTTACACGGCGGCCGCTGGCGTGGCGGGCCACGTGGGCGCCGTTCGCTTCGGCGCCCGCGGTTCGTACGACGACACGCACGCTGCCGATCCGAGCTCCGACTTCGCGTACGACCCGCTGATGCTGTTCGGCTTCAGAGAAGATACGCGCGCAGCGACCGGCGAGGTCTCCGTCACGCTCGACACGCGCCGCTCGGCGTACCGCCACATCGTTCGCTCCGCGCCATCGAGCGGCTCCTACGTGCGCGGCGCGGTCGCGTACACGTCGGGCAAAGCATCGCGCAGCGGGGACTTCACGACGGCGCGCGGCACGCTCGAAGCACGTCAGTTGTTCGATCTGTTCGCAGGCAACCGCGTGCTCTCGTTCGGCGCGGGCATCGAAGCGATCTCCGCGGAGGCGAACGAGGTCCCCTTCGATCGCCTACCCATGCTCGGTGGTCGCGATCACCTGCGCGCGTTCGCGATGGGCGAGCTACGCGACCGCAACGCGGCGTACGCCGACGTCCAGTACGACTGGCCGGTGGGCAACAGCATGCGCAGCTACATCTTCGCGGAGGTCGGTCACACGGCGGCCTGGCACGGCGCGTACGGCGGTGGCCTCCGCTATCACACGCGCAGCTCGATCATCGCGCGCATCCAGATCGCCGGCTCCGACGAAGGAGAGCTCGGCATGTTCTTCCAGCTCGGAGCACTGTGATGAGACACGCACTCTCGCTCATCCTCTTCCTCGTCGCCTGCGGTGGTGGCGCCGCCGGCACGCCCGGCCGGTTGCGCTTTCACAACGCGGATCCGGTCCTCCTCGTCAACGATCGGAAGCCGATCGCCGCGCCGAAGAAGGTCGACCCGGGCCTCGTCGAGTACTACTGGCGCGAAGATTTTGTGCAGCCGGCGAAAGAGATCCTCACCATCGAGGAGTCTCGCCGCGCCGAGAACATCAACAGCATCGGTGACGTGCCGAATTCGACGTGGTTCACCAATCGGCAGCCAACGCCAGACGAGATCCGCCGCGGGCCTGGAGTTGGTGGCCCCGATCGCTCGAAGCCGTGGAGTGTCGTCGGCGTGAAGGTCGGCGGCGCGGCGGTCGGCATCGCGATCACGGACGGCCGCGACGAACGCTATGTCCTCAAGTTCGACGAAGTCGGTTATCCCGAGACCGAGAGCGCGGCGGACGTGATCGTGCAGCGCCTGACCTGGGCGTTCGGCTACAACGTGCCCGACAACGAGGTCGTGACGTTCAAGCGCACGGACCTCGTTCTCGATCCGAAGGCCGAGGTGAAGTTTCCATCGGGCAAGAAACGGCCGATGACCGAGGCGGATCTCGAGAAGTATCTCGGCATGGCGGAGAGCGACGGCGACCAGTTTCGCGCGCTCGCGACCAAGATGATCGGCGGCAAGATCATCGGCGGCGTCGAGCCATCGGGCACGCGCCCGGGCGATGACAACGATCGCGTTCCGCACGACCGCCGTCGCGACCTGCGCGGCCAGCGCTTGCTGTGGGCGTGGGTCGATCACGTCGATCTCAAGTCGAAGAACTCGCTCGCGACGTACACCGATGAGGGATTCGTCCGCTGGTACGCGCTCGACTTCGGCGAGTCCCTCGGCGTCGACGCGATCACGACCGGCCGCAACCGCCTCGGCTATCAGACGGCCTTCTCGATGACCGACTACCTGACCGGCTTTTTTTCGTTCGGGCTCTACGTCGAGCGACACGAGAGACCCGTGCACTACCCGCGGTTGCGCGGCGTCGGTAACTTCGAGAGCAAGCGCTTCGACCCGGCAAAATGGCAAGCGGCGCATCGCTGGCGACCGGTCGATGCGGCGGATCGGTTCGACGAGCTGTGGGCCGCGGAGATCTTGATGCGCTTCTCTCGCGAGCACATCGAGGCCGCCGTCGCGGCCGGCACGTACACCGATCCACGCGCCTCGCAGTACGTCGTGCAGACGCTCATCGAGCGGCAGCGCAAGATCGGCGACTACGCGTTCTCGCGCGTCGCGCCGCTGACCAAGGTCGACGCGCGCGCAGATCGCGAGGCGATCACGGTGTGCTTCGACGATCTGTGGTTGCAATACGCGTACGGCACGCGCGAGGCGACGTCGTATCGCACGCGCGCGTTCGACTACGAAGGCCGCGCACTCGCGGCGGCGAGCACGTGGAAACGCGCGACCGAGTCGCGGACCTGTCTCGAGGGGATCCCGAGCGGCCGCACGCATGACGCGTACACGATCGTGGAGATCGTGGTCGCGCGCGATGGTCGCCGGCTGCCGCCGATGTTGGTGCACGTCGCACGCGGGCCCGCGCAGGTTCGCGTCGTCGGCATCGACCGTCGCTAGCGCTGCGGGCCGATCGGCTTCTGCTCGCTCGCCGGTGGCTTCTGCTCCGGCTTGACCGGCTTCGTATGATCGTCGTCGGGCTCGTCGTGGATCTTCTCGTCGGACTTGATCTCCTTCTCGGGCTTGATCGGCGACTGCGGACCCTGCGCCTTGCCCTTCTCGAGAGGGAGCGTGTCGATCGTGCGACCGCTGATGTCGAGCACCTTCATCGTCAGTGTTTTCGCCGTCGCCTCGAACGACAGGAAGTGGTGGACGCTCGCCTGCTTCAGCGCGTCCAGGTTTCCCCAGAAGGAGTTGAGCCGCGCGCCACCACCGCCGCTGACGATGAAGTTCACATCCGCGACGCGAAACCGCTCGTACTGGTGCTCGTGCCCGCTCAGCATGATGTCGACCTTGTTGTCCGTGAGGATCTTCGAGAACGCCTTGCGAATCTTGAGGGTCTGCGCCATGCGTGCGGAGCTCGTGTACAGCGTGTGATGACCGAACACGATCTTCCACGCCTGCTTGGTCTTCTTCAGATCCGCATCGAGCCACGCGAGCTGCTGCGCGTCACGCTGCGTGGTGTCGATCGCGACGAAGTGCACGTCACCCCAATCGAACGAGTAGTAGCGCTCCGGCTTCGGTAGCACCATCGCGTCGAACCACGGCTGGCCTTCGCGCGTGCGGCGCTCGTGGTTGCCGATCGCGGGATACGCCGGCACGAAGCGAAAGAGGTCGCGATAGATCGTGAAGTAGTAATCCTCGAGCTGCTTCGCGGTGCCGCTCTCGTAGGCGATGTCTCCGAGGAACAGCACGAAGTCGAACGCGACCGCCGACATCCGCTTGGCGATCGCCTTCTGCGCGGCGCTGCCGTTGCCGGTGTCACCGACCGCGACGAACCGGATCGGCTCGTCGAGACCCGGCGCCGCGGCGGTCGTCAGCGGCGCGGGCTCGGTCAACGCGACCTCGCCGTCGACGAGCTGGTAGCAGTAGAGGTGCGTCGGTGCGAGCGCCGCGAACGTGGTCGCGACGAGGTTCGGGCCCGCGGGCTCGGCGTTCGCTTTTGCGACGACGTCGCCGCCGGGCTCGCGCAAGACGACGTGCGCGCTGGGCGACTTGTCGCGCCACGCGATCGTCGTGCCGGTGGTCGTCGTCGCCTGCAGATAGGGGTGACGCGTGATGCGCGCCTGACCCGCCGCGGTCAGCGCGCCTGTACCGCAGCGTCCGATCGACGTGCGCTCGAGCGGATGAACGGGTTCATCGTCACCCGACCACTCCGGCAAGTTGTTGCAGCCGGCGAGGAGTCCGAAGATCGCGATCGAGCGCAGCTTCACGCGAACGTGCGCTTCAACGTGCATGCCGGCGACATTTTCGCATCATTTTCGCATCGCCGTGCGCTGTCGCTACAGATCGACGAGCTCGAAGCCCGTCAGAGGCTCTCCGAGAAAGCGTGGCGCGAGCTCGTCGAGCCGCGACGTGTCGGTCGCGAAGCAATCGAGTCGGCCGGCCTCGGTTCGGCGATTCGGTCCCGAGCCGAGCGCATCACGTGCGGCTTCGGCCATCGCGCTCGCGGAGTCGACGACGTGCACGGGATGACCGGCGAGCTCGCGCGCGACGGACGCGATCACGTCGCGCAGTAGCGGATAGTGGGTGCATCCGAGGACGAGCGTGTCGATCGCCGGGTCTTGCGCGAACAGCTCGACGAGATACTTCCGCGCCGCGAGTGTCGCGATCTCGCCGTGCGTCCAACCTTCTTCGGCGAGCGGAACGAGCAGCGGACACGCGAGCGCCGTGAGCTTCGCGCTCGGATCCTCCGCGGCGATTGCCTTCGCGTACGCACTCGATCGGATCGTTCCGAGCGTGCCGATCACGCCGATGTGACGGTTTTCGGTGATGGCGAGCGCGGTTTTTGCGCCGGGCTCGACAGCGCCGATCACGGGCACCGGACTCGCCGCGACGAGCGCGGGCAGCGCATTCGCCGACGCCGTGTTGCACGCGATCAAGACGAGCTTCACGCCGCGATCGAGGAGGAACTGCTGACACGTGAGCGAGTAACGCTCGACGGTGCGCGGACTCTTACTTCCATAAGGAACGCGTGCCGTGTCTCCGAGGTAGGTAATGTCCTCGCCCGGAAGCACCGCCCGCAGAGCACGGACAACGGTCAGTCCGCCGACGCCCGAATCGAACACGCCGATTGAACTGCGTTTGCTTGTTCGATCTTGCCCCATATAAGCGTCCGGATTGCGCCAGCCCGTCACAGTCGGCAACTCAACCTGCCAGACTGATTCGGATGTCGCTAGGGCAACGCCTTAGCGGCGGCGCGACTTCCGACAAACAGCGCGGGCCAGATTACGGCCTTCGAACGCCCAAACAAGCTGCAGGAATGTCATGGGCTTCTCGTCGAGAGACGCGTAGAAACGCGTGATCCCGGGAAAGCTCTGCTCCGCCTGGGGGAGCTGGCGCTCTGTGATACGACCTTGCACCGCTCGGCTCCTCGAGCACAACACGTGCCGACCGTGCTACCTATCGCGACCCCACATGGCAGATAGTGCGGCAGATCGCGTACGTGGCCTCGTCGAGGCCGATGCGGTCGTCATGCTCGAGATCGCCGGTGCGATCGCCCACGAGCAGGGCAAGTGGCCCCACGAGCGCGTGACCGAGCTTGTCGCCGAGCAGCACGCCCGCATCGTGGACGCCGACAAGGCGCGAACGCGCGCTGCCCTCGAGAGCATGCTCGTGGGCCGAGACGTCGACGCCGCACTCGAGTGGCTCCACGTGACGGGCATCCTGCGCCTGCTGTTCCCCGAGCTCCACGCCACCGTCGATCTCGTCCAGGAGCCCGGCCGCCAGCACAAGGACGTCTGGGCGCACACGAAGCAGGTCGTGCGTCAGGCCGTGCCCCGCCCGCTCGTGCGCTGGGCCGCGTTGCTCCACGACATCGGCAAGGTTCCGACGCGGACGTACACCGACGACGGCGTGCACTTCCACGGTCACGCCGAGGTCGGCGCGCGCATGTTCGACAAGATTCATTCGCGCTTCGCCTTCGCACGCGACGAGCGCCAGACGATCCGCTTCCTCGTGAAGCATCACCTGCGCACGAACCAGTACAGCGAGCAGTGGACGGACTCCGCCGTGCGCCGCTTTCACCGCGAGCTGGGTCCGCACATGACGGATCTGCTCGATCTCTCGCGCGCCGACATCACGTCGAAGCGCCCGGGACGCCGCAAGATGCTGCTCGAGCAGATCAGTGCGCTCTCGGATCGCGTGCTCGTGCTCGTCGAGGCAGACGCGAAGCTGCCCCCGCTGCCCGGCGGTGTCGGCAACGCGATCATGACCGCGTTCGAGATTCCGCCGTCGCGACTGATCGGAGATCTCAAGCGCGCACTCGAAGGTGCGATCGAGCGCGGCGAGATCGAGGCGCGCCGCGAGGACGCGTACTACGTCGCGTACATCGCGCGGCAGAACCTCGTCCCGAACGTCGCGCCCGAAACGCTCGCCGCGATCATCGAGGCCGGCGGCGCGACCGAGATTGCCGATGACGATCTCGAAGGCATGCACAAGGGCGTCGATCGCGACGACCCGTCGCCCGGCGTGCTCGCGTGCGGTCACGATCCTGACAACGATCCTTGTGTGCATCGCGACGCGGATCCCGACGATCCCGCGCTGCGCCACTAAGCTCCGATACAGTTCGAAGCGACGTCGAGCGTCTGCGCGCACCGTGTTTCGTACGGATGCGCCGAGGCACGTGGCATGCAGTTTTTGCGAAGCATGAAGGCCACCGTCACGCATCCGAAAAATCCCGTTGGGTCGTTCCGCGCGCTCACGAAGGACATGCCGAAGCTCCCCATCGACGAGCCGCGTCCACTCGCGGAGCGCATGTCGCGCCCGATGTCCGTCGGCACGCCGAGCAAGCCGGTTTTGGGACTCCCGCTCGCGCGGATCATCCCGATGGACTGCCACTCGTTCATGGACTACGGAAATGGCTTGGTCACCGCGAGCACGGCGCTCGCCACCGACGACAAAGCCGCGCAGCTGGCGAGCATCACGCTGGCATCGCTGGTCGTCGGCGTCTCGGTGATCACCGACTACCGCGTGAGCATCGCGAAGATCCTGCCGATCGAGGTTCACGAGGTCGCCGACTACGTCTGGGGCGCGAGTGCGATCGCGCTGCCGTTCGTGCTGGGTTACTGGAAGACCTCGCCGAAGGTCGCGGTCACGCACATCTTCGCCGGGATCGGGTCGATCGTCGGTGCACTCATCACCGACTACCGCGCGTACTCGAAGCGCTCACAGACTGCGGCGCGGTGATACGACCGCGTTCGCGATCAAGAGGCCGGCGACGATCGCGAGCGCAACGACGAACATCGCGAACACCGTCTCGACACCGCTGAGCGTGTCGTGCCCGAGTAGCGAGGCCATGCCGCGAAAGCCCATGCTCCCCGGCACGAGCAAGAGCATCGCCGGCACCTGGACGACCTGCGCCGGCCGCTCCATCAGCCGCGCAAACACGTTCCCGAGCACGCCGACCGCGAACGCGCCGACGACGACGCCGAGCTGCGGGTCGAGCCACGTCGAGCCGACCGCCGAACCGACGTAGCCGACCGAGCACGCCGCGAGGATCCAGGGGAACGCGCGATGCTGCGCCTGCACGACGATCGCGATGCCGAGCGACGCCGCGATGAGCGCGAGCCACTGCGACCAGCTCGGTAGCGCGACCGGCACGGCGTGGTGCACGTCGACGATCGCGCGTGCGAGGCGATCGCCAACCGCGACGCCGATCACGAGCTCGAGCAACACGATCACCGCCGACATCAGGCGCGCGGTGCCCGCGATCAAGTGCCGCGTTGCGAGCTCCGTCATCGCGACCGTGAGCGACATGCCGGGCAAGAGGACGATCAGCGCAGCGATCGTGACGAGCGACGGCGTGGTCGCGACGACCGACGACATCACCTCCGCTGAAAACGAGACGAACGCGGCGCCGAGCAGCTCGAACACGCGCGCTTGATCGGTCGAACGCTTCGCGACCTGCGCGAGGAGGCCGAGCAGAAGGCCGATCGCCGCGGCGAGTGCGACGTCGATGATCGTGCCGCCGAACGACACGGCGAGCCCACCGGACGTGAGCGCGTGCGCGACCGTCGACAGGACGCGTCCATAGCGCCGCGGTGACGCGAGGATCTTCTCGAGCCGCACCACGCCTTCAGCGGGCGTGACGGTCTGCGCGGCGACATCGTCCGCGAGGTCGTCGACCTGCTCGAGGTTGTCCATGTCGAGCTCGCCGCCCTCGACGCGCATCAGCCGCGTGCGCAGCTCGGTCGGCTCGCCGAAGCTCATGATGATCGCGGTCGGCGTCGTGAACACCTCGACCTCGAGACCGAGACGCTGGCAGATCACGCGGACCGCCTCCTCGAGCCGGTGCGCGGGAGTGCCGTACCTGTGCAGCGCCTTGGCGAGGGCGAGCACAAACTCGATTGCGTCGGTCTCGTTCGCCGCGGCCACGCTGGCCGCCATGGTCGCCGAAAACACAAACGCCCGGGCGGCAACCCAGGCGTTCGTTCAAAACAAGACCAACTAGACTAAGTACCTGATTCGAGGGCGTAAGTTATTAGAAACCCGAATCAGCGCCGATGCGGCAACACCTGCGCGGCCCCAATCAGAAGCAAGCTACGGGCCACGGCCGCCAGGTCAGTTGCAATGCCTTGTATTCAATTATGTTGCGTGGTACCGACTCAGCTTCGACCCACAGCCGGCGAGCCGTCGCCACGACATCCATGTCGCGATGCTCCGGAGTGGGCGCAACGAATTGCAGAGCTCAATGAACAACATGCTCGTGGTCAATGCCGAGGGGCCCGAGATCCGCGTCGCAGTCGTCGAGGATGGCGCCCTGGCTGAATTTTTCGTCGAACGTAAACGGGATCGAGGAATCGTCGGAAACATCTATCGCGCGAAAGTCAGTCGCGTCCTTCCAGGCATGCAAGCCGCCTTCGTGGACCTCGGTCCCAAGGTAGAGCGTGCCGCGTTTCTCTATGTCGCCGACGTTCTCGGCTCGGGCGATGAGCGCAAGCTCTTCGAAGACGCCGAGACCGAAGACGCCGACGAATCGCCGGAAGGCGCCGCGTCTCGTCTCGCTCGATCGCGCAAGCAGCTCGCGAATCGCAAGATCGAAGAGCTGTTGAAGCCGGGGCAATTCGTCCTCTGTCAGGTCGTCAAAGATGCGATCGGACAGAAGGGCGCACGCGTCACCGGCTACTTGTCGATGCCCGGCCGCTACTCGGTCTTCATGCCGCACGTCGCGCAGGTCGGCGTCTCGCGCCGCATCGGCTCCGACAAGGAGCGGCGACGCCTGCGCGATCTCGTCAACGAGGTCCGGCCGAAAGGCTCGGGCTTCATCGTGCGGACCGCCGCCGAAGACGCGAACGATCAGGAGCTTCGTGACGACGTCGACTTCCTCGCCCGTCTGTGGAGCGAGGTCGACAAGCGCCAGGAGCTGATGTCCGGCGCGGGCCTCGTCTACGCGGATCTCGATCTGTCGCTGCGTGTCGTGCGCGATCTCATGCGCGAGGACACGAGCGAGGTCGTGATCGACGACGAAGAGGTCTACGAGAAGGTGAAGAAGTTCACCCTCGCGTTCCTCCCGCGGTTCGCCGATCGCATCAAGAAGTACGAAGGCCGCCGCCCGATCTTCGACCACTATCACGTCGAGTCCGACCTCCGCATGGCGGTCGCTCGTCGCGTGCCGCTGAAGTCCGGCGGCTCGCTCGTGATCGATCAAGGCGAAGCGCTGACGGCGATCGACGTCAACACCGGCAGCTTCACGAACACCGGCTCGGGAAACCTCGAGGACACGGTGACGGCGAACAACCTCGAGGCCTGTGACGAGGTCGCGCGCCAGCTCCGGCTGCGCAACATCGGCGGCATCATCGTCGTCGACTTCGTCGACATGGACAAAGAGGGCAACCGCCGCAAGGTCTGGGACGCGTTCCAGAAGGCGCTGTCCCGCGACCGCGCGCGCACGAACGTCACCAAGATCAGCGAGCTCGGGCTCGTCGAGATGACGCGCAAGCGCACGCGTGAATCGCTCGTGCAGCTGCTCACCGAGCCGTGTCCCACGTGCGAAGGCGCAGGTGTCGTGAAGAGCGTCACCACCGTCGCGTACGAGATCCTGCGCGAAGTGCGTCGGTCGGGCTCACTCGTCGACAACGAGAAGATCGAGATCGAAGCGGCGCCGCGCGTCGCCGAGATCCTGCAGCGCCAGGAACGCGACTATCTCGACTACCTCGAGAAGCGCACGCAGAAGCTGATCACCGTCGTCGCGCAGAAGGGCTGGAAGCCGGATCAATTCCGCGTTGCCGGCAAGATGTCGACGGAGATCGCCGCCGAAGCAGCCGCGATGGCGCCGAAGCCGAACGGCCACGTGCACAAGCCGAGCGGCGGCGAACGTGGCGGCGGCGAACGCGGCGGTGGCGGTGGCGGCGATGATCGCGGTGGCGCCGGCAATCGCGGTGGTCGTCGACGTCGTCGTGGTGGTCGCGGTCGCGAGCGCGCGCCTGCGAACGCCTGACGCGCGCTATCGCAGATCGATGGAGCAACTGGCCCCTTGGCCGGGATACTCCTCGATCGTCACTTCCAGCGCCTTGACGTGGCTGGCATCGAGCACGGTCAGCTTCTCCAGCAAGAGCGTCGCGAGGTAGGACGCGAGCGCCTCGACGGAGATGTTGTCGATCGGGAGCAGCAGCGCGTCCTGCCGCGGCAGCACGTAGCGCTCGCCGCAGAGCTTGAACTCGAGCTCGCTCGAGTCCTCCCGCACGAGCACGTAGTACGGGTTCTTGGTCGCGACCAGCACGCGCTCCTTGAAGTCCGCGCAGACCTGCCCGATCGCCGCCTTGATCGGCGCGAATGGGATCATCGACTCGAAGTCGATCTGCGAGAGCTCGATCGCGAGCGCGACGGTGTAGTTGTGGCCGTGAAGGCGCTCCTTCGTTCCGTCGGGGAACACCGTCATGTGCGCGACGGAGAACTTGTACTGGTCGCGCGCGATCGAGATGCGGTGACGGCTCACCGGCGCAGCATAACGCTACGGCAGGTACTTCACGACGATCTGGATCGTCGTTGGCGGCGCACCGGAGCCGGTATGGCCAAATCGGATCCAGCCAGGCGCGTTGTCGAGGTGAACGCCGACCGCGAAGTCGGCGTTCAGCTTCTGCGTGGCGTGCATCGCCGCCGCTGCGTTGAGCGGGATCGAGAGCACCTGGTTCACCTGTCCCGCGTTCGTCGCGAGCGTGCCGTACTGCGTGCCCATCATCAGATCGTTGTAGATGTTGATGTCGCCCGCGGCGTTCTCGAGGGTCGCCGCCGGGGTGGTGACGTCCCAGACCGAAAACGTCTCGGTCGCATCGCCGCTCGTGTACGCCTCGAGCTGGAGCTGCAGCGTGACCTGCTGGATCGACGACGCCGTGAAGCCGGTCAGCGGAAACACGAAGTAGCTGTTGTAGAACGCGCCGGTGGCCTCACCCGTCAGGGTGTTCTCGTTGCCCGGCGTGTGCCCGCCCATCGTCGAGTGCCAGCCGCGCCACAGATTGCCGCCGACGTTCTTGAGCGCGATCGTGCGGGTCACGTACTCGAGGCAGTCGGGCGTCTGGTTCGCGTTGACGTCGATGCGATCGTCGACGCCGGGGCAGCGGTCGCAGCCGTCGGCGATCGTGTCGGTGTCCGCATCGACGTTGTCCGGATGACCGGCGCACTTGTCGACCGCGTTGCAGACGGTGTCGCCGTCGTCGTCGCCGCACGCGTCGACGGGCACCGTGTTCATCGCGTCGATCGGAGGCGCATCGTCACCTCCGGTGTCGTCGCCGCCCACGCGCGGAACCCCTGCGCTGGCACAGCCCAACACCCAAACGGCAGCGAAGCCGATGGCCCTCATCGACCCGGACGCTAACAAAATTCGGGGCCGATGGGGAAAGAACGTCTGGCGACCGATGGCCGCAACTATCGCCGGCGTGCGGCCGGCGATAGCGACGGACGTTCTAGCGACGCAGTGCGAGGCGCGCGAGACCGACGCAGATGGCCGCGTTGATCGCGAGCCAGAGCGTACCGATGCCGAACACCGCTGGGACCTGCACCGATGCGAACGGCACGACCGCGAACACCGCGAGGTGTGCAGCGATGCCGACCGAGAGGCCTGCGAGCGGAGCACGCAGCTTCGGCACGCCGTAGCCGACCGCCAGGAGCGCGAGCGGGATCAGCGCGCTGAAGAACAGCATGTTGCCGTGGCCCATCGGGCCGAGGACCGAGAGGTCCCACGACGGCACGCCGTGCGTCAGCGTGTAGATGACGGGCAGGTTGGAGATCTCCGGCGCGATGTACGGCAGGAAGAACAGGCCCGATGCACCGAGCACGGTGCCGGCGAGATACGTGAGGCCGAGCTTCACGCCCTTGCGGCGCACCGACGCGGCGACCGCGCCCGCGAGCAAGAGGCCGAACGCGAACTGAAGAGCGCCGCCTTGCGAGCGCGCGGCCTTCACCGCGGCCGGTGCATCGACGATGCCCGCGCCGTAGCGGTCACTCGAGTACTTCTTGCCGTTGCCCGGCTTGCGCGCGGAGTCCTTGAGGACCTTCTCGACCATCGCGGGATCGGTGACGCCTTCACCGACGACGAGCGCGGCGACACCGGCGACGTGCGGCGACGCCATCGACGTGCCCATGAAACCGAAGTAACCGCTCTTCTTCGGGTTGCCGATCTCGATCGTGTTCTGCAGAACGCCGTCGTTCATGCCGTCGCCGTTCTGATCGACGCGCGTGTTACCGCCCGGCGCGGCGATGTCGATGTCCTTGCCGTAGTTCGAGTAGAACGTGATGTCCTCGTCGTACTGCGTGGCGCTGACGGCGACGGCGCCCGGATACGCGGCCGGATAGCCGACCTTGCTCTTGCTCTCGTTGCCCGCGGCGCAGATGACGGTGACGCCCTTGCCGTGTGCGTACTCGACGGCCTTCTTGAGCGCCTTCGACGGATACGGTCCGCCGAGGCTCATGTTGATGACCTTCGCGCCGTTGTCGGCCGCGTAGCGAATCGCGTCCGCGATGCCACCGACGGAGCCCGAGCCACCGGCGGAGAGCACCTTGAGCGGCATGATCTGCACGTTGCGTGCGATGCCGGTGACGCCCTTACCGTTGTTCGTGACCTGCGCGATCGTGCCGGTCACGTGCGAGCCGTGGCCGTGGTCGTCGTACGCGTTCTTGTTGTTGCCGACGAAGTTGTAGGGCTTCACGAACGTGACGCCCTCGAGGTCCTCGAGCAGGTGGAACTTGTCGTGGTTGCCGTAGCCGACGCCGGTGTCGAGCACCGCGACGATCACGCCGTTACCGTCGGCGAGCTTCCACGCCTCCTTCATGCCGATCTGGTTCATGTGCCACTGGAACTTGAACTGCGGATCGTTCGGGTAACCCGGCGATGACGGATCGACCGCGGGCGCTTCCTGCACGAATTCATCCGGCGACACCATGAAGTGCGCGTCGGGCTCGGCGATCTCGACGTCGCTGCGCTTCGCGAGCGCGGCGAGAATTTCGTCGCGGCGCGCCGGGTCGACGTGCGCGCGGTAGAAGCTCGTCTTCGCAGCGATGCCGCTGTCGTCGACGAGGACGAGGTCGATGCCGAACGCCTGCTCGATCGCGTCGGGCTTCGTGCCGTCCTTGAGATCGACGAGGATGTCGTCGGGATCGGTCTCTGCCATCGCGTCGGCGTCGGCCGGCGTCATGTCTGGTTGCGCTTGCGGGCGGAAGTACCACCACAGCAGCACCAGGGCGAGGATCACGAACAGCCATAGGAAGCGACTCGCCCCCGACGGCTTGGTCACTGGTTCATCAGCCATGACGACAAGTATAGGTCCTATGATGACCTGCCGCTCGTCAGGCTTAGATCAGCACGCGTTCGTCTGCCGGAACGTCGACCTCACCCATCACGAGCTGGTTGTCGATCTGGCGCTCTTCGGCCAAGGCTTCGAGATAGCTTCTGATTTCAGGGACCGCTTCCACAATTTTTGCGATGTGTGCTCGCGCCAGGAACAGCACGGTGCCGGGCCGCTGTGCGGTCACCATGGCAGTCGTGCGTGCATTACTGAGCAGCGCCATCTCGCCAAAGACGTCGCCGGTCTTCAGTGTCCCGAGCGGGATCGTGCTGCCGTCGTCGGCTTTGCGCGAGACATCGAGCTCGCCCGAGAGCACGACGAACAGGCCGCGGCCTTCTTCATTCTCGTTGATGACGACGGTGTTCGGCGAGACGTCGTGACTCGTGAAGCGGCGCAACAGATCGCGCTGCTGCATGCGATTGAACGGCTTGAACAGAGGGCTGGTGGCCATGAGGTTACCGAGCAAGCGCTCGCGCGTGAATCCGTGGAGTGCTTCGGCGACGGCACCGAGCTCGTCGGCGAGCGACGCGAGTGACTGGCGGCCAACCTCGAGCACGTCGACGTCACTCACGCACGTGACGCTCGCGGAGCGCGGCTGCGCGGAGAGCAGCGCCATCTCGCCGAACACCGCGCCTTCGCCGAGCTTCGCGAGCTCGGTCTGACGGCCGAGCCCGTCGGTGGCGAACACGCGCAGATCGCCGCCTGCGACGAAGAAGAACGAATTTCCGGGCTCGCCTTCACGAATCACGAACGAGCCCGCGGGCAAGCGCCGGAGCACGAGCGTGCCGAGCACGCGGCGAAATGCGGCCTCCGACATCGTGGAGAGCAGCGGGATCGCGTGCACCGCCTCGGGAAACTCCTTGAAGTTGTCGGTCGCGTGCTCGGCGCGTGCGAGGGCCACGGGCACGGCATCGGCGGGAGCGGGCAGCCGCACGTCGGGGACGTTGACCGGCGTGGCTTCGGCCGGCAGCGGGATCCGGCCGGCGAGCTTGCCGAGCAGCTCGGACTCGACACCGTAGTTGACGATCAGCGACGCCGTGATGTCGCTCGAATCGGCACCGTGCGCCTCGAGGACACGTGCACAGACGAGCGCCGGCAACGGGTGGCCCGACTTCATGCAGTACCAGGAGACCGCGCGATAGACTTTTGCAGCGTTCGCATCACCGAGCGCGAGCGCACAATCCGCGACGCGAATTCGTGCGTCGTAGTCGAGTGGTGCGGCAGCCACGACCGCGTCGTAGAGCCTGAGTGCCGCTAGATGTTGCCCCTGCGCGTAGAGCGTTGCCGCGCTTCGCTTGACATCCCCGAGCGAAACCATGCGTCTACCGTACAGGAATGCAGTCACGCGCGGTTTGCAGCGCGCGCACCTGCGGCTTTATATTCACCGGGTCGGAGCTCTTCGGCTCCGAGGGTGAACCCTTGAAGAAATGCGCTAGCTGTACGAAGGACCTTCCCGACGCGGCACTGCATTGCGTGTTCTGCGGCGCGAAGCAACCGCCTGCTCCGGCGACGGCCGGCGGCATGGCGAAGACGGTGATGGGTGCGTACTCGGCGAGCGACATGATCGACCACCTGAAGCAACAGGGTGGAGCGCCGCCGCCGCACATGCCGGCAGCGGCTCCATATCGTCCGAGCCCCGCACCCTCGCACCAACCGCCCGCGTATCAGCCGCCGCCCGCACCGTCGGGCCTCGCGCCGGCGACGAACGCGAACGCGGCGACGATGTTCGTCCCCGGTGGTGGACCACCGCCCGGTGCGTTCGGTGGTGGCCAACAACACGGCGGTCATCAAGGCGGTCATCAGCAACACGGCGGTCAGCAGCACGGCGGTCAGCAGCACGGCGGTCAGCAGCACGGCGGTCAGCAGCACGGCGGTCAGCAGGGCGGTCATCAAGCCGGTGCCTTCGGCGCCGGTGGCGGACCTGCGCCTGCGTTCGGCGGCCACGGTCCGATGTCTCATCCGGTCGGCACGAGTCCGAGCCACGCGTCGAGCGTGCCGCTCGCAGCGCCGCCACCGCCGCAGCCGGTCGCACCGATTCCGTCGGCAGCGCCGCCGTACCTCGCATCGCAGACCGCCGCGCGTGCGGGCCGTCCGATCGAGCCGTGGAAAGACGCGCTGCGGATGATGATGTTCATCTGGGGCGGGCTCTTGCTGGTCGCGTTCGCGGCGCCGCTCACGATCAGCCCGCTGATGTTCAACTGGGACGTGATCGCGAATCAGGATGGCGTCGGCAAGCTGCCGCCGCTGATCATGGCCGCCGTCGGCATCCTGGCGATCGCGATCGCCGGCATCCCGATGTCACCGGTCCCGCGCGGCATCATCGCGGCGCTGCTCGGCCTCGCCGGCGTGCTCGTCCCGATGTTCCTCGTCGGAATGCCGCCGTGGCAGTCGCTGCTGCCGGTCGCGGGCCTCATCATCTTGATCCCGTCGCTGCTCGTGCGCAACGAGTACCGCGACTCGTCGCTGCCGCGGATCTTGATCACCGTCGGCGTGATCGCGACGCTGTTGCCGCTGCTCTTGCCGGTCAACGGAGCGCTGCCGCTCGTCGAGCTGTTCAAGGCCGCGATCAATGCGCCCGGCTCCGCGAAGCTGCTCGTGATCTTGGTCCTCGCGCAGATCGCGATCGTCGTGCTCTCGCTCCTCGCATGGATGCCATCGCCCGCCAGCGGCGGCGCGAAGCTGTTCGCGTGGCTGTTGATCCTCGCGCCGGTCGGCATCTTCGTCGGCTTCCTCGTCATCACGGGCTTCATCTCGATGATCCCCGATGCACCGGGTGCCGCGCTCGCGTGGATCTACAGCAGCGCCGGTGGCCTCGCGGGTGGCAAGGGCGAGATGGGCATGCCGCTCGGGTACGGCTTCGGCGTCGCGTACGCGGTGTTGATCGGCTACGGCCTCGCGACCGTCATCGGCAAGAAGCTCGAATAGTGTCCGAGGTGAGCGAGGCGGTCTGGCCGAGAGAGCGCGAGTTTTAGATGTCGGAGCGACGTGAGGTAGTGATCGGTCACACCGTCCTCGGTCGACCGATCGAAGCGGTGCACTTCACCCCGCCGAGCTACGCGCAGGCCCGCCCACCTGCGATCCTGTTCGGCGCGATCCACGGCGACGAGGCCGTCACGCAGATGATGCTCGAGCGGCTCGCCGACGAGCTCGTCGAACGCCCGCCGGGTCGCGACACGTGGATCGTTCCGGTCGTGAACGTCGATGGTGTCCTCGCCGGCACGCGCAACAACGCGAACGACATCGACCTCAACCGAAACTTTGCGTCGAAGTCGTGGGGCACGCAGCGCCGACCTGGCTACAACCCGGGCGAGTCCGCCGAAGATCAGCCGGAGACGCAGGCGCTCGTCGCGCTCATCGATCGCGTCGGCGCGCACCGCTTGATCGCGCTGCACGCGACCTATCGCATGGTGAACTGGGACGGCTGCGCCGAACCTCTCGCCACCGAGATGGCCCGCATGTGCGGCTATCCACTCGAGCACGACATGGGCTATCCGACGCCCGGCTCGTTCGGCACCAAGTACGGCGTCGAACTGGGCAAAGAAGTGATCACGCTCGAGGTGCCGTACCTCGTCGTCGACGAGCGCGGCTGGACCGACTGCCGCACCGCGCTCCGCTGGTGCGTCGACCTCCCCGAGTAGGTGTTCGCGTCCGGCGTGTCCGACTGGTCCGACACAATTTCCGCGTCCGGCACGTCCGACTGGTCCGACACAATTTCCGCGTCCGGCGTGTCCGACTGAATTCTTTCTTTCGAGGCGGCGCGCGGCTTTGCGAAATCGACGTTGACGATCTGCGAGCTGGTGCGTAGAAACACTCGCGTTATGTGCCGCGTCTTCCTGTCATCTAGTTCGTGATCGCAGAGTGATTCCTCGTTCTGAGGAAATTTTCGCTCTCGCGAACTATTGAGAGACACGGAGGATGCGGTGGTCATCAAGCGGCCACGCCGTCTCGTAAACGGGTGCCGCACAAGCGGTCGCGTTCGATTCCTACTTCCTCCGCGATGAGCCTGTTGGGCTCATGACGGGAGAGCTGCGCTCTCGTCTTGGAGAAGTCGGTGGCAGTGGTTGCCACGCCGGTCCCGAAAATCGGTTGCTCCTGTGAAAGCAGGGCCGGGTTCAACTCCCACCTTCTCCGCTCTTACAACTCGATTGCATCTATGTTTTGGACGGTTCGCCGGCTTGGGCCGGGCATCGGTTGCTAACCGAATGACGCTGAACAGGCGCGGGTTCGATCCCCTAGCCGTCCGCCACATCCCCTTTCGAAGACAGTGCGCGACTGGAGCGCTCGAGCCGCATCTACTCGGAGTGCGATCCGACGACACGCAGTTCCGATATGCGAGCCCGCCGCCTCGCTCCCGCGAGCCCGTCGCATCGCAACTTGATAGTTCGCTGAAGTTTTTGACGCTTGTCCAGGCTGTGACAGGCAGTCACACTCGGCGGGTGCGATCGCCTTGGTGGGACGGCCTCGACCTGCGCGTGCTCCGGCACGTGCGCGGCGTCCTCCGCCGGCGAGGCCTCGAGCTGACCCTCGTCGAGCGACGCCCGGACGAAGCCGCGACAGCGTTCGCGCCGCTCTCGCCGGACGACGAACGAGGTGCAGGCCTCGCCGTGATCGCGCCTGCGCTATCGGCGCCCGAGCTCGCGCTTATCGAGAGCATGATCGGTGAGGCCGCGGTCGATGTCGCGCAAGCGTTGCGCGATCGCGACGGCACCAACGGTCACGCAGTCAACGGCCACGGTCCGGTGCAGCGCGGCGGCAAGCGCGATCAGTTCTACGGCATCTTCGGCGTCGCGCCGGCGATGCAAGAGCTCTACGACTTGCTCGAGCGCGTCGCGCCTTCGGACTCGACGGTGCTCGTGCAAGGCGAGAACGGAACGGGCAAGGAGCTCGTGTCACGCGCGATCCATCAGGGCTCGCCGCGCCGCGATCGCAAGTTCGTCGTCACCAACTGCTCCGCGTTCAACGACAACCTGCTCGACTCCGAGCTGTTCGGTCACAAGCGCGGCGCGTTCACCGGTGCCGTCGCCGACAAGCCCGGTCTGTTCGAGATCGCCGACGCTGGCACGTTCTTCCTCGACGAGATCGGTGACATGTCGCCGACGCTCCAAGTAAAGGTCCTGCGCGTCCTGCAAGAGGGCACCTTCAACCGCGTCGGTGATACGGAGATGCGCAAGGTCGACGTGCGCATCATCGCGGCGACGAATCGCGATCTGCGCGCGATGGTCGCGGCCGGGCAGTTTCGCGAGGACCTGTTCTATCGCATCCACGTCTTGAACGTGACGCTGCCGTCGCTGCGCGATCGGCTCGAGGACATCCCGCTCCTCACGGATCAGTTCCTCGCGCGGCATCGGCGGTCGCGTCCGAAGAAGCTGTCGCCGGACTGTGCGGCGCAGATGCTCCGCTATCCGTGGCCCGGCAACGTGCGCGAGCTCGAGAACGAGATCGAGCGGCTCGTCGTGCTCGCGGGTGACTCGTCGACGATCGGGCTCGAGCTGCTCTCGTTGCGCATTCGCACGTGGGCACCGACGGAAGACGTCGAGATCTCGCCGAGCGACACCGGCTCGCTCCCCGCCGCCGTCGAAGCGCTCGAGCGACGCATGATCGGCGCGGCGATGCGCCGCCACGGTGGCAACAAGACACGCGCCGCCGAGGAGCTGAAGGTCTCGCGCCGCAATCTCATCCGACTAGTGCAGAAGTACCAGCTCGAAAAATAGCCGTACGCCAAGATTGGCGAATAGCTTCCCGCGCCCGTCTCGTTCCGCACTTGCCGATCAAGGAGGCACGCGATGGAAAAGATGACCGAGAAGCCCGAGCGCAAGATTCCGCGCATCGATCCGCGGCCACTGGGCCTCGTCGCGTGCGCGATCGCCGCGATCTGGTGCACGCAGATCGTGACGAGCACCTACCACAGCATCAAGGTCAAACCCGAGCGCCGCACGATCAAGGTCGTCGGCTCGGCGAAGAAACGCATCGTGTCCGACCTCATCGAGTGGTCGGCGTCGCTCGAAGCGCGCGCGCCCGATCGCACGACCGCGTACAAGCTCCTGCGCGAGCACAGCGCGAAGGCGGTCGCGTTCATCGAGCAGCAAGGCATCAAGGCGAGCGAGATCCAGCCACAGGCGGCGACGTTCGAGGAAGAGATCGACGTCAAGATCGAGCTCAAGGTGCTGCCCGGAATCAAGGAGCCGATCCGCGAGGAGAAGCGCACCTCGAAGGGCTTCGTCACGCGCGCGACGATCGTCGTGCGATCGCAGGACGTGCCGAAGGTCGAGAAGGCGTCGCGCGAGATCACGTCGCTGCTCGAGCAAGGCGTCTCGATCACGTCGGCGGCGCCGGCCTACTTCTACACGCGGCTCGGCGAGCTCAAGGTCGAGATGCTCGCGGCAGCCGGCAAGGACGCGCGCGCCCGCGCCGACAACATCCTCAAGTCGACGCAGGGCGCGTCGATCAAGCGCTTGCTCGACGCGAACATGGGCATTATTAACATCAATCCGGCGAACTCGACCGAGACGTCATCCGAGGGCAATAACGACCGGACCTCGTTCGAGAAAGACATCATCACGATCGTGCGCGCCGAGTTCGAGCTGAACTAGGTCGATATCCCACACAGGGTTTTCTGATGGCGCCGCCACGCGCGCTCACTACAGTGAGTGTATGCGTCGGGCTGGGGTGGTCGCCGCGTTTGCGCTCGTCTGCGCGTGCGGACGCGTTGGCTTCGAAGCCGCCCCCGCCGGCGAATTGACGAAACCCGACGGCGCACCCGTCCCCGACGCAGATCCGACGATCGATGCACCGATCGGCATGGGCTCGTACACGATCGCCGAATCGACCGCGCCGTACACGCTCCTCGACGGCGCCGATGTCGTGCCCGGCTTCGAGCCCGGCAGCGACGAAGGATTGTACGAGCTCGCGCTGCCATTCACGTTCACGTACTACGGCATCCCGTACGACAAGGTCGCCGCGCACATGAACGGCTACGTCACGTTTGGCGGTCCCGTCGCGAGCCCCGAGGCGTATCAGAACGACTGCCCGCTCGACGCCAGCGCACCCGACGCGATGATCGCCGTGTTCTGGGATGACCTGTTCGCCTCGAAGATGATCATGCCCTTCGGCACGCTGCGGTTCGCGATCAAGGGCGCCGCACCGACGCGCTCGCTCGAGATCGAGTGGCGCGACGTCGACGCGTTTTATCGCGCGGGCACCGGCAACAACTTCTTCTCGCAGGGCGTGCGCACGACGCAGAAGATCGTGCTCCGCGAGTCCGGCGTGATCGCGCTGCACTACGGTCCACGGACCGGCTCGTCGACAACGAAGGACTGCGGCGTCGAGCGCCACATTGGCTGCTCGGCGAGCGTCGGCCTGCGCGCGCCGTCGAGCGCGGTGCTGCAGCCGATCCAGTGCGGCACCGAGACGGGCTTTCACGCCGGCGCGATGCCGCTCGCCGACGGCCGCCTGATCACGTTCACGCCGCAGTGACGTCGGCGAGCGCGTCCGCGAGCCGCGCGTACTTCCACGTGAAGCCGAGCTCGCGCAGCCGCTTCGGCACGACGCGGCGCCCCTTGAGCACGTACTCCGCGAACTCGCCAACCGCGGCCTTCACGGCGAAGCCCGGCACGGGCATCCAGCTCGGCCGGTGCATCGCTTTGCCGAGGGCCTTTGCAAACTCCGCGTTGCGCACGGAATCGGTCACGAGGTTGATCGGTCCCTGATAGCGATCGTCGTCGATCGCGGCGATGTACGCAGCGACTGCATCATCGATGTGCATCCACGGCATCCACTGCTTGCCGGATCCGATGCGCCCGCCGACGAACATCTTGAACGGGGTCATCATCTTGTCCAGCCCGCCGCCGCGTCCGACGATCATCCCGGTGCGCATGCTGACGACGCGCACGCCGTACTGCTTCGCCGCGCGCGATTCCTTTTCCCAGTCGCGACACACACGCGCGAGGAACGAATCACCGGCGGCATCGGCCTCGGTGACCTCGTCGTCGTCGAACATCGGCTCTTCGGTGAAGGGGTAGTAGTCGGCGCCCGATGCGACGATCAGAGCGCGCGGCCGCTGCTCCGCGGGCAGCGCGGCGATCGCCTCGACGATCTCGCGTGTGGTCTCGACGCGCGAGTCGCGCAGCACCTGCTTCTGTCGCGCGTCCCAGCGCTTCGCGGCGACCGATTCGCCGGCGAGGTGCACGACGGCATGGGCGTTCGCGAGCTCCGACGCCCAGCCGCCGGGTGCCTCGAGGTTCGCCGTCACGCCGAGCACGTCGCCGAGTTGCTGCTTCGCGCGTTCGCCGTCGCGCGAGAGCACGGTCACGGCGTCGCCGCGTGCGAGGAGCGCGCGGACGAGCGCACTGCCGACAAAGCCGGTCGCGCCCGTGACGATGAGCTTCATACGGCCGCCGGTCCGCCGCGGCCGGGCTTCACCGCGGCCGCGATCTGTGCGGCGACGAAGTCCTTCGCGCTGCGGCACGCGTCGACGATGTCCAGGCCGTTCGCGAGGTACGTCGCGATCGCCGATGACAGCACGCAACCCGTGCCGTGCACGTCCGGTCCCGCGATGCGCTTGCCCTTGAACTCCTCGACTCGCTCCTTCGTGACCAGCAGATCCATCGCCTCCTCGGCGTCGTCGAAGTGACCGCCCTTGACGAGCACGTCGATGTCACCGATGCGCTCGATCAACGCGCGCGCGCCGTGGATCGCGTCGACCGGGTGCCGGATGTCCCGGCCGCACAACAGGCCAAGCTCGATCACGTTCGGCGTGATCAAGCGCAGGTGCCGCGACAGCGCGGCCAAGATCTCTTCGAACGACTCGCCGTCGAAGATCGCGCGCCCGCGCGACGGCGCCGCAACGGGATCCCACACGACCGGCGCCGCCGTGAGATCGAGGCCGTACGAGATCTCCTTCGCGACCTGCACCGAACCGAGCATCCCGAGCTTGACCGCGTGCACCTCCACATCGCCGAGCAGCGACGCGAGCTGCGCGCCGACGATCTCGCTGTCGACGGACGACACCTGCGAGACCCCGAGCGTGTTCTGGACGGTCAGCGCCGTCACGACACCGACGGGGCGCGCACCGAGCGCCGCGACGACGCGCGTGTCGGCGATGAACCCGGCGCCGCCCGAAGGATCCAGGCCCGAGCACACCAGCACGCTGCGATTCGCGGGCGGCTTGTCGCGGTAGATGCTCACTGGTCGAAGGCCGCGAGCCCGGTGACGTCCTGTCCGACGACGAGCGTGTGGATATCGTGCGTGCCCTCGTACGTGTAGACGCTCTCGAGGTTCAACATGTGACGGCCGCACTGGTACTCGTCGGTGACGCCGTTCGCGCCGAGGATGTCGCGCGCGTCGCGAGCGATGTCACGCGACATCGCGACGTTGTTGCGCTTCGCGAGCGAGACCTGCCCGGGCGTGAGCTTGTTCGCTTCCTTGAGTCGGCCGAGGCGAAGGCACAGGAGCTGCGCCTTCGTGATCTCGGAGACCATGTCGACGAGCTTGCGCTGCACGAGCTGATAGCCCGCGATCGGCCGCGAGAACTGCACGCGGTCCTTCGCGTACGACAGCGCCTCGTCGTAGCAGGCCATCGCCGCGCCGACGGCGCCGTAGCAGATTCCGAACCGCGCTTGTGAGAGACACGACAGCGGGCCGCGCATGCCGGTGACCCCGGGGAGCAGCGCATCCTCGCCGACCTCGGCGTCCTCCATCACGAGCTCGCTCGTCACGCTCGCGCGTAGCGACCACTTGCCGTGGATGTCGCGCGCCGAGAAGCCCTTCGAATTTGTGGGCACGAGGAAGCCGCGCACGACGCCCTCGAGCTTCGCCCACACGAGCGCGACCTGCGCGACCGAGCCGTTCGTGATCCAGCGCTTCGTGCCGTTCAGCACGTAGCCGCCGGCCGTCTTCTTTGCGGTGGTCAGCATGCCCGACGGGTTCGAGCCAAAATCGGGCTCCGTCAGCCCGAAGCAGCCGATCACGCGACCCGCCGCCATCTCGGGCAGATACTTTTGCTTCTGCTCCTCGGAGCCGAACGCCCAGATCGGAAACATCACGAGCGAGCTCTGCACCGAGCAGAACGAGCGAATGCCCGAGTCGCCGCGCTCGAGCTCCTGGCAGATGAGGCCGTATGCCGTCGGGCTCACGCCCGTGCAGCCGTAGCCGGTCAGCGACGGACCGAGGAGGCCCATCTCGCCGAACAGCGGCACGAGCTCGTGCGGGAACGTACCCGCGGCCCAGTGCTTGCCGATCTGCGGCATCACGCGCGAGGTGACGAGCTCGCGAACGGTATCGCGCACAATCCGCTCCTCCTGCGTGAACAGCTCGTCGATGCCGTAGTAGTCGAGTGCGGCGTACGCCATGGCCGGCGGTATACTTCGACGATGCTGCGGGTGGCAATCGCGCTGGTCGTCATGACAGGCAGCGCCTGGGCGGGGCCCGCACAGGACCTCGGCGACGCGTTCCGGGCGTACGAGGTCGGTGATCTGCAGACGGCAAAGACCAAGCTCGCGCGCATCGACGAGACCAAGCTCGCGAACCAGGACTACTTCTTCTACGCGAGCGGCATGGTGCAGCTCCGCACCGGCAACGTCGCCGCGGCCAAGCTGAGCTTCGAGAAGCTCGGCAAGCTCGGCGCATCTCGGTTCGCGAAGGAAGTGCCGTGGCGCCTCGCGGACTGCGCGTGGGCCAAGGGTGATCGCGCCGCCGCCGCCGCCGCGTACGCGAAGCTCGCAGCCGGCGGTGCCGCGGGCGAAGTCGGCGACGTCGGAACGGCGCTGTTTCGCATCGCGGAGCACACGGGCAAGGCCGAGGCGTACCGCCGGTTCGTGCTCTCGCATCCCGCACATCCGCTCGCACCACGCGCGACGCAGAAGCTCGAGGAGCTCGGCGCACCCGCGATCACGCCGAGCGAGCGCATCGAGCGTGCGAAGCAGCTGCAGGCCGCGCACCTGTGGGACGAGGCGGTCGCGGAGCTCTCGCTGCTCGCGCCGTCGACGGAGCGCGACTACTGGCTCGGCACGACGCTGTTCAAGATGCGCCGCCGCTACGCGGATGCCGGCACGCTTCTCCTCCACGTGTACAAGTCGATGGACTCCGCCGAGGCGATGTTCCACGGCGCGCGTGCGCTCTCGCGCGCGGACAAAGATGACGAGGCGATCACCTGGTACAAGAAGGTCGTCGAGGCGTATCCGCGCAGCGCGTACGCCGAGGAAGCGCAGTACCTCTCGGGCTGGCTCGAGTTCAACCGCGGCAAGTACAAGCAGGCGATCGCGCCGCTCGAGGAATCACTGCGCCGCTACCCGCGCTCGAAGTGGGTCGACGACGCCCTGTGGTTTCTCGGCATGGCTCACTACTTCCTCGGCGAGTGGGACAAGGCTCGCGCACGCCTCGACACGCTCGCGAAGTCAGGCCGCGCGCTCGAGGGCGGCAAGGGCATGTACTGGCTCGCGCGCATCGACGAGAAGCTGAAGAACAAGGACGCAGCGCAGACCGGCTACACCGGCGTCGTGAAGCGGTTCCCGTTCTCGTGGTACGCGCTGCTCGCGCGCGCACGGCTCGCTGCGCTCGGGACGAAGATCTCCCCGTTCGGTGTCGAGGATGCGCCGATGCGCGGCCCCAAGCTCGCGGCCGCCGTCGACGAAGCACTGGCGAAGGACGATCTGATCGAGCGAGCCGACGAGCTGGTCGCGGCTGGGCTCACCGTCGATGCGGGCTTCGAGCTCGCGCGCGGCGAGCGGGCCTTTCTCAAGCGCCACGATCGCGCGACCGCGTTCGCGATGGTGCTCGATCGCTATCGCAAGGCGGGCAACTTCAATCGTCCCTGGATGCTCGCGATCAGCGCCAGTGGCAGCGCCCTCGACGGTCCTGCGAAGGACGACGCACGCCGCTGGTGGGAGCACGCCTATCCGCGCGCGTATCGGGCGCTGATCGAGAAGCACCAGGCCCTCGGCAAGAACCCGGACGGCTACCTCTACTCGATCATGCGGAAGGAGAGCGGCTTCGATCCGCACATCCTCTCGTACGCCGATGCGCAGGGGCTCTTGCAGATGATCCCCGCCACCACGCGCCGCGTGGCGAAGGAGCTCAAGATTCCGTACGACGCGGGCCGGCTCTACGAGCCCGAGTACAACATCCAGACGGCGAGCTGGTACATCGGCCACATGCTGCAGAAGTTCAAGGGCCAGGTACCGCTCGGCGCGGGCTCCTTCAACAGCGGGCCGCGCCCGGTGATGAAGTGGCTCGATCAGAACGGCGACCGCGAGATCGACGAGTTCGTCGAGCTCGTCCCGTACACGCAGACGCGCGAGTACATGAAGAAGGTCACCGAGAACTTTGCCCGCTATCGGTATCTCTATGCGGACGAGATCTACGAGCAGCCGCTCGTCGTCGACAAGCGGTACCTCCAGAACCAGCTGACGTACTAACGCTGCGCGATCTGCATCGCGGCGTCGACGGCGGTTCCGATGGAGGCGATCGAGATGACAGCGATGAACGCGACGTACGTGGCGAACAGAAAGTCACGCGAGCGCGACTTGGTGTTGGCGAGCGCGATGTTGGCGAGGCGGGGACTCATGACACGACTTTCTTAGCGAGAGGCGATCGTCGTCGACGCAGCATTGGCAGCGGTCGACACCGTCGCGACGGAGATGACGGCGGCCAGCGCGACGAACGCGGCGAACGCGAGGTCACGCAGGCGCGAGTTACGGTGGCGAGATTCGATGTTGGCGAGGTGGTTCATGGCAGTTCCTTAGCGAGAGACGACCTGGGTCGACGCGGCATCCGCCGCGGTCGAGATGGTCGAGACAGAGATGACGGTGGCCAGCGCGACAAACGCTGCGAACACGAGGTCACGCGCACGGCTCTTCGACTGGCGGGTGGCGATGTTGGCGAGGCGGTTGGTCATGGTGGTCTTTGCTTTCTGCCGATTGCGCGGCGAACACTCCTTGTTCACGCTTCGAGCCAGATCCTTTTCAAGCGATCTTGCCCACTTGGATGGCACGACAATGCCGATCGCCCTGTCGCACGATCGTCGCAGGCCCGACGCTGTCGCAGCTGTCTCGTCGGCTAGGTGATGCCGTCGCCGCTCATGTGCGGGACGGCGAGTGCCAGCGACGCGATCCACGTCGCGAGGAGACCAAGGATCAGGATCCAGCGGCGGAGCGGGCTTGCGGGCAAGAGCACCTGTGCGCCGTTCTCGGCGCGCGGCTTCGCGATGACGGCCATCACGATCCGGAACAGCGGGAACAGTCCCAGCATCAGCCAGCCGGCGTTCGTCATGCCGTTGCGCTTGCCGGGCTCGTCCGTGCCCGCGAGGAAGAACAGCAGGATCACGATCGGTGCGAGCAAGACCGTCATTAACCCGACCATCGTGCCGGGGTCGGTCACTTCGCCTTCATCGACCGCGCCACCCGGAAAGTGCTGGGTGGGTGACGCGCGCCAGAAGAACAGGAGCGCGAAGATCGAGGTCGCGAGCGCCAGCCCCAACGTCTGCGCGTGCGTGCGCCGATCGATGATCACGAACAACACGGCCGCGACCACAGCGAAGATCGAGAGCCACGCCCACTTCGTGCTACTCGGCGGCGCCTTCGGCTTTCGCGCGTTCGCGATCGTCTTCTCCCGGTCCTTGATCGCCTTCTTCACATCGTCGGCTGCATCGTCGCCGACACCGATCGCGATCGCGCGCACGAGCGAGACCTGACGTTCGGGTGCCTCGCGGTGCGTACCGGTCTCGGGGACGAAGTCGTGCCCCGTGACGTAACCGATCACCGCGATCCGTTCGCCCGGCACGATCCACTCGCCAGACAGCTTCACGTGACCGTCGGGATGAAAGTCACCGGTCGGCCGAACCGGGTGTTTCGCGAGCTCGCGCCAGGGTCCGGTCACCTTGCGCTCGGGGCGAATCACCGAAGTCTTCGCCGGTTCGATCGTGACTCGCCGTCCGCTGGCGAGCTCGATCTCGAACGCCGCGCGATGATCGAACGGCAGCTCGCTATCCCCGACGACGAGCGCAGCGGTCACGACCGGCGAGCGTGCTTCGGCATCGCCGATCACGCGGCCTTCGAGCGTGACCAGCTCGTCCTGCTCCTCGCGCATCCTCGCCATGCTATCGCATGCGCGCCGCGATCGCGCGGTCTCCCGCGTCCGTGCTCGCGGACAGCGCATCGATCACCCCGGCACGATCGGCCTCGCTCTTGTTCTGCGACAGCTTGCGGGTGCCGCGCAGCTCGCGCACGGACAGCGTCACACCCACGATGCCCTTCAGCTTCGCCGCGAGCGTGGCCGGCTGGAGCTTGTCGATCGTCCACGGTCGCTTGCCGGCGATTCGGCCCTCGAACAGCGCGCTCTCGCGCACGAGGATCTCGCGCAGCAAGTCCTCGTCGGTCGCGACCAGCTCGCCCGTGATCTCGACCGACTCGTAGTTCCACGTCGGGACCTGATCGGCCTCGCGATACCAGTCCGGGCTCACGTACGCGTTCGGTCCGCTCACGATCACGAGCGCGTCGGCGACGGGCAACGCCTTCGAGATCGCGTTCGCGCGCGACAGATGAAGCAAGCATCGCCGTCCGTCGACGAGCATCGGCGCGTGCGCCGCGACGAGGCGGCCCTCGATCGTCGCCACGATCGTCGCGAATGCGTGCTCGGCGACGAAGGCCAACATCTCGTCGCGATCGTCCCACCGGAATGCTGGCGTCGGGTGCATCCCGTATTCGTACCGAAAATACGAACGGCCCGCCGAAGCGAGCCGTCCGTGAAGCGAGGCGAACGTTACGGGCAGTTGCTGGTCTTCGTGCCGACCGCCAGGCGCGCGCAGTCGGGGTCGTTCGAGAACAGCACCGGCTTGACCTGCTGCACGAGCGTCTTCGACGGGCGGTTCGTCGCGTGCTGCGTCTCGGAGAAGTCCGAGTGGAGCTGCATGTGGAGGTGGAAGCGCTCCATCTGCTGGGTGAACTCCATCATCTCGCGCGGCGTTCGGCGGTGGACCGCTTCGAACTGCTGCCACTTCGCTTCGATCCAGCCGTGGATGCGCCAGAACATGATGTTCGAGAGGTTCGTCTGCGGGTTACCGACATCGATCGGGCTCGCCGCGTCCTGGAACTGACCGTGGAGCCAGTTGTGAAGACCGGCACCGGCCGTCATGTCACGCGAGTAGAAGCGAATCGCGCTGTTGTTCGGGTCGACCTGGGCCGAGAGGCGCAGCGTCGTCTGGAGGAAGTTGCCGAACTCGTCTTCCGACGCGAACGAAGCAAAGTTGTTGATCTTGGGGAGCGCCGCCTTGAACTTCGCGACGTCGCCGCCGCGCTTCTCGAGCGCCGCGATCATCTCGGCGTCCGTCGAGTAGCCGCGAAGCACCTCGGAGAACGTCTTGCGACCTTCGGGATCGGTCGTGACCGGCTCGGTGCCCCAGCGTGCATCGAGGTGCTCGATCATCGCGCGGTGCATCGTGAGGAACTCGACGCCGTTACCGGGGTCGCCTTCCTGCAGATCCGGGCGCGACTCGCCGACACGCTTGAGCCAATCGCGGCCCGGGTCGCCGAGGAGGAACCACTTGCGGCTCATGTGGAACACGATGTGGTAATCGCCCCACTGATACTTCTCGAGGTACTCGTGCACCTTCTTGGGGACGATGTTCTTGATCGTCGAGCTCCAGCGAACGTTGGGCGCGCCGTCGGCCTTGCCGTCGCCGCCAAGATCACCGGTGTCGTCGACGGATTCGTCCGTCGCGCAGGCGGCAACACCGAAGGAGAGCGAGCTGACCAGGGCGAGGGCGAGGAGTTTCCGCATGATGGCAGCCTGTTGTGCACGGCGTGTTCCATCGTGTGCACACAGCGCAACGTCATGGAATTGCACTACGACGCACCACGCGCGGCGACTCGAGGAGCCGGCGACTCCACGATCGATCGGCGGGTCCAATGGCCGGCTAACTGTGGAGGCGCTAACGTAGATCCATGAAGCTGCGAGGCACGATCAGGCGCAACGACCTAGAGGGCGGACACTGGACGATCGAGACGGATAAGGGAGACCGCTACCAGCTCGTCGGCGAGCTCGATGCCTGCAAGGACGGCATCAAGGCGGAGGTCGAGGGCAAGATCGAAAAGGACATGATGGGCATCGGCATGACCGGCCCATCGTTCACGGTCGAGAAGATCAAGGCGCTGTAGCGTTCGCTACTGCTGCTGCTCGACCATCAACGTCGCTTCAGCACCTTCGGCCAAACCTTCGGCATTCATCCGGCACACGACGCGCGTGCCGTCGACGGTCGAATCGGCGACCTCACAGGTGTACATCTTCTCGCCGACCTTGATCGGCACCGCGAGCCCGCGGTCCATCGTCATGTTCTTCTCGAGCTTGAACATCGCCGTCGGCGCAGGCTTCGGGGTGAACTTCGCGACCGGCACGTTCTCTTCGATCTTCTGACCCTGCTTCGCGAGGATCGTGACCTTGCCTTCGGCCGGCGCGCGTACGTAGAGCTTCTCGAGGTTCTCTTCCTTCGTGACGCGCTCGTTCTGCTTGTCCTCGAGCGCCTTCATCGTCTTCGCGACGAGCGCGTCCGCCGCTTTCACCTGCGCTTCGGACGGCGCCTTCGGCTGCTCGGCCGAGCCCTCGGCGGGCGCCGGGTTCAGCTTCGCGCGTGCATCTTCGGCCGCTTTCACGGTGGCCTTGCGACGCTCGATCTCTTTGTCGAGGTTCGCGATGTCGGCCTCGAGACGCTTCGCACCGACGAGCTTCGCGAGGATGTCCGAGGTATCGACGTCGCGCTCGGTCACATCGATCGACTCGATGTTGCCGGCGAACACGCCGAGGATGTCGCGCGGCGCGCCCGCGGCGATCTCGATCTTCGCTTTCGGTTGCACCGGCGCTGGCGGGGGCGTCGGCGCAGCGACCGAGCCCGAGGCCGGCGTCACCGGCGGCGGCGTCACCTTGGCCGACGTCTCCGTCTTGCCGCGGATCAAGTAGCGCCACGCGAAGTACGCACCGGCGCCACCGATCGCGAGCACGAGCAGGATGATCAGCATCGGGCTGATGCCCTGGCGCGGAGCTTCCGGCATCGGCTTCTTCTCGGCGACGACGATCGGCCGCTCCTGAGGAGCCGGCTTCTTCTCGAGCGGCTTGGACTCGGCCGGCTTCTGTTCCACCGGCTTTGCGGCGGCGGGCTTCTTCTCGACCGGAGCCGCGACGGCTGCGGCTGGCTTCTGCGCCGCAGCCGGCGTCGCGGCGACGGGCGTCACGGCGGCGGGCGTAGCGGCGGCGGGCGTCGCCTTGGGCGGCGGCACCGGCGCGTCGGCCTGATCGAGCAGATCCTTCGGCGCTTCGACCGCCGTCATCTGCCTGGATTGGCGGACCGCTTCCTTCACGTCGTCGGGCTTCACGCCCATGTGATCGGCGAGATCGAGCGAGACATCGGACTTCGCGGCGGCCGGCGCGTTGCGCGCACCCGGTGCACCAAGACCGACGTCCTCGACCGGCGCGCGCGGCGGCATCGCCGTGGCAGCACCGGCGCCCGGCGTTCCGAGCTCGAACTCCGCGCCTTTCGGCAGCGGCGCAGCGGCGGCGACCTTGGCGCCGGCTTGGCCGAGCTCCAGATCGAGGCCGGCCGCGGGACGCTTCTGCTGCTGACCGACGACAACGCCGGCCGCGAGCTCGGTCTCCCGCGATGACGCAGCGGCCGAAGCGGTTGGCCGATCGGTCGCCGCAGCGCGTGCCACTGGCGATTGATCCAGAAAGCTCAGCTGCGCGAGCGTCGAGATGACCTCTCGCACTTCCTTCGTGGAAGGCGTGAGCCCGAGCTCGTCCTTCGCCCACTGCACGATACCGGCGACATCTCGCTCGCCGTCCATGCCGCACGCGATCGAGAACTCGACCTCGTAGAAACGAAACATGTTCCCCGAGTCGGGATCACCGACGTCGATGAACTTGTGACCGCCTTCTTCGATCGCTTCCGCGACGAGGTCCTGCCGGAACCTCGGACGATCTACGACTTGCATCAGCCACCCTTTCGAAGCTCGGTGAGCACGAGCTTCGCGACTGCCTTGAGTGTGTCGAACACACCGACGCCCTTCGGTGCCACGGCCTCGAAGCTCGGAACCTTCGTCGGGTTGAGCGCTTCTTCGAGCTCGGGCAACGGGATGGCGTTTGGCAGATCGCGCTTGTTGTACTGGACGACGTACGGAAGCTTGTCGAGGTCGTAGCCCTGCTCTTGCAGGTTCATGCGCAGGTTGTCGAGCGACTCGATGTTCGCTTCCATGCGCTCCATCTGCGAGTCGCCGACGTACACGCAACCGTCCACGCCCTTCAGGATCAGCTTGCGGCTCGCGTCGTAGAAGACTTGTCCGGGCACCGTGTAAAGGTGGAACCGCGTCTTGAAGCCGCGAATTTCACCCAGCGACAGCGGCAAGAAGTCGAAGAAGAGCGTGCGCTCGGTCTCCGTGGCGAGGGAGATCATCTTGCCCTTCGCCTCGGGATTGGTCTTGTTGTAGATGTACTGCAGATTCGTCGTCTTCCCGCACAGGCCGGGGCCGTAGTAGACGATCTTGCAATTGATCTCGCGCGACGAGTAGTTGATGAAGCTCATGGCGCGTTCTAATCGTTGAAGAGGTTGTCGATGTCGTCGTCGGTGATCTCGGAGAACACCGACGGTTGTCCGCTACCGCTCGCGCTCTTCTTGACCATGACATCCATGATGTTCGTGAGCTCGGCGGCCGCCTTGCGAACGCGGAGGCGAACCAGTCCGAGCGAGCTGCGTTCGTCGAACAGCACCACGAGGATCACGCGCTGGGCGACGATCGAGACGTGGTAGCTGGTCTTCTCGCCCTCGAGAAACTGGCCGGCGAATTCTTTTTCGGCGAGCAGCGACGCGATACCGCCCGTCGCGGCGACGTTACCGGCGGTCAACGACGAGAGCGACGTGACGTCGAGCTCGTTGGTGTCGCCGGCTTGCGCCATGGCCTGTCCGTTCTTGTCGATAAGAAGGACCGCCCTCGCGTTCGAGTCTCGGTGAAGGATCTCGCAGACACTGTTGATCTGCTGGAGCTCCTCCTCGTACATCACGAGCTGTTGGATCATCGCGCCATGGCTCCTTGGCCAGGTCCGCCCCGTGGCAACACGGATTGGGGCTCCCCGCCGTCGAAGTCACGGTATCAACCTGCCGGTGCCCGTACAACCTTTAGGCCGGCGAAACTACGCGATTCGAGTGAGTTAGAGTGTAGCCCGACCTGCGAGCGCCCGCGCGATCGTCGCCTGGTCGGAGTACTCCAGCTCGCCGCCTACCGGTAACCCCGTCGCGATACGAGAAACCGTCACTCCCAGCGGCTTCAGGACGCGCGCGATGTACATCGCCGTGGCCTCACCGTCCACGGACGGGCTGGTCGCGATGATGACCTCGCGAACCGGCGGATCGGCGGCCAGCCGGCGCACGAGCTCGGCGATCCGCAGGTCATCGGGCCCGATGCCTTCGAGCGGTGACAACAGGCCGTGCAGTACGTGGTACCGGCCGCGAAAGTGCCCGCCTCGATCGATCGCGATCAGGTCCGAGGGTGACGCCACCACGCAGATGATCTCGCCGTCGCGCCGCGTGTCCGTGCACAGCGGGCACGGATCCTCCTCGGTCATGTTCATGCAGACCGAGCACAGCCGGATCTTGTCGACGACGTCGAGCAGCGCCTGGGCCAGGTCAGACACTTGCTGACGCCCGCTGCCGCTCGAGCCGCGGATCAGATGAAACGCGAGGCGCGTTGCGGTCTTCTCGCCGATGCCGGGCAGGCGGGCGAGCTCCTGGACGAGACGACGAATCGGATCGGCCATTGCCTAGGCCCCCGGCTCCGGTCTCGTCGACGAGGCGCGAGGCATCGAGGGCTAGAACATGCCCGGCATGCCGGGCAGCCCACCCATTCCGCCGAGGGGTCCCATCACCGCTGCCATCTTCTCTTTGCTGGTCTCGCGGACCTTGTTGCCGGCGGCGTTGACCGCGGCGGTCACGAGATCTTCGAGCATGCCGACGTCGTTCGGATCGACGACGCTCTTGTCGATCTTGACCTTCACGACCTCGAACTGACCGTTGACGGTCGCGGTCACGAGCCCGCCGCCCGCGGCGCCGTCGCACTCGATCTTCGCGATCTCCTCCTGCACCTTCGTGACGTCGGCTTGGAGCTTTTGCGCCTGCTGCATGAGCGCGCCTAGGTCGGGCATCTTGGGGTTAGACATCGGTCTTGATCTCCTTGATGTGTCCACCAAACGTCTGAATGACGTGCTTGGTGATCGGATGCTCGCGCGCTTCGGACTCGCGCTTGGAACGCTCGGCAGTGGATTTCTCTCGTTTTGACTCGAGCACGCTACGCGCTGGAATGCTCTCCAGCTCGGACTCGGACAGCGTCCTCACGGAGATCTTCACATCGCGGGTGTGCCCGAACGTCTCGTGAAGAACTTTTCGAAGGACATCGAGCTTGTCCTTCTCCTCGGCAACCTCGGCGATCATCTCGTACTGCGACGGATAGCCGAGCTCGAGCTTGTCCTTGCTCCACGCGAGAACACGCGCGGGCTCGTAGGCGCCGTGTGTGGTGATCGAGACCCGCTCGATCTCGTGGAGCGCGATGTCCCACGCGGGATTGATCTCCGCCGGAGACGCGGGAATGCCTCGCACTTGCTTGGGCCCCGACCCCGACGCCACAGCCTCTGCTTTCGGAACCGGTCCCGAGGGCTGCATCGAGACCGGGCCGCTCTTAGTATTTTGCGTATTTTGCGTATTGTCGGAAGGTCGGTCCGGCTTTGTCGGCTGGTCGCCGCGCTCGCGCGAATCGCGCGAATCGCGCGAATCCTGCGGCTTGATCGGCGGCGGCGTGGGCACTGCCATGACCGGCGCCTTCTCGGATCCCGGCGCGGTGCCGACGGCAAACGCCGGCTTCTCTCCCTGCCGCGCCGGCGGCCGTTGCTGCGGTGCTTGCGGGGATGCAGCGGGTGCGGATGCACGCGGTGGCGGTGATGGTGCGGCCCCAAAGGCTCCAGCGCCCGCGCGCGGCGCCCGTGCACCGCCGGTGGCGAGCCGATGCTCCAGCTCCCCGAGCCGATCGATCAGATCACCGAGTGGAACGAGCGGCTCGACGGTCGCGACATCGATCAGCGCGCAGTCGAGCACGAGGCGCGGCTGCAGCGTCTTGCCGAGCTCGTCACAGCATCGCAGCATGCGATCGAACATCTGCGTGACGCGCGAGCGATCGAGGCCCGTAGCTTCACTCGCGAGCTCGCGGCGCTCTTCTTCCGTGGCGTCGATCAGCTCGGGACGCTCGGGCGCGACCTGCAACACCGAGAGGTCACGCAGGTAGCGCACGATCGCGCGCGCGAGCTGGATCTCGTCAACGCCGCGCTCGATGGCGCTCTCGACCGCCGACAGCGCCGTGCCCGCTTGCCCGCCCGCGAGCGCGCGGACGAGCGTGCGCGTCAGCGAGCGATCTGCAACGCCGAGGACATCGGCGACGTGCTGCTCGGTGATCACGCCGTCGCCGACGTACGAGATCAATTGATCGCAGAGCGAGAGCGCATCGCGCACGCTGCCGCCGGACTCGCGCACGATCAGGCTGATCGCGCCCGGCTCGATCGTCAGCTTCTCTTTTCCGAAGATGCCCGCGAGGTGCTGCCCGAGCCGCGAGGCGGGGACGAGCTTGAAGTCGTAGCGCTGGCAGCGCGAGAGGATGGTGTTCGGGAGCTTGTGCGGCTCCGTCGTGGCGAGCACGAACGTGACGTGCGGCGGCGGTTCCTCGAGCGTCTTCAGAAGCGCGTTGAACGCCTCCGTGGTGAGCATGTGAACTTCGTCGATGACGTAGACCTTCTTGCGAAGGACCGCGGGCTGGTACCGCACCGCCTCGGTGAGCTCGCGGATCGCGTCGATGCCGCGGTTACTCGCGCCGTCCATCTCCTGGTAATCGACCGCGCTGCCGATGCTGATGCTGACGCACGCATCGCACGTTCCGCATGGCTCGGCCGTTGGCCCCGCATTCAGCGCGTGGCAGTTCAGCGCCTTGCCGACGATGCGTGCGAGCGTGGTCTTGCCGCAGCCGCGTGGGCCGCAGAACAAGAACGCATGGTGCACGCGACCCGCGGCGAACGCGTTTCCCAGCGTGCGAGTGACGTGCTCTTGACCGACAACTTCCGCGAAAGTCGACGGCCGATATTTACGCGCGAGTACGAGATAGGACATGGCTCGTGCCGCTGCGCACTATACCCGCTGGGTCCGACGCTACAACGTGAGCGTCTCGCAGATCTGCTTGGCTTGGATGACGGTTTGATCGCGGAGATCTCCGAGCCCCGAATCCTTGTAGAGCGAGCCAAAACAGATCAGCTTCTTGCCGCCGTAGATCACGACCATCCGGAACGCGGCCTTGCCCGTGCCATCGGTGCCCTCGAGGTACCAGGCCGCGCCCTTCTGTCGATCGTCCTTCGAGACGAAGATCTTGTTGTCGGCGAGCCACTTCTTGTACGCGTCGCGATCCGCGGGCGCCTTCGCATCTTCGATCCCGTAGCGAAACAGGAAGGTCGCGATGTCCGTCTTGCCCGGGATCTTCACCGCGAGCGAGATCGTTCCCGCGGCCGCGACATCGCGCTCCCAGTTCGGGAGCAGCGAGATGTTGATCGCCTTCAGCTCTGCCGGCGTGTTGACCGGGCCCTTCGAAGGCGTCGTCGACATGCCATCGATCTTCGGCGCAGTTCCAGACGCGCTGCCGGTCTTTGGATCTGCCGGCTTCGTGTCCGCTGGTTTCGTGTCCGCCGGTTTCGTGTCCGCAGGCTTTGGCGGTTCGACTTTTGCAACCGCACTGCCCGCACTGCCCGCCTTCGCGTCGGCGCTGCCCGCTTTCGCGTCGGCGCTGCCAACCATCTCTGCACTACCGCTGCCCGACGCCACCTTCATATCTTCGGGCTTGCCGCTGCCGGCGGTGCGCTCCGGCGTATCCGACGCGCTACCGGCGGTATCGAGCTTCTTCGCGAGATCCGCGGAGAACCCACCACCTGGATTCTTGGTCGGCGCAGCCGCGACCGCGCTGTTGGCGCTACCGCTGCCCCCGCCTCCCGGTGGGCTCGCGCCACCGTCCTCGCAGCCGCCCGCGGCAGCCGCGATAAGAATCACCAACCCAGCAAGGCGAGACACTCTTTGTTCATAACCGAAAAGAGTACGAGCGACGACTCGTTCGAATCGTCGCTCGTGAAAAGGTGGCCCCAGGCACCCACTATTTCCGCTACCGTTGCTCCCTTCCGGGCCTGGCGGGGTTCACAGCATTCGCGTCACCCGGGACCATAAGAATCACGCAGGTGCAGTCGTTGTCGCGGCGCGGAGGGAGAGGGATTCGAACCCTCGGTACCTTGCGATACACACGATTTCCAATCGTGCACCTTCGGCCGCTCGGTCATCCCTCCAAGAATTAGCCAAGGCTGGCCAATCGAGGATCGCGGCTGCTTTGCAGCCATCGTAGGAAATTGCGGAGGAGGAGGGATTTGAACCCCCGGTACTTTCGTACATCTGATTTCGAATCAGACACCATCGGCCACTCGGACACTCCTCCAGAAAACACATCGACGCTCAGTCGCGACCCGAATTTCGTGACGGTCCGCGCCGAAGCGCGGCGAAGAACGTCGAGAGCTCGGCTGCGCACTCGTCGGCGCGAACACCGCCCGTGACAGCGACTCGATGATTGAGCCGGCTATCGGTCGGGATTTGGTAGAGCGTGACGACAGCGCCGGCTTTCGGATTGGTGCATCCGAAGACGAGGCGCTTGATACGTGCGTTGACGATCGCGCCGGCGCACATCGGACACGGCTCTTGCGTGACGTAGAGCGTGGCTTCGATGCGCCAGTGTCCGATCGCTCGCGCGGCTTCGCGGAGCGCGACGATCTCGGCGTGTGCCGTGGGATCGCCGTCTGACTCGCGGCGATTGCGGCCGCGCGCGAGAACTGTTTCATCGAGCACGATCACCGCACCGACGGGAACATCTCCCGCGGCACCGGCGGCGTGCGCTTCCTCGAGGGCGAGGAGCATGAAGGCGCGATCGCGATCGTCGTCGTTCATAACGCTTGCGGATCCGAGAGGGGTCGAACCTCTAACCCCCGGCTCCGTAGGCCGGTGCTCTATCCATTGAGCTACGGATCCAAATCCAGTTTCGAAAGTCTCAGCCTTCAGCACTCGCGGAGAGGAAGGGATTCGAACCCTCGATACAGGTAAACCCCATATGCCGGTTTAGCAAACCGGTGCCTTCAGCCACTCGGCCACCTCTCCTGAACGCCTCCTCGTGATCGCGGCCGATCACTCGTGGCGCGGCCTTGTTTGCCACATAAAAACTTAACGGGTCGGGACGGCTCGCGTCGAAAATCCAAGGACGCGTGCACGTCCCGCCCATGACCACCTGCGTGACACTATTCGGTTATCAAACCTGCGGAGGAGGAGGGATTCGAACCCCCGGAGCTTGCGCTCGGCGGTTTTCAAGACCGCTGCCTTCAACCACTCGGCCACTCCTCCAGGAGGAGAGGGGGGGAGTATAGGAAGCAAACCCCTCTTGTAAAGTCGGATCGGAAAACTTCGACAGCGGTTTGGTTTCTGCGCCTCTCGGCGAGCTTGGCCGCCACACCTGGGCGGCACCCCGCCACGATCGCGCGCAGGGAGCGGGCGGCGACCGAGCTCGCGACGATCGAGCGGGCGTTCGCCGAGCTGTTTCCCGCGAAGGTCAAATGCACGGCAGCGATCAACGAGCAGCTCTCGCAGCTGTTCACCACGCACGCGAACGCGCTCGGTGAGAACCGCGCGCTCAACGCGAGCTGCGATCACTTCGCGCGGTGGAGATTCGCGCGTGAGACCGACAAGGCTGCGTCGGAGACGATCGTGAGCGCGATGCGCGGTGCGTGCCTCTTGCTCGACCGCGCATCCCTCGACGTGTTGAATCCGCTGAACATCACGCGCGGCTGCACGACGACGTCGGTGCGGTAGCTACGAGGTGAGCAGTGAGGTGGTTAGCGCGAGACGATCTGCGCGGCGTCAGCGGCGATCGCAACCGACGACAGCGAGACCAGCGTGGCGATGGCGACGAATGCGGCGAAGAGGAAGTCACGCGTGCGGCTCTGGCGCTGGCGGGTGGCGATGGTGGCGAGGCGGTTCGTGTTCATGGCAAACCGTTACTTCATGGTTTGGGCCACTCGGCGAGCGAGCAATTCCAGCCGCTTGCCCGCGGCAAATGGAGGCTTGTCCCTGTCGCACCGATCGTCGCAGCGAAGCCGCTGTCGCAGCGTCGGGCTACGTCTTCTTGGTGATGCGCTCGAGGCCGCCGACGTAGGGCCGCAGCTTCTCGGGGACGATCACGCTGCCGTCTTCTTGCTGATACTGCTCGAGGATCGCGACGAGCGTGCGTCCGATCGCGATGCCCGAGCCGTTCAGCGTGTGCAGCGAACGTGGCTTATCGCCGGGGGCGGGCCGGTAGCGAATCTTCGCGCGGCGCGCCTGGTAGTCCTCGAAGTTCGAGCACGACGAGATCTCGCGATACGCGTCCTGGCCCGGGAGCCAGACCTCGAGGTCGTAGGTCTTCGCCGAGTGAAAGCCGAGATCGCCGGTGCACAGCGTGACGACGCGATAGTGAAGACCAAGCGTCTGCAGCACGCGTTCGGCGTCCTCGCGCAGCCCGTCGAGCTCCTCGTACGAGCGCTCGGGCGCCACGAGCTTCACGAGCTCGACCTTGTCGAACTGATGCTGGCGGATGAGGCCGCGCGTGTCGCGTCCGGCGGCGCCGGCCTCCGCGCGAAAGCACGGCGTGTACGCGCAGAACCGCTGCGGCAGGTCCGCACCGTCGAGGATCTGATCGTTGTAGAGGTTCGTGACCTGCACTTCTGCCGTCGGAGACAGGAAGAGATCGGTGTCCGGATCGTGATCGGGACCGACCGGCATCGCGAGCCTGAAGAGGTCTTGCTCGAACTTCGGCAGCTGACCGGTGCCGCGCAGCGACGCGCGATTCACGATCGCCGGTGGCCACACTTCCTCGTAGCCGTGCTGCGTGTGGAGATCGAGCATGAAGTTGATGAGCCCGCGCGTCAGCTTCGACGCGGCACCGCGCAGCACCGTGAACCGCGCGCCGGCGATGCGTGCGCCCGCCTCGGCATCGAGGATGCCGAGCTCGACACCGAGATCCCAGTGCGCCTTCGGCTGGAACGCGAACGTCGGCTTCTGCCCTTTGACGTGAAGGACGGGGTTATCGTGCTCTCCGGTGCCTTCGGGGACGCTCGCGTGCGGCGCGTTGGGGATTTCTTGTAGTCTGTCGAACGCCTCGGTCTCGAGCTGCTTGAGCTCCTTCTCGCCTTCCGTGATCCGAACGCCGAGCGCCTTCATCTCGTCGCGCGTGGTCGCGAACTCCGGTGGCTGGGGCTTCTGCCGCGCCAGCTTGGACATCTGCTCGTTGGCCGCGTTCTTCTGCTGGCGGATCGTGTCGAGCTCGCCCTGCAGCTTGCGGCGCCGTTCATCGACGCTGCGCCACGCCGTCACCGCCGCCTGGTACGTGGGGTTGCCGCGGCGCAGGACATCGTCCATACGGGCTGGGTCGAGCATCGTGTTTCCTTGGAGTTTCGTGAATGATGAGAGGGTGTTGGAGCGGCACCCTACCGCGGGCTTAACCACGCTGGCAAGCTGGGGGTCGGATCAGTCGTGGACGTCCTTGCCGCCCGCTTACCCATCCTCGACGCGGCTCCCGCGGTGAGCGCCGATCCAGATGCAGAGTTAGCAGAGAGGTTCCGAAATGGCGACCGCGCGGCGTTCGACCAGATCGTCCGCCGTCATCAAAAGGGCCTCTGGTACCTCGTTCGCCGCTACGTGAAGCGCGATGCCGACGCGTCCGATGTCACGCAGCAGGCGTTCGTGCGCGCGTTCAAAGGACTCGCCGCATTTCGCGGCGCCGCGACGGTGCGGAGCTGGATCTATCGGATCGCGATCAACTGCGCGCTCTCGTGGCTGCGTGATCACCGACGCGAAGAACCGACGGAGATCGCCGAAGACGCACTCACCGAGGCGAACGATGCGCCGGCGAAGTTGATGGGCGGCCAGGAAAACGCGCGCCTCCGCGAGGCGATCACGCACCTGCCGCCGAAGCAGAAGCTCGTCCTCGAGCTACGCGTGTTCGACGATCTGTCGTTCAAAGAGGTGGCCGAGCTGGCCGACTGCACGGAGAATACGGCGAAGGTGAACTTTCACTACGCCGTGAAGCGACTGCGCGAGCTCCTCGGAGGCGACGATGCGTCGCGATAAGGACCGCGGCGACGTCGAGCTGTTGTCGGCGTACGTCGACGGTGTCTCCGAGCTCTCGCTCGACGAGCGCCGGCGCGTCGACGATCTGCTCGCGCGCGATCCGTCGCTGCGCAAGGCGGAAGGCGAGACCCGCACGTTGATCGGGCAGCTTCGCGATCTGCCGCCGGTCGGGACCGAGCCCGATTGGTCGGCGCTCGAGCGCGGCATCGGTGATGCGGTCGGTCAGCTCGAGACGCGCGCACCTTGGTGGCAGCGTCTGCACTGGCGCTTCATCGTACCGGGCGTCGCGCTCGCGATGACCGCGGCGATCCTCGCGCTCGTGCTCCACGATCCGAAGCCCACGGGCACGGAGCCCTCGCCGTTGCCCGTCGTCGAGGTACCCGCGGACGAGAGCACCGACGAGCTCGCCCTCTCGACGCCGCTCTGGCTCGACGGCACGGATCTCGAGGTCGCGCTCGAAGCGGCAGAGATGTTCGATCTCGACTGGGAGCTCGACGAGGAATCGTTGCCCGAGACGGCCGAGCTCCTGCCGCCGACGGATCTCGAGTGGGTCGACGACCTCGACGGCGAATCGCTCGACCGCGCGGAGCAGTTTCTCGAGCACCCACGACATCGACGAGGACCGAGCTAGATGCGCGGTTTGTTGATCCTGATCATGCTCGCCACCGTCGCGCACGCGCAGCCGCAGCGCGGACCCGGAGTGGCGCAAGACCGCCGCGAGGTCGTGAAGAAGAAGATCCGCGCGATGCGCGCATACACGCTGACCGAGGAGCTCGGCCTCGACGAGAAGTCCGCGTCGAGGCTGTTCCCGATCCTCTCGAAGTGGGACGACGTCACCGACAAGCTCCTCCAGGCGCGCGTCGACATCCAGCGCCGGCTGATGTCCACGACCGATGAGAAGCAGCTCGACAAGGTGATCGACGAAGCCGTCGTGAACCAGAAGGCATTCTGGGATCTCGAGGACAAGCGGCTGGCAGAGCTGCGAAAGGTGCTGACCCCGGCACAGACGGCGCGCCTCCTGGTGGTGCTCCCGGCCTTCGAGCGGAAGATCCAGAACCAGTTGAAACGAGCGATCAACCGGCGGGGCAATGCTGGACGTGCGGCACCAGACGACATCGACGAGGACGACCTCGACCCCGAGGACACGCCGCGACGACGCCGCTGAGAGGCAATCGATTTCACGCCGGGGTATGATTCACCCGATGATCGAGGCGACCTGCACCACGTGCGGGACTGTCAACCGTATTGCCGACGCTGACGTGCCGGTCGGGGCGAAGTTCGTGAACTGCGCGAGCTGCAAGTCGCGCGTCGCGTTCGCGACGACTTCGGCGGCAAGGGCTCCCGCGCCACGCGATGCGCTCGACCTCGCCGATCTGCCCGCGCCCCGAAGAAACAGTCCGCTCACCGGCGAGGTCGGTAAGCCCGCGCAGCGCTCCGGTCTCGCCGCGGCACATACCGAGCCCGAGCTACCCGCACCGCGCAACAAGAAGCCGATCGCGCCGCCGCCCGGACCGGGTGGTGCACTCGATCTCGATGATCTCCTCGTCCCGCCCGACGGTGGAGCGGATCTATTGGCACCGCGGCCGGCCGGCATGCGCTCGTCTGCGGATCTGCCTGCGCCGAAGACGAAGAACGAACCTGTGGCCGCACCGCGTTCGGGGCACGGACGCGCGATGACCGATCTCCCGGTGCCGGGCATCGCCGATACGTCGCCGCTCGCAGACCTGCCCGCGCCGAAATCGAAAGGGGGCCCGCCGATCGCCGACCTGCCCGCGCCGCGGCCGAAGGCGCCACTGCCTGCGATGCCGAGGCCACCCGTCGCCGCTGCGCCACCACCGCAAGGCATCACCGATCTCCCGGGTCCGAAGGCGAAGGGCATCACCGATCTTCCGGGACCGAAGCCGAAAGGCGTGCCGAGCATTCCAGCCGTTCCGCCGATGGCGGCGAAGCCCGGCCCCGGTCCCATGCCCGGCATCGTCGATCTGCCAAAGCCAAAGCAGCCGGCGGGCATCGTCGATCTGCCGATGCCGAAGCCGGGCCAAGTCGGTGACCTGCCGATGCCGAAACCGGGACAAGCCGGTGACCTGCCCGCACCGAAAGGTTTCTTCGACGATCTCCCGCAACCCGCACGTGGTGGCGCGAATCCGCGCACGACCGACGTCGCGCCGAAGGGCTTCTTCGACGATCTCCCACAGCCCGCGAAGCCGGCGAGCCAGGGAACGGCGACGAACGACGTCGCGCCGAAGGGCTTCTTCGATGATCTGCCCGGTCGACCGACGCAGCAGAAGGCAGAAGTTCCCGCGCCGAAAGGTTTCTTCGACGATCTGCCCGGTCGGCCGACCCAGCAGAAGGCAGAGGTTCCCGCGCCGAAAGGTTTCTTCGACGATCTGCCCGGCCGGCCGACGCAGCAGAACGCCGAGGTCCCCGCGCCGAAGGGCTTGTTCGACGATCTGCCGAAACCGTCGGCGGCGAAGTCGAGCGATATCGAGCTCGACTCGCTCGATCTCGATCCACCAGAGGACGACATCACGGGCATCGAGCTCGACATCGATGGTCCGGCGCTCGAGCTCGCCGAGGACGAGCCGGCGGCACCCCCGCCAGCACGTATCAAACAACCGAGCATCGCGCCCGCGCCGGGCCCGAGCAATCAGTTCGACGATCTCGACCTCTCCGTTCCGTCGCCGGTGAGCTTCGCGAAGGGCGGCATGAAGCAGTCGCCGCACGCGAGTGGTGCCGGCGTCGCGACGATCAATCCCGCCGCCGCAGCAGCCGCTGCCGCCGCCATGCGCCCTGCCCTACCGCCGCTCGGTGGACCGAGGTCCGGCGGGGATGTCGGGCTCGAGCTCGAGGAGCCTCGCAACAAGCAACCGACGGCGTCGCCGACGTCGAAGCTCGGACCCAAGCAGCGCGAAGAGCAGCGCCAAGCCAAGGCGCAGACGAACAAGCAAACTTCCGCGCGCCGGCGCAAGGTCGTCGGCATCGCGCTCGTCGGTGCACTCGCGCTCGGCGGTGGCGGTTACTTCGCGTACCGCCACTTCGCGCAGAAGGCGGAGCACGAAGCGGCGGTCGGCGAGCAGCTCTCCGCGGCGCGCAAGGCGATCGCGGTGAGCCAGTGGCAGAAGGCGTCCTCCGCGGCGACGAAGACGCTCGAGCTCGACAAGAAGAACGCCGAAGCGCTCGGCATTCGTGCCGAGGCCCTGTTCGCGCTCGGCATCGTCGAAGGCAACAACCCGGGACGGATCGGACAAGGCCGCAAGACGCTCACCGATGCGCTCGAATCAGGGCTCACGCATCCGTCGCTGGACCGTGCACGGGCGCTGTCGCCGCTCGCAGCCAACCAGCCCAACGAGGCGCTGCCGAAGCTGAACGCGCTCGCAGCGAAGGCGCCGAAGGATGGGAGCATCCAGCTCTATCTTGGATGGGCGCACGCCGGACTCGGCGACTACGAGTCCGCCCTCAAGTCCTTCGATGCCGCCGCCGCGACGCCGGCGCTCAAGGGGCACGCGCTCCTCGGGCGTGCACGTGCGAAGCAAGCGCGCGGTGACCTCGAGGGCGCACGCGCGGATTACGCGGCGGTGCTCGAAACGATCAAGGATCACATCGGTGCGCAGATCGGGCTCGCCTCGACGCTGGAGGCCTCGAAGATCCAGCAGCAGGAAGCGGACCTCCTCGCGATCCTCGCGATCAAGGACGTCGAGAAGCGCGAACCGCAGGCGGCGATGCAGGCGTGGATCCTCGTCGCAGAGCTGGCGCGCAAGAGCGGCCGGCTCGATGTCGCACGCGAGCGCTATCGCAAGGCCCTCGCGATCTCGGCGACCGATGTCGCCTCGCTCACCGGCCTCGCCGAGGTCGAGCTCCGCGACGGGAAGCTCGAAGTCGCCGCCGAGATGATCGACAAGGCGCTGAAGGCGGCACCGACGGACTTGCACGCGCAGCTCGTCGCGCTCGAGATCGCGATCGCGAAGAAGCAGCTCGACGATGCGGCCAAGCGCCTCGACGCGATCATCAAGCGGACCCCACCGCCGCCGGTGATCGACCAGGCGAAGATCAAGCTCCTCGAAGCGCGCCTCCTCGAGGCACAAGGCAAGGAGCAGGATTCGATCGAGGCCTACCTCGAAGCCGCGAAGCTCGCGGGCAAGCAAGATCTGACACCGACGCTCGTCGCGGCGCAGGTCCTGACCAAGCTCGCGGCGAAGTACGAAGCCGCGAACGATCTCGCGCGTGCGTCCGAGCTCCGCAAGAAGGCCGAGCAGCTCCTCGGTGAGCTGTCCGACGAAGCGCAGAAAGATCCGACGCTCGCGCTCACGCTCGGCATGGCCTACCTCGAGGCCAACGATGCGGTGAAGGCCGAGACCTGGCTGCGCAAGGCGATCGAGATGCAGCCACAAAACGTCGACGCGATGTACCAGCTCGCGAAGGCGCTCACGAAGCAAGGTGGCAAGGACGCCGAAGCCATCATCGTGCTGCGCAACGCGGTCGAGCTCGACCCGACGCGCACCGAGATCGGCATCGAGCTCGCGCGCACCTACGAGGAAGCGAAGCCACCTCGCGCGATCGAGGCGGAGAAGCTCTACGACAAGCTGCTCGCCGCGAAGGAGCCGACGCTCGAGCTTCGCGCACGCGCCGGCAAGTTCTACGCACGCATCGGTCAGATGGAGAAAGCCGGCGCTCAAGGCGTCGAGATCCTGAAAGCGCAGGATGATCACCCGGCCGGCCTCTACCTCAAGGGCGAGGGGCTGCTCGCGACGAACAAGACCGAGTCCGCGCGCAAGCTGTTCGTGCAGGCCTCCGACGCGGACCAGCAGGAGCCGCAATTTCAGGATGCACGCGGTCGCGCCTCCGAGATGTGGGCCAGGGAGTCCGGCAACAGCACGTACCAGGACGATGCGATCCGCTCGTACAGCAAGGCCGTCGAGCTTGACCCGACGGTCTTCGCATCGTGGCTCGGCCTCGGCCGGCTCTACGTCCTCCGCAACGAGGATGCCAAGGCGCTCGATCCACTGCAGAAGGCGTGGGCGCTCAAGCAGACCGCGGAGGTCGCGCGTCTGCTCGGCATCGCGCTCAAGAACATCGGTAACCAGCCGCAGAATGCCGCGGGTTGGCTCGAGCAATCCTTCAGGCTCGAGGAGAACGCCGACACCGCGTGGTACCTCGGGATGCTCTACACGGACGCGAAGCTCAACAATCCGAAGGCAGCGATGAGCGCGCTCGAGCGCGCGACCCGCCTCGCCGGCGATGCAGAGAAGAAGAGTGGCCACGCTCCGCCGTGGTTCGACGAGGCGCTCTACAACCTTGGCGACATCCGCCGCGCCCAGTACGACCTCAGGGGTGCGAAAGAAGCCTGGCAGAAGTGGCTCGGGCGCAATCCCAAATCGAGCGCGAAGCGGAAAGAGGTGGAGCAGATGATGGCCACCTCGCTCAAGGATCTGTAACCAACGCCCGATCCCTCGCCGCCGCTGATTGCTATGTTCGCCGCGTGTTGAACGATCTCCGTCGTCGAGCCGAGCGCGTGTTGTTCTTCGGCAAGGTCCTGCGCGCCACGGGCCTCACGCCCGTACGCCCCTCGCGCTTCATCGAGTTCGTGAAGAGCGCCCGCCAGACGAAGCCCGGCCCGCACCTCGCGCCGATGTTTCACGCGGCCGCCCATCCCGACAAGGAGGCGCTCGTCGAGTACGGCGAGCGCGGCGTCCGCCGTCTCACGTGGGGCGAGCTCGACGCCACCATCAACCGCCTCGCACACGCGCTCGTCGCACGGGGGGTCAAAGGCGGCTCGCGCATCGCGCTCATGCTGCCCAACTGCATCGAGTACCTGATCGCGCAGCAAGCGCTCGCACGCCTCGGCGCCACCGCCGTCCAGATCGGCTACCGCTCCAAGTCCGCCGAGATCGCGTACATCCTCGAGAACTCCGAGCCGATCGCGACGATCGTGCACGCGGACTACGCCGCGGCGATGACCGAGGCCCGCGAACAAACCAAGCTCGGCGGTCCGCAGCTCGTCGTCGGTGGCGCACTCACCGGCAGCCCCCTCACTGCCTCCGACGCGACCGAGTGGGAGCGCGCCCTCGCCTCCTCGTCTCCCGACATGCCACCGCGCACGCGTGGCGGTGATGGCGGTGGCGTCATCGTCTACACCTCCGGCACCACCGGCAAACCCAAGGGCGCGAACCGCTCGTGGCGCAAGACCGGCTTCGAGTCTGTCGCCGACATGATCTACCAGGTCGGCATGCGCGCCGACGATCGCCACCTCGTCGTCTGCCCCCTCTACCACTCCGCCGCGCCCGCCTTCGTCGCGATCATGATGTCGCTCGGCGCCACCGTCGTCGTGATGACGCACTTCGATCCAGAGGGCGCACTCGATCTCATCCAGCGCGAACGCATCACGTGCACGCTGATGGTCCCGACGATGCTCATCCGCATCGCCAACCTGCCGCGCGAGACCATCGCCAAGTACGACCACTCCTCCCTCCGCTGGCTGATGTCCGCCGCCGCCCCGCTCACGACCGAAGCAGCGCGCCGCTTCATGGACATCTTCGGCCCGAAGCTCTGGAACTTCTACGGAGCCACCGAGACCGGCCTCGTCACGCTCGCCGGCCCACACGATCACGTCTCCCGTCCCGGCACGATCGGCCGCGCCCTCCGCGGCAACGAGATCCGCCTCCTCGACGACGGCGGCACGAACGTTCGCTCCGGCGGCATCGGCGAGCTCTACGCCCGCAACTCGACGCTGATGTCCGGCTACCACAACAACGACGAGGCCACGTCCTCCGCGCAGCGCGAGGGCTTCTACTCCGTCGGTGACATGGGCCGCGTCGACGCCGAGGGCTTCTACTACCTCGAGTCGAGGAAGCACGACATGGTGATCTCCGGCGGAGTGAACATCTATCCGCGAGAGATCGAGGATCACCTCAACACGCATCCGGCGATCCTCGAAGCGGCGGTGGTCGGCGTGCCCGACGCAGAGTGGGGAGAGACGCTGAGGGCGTTCATCGTGATTCGCTCGGGGCAGTCGGTCTCCGAGATCGAAGTGATCGACTACTGCAAGCGTGGGCTCGCGGACTTCAAACGGCCGAGGAAGGTCACGTTCATTGAAGAATTGCCGAGGAATCCGACGGGTAAGATTCTGAAGCGCGAGCTGCGCGACCTCTCGTAGCCCAGATTTTTTTGGACGCAGAGACGCGGAGGCGCAGAGAAGAGATCAATCTGCGCCTGCGGCGCTTGTCAGGATGACTCGCTTTACGCCGTCCTTCAGGACCGGAACGTTGAAGTTGATCAGCAGGCCGAGCTCGAAGGCGCCTGCAGTCAGGTAGGAGTGGAGCTGCGCGCAGTGAACGCGGTGGATGTCTTCGACTGCCTTGATCTCGAGGACAATCTCCCCGTCAACGACCATGTCAAGCACGTGCTCGGCGAGCAGCACACCCTTGTACTCGATGGGAATCCGTTGCTGGCGATCCACCGTGTGGCCACGGAGGCGGAGCTCGATCGCCAGAGCCTCGTCGTAGATCTTTTCCAAATAGCCTGGACCTAACGTGCGATGCACCTCGATCGCGGCGCCGATGATCGCGAAGGTCAGCTGATTGATCTCATCCCTTAAAACTTCTCTGCGTCTCTGCGTCTCTGCGTCCCATTGATCTGCTGTCGAACGGCGCTCGTCAGAGTTGCGCAGTATTTTTCGCGACCCAATCAACGCTTCCGACGAACATCTCCAACCCTCAGCGTCACTTTCTCTCCATCGAAGTATTCCGCCAACGGAATCGTGAACTTTCGCGACGCTCCCGTCAGGTCCTTCCACTGCTGCGCATCGATCGTCTTGTTCGTCTCGAGGAAGGCGACGAGCTTTGTCCGGAGGGCGGACACGACGTCGGCAT
>JALZOJ010000138.1 GCA_030857175.1 Myxococcota bacterium | reverse complement strand
CCGTCGAGCTCGCGCGGCGCTACCTCCCATATCGCGCGTTTCCCGGCAAGGCCGTGCGGCTGCTCGAGGAGCTGCGCGTCGCGCACGACGCCGGCCGCGATGCGCGCGGCGCCGGCCCACTGCTCGGCGAGTCCGAGCTCTACGCCGCGTTCTCGTGGTCGACCGGCATCCCGGTCGCGCTTCTCGCCGACGACAAATCACTCGCGCAGTCCGACGTGATCGCGCAGCTGCGCCGCCGCATGGTCGGGCAAGACGCGGCCGTGCGCCGCGTCTCCGATGCGATCGCCGTCGCGAAGGCGCGCCTGCAGCCCGCCGACAAGCCACTCGCTTCGCTGTTCTTCGTCGGGCCGAGCGGCGTCGGCAAGACCGAGCTCGCGCGCAGCGTCGCCGCGTATCTGTTCGGCGCACCCGATCGCATGGTCCGTCTCGATATGAGCGAATACACGGATCCGTGGGCCGCCGAGCGGCTGTTCGGCGGAGATGGCGAGGAGGGCCGGCTCACCGCCGCGGTGCGCAGCCAGCCGTTCGGCGTCGTGCTGCTCGACGAGATCGAGAAGGCACACGTCTCGGTATTCGACTTGCTCCTGCAAGTCCTCGGCGAAGCGCGCCTCACCGACGGCCGCGGCCGCACGACGTACTTCCACAACTCGATCATCGTCCTCACCTCGAACCTCGGCACGCGCAGCGCGCGCGGCAAGCTCGGGCTCTCGCCCGTCGAGGACGAGGTGAATCGAGAAGACCGGCGGTATCGTGATGCGGTGCTGGGCGCATTCCGGCCCGAGCTGATCAATCGCCTCGATCAGATCGTCGTCTTCCACGCGTTGCGGCCCGACGAGATCGCGCGTGTCGCCGACATCGCGGTCACGCGCCTCGCCGAGCGCCGCGGCTTCACGCAGAGCGGCGTCATCCTCGATATCTCCGCGAGCGCGCTCACGACGCTCGCTGATCGCGGGTTTTCCGCTGATCTCGGCGCCCGCGCACTGCGCCGCCATCTCGATCAGAACGTGATGGCGCCCGCCGCACGCCTGCTCGCGAAGGCCGGCGCCGAAGGCCACGGCGGGACACTCACCGTTCGCGCCGCCGACGAGCTCGTCGTCAAACCCGCGGGCAGCAAGCTCGGCGAGTCCGCAGATGCCGGCGTGGTCGTCACGCTCTGGCGCCGCGCATCGGTGACCGGCCGCCGCCTCGTTCGCAGCGCGCTTGCACTCGGTGGCCTGCGCCGCGATACCGATCGCGAGCTCGCGCTCCCCGCCGCCACCGCCGTGCGCGACAAGATCGGCGAGATCGAAGCCACGCTCGCGACGGTCGCCGCGAAGAAAGCGCACCACACGCAGAGGTCCAACCAGGTTGGACCGGATGGCGCCGACACCACGGCCCTGCCCGGCCAGGAGATCGCGCGCCTCTCGCAAGAGCATGCGCGGCTCTCGGCGCGGTGGACCGAGTGCGTCGGCGCACAAGGCGAGCTGCGTACCGCCGAGGAGCTCTGCCTCGAAGCCCTCGCACGTGACGTCGACGCGGTCGATCTGATCGACGGCGCGATCGCCGCGCGCGAGAAGTTTCGCCGCGATCTGTTCTGGGTGCTGGTCGCGACGAGGCACGCCGGCAAAGGCGCGACGCTGCTCGTGCACTCGCCCGACGCACGCAGCGCCGTCGCCGCGTGGATCACGATGGTGCTCGAAGCGTCGGCACAGCTCGGCTGGCGCGCGACGGTGCATCTATGGAACGAGCACGTGGCCGGCTGGAAGCCTTCGACGGCGGACGGCGGTGGCTGGGGGCCGCCGCACGACGCCGCGTGGTTCGCCGAGCTCGCGCAGCCACCGGTCGCGGCACTCGTGCGCATCGCCGGCACCGGTGCGGATCAGCTGTTCGGACTCGAGGGCGGACTGCATCGCATGCACGGCGTCGCCGGCGAAGCGGCGCACGTCTGGGTCGATCTGCTCGAGCCGCGCGTGTACCAGATGGAAGAGCTCGCGCTGATCGCGAAGAAGCTCGGCATGAAGGCCTACGACGACCTGCTCGCCGCTGAGTGGCTCGCCCTGCCCGGCCCGCCGTCGCCGCGCGCCCCGCGCGGATCGCCGATGCGCGAGGTGGACGTCACCGGCGACTCCGTCGTCGTCGCCGGTGAAGAGGTCGGCGTCCCGTGGCGCGAGACCGGCCGGCGCCTGCCCGAGCTCGCGGTCGCGCGCATCCTGAAGGCGCTCGCGAAGCCCGAGACCGTCGACGCGCTCTGGACCTGGGAGCACCCGCTCGAAGAAGTCGAGATGAACCTTCGCCAGGCGAAGGAGGCCGAGGAGAAATGATTCATTTCACCGTCGGCTGCTACGTCACCAAGGCTGACTCCGGCGACGAGCAATGGACCGCGCTGACGCCGGTCGCGCACTACGCGTACGTCCAGGGTCAGGGCGAAGTGAAGCTGCGCGAGCGCATCGTCGATCGCTTGCGCGACACGCTCCGGCGCACGACGCCCGCGCAACAGGAGCTCTTTCAGTTCCCGGTCGGCACCGAGATGATGCGCCTGCCGCTCGAGCTCAAGCTCGACGGCGGCAAGGTCAGCGGCACCGTCCCGATGATCGTCGAGCCGCGCTGGACGTCGGCCGACAAGCAGCACTTCATGGTCTATCACCCGAAGCGCCGCTTCGAGTGGTTCTTCGCCGACAAGCGCGAAGATATCGCGCTGCTGGTGCAGCCGTTCCTGCGTCACTACTGGAAAGAGTTCGAGCCGGAGACCTGCAACTACTACTGGTCGAACGGCAAGGATCGGCTGCTCTCCGTCGCGTTCTCGTGCGAGCCGATGTCGTTGCTCGATCGCTTGCCCTCGCGCAAGAAGGACAATCGCGCGGGCGCCGGCACGCCGCGCGCCGATCGCGTGCTGCAAGGGCTCGGTGTCGACGAGACGCAGCGTGCATCCGGCGGGCTCGTGCGGCTCGGTGTGCCGCGCTCGCCGTATCGCGAGCGGCTGCAGTACTTGCTCGGCGGACCGCGGCCGCGCTCCGTCGCCGTCATCGGGCCGCCCGGCGCGGGCAAGACCTCGCTGATCAATCAGTGGGTCTATGATCGTCTCGTCGAGGACGGCTACCTCCTCCACAAGAACCTCGATCGCTGTCACAAGGTCTGGCGCATCACGGGCAAGCGGCTGATCGCCGGCATGTCGTATCTCGGCCAGTGGGAAGACCGCTGCCTATCGGTACTCGAAGAATGCAAGAAGTACCGCGGCATCCTCTGGATCGAAGACCTCCACCTGTTCGGGCGCCTCGGGCAAAGCCGGCAGAGCGAGCGCAGCTTCGCCGATTTCTTCCGCGGTCCGATCCGACGCGGCGACCTCGCGATCGTCTCGGAGATGACCGCCGAGCAGTTCGCGAAGCTCGAGCGCGATGCACCGAGTGTCGCCGAAGCGCTCGCACCCGTCGTCGTTCCCGCCGCCTCGGCCGCCGAGACATCGCGCTTGCTCCTCCACGAGGTGCGAGACCTCGAGATGCGCCTGCCGATCGCGCTGCATCCGTTCGTGCCGCGCACCGCGCTCGAGCTCGGCAGCGCGCTGTTTCCATGGCGCGCGCGGCCCGGCGTCGCGATCGAGATCGCCCGGCGCGTCGCCGAGCACGGCGCGCAAAAGCCCGACCCCGACGCGCGACGAGAGCTCACGCCGTTCGACGTGCTCGATTACCTCGCCCGCACGACCGGGCTCTCGACGAAGCTGATCTCCCTCGACGAACCGCTCGACGCCGAGGAGGTCGAGGCCTCGTTCGCGCAGCGCGTGATCGGTCAGCCCGTCGCGACACGCGCCGCGGCCGACGTGATCTTGAAGGTGCGTGCGGGCCTCGCCGATCCGGGTCGTCCCGTCTCGGTGCTGCTGTTCACCGGCCCGACGGGCACCGGCAAGACCGAGCTCGCGACCGCGATCGCCGAGTATCTCTACGGTGGAGGCGAGCGGCTGTTGCGCGTCGACATGGGGGAGCTGTCCGGACCCGATGCAGTCGCGCGCTTGATCGGTGATCGCTGGAATCCCGACGGCCTGCTCACCTCGCGCGTCCGCGCGCAGCCGTTCTGTGTCGTGCTGCTCGACGAGATCGAGAAGGCGCACCCGCAAGCGCTGCACCTCTTGCTGCAGCTCTTCGACGAAGGCCGGCTCACCGACGCGGCCGGCGACGTCGCGAGCTTCGCGAGCGCGGTCGTGATCATGACGTCGAACCTCGGCTCGCGAAACGCGTCGCCGATCGGCTTTGGCGAGACGCGCGATCGCATCCTCGCCGAGGTCGCGCGCGCGGTACGCGAGTTCTTCCCCGTCGAGCTGTTCAACCGCATCGATCGCGTCGTGCCGTTCGAGCCGCTCACGCCCGAGGTCGCGGCGAAGGTCGTCGACAAGGAGCTCGCGAAGCTGCTCGCACGTCGTGGCCTGCGCGAGCGCAACACGTTCGTCTACGCCGGTGCCGCCGTGCGTCGCCGCGCCGTCGCGGATGCATTCGACACCCGCTACGGCGCGCGCACGGTGAAGCGCTGGCTCGAGGACAAGATCGGCGGCGCGCTGACCGATCTGCTCGCCAGTGCGCCGCCGGCGCGGCTGCGCATCGTGCGGCTGTCCGAGGATCAAGGCGCGATCACCGCGTCGCTCGAGCCCATGCAGGAGCGCGTCGCGCAGCCGGGACCGTACGTCCTCGAGGGCGCGCTCGATCTCGCGACCGCCGGGCTCGAGCCCGCGATCGCCGCCGCGACCGCGTCACTCGCACGCATACGCGCATCGACCCGGTTCCGCGACGCACAGCGCCTCGCGACCAACGAGCTCCGCTATTACGTCGACGAGCTCGGCCAGCGGCTCACCGCGCTCGATGAGCTGTTCGGTGTCACGCCATCCCTACGCACTGCCTCGCAAGAGGACGACCTCGAGGAAGACGCGCATCCCGCGTACGACGAGCTCGCGGGTCAGGAGTACTCGCGCAGGCCGACGCGCCGGTTCCGCGCGCGCAGCGGCGTCGCACGACCGACGCGCCCTCCGGCGAGCCGCGACATGCTGCTCGCGGGCGTCGCGGAGGCGCTGCTCCTCGAACGCGCGCTGCCCGACCTTCTCGACCCGAACGCACACGCGATCACCGTCGTGCTCTCGCGCGTCGGCGCCACCGCCGATGCAGGCGGTCTCTTGATCGCGACCGACGCACTCGCGCAACCCGGATGGATCGACGAGGCCGCGTTCATGGACGCGGGCGGCACGATCGCGCCGCTCGGCTTGCCCGGCACGCAGGCCGCACGCCGAAAGATCGATTCGCGCATGAACCCCGGGCTCACCGCGCTCGCGCACGAGGTCGCGCTCGCCAGCGAGATGCAGCGTGCGCGTGATGTCGTGATCACGCTGCGCGGCTTGTTCGTGCGCGCCGCGCTCGAGAACGAACACGGCACCTGGATGATCCGCGCCGCGGCCGCCGAGCCGGATGTCGTGCGCGTCGAGATCCGGTCCGGCGCCTCTGATCCGCAAGCGATCCTGCGCACGCACGCCGCCGCACGCCGCGAGCTCGATCGCGTCCTCGAGCATGGCGGTGCACTGCCGCCCAACCCCGACGTGCTGCTGCCGGTCACGCGCACGCTGACGTATCGCCCGCCGATGCGTCCCGGCGAGACCTACGGCGTCGAGATCGAAGACTTCGGCA
>JALZOJ010000004.1:69750-292178 GCA_030857175.1 Myxococcota bacterium | reverse complement strand
TTCGGTCCTTCGCGTACGTCTTGAGTGCCTCGGTCGGTTCCATGTGTCGGAACGTCACCGCAAATTGCATCGAACCCTCCCTGGAAGTTGCTGGCTGGGGATCGAGCTTACCGCCGTTGTCACCGGAGGATCATCTGATCCTCGACGGTGATTTTGCGAAAGGCGGGCTAGTCTACACCGTCTGGGCGGCGAGTTGTTCGAGCTTTGTCAGAAGCTCGATCGCCGACCCATGGTCACAGAGCCACAGAGCCACAGAGCCCAGAGCCTTTTCATGTTGGGACGTGTGCCGTCGGAGCGAGCGCGTTCGGCGAAGCCGAAGCAACCTTTTCTGCTCCGTGGCTCTGTGGCTCTGTGACCCAAGATCTGGCGCACGTGCGACGCACGCGCACGCGTGGCGCACGTGCGGAGCACGCACCGAGCACGTTCTAAAGACGCACGGAGCGCTTCAGAACACTTGCTTGCGCTTGGACGAGCTGAGGATGCCCAGCTGCTCGCGGTACTTCGCGACCGTACGGCGGGCGATGTCGATGCCGCCCTTCTTGAGCAGCTCGACGATCTTCTGGTCCGAGTGCGGACGCTTCGGATCTTCCTGGTCGACGAGCTCTTTGATCTTCGACTTCACGGCCTGCGACGCGAGGTCTTCACCGTTCGTGCGCGAGATGCCGGAGTTGAAGAAGAACTTCAGCTCGAAGATGCCTTGCGGCGTGTGGACGTACTTCGACGTGGTCACGCGCGAGACCGTGGACTCGTGCATGCCGATGTCCTCGGCGACGTCGCGCAAGATGAGCGGCTTGAGGTGCGCGATGCCCTTGTCGAAGAACTCGCGCTGGAACTTCAAGATCGACTCGGCGACCTTGATGATCGTGCGCTGACGCTGCTGGATCGAACGGATGAGCCACTGCGCGCTGCGCAGCTTGTCTTGCACGTAGTCTTTCGACGCCGCGCTGTTGCCCATCGCGTTCTTGTAGAAGCCGCTGATCTTCAGCTTCGGCAGACCGTCGTCGTTCGGCACGACGAAGTACTTGTCGCCGACCTTGTGGATGTAGACGTCGGGCGTGACGTAGTGCGGGTCATCGCTCGAGTACTGCCGACCCGGGCGCGGGTCAAACTCCATGATGACCTTCGCCGCCTCGTAGATCTCTTCGAGCGGCTGCTTCAGGTCGCGCGCGATCGCCTGGTAGTTCTTCTTCTCGAGGTTGCCGAGGTGGCTGCGGATCATCTTGACGACGAGGTCGTCGTCCTGGCCACAGGCGACGGCCTGGATCAGCATGCACTCCGCGAGGGAGCGCGCGCCGATGCCGATCGGATCGAAGCTCTGGATCTTCTCGAGGACCTCTTCGCACATCACCGGGTCTGCGCCGAGGTCGGCGGCGAGCTCGGAGATCGGCGGGTCCTTGATGTACCCGTCGGCGTCGATGTTGCCGAGGATCTCCATCCCGACCTCGAGGCGGTCGGGCGGAAGGTTCGTCATCTTCAGCTGCCAGGCGAGGTGGTCGTGCAGCGAGGGCGGCTTGGTCAGCGTTGCTTCGAGCGACGGCATCTCCTCGCCGTCACCGCGGAACGCGGGCATCGGCGGGCCCATCGAGTAGTTGTCGAGGTAGTTCTCCCAGTCGATCTCTGAGACCGCGCTCGCATCACCCTTGATCTCGGTCTGCGCGACGCCATCGACGACCGACCCCTCGAGGGTCTGCTCCGTCGAGCCGGCGCCCTCCATCTGGTGCAGTTGCTCGACGTCGCTTCCGGCCTCATCGCGCTCGCGCGAGCGCTCGTTCTCGAGGTCGAGCTCGTCATCCAGAATTGGATTCTCGAGCATCTCCTCGTGAACGAGGTCCGCCAGCTCCATGCGGGACAGCTGCAAGAGCCGGATCGCCTGTTGCAGCTGCGGTGTCATCACCAGCTGCTGCGACAGCTTCATCTCCTGACGCATTTCCATGCCCATCGTGAAGTCCTATTCCTTACCAGAGGTTAGAAAGTTTGACGTTCGAGAGCACATTGGTACGACGCTTGAAGAAAGCGTACGAGCAAAGAGCGCATCTGTAAAGTACTAATGGCCCGGCTCTTGCTCAGCCCTAACGATGTTCCGAGTCTAGCCGATACGTTTGGTGCTGATCTCGGCCACCCCGATTCGGTAGGTTCCCCGCGTGCGAGCCCTCTTGATCGCGGTCGTGTTGGTCGTTGGCTCGGGTGACATCGCCGAGGCGCGTCGCGGTGGCGGCGCCGTCCTCATCAACACCGGCGACGACATCCTTCACATTCGCGATCTGTCGGTCGACGACCGGGATGCGTACACGATCGCGGATCCGTCGAGCGAGGTTCCCGGCGAGGGCATCTTCTTCGGCAAGCTCGGCTACCGCTACGAGCGCTTCGGCGTGTTCTTCATGGACATCTGGCGCTGGGACGGCGAGTTCGTCCTCTATTCGGGCGACACGTACGTCACGATCGACGACGAGATGCTCGCACTCGTCGGCGGCGCGAGCGTGCCGTGGCGCTATCGCCTGCCCGATGGTCTGTTGATCCTGATCGCGGCCGCGTATCTCGGGTTCATCGGTCGTCGCAAGCGCTCGGCGAAGTCGGCGCTGATCATCGCGGGCGTGCTCGCCGTGATCTCGCTCGTCTTCTTCCTGCTCGGGCTCACGTGGGAGTTCGGCATCCCGCTCGTGATCGCCGCGCATCACGCGATCGCCGCACGCAGCGCGATGAAGCACGCGCCCGAAGAAGAAGCCGTCGTGGAGGAAGCGCCCGCACCCGTGCGCGTGTCGCGACCTTCGCAGCCGCCGCCGGTGCGACCGTCGCGGCCGATGCCGAAGGGGACGCCACCGCCCGTCAGCCAGTCGGGCGAATACGCATCTCGCCCGTCGCAGCCGATCGTGGTCGATCGACCGAGCACGGCGCCGGTCGTCGTGCCGATGCGCGCCGACGAGAGCGTCGACGGACCGAAGCTCCTCCGCTAGGCGGCTTGTCGCGTGCCGAGCTCGTGCGTGACGACAAACGTCGCGAGCTCCGGCCAGCGCACCGTGAGGCGATCGAGCACGTCCGGCGGCGCGTTGCGCACGAGCCGCAGCCACGGCTCAGCCGCACCTGCATCGCGCGGCGCGCTCCCCGCCGAGATCGCGTACGCGCGCAGCAGCCAGACCTCGATCATCTGGTTGTACGGCAGGTACGCGCAGAGCCGCGACCACGACTCCTCGTAGCGGCGGCGTGCCTCCTCGAGCTTGCCTTGCCGGCAGAGCACGAGCCCTTCGAGCGCCTCGAACGCCGCGCGGTCGCGCACCGGATCGAACATGCCCATCGGCCGTTCGCGCGTGGACTCGAGCCAGCGCTCTGCTTTCTCGAGGTCGCCGGCGAGCGCGAAGCAGCGGGCGAGCTGCGTCGTGGCCATGCGGCGGATGGCACCGGCGGCGAGCTTCGGCGTGCGCTCGACGCCGAGCAGGACACCGACGGCGGCCGCCGTGTCACCCGCGAGCATGAGCGAGTAGCCGCGGTTGTAGAGCGCGACCGCTGCCAAGTTCGGCTTCGCGCGATAGCGGCGCGCGAGCGCGTCGAACAGCTCGGCGGCGTGCGCGTACTTGCCGCCGGCGATCGCTTCGAGCCCCGGCGCCGCGCGCTCGTTGAACTGCGTCGCGCCGCCGACGACCCAGACCAGGAGCAGCACCGCGAGCGCGACGGTGATCGCGACCGCTACGGCGATCCACCAGCCCGAATATCCGCTGCGATCCAACGATGCGTGCGGATCACTCGAGCCCATCAGGGAGTAGATCACGATGAACAGCAGGATCAGGATCAGCCAGATCGCGATCGTCTTGCCCGTGCTGCCCTTCGCCGGCACCTGCGGTGGTGGCTCGTGCGGCAACCAGTCTTCAGTCGGCACCATGTGCCGAGTCTACGCTCACGCGTGGCGGGCGGCCGCAGCTTTCACGAACCGCGCGAACAGCGGATGAGGTGCGCTCGGCCGGGACTTGAACTCGGGATGGAACTGGCAGGCGACGAAGTACGGATGCTGCGGCAGCTCGATCATCTCGACGAGCCGGCCATCCGGTGACAGCCCCGAGAGCACCATGCCGTGCCGCTCGAGCGTGTCGCGGTAGTTGTTGTTGATCTCCCAGCGATGACGATGCCGCTCGCTGATCTCCGTCGAGCCGTAGGCCTCCGCCGCACGCGTGCCGCTCTTGAGCACGCACGGATACGCGCCGAGCCGCATCGTCGCGCCCTTGTCCGTCACGCCCCGTTGATCGGGCATGAGGTCGACGACGGGATGCGGGGTCTGCGGATCGATCTCGCTCGAGTTTGCGCGATCGAGCCCGCACACGCTGCGCGCGAACTCGATGCACGCGAGCTGCATGCCGAAGCAGATGCCGAAGAACGGCACCTTGTTCTCGCGTGCGTAGCGCACCGCCGCGACCTTGCCCTCGGTGCCGCGCGCGCCGAAGCCCGGCGCGATCAAGATGCCGTCGTACTGCGTGAGCGACGACGTCCCGGTCTTCTCGAGCTCCTCGCTATCGATGTGCTTGATCTCGACGCGGCACTCGTTCGCGATGCCGCCGTGCAGGAGCGCCTCGTTGATCGACTTGTACGCCTCGACGAGCTGCACGTACTTGCCGACGAACCCGACCATCACCTTCTTCTTCGGCTCGGTGATGCGCTTGACGACTTCTTCCCAGACAGACAGCCGCGACGCGCGCGACCAGATGTTGAGGATGCCGGCGAGCTTCTGATCGAGCCCTTGCTCGCAGAGCGCGATCGGCAGGCGATACACGGTGTCGACGTCGATCGACTGGAACACCGCATCCGCCGCGACGTTGCAGAACATCGCCATCTTCTTGATCACGTCATCCGCGAGCTGCTGCTCGCAGCGGACGATCAGCACGTCGCACTGGATGCCGATCTCGCGGAGCTTCTGGACACTGTGCTGCGTGGGCTTGGTCTTGAACTCGCCCGCCGCGCGAATGTGCGGGACGAGCGTCAGGTGCACGCTCACCGAGTTCTGCGTGCCGAGCTCGACGCGGAGCTGGCGCACTGCCTCGAGGAACGGCAACGACTCGATATCGCCGACCGTGCCGCCGACCTCGACGACGAGGACGTCGAAGCCCTCGGCGCAGCGCAGAATCCGCGACTTGATCTCGTCGGTGATGTGCGGAATCACCTGAACGGTCGAGCCGAGGTATTCGCCGCGCCGCTCCTTGCCGATCACCGACGAGTAGATCTGACCCGTCGTGATGTTGTTGAGCCGCGACATCTTCGTCGACACGAAGCGCTCGTAGTGACCGAGGTCGAGGTCCGTCTCGGCCCCATCGTCCGTCACGTACACCTCGCCGTGCTGCGTGGGATTCATGGTGCCCGGGTCCACGTTGATGTACGGGTCGAGCTTCATGTTCGCGACCTTGAGGCCGCGGTTCTCCATCAGCGCGCCGATCGACGCCGAGACCATCCCCTTGCCGAGCGAGGACACCACGCCGCCGGTCACGAACACGAACTTGGTCTGCTGGCCCATTTGGTTCCGGTTCCCTTCGGGCAAGCGAAACAACAGCGTGCCCGGGGTTTTCTACTCGGACGCCGCGAGCAACGCAATCGGGAGTCTTGGCAAGTGATCACGAGGTGATCGCCACCGCGATTCCTCGTTGATCACCGTCGAGAAAACAGTATTCTCATAGATCCCAGCTCCGTCATCGCGCGACTTCGCATGCGATGAACTCGCCGAGCTTGCGGCGCTCGTCGTCGGTCGGCATCGGGTTGCCATCGGGCGGCATCAGGCGATTCATCCCGGCGGGGCCAAACGCGGCCTGCTTGTCGATCTGCGAGGTCCACATGCGAAGCAGCGCGAGCGATTCGAAGTCGATCGTCGGCGGCGCGTCCTGTCGCAGCGCGCCTGTCTTCGCCGAGTCGTGGCACGCGGTGCAGTACGACTCCATGAACGGCTGGCCGAAAACCGCGTAGGTCGGGCCGTCCGTCGGTGGGCAGACCGACTGCGTGAACGTGCCTTCGGTCTCGCCGCCTCCACACGCGGCGACGAGCAGCAGCGCGAGCGTCACTCGATACATGCGAGGTACTTGCCGAGCTGTTCGCGCTCGGCCTGCGACGGCTTGCTGACGACGGTGCCGCCGATCTCGGGCATCGCCGTGTTCGTGGCATCGGGGCCGGCGGCTGCTTGCTCGTCGATCGCGCTCGCGTGACGGCGAAGATCGGCTTCGCTGTCGTAGTTGTGGTTGCCGGGTGCGTCGTGACGATTCGTCGACGTGACCGAGTGACAGCTCGTGCAGTACTTCGCGAAGAACGGCTGGGCGAAGCTCGTATACGTCGGCGGATCGGTCGGCGGACATATGGAGCCCGTGGCGCTGCCACCACCACCACACGCGGCGAGCAGGCTCGCTGCGAAGACAAACTTCATGTCGCGGAAGATACGAGCCCGTCTTCGAGCATGCACGTCATCGCGGCGTCGAAGCCTGTGACGGCACGCACGAAGTCGTCGTCGCCGTGGACCGCGCTCACGTTGTTCGCGAAGTCGAAGTCGAGCCCCTCGTTGTAGAGCGCGAGCCGGAGCGGACGCAGAAGAGACGCGGCGGCCGCGAGCTCGGCGTGCCGGCCGACGGGAACGTCGTCGGTCGGGAACGGCCACGGCTTCAGAAAGAAGTGGACGTGCGAGCCCGCGCCGTAGATCCGGCCCGCGATGCCGCGCTTCGCGAGGACGCTGTTGAACGCGTCGCGCAGGCGCTGGGCGAACGTATTGATGTGCTCGTGCACGCGGCCATCGCGCAGCATGCGCAGGGTCGCGACGCCGGCCGCGCACGCGACCGGGAACGCATTCCACGAGCCCATGTGCGCGACGAGCGGCGACGCGCCCGCCTTCATCAGATCCATCAGGTCCGCGCGCCCGGCGACCGCGCCGCCCGGCATGCCGCCGAACAGCGCCTTGCCGAGCGTCGTGAGGTCCGGGGTGATGCCGGATGCGCCCTGGTAGCCGCCCGGCGCGCGCCGAAATCCGGTCACCATCTCGTCGAAGACGAGGAGGACGCCGTGCTTGCGCGTCAGCTCGCGAACGCCTTCGACCCACGCGCGTGAGGCGGGCACGCTGCCATGTGTCCCACCCGCGGGCTCGATGATCACGCACGCGATGTCGCGCCGCTCGGCGAGCGTGGCTTCGAGCCGCGCGAGATCGCCGGGCGGCAACACCACGCGCGCCGCCGACGTCGCGACGGCGAGGCCCGCGCTCGCGGGTGCGTCGTAGGGCGGGCGCAGCGCTGCGAGCTCCGCGTCGTGCCACCCGTGGTAGTGCCCCTCGAACTTCACGAACGCATCGCGCCCGGTCGCCGCGCGCGCCACGCGCAACGCGAGCACGCAGGCCTCGCTGCCCGTTCCCGTGAAGCGCACGCGCTGCGCCGACGGCAAGAGCTCGCAGATCAGCTCGGCGAGCTCGATCTCTGGCTCCGACGGCCCCGTGAAGTGACTGCCGCGCGCGAGCTGCGCGTGCACGGCGGTCTGGATCTCGGGATGCGAGTGCCCGAAGATCAGCGAGCCGTGCCCCATGCAGAAGTCGACGAGCTCCGCGCCGTCGACGCTCCACTTGTGCGTGCCGCTCGCGCGCTCGAAGTAGAGCGGGAACGGAGCGAAGTCGCGCGAGAGCTGGGAGACGCCGCCCGGGCAGACTTGGCGCGCCCGTGTCGCCATCTGCGCCGAGATTGGATTGCTCGCGACGTACCGCTGCTGGATCCTCGTCTCGGCAGTCATTTGCCGAGCGTCGGCAACAGACCACCGCCGAGGGTGATGTTGATGAGCGGCGTCGAGCTGGTGCGTACGAGGCCGCCGGCGAAGCGGCCGCCGAACACGAACGGATTCCAGTTGTAGAACCGATCGGACCACGCGATGCGATCGCCGTCGGCGACCGGCATCGCCATCATCGGCACCTCGAGATAGTCCTGCGCGATCCAGACCTCGCGGCGCGAGACCTCCATCGCTTCACGCCACGCGGACTCGGTCGCGACGCCCGGCAGCAGCACGTGCTTGCCGCCGTGACCTTCCGACTTCTTGAGGACGAAGCGCTCGGGGTTCGCCATGACCTCCTTGCGCGCCTGCGGATCGTCCATCAGCACGGTGCGCGGAACGAGCTTTGCGGCGGGCTTCAGCCACGGCGGCAGCTCGCGCTCGACGAGGTGGGTCATCAGCGACTTCGCACTCGCCACGTACGCACGCAGCGGGTTGACCATGCACACCGTTCCGTCGCGGTACGCGCGAAGCAGCGGCTCGAGCTCGTGACGGCGGTTGATGATCTCGGAGACGAGCGCGCGCCGATATACGATGTGGACGCGCTGGCCGTTCAGGAGCTGGAGCTCGCCGCCGACGCGCCTGAACGCGCGCGGATCGCACACGACCGTCGGGTACCCGGCGCGCTCGAAGTGCTCGGCGAGCCGGAGGTGCTCGAAGCGCGTCTTCTGCCCCTCCCAGTCGGCGATCGCGATCGTCGGCGTCTGCTTGCCGCCGTACTCGCGATAACACTCGAGCAGCGTCTCGAGCAGGATGTCGGCGGCGGGCTTCGCCGGGCGCATCTCCTGACCAAGCGTCTGGAACGCGTCGAGCTGGAGCAGGCAGTCGGTGACGATGTCGAGGAACATCATCATCGCCGGGCTATCGCAGTTGAGCTCGACGAAGCGCAGGTCGTCGCCGTTCGGGATGCCATCCGGGCGGCAGATCACGCAGCAACGCTCGTAGCCGGGATACGCGAAGATCAGCTCGCTGACCTCGTTGTCGAAGCTCTGCGTGTCGCAGGTGACCGACTCGGTCACCGCCTCGCGCGCGCAGTGATCGGCGGCGGCGATCACGAGCTCGGCCTGCTCGGCCCACTTCTTCACGCGGTCCTTCGACGTCACGTACGCGAACGCGTAGGTCGGCAGCAGACCCTCGCCGAAGTAGATGCCGCGCGACGTCAGCATCTTCGTCAGCTGTTGTTGCGCTTGCTCGAGTGCGTGTGCGCTGCCGAAAATATGTTCGAGGCTCGTTGCCCGGTGCGCGCGGCGCGGGATCCCGGTCATCAACGTGCCTTGTCTTTGTGCATGACGAGCATGGTCCGATCTTTGAGACCCAGCCGGTAACACTCGACAGCCATCGTCTGATCGACGGGGATGTTGCCGAGGTTCACGTTGGGCCCGATGTGCTGGATGAGCGCGATCTGCTGCTTGCGCTCGAGCGCCTCGAACACGAGCAACTCCGGGGCGTGCCCGGCGGTGATCTTGTCGATGAACTCGAGGCTCGTATCCCCACCCGCCGGACCGATCTCGCGGCCCTCGATCACGACCTTCTTCGCGCCCGCCGAGAGCTCCTCGGCGATCGCGGACTTCCAATCGAGCTGCTTGTGAGCGAGCTTGCCGCCGACTTCGGAGAACACGTGCACGTGCTTCGCGAAGCGCTCGATCCACGTCAGCTTCTCCGACCGCGGCACGTCGACGATGCCGTCCGAGATCTCGATGCAGATGTTCTGATCCCGTACGTACGCGAACAGCGTCTCGAGCTGGTTCTTGAGATACGCGTACTCGAACAGGGTGCCGCCGAACAGCGGCATGATGTTGGCCTCGCGGTAGACCTCGAGCTTCTTCTCGATCGTCCCCTTCGCCATGATCAGTGAGCTTGCCCACGCAAGCTTTGCGTAGTCTGCGTGCGCGCCGGCGACCGAGAGCAGATCACGGAGTGTCGCCGGACCCATCTCGCCGCGGTCGAGCAACATCGTGATGCCGTGGTCGCGGGGTTTCGCCGTTCGTTCGCCGCGCTCCAGAATGTCCGAAAGGTTCATTGAACTGCCCAACGTAGACGTTATCCGAGCGTGTGTCCGCCGGTCAACGGGGCGGGGGCATACCAAATGACGCGCCTCCAAGCAGTTTTCTGATTGCCGCCATGTCGGGATGTGTCGTCATGGTTAGACGCGAGCGTCGAGCACCGATGGTCACGTCAAACGCGTTAATGTTGACGACGTCGCATGCGTGCTCTGTACTTTATCGTCTCGATTGCGTTGATCGCGAGCTGCGGTGGCGACGGTGACTCGAAGGTTGCTCGCTGGCAAAAGGTCAGTGAGCTACGACCGTCGTCGTTGCTCGCCGCGTGGGCCGAGAGTCCCGACAACGTGTGGATCGTCGGCGGACGTGAAGGCACCGGTGGTGCACCTGTCGTGTGGCACTACGACGGTAGCGCGTGGACGAGGCACGACACCGGGCTTCTCAACGTCGACCTCTGGCAGGTGTTCGGCTTCGGCGACACCGTGTTCTTCGGCGGATCGAACGGAACGATCCTGCGCTATCGCGACGGCAACTTCACCAAGCTGACGACGCCGGCGGCGGACATCGTCTTCGGATTGTGGGGCACGTCCGCAACCGACGTGTGGGCCGTCGGCGGGCAGTTCTCGGGCAGAGCATTCGTGTGGCGCTATCAAGGCACCGACTTCACCGCGGTCGCCGGCGTTCCGACCGAGCTCGACACCGGCGGCGCCGTCTGGAAAGTCACCGGCCGCGGCGCGAACGACGTGTGGATGTCTGCATCGCGCGGGCTCGTCCTGCACTGGGATGGACAGGTACTGTCCTCGGAGCGCATCGGCGCGACGGGCGAGACCTTGTTCTCGATCGGCTGCTCGTCGACGGTGTGCGTGGCAGCGGGCTCGAACACGGCGAACGGCGTCCTCTACGAGAACGCCGGCAGTGGTTGGGTCTCGGCCGCACCGACGGCCGACGGTCCGATCTGGCGCGGCGTGACGCCCGTCGGAGAACACCAGTACGTCGTCGGTCAGTTCGGTGCGGTGCTCCGGCGCGACGCAGCGGGCTGGAAATCCGATACGCCAGGGCTCACCGACGAGACGTTGCACGCCGCCTGGTCCGACGCGGATGGAAACCTGTTCGCCGTCGGCGGTAAATTCGATCGTCCGCTGACAATTGACGGCGTGCTGCTGTTCAAGGGAGCGACCGTGCTCTCCGCACTTCCGTGACTCACTGTTCAAAAAGGATCTGAATGGCCACCACCGCAATATCGGCGGCACCGCGCGACAAGTTCTCGGTCGAGAAGGCCGTCTTCGGCGACATCACGTTACTCACGATCTCCGGAACGCTGAACGTCGACTTCAGTGCGAAGAAGACTGCGAACGGCATCAAGACGGCACGCATCGTCCTCGACATGCGTCGCGTTCGCCGCTTCGCATCCTGGGGCATGACCGAGTGGATGGACTTCTTGCGGTTCACCGCGAAGCGTGACGTGTACATCGTCGAGTGCTCGCCGTATGCGCTCTCGCAGCTGAACCTCGTCACGGGCCTGCTCGGTCACGCGAAGCTCGTCAGCTACTACACGTCGTTTCGCTGCAGCAAGTGCGGCGAGGAGATCGAGAACACCTTCGTCATCCCGCGCGATCGCGAGAAGATCCGCGAGCTGCCGCACCGCCACGTCGATTGCCCGACGTGCGGTGGCAACGCGCGCCTCGAGGAGTATCCGGCCGCGTTCTTCGAGACGATCGCGGATCGACCGGCGTTCGATCTCGACGACGAGGTGCTCGCATTTCTGCGCTCGCACCTGCGCTACGAGATCGAGCCCGACCTCGATCGCTTCCGCGCTCATCGCGCGGTGAAGAACGAGTACACGTACATGCGGCTGTCTGGCGACGTCGGCGCGTTGCCGCTCGATCCGCTCGTTCAGGGCGCGCAGGGCACGACGGTGATCGACCTGGAGCGCCTGATCGCCGATCCGCAAACGGACTTCGCGCCGTGGCACGTGTTCGTGTCCACCGCGATGGAGAAGGTGGATTCGCTCCAGCTGATGAATTGCCCCGTCGGCTTTCTCGAGCGCGGCGTCGCCACCAAGGATCTGAAGAAGAAGCTCAAGGTCCGCACGTTCGCGCTCGCGTACGACTGCGCCCACTGCGAGCGCCAGTCGGTGCATCTGATCGACGTCGCCGATAACCTCGAGCAGCTCGCAGAAGGCACGTCTCCGACGGTGAAGTGCCCGACGTGCCGCGCATCACTGCTCGCAGGGCTGTCGATGGACCTGTCGATGCTGCTGCGCACACTCCCTGCACGCGATCGCGATGTCGCGCTCGACAAGTTCCTCGTCGCCTCGCGCGCGATCCCGAACGACAAGCTCGAGAACTGCCTCGTTCCGTCCGCGACGACCACCAAGCCGGCGAAGGCGACCGACACCAGGCGCGTGCTCTACCTCGCGCTCGGCCTCGGCACGTTGCTCGTGGCCGGTGTCGCGGTGATCGGCTTCCTCATGTGGAAGGAACGCACGGAGCCGACGAAGGTCGTGATGCCGGCGACCGATCCGGACAAGACCACGACACCGACGTTCACGCGGCCCGAGTGGATCGTCTCGCAAGTGCCGTCCTCGGCGTACTGCCACGACATGATCAACCGCATGATGTGCGTCGGCGTCTCGGCGTATCGCCCGACGAAGGAAGACGGCGTCGCCGAGGCGAGCGATGCGGCGCTCGAGGAGCTCGTGAACTCCGTCGCGCTCAAGATCACCGACCCGTTCTTCCGCGAGAGCGTGCTGCCGCAGTATAGCGAGGCGCGCTCGAAGCAGCTCTCCGCACTGCAGTCCGCGGATCTCGATCGCAAGACCGATCCGATGGCTGCGGCAGCATTCGCGGCCGCCGACGAGATCGTCCGCAAGGCACGCAAGCGCGTCGTCGAGAGCCTGCAGGCCTCGGGCGGCGCCGCGGTGCCGACGCAGCGCTCCGACTGGTACTGGGAAGAGTACGCGGGCGAGAGCGGCAAGCCGAACGAGGTCCTCGTGTTCGTACGTTACGACGTGAGCCTCGACGCCATGCGCGCGCTGGTCGAGACGTACTCGACGAGCACGGTCGCGAAGGGCACGACCGCGATGACCGCGTACCCTGCCCTCGGCTGGCGCTACCCGGACTTCAAGGGTGGCGTCGTGCTGACGAAGCTCCACCGGAAGCTCGTCTCGGCCGGCATCCAGCCGCAGCAGGTCGTGACCGCGGTCGACGAGCACCGCGTGACCGACGCCGGTACGTTCGCGCGCTACATCAATGAAGCGCCCGATGACGTGAAGCTCACCGTGGTCTCGGGCGACGCGCCGCCCGCCGTGATCAAGGTCGACTTATAGCGGGCCGAACACGACGAACAGGCCGATCGCCGTCGCGATCACGACGACGATCACGATCAGGAGCCACCGGTTCTGTGTGGGGAGCTCCGGCGCTGGCGGTGCCGGGCGCGGCGACGTCGAGCCCATCCCCATGTCACGGGTCGATGCGATGCCGATGCCCTGATTCGTCGTGCGCGTGGGAACGGGCGACGTCGCCTCGCCGCGGCTCGTCGTGCGCGACAGGTGCGGCTCGGCGGAGACGACGATCTCGTCGACCGATTGCACCGCGAGCGGAGGCGGCCCCTGACCACCGGCTTCCTCGGGGAACACCTGCACGACGAGCTCGGAGAGCTGCGCGGTCGTGCTCTCGAACCCGTTTTGGCGCGCGATCTCGGTCAGCTCGCTGACGACCTCGTTACCGCGCTGCGGCCGATCGTCGGGATTCGGCGCGAGCAGGCGAGACACCAGCACCGACAGGCGCTCGGGGACGCTCACGATCTCGTGAAGCGGCTTGTACTGGCTCCCGCGCATCTTCTTCACGATCTCTTTCGGATCGCGACCAGTGAACGGCATGTAGCCGGTGCACAGGAGGTAGAGCACGACGCCGAGGGAGAACAGGTCCGAGCGATGATCGAGCTGCTGGTCGCTCGTCGCCTCGGGCGCCATGTAGAGCCACTTGCCGACGACGATCTTCTTCTGATGGTCGGTGACCGCCGACATCGCGACGCCGAAGTCGATGAGCTTCACGGTGCCGTCGAAGCCGACGATGATGTTCGCCGGCGAGACGTCGCGGTGCACGACCGAGAGCCGCTTGCCGGTCATGTCCGATGACCAGTACGCGTGATGCAGCGCCTGCGCGACCTCCCGCACGACGTGAAGCGCTTGCGCCATCGGCATGATCAGCCGGGCGTTATAGAGCTTCTTCAGCATGTCGTTGACGTCCTTGCCGTGGACGTACTCCATCGCGAGATACAGGGCGCCGTCGACCTCGCCGACGTCGAGCACCTGGACGATGTTCGGGTGCACGAGGCGGCCGGCGATCTTGGCCTCGTTCAAGAACAGCTCGACGGCCTGCTGCCGGTTGTCGAGGAGCTTGCGCTGGATGCGCTTGAGCGCGACCGGCTTCTCGAAGCCGCCGATGCCGACCTGCTTCGCGAGGAAGACCTCGGCCATGCCACCTGCGGACAGGCGGCGCACGATCTTGTACTTGCCGAGGATGGTGTCGTCGGCGCCGATCGCCGGTGTGGCGCGCTCGCCGGCCTGTGCGACGCTCGCATCGATCATCGCGCGCGACAGGATCTCCTCGCGATGCGCGATCACGCGGGCGCTCTCGGGCGGGACCTTCGTCGCGATCTTCGCGAGCGGTGCGAGCAGGTCGCTCGGGGTCTTGCTGCCGGTGCGGCCGCCGCACGCCGTGCAGATCTGCGAGCCGAGCTCGATCGGCCAGGTCGTCGAGACGCTCTCGAACGAGGTGCGGAAGCAGTCGATGCAGCCGTAGCTGAGGAGCACCGACGGCACCGCGATGTTCTTCGCGCCGGTCAGGCTATCGCCCGCGTTGACGAGGAACGACTCGCCGATGTCGACGAGCGTGACGCAGGGGACCTGTGTCGACAGGCTCTTCAAGAGGCGGCGCCATTCCTTGGTGCCCGCGGGATCGAAGCGCTCGACATCGGCGAGGTCGATCACGATCTCGCCTTCTGCGCCGACGAGGAACGGCCGCGAACGGAACGTGGAGCCGATCGTGCCACTGATCCGGAAGTACGTGACGTTGCCGTGCACGAGCTTGATGATCTTGGGCGGCTTCTCGATGTCGTTCTCGGTGACGAGGCGCGCCGTGTAGAGCCCGCTCGCCGCGAGCATCTGCGCCGCGCCGGGACCGAGCGTGCTCGCCCCGTACTTGGACACGAACGCGAAGTAACTCTCTGCGGTCTCGTCGAGCTCGAGCTTGCCGGCGCAGCGGCGACACTCCTTCTCGGCGACCTGGCCCTGGACCAGGCTCGCGTGCTCGGAGATCACGTCGATGGCCTCACTCGACTCCACTCCGCACGACATGCAGGTGTAAGGGGCGACGACGGTGATGACCTTCGCCGAACCACCGAAGTTCAGGACCATGTTGAGCTGGTAGACGAAGAATGTAGGACACGCGAGCAAGTAGGCGTCGGTGATGGTCTTGGGCAGTGCGTCCATGGCGCGCAGCCACTGCCGAACGCCGAACGACGTCATGCGGGTCATCCCCGAGACGTCGATGACGGCGGTCTTGATCGAGCCCAGGTCACCGAAACCCATGAAGCGTTCGTCGACAAGGCCATTCACCTTGACGAGCGCAACGCCATTCGCCTGCGTGACTTCCACGAGTGCGTGAGGTCGCGCCCCCGATGAAGCAGGCTGCCCTCGCGTGGTCGACTTCGGGTCCATCCCTACGGGGCCACGATACTACGTTTCTCGGCGCTCGGCCTGCGATTGTATCGTTGGCGAACAACTAGGGTATTGTTGTGCTGGTGAGACTGATCGCCTGGATTGAAGAGCCTCGCATGCGAGCGCTTGCCAGCGTCGTTCCACGGGCCACGCTGGTCGAGGCACACTCGGCGGCAGAGCTTCGTGCGGCCGCCGCAGCGCAGCCCGACAGCATCGCCGTGATCGACGACCAAGGTCTGCGCGCGCTCGAGAGCGGACCCGCATGCCCGGTGCTCGCGATCACCGATGAGCTGCTCCCGGGTGTCGTCAGCGCGCTCGGAACGCACGCGTGGCTCGATCACGTGATCGCGTCGACGGCGCTCGCCGATCCGATCGCGGCCGAGCACGTTGCCAACGTGCTCGCAGCGCTCTCCAAGCGCGGTGCGCCGCGCTTGCTCGACTGGGTCGAGAAGGCAAAGTCCGTCACCGGCCGGCGTGTCCGATTGGTCCAGGCGTCCCGGCGCGCGGAGCGGCTCGACAAGCTGACGCAGTTCTTCGAGGAGAACTCGGTCAGCGGGCGTACGGTTCAAGTGCTACGTGACGCGGCCGAAGAGCTGCTGACCAACGCGTTCTACGACGCCCCGGTCGCGGCGCGCATCGTCTCCGAGCCGATCTCGAGAACGCGCGACGTGTGTCTGCCCGAAGACCATGCCTGTGACCTCGCCTACGGGTGTCGTGAGGACTTCGCGTTTGTCCGCGTGCGAGATCCCTTCGGGTCCCTGCCCCGCGCGCGCCTCGTCGAGGTGCTCTCGCGCTGCGCGCGGCGCGACATGCAGGTCGAGGTCGACGAGAGTATGGGGGGCGCCGGGCTCGGGCTCTGGCGGATCTTCTCGGGTGCAACGGCGGTCGCGATCTCGGTCATCAACGGCCGTAGCACCGAGATCCTCGTCGGCATGTGGAAGCGCGTGGGCGCCGGGCCGCGACCGTTTTGCTATGATCTGTTCTTCGAGGAACGCGGTAGCGCGCGAGCATGGACGCTCGACAGCACGGTCACGACCGCGGTCACGCTGGTCGACAAAACCCAATCATGAGCCGTACCCAGACACCGACGAACAAACCGCAGACCTCGCGGACGCACGCGAGCGTCGAGCTCACTGCCTCGGACGGTGCGGTGCTGGTGCAGCTGGCTGGCTTCGTCGACGAGAAGTTTGCCGGGTTCGGCGAGGTCGGTGACGTCAGGGCGATCGTGCTCGACGTCTCCGGCATGACGCGCATGACGTCGTTCGGCGTACGGCAGTGGATCAAGGCGCTCGACGCGCTACCCAAGGCGGCCGACGTCTACCTGTTCGGATGCCCGACCTTCCTCGTCGATCAGCTCAACATGGTCCTCAGCTTCGGCGGGCCGTGCAAGGTGCTGACGGTCGCGGCACCGTTCACGTGCACCTCGTGCGGGGTCGAATCGAGCGAGGTGATCGACGTCTGCAGCGAGCGCGCCACCTTGCTCCAGGGCACGATCGCGCCGCGCGTGTGCCGGCGCTGCGGTCAGGCGCTCGAGCTCGACGAATCCCCCGAGAGTTACTTCGCATTCGCGCGCCGCTACGGCGCGACCATGGTCAACTCCGCCGCCGCCCAGCTCCTCGCCGCACACGGCCTCTACACCACGCTGATCGCCAGCGAGACCGAGCCCGACAAGCCGCCGAAGATCATCAAGCTCGTTCACGGCACGGTGACCTACTACCGCATCATCGGCTCGATCAACGGCCTGTTCCGCGCTCGCCAGTTCTTGATCGGTGCCGAGGGCGAGATCGTGCTCGATCTCGCGGAGGTCGAGCGCTTCGAGCCGTCGGGGCTTTCGGAGTGGAAGCGCCTGCTCAAAGGCCTCGCCACGCAGGTGCCGTCGGTGACCCTCGTCGACGTCAATCAGTCGTATCTCTCGAACGCGGGCGACACGCTCCTGATCGCACGCAACATCATCGTCGCGTCGCTGCTCGTCGCCCGCCGCTGTGGCGAGTGCGCGCGCATCTCGAACGACAGCACGAACCTCGCGAACGTCACCGTCCCGATGTCGTTCCGTCCCGGCGTGTGCAGCCGGTGTGGTGGCACGACCGAGAGCCTGATGAAGCTCGACACGCTCGCGCCGCTCCAGAAGGCGTCGACCGTCCCGCTCAAGGCAAGCGCGGACATCGTCGCGCGCCGCGACGAGCTGATGTCGCGTGCGATGACCGACGCGAACGTCGCGCAGGCAGGCGATAACGCCACCGCCGCGGTCTCGGCCGACGACACCATCCTCGGCAAGTACAAGATCCTGCAGCGGCTGTCCGTCGGTGGCATGGCCGAGGTCTTCCTCGCGAATCAGATCGGCATCGGCGGGTTCGAGAAGCCGGTCGCGCTCAAGCGCATCCAGCGCAAGCTCCTCGACAGCCGCCACATGGCGATCGACATGTTCCTGAACGAGGCGAAGATCGCGAGCCGACTCACGCACCCGAACATCGTGCAGGTGCTCGACGTCGGCGAGGCCGGCGGCGCGCTCTACCTAGCGATGGAGTACGTGCACGGCAAGGATCTGCGCGGCGTCACCAAGCGCCTCAAGCAGAACGGCGACGCGCTGCTGCCGCTCGGCGACACCTTGCACATCATCCGCGAGGTCGCGCAGGCGCTGCACTACGCGTACTGGTCGACCGACATGAGCGGCCAGCGCCTGTCGGTCGTGCATCGCGATATCTCGCCGCACAACATCATCCTCGGCTACGACGGCAGCGTGAAGCTGCTCGACTTCGGCGTCGCGATGTCGTCGGTGACCGAGCACGCCGAATCGATCGTCGTCGGCAAGTGGCACTACATGGCGCCCGAGGCGACCACAAACGGCAAGGTCGATCACCGCTCGGATCTGTTCTCGCTTGGCGTGATCCTCTACTTGCTCGTGTCGGGGCAGATGCCGTTCACCGATCGCGAGCCCAAGGCGATCCTGAAGAAGATCCGCGCCGGCGTGTACACGAAGCTCGACGAAGTCGCGGTCGTGCCCGAGGCGCTTGCCACGCTCGTTCACCGCATGATGGCGGCGCGGCCGGAAGATCGTCCTGCAACGGGTCAGGATGTCGCCGCGCAGCTCGCTGACATCGCGCGCGCATCGGGCGTCGACAGCTCCAACACGCGGATCGCCGAGCTGCTCACCGACCTGTTCCCCGACGAAGCCGCGTCGTCGTACGAGGACGTCGCGCTCGAGATCCAGATCGAGCCGAGCTCGAAGTCGCCCGCGAGCTTCGCGCGCTCGTCCGCCGCGCGGTACAGCGATGGTCCGATCGACGTGTCCGTCGCGCTCGGTTCGAAGCGCGGCTCGCAGACGTTCACGCCGGTCGGCTCACCGACGCTCTCGGCGTCGATGGCCATCCCTCGTCATCCGACGGCGCAGCCATCCGCAAAGCTGCCGGAGCTCGACACGGGCAACCCGCTGCGCAAGGTGCTGCTCGTGCTGCTGCTGATGGCCGCGATCGCGGCTGCGGCGTACTACTTCTTGCCGAACTACTGACTCACGCGACGCGAATGAGCGTGATCGAGTGATCGATCAGCGACTCGACATCGTCGTCGGCCGACATGCGGAGGCGCGCGACCGCGCTCGGTGCGAAGAACAGGTCGACGGCTGCGGGCCGGCTCGCGCGTTTTTCCTTGGTGGCGATGCCGACCATGATCTCGGTGACGCGGCCCGGATCGACGGTGACGACCACGCTCGACGCGGCGGAGAACACGCGCCACAAACCGAGCCCGGCGCCGCCGCGACTGTCGTCGATCGCCACGCCGGTCGTGTTGCAGCGCGTGAGAACCTCGACCATACGTGCGCGCGAGAGTGCGCCGAACGTGTCGCGCACGCGGATGTATGCGGTGTCGTGGTCGATGCCGTAGCTGATCTCGCAGGCTCGCTCTGCCGGTAGATCGACATCGCTCGTACGCGCGATTGACTTCTTGAAGTAACCCGCTTCGAGCGGCGCGTCGTACAGCGCGTTCGTGACGAGCTCCTCGTAGACCTCGGAGATACGATCGATCGTGCGGCTGGTGACGCCGCGATCCGCGAAGAACACGCGGATGCGCTCGAAGCGAGAGTCGCGATGCGATGCGCGCGCGAGTCGAGCGACTCTCGCCTCGCCGAGCATGCCGGGGTCCGTGCCCATCACGAGTCTCTCGACGAGCATCGCGAGGTGCGCGCGCGTACCGGGTCGTTGCAAGAGTGCCGCGGACAAGCAGTGCGCGAGCCACGGATATGCATCGAACGAACGAATCAAGCGCGGCAGCATCTCCGCCGACTCGTCCATGATCGCGACGATCGCAACCTTGGTGACTTGTGGATCGATGTGACAGAGAGCGTCCCACTCGATGAACACGAGTGCACCTGGTCGCGTGGCAGCGGCGGCGAGCTCGCGGCTCGTCTTCACCTGCACGCACTGACACGGCAAGAGCTCGCGGAGCTGCGCGACAACTTCGTCACGTGCGAACGCCGCGACGAACGGAGTCACCTGCGTTGTCTTCGTCTTCCGGTACAGACCGGAGCGATCGTCATACGCGTATTCGATGGCCTGCCAGGGCAGTGTCGCGGGCAGCGAAGGGACCATCGTTCTCCAGTCAATCACACCGCCCTCGAGCCGGCAATGTTCTCGACGAGTCACGTCCATGTCGTAGCTCGTGGGTATTCGCAGACGCGAACGTGTTCGTTGCGGCACTGTGGGTCGATGACTTAGAATGATCGAACGCAGTCGGCTGCTCGACGCGTTTGGAGGTCCTGATGAAGTCCTGGATGGCGATTCTGTTCAGCGCGCTGGTTGCGAGCGCCTCGGTCCCCCAGCGTGCAGATGCATGCGGCGTCAAGCTCACTATCAAAGGCTCGGGCCATCGGAAGGGCGTCGCCCGAACGAGTAATCCCTCCGACGTTCTCTTACTGGGCAGCCCACCACGGCGACTCTCGCGTGACCTCTCGTCCGCGGGTCACCGCGTCGAGGTCGCGCCGAGCCCCGGCGCTGCGAAGCGGAAGTCGTACGCCGTCGTGATCACCGAGAACCAGCAAGCCGAGGAGGCGCGCCAGACGTTCCCGGGCTCCGTCATCCTCGTCCGCTCGGGCGACGTGGTCTCGGACATGCGCACCGTCGAGAAACAGGTCGCGCGCAAGCCGGTCAAGGGATCCGATCCGCGTGATCCGGTCGCGGTGCGCGAAGAGCGTCCCGTCGTCGCCGCCGGTCCGATCCAGCCGAAGCGCGAGATCGTGACCGCCGCGGAGCCGAAGGAAGTCGAACAGCCGAAGGCGGTCGACAAGCCGATCGATACCAAGCCGGCGCCGACGCCAGTCGCGACGAAAGAAACGCCGAAAGAAACGCCGAAAGAAACGCCGAAAGAAACGGTCGCGTCGAAGGAGACGCCGAAGCCCGCCCCGACCGAGGTCGCGGCTGCGAATCCTCCGTCGAAGCCCGTCGTCGCGCCGAAGACGGTGAGCCGCTCGGGCTCCGAGGTCTTCTTCGGGCTCAACCAGGACGAGGCGAAGTCAGCCTCGCTGAAGAAGGTCGTCTCGTGGCTCAACGGGAGCCCGGATGTCCAGGTCGTTGTCGAGGGTCACGCCGATCCCTCCGGAAATCCGGACAACAACCTGGCGCTGTCGCAGCGCCGCGCGGAGTGGGTGCGTGATGCACTTGTCGCGGCCGGCATCGATAGCTCGCGTATCGAGGTGAAGTCGTTCGGTTCGACGGCGCTGAAGTACGGTTCGACCGATGGTCGCAATCGCCGCGTCGCTGTCGTCGCGAAGTAACGTGCACGCGCACCTTGTCGTCGCTGCGTGGCGGCGGTGCGACGGCATCCGACATCTAGCTGCCGTCGACAAAGCTTCTCATCGAGCGCGTCCGCTGCTACCGTTTTTTTCGATGAAGAACCTTTCGTCACGCCTGTTGGTACTCGGTTTGGCGCTCGTCGGATGCGGCGGTGACGCCGGCCCGACCGACCCCGAGGAATGCAAGGTGTCGGGCACCGCATGCGTGTGGGCCGGCACCGGCGAACGCGGCTACAACATCGACAACCCGAACGCGCATCGCCTCGAGAGCGTTCTCTACTTCCCCGAGGACATCACGTTCGGTCCCGACGGTCGCGCGTATATCGCCGACTGGAACAATCACCGCGTTCGTCGCGTCGAGAAGAACGACAAGATGATCGACGTGATCGGCACGGACTACGAAGGTGATGGTTCGCCCGACGAAGAAGATCGTCTCCCGTCGTGCAACCCCGCAGGCGCGCTCGGCACGACGGTCGCGCTGAACCACCCGAGCGATCTCGAGTTCGGTCCCGACGGCCTGCTCTACATGGCCGCGTGGCACAACAACAAGATTCGCGTCTTCGACCCGAAGACGAACCTCGTCACCGTCCTCGGCGGCAATGGTTATGGCTTCCGCGGCGACAACGGTCCCGCGTGTCAGTCCCTGTTCAACCAGCCCAAGGCGCTCGCGATCGCCGCCGACAACACCATCTACACGATCGATCAACGCAACATTCGCATCCGCGCGATCCAGCCGGACGCGGAGCGCACGATCACGACGATCGCAGGTCGCGGCACGATCGGTTCGTTCGGCGATGGCGGCTCGGCCTACGACGCCGAGTTCGGCTTCGAGGCCGGCACCACGCCGCGTCCATCGGGGGCGCTCGTCCTCCAGGACCGCACGCTCTACGTCGCGGACAGCATGAACAACCGCATCCGCCGCATCAACCTGGATTCCGGGATCATCGACTGCATCGCGGGCAAGCTCGAGGCGGGCTACGCCGGTGATGGTGGCGCGGCGCTCGAGGCGAAGCTCAACTTCCCGTCAGATATCGAGCTCGGCCCCGACGGCCGCCTCTACATCGCGGACCGTCTCAACCACGTGATTCGCGCGATGGACCTGACGACCGGCGTCATCGAGACCGTCGTCGGCAACGGCGCCACGTGTGACACGCGGACCGAGGTCTGTCCGTCGATCGCGCCCGCGCGCGAGATCGCGCTCAACGAACCGTACGGCGTCGCGTTCGATGCCGCCGGCAACATGTACGTCTCCGATACGCACAACAACCGCATCTTGAGGATCACGCGATGAAGTTACGACTGCTGCTGCTCCTGAGTCTGGCGGGCTGTGGTGGTGAGGAAGGTCCCTGCGATCCCGAAGAGCCGAACACGATCTGCACGATCGCCGGTAACGGCACGCAGATCTGGAAAGGCGATTACGGACCCGCGATCGAGGATGGGCTCTACGTCCCGCAGGACGTCGCGGTCGCGCCCGACGGCGAGATCTGGGTCCTCGACTTCAACAACCTCGTCGTACGGGTGATCGACAGCGCGGGAATCATCCGCCCCATGATCGGTAACGGCGAGGTCGGGGACAGCCCGCCCGTTGGCGTGCCGAGCATGCCGGCGCTCGAGGCGACGTTTAACCATACCAGCGACCTGTTCTTCCACGAGGGCTACCTCTACATGGCCGCGTGGCACAACAGCCGCGTCAAGCGCGTGAACCTCTCGAACATGATGCTCGAGAACTTCGCGGGCCGCGGCCGCCGCACGTTCTACGACGGTGACGGTGGTCCGGCGATCGACGCATCGCTCGATCTGCCGTCGAGCATCACGCTCGATCCCGAGGGCAACATGGTGATCATGGATCAGGCGAACCAGGTGATTCGCCGGATCAACAAGAGCGACGGCACGATCGATCGGATCGCGGGCGTCTGCGTCGTCGAGCTCGACGCGCCGTGCGCGGCCGGGGAACAGCCCCAGGCTTGTCCGGGCTCCGACAAGTTCGCCTGCGGCGATCTCGCGACCGAGTGCGAGAAGGCTTGCACGCCGGGCTTTAGCGGCGATGGCGGTGACGCGATGTTCGCGCGCATGGCGCAGCCGTTCGGTCAGGCCGCGGATCCCGCGGGCCGTCTCACGTACGACCTTGAAGGCAACCTCCTGTTCGCGGACAGCGAGAACCACCGCATTCGCAAGGTCGATCGCAACGGCATCATCACGACGATCGCGGGCACCGGCGTCGCCGGTTACTCCGGTGATGACGGCCCGGGCATCCTCGCGAAGATCAATCGCCCGATCGACATCGAGGTTGGCGACGACGGACACGTGTACTTCACCGACGTCGACAACAGCTGCGTGCGCAAGATCGACGCGGCGGGCAAGATCTCCCGTGTCGTCGGTCGCTGCAACGCCGATCACAAGACGCGCACGTTTGGCGGCGATGGTGGCAACCCACGCGACGCCCAGCTCGACCGGCCGTACGGCATCGAGGTCGTCGGGAAGAAGATGTACGTGAGCGACTCGTACAACAACCGCATCCGCGTCGTGAACCTGCCGTGATCCGCGTTGTCGTGTTGTCGCTCGCGCTGATGGCGTGTGGCGGCGACGGCAACAGTGGCCCGCCGCCGCTGTTCGCCGAGAACTACGCGACCACGTATCAGCAAGTTCGCAACTGCCGGAACAGCCTGGAGCACGGGTTGCGGCGCATCCGCGTGGTCGTCGACGCTGCCGCACTCACGCCGTACCAGGATCAAGTAACGCCGTTCCCGGTCGGTGCCGTCGTGCTCAAGGTCGAATACGACGACAACGATCCGATGTGCACGGAGGACCCGATCGGCTTCACCGTGATGAAGCGGCTCGCCGAGGGCACGGACCCCGCGATGCTGGACTGGGCGTGGCAAGAGCTCGACGGCGACCGCAAGGACATCGCGACGCCGGCGATGAGGTGCGTGCGTTGCCACGAAGAGTGCATCGCGCCACCCGACGGCTACGTCGGGACCTGCACGCAGCCTTAGTCGAGTCGCGAGATCACGATCCCGATCAGGATCGCGACCACGACCACGAGCGCGATCACTGCTGCGATCCAGACGAGGTTCGCGCTGCGCGACACCGGCGTCACGGGGGTGAACGTCACATCGGCGCCACCCACGGTGTCGAGCAGCCCGCTGGGCGAGACCGTCGACGGAACGACCGGCACGCTCGCAGAGGGCGTGTCCTGTGCCTGCGTCGGCGACGAGCCGACGGCGAGCCGGATCGTCGTCATCTCCATCGCGATCGTGTCGTGGCCCTCCGAGCCCAAAACGGGCTCCTGCTCGATGACCTCGTAGGCGAACAGCTGCCCGAGGAACGCGGCGACGTCGGCCGACGTCTGCTCGAGGCGATAGTTCCGCAGGATCTCCGCGAGCGCGGACGCGACGGCCTGGCCGGTCTGCGGGCGCTCGGCGGGGTTCGGTCGCAGCAAGCTGTTCACGAGCTCGGCGAGCGGCTCGGGGACGCCCGTCAGTGGTGCGTACTGACCCTCCTCGATGTTGTCGATGATCTCGACCGGCTCGGCGCCGTGGAACGGCATGCGGCCCGAGCACAGGAGGTAGAGCACCACGCCGAGCGAGAACAGATCCGAGCGGTGGTCGATCGCCTTCGTCGTGTGCTCGGGCGACATGTACGACCACTTGCCGACGATCATCGGCTCGTCCTGCTCGGTGACCGACGACATCGCGACGCCGAAGTCGAGCAGCTTCACCGCACCATCGAAGCTGAGGATGATGTTGTGCGGAGAGACGTCGCGATGGACAACCGAGAGGCGGTTGCCCTCGTGATCGGTCGACCAGTACGCGTGGTGTAGCGCCTGCGCGACTTCGCGAACGATGTAGCAAGCGAGTCCGAGCGGGATCAGGTCGCCGTTCGCCTGCAGCATCTTGACGACGTCGCGCAGGTCCTTGCCGCGCACGTACTCCATCGCGAGGAAGAGCGCGCCGCCGACCTCGCCGACGTCGAGCACCTGCACGATGTTCGGGTGCGCGAGCCGACCGGCGATCTTCGCCTCGTTGAGGAACATGTCGATCGCGAGGTGCCGGCTCTCGAGGAACTTGCGCTGGATCCGCTTGAGCGCGACGGGCTTCTCGAAGCCGCCGATGCCGATCTGACTCGCGAGGAACACCTCCGCCATGCCGCCCGCCGACAGCTTGCGTACGATCTTGTAGTTGCCGATGACCGTGTCGTCGGCATTGCTCGCATCGCTCGCTTCGCTCGCCTGCGCGACCTTCTCGTCGGTGAGAGCGCGGGAGAGCATCTCGTCGCGGCGCGCGATCACCTTTGCACTCGCGGCGGGCGGATTCGAAGCGGCGTGCGCGAGCGATGCGACGATGCGCGGCGGCAGCTGGTTTTCGGTGTTTCCGCCGCAGGTGCTGCAGACCTGGACGCCAGACGGAATCGGGGCCGTCAGCGTGTAGCTCTGCTGCGAGGCGCGTTTGCAATCGACGCACTGATACGGCACGAGCACCGATGCCACGTAGACGTTCTTCGCCATCGCGAAGCTGTCGGGTGCCATCGCGAGAAAGCTCTGGCTGACGTCGACGAGCGTGACGGCCTCGACCTGATTGGCGAGCGTCTTCACGAGTCGGCGCCACTCGTGGAGACCGCCGACGTCGAAGCGGGTGACGTCGCCGAGGTCGAGGACCACCTCGCCTTCCGTGCCGATGATGAACGGCCGCGCGCGGAAGGTCTGGCCGATCGATCCGCTGATGCGGAAGTACGTGACCTCGCCTTGGACGAGCTTGATCACCTTCGGTGGTTTGTCCGCGCCGGCGTCTTGCGAGACGTAGATCCCGAGTTGCGCGAGGTGCGTCGCGACCTCGGACCGTAGCTTCGTGGCGCCGTGCTTCGAGACGAACGTGAAGTAGCTCTCCGGAGATTCCTCGAGCTCGAGCTTCCCGTTGCAGCTCGAGCATCGGCGCTCCGGCGCGGCGCCACGCGCGATCACGCCTCGCTCGCCGATGAGGTCGATCACCTCACCCGACTCGGCGCCGCACGACGAGCACGAGTATGGCGCGGTCGCCGTCAGGATCTGCGCGCCGCCGCCGAAGTTCAGGACCATGTTCAGCTGATCGACGAAGAACATCGGACAGCCGAGCAGGTAGCGCTCGGTCACCGACTTCGGCAGCGCCTCCATGCCCTTCATCCACTGCCGCACGCCGAACGACGTCATGCGCGCCATGCCCGACACGTCGATCACGATCGTCTTCGCATGCCCGATCTCGCCGAAGCCCGCGAACCGCTCGTCGACGAGGCCCGCGACACGCACGACGACGACATCGCCGTCGGTCGTCTGCTCCAGCGTGACCACGGGGCGACGTGCCGCCGGAGTCGAGCCGGGCTGGGGTCCGTCGCGCATGGCGCTCTATCGTCTCACTTCCCGTCGGGAATGGGCTGACCGTCGACGGAAGGCGCCAACTTTACGGGATTGCCAGCCAGGTCAGGTTCAGGCCATAGAGATCTTGATCGCGCGTGTTGTAGCCGCGGATGAACTGTCGCAGCGACAGCGTGACGGTGAAACGCTCATTGATCGCGTAAGACGCCCCACCACCCAGAAACAAGAAGTCCTCGTCGAGCAGCGGGTCGTGGTTGGCAACGAGCTCGGGCGCGATCGTGCCGAATTGCTTGAACGACAGACCGCCATGCTGCATGCGCCAGTTCATCGCGAGATTGATGCCGAGCTTGCCCTCGAGGAAGAAGTATCCGAGCTCGAACGCGATGTCGCTGCGCTTCTGCTTGATCTTCTCGGTCATCGGCGTCGCGTCCATCTTCTCGGCGAACGAGAACTCGTAGCTGCCGGTGAAGTACAGGCTCGGAACGACCGGATCGAAGGTGCGGCCGACGCTCAGGCCGGCGTGGGCAGTTTTCAAGTGACGACCGCCGGTCGCGAACCCGATGGTCTCGTAGTCCATGAGCGGGATCGAGACGGCGAGGTGCGGCGACAGCGCGACGTACGGCTCGTCGAGCACCTGGTAGCGCGCGCCGAGCCGGAGATCGGTGAGCGTCGCGTGGAAGCTGCCGTCGTCCCACTTGCCGGGCGGCCCATGCGGATCGGTGCCGGCGTACTTGACCATCGCGAACGGCACAGCCACGTCGATCGAGAGCTTCTCGATCGGCACGTAGCTGCCGGCGAGCGTGAAGACGTGGTTTCGAGTCGGCCGATCGGCGACCTCCTCTTCCGGATCGACCACGACCGTGCTCGACGGCACGTACTGGTATCCGAGGTCGAGCTGCAGGCTCTTCGCACCGCCCGCCCAGGCGCCCTGCGCGCGTGCAGATGTAGGGGCAAGACCGAGCACGGTGAACGCGAACGCGACCCCGATCACGTTTGCGATGCGACCTCTCATCATTCGACGATCGTACTCGCGCCTGTCTGAAGAGGGCAAGAATGCGGGGCCGCGTTGGAACGTGAAAGCGTCGCAGCGATCATGTTACGCTCGGCCTTCGATGGTTGGGAGACCACGCGAATGATCACTCGTAATCAATTTTTGAAGTGGCTCGGCGCCGGCGCAGCGCTCTCGGTCGCGGCGTGTGGCGGCGGCGGCGAGGGCAAGCCCGATGGGCCACCAGCGGGCGCGTGCACTGCGACCAACGCCAACGTGATGATCGCGACGAACCACCCGCACGGCATGCACTCGCTCGTCGTCTCCAAAGAGGACGTCGCGGCCGCCGTCGACAAGACCTACGACATCATGGGCGCCTCGACGCACGCGCACTCGATCACCGTCACCGCCGCGGACTTTGCCGCCATGAAGACGGCCCCGATCTCGGTGACATCGACGGACGGCGGCGGTCACACGCACGTCGTCATGGTTTCTTGCTGACGAGGATCACCCTCGCCGTCATGGTCCTCGTCGCCTGCAGCAAGGGCGCGAAGGACAAGCCGGCCGAGGGCAGCGCCGCCGCGCAGAAACCGGTCCCCGAGGTCGTCGTCGACGCCGCGCCGGCTCCGCCTGCGAACAAATACGCGACCCCGGAGGCGAAGCTCGCGCGCTATCAGGAGTGCCTCGCCGCATTCAACGCCGGCAACTTCGAGCAGCTCGCGGGCTGCTTCGGGCCGGCCAGCATTCGCGAGCAGGTGGACAGCGTCCCCGAGCTCGTCGCCGAAGGTCCCGAAAAGATCATCGAGATGGCGCAGCAACAGCGCGCCTCGTTTCCCGATCTGACGATCACGCCGCGGCTCGTCGTGGTCAGCGGTGACACGATCGCGGCGCTCCATCACGTCGCGGGCAAAAACTCGGCGGCGGCCGGCGGCATGAAGGCGACGAACAAGAAGCTCGGAATCTACGAGGCCGAGGTCGTGACGTTCGCTGCCGATGGCACGTTCGCGCGCGACAGCTTCTACGTCGATCAGCCGACCGTCTATCACCAGCTCGGACTGCTTCCCAACGACTCGAGCCCCGCCGCGATCGAGAAACCCGCCGGCGAGCCCGAGCTCCTGATCTCGAAAGGCGACGACCGCGAGACCGCGAACCTGGCGACGGTGCGCGGGCTGCTCGACGCGATCAGCAAGAAGAACGCGACGGCCGTCGCGGCCGTGGCCGCTGAGGAAATCAAGCTCGTCTATCACGGCGAGAAACAGAAGATCGAATCGAAGAAGGCGTACATGAAGTGGATGAAGGACACGCTCGCGTCGACGGACGAGGGCACCATCACCATCAAAGGCGCCTGGGCGGCCGGCGATGTGGTGGCCGTCCTCGACCTGTTCACCGGCATTCCGAAGGGCAACCTCGACGACCGCCAGATCAAGACGAACGTGGTGCAGTTCTTCCGGATCACCGATGGCAAGATCGTGAAGCACGAGATGTTCGCGAATCGGCTGAATGCCGCCGTCCAGCTCGGCATCGTCGACCCCGCGGAGCTGATGGAAACGCTCGCCGCTGCTGCGAAGAAGTGACGGCGCCTGGCCGGGAGCGTAGCTTGCGCCGAAGCACCGGCCTGACGTATCCTCTTGAGAGATGACGTCGGGCGCGCGTCGGCCTTCGCTGCGCTTCCCTGCGCTGCCGCACCTGCGGCTCGATCCCGGGTGCGTGGTCTCCTATTGCCCGATTGCCTCGTCGATCGGTGCCCGCGTGTTGCACGGCGGAGGGAACGCGGTCGACGCCGCGGTCTCGACGGCGCTGGCGCTGGCGGTGACGTATCCGCAGGCGGGCAACATCGGCGGTGGCGGCCTGATGCTGATCCACGACGCCGGCAAGGTGCACTGCCTCGACTACCGCGAGCGCGCACCCGCGCGCGTCACGCCCGAGCTCTACGACGATGAAGGAAGCGACACCGCGAAGTCGGCGCTCGGCGCCCTCTCGGTGGCGGTCCCCGGGACGATCGCCGGTCTCGCCGAGGCGCACGCGAAGCATGGACGGAAGCCGTGGCGAGAGATCGTGGAGCTCGTGGTTCCGCTCGCCGAGCGCGGAGTGTGGCTCACGACGCGGCAGTCGTCGACGATGCGCCTCTACTCCCAATCGCTCCAACGCTTCGAATCGACGCGGCGTTACTACATGGGCGAGGACGGGGAGGTCCTGCCACCGGGCACGCTGTTCATGCAGCAGGATCTCGCGCACTCGCTGCGCCTGATCGCGGAGCACGGACCAGGCGCGTTCTACGAGGGCGAGATCGCCGACAAGATCGTCGCGCAGATGGCGAAGTCGGGCGGCGTGCTCGCGCACGACGACCTCGCGAGCTACCGGCCGATCTGGCGCGAGCCCCTCTGCCGGCGCTATCAGGATCACGACGTGTACCTGCCCGGGTTGCCATCGGCGGGCGGGCTGGTCGCGTCGTTCGCGCTCGGCTGCGCGACAGCGACGGACATCGCGAGCATGCGCTACGGATCTCCGCAGTGGGTGCTCACCTGGGCGCGCATCTTTCGCGCCGCCTACAACTTCGCGAACCAGCAGTCGGGCGATCCGGACCATATCCCGCCCGACGAGCTCGCCGCCACGCTCGCCATGGCGTCGCGCGATCTGACGGCGACCGAGCTCGAGCAACTCGAATCTGTGCTCCTGCCGACGGAGCCGGTCATCGGCGACGCCGCCGCGGCGGTGCGCCCGTCGACGACGCACTTCTCGATCATCGACCGAGACGGCATGGCGGTCTCGAACACGTACAGCGTGAACACGCTGTTCGGCAGCAAGCTCGCGGTGGACGGCGCCGGGTTCCTCCTCAACAACACGATCGCGGACTTCCGGATCGCAGCCGGACCAAACTGGTATGGCCTGCTCCAAGGCGAGCGCAACCGCCTCGCACCGCACCGCCGTCCCGCGAGCTCGATGACGCCGACGATCGTCACGCGCAACGGGCAGATCGTCATGGTAATCGGTGGCTCCGGCGGCCCGCGCATTCCGAGCGCGATCGCGCAGGTCACGTCGTCGGTGTTCGGCAGCGGGCTGTCGCTCTCGGAGTCGGTGCGCCGGCCGCGCGTCCACCACCAGGTGTTTCCCGACGACGTGGTGCTCGAGAAGGGCTTCCCGAAACGGACCGTCGAGCGCCTCAACAAGGAGGGCTACAAGATCTCGGTCGTCAACGCCCTCGGCATGGTGGCCGCGATCCGGCGCCGTCTCGACGATAACGAGATCTCGGCGGTACTCGACCAGCGCTTCGGTGACTTCTGGTAGCGGACCGCCGCCGCGTACGAGTGTTCGGATCGTTTCGCGGCCTCTCTGCAAAGGCTGTCACCGGCCTCGACGTGGTCGTCGTCGACGTCCTGCGCGCCACGACGACGATCGTATATGCGGTCTCCCGCGGCGCGACCGTCGTGCCGCTCGCGACCGAGCACGAAGCGCTCGATCGCGGCGCGGCACTCGGCGCGCACGCGATCCTCGTCGGTGAGCAGCAGGGCAAGCGCCTGCCCGGCTTCCACTGCAACAACTCGCCGACCGAGCTCGCCGCGTTCGACCTCGACGGCAAGACCGTCGTGATCACGACGACGAACGGCACGAAGGCCGTCGCGGCATGTGCGGACGCGCATCGGATCTTCGCAGGCGCACTGACCAACGCGCCCGCACTCGGCCGGTTCCTGTGCGCGCGGGGTGAGCTCGAGCGCGACGTCGCGGTCGTCTGCGCGGGGCGTTCGACGGGCGCACTCGCGTTCGAGGATCTGCTCGGCGCGGGCGCGATCGTCGATGCGATCGTGGCAGGCAGCCCGCCCGCGAACCTGTGGGTCACCGACGGTGCGCGCGTCGCGCACGAGCTATTCGAGCGCTATCGAGCGGGCCTCGCCGAGGCCGTGCACAGCTCCGATGCGGCGCGCGAGCTCGTCGAGCAAGGCGGCGGCGGCGACGTCGACACCGCGGGTGCACTCGGCGCGTGCGAGTCGGTTCCGCTCCTACGAGAGGGCGCGTTCGTCAGACATGATCGATGACGAACTCGAGTGAGTCGTCGACGACGAGCTTGCCACCGCATGCACACGGGAAGTCCGGGGACTTCACGACGCGCGACGCACGGTCTACGCTGAGCTTCGCGACGTCGAGCATGACCTCGTCGGTCCGCTCGCAGCGCGGACATGCGTAGCGCGCCCTGAACGACGTGATGCGTCCGTAGTGACCGAACTGCAGCATCTGAAACTGGTCCACCATCGTCTCGGAGCACTGCGCGAACTCGACCTTGCGCTGCCGGCTGATCGCCGAAAGATGCCGGAGCAGAAGGCCAACGCCGTACGAGCTGATCGATCGGACGTCCTTCAGGTTCAGGGACACCGTCGGCCGCAGCTCGCCCTCGAACGCCTTGCCGAACTGCTGCGCGCTGTTGTGATCGATGCTCCCCACCAGCCGGATCTCGGTGCGATCGGCGGTGTGCGTGATCGTCACTTCAAGCATGCAGCAGTCTATCAGGTGGTGCGCGGCAGCACCTCGAGGCGCACCAGCTGGCGAGCGAGCGTCTGACGCCCCCAGCCGAGGTGACGTGCCATCTCACTCTTGTTGCCCTGGCAAAAGACGAGGAGCTCGACCAGCAGCACGCGCAAGATCCGATCGCGTAGGTGGGTCGCCGGCGTGGTCCGGAGCTCGTGATCCAGTAACCCCGCGAGCACGTGGTCCCGGATCGATCGCGAGAGCGCTGGTTCGCCGAGCTCCTCGAGCTGGCGCTTGAACGTCTGCGGGTGCATGTCGAGCAGGCGTGCGGCGCTGCTGATCGAGCCTCCGGACACCTGGATCGCGGCGCGTACCAAGAACGCTTCGATCGCATCCTGCGGTGCGGCGGTCGTCGCGCCCTGTGTCCAGGCGTCCCAGAACCAGCCGGCCACCGCGTCTTCGAGGAGCGTGGCCGCGTCGGCCTCGGTCAGACCCTCGCCGGGCTCTTCCGGCGCGCGGCGCGGCGCCTGGGCGTCGAGGTGCAGATCCTTCGCGGTGATCTCGTTGCCCGGGACGACGAGCATCGCGCGGCGCAAGACGTTTTGTAGCTCGCGAACATTGCCGGGCCACGGATGCGAGCGCAGCCGCGCCTCGGCGTCCGGCGCGATCGTCATCATCTCGCGCCCGAGCTCCGCGCAGTATTGCCTCAGCGAATAGAGCGCGAGGAGCACGATGTCGTCACCACGCTCGCGCAGCGCGGGCAGCTGGATCTCGAGGACGCGCAGACGGAAGTAGAGGTCCTGGCGAAACGTGCCCAGCGCGACCATCGCTTCGAGGTCGCGGTGCGTCGCCGCGATCAATCGGAAGTCCACCGAGATCATCTCGCGGCCGCCGAGCCGGCGCACCGTCGACTCCTGGAGCACGCGCAAGAGCTTCGGTTGCAGCTCGAGCGGAAGCTCGCCGATCTCGTCGAGGAAGATCGTTCCTTGGTGCGCGGCTTCGAAGTGACCGAGCTTGCGGCTGTGTGCGCCCGTGAACGCGCCCTTCTCGTGGCCGAACAGCTCGCTCTCGAGCAGACCGGCGGGAATCGCACCACAATCGACGACGACGAACGGCCCGCGCCGGTTGCTCGTGCGATGGACGAGGCGCGCGACGGCTTCCTTGCCGGTTCCCGTCTCGCCGGTGATCACGACGGGAAAGTTCGACGTTCGCGAGCGCTCGATCATCCGAAACACGGTCTGCATCGACGCGTGATTGCCGACGAGACCCGAGCTCGTGCGCACGAGGCGCCGAAGCTCGATCGTCTGCGCGCGCAGCCGGTCCGAGACCTCCTGCTGGCGGCGGCGTGCCTCGGTCAGCGACTGCACCTGGCCGATCACGCGTCCCATGTGGAGCGCGAACGTGCGCAAAAACTCGAGGTCGCGGTTCTCGATCGGCCGCGTGCCGCTCACTTCGATCACGTCCGTGATCTCCTCGCTGCACTTGAGCGCGATCATCACCACACGCGCGCCGCGGTCCTCACACACGAGCACGTCGGTGATGCGCGCGGCTTCCGCGACGGACTCGAGCGCCGGCGCGGCACGCGCATCGTCGGGGTTGCGTTCGCACACCATACGCGGCGTCCACGCGCCTTCGACCTCGCCCCACAGCGCGACACGATCGGCGCGGAACAGCGGCAACAGCGCGCGTAGCGTGCTCGCGATCAGATCGTCGAGCTGTGGCGCGTGACACAGCGCCTCGAACAGCCGCCAGATCGCGAGGATGCGCTGATACTCCGTGTGCGGGATCGAATCGATCATGGGATCCGCGGCCTCGACGTCGGCCAGTGACGCATTCCACGGGACGATTGCACCGGGTTGGGCGCGTGCCGCCGCGAGCGCCGCGCGGGCGGCGTGCAGGACGTTGTCGTCGGGAAGCTCGTCGAGTGTCGCGAACCCGATCGACAAGCTCGACGGCGCTGGGATCACGCGCGCGAGATCGCGCTCGAACGACTTCGCGAGCCGCTGCGCGATCTGCTGTGCCTCCTCGCGATCGACGGCGGCGAGGAGCACGACCGTCACCGCACCGCCGAGGGGAGCGAGTGCGGTCGCGTGCGGCAGCTCGCGGGCGAGAAACGCGACCGCCTCGTCGAGCATGTTGTCGCCGGCTTCGAAGCCGATCGTCTGGTTGATCTCGGCGAGGCCGTCGAGCGCGACGGCGAGCATGCTGAGCGGCAGCTTGCGCGCGCGGCAGATCTCGAGCCATCGACTCGTGAGCCGACGAAACGCCGGGACGTTGAGCACGCCGCGGGTCTCGCTCTCGTTTGCATCATGGGCGAGGAGCAGCGTCTCGGCCGAAAGGTCGGCGAGGACCTGCACGTCGGACAGCTCGCGCGCGTGTGCGGTCGGGTCGATGCCGTCGACGACGATGACCGCCAGTGGAAACCGTTCGCTGAGCTCGGTCGTCCGCGGCACGTGTGCGAGCACGGGAACGATCGCGCGGGCGCGAGCTTCGTCGATCAGCGTGTGGCCATCCCACAGCCGCTCTGCCTCGGCCGCGTCGAACCCATCGAGGCTCGCGCAGTGGACGCGCGCACCGTTGCCGACTCGAGCTTCGACCGCGCGCACCAGGACCGCGATCGCCTGCTGATAGCTCCGCACACTCGCGTGCCGGACATTGCGAAACGCGTCGAGAGCCCAAGTCAGGTCGATGTTCTGCGGCAAACCAACGACACTCCCGCTGTGGAGCAAAACCCCCAATAAGCTATCAGGACTGCGAGAAATGGAGCAAAAACGTGAAAAAAGATGTATGAGGTCTCAGTGAGTGTAGCAAAATCAGTAACTTGAACCAGTCCCGAGTTGGGCACTCGGCGTGCTTCTAAGGGGAGCATGTCGCGTTTTCTCATGTTGTTCGGATGTGTTGCCGCTGTCGCTGCATGTGTGCCCGAGAACGCGGGCAGCGAAAGCACCTCCTCTTCCGCCCTGACTGGCGTCAGCGATGACGTCGTCTTGGAGTGGAACCAACTCGCCGTCCAAACCGGCTTTACACAGGCTCCCTTCCCGGGCACCCGCTACATGGCGGTGGTCCAGGTCGCGGTGTTCGAGGCCGTCAACGCGACGACCGGAAAGTACAGCCCGTACTACGGCGTGACCGCGGCGAGCGGCGCGTCGTCCGAAGCTGCTGCCGTCACCGCCGCACATGGCGTCTTGAAGTGGCTGTTCCCGGCCGCCGCCGGAACGCTCGATGCACGCCTCGCGAACTCGCTCGCCGCCATCCCCGACGGACAAGCCAAGGACGATGGCATCGCTGCGGGACAAGCAGCCGCATCGGCGACGATCGCCGACCGCACCGGCGATGGCTCTGGCCCCCCGCCCGCTGGCTTGTACACGCCGACAAGCACGGCGCCGTACGAGTGGCAGCCGACGGGTGGTTGTCCTGCAGGAAATACCGCGGGTGTCTTCTTCAACTGGCAGAACGTGAAGCCGTTCGGCATCGAGAGCTCGACGCAGTTCCTCGCCGACCCCCCACCGGAGCTCGGCAGCCCGCGCTACCGCCGCGACTACAACGAGGTGCAGGAGGTCGGCTCGGCCACCAGCACGTCGCGTCCGCAAGATCGCACCGACGCCGCGCGGCTCTACGCCGCGCTGCCGCCACACATCGGATGGAACAGCGTCGCGCGCCAGCTCGCCGCGGCGAATGACGACGAGATCACGCGCACGGCGCGTGTGCTCGCGCTCATGAACATGTCGATCAGCGATGCGCACGTCACGACGTTCGAGACGAAGTACCTCTACCGGACGTGGCGCCCGATCACGGCGATCCGCCGTGGTGCGGAAGATGGCGATGACAAGACGAACCCCGACCCGGCATGGACGCCGCTCATCACGAACCCGTGCTTCCCGGGATACACGTCCGCGCACGGTGGTGGCGCCGGCGCTGCTGCACGCGTGCTGACGCGCGCGTACGGCGACGACGGCCATACGATCACCACCTCGCATCCCGGCGCGCCAGGCATCGTCTTCGTGAACGACAGCATCGGCGATATCGTCGATGACATCTCCGATGCGCGCGTCTACGGCGGCATTCACTTCCGTGTAGACCAGACCGCGAGCGAGCGCCTCGGCAAGGACGTCGCGAAGTACAACTCGAAGAACTACTTCCGCCCCGTCGACAGCACCGACTTCGACTCCGAAGACTAGTCGACGATCACGATCGCGCTGATCGACACGAAGTAGTCCTCACTGCGCGTCACGCGCTCGACAATCGAGTGGACGTGACGTCGCAGAGCGCTCGTCGCTCACGGCCAGCCGATAGGCTTCTGGCAGGTGATCGTCTTCTCGTCCTTCGCGTACTTGCCGGTCGAGTCGATGACCTCGACGATCACGTGCACGCGGCGGCCGAAGATCTGATCCTCGGGCAACCCGACCTCGAACAGCACGGCCGAGTCGCGGAGCAGATCGTGCTCGGTCGCGGTCGCCGGCTTGTAAGCGAGGCGGATCGGGCACACGACCCCGTTGATGGGGAGCCCGGTGTCTTCGAAGGAGGCACGGAAGCGAGTGCGCGGGTTCGACGGATCGAGCACGTCCGACGTGTTGCCGGGAACCATGGACGAGATGCGTGAGTGCACAGGGATGTGGAAGCCGAGCTGCGGACCGTAGACGACCGGCAGCTCGTCGGGCATTGGCACGAACGGCCCCTCGCCACCACCGAGCTGGATCGTCCCGGCCATCGTCGTGGCGTCGATCGGCCAGCACGGTCCCGCCTTCGCGGCATCCGGGGCGTCGGTCATCGCATCGACGGCTGGTGCGGATGACCCGCTGCACCCCGCGAGGATCGTCAGCAAACAGAGCCGCGTTCGGTACTGCACGTTCCGATGCTAGCCGACAACATTCGCGCGGCGAAGCATAGATCCAACTCGTTTGTGTCGTGTGTGCGCTCGTCTCACCAGCTAGCCGACAACGTTCGCGCGGCGAAGCGCCGAGACTTCTTCCGCGGTGTAACCGAGCTCGCCGAGGATCTCGTCTGTGTGCTCTCCCACGCTCGGCGGCGATGTCGGTGTGACGGGCAGCGCGCCGACAAATTGAAACGGGGACGCTGGCGCCTGCAGGCCTTCGATCGTGGAATGTGGAATGTTCTGGAGCAGACCGCGCGCCGCGACCTGGCTGTCCTGCACGACGTCGGCGACGGTGTTGATCCGACTCGCAGGGACCTGGTTCGCGTTGAGCAGCGGGACCCATTCGCTCGCTGCGCGTGTGCGGAAGATGTCGCCGAGGATCTCGATCAGGCTCGCGCGATTCTTCAGGCGGTCTGCATTCGTCGCGAACCTCGCGTCGGTCGCGAGATCCATCCGCTCGAGCGCGGTGCATAGCCGACGATACGCATCGTCGTTGTTGCAGCCGAGGATGAACACCGCATCGGAGGCCTGAAACAACTGGTACGGCACCAGGCTCGGGCTCGCCGTTCCGAGCGGGCGCGGCACGTCGCCGGTCGCGAGATATCCGACTGCGTGATAGCTCATCTGCGCGACCGCTCCATCGAGGAGTGAGGTCTCGACGTACTGGCCACGGCCCGAGCGCTCGCGCTGCAGGAGCGCGGTCATGATGCCGCCATACGCGGCCATGCCTGCGAACATGTCGAACACCGAGTAGCCGGCGCGAACGTGCGGTCCATCGGGCTCGCCGGTGACGCTCATCAACCCGCCGTACGCTTGTGCGATCAGATCGTAGCCGCCGAGCGGCGCATTCGGCCCGGTTTGGCCGTATCCGGAAATGCTGCAATACACGACGCGCGGATTGCGACTCGCCACGTCGTCGTACGCGAGCCCGAGCTTGTCGGCGGACCCGGGGCGCAGCGATTCGATGATCACGTCCGCCTTGTCGGCGAGCCGCCGGATGACGTCGGCACCTGCCGGCTGCTTGAGATCGATCGCGAGGCTGCGTTTGTTGCGATTGAATGCGAGAAACGCGCACGCGATCCCGTTCCACTTCGGTGACCACGCGCGGCTGTGATCGCCGCGGCCGAGACGCTCGACCTTGACGACGCTCGCGCCCATGTCGCCGAGCATCTGCGTGCAAAAAGGACCGGCGATCACGTGCGTGAGATCGAGCACGACCAGGTTCTCGAGCGCTCTCATATCGTCATCCACTTATGTGTTTGCATGTAGATGCTGCGCGAGATAGCGCTCGACGTCGGGCGCACCGCCCGTCATCGACGAGATCCAAGCATCTCGCTCGAATGCGATCACCGAGAGATCCCACGTGCAGCCGAACAGGCCCGCGCCCGCGGGCGCGAAATTGCCTGACTCACCGCGAGGTCGCTTGAAGAGAAAGTGATTGAGCTCGTAGAGCTTCGCCCACCAACTGACAAACACGTACGTCGCCATCTGCCCGTCGTGGACTCCGAGAAATCCCACGCCGTAGCGATCATCGTTCGTTGCATCGGGAGGCAACGTAGCCGTCGCTACCACCTGTCCTACCTCGACGAGCGCATCAGATGGTTTCTCGCTCCACGCGCTGATCCCATAGACCTTCATCCGCCAACCCCGATGCGCCCACTCGCGAAGGTAGTGAATCGGTCGTGTGCGATACACCATGCCCAATCTATCACAACGATCGTCCCCTTATGTTGCGGAGCCCCGTCGGGTTCCGTTACTCTGGTGATCGAGGGAAGTCAGCAGCAACCGGCGTGTCGCTGGATGCGCTCTAACCGAACGAGGGAAGTCGATGAACTCCACTAGATCCGCATTTATCATTTTGGGTCTCTTCGCCTGCGGCGACGACATCAAAGAGACTCCGATCGACGCCAAGCAACCACCAACGCCGGACGCGCCTGACGTCGCGGACTTCAGTTGGGATGAAGGTGGCGAGAGTCGCCTCGAGTATCAAGAAGTCCTGACGGGGGCGGGCACGACGAACATCCGCACGCGTGCGACGACGTTCCTCTTCAGGTCGAAGACGCCGAAGCGGTTCGAGTTCCCGCTAATCCCCGGCTGCACGAAGATGGATCTCGACGATCGCTTCCCGCTCGGCATGGGCACGCGCGAGTACATCGACTACGGCGTGGCCAGCTATACGGGCGGCAGCGAGACGCTGACGATGCCGGCCGGCCCGGCGATGCCCGACGGCTTGGGCCGCTCGCACACGGGTCCGTGGAGCTTCCACGTCGGCATGGGGGACGGCGCGAAGTATCTCGGCGCGTTCAACGCGCTCTACGACCTGAAGCTGAGCGGCTCGACAACGTGGCCCGCGCAGACGTACGACGACGCGCACTACATGCCGCCGACGTGGGCGCTGGGAACGCCCGGCTTCGCACCGATGGTGCTGCTCGCCGACACGCCGATCACGCAGACGTACACGACGCCGAACGCCCCGACGATGAAGCCGGCCGACGGCGCGTTGAACATGGTCTTCGCGCTCGTGATTCCGGGCATGGGCCCGGTCGTCGACTGCATCGAGGACACGCTCGACGGCTCGATCACGGTTCCGGCGGACATGGTGAACCACGCAAGGGCGCTCGGCTCGTCGGGTCTGGTCGCGCGCGCGCACGTCTCGCACCGGGTCAAGGAGCTGACCGACGGCACGACGCACAACCGCAAGCGGATCGATTTCATCACGATCTGGTGCTACGTCACGCCGTGGGTCTCGAACTAACCCTGCTGCTCGCGACCCGATCTGATCGTTCTTGCAGCGCGGGTGAGCGCCAAACGCGGACCCGCTGCTGCCCACCGCGTTCCCAAGTGGCCCGAGTGTGTCGAGCCTTGTGATGACCATGGCCAAACGGAAGCCATGCTAACCTCCGTGCGGAGGTCTCGTGAATACAACCGAACACGAGGCGAACGCATGAGTCTCATGCGCTGGTTGCTGCACGCACTGCCCGTCGTTGTCGTCGCCCTGTCGAGTGCCACGGCGTCCGCTCAGCTCGCCCTTCCGCCACAGACGGCGTCGAAGGACGCGATGCTTCCGCTGCTGCGCTTCGATCGCCTCACTGGAATGGCGAAGGGGGCGGTCACGGCGATCGCGCAGGATCGGCGCGGCTTCATCTGGTTCGGAACGGACGAAGGTCTCTCTCGTTACGACGGATACGACTTCGTCAGCTTCAAGCCCGACGGCGGCGAGACCGCGAGCTTCACGGTGACGTCGCTCGCCGTCGACGAGGGCGTGCTCTGGGTCGGTACGCACAAAGGCTTGCACCGTCTCGACCTCACGACCGACAAGTTCACCTCGTATACGGCGAACGACAAGAACGCGAACACGATCGCGAGCGACTTCGTCGTCTCCCTTCACATCGGAAAGGCCGGCAGGTTGTGGGTCGGCACGGCCGAGTCGGGCATCGATGCGCTCGACACCGCGTCGGGCTCGATGAAGCACTTCCGAAGCAGCGACAACCCGAACGCGCTCGGTGACGATGCGATCTCGGTCGTCCTCGAAGATGTGAGTGGCAAGGTGTGGGTGGGTACGCGGGACGCCGGTCTCGACCTGCTCGACCCGCAGACCGAGAAGGCGAAGCACTTCCGGCACGACTTCGACGACGCGAGCACGCTGTCGAACGACAGCGTCACCTCGATCTATCAGGACAAGACCGGGACGATCTGGGTCGGCACGATGGACGGCCTCAGTCGGTTCGATCCTGCAACGGGCACGTTCCGCCGCATCCTCGCCTCGACCTCCACGAATCCCGAGCAGACGTGGATTACCTCGATCGTGGAAGGTAATGACGGTGGATTGTGGCTCGGCATCAAGGGCATTGGCGTATACCGTCTCGATCGCAAAACTAACCAGATCGAGAAGCACGTCCACGACAGCAACGACTCGTCGAGTATCAGTCACCCCTGGCCGCGCACCGCGTTTTCGGACCGCGACGGCGTCTTGTGGTTCGGCTTCAACGCCAACGGCGTCTCCAAGCTGCATCTGTTGCGGCGCCACTTCGCGTACTACCGCACGAACCCCGGGATGGCGTTTCTCGAGGAGGGCGACAAGGTCTGGCTCGGCACGCAGGGGCGCGGCGTCCGCTTGGTCGACCTCAAGACGGGCGAGGTGACGAGCTACCTCGACAAGGAGCTCTCGGCGACCTGGACGATGGCGATCGTGAGCGCGGGCCCCGGATCGTACTGGCTCGGCACGACCGATAAGGGTCTCTACCACTACACGCCGAAGAGTGGAGTGCTCGACACGTATGACATGGAGAGTGGACTCCTCAAATCAGATGCAGTGTTCGCGCTCTTACGAGATGGGGACTCGCTCTGGATCGGCACCGCCGCCGGACTCGTGCGTTTCGATACGGTCAAGAAGACCGCGAGTCACTTCGCGAGCTCTGTGTCGGACCCGGCGACCCTCAGCGCCGATCACATCACGACGATCCATCAAGACAAGAAGCGGCCCGACGTGCTCTGGGTCGGCACCGCGCAGGGGCTCGGCGAGCTGAACAAGCAGACGGGCAAGGTCGTCCGTCATCTCCACAATCCCGCGAAGCCAAACACGCTCCGCAACGATCACATCACGCACGTGCACGAAGACGCGGCGGGACGGATCTGGGTCGCGACCTGGGGCGGCGGGCTCAACGTTCGCGATCCACAAACCGGCGCCTTCGAGGCGTTCGGCATGCGCCAGGGGCTCGCCAGTGATGTCGTCTACGGTGTCCTCGAGGATGCGACGGGTGCGCTGTGGCTCACCACGAACGACGGCCTCACCAAGTTCGATCCCAAGACCAAGCGGACGACGAACTTCCGTCTCGGCGATGGCCTCCAGGGCGACGAGTTCGCGCAAGGCGGTTTCCACCGAGGTGCGAGCGGGCGACTGTTCGTCGGCGGTCCCGGCGGCTTCAACGTCTTTCGTCCCGAATCGATCGCACCGGATGCCGGCGCACCCGCGCTCGTCGTCACGACGTTCGAGCTCCTCGGGCAGCGCCGAACGATTCCATCCGAGATCTCTCTCGGCTTCCGTGACCGCTGGTTCTCGGTGACGTTCGCCGCCCTCGCCTACGCATCGCCGGAGCGCAACCGCTACAAGTACCGGCTCGAAGGGTTCCAGGACGACTGGATCGAGACGGAGCACCGCTTCGTCACGTACTCGAGCCTTCCACCGGGCGACTACATTCTCGAGATCCTCGGCGCGAACGCACACGGTGTCTGGAACGAGAAGGGTCTGCGCTTGCCGATCCACGTCACGCCTCCACCGTGGCGCACGTGGTGGGCGTACGCCGGCTACTGCCTGCTCGTCCTCGTGGTCGTCGGTCTGATCTGGCAACGCCAGCGGCGTCAGCTGAAGGCGCTCGGCCAAGCGCACCGTCTCTCCGAGCTCGAGCGAGAGATCGAGCTGACCTCCGCCGTACAGGAAGGGTTCTTTCCCACAGCGCCCTCGGTGCGCGATGGGAATATTCGTCTCGAAGGCTACTATCGCGCGGCGACTCAGTGCAGTGGTGACTGGTGGTGGTACGAGGCGCGCGCCGACTCCTACCTGATCGTCGTCGGCGACGTCACGGGTCACGGTGCGGGCTCCGCGATGGTGACCGCGGCGGCCGCGGCGTGCTTCCGATCGGTCGGCCACAAGGTCTCCGACCTCGAGCGCCTGATGGAGATGAACGAGGAAGTGCTCCGCGTGTCGCGCGGCCAGTACCACATGACGCTCACGGCGGTGACACTCGACACGCGCACCGGTGCGTTCCTCATTCGCAGCGCGGGAGGCGTGCCGGTGTTTTCGCTGCCGCCGACGGGCCGCACGAAAGTGCACATGTGCCCGGGCATGCCGCTCGGCTCCACGGACTTCGAGACCGGCGTTCTCGAGGGTCAGATGGTTCCCGGTGAGCGTCTCCTGATCATCACGGACGGTATTCCCGAAGTGGCAATGTCGAATGCTCAGCTCCTCGGGCCGCGCGGTGTCTCGAACTTCTACATGCAGACGCGCGATCAGGATCTGGGCGTTGCACTCACACAGCTGATCAAGAAGGTCGAAGCCGTGCAATCGGGCGCGCAGGACGACGACTGGACCGCCGTGATGGTCCAATGGGGCGACCCACACACGATCGCAGCGCATCGCGACGACGAGTCCGAAACTGTCGTCGGCCGTGTGGCTGCCGGCTGAGCCGTTGCCATACAATTGTCCAACATGCGTTGGCACGTCGCGCTCGTTGTTCTGCTCGCCGCCTGTAACAAGGCACCCCCGAAACAGCAGAATGGCAGCGATAAAGGATCTGCCGAAGTCCGAGGCTCGGCCGACGCGCAGAGCGGCCAAGGTTCAGGATCCGATTTGAAGACGACCGAGGCCACGATGTTCTCCATGGGCGTCGGGTACGAGAAATTCATGGGGCGATGGAGCGCGCTGATGTCGAAGCCGCACATCGAGCTCGCTGGCGTCGTCGACGGTGATCGCGTCCTCGACGTCGGTGCGGGCACCGGCGCGCTCGCGCTCGCGATCGAGCAGCTGATGCCGAAGAGCGAGGTCGTCGGCATCGATCCGTCCAAGGGCTTCATCGACTACGCGAAGTCGAAGGCAACGAGCCCGCGCCTCAAGTTCGAAGTCGGTGATGCGGAGAAGCTGCCGTACAAGGACAAAGAGTTCGATCGGACGATGGCGCAACTCGTGATGAACTTCATCCCGGATCACGAAAAGGCGAGTGGTGAGATGCGCCGCGTGACCAAGACCGGCGGCACGGTGACCGCGTGCGTCTGGGACTACGACGCCGGCATGGTGTCACTGCGAACGTTCTGGGACGAGGTCCTCGCGGTCGATCCCAAGATGGAGCCCAAGGACGAGCGTCACATGAAGCTCTCGCGTAAGGGCCAGCTCGGCGAGCTCTGGAAGAAAGCGGGCCTGACCGACGTCAGCGAAGCGCCGATCACGATCGAGCAGAAATTTGCAAACTTCGACGACTACTGGGGCGCGTTCTTGAAGGGCGCCGGTCCCGGTGGCGCATATGTCGTCTCGCTGTCGCCCGAGGCGCGCGAGGCGCTCGCGACCAGATTGCGCACACGCTTGCTCAAGAACGGACAGGATGGCCCATTCACCCTACCGGCGCGTGCGTGGTGTGTGCGCGGCAAAGCATGAGCTGCTGTCTCGCGCTGCGATTCGCCGTCCGACGCGAGCGCGATGCTCGGGGAGCCCTTGATCGAGCGCCCACTTGCCGGCGTTCAGCAGATGCTGCTGGAGCAAGAACCGATTGCGGATGAAGTCGAGGAGCGTCGGCTTCTCCGGCATCGTCGGCAGGTCGTTCGCATCCTTGACGGTGTACGAGGTCAGCGACTTGGATCGGCCACTGCTTCTGTCGCGACGTGACGTCGTCGATCCCACTGCCGTTCTTTGGCGTCAGTGGCAGTGGTTGTGCGCCCGTCGGTTTTGAAACTGACGATGTCTCACCAGCACTGCGTGCTTAACGAGATTCACTGCTCACGCTGGTGTGCGTGATCGTGAGTACCCGACGTTCAGCAGAACTACGAGTCAACGAATCGCGGCGGGTGTAATCGCGGCGATCGATGGCGTTCCAACGATCTGCATCGTCGTCGCGAGCTCGAGATCGAGCAGCTGGAGCACACGTTCGACGCCGGCCGCACCGAACGCGCCGAGGCCCCACACTTGCGGCCGACCGATCGCGACCGCCGTGGCGCCCCGCGCAAGCGCCTTGAAGATGTCGGTGCCGCGCCGGACTCCACCGTCGAGTACGATCGGGACCTTCTTCGCGGCAGCGACGATCTCCGGCAGCGCTTCGATCGTCGCCATGCCGCTGTTCTCCTGGCGACCCCCGTGGTTCGAGACCCAGATGACGTCGATGCCGTTGTCGGCGCAGATCCGCGCGTCCTCGGCGGTCATGATTCCTTTGATCGCGATCGGCAGCTTCGTCGCACCGCGGATCTGGGCGATGAAGTCGAGCGTGATCGGGCGGAAGAAAGCCTTCACCTCGTCGAGCTTCAGCGTCTCGTAGAGCGGGAACTGCCGGAGGAAGACTTTCGGGTCGCGTTTCACGCCGACCTTCGTCGGATGCACGGCGTGACAGCTCTCGCACGGACGCGGATCGGAGCGTGCGTCGCGGATCATCGAGACGCGGTTCCCGCGCACCGGGAAGTCAGCGGTGAAGATGAGCGCCGACGCGCCCGCGTGCTCCGCGCGTGCGACGAGCTCCAGCGTGACCGAGAGCTGGTCGGTTGGATAGAGCTGGACCCACAGCCGCGCATCGCCTTTCGCCTTCGCGATGTCCGCGAGCGGCTTCGAGCTGAACGACGACAGCGCGAGCAGATGGCCCTTCTTCGCCGCGGCGGTCGCGGTCCCGACTTCACCGTCGGGGTGATAGGCCTCCTGCCCCGAGAGCGGCGCGAGCAAGAGCGGGCTCGGCAGCTTCGCACCGAGCAGCGAGATCGACGTGTCGACCTTGGACGTATCGATCAGCCGGCGCGCGCGGATCTGGATCTCCTCGAACATCTCCGCGTTGCGCCGCACGGTGCGGTTGTCGTCGGAGCCGCCGGCGAGGCTGCCCCAGTGCGCGCGAGGAATCTTGTGCTGCGCGACCGCTTCGAGATCGAAGACGTCGAGCGCCTCGGCGGGTGTGGCGGCGAGTGCCTTCTCGATCGCATCCGCCACACGCGCGTCGAACGTCGGCGCTGCCTGCGCCGGCGCGCTCGTTCGATCACGGCAGCCAAATAACGGAGAAGCGAGAACGAAGCGCAGAAAATCGCGGCGCAGCGTCACCGTGCTACGCGGATTCGACGTTCTTGCGGAGCTTCGCGAACTCACCTTCAAAGAACGCGTGATAGAGGCCCTGGTGATACGCGATGCCCGTGTAGACGGTCGCGGCATCCTCGGGCGTCAAGATCCGGCGGCCGAGCTCCTGCCGCACGAGCAGCGCGTGCTGGTCCTGATCGTACGGATCGCCGTCGCCGTGCTGCACGAGGACTTCCATCTTCGAGTCTGGGATGCCGCGCTTGCGAAGCGCGAGCAAGCCGGCGCGAAGCTCGAGATACGAGTTCCACTCGACGCAGAAGATGCCCGTGAACGACCACAACGTGTCGGCGTGCGTCACGGTGCGGAGGTTCCAGTTGAGCATCGCCTTCATCTCGGTGGACTCGACGGGCGCGTGCCAGTCGACCTTGTCGCCCCACTTCTCGATGTCGACGGCCGTCTTGTACGCGTGCGCCTTCTCGAGCGTGCCCTCGCCGAGCTCGTCGACGACGAGCTTCGAGATCTTGATGCAGTCGTGAAACTCCATCGGGATCTGCACGAGCATGATGCTGCGGTGAACGGTGCGGATGCGCACCATCACGCTGTGCAGGTACGACAGCGCGGCCGCGCGCTCCTGCGCCTCGGTCATCTTGGTTTCCGCGATGTACTGGAACATCGGGTGGTGCTGCACCGACCGGCGGCGGAACTCGCCCTCGATGAAGATGGCGGCCTCTTCGCCGACCATCGGCTTCGGTAGCTCGAGTCGCGGGAGGTTCTTCTCCTCGACTTCCCAGACGATGTCGCGAATGCCCGCGGACACGAGGTCACCGCGGAAGAACGGGCGGTTGCGCGAATCGATCGTGCGGCCGGATGTCACCTTGAACATCGGTAGCGCGAAGATGCCGTTCTGGACCAGCCTCCACGCGGGGGCGTTGCGATCGCGAAACGCGAGCGTGGCAAGTTGCTCGGCGAGCGGCGCGCGCTCCGCCAAGACGCGAACCTGGTCACGCGTGCCCAGGCCTTGAATCGATGTGGTCTCGAAGACGCGCTGTGCGAGCGCCGTCAGTTCCTGCTCGGATGGGTCCACTGGTGTGTGCCTCCACACTCGAAGCTATCCTGCATTCTCAGCGAGCCGCAACCGCGATATCGTCAGCAATGTTGCGTCACCTCGACATCGCCAACATTCGTCGTCAACTCTCCGACCCGTGGGCATCGGAGGATCCTGCACGCGGGACCCTCGAAGCGACCGCCGAGGAGGTTTCCGCCCTCGCCCGTCGCGCCTACATCGACGACGATCGCGCAGCTCGGCGAGAGGCCGAGGCGATCCTCTACTTCATCAACATCGATAACTGCTTCGCGCCGCCCTTGCATCCGGTCGCGTCGATGGCGTGGACGTCGCTGATGCGCGTCAAGCTCGGCGCGTTGCGGCGCCGGTTCGGTGGCTGCGAGCCGATCGGTGTGGCCGAGATGCGGCGCCGCGTCGAGGACGCTGTCGCCAAGTGGGGTGCGTACAACCACCCGCTGATGACGACGCTCCGCGAGAGCGCGCAAGATCTCGGCGCGTATCGGATCTGGGCGAAGAACTGGTTCGGCAGCTGCGTCGGATTCTCCGCACAGCTCGCCGCGCTCGTGCAGCGCACGACCGGCGAAGCGAAGAAGTGCGTGCTCGAGAACCTCTCGGACGAGTTCGATCATCGCGTCACGCACGACGTGTTGCGCACGCGCTTCTACGAGAGCCTCGGCCTGAAGTTCGATGTCGCCGGTGCGCTCGACGATCCCGATCGCGTGCTCGAGGCGACGGAGCTCCTGAACGCGCGCACCGGGCTGGCGTTCCTTCGCGATCCGCTGTGGGCGCTCGGTTGCTTCTACGGCGTCGAGGCGAACTGGCCACCCGAATGCCGCCTCCACCTGGAGATCAACCGTCAGCGCGGTCTCGACGAGCACACGCTCGAGTACTGGACCGGCCACGCAACCGCCGACGATCACCACTCGGCAGAGTGGCTTGCCGTGCTCGAGGGCATGGTTCGTTCCGACGCCGAGTGCGCCGCGGCCGTCGACGGTGCGGTGATCCAACTTCGCCTTCGTTGGCAGATGTACGACGCGATTGCCGAGCGCATCGCGGGAAAGTAGCCATGTCCGAGACGCTGCAATTCATCAAGGCGCTGAACGACGAGGTGCGTCGCCATCCGGCGATCCACGACAACAGCTTTTTGAAGCTCGTCGCGACGAAGAAGTTCTCCAAGCGCGCGTGGCTTGGCTTCGCGCAGCAGCTCTACCCGCACGTGCACTTCTTCATTCCGTACATGGAGGAGATGCTGCTCAACACGTTCGACATGAACGCGAAGCTGATCGTCGCGAAGATCCTTCTCGACGAGTATGGCGAGGACGCGGCCGGTGACAGCCATCCCGAGCTGTTCCGGCAGTTCGTGCGTGCGTGCGGCGGTGCCGAGGCGGACGCTTCGCTGCTGACCACGAAGCTGCAGCCGGAGACGATCACGCTCGTCGAGACGCACATGCGGCTGTGCCGCGACGAGAAGTTCCTCGTCGGCCTCGGCGCGATCGGCCAGGCGCACGAGTTCGCGATCGCGTACTTGTTCCCGCCGCTCGTGAAGGGCATGGAGCTCGCGGGGTTCACGGCCGAGGAGATGAAGTTCTTCTCGCTCCACGTCGATCACGACGTCGAGCACTCGGCGATGCTCGATCAAGCGATGGTGCGGCTCGCACTCACCGACGACGATCGCGAGCAGATCCGGCGCGGCACGCTCGCATCACTCGAGGCCCGCAAGAACCTGTGGGCCGCGATGGAGCGCCGCATGGTCGGCATCGACAATGGCGATCCGCCGGCGACGTCCGAACGGTCACTCGTCGACGTCACGCGCGACTACAAGAACGTGCCCGATCATTTCTGGCCGGCCTGAGTCGTGAGACCGCGCGCTTCTGCGAGGCCATCCGTCCCCGGTTCCGCGCCGGCCCAGACGGTGAGCAGCTCGCGATACCAGCGCGCTGCCGCGTCCTGCTCGCCGGCTTTCGCGCGCGCGCGAGCGGCGCCGAGCAGCGAACGTGCGCGGCGCGGGTGGCGTTCGAGGTTGCGCTCGTATTCGGCGGCTGCCTCGACGGGGCGACCGAGCCGGAGCAGCACGTCGCCGATCTCCTCGCGGACGGAGAACCCGGTCGGGTTGCTCTCGCCCGAGAGCTCGAGATCCGCATCCGCGACTGACGCGCGCAGCGCCTCGAGCAGCGCGTTGTCATCGTGCGACGCGCGCGCGAGCAGCGCACTGCGCGAGCGTTGATTCGCGGCGTCGATGCGCTCGATCGCCGTCGGTGACTGCGTGGTCGCGAGCGTGGGCCGCAGCGCGGTGCGCACGCGATCGATCTCGGCGACATACCTCTGGGTGGCCGCGAGATCGTGGCGAGCCGCCGCCGAGCGCGCACGCGCATCGAGCACCGCGAGCTCTTCGAACAGCGCGGACGGCGACACGCCGGGTGCACAGTGTGACGGTGCGCTGCCGTTGCGGGCGACCGGCGCGGCCTGCGGCTCGTCGACAGCTTTCTCGGCGAGCGGCGCGAGCAGCTCGTCGACGCGCGCCCAGTCGCCGGTTCGCATCATGTACGACGCGACCTCGCTCGCATACAGCGCGCGATGCTGACGACCGAGGCCCTGCTTCACCGCGCCGGCGAACTTCTTGAGCGCGGCGTCGGCCCTGCTGCGCTGGCCGAGCTCGAACGGCATCTCGACGAGCCATGCGAGGCTGTGAAAGTCATGACTGTTCGCGGACAGCTTCACGCGCGTCGCGCTGGCGAGCGACGCATCCCACGCCGACTCGCAGCTCGTGATCGCCTCCTGCCACATGCCGAGCCGCGAGAAGATGTGCGCCGGCATGTGACGCGCGTGAAAGGCCTCGGGCGCGATCGCCGCGTATGCGCGCGCATGCGGAAGCGCCTGCGCTGCGAGCCCCGGCGTATCCGACGCATGGATGTAGTAGTGCGCGGCACCCGGGTGCTTCGGGTTCTTCGCGTAGACGCCGGCCGCGAGCTCGGCCGCGCGCGTGCGGACCGCGAGGTGATCGAGATCCTCGGGCCGCGTCGACGAGAGCAGCGCAACCGCGAGGAACGTCGCTTCCTCATCGCCGTGATGGCGCGCGTACATGTCCTCGAGTGCCTTGAGAAACCGCTTCCGGCTCGTCGGAACATCTTCGGGCTCGAGCAGCTCGACCGCAGCCAAGATCCAGTCCTGCTCGCGCGGCGACAGCCGATCGGGATCGGGCATTCCTGCGAGCGCTTTCTTCGCCGCCTCGACGTCGTCCTCGCCCCAGAGCAACTTGCAGTGACTCATCGCGAGTCCCCAGTACGCCATGTTCATCTTCGGGTCCGCCGCGACCGCGGCGTGGAACTCGCGCTGCGCTTCGTCGTACCAGAACGAGTGAAGCGCGAGCAGACCGCGCGTGAAGTGCGCGCGTGCGGCCGGTGTGCCCTCCGTATGTGGAAACGACAGTGCGCCGAGCGCGGCCGGGCTCATTCGCTCGGCGCGCGCAGACGTTGACTCGCCGCGCGAGCACGCAGCGAATACCAGAAGAACGACGAATGGCCACGACACAGCGAGCGTTCTAGCACGTCACGTCGGCGGAGAACCGAGCGCGTGACGAGCCAGCTCGGCCGCGTGCTTGACGGTGGCGAACACGAGATCTTCGTGCGCGGCGCGGGCCTTCTCGACGCCCTGCCCGATCCGGCCCGCAAGCGTCTGCGCGGTCTCGAGGTTGAATGCGAACACGAGGAACTGGTCGCGCGATGGGTCGGCGGCGAGCCGCGCGTATGCGGCGTCGATTCGCGCGGCGACCGCGTCGGCCGAGGTGTAGTCGGCGAACGCGGCGATCGGCAACTCGACCATCCCGTCATCGAGCGAGAACGGCTGCGTCGCGTGCTCCACGCGTGGCCACACACCCGCGACGCGCTGCTCGTAGGCATCGTCATCGAGATCGATCTCGCGGTGATCGAACGCCGACGAATCGGCTGTGAAGCCTTCACTGCGGAGCGCGGCGAGGACCTTCGGCGTCGCGAGAAATCCGCCCGCGCGAAACGAGCGCGAGATCGGAAGCTTTGACTGCGCGAGCAGCGTCCGCGACGTCACGAGTAACGCGCGCAACTCGGCGACGTCGTACACGTCGGGGTCGGTCTCGTAGCCCGCGTCGCCGTCGTAGTCCTCGACCTCCGCCGTGCCCGTCATGAACGATGGGGAAATCCGCGGCTCGACACCACTCGCCTTCGCGAGCGATCGCCAGAGGTGGAGATGAACCGCGAGCTCGTCGCCCGGTTTCACCATCTCCGTGAGCGTCGCGACGACGGGCTCGGGCTCCGCCTTCGTGAAGTACGCGGCCGACACGAAGTGCGTGAAGGGACCGGGCACGCGCTTGCGCAGCCAGTCGATCGCATCGAGCCCGTCGGGGTTCAGCTCGGCGCCCTCCCAGTCGACGGTAAGCGCGACGACCACACGCCCCGTCTCGGGCGGGCGCGAGCACGCCACGAGCAACGCGAGGGCGATCGCCCAGGACCTCACACCGCGAGCGTACCATCGCGGACCGCACGAATTGACCTGCTGGTCAGTCCTACGTACCTTCGTATCAATGCGCGAGGCAGTGGGCGTCCGCTACAACAACATCACGAAGACGTACCGGCAAGGTGCGCGTGACCTGCCGGTCTTGTCCGGCGTGAACTTCGAGGTGGCCGCCGGCGAGTTCATCGCGCTCATGGGGCCGTCGGGCTCCGGCAAGTCTTCACTCCTCAACCTGACCGCGGGGATCGACAAGCCGACCACCGGCCAGGTGCTCGTGGGCACCCGCGATCCGGGCACGCTCAGCGAGAACGATCTCGCGGACTGGCGCCGCGAGAACGTCGGCTTCATCTTCCAGCGCTACCACCTCGTCGGCGTGCTGACCGCGGCCGAAAACGTCGAGGTCCCGCTCCTCCTCTTCAAGCTCTCGAAAGAAGAGCGCCGCAAGCGGGTCCAGACGGCGCTCGAGCTCGTCGGCCTGCAGGACCGCATGAAGAGCTATCCCAAGCAGCTCTCGGGCGGTGAGGAGCAGCGCGTCGCGATCGCCCGCACGATCGTCAACGATCCGGCCATCATCCTCGCCGACGAGCCGACCGGCGATCTCGACACGCAATCGGCCCAGGAGATCCTCGGACTCCTGTCACTGCTGAACCAGAACTTCAAGAAGACCATCATCATGGTCACGCACGACGCGAACGCGGCGAAGTACGCACATCGGACGATGTACCTGCACAAGGGCGTCTTTTCCGAGGTCCAGTAGCGCGCCCGGGGTGTTAGTTGCGCCGGGGCGGCTCGCGCCTCGATAATGGAGGCGATGAGATCTTCGCGGCTCGTTCCCGTGCTGCTGGCCGCGCTTTCGGGCTGCGTGCCGAAGGTTCCACAGCGGCTGCCCGGCCGCGTCGGTGGTGACGCGTTCGCGACGGTGACGTTCGCGCAAGCCGAAGGCGAGACCAGGGCCGAGCCCGCAGCCGGTACGCTCACGCTCGCCGCCGCGTTCGAGCGCGCTCTCGCGCGCAACGAGCAGCTGTCGCTGGCGGAGCGCGACATCATCAGTGCGGAGATCCGGTATCGCGCGGCATACGACGCGATCAGGCCCAACGTCAGCCTCGAGGCGACGGGCGTGCTGCAGCGCGAGCAAAAGGTCGGCACGAACGTGCTCAGGCCCGGCCAGCGGGTCGTCGGCGGAGCGGTGATCCAGCAGCCCCTGTTTCGCAAGGGCGTGTTCGCGGCGCGGGCGGCGGGGCAACGCGCGCAGCAGAGTGCCGACGCGACTCGGTTGCGCGCGCGCGAGGAGCTCGCGCGCGACGTCGCCGAGGTGTTTATCACCGTGCTGCGCTCGCGCAAGCTGCTCGAGCTCGCGGGGACGGCGGTCGGTCGCGCGAAGACGCAGTACGACCTCGCGGTCGGGCGGTTCAAGGTCGGCCAGTCGCTGAAGAATGCGGAGCTGCTCGCGCTGATCGATCTGCGGCGTGCGGAGCTGCAAGCGGTGACGGCGCAGCGCGATGCCGATGCGGCGAGCGTCGCGTTCGCGCGGCTCGTCGGGCAGCTGCCCCCCGCGACGCTCGAGATGCCGGCGAGTCCAGCGCTGCCTGCGCCGGCGCAGGCGATCGCCCTCGCACGCAAGCGTGCCGATCTGCGCGCCCTCGAACACACGGTCGCTGCGGCGACGAGTGAAGAGGAGTTCGCGGAGGGCCAGCGCTGGTGGCCTCAGCTCGATCTCGAGGCGGGCGTGCAGGTGTTCAGCCCCGAGGTGTTGCAGAGCAACTATGACTGGAGCGTCGTCGGTCGGCTGACCGTGCCGCTCGTCCAGCGCGGCACCGAGGTAACCGAGATCGCGCTGCGCCGGAACGCCGTGCACGTTGCGGCGCTCGAGCTCGAGGTACAGCGCAAGATCGTCGTCGAGGAGATCGAACAGGCCGCGATTCGCGTCGATAGCGCGGCGAAGGCGGCGGTGATCGCCGAGAAGCAGCTCGAGACCGCGCGCGAGCACTACAAGCTCGTCGACAAGCAGGTCCGGCTCGGCGCGATCACGTTCCTCGAGGTCACGAACGCGCAGGCCGTGCTCGTCGAGGCGGAGAACGCTTTCGAGATCGCGTCGATGGATCGCATGCTCGCCGCATACGATTACCTGTACGCGATCGGCGACGGCGACCTCGCGAAGCGCTGATCAGGTCTTCGCGAGGAAGCGAACTTGAACCGCCATGCCGGGACGCAGGCTCGTCGCCGGCGGCTTGGCGGCTTCTTGCGCGACCTCGTCTTTGGCGGCTTTGGCGGCTTCGGCCTCCTTCGCGGCCTTGATGTCCTTCGCGTTCTTCGGCTTCTTCGCGTTCTTCTTCGCGTTTTTCGCGTCTTTCGCGTCGCTGCCAACACTGCCCGTGCGGCTCTCGGTCGCATCGGTCGCCGGCGCATCCGGAAGAATGTCGACCTTCACCAGCACGGTTCCGCGCGCGCGGTCGGCTTGCTCGGCAATCTCGCGCACGACGCCGCGATAGACACGTTCACGTTCCGACTCGGTCGTCACCTCGGCCTCCTGGCCGATCTGCACGTTCTTGAGCTCGCCTTCCGCGATGTCGACCTCCGCGATCAACGCCGAGAGATCTGCGAGCCGCAAGATGCCGGCGGCATCGTTCTGCCCCATCGTCAGCGACTCGCCCGGGCGCGCGAGCACCTCGAGCACGGTGCCGTTGATCGGCGAGTGGATGCGCGTGTCGTCGAGCTTCTGCTGGATCACGCGCATCTCTGCGCGCGCGACCTCGACGGCGCCGACCGAACGCTCGAGATCCGTCGGCGTCGCGGCCTGCGCCTTGACGAGCATCGCGGTACGCTGGTGCTGGCGACTCGCATCTCGCACGCGTGCGGCGGCGAGCGAGAGCTCCGCGCGAATGTTGCCATCGCCGATCCGCGCGAGCAGCTGGCCCTTCGTGATCACGTCGCCGGCCGCGACGGTGACCTCCTGAAGCCGGCCACTCGACGTCGCGCTCAGCGTGATCGGCGACTTCGCGGCGATGTAACCCGACGCGAGCAGCGAGCCCGCGCGTGGCGTGGAGTCGGATTTGCCCGGCGTGGTCGGTGCGGCCGCCGGTGCAGCCTTGCTCGTGGTTTCTTCTAACTTGCGGACGGTGCGAACGTGATAGAAGCCGCCTCCGACGGTCACGAGCGCGAGCAAGATCCAGGGCAGCTTCGAGCCCCCGCGCGACGGCGACGACGCCTTCGGTGCACCTGCACTCGGCCGTTCGAGACTGAGCGCTTGCAGCCGCGCCAATCGCTGCTGCATATCGGGGTTGTCGTTCGTGCTCGAAGTCAGCTCCGCCGGCGTCACGGGATGGGGCGTCGGCGGACGGAAGCTCGGCCGCACGCCCGGCGTTCCGTTCGTCGCGAACGCCGCTTGATTCGCCGGTTGCGGTGCATACGCCGGTTGCGGCGCATACGCCGGTTGCGGCGTGTTGCTGAACATCATCGCCTGCGCCGCGTGCGCGTCGTAGCTCGCGGCCGCGACCTGCGTCGCGCCGTCGATCGACTCCGTGAACGAGTCGCCAGCGTCGGAGACACCGAGGATGGTTTCGTCGAAGTTGGAGTTGTTCGGCGCGGGCTCGATCGACCCGGCACGCGGGACCTCCGCGCCATACGGCGGCGTCACGCGTACCGGCGGCGTCACGCGTGCGGGCGGCGTCACGCGTGCGGGCGGCGTCACGGGTATTGGTGGTGTCTGGCGCTGCGGCCCCGTACGACGTGCGAGCGATGGAGGCATCGGCGTCGCCCGCCTCGACAATGCGTTGCCCGACGGCGCGACCGGCGAGCTCACATCGTCGGCGAGCTCCTTTTGGAGGTCCGCCAACGACTCGCGGAATGTGCCGTCCTCCCGGTCGTCCTCGACGTCGTAACGTTTCACGGTTGCTCGACGATGTTGCCGCGTCCGCGGTGGTGCGTCAATGCGACGTCGTTGAGTGGGTACAGGTCGGAGAGTGTCGGATGCCCATGACTACGAGGTCTTTTGTCTCGAGCCCCGCACCGCCGATGGGGCCTCGTCGCGAACGTGTGGGGTCACCTCGATGACGTCTTTGACGGGTTTCGTGCCGACCCGCGACGAGTGCACGAATTTCGGAGACAGCTCCTCGCACGACGGACAGCCGAGCAAGGCGAGCGTGCGATCGAGCTCCGCGCGCAGGATGTCGAGCGCGCGATGCGCTCCCTCCTCGCCGCCGGCCGCGAGCCCGTAGAGTGGCGCGCGTCCGAGGACTACGGCGCGGGCTCCGAGCGCGAGTGCCTTGGCGATATCGGTGCCGCGACGGAATCCACCGTCGATCATGACCTCGACCCGCTTGCCGACGCGCTCGACGACGTCTGCGAGCACCTGCATCGGCGCGACGTCACCGTCGAGCTGCCGCCCGCCGTGGTTGCTGAGGATGATCCCGTCCACGCCAAGCTGCGCCGCACGCTCCGCATCTTCGACTGCGAGGATGCCCTTCAGGATGAGCTTGCGCGGCCAGCGATCGCGCAGCGCGCGGATCGCATCCCACGTCAGCGATGCATCGCTGTGCGCGGTCAGGTAGCGCGCTCCATCGAGTGCGTTGCGCTTGCCCGGCGGCAAGAGCTCGCTGAGGTTTCCGAACTCGGGCAACCCGCGGAACAGTACCTGCGTCATCCAGCGCGCGTGCAACAAGACATCGAGCTTCGACCGGAGCGAGAGCTGAAGGGGCGCAGAGAAGTTGCGCGAGTCCCACGTCCGATTACCAAACACCGCCGCGTCGAGGGTGATCACGAGCGCTTCACAGCCGACGTCGTCCGCGGTCGCGATCAACCGCTCGACGACTTGTGGCTCGCGGATCACGAGCAACATCATCCACAGTCGACCGCCGGCCTCCTTCGCGATCGCCTGCAAGCTGTCGCTCGACATGATGCTGACGGTGAACGGGATGTCGTGCTTGCGAGCCGCGTGAGCCATCGCGATGTCGCCGTGCCGCCAGAACAGACCATTGAAGCCGGTCGGGCCGACGACCATCGGCATGCTGGTCGGCTTGTCGAACAACGTCGACGCGACGGAGCGTTCAGCGACATCGACGAGCACGCGGTGGACGAAGTGATGGTCGTTGAACGTGGTGAGGTTGTTGCGTAGCGTGCGTTCGTCCTCGCTGCCGCCCTCCAAATACTCGGCCACGAAGTTTGGCAAACGAGCCAACGCCATGCGCCGAAGGTCTTCGATGTCGAGCGCACGTCGCAGGTCGCGACCGCTGTAGTGCTGCCTGCTCACGTCGCGCAATCGTAGGCGCAGAAAGCGCAAATATACCAGTGCCTAGATGTGACGACGTCGGCACAAGTGCGGCGCATTCAGACATGTCACACCGTCGAGCTGACTCCTCCGCGCCGATAAGATCCGCCATCGAGATCGCGAGTCGCACTTGGTGGTGATCGGCAGCGTGAGGGCGGCGTGATAAACATGACCGGTTGCACGAGCTCGGGGTGACGCCGCGCGAAGCGAGCGCGCTGTTGTGGCGGTTGGCGTGGCCGATCGCGCTGACCGGACAGCTCGCGGTGCTCGCCGAGGCGATCAACATCTACTGGCTCGGCCGCTTGCTGGGAGACGACGCGCTCGCCGTCGAGGCGACGCTTCGTCCCATCGTGAATTGCATCGGGTGGACCCTCGTCTCGATCGCGACCGGTGTCTCCGTGCTCGTCGCGCAGTCGGTGGGCGCGCGCGATGGCCGCGGGCTGACCTACGTCACGAGCGGCCTCCGCCTGGTGATCGCGATGTCGCTCGTGCTCGCGATTCTCGTGCTGCCGTTCGGAGGGCCGCTCGCGCGGTGGCTCGCGCCGCCCGGCGTCCGCCCCGAGGATCTGCTGGCGTTCGGGCTCCCCGCCATCCTCCTGATGATGCCGGGGATCGCGCTCGTGCAGGTGCTGCTCAACGCGGCGAGCGGCGCAGGGTGGACACGCCTCGCGACCGTGCGGATGGCAATCGATCTGTGCGCCACAGCGCTGATCGTTCCGCTGTTCGTCGCGGTGCTCGGGCTCGGGCTCCTCGGCGCGCCGCTCGCGCAGGCCTGCGTGCAGGCCGCCTTGACCGCATGGGTGTGGCGGGCGTTGTACGCGCAACGAGTGCGCTTGCACCTCGAGGGCGCGACGCCCGCGCAGACGCGCGAGCGTCCGTATCGGGAGATCCTCGCCGTGGGGCTGCCGCTGCAGATCGCACGGATCGCGACCTTCGCGAGCCACGCGTACCTCGTGCAGCGAATCGCCGACGACGGCCGCGCGCCGGTCGTCGGCTTCGGGATCGCGCTCCTGCTCCTGTTCTTCGCGGCCACGCTGGTCGCTGCGATCGGGCGCGCCGTCGGCATCGCGTTCGGTCAGGCGATCGGCGCCAACGATCGCTCGCGCGCACGCATGATCATGCGGACCGGCCTCGTGCTCGGCACGCTCACCGGCGTGATGCTCGCAGCCACGTGCTACGTCCTGGCGGACCCGGTGGTGAGCGTGTTCACGAGCGACCCGGCGACGCAGGCGCGCGGTGGCGACGCGCTGCGCATCCTCGCGCTCGCGCTCGTCCCGCTCGGCAGCGCGGCCGTCTACATGTTCGTGCACGCCGCGGTGAAGGCGTCGCGAAGCGCGGCCGCCGTCGCCATCACGGCTGATGCGCTTGGCCTCGTCTACGTGTGGTTGGCCTCCGGTGACGAGATGACCGCCGCCGCCTGGTCGATCTGCGTGTCGAATACGATCCGTGTGGCGCTCTTCGTGATGTCGAGCCGCACATCGGTTGGCAGATCGCTGCACTGATCCAGTGCGCGCTACCTGCGTGGCGGCGTCATCATCCGTAGCTCGAAGCTGTAGCGCCCGCCGTCCTCGCGCCAGCACAGCTGGTCTGGGCTCGGGAGCATCTCGACGACGTCGAGCGCGCCGTACTTCTCGAGGTGACGGCAGAAGATGTCGAGGAAGATCGTCGACTCGAGATCGATGTACATCGGCTTGGCGTCACGGCTTCGCCCGAGCACGCGCGAGTGATCGAGGAGGGTGGCTGCGGGCCGCACGTAGACCCAGCGCGGGAGGTCCCGCGCAGCGCGCAAGCGCGCGAGGGCGAGAACGAGCTCTGTCGTGACGCCGTGGTCGACGGACACGGCGAGCTCGGAGCGCACGACGCGCCAGCTGCGGCGCTGCACGATCGCGCGACCGAGCCGCAGCCGCGGCGTGTGCGGCACCAGCTCGAGCGGAAAGAACGGGTGAAGCCCCGCGGCCGCCATCCACTGCGTGCGCACGAGCGAGCCCAGATCCTCGCCGGTGCGCCGCGCGCGCACGCGAATGTCGTGGATGTCGTGCATGGCGACGACCTCGGTTTCGCTCGGTGCGACGTAGCGCCAGTGCGGCCGCGGTCGCTCGGGCGCGCAGAACACGGCGTTCGGGATCGTCGAGAGCATCGTCTCGATCGACACGTGCACGCTCGCGACCGTCGCCGCGACCCGGCTCGGGAGCAGCCACGGCTCGCTGCTCGAATAGATCGCAGCCAACGCCTGTGGATCGGGGCACGACCACGAGACCGCGCGCTGCAGCGGCGCCATGACGCCGTGGAGCTCAGCGACGACCCAGGTGCAGTTGCCGGCGGCGACCTGCTCCGGCGACGATGCGGCGATCTGGAGGTCGGGGCACGCCCAGCCGTGGTCGCCGGCCGGAGGCAGCGTGTACTTCGCGCGCAGCAGATGGCAGTCGGCGCGCGTGAGCTCCCATTCAGCCGCGTCCGGCCGCGACGCGAACCGCGCCGCGAAGTCGCGCTTGATCTCGTCAAAGGTCGCGCGCGCCACCATGCCGAGCCCGCCTTCGCGCAGCGAGAACCCGTTCGCGTCGCCGTGTGCGATGAGCTCCGCGAGGCTGATGCCCGCGCCACCGCGTGGCGCGGTCTCGAGCAGCTCGCAGAGCCGGCGGTACGCACGCGACGCAGCGAGCGCGAATGCGTCGGAGAACAGGTCGAGCCACGGTGCGATATCGTCGACGACCTCCCGGAGCACCTTGCCTCCGATCACGACGCGGCCCTCGCGCGCACACTCCTCGATGATTGGATTGCTCGCCTGGTACAGCGTGCCGCCACGCGGCGGCGCCCCACCGAGCTTCTCGACGAGCGTGAGAACGTGGTCCATGAGCGCGCGCCGCGGCTCGGCCTCGTCGATGCTTGCGAACCGCCGTGCGGCATCGGCGAGCGCGTCGACGCAGGACATCCACGTCTGCTTCGCGGCCCCATCGCGCCACCGCATGAGGTCGTCGCGCAGGGTCGCGAGCGGATCGTGATCGAATGCGACCAGTTCGACCTCCCAGATCACGACACCCGCAGCCGCGAGCACCTCGAGGCGCGCGAGGTCGAGTTGGTGGGCGGGCGTCGCGCCGTCGCAGCGCGCGAGCATGTCGAGATCGGCGGCGGTGAGCGCGTGCGGGGTGTCGTCGACCTTGTCGAGCCGCACGAACGCTGCGCCCTCGAGCCGCCCGTTCGGATGAACGCGCGGACACAGCTCGGCACGAAGCGCCGCGTCGCGGTTGATCGCCGCAATGACGGCGCGCACCACCCAGCGCTCGATCGACGCCGAGCGCGCCGCGATCCCCGGCTTCATCGCGAGCTCGAAGCCCAACCCGTCCGGATCGATCCGTCCCCACACCGTCGGCCCGAACCGGCTGATAGTGTCGTTCTTCGCGGCGACGCGTTGGAGGTAGCGCGCGAGAGCGCGCTCGGTGTACCGCACCTCGGAGTTGTCCTCGGGGTTCGTGGCAGTGTGGCGCGCGAGCTCGCGATACGCGGAGTCGGACTCGATCGCGAGGAAATCCGGCAGGACCGTCTTCGCGTGCGACCACAGCGCGCGGCGTGCTGCCTCGTCTGCTGCGGCGAGGTGTGCATCCATGGTCACGCGCGCGCGTGCGACCTGCTCGAGCACCGTGCTGTACCGGTCGAAGGTGGGCGCTGCCCCCGCGTCTGTGGGTAATGCGCTGCCGCGCGCGAGGGCCCGCTTGATGCGCGCACGGACGCTGCGTGCGAGCTCCATCTCTCCTAGCGCAGCCTGCGCGGCTGCGGTCGCCGCGGCGAGCTCGCGCTCGATCGCGAGCACCTCCGCGACATGCCCGGCCAGCAACGGCGCGGCGAGGTCGTCGAGGATCTCGAAGGGAATGCCCGCGAGGCGGACGCAGTACAGCGCACCGATGTCGTGCAAGGATCCGAACTTACCGCTGCGTCGCGTCTCGTGGGACGACATTCGTTCGCAGCTCGAACAGAACCGGACCATCTCCCGTGTCGAGGAAGATCTGCTCGGGGGCCGGCAGCATCTCGGTGAGGATCATGGCTTCGTACTTGCGAAGCCTGTGCTCGAAGATGTAGAGCGAGATGACGCTCTCGAGATCGATACAGACCGGCTTGTTGTCCTTGTCCCGGTTTGTCTTGGTGGAGTTCAGCACGCCCGGGCGTGGTCTCACGTACACCCATCTCGGGATGCCGCGATCGGCGCGGACGCGTTCGAGCGCGGAGACGAATGATGCGGTCATCCCCGTGCGCTGCGCGCCGAGCTCGCTGGAATCGACGTACCACGACCGGCGCTGGACGGTGACCGCGCCGAGGCGCAGCCGCGGCTCGTGGGGCGCACGGACGAGCGGGAAAAACGGGTGCATGCCCATCACGGTCGCAGCCGTCCGGATCAGCGAGCCGAGGTCCTCGCCCGATGGCGCGCGCAGGCGGATGTCCTGGCCTCCCTCGTCGACGACGACCTCGGCGTCGGCGGGTCGCACGACCTTCCAAGACGCCCGTGTCCGCGCGGCGCCGACAAACGTCGCGACACCGGTCGCGAGGAAGGCTTCGTAATTGATATGCACGGGCAAGTCGTTGCCGGAGTCACGCGACGCGACGGGAGCGTCACCGGCTGCGGCGCGGATGATGTTCGTGAGCGTTGTCTTGTCTGGACAGCCCCAGTACATCGTGTGCTGGTAGAGCGGGAACCCGTGGTGTGATTCGCCGACCAGCCAGTCGAAGCGCCCGGCAGCGGCGTCGGCTGCGGACGTCGCGCAGGCGAGGAGGTCGAGGGACGGGCGTCCGATCTCGCCCGGGGGCGGCAGCTCGTACCGGCGGCGCAGGAACGTACAGTCCTCGGCGGTGAGCTGCCAGACCGGCGCGTCGGGCCTGCGACCCAGCAGCTCCGAGAGCTCGCGCTGGACGTCGTCCCATGCGCCGCGCGCGACGTCGGTGAGCCCGCCGTCGCGGTCGAGGTCGAAGCCCGCGGCGCGTGCGGTGTGGAGGAGGGACGAGTACGGGAGCTTGCCGGCGCGGCGCGGCGCTACTGCGACGAGCTCGGCGACGCGCTGGTAGACGCGGCTGACCGCGAACGCGGTCGCGTCATGCCACAGCTCGAGCCACGGCCAGACGTCGGCGAGCAGCCGATCGCAGGCGGCAGCTCCAAGCGAGATCGTGCTGTGGAGCGTGCAGTTCTCGTTGATCGGGTTCGTCGCTGCATACAGCGTGCGGGTGCGTTCGCGATCGGCGACGCCGATGGCCTGGAGGTTGGCGTGGAGCTCGTCGAGGACCGCGCGTCGCGATGCGACGCGCTCATCTGCCGCGAATCGCTCGACGAGCGCTACCAGGGGCTGGAGTCGCGTACGCCAGCGTTCGCGGACGGGATCCCGCCAGCCGTCGATGTCTGCAAGGAGGCTCGCGAATGGCGCGGTGTCACGCGCGTAGCGCTCGAGCCGCCACACGATCACGCCGCGCTCCGCGAGGCTCGCGAGCGTCGTCGGGTCTCCCAGCTCGCACGCGGGACGGACGCCGTCGCAGGCGGCGACGAGCGCGCGCTCCCCGGTCGATAGCGCGTGCTCGCGTTGCTCGTCGAGGCGCACGAATGCATCCTGCTCGAGCTGGCCATGCCCATGCAGCCGCGGTGCGAGCTCGGCGCGCACGTCCGGATCGGCTTCGATGATGGCGACCAGTCGTGCCACGACCCACGTCTCGAGCTCGACGCGGCGAGCCATGCCCGGCCGCGGATGCAAGGCGATCCCCTCGCCGGGCTCGATCGTTCCCCACATCGTCGGGCCGAACCGACTGAACGAGTCGTTCTTCGCGCAGACTCTTTGCAAGTACATCGCGAGGGTCCGGTGCCGCTGACGATCTATCGAGCGATTCGCAGGCTCTCGGCACGTGACCCACTTGCGGACCTCATCGAGCAGTGGGGCGGACTCGAGCAGCAAGAAGTCAGGGAGCACGCGACCCGCCTCTCGCGAGAGTGCGTCGAGCGCCGTCGCGTACTCGCGGTCGATCATCGCTTCGAGATCTTCAAGCGCCGCTTCGCGGGCTGCGTGCGCCTGAGCGTACGCCGCGAGCCAGGGGTGCGCATTCGCGAGCTCGGCGACGATCACCGACCGGCGCGATAGCTTCTGCGAGACCTTCGAGCGCAGTTTCCGATCGCTCGCGAGCTCGATCGCGACCGTCGCGAGAGCTGCTTCGGCGGCCTCGTCGAGCGTAGCGCCGAACGCGTTCAAGCGACGGGCGGCGGCTGAGACGGCGGGCGTGCCAAGACGCTCGAGGACCTGGAAGGGGACGCCAGCCGCGCGAACGGCGAACAGCGGCGCGAGTGCGTGGCGATCGTGCGTCAAGGGTAAGAGCTCTTGGAGTGTCGACGTATCACGCGAACAACTCGCCATCCGTCTGCCGCAGACGCGCCATCAGATCCTCCCATACCATCGGCAAAGCCTTCAGTCCCATCAGCTCCTGCCTCGTCATCCGTGCCACGTCCGGTGCGATCGGTGTCGCGGCGATGCCGGTGGCGCGTGACGCCGCGGCGACGGCGAGGTTTCGCTGGACCATCTCTTCGAGGCGGATCATCAGGATGATCGCGTGCGGGATGCTCGTGCCGCGGGTGATCGCGCCGTGGTTGGGGAGGATGACCGCTTGGTGGTGGGTGAGCGCCTCGGCGATCGGGCGGACCCGGTCTTCCCTGGATGCAAGGCCGCTGTAGTCGTCCTCGACGATGCCGACCACGCCCGCCAGAAAGCAGCTCTCCTGATCGTACACCTCGGGCACGGTTCGCAGAGCGCTGAACGTGACGACGGCAGGCGGGTGCGCGTGGGCGACGGCAACGATGTCGGGATTCTGTTCGTGGATGATGCCGTGCAGGCGGATCGTGTCGTTGACGTGACCCTTGCCGTCGAGGATGTTGCCTTTCAGGTCGAGCTCGAGGACATCGCTCGGTGTGAGGGTGCCGAACGAGCGCCCGAACCGATTCACGAGCATGGCGTCAGGACCGACCTTGATGCTCAGGTGTCCCGCGAGGCCGGTGCTGAGCCCGAAGCGATAGAGCAAGCGCGCCCCACGACACAGCTCCCCTTTCAGGTCGTCGCTCATGATCCCCGGTTCGGCGAGAATATCATGGGCTAACCAGCGTCAGCTTTCCGCGCGCGACGAGCTCCTGGATCGACAGCGTCGCGCAGAGCACGTCGAAGATCGGTGTGGGCACATCGAGCGTTCTGCCGAGGCGAGGAACGAACCCGACGACGGCATCGAGATCGGACGGCCGGCCTTGCAGGAAGTCGCGCTGCGTCGATGACATCGGCGCACTCGCACGCCCGATCGTTTGCAAGCGCGCTGCTCCGTAGGTCGCGACGTCGAGCCGAGCGCCACTAGCGACCGCGACTTCGACCGCCTCAGCGGCCGCACGCACCGCGAGCTCGAGGAGCTCGGGATGCTGCGTCAGCACGGGGATCGGTGTACGCGCCGCCATGCCGATCAGGCTCATCGTCGCCATGATGACGGCCTTGTCCCACATGCGCGCGAAGATGTCGTCCGGCATCGTCGCGCGCGGTCCGAGCAAGCGGCACAGCGCCTCGACGCGCCCGCGGTGCGAGCTCTCGGTGAGTGTCCCCAGCTCGATCAGCTGTCCGCCGAGGTGCCGAACCCATCCCGGCTCGACCGCGACGCAGCTGATCCGCACCAAGGCGGCGATCGTGCGCTCGGGGCCGACCAGGCGCGCGACCGCGAGCGGGGACTCGACACCGTTTTGCGGCACCACGACGAGTGTCTCGGGTCCAAGCACGGGGCGCGCAGCCGCGAGGATCTCGTCGAGCTGCCAAGCCTTCACCGCAACGATCACGATGTCGACACCGCCGAGCGCCGCGATGTCATCGGTCGCCTCGACCGCGTCGAAGGTCCGCACGTCGGGCCCTTCCTCGATCTTGATGCCGCGCGCTCGCAAGACGCGCAGCGTCTCGCCCCGCGTGTAGAAGCAAACCGACGCGCCGCCGGCGAGGAGCTGCGCGCCGAGATAGCAACCGATCGCGCCGGCTCCAAGGATCGCGACGCGCACGTCTATGCCTCCCGCGCGAGCGGTGGCCAGCCGTCGGGACGCGTTGCGGTCCAGAAGATCGGGAGCTTCGCCTGCATCCCGCGCTCCTCGAGGAGACGGCGGGCAAAGGCGGAGAACCATCCACTCGGTAGCCAGGTGATGCGCATGCGTTCCACCGCCGGTGTGGCGACGCAACACTCGAGGTAGATCGAATTGACGCGACAGAGCGCGTCCTCCACGGCGGCGGCGAGCTGGTCGGGCGCGGGCAAGGGCGGTTCGTACTCGATCGCGAGCTCGTAGAATCCGCGCCGTCCCTCACTCGGCATGTGCGGCACGAGGACGAACCCGGCCACGCGTCGCAGATCGGGACCGAGCGCCGCGGTCATCGCCTCTGTCACGTGGGACTCCGTGAGCTTCTCGCCTGCGATGTTGCTCGTACCGGCGCGGCCGCGAACTTCGATCACGGGCACACCGCCAACGTGATCGACGACCTCCACGATATCACCCGTGTCGTAGCGATACAGCCCGTGCGGTGACGTCACCACGAGGCGATACAGCCTGCCTCGCTCGACCTCGTGCAAGAGGTACGCGCGCTCCGTTTCATCGACGAGCTCGTAGAAGTTGCGGTGCGCCGCCACGAGCGACGGCGCGGACTCCGTCTTCAGGCAGTACGCCAGCCCGCGTCCCTCCGTCGACCAGAGCCCGATGTCACGCAGCGGTACGCCGTACCCGGCGCGCAGGAAGTCCTTGTACACGGCCATGCCCGCCTGGCAGAACGTCCGAACCACGGCGAGGCGCGGCCAGAGGTGACGCGGCCAGAGGCCTCCGTCACGCGCCGCGAGCTCCTCGAGACCGCGTGCTCGCTCGGGATCCGGTCGTAGCGGCGGAAGCTCGGCAGCGAGCGCCGGCGGGATCTCGCGCGACAGCGTGCCGTCATGGACGTCGCGCAAGAAGTCGCCGTGCGATCCGTTCACGATTCGCGCGAGCTCGACGACCGCGTGCGGTGGTCCATTCACGATCCGGACATCTTCGCTGACCGCGAGCCGCGCGAGCACGTAGAGCTTCAGCGCGCCCGACATGTGACGGAGCCAGCTCGGTCGCGTGAAGTAAAATGTCGGCGCGTTGCGATACAGCTGGTCGTAGGCGTAGCCGCTGATGAAGCCGATCAGTCTTCCCTGATCGTCGAGCTTCGGCGGTCCACCGACGAGCGGCAGCCACAGCCCCACGTCGTCGGCGAGGTGGCGACCGTGATAGCTCAGATCGGGATGGTCGCGCAGGAACAGCGCGATCTCGTAGTCGTCGTCGATGCGTGCGAGCGCGCGTTGCTCGTCCGAGAGATCGCGATCGGGAACGATCTTCGGAGCCGACGTCGTCCCCGACGTCTGCAGGAACGCCTTCGCCATCCCTTCAAACAGCACGTCGGGCTCGCCGTTCATCATCCGCGTGACGTACGGGATGAGATCGTCGTAGCTGTGGACCGGAACGCGCGCGCGGTACTCGTCGACGGTCGTACCCGTGATGCCATGATCGCGCACGAACGCCGACGCGCGGGCGCGCTCGAGGATCATGCGGAGTACCTCTGCCTGCAGACCGGGCAGATCCGCGACCGACGCGCAATGGCGGTGCTCGAAGCCGTCGAGTTGCGCGCGCGTCAACTTCATCGCGCGCGCCGTGGGATGACGTTCGTCCGCAACTCGAAGAGCACGGGGCCGTCCGCCGTGTTCAGGAAGATCTGCTCGGGCGTCGGGAGCATCTCCGTGAGGACCATCGCCTCGTACTTGCGGAGCCGGCGCTCGAGGATCTCGAGCGAGATCAGGCCCTCGAGATCGATACAGATCGGCTTGGTGTCCTTGTCACGATTCCACTTTGCCGAGTTCAGCGTGCCCGGGCGGGGCCTCACGTAGACCCATCGCGGAATGCCGCGGTCGGCACGCATGCGCTCGACGGCGGCGAGGAACGCGGCCGACAACCCCGTGTGCTGCGTGAGCTCGCTCGATTCGACATACCAGGCCTGGCGCTGCACGGTCACGCCACCGAGGCGCAGCCGTGGCTCGTGGGGTGAGCGGACGAACGGGAAGAATGGGTGCATGCCCGCCGTCGTTGGCGCCGTGCGGACGAGCGAGCCGAGGTCCTCACCCGATGGCGAGCGCAGCCGGATGTCTCTGCGTTCCTCGTCGACGACGACCGTGGCATCGGCCGGGCGCACGACTCTCCAGCTCGGCTTGGTCCGTGCGGCACCGACGAAGGTCGCGCCCCCCTCGAGGAACGCCTCGGGGTTCACGTGGACGGGCAGGTCGTTGCCGGCGTCGCGCGACGCGGGGGGAACCCCGCCCGCAGCGGCCCGGACCATCTCGTGGAGGGCGCGCTTGTCGGGGCAGCTCCAGTACGTAGCGTGCGAATACAGCGCGAACGTGTGGTGTGACTCGCCGACCACCCAGTCGAAGCGACCGGCCGCAGCGTCGTCGGCCGTCGTGGCGCACGCGAGCAGGTCGAGGGATGGACGCGCGATTTCGCCCGCGGGTGGCAGGTCGTAGCGACGCCGCAAGAACATGCAGTCGTCGGCGGTGAGGTCCCACGTCGGCGCGTCCGGACGGTTCGAGATCAGCTCCGAGAACTCGCGGCGGATGTCGACCCACGCCGCCCTCGAAGTCTCGACAACCCCGCCGTCGCGAGAGACCTCGAAACCAGCGGCCTGCGACGCGGAGAGGAGCGACGCGTACGTGAGTGTGCCACCGCGGCGCGGCGCGGCGTTGACGATCTCGAGGAGGCGCTGGTAGACACGGCCAGCGGCGAACGCGACCGCGTCCTGCCAGAGCTCGAGCCACGGCCACACGTCCGCGATCAGCCGATCACACGCCACCGCGCCGATCGTGACCGTGCTCTGGAGGGTGCAGTTCTCGTTGATCGGGTTCATCGCCGAGTACAGGGTGCGGGTGCGCTCGCGGTCGCCGACGCCGATCCGCTCGAGCTCGGCTTGCAGCTCGTCGAGGATCTCCGCACGCGTCCCAACCGCGGCATCCGCGAACCGCGTCGTGATCGTGGTCAGCGGCGCGAGTCGCGCGCGCCAGCGTTCGCGGAGCGCGGGTGCGCGCCACCCGTCGATGTCGGCGAGGAGGCTGTCAAACGGGGCGCTGTCGCGTGCGAAGCGCTCGAGCTTCCACACGATCACGCCGCGCGCGGCGAGGCTCGCGAGCGTGGTCGTATCCTCCAGCTCGCGCGCGGTGCGGGTTCCGTCGCAGCGGCTCGCGAGTGCGTGCTCGAGCGCCGAGAGCGTGATCTCGCGCTGCTCGTCGAGGCGCACGAACGTGCCCGGCTCGAGGCGGCCATGCGGGTGCAAACGTGGCGCGAGCTCCGGCCGCACGTCTGGATCGGCGTCGATGACTTTCACGAGCTGCGCCACGACCCAGGTCTCGAGCTCGACGCGGCGTGCGATGCCTTCGCGCCGATGCAAGACGAGCCCATCGCCCGGTTCGACCGTTCCCCACAGCGTCGGTCCAAACCGGCTGAACGCGTCGTTCTTAGCGCACACGCGCTGGAGATACATCGCGAGCGTGCGGTGGCGCCGGCGATCCTGGCTCGCAGTCCGCGTACCCGCGTGGCGTTCGAGCTCGCGGACCTCGTGGAGCAGCGGCGCGGACTCGAGCAGCACGAAGTCGGGCAGCACGCGCCCCGCCTCGCGCGCGACCACGCCGAGCTGTGCCAAGTACTCGCGCTCGATCATCGCCTCGAGCTCGGCCTGCGCTGCCGCGTGCGCCGCCCGCGCCTCCTGGTACGGAGCGAGCCACGGGTGAGTGCTCGCGAGGCCGTTGGGGAGCGCCAACCGTCGCGACAGCTTCTGCGCGACCTTCGAGCGTACTTTCGGATCACTCGCGAGCTCCGATGCGACGCGTGCGAGCGCGCCTTCCGCGGCCGTCTCGATCGCATCTGCGAGCGCATTCACGTGACGTGCGGCTTCGGAGACGTCGGGCGTGCCGAGACGCTCGAGCACCTCGAATGGGACGCCCGCGGCGCGGACGGCGAAGATGGGCCCGATCGCGTAGCGATCGATCACAGCCGCTCCTCGATGTGAAGCTCACCGGAGAACGTCAGGCGATCCTGGCGCGCGAGCGTGGCCGCGAGCTCGTCGAGTGAACGCAGGTGCTCGCGCGCCGGACCGGTCGCGGTGAAGCGATCGAGGTAGCAATATCTCCCGCCGCTGCGGAGCCGCTGCACGAGGTCAGCGCTGAGCGCCTCCTTCACGTCGTCGTCGAAGTTGAGAAATACGTTCGACAGGTTCGCCTTCGTGAACGACGCGGAACGATCGCGCACGACCTGCTCGATCGGCGCCGTGATGAGCTCGACACGTCCCGCGGTAGCCTTCAGCACCGGCAAGCTCGCGGCGTGCAGGTACGAAGGTGCCGCGTCGAGCGAACGGTACGATCCCGTCAACATGAGCTGGATGTATGGGTTCCTCGAGAGTGGCAACGTCGTGCACGCGCGCCGCAACATGTCCCACCACATCTCCTCGAAGGCCTCCTCTCGACCCCCGAAACATCGCGCCATCACCGGGATGACGAGCCGTGCGCGCCGGCGCTGCGCGAGCCCGAAGACCCGACCGACCGCCTCGCGCAGCTCGGGTGTCGCGATCTCCGCGTCGAAGTACCTGGCCTGTGCCGCGACGTCGTCGCCGAACGAGAACAGGCGTTCGATCGCTTCGGGCTCCTGGATCTGAGCCCACGCCGCCGGGAACTCGCTGAACATCTGCTCGACGCGTCCCACGTGCAGGAGTCCGCGGGAGAGCGCACCTGCTTGCGCGTCCCAGAACTGCTGCGTCGACGGCGGCAGTGCGGAGCGGAGCTCGTCGTACGTGCGTCGCCGGTCGGTGCTCGCCGTGATCCCCATGAAGGCGAGGAGCTCGGCGTGGTCGAGCGCGCGGATCGCGGCGAGCTTGAGCTCGACGAGTGCGATCTGCGCCGGGTTGATGTCGATGGCGACGACACGCGCGGGCCGGCGCAGCAGCGCCGCGAACAGGTTGCAGCCCGCGCCCGCGACCATGAGGAGCTCGTCGCCCTCCGACAGCGCCAGGGCGGCATCGACGACGGCGTCATCTTCCCAGGTCGTCGACCACACGATCCCCGCGGTCGCGAAGTCCACGATGGCGTCGCGATACGTCGCGTCGATCGCGTTCTTCACGCGATCTCCCGGTAGCGCTCGAGTGCGACCGCCTCGGTCGCGAGGTCCAGCGAGAGCCGCTCGGCATCGGCGCGCGCGAGCACGTCGCAGGTCACGGCGCGGATCGTCTCGACGATCCGATCCCGCACCTGCACGGGCGACCTCGTCTCGCCGAGCGAGTTCAGCGTGCCGAGGCTACCGACGAGCGACGGCACCACGACGATCCCGCGCTGCTCGAGGCGGCTGCTCTGTGTTGCATCGACCGCGCGGTTCGCGCCCGCAACGATCGCGCGTGCTCGCACGTGGTCGACGAGGTCTGTCGGGATCGCGTCCTCGATCGCCGCAAGGACGAGCACGTCGACGTCGGCGAGCACCACGCCCGTGTCGTCGGCGTGCACGTGCGGCGGGAGGCGATCGCGCGAGATCACGCCGTCGACCGCGGCCCGCCAGAGCTCGAGCACGGGGAGCCCTTCGGATGCACGTGTCGAGACGGTGCCGCGCACATCTGCGATCGCCATGATCCGCGCACCGCCACGCGCGAGCGCGAGCGCGCTACCACCGCCGACCTTGCCGAATCCTTGCACCGCGACGGTCGTACCGGCGAGGTCCTGTTGAAGGCGACGCTCGAGGACCGCACGCACCGCGCCCTCGACGCCCCAGCCGTTTCGCATCACGCCGACGCTCGCACCGTCGAGCTCTGCTGCGAGCACCGCGAGGAATTCCTCGATCGTCGTGTGGAGCAACTTCTCCGCGAGCGCCTTGCGTCCCGGCCAATGGCCGAGCGCGCGGATCACCGCGTTGACGTCGTTCGCCGACGTGCCGAGGTCCGAGCCGAGCAAGCAGTGATCGCGCGCGTACGGGCCGACGGCCTTCAGGAAGCGCTCGAGCGCGGGACGCACTTCGACGCCGGCGGGAACTTCCACGCCAGCCTTCGCGCCACCGCACCGCATCCGGAGCAGCGCACACTTCAGCGTCATGTCGCGCGCGAGCCCGCGCAAGAGCGACAACGGGACGCTCGGTGCCGCGCGGATTCCTCCGGTCGCCACGTCATCGACCAAGCGGTCGATGACGAGCCGACCTACGATCCCGGTCGTCGGGTCAGTGACCTCGACGGCAATGTGGGCCTCACGCACGCTTAACAGCGTATCCGATCCGCAGACGACGCGGGAGCGGTGCGTGTGTGGGTCGTCGACGCATACTGGAGCGAATCACGACATCGACCGCGTCATCTGCGACAGCGCCGCGCCGTCAACGCAGCGCGCCGAAGATCGGTCGCTCGAGCAACGCTTTGCCGTAGCTCTCACCGCCCACATCCATGTCGAGGACCGCGTGTTGAGTCATCGCGTGGAGATCACGGAAGTGCCGCTGCAACGGATTCGACACGTGCAGCGCCTTGCCTCCGCTGCCGCGCCACAGCCGGTACACGGCGCGGCTGCACGTGTCGATCGCGTACGCGACGTTGTAGTTGATCCGCTCGACGGAGCTCGCCGGCAGCTCGCCCCCGGATCGCGCCGCCGCGGAGATCTCGCCGAGGTCGCGAACGTACAGCGCCATCGCCGCGTCGATCGCGGCCGACGCCTCCGCGAGCCGGAGCGCGGGGCCGGCATTCAATTTCGTCGCTTGCCCGGTGAACGCACTGACACGCTCGGCGATGTAGTCGCGGAAGCCTTCGAGGTTCGCGATCGCGGTCCCGATCGCGACCGGCGGGAACGCCGACGTGAACAGCGGACGCGGGGGCAAGAGGTACATCGGTGAGGCGTGCAGCCGCTGTCCCGTCGTCGGCTGCGGGGTCAAGAGCGGCGTGGCGAACGCCGCCGGTACGAAGAGCTCGTCGATGACGACGGACTTGCTGCCGGTGGCGCGCAAGCCGGCAACGTCCCAGTCGTCGTCGATCGTGCAGCTGCTGGCGCGCACGAGACACATGAAGAGACCGGCGGCCCCGTCGGGTGGCCGGGCTCCGAGCAGCACCCACTTGCAGTGGTCGACGCCGCTGACGAACGACCAGCGTCCGCGGAGCACGAAGCCGTCGGCCACGGGCGCGACCTTGCCGATCGGCGCGAGCGACGACGCGACACGCGTGTCGGGACCGTCCGCCCACAGCTCTTCCTGTGCGCTCGGATCGAACCGCGTCGCGAGGTAGCTATGGACCGCGAACAGCGAGCCGCACCACGCGGTGGACGAGCAACCACGCGCGAGCTCGAGCGCGCCCGTGAACACGTCGACGACGTCGCGCTCGTCGCCACCGAACCGGCGCGGCACGAGCGCACGAAACATCCCTGCGGCGGCGAGCTCTGCCATCGACTCGTCCGGCACGCGGCGCGCGACCTCCGCATCGAGCGCGCGCGAGCGCAGCGCGGGCGCGAGCTCGCGCATGCGGTGCCGGAACGCGGTCACGGCTTGCGTGCCACGAAGCGTTGGATCTTCGATTTGCGAAGCCCCCAGTCACCGATGTCCTCGACGACCTCATCCTTCACGATCTTCCAGTCCGAGAACAGCTTCGCGAGCTCGCCCGGCGCGAACCCCGGCGCGCTCATCACGCCACCCTTCGAGAAGAACTCGTACACCCAGTAGCCGCCGCGCTTGGTCGCCGCCTTGGTCTTCTGGATCAACTGCGGCGTCGCGGTGACGTAGATCATCGAGACCAGATCGTACTTCCCGACGCCGTAGTCGTAGGTCTCCATGTCGTGGAGGATCGTCTGGAGCTTGAGCTTCTGCTTCGCGGCCGTCTCCTGCGCGATCTTGAGTCCCTCCTCGGAGTAGTCGATCCCGACCGTCTTCCAGCCCTGCGCGGCGAGATAGATCGCGTTGCGTCCTTGCCCCATCGCCATGTCGATCGCGGTCCCGGGCTTGAGGCCCTTCACGCTGTCGATCAGGTGCTGGTTCGGCGTGCGCTTGAACGGGACGTGGCGCTTCTGCGCGAAGGCGTTGTCCCAGTACTCGATGTTGTTGTCTTCGCCGCCCGGTGCCCACGTCCAGTGCGTGACCTTCCACGCGCCATCTTCGACGACCCACACGAGCACGCTCCAGCCCTCGAAGCTCGCCGCGTCCGCGCCGTCGAATGCGGGGATCGTCTCGGTGCAGAGCCCCGTGTAGACCGCCATCGTGGCCGAGCGGCGCACCGTCTCGCCCCTGCACGTCCGTGCGTTCGGTGGCGCCTTGCGATCGATCGCCGACTGCAGCCCGGTGATGATCCACGGCACGCTTCGCGTACGGCCGAGCTCGAACATGCCGAACGTGGTCGCGATGGAGGCCTTGAACGCGGCGAGATCACGCTTGTCGACGGCGTCGAGGAACGCGCGGCTCTTCGTGGTGACCGCCGCGTCGTCGATCGACGGTGTTACGGGTGGCGATGCCGTGCTCGGTTCGCATTTCGGGCACGCGGGGGTTGGGGCCGTCGAACCGGTTGGGGCCGTCGAGCCGCAACCCGCGATGAACAACAGCGGGAGCAGGCGCATGCGGCAAGTCTATGCCTCATGTCGCGACGAAGGCAATCGAACCTATCCCCGCGCGGGTCGCAGCTTGCGTGTCACGAATCCGACGACACGCTCCCACGGAATGAACGCGAACATGTACGTCACGAGCAACTCGTCGAACGTCGGGCCCATGAAGATCCGGAAGCCGATGTTGAGCCCGAAGAACGCGCTCACCATCAGCGCGCGCGGGATGCCAGGGATCAGCGCGAGCGGTGCCGAGAGCTCCGTGATCACCACACCGGCCGCGAGCGCGTGCAGCAAGTTTGGATGCTGCACGACCCACGCGTTGAGCTCGAGGTAGCTCGGCCACGAACCGAGGCAGCCCTGATTCACGGGCGTCGCGACGAGGAGGATCTGCAGGTTGTCGGAGGTGATCCAGCCCGGGCCCGACGTGAGCATCTTCGACAGCCCGCTCATGAAGAACACCATGCAGACGAAGACCTGGAGAAACTGCACGGGCCAGCGGTAGTCGCCGCTGGTCTCGGCTTCGGCGCGTCCGAACGGCCAGCGCTTGAACCGTCGCCGAAGGACGCTGTCGAGCGAGACCGCATCGCCTGCGGGCGAGATCGCGAGGATGCCGAGCACGAGGATCGGGATCGCCTGGAAGTTGAGAATCTTCCCGTACATCCCGGGAATCGTCATGTAGAACAGGATCGCCGTCGCCGTGACCAGCGCGAGCCTCGTCGCGAAGCCGAGCGCAGCAGCGACGAGCAGGATGCCGAACACCGTGTGCAGCGTGTCGAGCGTGCCGAGGCTCGGCGTCGGCAGGTACTGATGCAAGCCGAGCGGAAAGTGGAACGCGTCGCCGAGCGATGCAGAGTTCAAGGCGAACGCGAGATAGTTCGGCGTCCAGACGAGGTAATAGAAGAACCCGAGACAGATGCCGATCCGGCAGCGCGCGAGCGCGATCGGCGTCTCGGGACGGAACCAGAAGTCGTCCCAGCGCACTGCGAAGCGGCTCATCGCAGTTGCTCGTGCATCAGGTCGCGCTTCGCAACCTCGAAGTTGGCGGTGCCAAGCTCGAGCTCGTAGCGGACGTTGTAGAGCCGCACGCCACGGATCGGCGGGAACGGCGGCTTCTTGATCCTGAGGCTCCGCTTCTTGTAGCGGTCGATCACGTTGCCGAGCGCCGCCGCGATCAGGCGCTCGCTCGCGCACGCGCGCCGCGCCTCGGGCTCCGTCGGGCAGTCCACGACGACGCGCTCGTAGGCGCTGCTCCGGTGCGGATAGCGCATCATCTTCCGGAGCGCGACGCGGTTGGGATGTGTGATGCCGGCGTGCAACGGCGTCATCAGGAAGTCCGGCTTGCTCGGATCTTCGGGCACGCCGTAGATCACGGGGCACTCGAACGCGACGCGGTTTTCGCCAACGCGTTCACCGATCGTGTACGAGTACATCGGGTAGCCGCTGAACGGCCAGTGGTGGTCGCCGGTCACGTAGTTCGAGAAGTGCAGCGACAAGAAGACCACGACCACGATCGTGATCAGGCGCTTTCGCCAGGCCGGCATCGGCCGCTCGGGCATCACCGCATCTCGCGAACGATGTCGAGCCTGCGCACCATGATCGCCGGCAAGATCCCGCCGATCAGGCCAACCGAGAGGCCGATCGCGAGGCCGATGAGCGGTCCGGTCGCACGCGACGACAGCTCGACCGGGTTGCTACCCAGCGTGATGAGGCTCATCTGCGAGCGGATCACCCAGCCGAGAAGCGCTCCGAGGATCGCACCAAAACCGCCGAGCAACAGGCTCTCGACGAGCACGATGCGGCCGAGCACGCTGCGCCGGACCCCGAGCGCGGCGAGCGCCGCGAGCTCCGGCATGCGCACGACGGTGGCGGCGTTCATCGTGGTCGCGATCGCGAACGTGGCGACGACACCGAGCAAGATCAGAAGAAGGAGCACGACGCGCGCGACGGTGCCGAGCTGGGCATCGTCGGCGCGCATCTTCTTCAGCTGCACCGCGCGCAGCCCGAGGCCCTTCGTCCCGTTGATCTTCTCGACGAGGTCGTCGACCTTCCCTGCATCCTGGGCGACGAGCGTGAGCGAGCTCGAGAACTTGACGTTCAGCATCGCCTCGAGCGACGAGCGCGGCGTCCACGCTTCGTCCTCGGCGGGCGCGCCGCGGGCCGTGAAGATGCCCGTGACCTTCGCCTTGCCGACGGGGAGCGGAACTTCGTCGCCGAGCTTCAGCCCGTGTTCGGTCGCAGCACGCCTGCCGAGCGCGATATCGATGGAGCCGGCGGCGGGCAGCGTCCCGCTGGCGAGCGTGATGCGATGAACGGTCGCGGACTGCGTGTCGAAGCCGCGGAACGCGACCGGACCGTACTCGCCGGCCTTTTCGGTGAGGTGCATGCGGGTGACGAGCTCTCGCACGGTGACGGGTGCATCGCCGTCGCGCCGCACGTCTTCGAACAGCACGACCTTGCGCGCGCTCTCGAGCGGGACCTTGCTGCCAGCCTCGGAGGCCGCGCCCTCGGCGAGCACGATCACGTTCTCCGGCGGCGTGGTGTCGACCAGCATATCTCGCAGGCCCTGGTAGAACGAGAGCCCGAGCGCACCGCTGGTGACGAGCAACGCCACGGCGAGCATCGTCAATAGATTGGCCCGTGTCCTCGCCTTCAAGCTGCGCAAGACGTAGCGAAAGAGGAGCACGCCCGAGTCACGGTACGCTTCGCTTTCGAGGTTTGTCAATCGAGGCGCGTTGACGCGCGTGAGGGCAAGGCACTAGCATCGCTGAGGTGCACTCGCGTCTTTTGCTGTGGAGCCTTCGACAGCGAAGATGGCGCCACGTCCTGAACGCGCTCGCGACCGCGGTGACCGCGGGCGTCGTGATCGTGTTCGTCTCGATGATGCTCGGGATCCTGAGCTTCACGCGGACGTACTCCGAGGGGCAGCTCGAGCGCCTGATGGTCGCGCCCAAGATCGAGTCGCCCGTGCCGCCGTTCGCGGACAACTTGCCGCCGAGCTTCAAGTCGACCCTCGAGGGGATCGCCGGCGTCAAGGCGGTCCAGCGCAAGTTCGTCCTCCGCGGCAAACATGCGAACGGCGCGACGTACATGGTGGCGGGCGAGGAAGCCTCCGGCGTCGAGCTCAACAAGGACATCTACCCGGTCGACGCGAGCGTCATCGAAGCGTGGAAGAACGAGAAGCCGATGGGCGCGATCGTCACCGAGGCGACGGCACGCGCGCTCAACCTCGAGGTCGGGGAGACCGCCGAGGTGCCGACGAGCGCGAACAAGTCACTGACGATCAAGGTCGTCGCAATCGCGAAGGGCGGTATTTTCCCGACGGTCATCGGCGTGCACTACGACTACCTGACCGAGTTTGCGAAGGCGCAGACCTGTGGCTACCGTATCTTCATCGACCCCGACGCGTTCGCGGGCGTCGTCGCGGCGATCGAGGCGCAGACCAAGAACAGCGCAACGCCGGCGCAGGCGATCAGCTCCGAACGGCTCCGCGCGCGGATGGCGAAGAACGCCGGCACGATCCCAGCGGTGCTCGGTTTTCTCGGGCTCTTCCTCGTCCTGACGGCCGCGCTCACGCTCGCGAACAACACCGCGATCGCGATCCGCGAACGCCGCGTCGAGATCGCCACGCTGCGCGTGCTCGGCTACCACACAGGCACGATCGTCCGGCTGCTCGTGAGCGAGGCGGTCCTCGTCGGGTTGATCGGCGGCATCATCGCCGCGGCGGTCGTGATGGTTGCCTTCCGCGACGGCTTCGGGTTCGCGACAAAGCTACTTCCAACTGCCCCATTGTCGCCGATCGCGCTCGGTGTGGGACTGCTGGTCGCGATCACGATCCCGATGATCGGTGCGCTGCCGTCGGCACTCGCGGCGGTCCGGCGTCCGGTCGTCGAAGGCCTGCGCGAGACGGCCTAGGCCGAGCGCGCCCGCTGGCCAACGGGAGCCACATCGCTGTAGACGTGTTCGCTCACGCTGTGAAACCATCGCTGCGATGAGCCGTGATCTGCAGCGCGAGATCTGGTCGGCCGCGGCCGATACCCGCAAGGGCATCATGGTCCGCTACCTCGTCCCGATGTGGACCGGCGTCCTCGACGCGGCGGGCGCAAAGACGGGGACGAAGCTGCTCGACGCGGGCTGCGGCACCGGCGAGCTCTCGGCGATCGCGCTCGAGCGCGGTTCCGTCGTCACGGGTATCGACAACGCGACGCGCATGATCGAGCTGTGTCGCGCCGATCCGAAGCTCGCGGCCGCGACGTTCTTCGAGGGAACGATCGAGAGCCTCCCGTTCGAGTCCGCCACGTTCGACGCCGCCGTCGCGTCGATGTCGGTGCATTTTTGCGACGACGTGCCGCGCGCACTCGGCGAGCTGTTTCGCGTCCTCGCGCCGGGTGGTCGCGTGGTGATCAGCGCACCCGCTCACGCCGACCTCGACGTGCTCGTGGTGTTCGCGCTCGCGCTCGAGCATGTCCCGCCCGAAATGGCAGACGACATCCGTCGGCCGCTGCTGTTCACGTCGGACGGCTCGCTCGCGACCGCGCTGACCACGGCTGGCTTCGGCGACATCGACGAGCAGGTCATCGACACGCCGCTCGTCGGGAACACGTTCGACGAGATCTGGGAAGCGCAGAAGACGTGGGCGCCCGTGCAGCTCGCCGCGAGTTTCGTCGGCGAGGAAGCATTTCTCGAGGAGTACCAGCAGCGCCTCAACGCGCGCCTCGGTGATCCGGCGCCGACCCGGCTCGACATGAAGTTTCGCGTCGCGCGTGCGATCAAGCGCTAGGTCGGCAGGCGCAGCGCCATCGTCGCGAACAGCAGCGTGATCGCGTCACTCCGGCACCAGGTCGCCACCGGCGACCTCGCCTTCGGTACCGCCAACCTCGACGGCGAGCGGTGTGTGTGCACGCATCACGAGCGTGAAGCGATGACGTGCTCCGGCTTTCACGTAGACGTCCGCGGGCGTGAACATCCGGTCGGCCGTCGCGGGCTCGTCGGCACGTCGTACCTCGGCGCCGGGAGGATTCGAGACGAGGCGCACGCGCACGAGATCGGGTGCGCGCTCGAGCGGCTGCACGACGCGCACGACTTGCCCCGCCGCGGGCGCGTCGACCTGCACGGTCGCGCGGCGATAGCCTGGCTTGTCGAGCGCGAGCGCCTTGCGCGTGCCGGGCGTGAGTGCGGGCAGCGTCAGCGGCGTCACGCCGAGGACGTGGTTGCCGTCGAGGACAAGCGCCCCGGAGGGCTGCGAGTCGAGCGCGACCGCGCTGACCGGCGCGAGCTCGAACGTGATCGCGTACGGCGCGCGCACGACGGCACGCTGTGGTGCATGCCCGGCAAGTCGCGCGATGACGAGGTGGCGTTCGTCACCGGCGTCGGGAACGACGAGGACACCATCGTCGCCGACCGACCCGAACGGCGCGCCGTCGACCTCGATCGCGGTGCCCGGTCGCGCGCGGATCGCGAGCCGATCCATGCCGGGCCCGCGGCTCGCCGCGACGAGCGCCGCAAGCGTTGCGATCGCGGCGACCGCGGCGATCCCGATGCGGGCCCGCCGCCGCTTCGAGGCGGCCGAGCGCTCCGCTCGTGCCGTGCGCCGTGACGTGTGCGCGGGACGTGCGAAGAACCCGAGTGAAACCGGCGAGGTCGTGCCCCCGACGTCGAACAGGCACGTGATCTCGCAACCGCCGCCGGGCGCGACGTCGAAGTAAACCGAGCTCGCCGCGCTCGCGACCAGAAATAGTCCGAGACCGGCACCGCCTGCCCTGGCATCGACCTTGTCCTCGGCGTGCACTCCCTTGTGGAGCACGCGCAGCACCGTGGCCCGGTCGAGGCTGCCGAATTCGTCGCGCACGACGAGCGCGAACCGCGAAGCATCTGCGCCGTAGCCGAGCGTCACCGTCGCACCGGTGCGCTGCGTGGCGCGCTGCTTCACGGACACGCCGGCGAACACGCGACTGCCGTCCGCGGCGATCGGTGCGGCGTAGAGCGCGTTCATCAGCAACTCGTCGATGCTCTGCTCGATCGCGGTCCGCGTCGCGTCGCGTCCCTTCAGCCGGCGCTCGGCGAACGCGCTCACTTCCTCGACCGACCGCAGCTTGTCGTCGTGATCCGCGATCGTCGCCGTGTGGGACGCGGCACCTTCGACGAGCAGCGACTCGATCCGCGGCGGCTCGTCCGCGAGCGCGCGCAGCGCGAGCGTCGCCGCGCCTAGTGGGTCCGTGGCACAGCCGAGGATTCGATCGTCACCGCTCCACACGTCGACGATGTCGCCGAGGCTGCCGCGTGAGACGACCACCACGATGCGCGCCCCGCTCGGCACGCCAGCGAGGCGCTCGCGCGCGGTCGTATGATCGAGGTCGAGCACCCACAGCGCAGCCTCGGCGCCTGCATCGGTCTCGACCCGCGTGTCGGGATCCCCGATCGCCGTCGCGAGCTTCTCCGCAAACGTCGTGTCCGCGGAGACGGCGATGATCCGCCGAGTCACCGCACTCACACTACCACGGTGCGGTGGTATCGTGACCGTACGTCGAGCGTCTGATGTCACGCGTCAAGCCTTCCGCTACGACACCGCCACGACAAGGCCGACGAGCCGAGGTCGAGATCACGAGCACAGGCGAGGCAGCGCTCGTGCGCGTGCACGGCATGCTCGACGAGCACTTCGGCGGTTTCGGCGATCTCAGCGCGAGCGTGGTCGTGCTCGACGTCGGTGGCATCAAGTTCATCACGTCGTTCGGCGTGCGGCAGTGGCTGCGTGCGATGGCCGGGTTGCCCGCGACGGCGCGGGAGGTCTATCTCGCCGGCTGCCCGCGGATCTTCGTCGAGCAGCTCAACATGATCCTGAACTTCGGTGGGCGCGCGCAGATCCTGACGCTGCTCGCGCCGTACCGCTGCACGGCGTGTGGTCTCGAGAACGAGCACCTGATCGATGCGGTCTCGCAGGGCGAACAGATCGCGACGGGAACCCTTCCCGAGAAGATGTGCGCGAAGTGCAACGGGAAGCTCGTGCTCGACGAGATTCCAGAGATGTATTTCGCGTGTCTCCAGCGCTACGGCCCGCGCACGGTCTCGCCGGTCGCACAGCAGCTGATCGCGATGGACACGCGCGCGCTGCCGAAGCAGGTGATCAAGGCGCACGTCGCGCCGCGGAAGCAGACCGTGGCGGCGGTCGAGGCAACCGCGACCGACCGCAAGAGCAACCTCGTGTGGTGGATCGTGATCGGCGTCTTTCTCGCCGCCCTCGCGACCATCCTCTACGTGCTCGTCGGTCCCAGCTAATCAACGCAGCTGGCGACGCCAGCCCGAGATCTCGGCGGTCCCGTTCGTCACGCTCGCGTGTGGGGCCGCGGCGGCCGGCGAAGCGGCGCCGTACGCGAGCGCGGCGGCGATGATCGCGGCATCGAGCTCGCGATCGTCGGCCTTCGGTGCGAGGTCGGCGGCGTTGCGGCCGATGAAGCCGGTGTCGAATTCGCCCGCGATGAACTCGGCGTGACGAACGCAGCGCCGGTGAAACGCGAGGTTCGTCTCGATGCCGCGGACCTGATACTCGTCGAGCGCGCGGCGCATGCGCGCGACCGCGGCCTTGCGATCTTCACCCCACACCACGAGCTTCGAGATCATCGGATCGTAGTGGACGGGGATGTCGGCGCCTTCGTAGCAGCCGGCGTCGTTGCGAACGTACGGACCATCGGGCACGCGCAGGTGCGTGATGCGGCCCGGTGACGGGAGGAACTTCACCGGATCCTCGGCGTAGATCCGGCACTCGAGTGCGTGACCGCGACGCCGCGCATCGAGCTCCGCTTGCGTGAGCGGCAGCGGCTTGCCTTCGGCGACGTCGAGCTGCCACGAGACAAGATCGAGCCCGTAGATCATCTCGGTGACCGGGTGCTCGACCTGCAGCCGCGTGTTCATCTCGAGGAAGTAGAAGCCGCCGTCGGCGCCGAGCAAAAACTCGCACGTGCCGGCGCCGACGTAGCTCACCGCGCGCGCGGCGGCGACGGCGGCCGCGCCCATCTTCGCGCGGAGCTCCGGGCCGACGACCGGCGATGGCGCCTCCTCGATCACCTTCTGGTGGCGGCGCTGGATCGAACAGTCGCGCTCGCCGAGATGCACGATGTTGCCGTGCGTGTCGCCGAAGACCTGGATCTCGATGTGGCGTGGGCGCTGGATCGCCTTCTCGAGGTAGACGGTGCCGTCGCCGAATGCAGCGGTCGCTTCGCGGCGCGCGCCTTCGAAGGCGGCCGGCAGATCCGCTTCGTTCGTCACCAGCCGCATGCCCTTGCCGCCGCCACCCGCCGCGGCCTTGAGCAGGACGGGGAAGCCGATCTTGCGGGCCGACAGCAGCGCCTCCTCGGCGCTCGGGAACCCGTCGCCAACCGGGCCGTTGTCGCCGGGGACGACCGGCGTACCCGCCGCCATCACGGTCTTTCGCGCCTCGGTCTTGCTGCCCATCTTCCGCATGGCTTCCGCCGATGGGCCGATGAACGTGATCCCGGCGGCCGTGCACGCGTCGGCGAAGTCTTCATTCTCCGAGAGAAAGCCGTAGCCCGGGTGCACCGCATCCGCGCCGGACGACTTGCAGGCGGCGATGATCTTCTCGATCACCAGATAGCTCTGCGCGGCGGGCGCGGGACCGATAGAAACTGCCGCGTCGGCGATCTGGACGTGCGGGGCGAGGCGGTCGACGTCGCTGTAGACCGCGACTGTCTCGATTCCGCGCTCCTGACATGTGCGCATGACCCGGACTGCGATTTCGCCGCGATTTGCAACGAGCACGCGGCGAATCGCTTTTTGGGAGGGCATCGGTGCGTGAACATACACAAAACCGTCGCTGCATTGCGTTGACCCGGGGGCACCTCTACAATCGAAACCAAATCGACGCTTTGCGCGAGTTTGCGCTGGGTTGATCGATTCGTCGGAGATTCGCCTTGGTCGATCCAAATACGCGACAAGGAAAGCGCACGCCGGTCACGCTCAAGATCAAGTTCAAGAGCGAGACCCTCGAGCAATTCATCGAACGGTACGCGGTGGACGTGAGCCAGGGCGGCATCTTCATCCGAACGAAGGAGCCACTCGCGGTCGGAACGCAAATGCGTTTCGAGTTCCAGCTGCGTGACGCCTCGCCGCTCATCGCGGGTGAAGGCACCGTCGTATGGACACGCGAGAACGATCCATCGCGGCCCGCGATCGCGCCCGGGATGGGCGTGCGGTTCGACCGGCTGGCAGAAGGCAGCCAGACCGTCCTCGAGCGCATCCTCGCCGAGAAGGCGAAGCAAGCGCCGCAGCGCTCGGGCGACAGTCCCACGAAGCCACCGATGTTCACGGATACGCCGACACGGGTCGCGCCGCTTCCTGTTCAAGAAGCGCTGCTCGGCGACAACAAGCGACCCTCGCGCGATGGCTTCGGCGATCAACACACGCCGCTGCCGAAGCCGATGCCGTTCCACTCGGACGCGGAAGACTTCGACGAGCAGGCGTTCGAGGAAGCGACCAAGGTCCGCGCACTCGACGAGCTGATCGCACAGACCGCCGAAGGTAACGATCACGGCGGCGGCGCTACCGCGATCATCCCGCCCGACGAGCTCGCGGCACGCCGCTTCGCCGCGGGCGGCCGCGCAGATTCCACGCTCGCCGACCCACCATCGTTCGCACCGCCGCAGAGCTCGGGCTCGGTCGGCGTCGCCAAGTCCGCGACCACCCCGCCTCCACTCGCGACCGATCGCGACTCGGCCCCCGGCCTCCCGAGCCCGCCCGCGGCAGGCCCGGCACCACGCCTCCTCGACACCACGCCATCGCCGCGCGTCGAATCGCCGGGTGATCTCGGCAAGACCAAGCTCGGCTTCGACGCGCCACGTTCGGGCTCGCCGTCCTCGCCGCCGAAGTCCAACACCTCTCCACCGCCAACCGTCTCGCGCACGTCGACACCGTCAACACCCATCCCGTCGCGCACGTCGTCACGCAACACCCCCGCGCCGAGCGTCAAGGACGCACCGACGCGCCCTTCCGGTCACGTCGCAACGCCCGTGGCATCGCGTGACTCCGGCCCGACGCGCCGTCCAAACGCGCCAGCGCAAAAATCCTCCGCCATCCCCCTCGTCATTCTCCTCCTCGTGCTCCTCGCGGCGGGTGCCGCAGGCGCGTGGTTCTTCTACTTCCGCCCGAAGGCCGAAGAAGCCAACGCCCTCAAGCCCACGCCGGGCAGCGCCGCGGTCGTCCAGGACAACGGCAGTGGCGCGGGCACCAACGGCAGCGCTGGCAAGATCGTCGAAGCGAACGGCAGCGGCAGCGACGCGATCAAGACCGGCTCGAACGCCGTCGAGCCGCCAAAGGGTCCGATCGTCGACACCGTCGTCGCTGCGAGCGTCGACAAGGCCGTGGTCGAGATCATCGGCACGGATCAAAAAGGCCCTGCCCCACTCACCGCGAAGCTCGAAAAGGATCGCGAGTACAAGGCCCGCATCACCGCGCCCGGCTTCGCCGCGCTCGAGCTCGACATCAAGGGCGGCCAAGAAAAACAAACCGCAAAGCTGGTCGCGAAGCCGCGCGTCGTCTCCGTCACCACCGAGCCCGCGGGCGCGCTCATCTTCGTCGATGGCGGCGCGACCGGCCACACCACTCCGCACGACGTCGAGCTGACGAAAGCCCAGGCCGCGAAGAAGTCCGTGCGGGTCACGATCCGCAAGGCCGGCTTCCGCCAGATCGACAAGATGGTCGCGCTCGTCGCCTACAAGGAAGAAGACGCGCGCCTCATCGCGAGCCTCCAAGAGAAGCTCACCGTGCAGGTGATCAACCGCCCACCGCCGCCGCCGCCCGACCGCGGCTCGGCAGGCACTGGCTCCGCAGGCACCGGCTCTGCTGCCACGCCGCCCGCCCCGGGCTCTGGCTCCGGCGCTACGACCCCGACGCCGCCAACCCCCGGCACAGGCTCCGCACCCGCGCCGACGCCGACGCCAACACCGGCGCCGGGCACCGGCTCTGCGGCGACGAAGCCGACCGAGCCCGAGCCGGACTTCACGAAGAAGCCGTAACCGAGCCGCGGAGCTTCCGTTCGCTCCGTGTTCGGTCCGTCGTGTCGGTCCGTCCGTCCGCGGTCCGTCCGCGGCCCGTCCGCGGTCCGTCCGACCCCGGACGTCAGATCATTGGTCACAGAGCCGCAGAGCCACAGAGCACGGATCGATCGAACTTTCAGAGCACCGCGCTCGTACGGTCGTACGACTGAACACCTGCGGTCGAGCCATCGCCCATCGCGTCGGTCGAGGATCGAGCACCGAGCACAAGATCCAAAAATTGGATCTCTGCTCTGCGGCTCTGCGGCTCTGCGACCCGCTGATCTGGAACACGCGCGGAACACGCGCGAACGAAGGTGCAGAGCGGACGTTTGAGAGCCCGCCTCGACGGACGAGCTAGCCCACCACGGCCTTCATCCACTTCGACGGATCCCCAACCTGCGGCCGCAGGCCACCACGCACGAGGTAGCGCATCGCGTGAGCGAGCCCATCGAGCGTCAGTGGATACATCGCGAACACGGACGCGATGACCTCGATCGTCGTTCCCGTCCAGAAGCGCTCTGGCTCCGGGTTGAGCCACGTCGCGCTGCGGAAGTGGGCGTTGAGGCGGCGTAGCCACTCGATGCCCGACGCGCGGTTCTGCGAGTAGAGGTACATCGAGCCGCCGGGATCGAGGAGCTCGGCGGGATGCATGAGGGCGTCGCCGACGAGGACGAGCTTCTCGTCGCGGTCGGAATTTGCGAGGAGGTCGGCGACGGGGAGTCCTCTTTGGAACTGAGCGTCCTCGTAGACCGAGTTGTAGACGCAGTTGTGGAAGTAGTAGCTGCGGAACTTCGCGAAGCGGCCGGCGCGCGAGGCGGCGGTGAAGAGGCGCGAGACGAGCTCGGCGTACGGGTCCATCGAGCCGCCGACGTCCATCATCAAGAGGACCTTGACGCGGTTGCGGCGCGGCGGGCGGAAGACGATGTCGATGTCGCCCGCGTTTCGGCAGGTCTTGTCGACGGTCTCGTCGAGGTCGAGCTCCTCGATCGCGCCTTCGCGACCGAGGCGGCGGAGGCCACGCAGCGCGACGTCGATCTGACGGACGTCGAGGACGACGTCGCGGCGGTATTCCTTGAAGCGGCGCTCGTCGGCAACGGCCATGGCGCTGCGGCCGCCGCCACCGCCGACGCGCATGCCGGTGGGGTTGTTGCCGTTGGTGCCGAACGGTGAGGTGCCGCCGGTGCCGATCCAGCGGTTGCCGCCGTCGTGGCGTTCCTTCTGTTCCTTGAGGCGCTGCTCGAACATCTCGCGGAGCTTCTCGATGTCGAGCTCCTTGAGTGCGGCGCGCTGCTCGTCGGTGAGGCCTTCGAGGTTGCGCGGATCGGCGAGCCATTCGCGGATCTGTTCGGTGAGCTTCAGCGCGTCGGTGTGGACATCCTTGAAGTACGCGAGGAAGGCCTCGTCATAGGCGTCGTAGTGCGCGATGTCCTTGATGCAGATCGTGCGGCAGAGGTGATAGAAGCCGTCGAGCGAGGACTCGTGCAGACCGAGCGCGAGCGCCTCCATCAGCGCCATCCACTCGTGCGTGGAGACGGGGAGCTTTCGCTTGCGCAGCTCGAACAGGAAGTCGATCAGCATCAGGCCTTCGCGCGCTTTCCGACGAGCTCGATGTCTTGCTCGGTCTTGAGCAACGTCCCGAGGAACGGGATGCCGCCCGAGACGCGCGCGAGATCGACGCCGGCCTTCTTGAGCGCGCAGATCCAATCGATCAGCTCGGAGGTGGAGGGCTTCTTGCGAAGGCGCGGCGTCTGGCGGAGGCCGAAGAACACCTCGAGCGCGTTGTCGAGCACGCGATCGGTGATGTCGGGATGGTGGACCTTGACGATCTCGGACATCAGCGCGCGGTCGGGGAACTGGATGTAGTGGAAGACGCAGCGGCGAAGGAACGCATCGGGCAGCTCCTTCTCGTTGTTCGACGTGATGATGACGATCGGTCGTTCCTTGGCCGAATGTTCCTCGCCGGTCTCGTCGATGCGGAAGCGCATGGCATCGAGCTCGTGCAGGAGGTCGTTCGGGAACTCGAGGTCGGCCTTGTCGACTTCATCGATCAGGAGGACGACGCGCGACGGTGCGGCGAGCGCTTCGCCGAGCGGGCCGAGCTTGATGTACTTGCGGATGTCGTTGACGTCGCCGCCGAAGCGCGAGTCGTGAAGACGCGCGACCGTGTCGTAGACGTAGAGGCCGTCCTTCGCCTTCGTGGTCGACTTGACGTGCCAGCGCACGAGCGGGAGGCCGAGCGCGCGCGCGAGGTTCTCGGCGAGCAGCGTCTTGCCGGTGCCGGGCTCTCCGCGCACGAGGAGCGGACGCGCGAGCGCGACCGCGACGTTCACCGCGTGGCGCAGCTCGTCAGAAACGATGTAGCTGTCGGTGCCGCGGAACTGTTCGAAGGTGGCGATCTCATCGGAAGAGGAAGACATCCTCCGGGACCTTAGCAGAAAACGGTCAGGGCTGACTGTCGATCGCTGGTCAACGCCGTGGAGCGCGCGAGCCCGCTCGAGATCGACGCTTTGGTTGGCGTTTTGTCGCCTCGAGCGTCGTCACGATGGTCGCGATGTGGCGGGCCCGCGTCTGCGCTTGCTTCGCGATCTGCAGGCGATGAAGGAACGCGTAGCGCGGCGTCGCACCGAGCTTGTCGAACGCCGCCTTTGCAGCCGGATGTTGCTCGAGAGCGAGCGCGAGATCGTCGGGAACCGCAGCGGTCTTGGGGGAATCGTATGCTGCATCCCATCGACCGTCCTCCTTCGCCCGCTCCACCTCGGCGAGACCGGCGGCTCGCATCCGGCCGGCCGCGATCAAGCGCGCGACGCGTTCGCGATTGATCTTTGACCATTTGCTCGCCGCGCGCCGAGGTGTAAAGCGCTGGAGGTAGTAGCGCTCGTCGACGGGCTTGGCCTGTCCGTCGATCCATCCGTAGCAAAGCGCGACGTCCACGGCTTCTCCCCACGTGATCGACGCCTGCCCGCTGCCCTTCTTGGCGTACTTGATCCAGACGACCGCCGCCTTGCGATGGTGTTTCGCGAGCCAGCGAGCGAAGTCGGCGCTGGTCGCGAACGGGAGGATCGGGTCGTCCGCCTTGGGATCCATCGGCTCAGTCGATCTTCTCGACCAGATCGAGGGCGCCACTTGCTCCGAGGGCGCGAATCGATGCGGCCTTCGTGGCGTCGCAGCGCAAGGTCTCTTCGAGCACGCCGGTCGTGATCGCGCGGATCGTCGGAGCCGTCTTCGCGAACGGTGCGTCCGTTGGCCGGCAGCCGTCCATTGCGAGGGTCGCGATCATGTCGGGGACGATGACGCCGTGGGCGCGAGCGATCGCGAGTGAACCACCCCGATCGGCGCCCACCGTACAAAGATCGGTGAACGCGAGATGACCAGCCCCTCGTACGATCCCGGAACGGGATGGCGCCTTCGCGGTCGCGAGACGATTCGAGTCTCCGTTCGGCTTCGCGATCTGATCCGTCGCGCCGGCGAGGCTGAGGACCGAGCCCGAGCTCGCCGTGGTAAATCCGGCGAGTGCGATCCGCACGTCGACATCGGCTCGACCTTCCGTCGTGCTCGCGAGCATCGCGCCCAACGAGTGCCCGACCACCGCGACGCGAGCGCCCATCTGCGCGCGCATGAAAGCGAACGGGTCGACCGTCCTCGGCTTCGCGATCGCATCGAGCACCACGTTCGGAACGAGGAGTGGATATGCAGTCGGCTCGCCTCCGAGGATCGCGCGCAATCCGACACCGGGTAGATCGGGGGCCACCACCACGAACCCGCGGCTCGCCCAGTGCGTGGCGAGGAATGCGCTCTGCGCTCGAAACGACGCAGCGCCGTGGAGAAAGAACACGATCGGATAGGGCCCATGGCGTTCGTCGACGGGAAGGTCGCGGTAGCAATCACACGCGAGCCACGCGTTCTCGGCGTCTGGAATCTTGGCCGCCTCGGCCGGAGGCATCACCGTTCGCAGGTCGTAGCGGACCGCTTCCGCCGGTGGCTTGCCGGACGCTGGATACCAGACTTCGAGCGTGAGGTTGTCGAGGACAACGGTCCGCGCGCCGACGGTCCAGGGACCGCGCGCGCCGAGGTCCGCGGGTGCTGCGAGCAGCGCTGCGTCTCCACATGCGGGAGGACGTTGCGGCTTGCCACAGCACATCAACAACAGGAGCGCGATGACCCTCACGGCCACCGGCGTAACATCATTTTTTTCGGCCCTGGATGTAGCCGTCTGCGACGCCGTAGACCCACGTCGCGCCGTACACCAGGCCCGCGATCGATCCGATCAGCGGGATCGCGCCGAGAAAGCTCGCGCCCGCGATCGCGGCGACGGCGAACACGCCGATCGCCTTGTCGACCTCGCCGTTCACGAGCTGGCCGACACCCGGAATCAGCGCGCTCGCGACGGCGGGAACCACACCGCTGCCACCCGACCGTCTGACCAACGCTTTACTCATCACCAGTGTGTGGCACGAGAAACGGTCGGAATCTACGCAAAATTCCGTCGAGCCAGATCAGAACCACGTCGAGAAGCCGAGCATGAACAGCAAGTAGTTGGACTTGATCGTGCCCTGATTGAACGGATTCTCGAACTGCAGCTCGGGCGTGAGCAGCGGGCTCGTCGGATCTGGACCTTGCCGATCTTCGAGGGGGCGCTGCGCACCATCGCCGCAGTCGTTGATGTTCGCCGACGTCGGGTTGCAATCGCGTCCACCGGCGGCCGCGCCGCCGTTCGTGTTGCTGCCTTCATAGATGTAGCCCGCGCCCGCGTTGATCTCCCACTTGTTCGTGCGGAACGCGCCGCCGATCGTGGTCGTGATGCGCGCGGCGCCATCGAAGCTCGCGCGCAGGAAGCCATCGCGCGCGGCCGCGGTGTCGTAGCCGACGCCGCCACGCAGGATGACCTTCTTGCCTTGCGTCTTCGGCTCGAGCGGATCGCCGGCAAAGTTGATGTGGTAGCTGCCGCCGAGCCGCACGTTGTAGACGTCCTGCAGTCCGAGGTTCACGAAGTTGACCTCGACCGGCTGCGCGAACTCGCCGCTCTGGTTGTAGAGACCGGTGTCGAGCTTGACGAGGATCTGCGACGGCGACGCGCAGTCGGGATCCTTCATCTGACCCGCCGACGTGAAGTCGCACTTCTTGCCCCAGTGCTCCCAGCCGACCTGGAGCTCGAGGTCGCCCTTCATCGCGCCGCTCTTGTCGAGGAACTTGTAGCGACCGGCGACGGCGGCCGTCATCGGCAGCTGCGTCGTGATGCACGCCTTCTGCTTCTCGAACGTACCGCCGGGCTCGCAGCGGCTCATGTCGTCGGGGATCGGGCCGATCACCCGATCGGGATCGACGTTCGGACCCTTCACGCTCTGGCCCGTGCCCTTCGTGCGAATCGTCGCGGAGTAGTTGAAGACCGCGCCGAATTCGAGGAATGGCGTCGGGCGGAACGTCGCGCCGACGCCGAACGTGGGCACGAAGCCATCCTTCACGTCCGCCGTGAACTGCGTGTCGTGACGAACGGACTCGTTCACGTTGCCGGGCGTGCCCTGCACGATCACGGTCGACTTGCTCGCGACGCGGCCAGCGGTCAGGCGCACGCCGAGATCGAGATTCGCGCCGACCCGGTATGCGATCCCCAGCGACGGAAACAGCGCCTGACTCTCCGCGGTCATCACGTCGTAGCGCGTCGGTGGCGGGCCTTGCGTGTTCGTCTGCGTGTCGCGCACGAAGTCGTAGCCGCCGCGCATGTCGCGGAACGGATAGCCGTTCGGCGCATAGACACCGGCCGCGACGGTGAGGCCCGGGACCCAGCCGAGCTTGTCGAGGTTCGCGACGATGGCGATCACCGGAATCGGCTGGAAGCTGCCGATGCCCGACGGTGGCTTCGGATCGTTCTCGATCGTCGGATACGCCTGGCCCGAGTACGGATCCGGCGGCGCCTCGAGCACGGTGTCGTAGGTGCCGCGCCGCGAGAACTCCATGTAGTAGCGAATGATCGCGGCCGACACCGTGATCGTCCACCCGCGCTCGGTCTTCGCGAGACCAGCGGGGTTGATCGACAGCGCTTCGCCGTCATCCGCCGACGACACCGCGGCGCCCGCGCGTGACGTGGAGATCGCGCCGGAGCCCGGCAAGAACAAGCCGCCCGCGATGGCCGTACCAAGGAGGGACGACGTCGCGAGCAAGCTTCCACCAACTGTCAAATATCGAAGCTTCATAATCAGAACCAGGTGGTGAAGCCGAGCATGAACAGGAGGTAGTTCGAGGTGATCGTCCCCTTGTTCACGGGGCTCTCGGATTGAGACTCGGGGACGACGATCGGGCTGATCGGATCCGGACCTTCACGATCCTCGACCGGCCGCTGCACGCCGCCGGGACCACAACCCGGATCAGGATTCGCACCCGTCTTCTCGGGGTTGCAGTCGTTGCCATTCGTGTTCTCGCCCTCGAGGATCGCGCCGATGCCGAGCGTCGCTTGCCAGCGCTTCGTGCGATACGACGCGCCGGCCGTGGTGGTGATGCGCGCCGCGCCGTCGATATCGGTGCGCAGCCAGTTCTTCTCCGCGGCCTGCGTGTCGTAGCCGACGCCGCCGCGAAGGATCATGGTGTTGGACCCGCCGGCGGGGAGCACGTAGCTGCCGCCGAGGCGCACGTTCCACGTGTCCTTGAAGCGGTGCTCGACGAAGTTGTCCTTGAGGTGGATCGCGATCTCTTTCGTGCCGCCGACCTCGACGTATGCGGCCGAGTCGACGACGACACGGTACTGGCCGGGGCTCGTGCAGCCGTCGACGAAGTCCGCGTTGTCCTTGCAGCGCTTGCCCCAGTTCTCCCAGCCGAGATCGACCTCGATGTCGCCCTTCATCGCGCCGTCCGCACCGAGGAACTTGTAGCGGCCGCCGACCTGCGCGTTCATCGGGATCTGGAAGTCGACGCACGCGTTCTGCCGCTCGAAGTTGCCCGCATTGCTCGCCGACGGATTTGGCTCGCAGCGCGCGAAGTCATCCGCTGCGGGACCGATCGACGTCGGCTGCATGTTGAACTGGACGTTCGGGCCCTGAACGCTCGTGACGTGGCCCTTCGCGCGGATGACCGCGCGCCAGTTGAAGTTCGCGCCGAATTCGAGGTTCGGCGTCGGGCGATACATCGCGCCGATCGCCCAGGTGGGGACGAAGCTGTCGCTCCCCTCGATCGTGAGCGCGGCATCGTGCGTGACCGCCTCGACGTAGTTGCCCGGCGAGCCCCACACGGCGACGGTCGACTCGATATCGGCGAAGCCGAACGAGAACCGCGCGCCGACATCGAGCTCCGGCAAGATCGAGTACGACGCGCCGATCGACGGAAACAGCACCGCGGCCTTCTGCTTCATGATGTCGTAGCGCGCGGCCGGCGGTGCTTCGTTGAAGTCACCGTTGAAGTCGTAGCCATCCGTCATGTCGCGGAACGGGTACGCGTTCGGTGCATACAGGCCGAGCGCGAGCCGTAGGCCTTTCACGCGGCCACCGAGATCGCTGACGACCGCGACCATCGGAACCGGCTGGTACTTGCCGATGCCGAGCGGCAGGTCGGGGTTGTTCGAGATCGACTCGTAGCGCTGCCCTTCGTACGGGCGGTCTTCATCCATGATCGCGTCGTGGTTACCCGCCCGATGGAACGACATCGAGTAGCCGATGATGGCGGCGGAGATCGTGATCGTGGTGCCCGTGGTCTTCGCGAGGCCGGCCGGGTTGATGCTGAGCGCCTCGCCGTCGTCGACGGACGCGACGGCCGCGCCCGCGCGCGACGTGGAGATTGCACCGGAGCCGGGGAGCAAGAGACCACCGGCGGTGGCTGCCTGAGGGGCTAGTAACGATAGACCAAGGACAAATGCCCGCCTCATTGAGGCGGCGACCGTACCTCAGACTTTCTCCGCTGGAATAGCCCAATGTGGGTCAACAAGATGGCGATCGCCGCCGGGGTCACCCCGCTGATGCGCGACGCCTGACCCACCGAGCGTGGGCGAATCGCTTCGAGCTTCTCGACGACCTCGTTCGAGAGACCGGGGATGCCGCGATACTCCATCTCGGTCGGAACGAGCACGCTGTCGACGCGCGTGAGCCGCGCGGCGTCGGCCTCCTGCCGGCGCAGATAGCCTTCGTAGCCGAGCTCGATCTCGACGCGCTCGAGCGCCAACGCGCTGACGTTTGCCTCGGCGAGCCCGCCCGCCGCCGCGACCTCCTCGACGGCGCGCCAGTCGAGCTCCGGCCGGCGCAGCAGCTCGGCGAGCGTCGCGCGGCGATTCGCGATCGGCGAGCTTGCATGCTTCGCGAGCACGGCGTTGACCGCGTCGGTGCCGGTCACGCTCGCGGACTGCGCGCGTACGAACGCGGCGGCGAGCTCGTGCTGCCACTGCTCGTATTCACGCCACCGCTCGTCGTCGACGAGCCCGAGCTTGCGGCCGATCGGCAGCAGCCGATCCGCGGCGTTGTCCTCGCGCAAGAGCAGCCGGAACTCCGCGCGCGACGTCAACATGCGATACGGCTCCTTCGTGCCGCGCGTGGTGAGATCGTCGACGAGCACGCCCGCGTACGCTTGATCGCGCCGCAGGATCAACGGGTCTTTGTCGGGGCTGTCGCCCCCACCGCGCAGCGCGAGCACCGCATTTATTCCTGCGAGCAGGCCCTGGATCGCGGCCTCTTCATAGCCGCTCGTGCCGTTGATCTGCCCCGCGTGATAGAGGCCGCGCACGCGCCGCGTCTCGAGCGTGGGCAGCACCTCGCGCGGATCGATGAAGTCGTACTCGACGGCGTATCCGGGCCGCGTCATCTCGCAACGCTCGAGTCCGGGAATCGTGCGCAGGAACGCGAGCTGCACGTCGAACGGCAGCGACGTCGAGATGCCGTTTGGATAGACCTCGCCTGCCCCGCCGAGCCCGACCTCGACGCCCTCGGGCTCGAGATAGATCTGATGACGGTCTTTGTCCGCAAACCGGACAACCTTGTCCTCGATGCTCGGGCAATAGCGCGGCCCCGTGCCCTCGATCTCCTTGCGATAGAGCGGCGAGCGATGCAGGTTGTCGCGGATCACCTGGTGTGTCTTCTCGTTCGTGTACGTGATCCAGCACGGCACTTGCGGAAGCGGCGGCTTGCTCGGCACGCGCGACCACCGAAACATCGGCGGTGGATCGTCGCCCGGCTGCAGCTCGAGCCCTTTGACATCCAGCGTGCGGCGATCCAGCCGACACGGCGTGCCGGTCTTGAGCCGCGCGAGTGGAAAACCGATCTCGGCGAGCGAGTGCGAGAGGCTGATCGCGGGCGCTTCACCCGCACGACCGCCGGCCGCGCGCGCTTCGCCAACGAAGATCGCGCCGCGCAGGAACGTGCCGGTCGTCATGATGACCGCGCGCGCGCGATAGCGAACGCCCATCGTCGTCGTCACGCCGGCGATCGTCTTGCGGCCATCGCCGTCGACGACGCCGAGCTGCGCTACCTCGCCTTGCCGCAGCGCGAGGTTGTCGCAACGCTCGAGGCGCATCCGCATCTCGTCGCGATAGCGGCGCTTGTCGGCCTGCGCGCGCGTCGAGCGCACGGCCGGTCCCTTGCTCGCGTTGAGGCGGCGGTACTGGATGCCGGTCTGATCGATCACCGACGCCATCTCACCGCCGAGCGCATCGAGCTCCTTGACGAGGTGGCCCTTCGCGACGCCGCCGATCGCCGGGTTGCACGACATCTGCGCGACCATGTCGATCGAGCCCGTCAGGACGAGGACACGCGCGCCCATGCGAGCCGCGGCCAGTGCAGCCTCGCATCCTGCGTGGCCAGCACCGACGACGATCACGTCGTAGCGGTCGGGGTACTCGTACGTCACGACCCCGGTATGTACCCGGGAACCGCTAGTAGAGGTAGCTGTTCCGCGACCTACTCCGGCGCGGGCTCGGCGGCTTCCTTCTTCGAGCGCGCACCTTCGCCGGCGCCACACGTCGAGTCGCCCGACGCTTTTTCGGGCATGAACGTGTAGAGGTCGAGCGTCAGCCGCACGAGCAGCTCGCTCGGGTGTTGACCGTCGGGCGCCTTGCCGTGGTCCCAGTTGAGACCCTTGATCTTCGTCGAGCCGCACGCGTCGTGCAGGCCGCGCTGGAATTCCTTGTACGAGACCTTCGCGGCGTCGAGGTCGTCGAACGCGCAGACGCCCGGGTGACCACACGTGAACTTGAACGTCGAGTACTTCGTCTTCGCCTTCGCACCGAGCTCGTTGATCTCGAGCGACGCGCTGACGCCATTCTTGTTCGACGCGCGCAACGCGACGGGATGTTGACCCGGCGCGAGGTCGACGTAGAAGCAGGCTTCGGCGCGCTCGGGGCTCTTGTAGAGGTTGTGCCCGGGCAGCGTGACCCACAGCTCCTGCGCCGACGCGAGCTTCAGCTCGAAGCGCTTCCGGGTCCCCTCGGGCGCCCCGATCTCGTCGAAGCTCTTCGCGCAGGTGCACTGGTCGCCCTGGCACGTGGCGCCGGCCAAGGTGCCCGTCGTCACCCGATCTGGGACCGGACCGATCTTGACCTGCGACGCAGATCCCGAGCAGCCGAAAAGAAGGACGAGCGCTAGGCTTTGGCTACGCATGCCGAGCAGTTATCGCAGGCAACACGATCCGGCCGCCAGCGGTCCAAGTGGCGCGGTTGATCCCCCCGCGCGCATCGTGTATCACCCGTCTTCGGGCAAACCTCAATGATTTCCAGAATCATCGCCATCGCGAGCCTCGCCATCCTCCTTGCCATCGCGGCGTGCGGCGGAAAATCCGGTGGTGGCTCGGTCGAGTACTCGGTCTCGGCGCAAAAGAACTACGAGAAGGGGCTCAAGGAGCTCGAGAGCAAGGACTGGATCGCCGCGTCGAAGTACTTCGGCTTCATCAAGAGCCGGTTTCCGTACTCGAAGTACGCCGTGCTCGCCGAGCTCCGGCTCGCCGATGCCGAGTTCGGCGCCGAGCAATATCTCGAGGCGATCGACTCGTACCGCCTGTTCATCAAGTTTCACCCGACCCACGAGATGGTCTCGAACGGCTACGCGCAGTTCCGGATCGGCGAGGCGTACTACCAGCAGCTGCCGAGCGACTTCTGGATGTTCCCGCCGTCGTACGAGAAGGATCAGTCCTCGACGGAAGACGCGGCGAACGAGCTCAAGAGCTTCCTCGACAAGTATCCGGACTCGCCGTATCGCGGCAGGGCCAAGGAGATCGTCACGAAGGTCGGCAAGAAGCTCGCGGACCACGAGTGGTACGTCGCGCGCTACTACTGGGATCGCGGCAAGCCGATGGCCACGGTGCTGCGTCTCCGCCGTTTGCTCGAGCGCTATCGCGGCGTCGGCTACGACGTCGATGCGCTGTGGCTCCTCGGCCGCGCGTACGTCGCGGTCTCGATGCCCGAACGTGCGAAGGGCGTCTGGAAAGAGCTCGTCGAGAAGTATCCGAAGAGCGGCCACGCCGGCGATGCGCGCGAAGCCCTCGGCGGCCTGAAGTAGCGCCTTTGCGATAAGCTCGCCTCGTGGCGAACGATCGGATCGAGCAGCTCATCGCGCTGGGTCGCGAGCACTACAACGCGAGCGAGTACGAGCGCGCCGAGCCCTATCTCGCCGAGGCCGCGCTCGCGAGGCCGAGCTTTCCGGACCTCTACAACATGCTCGGCGTCATCTATCACGCGCAGGGTCGGTTCCAGGAGGCGGAGGAAGCGTTCGCGAGCGCGCTCAAGCTGAACCCGCGCTACACCGAGGCCGCGCTGAACCTCTCGGTCACGTACAACGATCGCGGCAAGTACGATCAAGCGCGCGATGTCTACACGCGCGCGGTGTCCGCGAGCGTCGGGCAGCCGAACGCGCTCGATCGCTTCGCGCGGGGCAAGCTCGCCAACATGCACGCGGACCTCGGCGCCGCGTACACGGGGCTCGCGATGTTCGACGAGGCCGTGCGCGAATACTCGAAGGCGCTCGACCTGTGCCCCGAGTTCGCCGATCTGCGCGTTCGCCTCGGCAACGTCTATCGCGACATGGGCGTGCACCACGCCGCGATCGCGGAGTTCGAGCACGCGAAGCGCCTCAAGCCCGACTTCCTGCCCGCGCGCATTCACCTCGGCGTGACGCTGTTCTCGCTCGGTCGCAAGGACGCCGCGATCGCGGAGTGGAAGGCCGTGCTCGAGAAGGATCCGGACAACAAGAGCGCGAAGCTCTACATCCGCATGGTCAACGACGAGCGCGGCCCGCGGCCCGGGAGCGCACTGCCGAAGTGAGGACCGCACTCTTTGTCCTCGTCGCCGCATGCAGCAGCAGCGCGCCGCGCACGACGCCGCCCGCGCCCGCCGAGCCCGCGCTCGCCGCGCGTCTCGACGGCATGATCACCCACGACTCGCACGAAGTCGTGCGCTAAGATCGACGCGTGTTGGGGCGTGGATGCGTTGTGCTCTTGCTCGCGGGATGCGACGGCTCCGTGCGTGTCACGGAGATCGAGCCCACCCTTCGGTTCGCGGATCTCGACGACACCAGCATCACCGTCCTCGCTTGCCTCGGTTTCGAGGGCGCGGGCCGGCTCGCGATGGCCAGTGTGGACAACTACGCGAGCAATCCACCGACGCCGGGCGGGTGTCCTCGCGTCACACGAACCGCGGGGCTCGTCACCATCGAGGGCGGATGCGCCGGGTTCGACGGTAGCGTTCGCATCGTCACTGACGAGAAACGGCGCTACGAGTTCTCGCAGTTCGCGTTCGGTGATCGCCACTTCGACGGCGTCGTGATCAAGAACTACGAGCTCGACCTTCAAGTCCGGATCTCGCTCTCGCTCGGCGTGCGCGCGTACCGCTCGGAGGTCGACATCACCTGCGATGCCGATACCTGTACGAGCGACGGCGGCATCGAGTGGATCGGCTACGGGGGTGCAGCGGCAACCGGCACCGTCTATGCGGATCACCTCCATCCCGACGCGTACAAACTCGATGGCATCGACCGACTGTCGGTGAGCTACGAGAACGGTAATCGGTGGAGCATCGCCGGAACCAACCGCGCCGAAGGGTTCACCTGCGACTTCTGAGTCAGGGCAGCTCGGTACCGCGATTGTCGACGACGCGCACGCAGATCGGTCCCGGCGCCGAGCCGTCGTCGAACTTCTTGCACGCCATCCGCGCGCCGTTCCGCATCTCGCCAAACACGGCCGGCGAGACGCCACTCGACGCGGACTTCAGCAAAGCCGTCTACGCGCGTCCATGACGGCGAAGAAGTTCCAGCTCGTCGTCCAGGTTCCACGAGATCTGTGTCCGACGACCAAAGATGTCGTCGCGTTCGAGGAGCGGCTCGCGGGTTGCCTTCCGCGGACGTGCGACGTCGACGGCTTCGACGTCGGTGCCGGCACCGTGAACTTCTTCGTGTACACGGACGCGCCGGAGGCGGCACATCGCACGTTTCGCAAGTACCTCGGTACGCGGAAAGTCGAGCAGCGCCTGCGGATCGCGTACCGCCCGACCAAGGGCGAGACCTTCACGAACCTCTGGCCGCGACGAGATCCGCGCGTGTTCGACTACTCGTACGACCCAGCCAACGATCCGTTCGCTCGCGGTGCGAAGCGCGCGATCCCGAAGCGGTCGAAGCCGAAGCGCTGACTCCTCAGACGATGGGGCGTGTCCCCGTGGACTCAGTGCGGCGATCCTAGCTGGGACGAGGACACCGCCGCAGCGCCTCACGAATCAATCCCTCGAGCGATAGCTCAGATCCCACGTGGGAAATCGCTTCCTCGACCGCGGCGCGCGCGATGTGGGATTTCCACCCGAGGCCGACGAGTGCATCGCGCGCTTGCGTGCGGACGATCGCCTCGTCGAGTGGAGACGTGGTTCGCGATCCCACGTGGGACGCGACCTCGCGGTTCATCGACGGCGGCGCATCCGGGCGCAGGACCTGGTCGCCATCCACGACGAGCGTGCCGCGATGGTGCCCCATGTGGCACGCGGAGCACCGGAGGTGAAGGTTGGATGGATCGTGACTGCCGCCCTCGGAGCGGGGCACGCGGTGATGAATCTCCAGACCACGCGCCGACCGACACCCGGGCGTCTGGCACCGACCACCATCACGGCGCCACACGAAGCGCACGACACTCGGCGGGATGTCTTGCGTCGCGCGGACCGGCTTCGAGTCTGACGTCGAGCCGATATGCTGCGCATCGCAGAACGCGCGCTCCACCGCCGCGGCATCGACCGCAATCTGCGCGCCCGAGCCTTCCTGATAACCTTGCTTGCAGCTCGAGCACACGGTCATCAAAATCTGAAATTTTGCCCGGCCCGTGGGCTCGCCATCTGGCTCGGTCCGGGCGAGAACCGCCTCGCACAACGCGGTGACCAGAGCACTATCGTCGAGCCGGCCACCGTGCTCGTCCGCGAGCACCGCCTCGGTCTGGCGGAGCCGCGCCGCTACCTCCGGTAACAGCCGGAGCTTGCGGATCTGCGGCTCGAGGCTCGGATCTTTCGGATCGTCGGGGTGGTCCCCGCGCGCGTGACCCGAGACGAGCTCCTCGATCTGGCGCAGGTTCCTGCCGAGCGCACGATCACGCCACGCGGCTTCGGTACCGGGTGTCGCCACACGTGAGAGCTCGCGGACGGCCGAGAACGGCAGCGCACCCGCATCGAGTGCGGCTTCGAGCAGCGGAAGGGATTCGAGCGAGCGCGCGACTCGCAGGCGCTCCAGCGCAGAGTGGGGCGAGTACCCGAGGACTCGCTCCATGTAGTCCATCGCCGAAACCATCCCGAGCTCGCGCCAGATCTGCAAGCGTTCCGCTTCGCGCAGCCAACGCGCTTCCTCTGCATCGAGCGCGGCACGGCGCGCTGCGATCTCGCGCAGGTTTCGATCCACCGTCTTCCAGTCATCCACCTTGTCGAGTGCGAGCATCGTGAAAGCGTTTTACACCCATGGTTTTCGACGCTCGGTGCTTCGCTGTGTGCGCGGTTTCGCGATGCGAGCGAAGCAAACGCGAAGGCTTCGTGAAACGATCGCAGCGCGCAAGCGATCACTTCCTCGACGAAGAATTCGAATGATTCGAGACCGCACGCAACGTGCACGTCGCGAGAGCGTCAAGCAAAAAGAAGATCGTCGTGCGGATTTTCGTCCCAACCACCATCCCCGAACCGATCGACGGTCTTGGGCACGCCCGTGCGAATGATCGATTTCGGATCGAGTCCGGTCAGCTCGAGGCAGGACGATCAGTGGTCGGGCTTGCGACATGGCGCGAGCTGACTCGCACCCGCGTTCTCCAGCGTGCAACTGCGGAATTGCGACTCGCACGACCGCGATGACCCTCCCGCACCGATGCAGCCCTGATAGCGCGCGTTGCACTTCTCACACACGGCGCTGTCGCGCTGGTGCTCCTGCTCCCTCCGCAGCTGCGCCTGCTCCCGCGTGATGCGTTGCTGCTCGGCGAATTGCGCGCGCTCCGCGTCCTCGCGTTCCCTCGCGAGGCGGCGCCGCTCGAGATCTGCGCCGGTCAGCGTCCGGCTCCACAGCTCCGTGATGACCTGCCCGTGGCCGAGCGCGTCCGCAGCCTCCTCGTAGTTCCCTTCGATCGTCATCGTGTGAGCTCCGTCTTCGTCGGCGCACGTCCCGGCGACGATCCCAGGTCCGATCAGCCCCGGGCCGGAAGAGGACTTGCCGTTCTGCGAATGGAACATCACCTCGACTCCGGCCTCGGCGGCGGCGCCCCATCTCGCGCCCTGACCGAGCCGCAGCACGAATGTGTAGCAGGTGTTGCGCACCGCTTCGAAGGTGATGGCGCGGGCCTCGTCGAGTCGGCCCGTGGAAGTCTTCACCAACGAGTAGTCCTTCGTGAACCGTTCGATCATCGCCTGCAGCTCGCGAGCGGACTTCCGCGTCGGGTGCCCGAACGTCTCCGCCATGGCGGCCCGATGCTCGTCGGGACTCATCCGCTTGGGCATGCACGCAACCGCAACCACGAACATCATCAGCACCCGCAACACGTGACCTCCGCTGCTTGAAGCGGAGGAGCTACCGCAGGGGCGATCGAGGGCGCGTTACAGCTGCGTCTCAATGTGGTTCGATGCTACGGAAGCTCGGTGCCGCGATTGTCGACGACGCGCACGCAGATCGGACCCGGCGCCGAGCCGTCGTCGAACTTCTTGCACGCCATGCGCGCGCCGTTCCGCATCTCGCCGAACCAGGCCTGGCAGTGCGCCGTCGACGTGCACGTCGGGTAGCAGGCGTAGCCCTGCGGCAGCGAGTCCTTTCCGCACGTGTTCGCCGTGCCGAAGTTGTTGTTGCCGCCCGCGCCCTTGCCCGCGCACTGCTGCGCGTTCGAGCACGCGCGCGTGCACCAGCCGCCACCGGCGCGAATGCCGCCGTCACACTGCGAGTCGGCGCCGGAGAAGATCTCGAAGCGATCGCCGATGCCGACGGTGTAGACGTCGACCTCGCAGTTCGGCCCGGCGTAAGCCTGGCCCCATGCCTCGAGGCTCGCATCGCACGCGGTGGAGCCGCAGACGTCGTTCGCCTTCGCGCACGCGATCGCGGCCTCGAGCTTCGTCGTCGACGTGCAGCCGGGAATCGCGCGCTGCACGGTGGCGGCGTGGTCGACGGCCTCGATGCACTCGGCGTAGGTCAGGTCCGAGCACGCGCTGAGCTCCTCGCAGAACGCCTTGCGCTCGGCGATCGCGACCACGCCGCCGACCTTCTGCACCGGGGGCATCGCGATTGGCGCGTCGGGCATCGCCATCACCGCCGCGTCGGGCGTCAGGTCGTGCGGATCCATCGAGGACGAGGTGCAGGCGGCGAGGCAGAGGACGACGAAGCGCTTCATGTCCCGCAGTGCGACGTGAGCTGGGCTCGTCGCAAAATTTCGCCGAACCGCCGAGAATTACTTGGCGAGCGGCTCGATCGGCAAGACCAAGCTCGTGTGGACAGTCCGCAGCACGCTCGAGACCTCCGACTCGCCGAGGTGAAGGTCGTTGCCGAGCTCGGAGCGCAGCTCGTCGTCGAGGGCCCGGCGTGCACGCGCGACCCAGCGCGCGACGGTGGCGCGGTGAACTTCGTGCCGGCGCGCGAGCACGTCGATCGTCGTGCCCTCGACGAACGCGGCGCGCAGCAGCTCGCGATCGAACATCGAGAGGCGCGCGGCGGCGCTGCGAAACGCGCGCTCGACGGCGATCGAGAGCTCCTTGCGGATCGAGGACATCACGACGTCGGGCGCGAACGGCTCGGGGCCGGCGCCTTGCTCGAGCTTCTGCATCGTCGCGTGCATGCGCGCGGCGCGGCGCAGGCCGATCGTCTTCGCCCACATCGCGAGCGGTGCGCGGCCCTGGTACGTCGCGAGGCCTCCGGAGACGAGCAGCTCGATCATCGTCTCCTGCGTCGCGTCGTCGGCGAGCGCGGCCGCGTAGCCGGCGCGCATGATCGCGCGGCGCAGCGGTGCTTCGATCAGCGTCGTGACGGAGCGCACCGCTTGCTCGTCGCCGGAGCCGGCCGCGCGTGCGAGTGCGAGGTCCGCCGCGAAGTCGGTCACGACTTCTCCAGCATCTTCGCGAGCGAGACTGTCTGCGCGTGCTCGACGCCGAGCTTGCTCTTCGCGATCGCGTAGGCGCGCTCGAGCGTGGCGCGCCGCGCGTCGGGCTCGCCGGTATGCGCGCGAACGTTCGAGTACGTGATCAGCATCGAGATCAGCGCCGGGTGATCCGCGCCGCGTTTTGCCTCGGCGACGGCGATCGCTCGCTCGATCAGCGGGCGCGCGACGGTCCACGCCTCGAGATCCGAGTGCACCGCGGCGAGGCCGGAGAGCGGCAGCGCGACCTCGAGAGCGTCCTTGCCGAGCTTCGCCTCGGCGATCGCGAGCGAGCGTTCGTAGTGCGCGATCGCCTCGCGATGCTGGCCCTGGAGGTTAGCGAGCTTGCCGAGGTTGTTCTCGCTGATCCCGACGTCGGGGTGATCGGGGCCGAACGCCGCGATGCGCAGCTTGCGCGTGCGCTCGAACAGCGCCGCCGCGTCGGCGTAGCGCTTCTCGTCGGCGGCGAGCGTGCCGAGCGAGCTCAGCGCGCCCGAGAGATCGGGATGGTCCGTGCCGAGCACGCGTTCGTTGATCGCGAGCGCCGTCTCGTGCGACTTGCGGGCATCCGCGGCGCGGCCTTGCCGCGCGAGCGCGATCCCGATGTTGTGATGGGCCTGCGCGATGCGGTGGTCCTCCGCGCCGAAGGCCTCGGTCCTCGCCGCGAGTGACGCGCGGTAGTGCGCCTCGGCGTCGCCAAACTTGCCGCGCGAGAATGCGATGCCGCCCAGCACGTTCTCGAGTTGACCGCGCAGCTCCGCCGGATTGCCGGCACGCTCGACCGCGGCGATCGCGACCTCGCCGAGTGCAGCCGCTCGCTCGGGTGCGCCGGTGAGCAGCGCCGCCTGCCCTGCTTGCAAAAGCCGCGCGAGCGCCGCGACTCGGTCGTCGTGTGAACGCGCTGCCGCCCGCGCCGCTTCGTCGAGCGTCACCCGCGCGACGTCGTCCTGGCGCAGCCGGCTCTGCAATTCGCCGAGCAGCAGCTTCGCTTCGCCCTCGAGCTGCGCCGCGCCCGCGTCGGTCGCGCGCTGTGCGATCGCCTTGGCCTCGTCGATGACATCCTTCGGCGGTCGCACGGCCGACTTCGCCTTCACGCGGCGCAGCTCGGCCGCGAGCTCCTTGGCGGGTGCGCGATCGATGTCGCGCGTCGCCGCATCGCGACAGCTCGCACCGCGCGCGAGCTGCGTCGCGGCGAGCGAGGCCTGATCGACCATCGCGCGATCGGCGTGCGCGAGCTCGTCGAACAGCGCGCGTGCGGTCTCGCGATCGTCGTCGAGGCATGCGCGCTCTTGCTCGTCGGAGCGATCCGCGGCGCGCGCGGCACGGCACGTCGCGACGCTCGTATCTGCGAGCGCGGTCAGCGTGGCCCGCGACGCACGCGTCGTGGCCTCGAGCCGCGCCGCCCACGACACGTGACCGCTCGCTTCGAACGCGCGCGCGATCGCGGGCTGGCGCGCCGTGAAGTCCGCGAACGGATCGACGACATCGCACCGATCGGCCTTGTAGCGGGTCTCCGCCATCACGGCCGCGAACACGAGGAGCCCCGCCATCGCGCCGGCGAGCGGCCACACGAGCTGCGGCTGCGGAGCCAGCGCCTTTCCGATGTCCTGCATGTTTGGATAGCGCGCCGCGGGATCTTCATGGCTCGCGCGCTTCACGATGCGCGCGAGCGTGGGCTCCTCTCGATCGTTCAGCGCGTGCTGCAGCGAGACGCCCCAGCTGTATTGATCCGTGCGCGCGTCGACCTCGATGCCGCGCCGCTGCTCCGGTGACATGTACGCGGGCGTGCCGACGGCGGTGAACGGATCCGTCATCGTTTCGCTCGTGATCTCGCCGCCGCCTTCGGCCGTGCTCCCCGTCGAGACCAGACCGAAATCTGCGAGCCGCGCACTGCCGCGCTCGTCGATCAAAATATTGTCGGGCTTGACGTCACGATGCACGAAGCCCGCGCTGTGCACGGCGACGAGCGCCTCGGCGACCTCGCGGAACACGCGCACGATCTCCGCGGTGTGGCGCGGTGCCGCCGTGAGCCAGCGATCGAGCGTGGTGCCCTCGACGAGCTCCATCGCGATGTAGAGCCGTCCGCGATCGAGGCCTGCATCGAACACGCGCACGAGGTGCGGATGCGTGAGCTTCGCGAGCGACTGCGCCTCGCGCTCGAGGCGGCGCGCGAGTGCGGGGCTCGCACGGTCCGCGCGGATCGACTTGAGCGCGATCGTGCGGTCGAGCGTCGGATCGTACGCCGACGACACGACGCCCATCCCGCCCGCACCGAGGCGTGCGATGACGACGTAGCGCCCGACCGTGTCGCCGGGCTCGGGGTCACCGACGATCGCGGGAGCGGGCTCTCCGCTGTCCTCGCCACACACGGCCTCGACCACACGTGCGCAGGCGTCACAGCTTCCGAGGTGCTCGGTGACAGTAGCGTCGCTGGCACCGCTCGCGACCGCGGCCAAGCGTTCTGCGTCCGGACACTCCACGTGCGGGTTGTAGCGCGCGAACAGTCGTCGCTGCTACGAGAACATGCCAGGCTTGCCCCCGATGAGCGACGACGAGAAGCCCGGCTTCGACCGGCGGACGTTTCTTCGCGGGACTGCCGGCGGCGCCGCCGTCACCGGCATCCTCACGCTGTCGAGCAAGGCGCAGGCGGCGAAAGCGCCGCGTGTCGTCGGGCCGAATGCGGCGCCGATCAAGCTCGACGTCAACGGCACCGTCCGCGAGGTGAAGGTCGAGCCGCGAACGACGCTCGTGCAGGCGCTGCGCGATCAACTGAAGCTGACGGGCACGAAGGTCGGCTGCGATCGCGGCGCGTGTGGCGCGTGCACCGTCCACCTCGACGGCGCGCCGGCACTCGCATGCACCACGCTCGCGATCGAGGTTGGCGACCGCAAGGTCACGACGATCGAAGGTCTGGCGAAAGGCCAGACGCTGCATCCGATCCAGCAAGCGTTCATCGAGCAAGACGCGATGCAGTGCGGCTTCTGCACGCCCGGCATGGTGATGTCGTGCGCGGCGCTGCTCGCGATCAAACCGAAACCGGAACGCGCGGAGATTCGCCAGGCCGTCTCGGGCAACCTCTGCCGCTGCGGCACGTATCCCAAGGTCTTCACCGCCGTGATGACCGCGTCGGGTCAGCCGAGTGAAGGCTGGACGCTCGAGACGCGCGGCGTCGGCGATGGCAAGGCGCCACCCGCCGGCAAGGCATGGGTCGGCATCGCCGGCGGTGCGCTCACCGCCGAAGATCGCCCCGTGCCCGCCGGTGAGGCCGGACCGTGGCCGACGAACGTCGGGCTGAATGTCGTCGGCAAGCCGGCCTCGCGCATGGACGGACGCGCGAAGGTCACGGGCACGGCGCGCTACACGTCCGACGTGCAGCTGCCGAAGATGCTGCACGCGAAGCGAGTGGTCTCGCCGCATGCGCATGCGGTCGTGAAGCGCGTCGACACCAAGAAGGCCGAGCGCCTCGCCGGAGTGAAGGCCGTGTTCGTCGTGAAAGTCCAGGAGGGCGCGACGCTCGTCGATCCGTCGACGGAGAAGAACGGAAAGTTCCCGCGCATTCGCTACGCGGGCCAGTGTGTCGCCGCGGTCGCCGCGACCACGCAGGAGATCGCCGAAGAAGCGGCGCGGCTGATCGAGGTCGACTACGACGTGTTGCCCGCGGTCGTGAACATCACCGACGCGCTCGCACCGAACGCGCCACTCGTCTATTCAAGTCCGGTCAACCTCGGCGGCAGCGCCGGTGGTGGCGGCGCCGCGAAGGGCTTGCCACAGAAAGGCAACGTGCGCGGCCCGACGGAGCAGGTCAACGGCAACGTCGACGAGGCGATGGCCAAGGCCTCGATCAAGGTCACCGGCAAGTTCGAGACGCAGGTGCAGACGCACTCGGCAATGGAGACGCACGGCATCGTCGCGGACTGGAAGCCCGAAGGCCTCACGGTCTACGCGTCGACGCAGGGGACCGCGACCGTGCGCGACGAGATCTCCACCGTGTTCAACCTGCCGAAGACCAAGATCCGCGTCGTCAGCGAATACATGGGCGGCGGCTTCGGCGCGAAGTTCGGCGCGGGACACTTCGGTGTCGTCGCCGTCGAGCTATCGCGCCGCGCAAAGGCGCCGGTGCGGATGATGCTCGATCGCCGTGAGGAGCACACGGCCGTCGGCAATCGCCCGAACACGGTGCAAGAGATCACGATCGGCGCGAACGCCGACGGCTCGCTCGCCGCGCTCGATCTCGTCAGTCACGGCTCGAGCGGCATCGCGACGGGCGCGGGCGTCGGCTGGGCCGCGATGCGGATGTACCCCGCGGTTGCGCAGCGCACACGCCAGCACGACGTGTTCATGAACACCGGGCCAGGCGCCGCATTCCGCGCCCCGGGCATGCCGCAGGGCGTGTTCGCGCTCGAGCAGCTGATCGAAGAGCTCGCCGAGAAGCTGAAGGTCGACTCGCTCGATCTACGCGACCGGCTCGACATCGACAAGCCCGGCGGGGGCGTCACCGACGCAGATCGCATCGCGCGCAAGCTCGAGCGCCGCATCGGCGCCGAAAAGATCGGCTGGGCGAAGCGCGGCGCGCCGGGCGCAGGCAAGGGCCCGATCAAGTACGGCATCGGCTGCGCACAATCGATGTGGCGGCGGATCGTCGACATGAACAGCGCCTGCGAAGTGAAGGTCCACAAGGACGGCTCGGTGCAGGTGCGCTCCAGCGTGATGGACATCGGGACGGGCACGCGGACCGTGCTCGCGATGCTCGTCGCCGAGGACTTCGGCATCAAGGCGACCGATGTCACCGTCGAGATCGGTGACACGCGTTGGCCGATCGGCCCCGCATCGGGCGGCAGCAAGACGCTCGTCGGCATCACGCCGGCGGTGCGCCAGGCCGTGCACGAGGTGAAGCAGAAGATGAAGTTCGCCGACCACAAGAGCTTCAAGGCGGCGTGCGCGGCGATGCCCACCGACGAGATCGCCGTGATCGCGAGCCGGCCCGTGGACTGGAACGCGCCGAAGCAGGACGGTTACGGCGGCGTGCAGTTCGCGAACGTGCAGGTCGATGTCGAGACCGGCGTCGTGCGCGTGCTGAAGGTCGTCGCGGTGCAGGAGTGCGGGCGCTTGATCAATCCGCTCGCGGTGCAGTCGCAGATCAACGGCGGCATCATCCACGGCATCTCGTACGCGCTGTTCGAGGACCGCAAGATCGACGCTGCGACGGGCCACATGCTCAACGCGAACCTCGATCAATACAAAGTGCTCGGCGCGCGCGACACGCCGTTCATCGACATCGTGCTGCTCGATCAATACGTCGGGCTCACGAACACCGACGCGCACGGCATCGGCGAGCCGGCGAACGTGGCCACGGCGGCCGCGGTCGCGAACGCGGTCTACAACGCGATCGGCGTTCGCGTACGCGAGCTGCCGATGACACCACAGGTCGTGCTCGCCGCACTCGGGCGCAGTCCCGCTGGCCATGCGATCGGAAAGGCACGCTCGTGAAGTCCTTCGAATGGGTCCAACCGGCGACGCTCGCAGAAGCGATCGAAGCACTCAAACATCCCGGCTCGATGCCGATCGCGGGAGGCGTCGACCTCCTCGATCGCATGAAGGAGCGGATCGCCGCGCCGACGCGCCTGGTCTCGCTGCGCAGGCTGCCCATGTTCGGGCACATCGACGTCGCGTCCACCGGCGCGCGCATCGGCGCCCGGGTCACGCTCGCCGAGCTGGCGAGCGACGCCGCGCTCGCGAAGTCGCACCCGATCGTCGCCCTTGCGGCCTCGCATGCCGCGACCCCGCAGCTGCGTGCGATGGCGACGCTCGGCGGGAACATCGCGCAGCGGCCGCGCTGCTGGTACTTCAGGAGCGAGGCGTTCAACTGCCGTAAGAAGGGCGGCACGACGTGCTTCGCGCAGACCGGCGAGAACGAGCTGCACTCGATCTACAACAACAAGACGTGTGCGGCGACGCATCCGTCGACCGTCGTCACCGCGCTGATCGCGCTCGGTGCCAAGGTCGAGATCACGGGCACGAAGACGCGCGAGGTCGAGCTCGAGAAGCTGTTCGTCTCGCCGGAGACCGACGTCAAGCGCGAGATCGAGCTCGCACGGGGTGAGCTGATCACGGCGATCACGATCCCGCCGACGACCAAGAAGCAGGCCTACACGAAGCAGGTCGCGAAGCAGTCGTTCGACTGGCCGATCGTCGACTGCGCCGTCGCACTGCAGATGAACGGCGCGAAGTGCGAGTCCGCGATCATCGTGCTCGGTGCCGTGGCGCCGACCCCGCTGCGCGCGACCGCCGCCGAAGCGCTGCTCACCGGCAAGTCGATCGACGAGAACCTCGCGCGCGAAGCCGGCCGCGCGATGGCGAAGGCCGCGACGCCACTCTCGAAGAACGCGTTCAAGATCCCGATCGTCGAGACGGTCATTGCTCGCACGATCATGGCCGCCGCCGTTGCGAGGGCATCATGAGCGAAACGAACAAGCCGCGCGTCGCGCTTCCGGTCCTCTGCCGCTTCTTGCGCTGCAAGTCGGCGTTCGGCGCGGTCGTCGACAACACGGCCTGGCAGCTCGGCACCGCGACCTCCGAGGTCTACTGGTGCCTCGCCACGATGGAAGCGTTCGGTCCCGACGATAACTACGTGCACGCGACGGTCTGCAGGGACGCGCGCTCGTGTTGCCGCGTCGACGAACCGCCGGCCTGATCGCTAGTCAGCCCAACCCGTCGCGCACGACGTCAGGACGCTGTCGTTGATCGTCCACTTCTTGTCCTCGAAGCAGAGGTCGATGTCATCGATGATGCACTCGACGTTCTCGTCGTCGATCATGCGCAGGTCGTACTTCTTGCAATCGAAGACCGCGAGCTGCGCGTCCTCTCCATGCATGAGCACGTCGCCCTCGATGAGGTTCGCTCCCCACGCGACCTGATCCGACGGAGAGAGCTGGATCGAGTAGATGTCGTACTTCGACGCGTTGTGCAGCGCCATGGTGCCGACGTTCCCGGTTCCGTCGGTGCCGCCACCGGCGGGGGTCTGGGTTGCGACGGGCTTACCGCCGCATGCGGCGAGGGCAATCAAGATAATCGAGAGACGTTGCATAGAGAACCTCCGTATTTTGCGAAACAGATGCCGCTCGTAACACGAAGTCGCAGCCGCCCTGCTCGAAAAACGATGAGGCTACTTCGTCCCGGCGGGCAGCTGCATGACGACGACGTAGTCGTTCATCGGCTTCGCGAGCACGCGCGCGACCTCGCCCTCGGTGTCGATCACCGGTCGCACCGAGACGACATCAGCGACGCCGCGGCGCTTGAGGCGCGCGACGATCGCGGAGTCGTGGCAGTGCCCGTTGCCCGCGAGGATCACGAGCTGCCCCGACGGATTCGCGGCGAGCCACTTCGCGGACAGATCCGCCATGGTCTCGTCCCACAACACCTGCACGGTGTAGATGCGCTCGGCCGACGGCATCGGCGGCGCGGCGCCGTGCGGCGACTTGTGCGGGTTCTCCTTCTCCTTGTGCGGATCAGGCTTCACTTCCGCCGGATCGCCTTCCTTCTTCTGCGAGTGCGCGCCGGCGCCGCCCATCTCCGACATCAGCCCGTCGAACCACGCACGGTGCGTCGCATCGTCGAGCTTGAGCTCGGGGACGTTCGCCTTCTCCTCGGGCGTCAGTGAATCGAGGCCCTGGCGCGAGATCTTCTTCGACAGCTCCTTCGACGCGTTGAGCGCGATGAGGCTCGCACCGGACTGGATCGCGGCATCGATCGTCGGACCGTAAAACTCCCAGTCGTAGCCCCAACGCTCTTCCCAGCCGACCCGCGAGCGCAGCGCCGCGGCGTCGATGCGCTTCGCGCTGTAGTCATCGAGCGGGCCCTGGAATGGACGCTGGATCATCTCGAGCCCGAGCCCGAGCTTCGCCGGCTTGCGCTTCCCGATCTCCTCGACGACGCGCAGCTGCACCCAGTGATGGTGCGGGTTCGGATGATCCTCGCCGACGCAGACGGCGCGCGCCTTCTGCAAATATGCCCAGAACGCCGCCTCGTCGACGGTGCGGCCACCGCGATCGAGCACCTGATACGGCAGGCTCGCCATCGCGAGGCCGCCCTTGGGCGTACCGGGCTTCGCCGGCGTGGTGGTGCCACTGTTGCCGCCGCCGTACTTGCCGCCGCACCCGAAGGTTGCCGCAGCGACGAAGAAGCACAGCGCGTGACGCGTGAGCATGCACGAATGCTAGCACCCATGGCAGATTCCACGCGCGTGAACCTGCCGTTCCTCAGCACCAACTTGCCCGGCATCGGCGGCGTCTTGCGCACCACCGACGACGACTTCATCGTCGACGAAGAACCCGCGTATCCCGCGAGTGGTGCGGGCGATCACGTGTTCGTGCGCATCGAGAAGCGCGGCCTCAACACCGCGCAGGCCGTGCAAGCGATCGCGAAGGCACTGCGCATCCGCGAGCGCGACATCGGCGTCGCCGGCATGAAGGATCGCCACGCGGTGACGCGGCAATGGATCAGCTTGCCGCCGCCGAGCACGCCCGAGGCAGCGCTCGCACTGTCGCTCGACGACATTCGCATCCTCGAAGCGACGCGGCACGGACACAAGCTGCGCACGGGTCACGTCCGCGCGAATCGTTTCATCCTGAGGGTGCGCAGTGTCAGCGAGCACGCACGCGAACGCGCGGCCGCGATCCTCGAGTGCCTCGCACGACCGCCCGGCGCGCCGAACTGGTACGGCGAGCAGCGGTTCGGCAAGTACGGCGACAACGCGGAGAAAGGCCGCGCGCTGCTGCGCGGCGAGCAGCGAAGCGACCGGCGAATGGATCGCTTCTTCATCTCCGCGCTGCAGTCGGAGCTGTTCAATGCGTGGCTCGTCGCGCGGATGACCGACGGCCTCTACGCCCGCGTGCTCGACGGGGACGTCTTGCACAAGGTCGGCGGCGGGATGTTCACGTGTGAGGACGCGGCCGTCGACGAACCGCGCCTCCTCGCCGGCGAGCTCGTCGTCACGGGCCCGATGTTCGGCACGAAGATGCGCGCGCCGACGGGTGCCGCCGCCGAGCGCGAGCAAGCGATCCTCGCGGCCGCGGGCCTCACGCGCGAGGACTTCGCGAAGGTCGCGCAGATCGCCGAAGGCACGCGGCGCGACGCGAGCATCGCGGTCCGGGAGTCCGCGATCCGGACACTCGACGACGCCTCGCTCGAAATCTCCTTCGCACTCCCGGCGGGGGCGTATGCGACCGCAGTCATGCGCGAGGTGATGAAGAGCGAGTAGGATGCGACCATGATCTTGGACAGCATCACCGATGCGATCGGGCGCACGCCGATCGTGAAAATCCAGCGGCTCGCACCTGCAAACGTCACGATGTACGTGAAGGTCGAGTACTTCAATCCGGGCGGATCGGTGAAAGACCGTCTCGCGATCGGCATCATCGAGGATGCCGAGCAGCGCGGCGCGCTGAAGCCCGGCCAGACGGTCGTCGAGGCGACGTCGGGCAACACCGGCATCGCGCTCGCGATGGTGTGCGCGGCGCGTGGCTATCCATTCGTCGCGGTGATGGCGGACTCGTTCTCCGTCGAGCGCCGTCAGATCATGCGCGCGTTCGGCGCGAAGGTGATCCTGACGCCGGCCGCCGAGCGCGGCACCGGCATGGTGAAGAAGGCCGCCGAGCTCGCCGAGAAGAACGGCTGGTTCCTCGCGCGGCAGTTCGAGAACGAAGCGAACCCGGCGTACCACCGCCAGACGACCGGTCCCGAGATCCTGCAGGACTTCGCCGGCGCGCGGCTCGACTACTTCGTGACCGGCTGGGGCACCGGCGGCACGCTGACCGGCGCCGGTCAGGTGCTGAAGCTCGCGCGACCCGACATCAAGATCATCGTCGCGGAGCCCGAGAGCGCGCAGCTCCTCGGCGGCGGCGAGTTCAAGCCGCACAAGATCCAGGGCTGGACGCCGGACTTCGTGCCGGGCGTCCTCGATCGCAAGATCGCCGACGAGCGGGTCTCGATCGGCGACGGTGAAGCCGTCGAGATGGCCCGCGCGCTCGCACACAAGGAGGGCCTGTTCGTCGGCATCTCGTCGGGCGCGACGTTCGCGGCCGCACGCAAGATCGCCGACAAGGCAGCGGCCGGCAGCGTGATCCTCGCAGTGCTCCCCGATACGGGCGAGCGCTACCTGTCGACGATCCTCTTCGAGGGCGTCAACACCGGCACCGATCCGGAATAGACCACACCCCCGCGCTGCGGGTTGCCTGTCATTTCGAAGCGTGAAGTCGCGGGACGCCGCAGTCGACGCATCGCCGGGCACGTCGTACAACCAGGCCTGCGATGGATCTATCCAAAGCGTTCCTCGAATTCTCCCAGCTCGGTGCGAACTGGGTGCTCTGGCTCATGGTCGGTCTCTCGGTCATCTCGATCGGGATCATGATCGATCGCTTCCTCTGGTTTCGCAGCCGCGAGACCGACGTCGAGTCGTTCGTCCGCGAGCTGCGCGGCGCCTACGAGCGCGGCGAGCTCGAGCGCTTCATCGCGAAGCACAAGGGCGACACCAGCATCCCGGTGCAGGTCGCGCTGCACGGCCTCGGCGAGCGCGCGCAAGGCCCCGACGCGGTCGCCGAAGCAATGCACGCCGAGCGCGCACGCTGGCGCCGCTCGGGCGATCGCAACCTCATGGTGCTCGGCACGCTCGGCAACAACGTGCCGTTCGTCGGTCTGTTCGGCACCGTGCTCGGCGTCATGAACGCGTTCCTCCTGTTGTCGTCGAAGTCGGCCAACGCGGAGAAAGAAGTCTTCGATCAGATCGCCGAGGCACTCTCTGCGACGGCGTTCGGTCTGATCGTCGCGATCCCCGCGGTCGCGTCGTTCAACTACTTCACGCGCCGGCTCAAGGTCCTGATGTCCGCCGCCGACGAGTGCGCCCACCAGGTGCTGTCGCTCGTCTACGGCACGCTCCACGCGGAGCGGAACGGCAACGTGCCTGCCGTGAAGAAGGACGACGATGGCGGGAAGTAGCGTCTACCAGGACGACGACTCCCAGGGCATCACCGACATCAACGTGACGCCGTTCGTCGACGTGCTGCTCGTGCTGCTCGTCGTGTTCATGGTCACGGCGAAGCTGATCGTCGCGCGCGGTGTCGAGATCGATAAGCCGAAGGCGTCGACCGGCGGTGAGGTGCAGAGCACGCTGCGCGTCTCGGTCAACGCGACGGGCGACCTGTTCGTCAACGGCGACAAGTTCACCGACGACGTCGCCGCGGTGGCGCGGATCAAGGAGATCGCGGCCGCCTCCGAGAAGCCCAAGGCCATCATCGCCGGCGATCGAAAGACGGCGTATGGCGGTGTGATGCGTGCGATCGACCTCGTTCAGCAAGCGGGTATCAGCGCCATCGCTCTCGAGAACGAACGGCCCTGACCGGGATCGTCTGCTAGGCTCGTTCGGTGCGGTTGGATTCGCCGTTCGTGCTGGCCCTCGGAGGCACGTCCGCGATTCACCTCATCCTCGTGATCGCGATCGATGCGGTCACCGTGATCTATCCGTACCAGGCCTCCCCGCCCGCGCCGCGCGTCGAGCTCGTCGAGATCGAGGTCCCGAAGCCGCCGGAGCCGCCCAAGCCGCCGCCCCCGCCGGTCGCGAAAGAACCAGAGTCCAAGCCGGAGCCAGACCGGCCAAAGCCCAAGCCCGCGCAAAAGGTCGCCGCCCAACCGCAGCCCCCACCGACCGAGACGCCGCCACCGCCCGTTCCCGACGACCCCACTCCCGCGGGTGGTGACGAGGTCGTGCAGATGCCCGACATCGCGCCCGGCGCGACCGGCGTCGCGGTCAAGCCAGGCAAGCGCAACACCGGTCACGTTGGCCGGGGTGGAAAGGGTGGTGGAACCGGTGCCGGCTCGGGGTCGGGCACCGCCGAGGAGGCGCCGACGCCGGTCTCGGTCGCCACGATCAAGAAGCGCGCGATGCCCAAGGGCGACTACAGCTACTTCAACACCGGGTCCGACTACCCCGCACAGGCCAAGCAGCTCGGGATCCAGGGAGATATTCGCGTGCGCCTGATCGTCGATGACCAAGGGAAGGTCAAGAACGCCGTCTTATTGAACCGCTTAGGGTCCGGCCTCGACGAGCTCGCGCTGTCCCGCGCCAAGCAGATCGAGTTCGAGCCTGCGAAGGACTCCGACGACAAGCCCGTCGCCTCTGTGGTCGTGTGGACGTTCCACATGACCCTGCCGAAGTAGCTATCCCAGCGCTACCCGCGGATCCCGTCAAGCCCTGGGTGTGCCGCGCTTTCGGGCAGGGCCCAGGCGTACAATGGCAGACGATGCGTAATCCACGTGGGGTGGGCGCGGTCGTGATGCTCGGCGTCTTCACGCTTGGCACCGCGCGCGCAGATATTCCGAACGACCGAGCGATCGACGTGCAGACGTTCGAGTACTCCATCGGGCCGAAGAGCTTCTTCTCGGTGTCGGATGCAGACGTCGCCGCGAAGGGACAGCTCGCGATCGACGCGCTCATCAGCGTGATGACCGAGCCGTTCAAGATCTACGAGGTCGACCAGGACGGTAACGTCGGCGACACGCGCACGGTCGTCGTCGACTCGATGACGACGATGCAGCTCACCGGCGCGTACGGCCTCGACGAGAGCACGCAGCTCGGCGTCAGCTTGCCGATCGTGTTCGCGCTTCAAGGCGATGGCTTTCAGGCAATGAACGCGATGCCGACCCCGGGCGGGATCTCCGTCACCGGCATCGGTGACCTCGTGCTCGAGGGTAAGAAGCGGCTCTATCGCGATCGCCAGCTGCGCGTCGGCGCGCTCGCGCAGATCACGCTGCCGTCGAGCTTCGGCAGCGACGACTCGCAGTTCATCGGCGATGACCTGCCGACGGGCCGCGCGAAGATCGCGCTGCAGTACGAGATGAATCGCTTGTCGTTCGGCATGAACGGCGGCGTGATCCTGCGCAAGCCGCGCAAGATCTACGACAGCACGATCGGCCAGCAGCTCACGTGGGGCGTCGGTGCCGCCGTGCGCATCACCCCGAAGCTGTCCGTGATCGGCGAGAGCTTTGGCCGCGCCGGGCTGCCGAGCTTCAGCCTCGATGCGAGCCCGCTCGAGGCCGTCGGCGGTCTGCGCTTCTACGCGACGAACGCGTTTGCCGTCGTGGTCGGCGGTGGCGCGGGTCTCGTCCGAGGCATCGGTTCGCCGGAGGCGCGCTTCTTCGCGTCGGTCGGCTACTCGCCCGACGTGCGCGACAGCGACGGTGACGGCGTCGCGAACGGCCGCGACAAGTGCGTGCTCGTCCCCGAGGACAAGGACGGTCACGACGACGGCGACGGTTGTCCCGACGACGACAACGACGGCGATCGCCGCCCCGACTCGGAAGACAAGTGCCCCGAGACCTCCGAAGATCTCGACGGCTTCGACGACGACGACGGCTGCCCCGAGCTCGACAACGACGGCGACAAGATCATGGACCTCCAGGACAAGTGTCCGAACGATGCGGAGGACGGCAAGGCACCGCAGACGACCGACGGCTGTCCCGCGAACAAGCGCGACACCGACGGTGACGGCATCAGCGACCTCGTCGACCAGTGCCCTGCCGACGAAGAGGACATGGACAGCTTCGAGGACGGCGACGGCTGCCCCGAAGCCGACAACGACAACGACGGCGTCGCCGACACGGCCGACAAGTGCGGCCTCTGCGCGGAAGACAAGGATTCGTTCGAGGACGACGACGGCTGCCCCGAGATCGATAACGACCACGACGGCATCATGGACGCGCAGGACAAGTGCCCTGCGCAGGCGGAGGTCATCAACGGCGTCAAGGACGACGACGGTTGCCCCGATACGGGTGGCCTCGCACTCGTCAAGCTCGACGGCGATCGCCTCGTGATCGACCGCGTACCGTCGCTGCAGGGCAGGACGACGAACCTGTCTGCGGCCGGCATCATCATCGTCGACCAGATCGCGCTGTTCATGCTCCAGCAGCGCGATGTCACGAAGTGGCTGATCGCGCTCGCGCAGCCGAAGACCGACGCGGCGAAGAAGCTCGCCGACGCGGTCAAGGCGCGGCTCGTCGCGAAGGGCGTCGCCGCTGCGCGCGTCGACGTGCTCGGTGCCGCAGGCCCCGCGAAGATCAACGGCGTCGTGCAAGAGCGCGGCGATGTGCCGGCCTTCACGTGCCCCTCGAAAGAAGTGCAGCAGCGCGAAGGCACGCAGGGGACGGAGATCAAGAACCCGGTCAGCCCGCCCGCGTTGCCGCCCAAGGCAGAGCCGAAGGCGAAAGACGCACCGGCGAAGCCCGCCGGCGACGAGATCGAGATCGAATAGCTAGCGCGTGCCCTTGAGCACCTTCGGCGCGGCGCCGTCGACGAGCTCGAGCACCTCGATCGGCCCGCCGTAGTGTTTCGCGAGGCCGACGTCGACGCGCCACACCAGGCCGTCGCACACGGCGTTCACGCCCTGCAATTGCGGCGTGTGCGCGACGACCATGCGCTTCACGCCGAGCTTCTCGATCGCGGCCTTCGCAGCCGCGCAGTCGACGGGATCGACGCCGAACGCGCGCGTCCACACCGGGCTCTCCTCCGACTGCATCGCGATCGGCGCCTCGCGCGGTCCGCCCGCTTGCCCGTCGAGCCAGCACCGCGCGGACATGTTCACCGCACTCACCTGCGTGACGAAGTCACCGACGATGCCCGCGTGTGAATACACGGTGTCTCCGACGATCGCGATCACGTCGTGCGCGGCGAGCTTCTTCGCGTACACGCCGCCGGGACCGAGCACCTTCTCGCGCGGACCTGCGCCCGCATCGTCGAAGTCTTTCATCGCGCCCGGCGTCACGTAGCGAAAGTCGCCGGCCGCGTTCATGAGCTCGTGGTTGCCGAGCAGCATCACGAGCTCGCCGCCGGCCGCCTTGGCCTCGCCCTCGAGCTTGAAGATGAGATCGAGGATCGCCTGCTCGTCGTCGCCGCGATCGAGCACGTCGCCGAGCTGCACGACGACGGTGTCCTTGCCCGTCCACGTATCCTTGTCGTCGATCAGGCCGGCCGCCTTGAACGCCGAGCGCGTCGCCGCGAGGTCGCCGTGCAGATCGCCGATCGCGACGACGCGCTTCGCGGCCGGCCGCTTCGCCGGCAGCGGCGATAGCGAGCATGCCGGCGCGGCCCCGCTCGCGACCGGCGCAGCAGGCGCAGCACTCGGTTGTGAAGGCACGTTGGGTGTGGGCTGGCGCTGGGCCTTGTCGTCGCGACGACAGGCAAGTAACAGACAGCACAGGACGGCTCGGCGCATGGTGAGTTTTTAACGCTGTAAGTCGTCCCGGCGGCACTCGTTGGATGGCTATATGCGCCCTCTTATCTTTGTCCTCGCGACCGCGGCCTGCGGTCACGGCGCGATGAAGCAGGCGACCATCGTCGGCCAGTGCGCCGAAGGTGACGCCGCCTGCTCCCGCAAGAACCCGCAAGCCCCGCTCGCGATCGGCACGCGCTTCTATCCCGACGTCAGCGCCTCGATCGACGGCACCACCACCCCGAACCTCCGCCTCGAGTCCGCGATCCCCGAGATCCTCGCCGTCGAGGACGGCGCGCTCGTCGGCAAGAAGCCCGGCACGTCCGCCGTGTTGATCACGACCGACGATGGCTCCGTCGTCGACTTCGTCCACGTCTGGGTCTCGCCGATCACGAAGATCACGCTCGCCCGACGTGACGGCGACCGCATCGGCGGCGCGGTTGGACTCGCCGTCGGCGAGGACATCACGCTCGAGCCCGCCCTCTGGTTCGGCGCGCAGCGCCTCGCCGGCGACGCCGAGGTCACGTGGACCGCGAGCGACGACAAGGTGATCTCCGTGATGCGCGATGGCTCGACGAACCGCCGCCGCCTGCGCGCTCGCGCACCCGGCAAGTCGATCATCACCGTCGCGCTCGGCGACGCCCAGACCACCGTCGCGTTCGAGGTGCTGCCATGAATCGCCTCCTCGGATTCATGTGGGCCGTCATCGCGATCGCCCTACTCTTCTGGGCCTCGGGCTGTGGCCCGTTGCTGTATTCGCAGTCCGCGCCGCCACCCGGCCGCACCGCCGCCCTCGACGAGAACGACGGCCACTACGACCTCGATATCTCGCAAGGTGTCGCGATCGCGATCGCGTGCGAGCACGACGGTCCGTGCAAGGACGTCGTGGTCACGACCGAAAACGAAGCGATCGCGGACGTGAAGGGCGCGTCATTCTCGAAGCTCGAGAAGAGTGCGTACACGATGTACGCGAGCACGCCTGCCGGCATCGTCATCGTCGGCAAGTCGCCTGGCAAGACGCGCGTGAAGGTGAAGACGAACGACGGCACCAAGACGGTCAACGTGCATGTCCTCGCGCCTCCGCTCGCCGGCGAACCATCAAAGATCGCGCGCTGACGTCACAACCGCAGGCACGCGGCACTACAGCGCATGACCAAGACAATTGTTCTCGCCATCGCTGCCTTCATCGCCCAAGTCGCATTCACGAGGGCCGCCGACGCGCAGGTCGCCCAGTTCCCGCGGATCAGCGCGAACGCGTGCAATCCGAGCTCACCGAACGCGACAACGTGGGGCCGCGGCACGCTCGGCTTCACCAACTCGAGCACCACCACGACGCTGTCGGCGAACTGCGTCCTGCCGATCCAAGGCACGTCATGGACGTCGGCCACCACGACCGCGAACGCGATCCGCGTCCACTATAACGACAACCACGGCGCGTCGGGCAGCACGGTCTCGTGCACGGCGTACGTGCGTGGCGTGGCGGGCGGCGGCTTCACGCTCGGCTCGCGGTACAGCTGCGCGACGCCAGGCGGCTGCACCTCGAACGCGAACACGTACATCGGCGGGGGCTACCTCGAGTGGTCGACGACGACGAGCGTGCCGGATGCGGCCGAGGTGTTCGTCGCGTGCTCCATCCCGCCGATCCAGAGCGGCTGGGGCGTGTCGTCGCTGTTCTCGGTGCTGGCCGCGCTGACCGTCCAGTGAGCGGGCTGCGCAAACGCTGCGCGATCTCCCGCGTCTTGCGTGCGAACGGCTTGCTATAACGAGCGCATGGAGCTCAGAAAAGCATGAGGCCCGTGCTCGTCAAAGATCTGATGTCCGCGCCGGTGATCTCGCTGTTCGTGGAGCAGACCCTCCCACTCGCGGAGGACATCATGACGTTCAAGCACCTCCGTCACCTCCCGGTGGTGGATGACAAACGACACGTCGTCGGGCTCGTCAGTCACCGCGACGTTCTGCGCGCGCAGATCAGCTCGCTCAGCGGCCTCACGAAGTCGCAGACGCGTGCCCGCCAAGAGGACGTCCGCGTGCAAGACCTGATGACCCGCGACGTGTGGACGGTGACGCCCGAGACGCTCGCGTCGGTTGCGGGACGCACCCTGATCGATCACAAGTTCGGTTGCCTGCCCGTCGTCGAGGACCAACTCCTCGTCGGCATCCTGACCGAGCGTGACTTCCTGCGGTTCGCGATCAAGATGCTCGAACAGCACGACTAGGGTGCGGACGCGTACGTGTGTTCCCCCGATCGGTCACAGAGCCACAGAGCCACGGAGAAGAACCGTTTGGGCGCGCTTCGCGCGGCTCGTTCGTGTCCCGCCAGGCACGGTTTCGGTCCGCACTAACCGGCTCGCAGTGCCGGAATTTGAAACGCCAAGACGCCAAGACGCCAAGATGGAGGAAGAGATCGATCTCCCGACCAAGCTCGTCCGATCGAGCCTTTCCGATCGAGCTTGGCGTCTTGACGTCTTGGCGTTTCAAGATCTGGAACACGCACGGAACACGCGCGAACGAAATCAGATCTCTTCTCTGTGGCTCTGTGGCTCTGTGACCGACCGGAACCACGAGCGGAACACGCACGGAACAGCGGCAAAACCGAAAACGGACTTCTCGGAACGCCGAACCTACGGCGCCGGCGGGGCGTTCGCCACGAGCCCGACGACGACGGTGATGTTGTCGTCTCCGCCGCGATTGTTCGCGAGCTCGATCAGCGTCTCGGGCAGCCGGCGGTACCACGTCATCGCGACGATGCGCTCGAGCTCGCCGTGCTCGACGTAGTTCGACATCCCGTCGCTGCACAGGAGGAAGCAGTCGCCCGCCGAGACCGGGACCGACTTCATGTCGGCCTCGATCTCGCGCTCGAAGCCGATCGACTTCGTGATCACGTGGCGGAACTTGCTGCTCTTGGCCTCGGCCTCGCTGATCTGGCCGGAGCGGAGCTGCTCCGCGATCCACGAGTGATCGTCGGTGAGCTGGCGGAGCTGGCCATCGCGGAACATGTAGCAGCGCGAGTCGCCGGCGTGGACGAGGTGCGCGCGGCCGCCGTGCACGAGTGCGGCGGTCAGCGTCGTGCCCATGCCGCGCAGCTCGGGCTTGGCCCACGCGGCCTCGAAGATCGCGGAGGACGCGCGGCGCACGACACCTCGCATCAGCTCGAGTGCGGGTGAGAAGGCGAGCATCGCGCCCGCGGGGAGCGTCGGATCTTCGCCGCGGGCGGGCTCGACGGTGGCCATCGCGGCGAGCGCGCGCGGCGTGGTCGGCATCGCCTCGGCGGTGATCGGGTCGACGACCGGCATCTCCTCGGTCGTGCGCATGCTCGCCTTGATCTGGTCTTGGAGCGCGCGCGAGAAGTCGCCGTGCGCTTCCTGCAGCTCGCGGCCGAGGAACTCGACGGCCATGCGCGAAGCGGTGGCGCCACCTTGGTGACCGCCCATGCCGTCCGCGACGGCCATGACGCCGGTCTCGGGATCGACGAGGTACGCGTCCTCGTTACGCTCGCGCTTGCGACCCGGGTCGCTCTGGCCCCACGCCCACAGCCGCATCTACTGATACTCCGCCGAACGCTCGCTGATGTTGCTGTCTTCGCAACGCAGCAGCTTGCCCTTTCCTTCCACCTTCGTCAGCAGACTCACGGGGCGGGTCCACAGCCTCGAGGCGTTGCGGAGCGTGTCGCGCGTCTGGCCGCCGTCGAGGTCGACGCCTTCGTGGATGTGGCGCAGGAGCAACTCGCTCTTGTTCTCGAAGTTGCCGTCCTCGACGAGGATGACCGGCTGGCCGCGGTTCGTGAGCATCTTCAAGAGCTGGTCTTTCACCTTCTTGAACTCGCGGCTCATGATCTCCCAGTTGCCGCTGCGCTCGGAGAACCCGAACGAGTAGAACTTCTGGTCGATGCAGAACTCGAGCGTGAAGAACTCGTCGATGAACGTGATGTCGTTGTAGAGCTTGCGCACCTCGAAGATGCGCTTGGCGCCGAGACCTGTGCGGCGGTCCCAGTTGCGCTTCTGCTCCATCGAGTCGCACTCGTCCCATTCCTTACCGAACTGGCCCTTGTTCCAGCGGTCCTCGATCGAACGGAACAGCTCGACGCCGAGCTTGTAGGGGTTCAAGCGGCCCGGCGCGGTCGCGAGCACACCCGCGTTTGCATCGGCGTAGTCGATGACTTCGGCGGCGGTCAGCGCCTTCTCCGTGAGGATCTTCGAGTGCCAGTACGAGGCCCAGCCCTCGTTCATGATCTTCGTCATCGCCTGCGGCGCGAAGTAGTAGGCCTCGTCGCGCACGATCTCGAGGACGTCGCGCTGCCAGTGATCGAGCGGCGCATGCTGGATGAGGAACTGGAGGATGTCGCGCTGCGGCTGCTCGGGGAACCGCCGCTTCTGGCGCTTCTCCTTCTCCTCGCGCTTCTTGCGCTGCGCCTCGAGATATTCGGGCGGATTGATGAAGGACTCCATGTAGCCCTTCGCGCGCAGGCGCCCGGACTTGTCCTTGGCATCCTCTTCTTCATCGGAGAGCTCGACCCGGTCGCGTTGCCGCACGATGTACGGCGACATCGGATCGATCAGGTTCTCGAGCGAGAGGCAGGTATCGATGAAGTCCTCGACGACTTCCTGGCCCTGACGCGCCATGTGGCGACGCACGCGCGATGCGTGGTTCGCCATCCCGTCGATCATCTTGCGGTTCGTCTTCGTGAAGAAGTAGTTGTTCTTGAAGAAGTCGACGTGCGCGCAGACGTGCGCCATCACGATCTTCTGATCGGTGAGCGAGTTGCCCTCGAGCAGGTACGCGTACGCCGGGTTGGTGTTGATCACCATCTCGTAGATCTTCGAGAGGCCCCACTCGTACGACTTCGAGAGCTGCTCGTAGTCCATGCCGAAGCGCCAGTGCGGATAGCGCGTCGGGAAGCCGCCGTATGCGGCGACCTCGTTCATCGTCTTGTAGTCGAGGACCTCGTAGAGGATCGGAAAGAAGTCGAGACCGTACGCGCGCGCGTGCTGCTCGATCGACTCCTGCATGTCGCGCAGGTGCGCCGGGAATCTCTTGATGGTCATCGGCCTTTGCCCAGGAACTCCTTGATGGAGTCCATGATCGCGTCCTTGCCTTTGATCTCGCTCGTCACGACGCGCTCGTCCTCGTCGAAGTGCTCCGTCAGATCCTTGATGAACTGACCCGAGCCATACGGCGACTCGACCTGCCCGTAGCAGAAGAGGTTCACGTACGGCAGCACGTCGTTCTTGAGCAGCTCGACGCACGTATGCGTGTCGTCGACGGACCAGTTGTCACCGTCGGAGAAGTGGAACGGATAGATGTTCCACAGCTCGGCTGGATACTCGTCCTCGATGAGCTTCGCGCACAGCTTGTATGCGGAGCTGATCATCGTGCCGCCGGACTCGCGCGTCTTGAAGAAGGTGTCGCGGTCGACTTCCTTCGCCATCGCGTCGTGGATGATGTAGCGGCTCTCGATGCCGTGGTACTGCGAGCGGAGCCACGTATCGAGCCAGAACGACTCGATGCGCACGATCTCCTTCTGCTCGTCGCCCATCGAGCCCGACACGTCCATCATGTAGATGATGACGGCGTTGCTCTGCGGCAAGGGCTCGCTCTTCCAGCTCCGATAGCGCTTGTCCTCGCGGATCGGAATGATGACGGGGTTCTTCGGATCGTACGTCCCCATCGCGATCTGCCGGCGGATCGCCTGCTTGAACGTGCGGCGGAAGTGACGCAGCGACTCGGGACCCGTGTTGCGGATGCCCGAGTACTTGTCCTTCCACGCGACGATCTTCTCGGTGCCCTTCGGCTGGATGCGCGGGAGCTCGAGCTCCTCGCCCATGATCTCGGCGAGCTCTGCCAGCGAGACCTCGACGTCGAGGAGGTGATCGCCCGGCCGGTCGCCCGCCTGCCCCGCACCCGGCTGCTCTTCGCCGTCCCCACCGAGCGCGTCTCCGACATCGCCTTCGCCTTGCCCGACGCCGCCCTGCTGCTTGTCGCCGTGCTTGAAGTGCGGGATCTCGACCTGCGGCAGGGGGATCGCGACCGTGTCCTTGCCCTTCTTCGCGATCATCTCGCCCTGCGAGATGTACTTGCGGAGGTTCTGTTTGATCTTGCCGCGGATGATCTGACGAAAGCGGCCGTGGTCGAGATCGATCTTTTGGCTCATTTAGATCACCACATCGGCGACTTCGCCGCGTTCGTTGATGAAGCAGAGCCGACCGCCCTGGCGCTTGGTTCGCTGCACCATCTCGAGGAGGCCTAGCGCACGCGAGATGACACCCGTCGCGTCGTCCGTCTCGAGCTGGACGCACAAGTTGGCCAACAGCTCGGCCAACGTGTTGTTGAGCTCGATAGAAACGGTACCGACGCCGCGCGGGTCCATGGCGGTTACGACTTGACGTCTCCGCGCGCGAAGATCGACGCCACGAAGTTGAGGACGTCGGTCGCGCTGACTTCGTCGTAGCCGAAGTTCTTGATCAGCCGCTGCTTGACGACGTCGATCTTCGCCTGCGTATCGCGGTCCACGACGTTCGACACCAGCGACGTCAGCTTGATCGAGTCCTTCTGGTCCTCGAACAGCTTCGACTCGAGAGCCTTGTGCAGGCGCTCGTTGGTCTTGTAATCGAACGTGCGGCCCTCGATCGCGAGCGCGCCGATGTAGTTCATGATCTCGCGGCGGAAGTCATCCTTGCGCGACTCCGGGATATCGATCTTCTCCTCGATCGATCGCATCAGGCGCTCGTCCGGCTCTTCGTCTTGACCCGTGTACGGGTTCTTGACCTTTTCCTTCTGGGTGTACGCCTTGATGTTGTCGATGTAGTTCGCGCACAGCTTCGCGATCATGTCCTCGTCGGCACTGATCGCGCGCTGCACCTCGTTCTTGACGATGTCTTCGTACTCCTGCTTCACGACGCTGAGCATCTCGGCGTAGCGCTTGCGCTGCTCGTCAGAGTTGATCAGCGAGTGCGAGCGCAGGCCGCTCTCGAGCTCGTTCAGGACCATGAACGGGTTGATCGCGCCGTCGGCCTTGTCGGAGACGAGTGCGTTGGCGATCTTGTCCTGGATGTAGCGCGGCGAGATGCCGTCGAGGCCTTCGCGCTGCGCCTCCTTGCGGAGCTCCTTGATGTTGTCCTGCGTGAAGCCCGGCAGCGTCTTGCCGTCGTACAGCTTCGCCTTCTGGATCAGCGACAGCGAGTGCTTCTTGGGATCCTCGAGGCGCGTGAGCACCGCCCACAGCGCCGCGACGTACAGCGTGTGCGGCGCGATGTGCTTGCCGACGCGCTCGCTCGTGAAGTCCTTCTTGTAGATCTTCACTTCCTCGCTGACCTTCGTGATGTACGGGATGTCGACCTTCACGGTTCGATCCCGGAGCGCCTCCATGAACTCGTTGTTGAGGAGCTTCTTGTACTCGGCCTCGTTCGTGTGGCCGAGGATCACTTCGTCGATGTCGGTCTGCGCGAACTTCTTCGGCTTGATCTTGCGCTCCTGCGTCGCACCGAGCAGGTCGTAGAGGAACGCGACGTCGAGCTTCAAGATCTCGACGAACTCGAGGATGCCGCGGTTCGCGATGTTGAACTCGCCGTCGAAGTTGAACGCGCGCGGGTCTGAATCAGACCCGAAGGTAGCGATCTTTCGATAATTGATATCGCCGGTGAGCTCGGTCGAGTCCTGGTTCTTCTCGTCCTTCGGCTGGAACGTGCCGATGCCGATGCGGTCCTGCTCCGAGAGCACGAGCCGCTTCACCTTCACGTGCGTCATCACCTTCTCGAAGTTGCCCGCGTAGTGCTTCATCAGCTCCTTGAAGATGAGCCGGCACGCCGGGTTCACGTCGCCGAAGATCTTCACCTTGAAGTCATCGGTCCCGAGCTTGAGCTTGTCGATCGTGGCCTGACGCCAGTCACTCGGAATGAGGCGCAGCGGCTCGTCGTGCATCGGTGACGGGAACACTTCAGTTCCGCCGGCGAGCTCGGATAGCGGGCCCGGCAGGTTCCAGTAGTACGTGTAGAGCGCGCCGTCGACGGTGCGCGAGTACTCCTCGATGCCCTTCTTCAGCTGCCGCGCGATCGTCGACTTCGCGGAGCCGACCGGACCGTGCAGCAGAATGATGCGGCGCTCGGTGCCGTAGCCCTGCGCGGCGCTCTTCAGCACGTTCATGAGCCGCATCAGCGGGACATCGAGACCGAACACGGCATCTCGCCCGCCATGCGAGTCATCACGGAAGAACTTGTAGCGGACGAGCTTCTTCTTGTTGTCGATGTACTCCTCGACACCGTGCGAGAGCACCATGTCGTAGAGGCGTTGATACGCGTTGCGCGTGACTTGCGGCGTCTTGCGGACCAACCCGAGGTAGTCCTCGAAGCTGCCCTCCCAGGACAGCTCTTTGTAGGTCGCGTAGTTCTGCAGCTCGGCGATCTGTCCCACGAGACTCATGCGATCGACGGTACCACACGACCTCTGCTCCGTCTGTCCCACCACAGCCCCGCACCGACGTTCGCGCTCACATGATTTCGATGTCCTGATCGACCTCCGCGCGCTTCGGTTTTTTTCATGAGTTAGCTGCCGGCCTGCATGCTGCAGCAACACGAGTCCAAGGAGATTTCTCGATGAGCACTCGTTTTCTTACTTCGGCGCTCGTTCTCTCACTCGGCGCGTGTGGTGGCGGTAGCGACACCGACCCCGGCAGCGGCAGCGACACCGGCGAGGGCACGAACACGTTGTTCGTCTCCGGCAATGTCGAGGCGTCGCCTGCGTTGACCAACGCGCGCAGCAGCGCCGAGTTCACCACGGACTTCGAAGTTCAGATCAAGCTGAACGATGTGGGGGTGACGGCCGGGACCGTCACCATCACGAGCTCGACCGGTAAGTTCCCGCTCACGTACGTGGGCGACAACGGCCGATGGGAGGGCCGTGCGAACGGTTATGACGAGGTGTACATCCTCGACATCGTCAGTGGCACCAACGAGGTCACCGGCGTTCGCGTCGACGGCCCGGACTTCCACACCTTCATCAAGCCGACGGCGGGCACCACCGTCGACTCGACGCTGCCGCTCGAGGTCACCTGGGACTCCGATCAGGATGCCGAGACGAGCGCGATCCGCGCCGACAACATCGACTGGGTGTCGATCCCCGATAGCGGCAAGTTCATGCTCGGGGTGGGCGCGCTCGATGCGGATGCAGATCAGGCGAAGCAGAACGAGCTGCGCCTCATGCGGCTCAACCGCGTCGTTCCGGCGGGTGCGGTCGCGGGGTCCGAGTTCTCCGTTCGCGTCGAGAACCGCATCGACGTGATCGCGGCACCGAACCCGGCGCTCTAGTCGCCCGACTGCACGTACTTCGCGACGTTCTTCTCGTGCTCGGCCATCGTCTTCGCGAACGCGTGCTCGGTCGAGCCCTTCGACGTCGCGACGAAGAAGTAGTAGTCGCTGCCATCCGGTGAGAGCGTCGCTTCGATCGACGCCTTGCCCGGATTCGAGATCGGGCCCGGCGGCAGGCCCTCGTGCTCGTACGTGTTGTACGGGTTGTCCTTGTCGTTGAGCTGCGCGCTGCGCAGCCGCTCGCAGCCCGCGGCCTTGCCAACCTTCGTACACATCTCGATCCACGCCGTGCACGGCTGCGACTTCTGCGGCGGCACGAGGCAGCCGTAGCGGATCGTCGGATCGGTCTCGAGCTTCTTCGGCTTGAACGTAGGTGACGTCAGACGATTGATGAACACCTGCGCGATCCGCGGCCGCTCCTTCGCGGCGACCGCTTCCTTCTCGACGATCGACGCCATCGTCAGGATGTCGCGGTCGGTCCAGCCGAGCTTGTCCTTGAGCTTCGCCGTGTCCTTCGGGTGCTTGTTGACGAGCTCGTTCCAGACCTCGCGGTGGCGGTTGAGCAGGCGTTCGAGCACGACCTGCGGCTTCTCATTCAGGCGGAACTGATACGTGTCGGGGAACAAGTAGCCGTCGATCGTGTCGCCGGTGATCGCGTACTTCGCGAGGAACTGCTTGTCGCGCGCGAGCGCCTCGAGCGCCTTCGCATCGGCGACCTTCGCCGCCGACAGGATCTCGAAGTACTCGAGCATGTGCTTGCCCTCGGGCAGCGTGACCTTGACGGTCACCTCCTTCACGCCAGCGACCAGGATGTCGAGGATCTCGCGCGGCGTGCGCGTGTTCTTGATGAGGTACTTGCCCGTCTTCACTTCGGTGGTCTTGCCGTCCCACATCGCGAACAAGCGGAACCACGTCGGGCGCTCGATCAGCTTCTTGTCGGCGAGCAAGGACGCGATCGCCGGGAAGCTCATGCCCGACACGATCTCGACCTCGACATCTTGTTCCTTGTCGCTCTTGCACATCTGGCCGGGCTTATCGACCTCGGACGTGCCGTCGGGACAACCATCCGGATACGACAGCGCGCGGTGCACGAAGAAGCCGATCACGCCGGCGAGGATCGCAAGCGTGCCGATCACGATGATCAGCGCGGTGCGGAACGATCGCTTCGACATCGCGCCTGACGTTAGCGCGACTCGGTTCGATTGCGATACGCGTCGAGCCACGTCTGCAAGATCAGCGCGGCGGCCTGTTGATCGATGACATCTTTTCGCTTCGCGCGCGAGACATCGGCGTCGATCAACACGCGCTCGGCTTCCGCAGTGGTGAACCGCTCGTCCTGCTCGTGAATTTTGATCGGCGCGACGGCGGCCTCGAGCACCTTGATGAAGTGCTGCACCTGCCGGCCGCGGTGCCCGACCTTGCCCGACAGCTCGTATGGCATTCCGACAACGATGTCGGTCACGCCGTGCTGTTTCGTCAGCGCGACGATCGCGACCGCGTCGCCAGAGTTGCCGACTCGCGCGAGCACGCTGTGCGGATGTGCCGCGATGCCGGCTTCGTCCACGAGGGCGATGCCGATCGTTTTGCTACCGACATCGAGTCCGAGCGCACGCACCGGCGGAGTGTGCCCATGGCCGGCAGCCAAGCCAACAAGGCCGAAAAAAATAAAGGCCTCGAATGGGGGGCATTCGAGGCCTTGAGCGCAGATCGCAGAGCTACTGATTGCCTCAGGTAGTGGGGGAGACCAGCGGGATGAGGGGGAGGGAACCGCAAGTCATCTACCGAGTCGAAACTTTGGCAACTACGTCGCGCGTTGGATTCTTCTTCAGTTGTCAGCCACTCCGACAGGGCGCCGGGCCTATCTCTAGGAACCGTCTCGCTGTCGTTTGGTTGCTCAAATCTATGAGCAGAATTGGTGCCAGCGCGTCATGAGGCGAAGTCGAGGGATCGCCGTCGACGTTCCGCGGATTTACGCGCGTAGGAAATGCACGCCGTGTCGATTATGCGAACGCATGGCGACTAGTCCTGTCACCCACGGGTATCAGGAGTGGCCACTCTGCTGGCCACCTGACGAAGCGTCGTCATGTAACGTCGCCTCATGTCGGACGAGCCAGCCTCCCCAAAGCTCCAGGTCCAGATCGACGACGACATCGCACAAGGCGTCTACTCGAACCTCGTCCTCCTCAATCACACCGAGAACGAGTTCGTTCTCGACTTCGCGTTTATCCAGCCGAGCAACGGTCGCGCAAAGGTCCGCGCGCGCGTCATCTCGTCTCCTCGTCACACGAAGCGGCTACTCCAGGCACTGCAGAAGAACCTCGAGCGGTACGAGGAACGGTTCGGCACGATCGACGTCGGCAACGACGACGAACCGGTCTTCCATTAATTTCGATCCGATCGGATTGGATTACGAGACGGCAGGCTCGGTGATCGCGATGGTGCCGGCGTCGAGATCGAGCTCGCACATCGCCGCGAACGGAACCGCTTCGTTGCGCGTGCCGTGACCGAGCGGCGCGCCGGTCGCGGCCGGGATTCCGAAGGCGTGGATGCGTTCGAGCACCGTCGCCAGCGCGGCGTCGTCCGGATCCGTACCGCCGGCGGGCGGATTCGGATCATGACAGCGAAGCAATTCGCCCACGATCACCGCGCGGGTCTCGCGCAGCGCGCCGGTCAGCGTGAGCTGCGTCAGGTAGCGATCGAGCTCGTACGGCCGTTCGCCGATCTCCTCGAACAGCGCGATCGCGCCTTCGAGCGGCAGCGGCCACGGCGTACCGACGAGCATCGATGCGAGCGTCAGGTTCGCCGGGACGAGTGGCCCTTTGTGCACGCCGGTCCCATGCGCCGCGAGCTTCCACGGCCGCTCGCCGGGCGGGATCGGTTCGGTGAGCAGGGTGACGAGATGCGCGATGTCCTCGTCGGGGAGCTCGGTGAGCTGCACGCCCATCGGACCGTGGATGCCGCGCACGCCGAGGTGATAGGCCCACGCGAGCAGCGCCGTCGCATCGGAGAACCCGACGATCGGTTTCGGATCTTTCACGAGCGCGGAGCCATCGAGCTCGTCGAGGATGCGCATGAGGCCGTAGCCGCCGCGCGCGAGGATGATGCAGCGCACGTCCGGATCCGCGAGCATCGCGTTGAGCTCCGCCGCGCGCGCGGCGTCCGAAGCGGCGAGGTAGCTCGGCACGCTCGGCGAGCGTTCGCACATGATGTTGTCGGCGACGCGGAGCTCGAACGTCTTGCCGAGTCGTGCGAGTCCTTTGTGCAAGCGGTCGACGTTCACGGGTCCAGCGGGTGCACAGATCCCGATCGTCTGACCGCGCTGCAGGCGCGGCGGCGTGATCACCGGCGCTTCTTCCGCTTCTTCACGCCGCTCGGCGTCTTGCCGGTCGGCTTGCTGTCACTCGCGTCGCCTTCTTCCTCCTCGTCACCGCTATGCGCGCGAAACGAACCGCTCGCGGTGACATCGAGGCCGAGCGCCGCCGGATCGACGGCATCCATCACCGTCGTGCGCAGGCCGTCGTCGACGACGTCGTGCTCGCCGGTGCGCCGCACGAGCTGCTCGACCTCGCCGTCCTGCGACGTCAGCTTCGCGAGCAGCTCTTGATCGATGGCGTTCATCACCGTCGTGCGCTTGATGTCCTCTTCCTTGATCTTCGGCCGTTGCGGCGGCTCCTCGTATTGAGGAACCGCGAGATCGGCCAGGCTGCCGGCCATGGGAGCGGACACCGGCGCGGAGGACTCGGCGACATAGACCGAGAGCTCCTTCGTCGAGGTGACTTCCTTCGAGAGCGGCACCGCCGGTGTGTCGATCGTCGGGATCTGCACGACGGGCTGCTCCGCGACGAAGACCGAGAGCTCCTTCGTCTCGGTCACTTCCTTCGCGAGTGGCTGCTGTTCGGGGCCTGTTGGCGGCGGTGCCGGAACCGTATGCGTGCGCGGGCGCACCGTGATCGATCGGCCGCGGTCCGGCCGCTCGTCCTCGGGAAGCCCGACCCGCGCCTGCCACCAGCTCGACGCGGCGTCGGCCGCGAGCACCGGCTTCACGATCATGCCGGGCACCCGATCCGATCCGCCGACCTGCTCGTGGATCTCCGCCACCGTCGCTTCGAGCGTCACGCCCTCGTCGGTCGAGATCGAGATCTGCGTGCCGACGGGCATCGGCATCGGCAACTCGAGGTAACCCGTGGTCGGCCGCACCTGCGTGAGCTTGATGCGGCGACCGAGTGCGAGACCGCGATACGTCAAATCCACGAAGCTCTCGATCGTCACGGAACGAGCATAACCCGGCTCATAAAGCGGATCGTGTAACGGTCCGTGCTTTACTCACGCGCGTGGGTTGGCTGGATCGTCTGAAGCAACTCCGCGGTCCCGTTCCCGACGACGACATCGGTGGCCGGACCCAGGCCCTCGTCGTCCGCGGCAACGAGTTCGGCTTCGACGAGTTCGGCCTCTCGAAGGACTCGCTGCGCACGGCGGCTCGCCTCGCGCGCTGGCTCTACCGCAACTACTTCCGCGCCGAGGCGCACGGCATCGAGCACATCCCGGCGACCGGCCGCGTGATCTTCGTGTCGAACCACTCGGGTCAGCTCCCCTTCGACGGGCTCGTGATCGGCGCGGCCACGTTCCTCGAGCCGCCGCAGCCGCGCCTCGTGCGATCGATGGTCGAGTACTTCGTGCCGAGCGTGCCGTTCGCGTCGTACTTGTTCGCGCGCTGGGGACAGATCACCGGCACGCCGGAGAACTGCCGGCGCCTGCTCGCCGCGGAAGAAGCGGTGCTCGTGTTTCCGGAAGGCGCACGCGGGATCTCGAAGCCGTTCTCGAAGCGCTACCAGCTCGCCGAGTTCGGCAAGGGCTTCATGCGGCTCGCACTCGAGATGCAGGCGCCGATCATTCCCGTCGCCGTGATCGGCGCCGAGGAGCAAGCGCCCGCCATGAACGTGAAGCCGCTCGCGCGACTTCTGCGTACGCCGTCGTTTCCGATCGTGCCGTACCCGCCGTTCGTGCCGCTCGTCCCGCTGCCGGTGAAGTACCGGGTGTACTTCGGCGAACCGATGACGTTTCGCGGAGACGCCGACGACGATGACGACGTCCTCGACGAACAAGTGAAGCAAGTGCGCAGCACGATCCAGTCGATGATCCACGTCGGGCTTCGCGAGCGGCAAAATGTCTTCTGGTGAAATGATCGGCGGTCCGACGGAGCCGTCGCTGCCGCGCCTTCGCAAGATCGTGATCACCGGCATCAGCGGCCGGCTCGGTCGCATCGTCGCGCGCCGCCTCCATCACGATCTCGAGTATCAGATCGTCGGGCTCGATCGCCGCCCGATGCCGGGCCGCCCGAAAGACATCGAGCATCACCAGGTCGATCTACGCAGCAAGAAAGCGCGCGACATCTTTCGTGCCGGCGATGTCGATGCCCTCATCCACCTCGGCATCATGCACGACCCACGTGCGCGTCCGGCCGAGCTCTACTCGTGGAACATCACGGGCACGACGAAGCTGCTCGAATATTGCCAGGCCTATCGCGTGCCGAAGGTCGTGCTCCTCTCGAGCGCGAACGTCTACGGTCCGCGCCCCGACAACCCGCAGTTCCTGACCGAGGAGGCACCACTCCTCGCGGCGCAGCGCTTCCCGCAGATGCGCGACCTCGTCGAGATCGATCACCTCGTCTCGACGTTCCTGTGGCGAGTCCCGAACGTCGAGACCGTGATCCTGCGTCCCGTGCACATCGTCGGTCCCGTGCACAACGCGCCGTCGAACTATCTCCGGATCGAGCGCCCGCCCGTCCTGCTCGGCTTCGATCCGATGGTGCAGCTGATCCACGTGCAGGATGTCGCCGAGGCGATCGTCGCCGCACTCTCGCCGCAGCGGCGCGGCATCTACAACATCGTCGGTCCCGGCGAGGTCCCGCTCTCGACCGTGCTCACCGAGCTGGGCCGCGAGCCCGTGCCGATTCCACACCCGGTGGCAAAGCCGATCCTGTCCCTCCTGTTCCGGCTCGGCATCTCGAGCTTCCCGGTCGCGGAGCTCGATTTCATCCGGTACGTCTGCATGGTCGATGGCCGGCGCGCCGCGGCCGAGCTCGGGTTCCGACCGCAGTTCGGTCTGCGCGAGACCATCCGAGCGGTCGACGAGCTCGGGTGAATCACCGTACGGACGTGACATCCGCGCTCGATCCGTTTCATGGCAAAAGCCGGATCTTTGTTTGGAATCCCAACGTGTCTGCCGCCTCGGTCGCCGTGGGAATTTGATACGGAGGTGTAGCTCGCCGTTCACAGCGGTCCGGAGGGACCGGTGGGCTCCTACACGTCGGTCGCAACGCGAGCGAGTAAACCGTTCACCAGGTGTCAGGGTCTAGTGCTGCGTTGGCGGCGATATTTCGGGCAAATTTGTCAGGGATCCGACGCCGCTTCCCAAATGGATCCGGTCTACGTGTCGAAGCGTTAAAGGAATCCCGAACAGTTCGATCCCGTTGCCCCAATGGCACGACCTCTGCTTTGCTCCGCGACTACCGCACGCTCAAAGGAACGCGAACCCATGAAAAAGCTGCTCTCCCTCTTCGGCCTGACCTTCTTGATGGCCTTCACGCTCACCGGCTGTGAGCTGTACTTCGGCAAGTCCGGCGGTGATGACGAAGGTGGCGGCCGTCCACCCGGATACAGTTGTGAGTCGGACGCCGAGTGCGCCGCGGGCTGCTACTGCGATGGCGCGGCCCCTGGAAAATCAGGCGAGTGTGCCGAGGCTGGGTTCTGCGACAGCAACGCCGACTGCCCCGAAGGTTACGTCTGCGATGACCGTTCTTCGTGCGTCCCCGGCGACCCGCCGACGAAGTGCACGAACGACAACGACTGCGATGCGGGCTCGGTCTGTAATGACGCGGGCGTCTGTGAAGCGACCTGCGTCTGCGAGAACGACGCGCAGGCACAGGCGGCGGGCTTCCACCACTGTGACGAAGAGCGCAAGACCTGCGAGAACCAGAACCCGTGGGGCACCTGCGCCGGCGAGCCGACGTGCGGTACCGAGCCGCAGTGCCCGCAGGGTGGCGTTGGCGAGATTGGCACCGACGGCTGCTGGACCGGCACCTGCGTCGCGATCGTGACCTGCGACGTGACCCCCTCGTGCAACAACTACCAGCACGAAGCGGATTGCTTCGACCCGGCCAACGGCGCGTGCTCGGCGACCTATACCGGCCTCAACTGCACCAAGCCGGACGGCTCTTCCTGCCAGTCGGGCGACACGGGATGCACCTGCCAGTCGTTCGTCTTCGCGACCTGCCGTCCGAACGCGAACTAACTCACCGCAGCAGCTGATTCGAACCGGTCGTCATCGTGCGGATGACGGCCGGTTGTTATTTTCGGGGGGTTCGCCCAACCTCTATTGATGGGCTTCACGTTCGCCGAGACGATGGCTGGAACGTTCGAGATGGATGCGCAGCCGGGCATCCGGCATCCGTTCAAGTTCGAGGTGACGGCGCACGCGGAGTCGACGCGTAAGCACTTCAGTGATGGCAAGGCGCAGCTTCGCGGAGTCGTGTACGCGGCGCCCTTGGCGGAGGCTGCGGATGCCGAGGGCGTGATCACGATCCGGCCGATCGGTCAGCGCATCATTCGCTACGAGCTGTCGTTCGTTGGCGATGACGGAAAGCCGTACGAGCTGGTCGGTCAAAAGGACATCAGCTGGCGGTCGCCCCTCAAGACATTCACGGAGCTGCCCGCCGAGATCCTCGACGAGGAGCACCGGCGCGTGGCCACCTGCCTGACGTCCTTCGACGCGAAGAATGACCTCTGGAGCTTCCTCCGGAGCTTTCGACCGGCCAGGTAGTTAGCCGACCCGTCCAGGCAGTAGTCCCCTACCCGCTTCGTGGTAAGAGTGACCTCCGGGCCGTATGGGATTCCTACAAAGCATCTTCGGCAGCAAGAACCAGCGCGAGCTGAAGAAACTCCAACCGATCGTGGACCGGATCGCGGAGCTCGAGCCGACGATGAAGAAAAAGTCGGACGCCGAGCTCAAGGAGATGACGCCCGACTTCAAGCGGCGCCTCGACAAGGGCGCGACGCTCGACGAGCTCCTGCCGGAAGCCTACGCACTCGTGCGCGAAGCCGGCGTCCGCCGCCTCGGCATGCGTCACTACGATGTCCAGATGGTCGGCGGCATCATCTTGCACCAGGGCAAGATCGCCGAGATGAAGACCGGCGAGGGCAAGACGCTCGTCGCCACGCTGCCCACGTATTTGAACGCGCTCACCAACAAGGGCGTGCACGTCGTCACCGTCAACGACTACCTCGCCAAGCGCGATGCCGAGTGGATGGGTCGGCTGCACGGATTCCTCGGGCTCTCGATGGGCGTCATCGTCCACGGCCTCGACGACTTCGAGCGGCAGACCAACTACAACGCCGACATCACGTACGGCCAGAACAACGAGTTCGGCTTCGATTACCTACGCGACAACATGAAGACGTCGCCGGACCGCATGGTCCAGCGCGGCCTCAACTACGCGATCGTCGACGAGGTCGACTCGATCCTCATCGACGAGGCGCGCACGCCGCTCATCATCTCCGGCTCCGCCGAAGCGAGTGGTGAGCTCTACGTGAAGGTCGACCGCCTCGTGCCGCGCCTCAAGCGCGAGGTCGATTACACCGTCGACGAGAAGGCGCACAGCGCCATGCTCACGGACGATGGCGTCGAGAAGATGGAGAAGCTGCTCGGCGTCGATAACCTCTACGAGGCGACGAACATCCAGCTCGTCCACCACGTGAATCAGGCGCTGCGCGCGCACACGCTCTACAAGCGCAACGTCAACTACCTCGTCGAGGAGGGCAAGGTCGTCATCGTCGACGAGCACACCGGCCGCAAGATGCCGGGCCGCCGCTGGAGCGATGGTCTCCACCAGGCGATCGAGGCGAAGGAAGGCGTCACCGTCGAGGAAGAGAACCAGACGCTCGCGACGGTCACGTTCCAGAACTACTTCCGCATGTACAAGAAGCTCGGCGGCATGACCGGTACCGCCGACACCGAGGCGGCCGAGTTCCATCAGATCTACAAGCTGACGGTCTCGCCGATCCCGACGAACAAGAACATGATCCGCAAGGACGCGCCGGACCTCGTCTACAAGAACGAGGCGGGCAAGTTCCGCGCGGTGATCGACGACATCGTCGACTGCCACAAGCGCGGTCAGCCGGTGCTCGTCGGTACGGTCTCCGTCGAGAAGTCCGAGGTCGTCGCACATCTGTTGAAGGAAAAGGACATCCCGTTCAACGTCCTGAACGCGAAGCAGCACCAGCGCGAGGCGATCGTGATCGCACAGGCGGGCCGCAAGGGCGCCGTCACGATCTCGACGAACATGGCCGGTCGCGGCACCGACATCTTGCTCGGCGGCAACCCCGAGGCGATGGCGAAGGAAGCGCTGCTCGAGGAGAAGGGCCACATCGCGCCGACGCCGCAAGAGGCGGAACCCGCGACCGGTGAAGAGAGTGAAGGCGCCGAACCCTACCGTGGGTCCGTCGCGCTCGCGATCGACGAGGACGTCCGGTTCCCGGAGTTGCTCGAGAAGTTCAAGAAGCTGTGCGAGGCCGAGAAGCAAGAAGTGCTCAAGGCCGGCGGTCTCAAGATCATCGGCACCGAGCGCCACGAATCGCGCCGCATCGATAATCAGCTGCGCGGTCGTGCGGGTCGCCAGGGTGATCCGGGCTCGTCGAGGTTCTATCTGTCGCTGCAGGACGACCTGCTCCGCATCTTCGGCCTCGATCGCATGACCGGCCTCATGGAGCGCCTCGGTCTCGAGGAAGATGTGCCGATCGAGTCACCGATGGTGACGCGCTCGATCGAAGGCGCGCAGAAGAAGGTCGAAGGTCGCAACTTCGATCAGCGCAAGAACGTCCTCGAATACGACGACGTCATGAATCAGCAGCGCAAGACGATCTACGCGCTGCGCCGCCAGGTCCTCGAGGGTCGCTATCACCCCGAGCAGACCGAGGATCAGAAGAAGGAAGGCATCGTCCCCGAGCCGGTGACGACGAGCGGCGACTGGACCGTCGAATCGCTGCGCGCCGACCTCGAGCCCAAGCTCGCCGAGATGATCGACGAGCTGAAGAAGAAGCTCAAAGAACGCGACGACGCGCTCGCCCGTGGCGAGACGGTGGGCGACACCCGTGCCGGCTGGCGCGTGCTGCGCGCCGAGGTGTGGCGTCAGTTCGGCACGCTGCTCGATCTCGAGAAGCGCTACGACCTGCCGCGCCAGGAGCTCCTCGACTACGCGTTCCAGCAAGTCGCCGCGTCGCTGATCCAGCAGCGCGAGCGCATGTACGATCTGGCGCACGACCGCATGGCGGCCGTGATCGAGCAGGGGCTCTCCGCCGACATCCCCGACGACGAGTGGAACTGGGACGAGCTCGAGGACACGCTCAAGGAGCAGTTCAACACCGAGTTCGAGATCACCCCGGGCACGCCCGACGAGGTCGCGACGCAAGGTTGGCCGATCATCGAGAAGCGGCTCGTCGAGCGCGAGAAGGAGCTCGGCCGCGCGTGGCTCATGTACTTCCAGCGCCACTTCGCGCTCGAGGAGATCGACCAGCAGTGGATCGAGCACCTCAAGACGATGGACGCGCTCCGCGAGGGCATCGGCCTTCAGGGCTACGGCCAGAAGGATCCGAAGAAGGAGTACAAGAAGGCCGGCTTCTCGCTGTTCACCGAGATGATGGAGCGCATCGCGTCCAACATCGCGACGAAGCTGTTCCGCGTGCAGATCCAGCGCGAGGAAGATCGCGTGCCGCAGCTCGCGGCCGAGAAGCAGCGCCAGCTGGTCGAGAAGGGCGCCGAGAACAAGTCCGAGGACGAGGGTGACGAGCAGGCGGCCGAGGGGCAGACGCAGGGCAAGAAGTCCGGTCGCGCCGCGCAGCGCCCGGGTGAAGGCGATGCAGGCAAGGCCGAGCCGGTGCGCCGCGATCGGCCCAAGGTCGGCCGTAACGATCCATGTCCGTGTGGCTCCGGTAAGAAGTACAAGAAGTGCCACGGCAAAGACGAAGAAGCGTCGGCCGCTGACTAGCGCATCGCGTTAGTGCCTGCGTCAAAACGTTCTCGTCGTCGTCGGTAGTTTTTGCGCCGGGCGCAGTCGATACTGCGTTCGCATATGCGCATCGGCGTTCCCAAAGAGATCAAGACCCAAGAGTTTCGCGTCGGCATGACCCCTGCCGGCGTGGCGATCCTGACCGCACGCGGCCACACCGTGCTGGTCGAGCAGAATGCCGGCGTCGGCAGCTCGATCCCCGACGAGGCCTACGTCAAGGCGGGCGCGAAGATCGTCGCGACGCGCGACGAGGTGTGGGGCGAGACGGACATGGTCGTGAAGGTCAAAGAACCGATCGCGCCCGAGTTCGCGCTCATGCGAAAGGATCTGCTGCTGTTCACGTATCTCCACCTCGCCGCAGCGCACGAGCTCGGCAAGGAGATGCTGAACCGCGGGATCAACGGCGTCGCGTACGAGACGATCGAGCCATCGCCGGGTGACCTCCCGCTGCTGACGCCGATGTCTGCCGTCGCCGGCCGCATGGCCGTGCAAGCAGGCGCCACGTACCTCGAGCGCGAGCGCGGTGGTAAGGGCGTGCTCCTCGGCGGCGTGCCGGGCGTCAAGCGCGGTCGCGTGACCGTGATCGGCGGCGGTGTCGTCGGTGCGAACGCGGTCAAGATGGCCGTCGGCCTCGGCGCGAACGTGACGGTGCTCGACGTCAACTTGAAGACGCTCGCGTACCTCGACGACATCTACGCGGGCCGCGTGTCCACGCAGTACTCCGATCCCATCAGCGTCGAGCGCGCGGTGCTCGAGAGCGACCTCGTGATCGGCGCGGTCCTTCTGCCGGGCGCGCGTGCGCCGCGGCTCGTGACCGAAGCGATGATCAAGCAGATGGAGCCGGGCTCGGTGATCGTCGACGTGTCGATCGATCAGGGCGGCTGCGTCGAGACGGCGCGCGCCACGTATCACGACAACCCGACGTACGTCGTCCACGACGTCATCCACTACATGGTGGCGAACATGCCGGGCGCGGTGCCCCGCACGTCGACGTACGCGCTCACGAACGCGACGATCAAGTACGTCGTCACGCTCGCGGACCACGGCCTCGAGAAGGCGATCAAGGCGGTCCCGCACATCGAGAGCGGCATCAACACCTACCAAGGGACCGTGCCGCATGCCGCGGTGGCCGAGGCCCTGGGCGTGAAGCACGCCCCGTTCGCCAGCTAAGCCCCTGAGATCCCGAGTACTTGACCGGCTCGAAGTTGGCCGAGATTTCGGGAAGAATCCTCGGGTGGCCAGAGGTAGACACCCCTGAATGCTGGCAGCCAAAGAGAAGCGAGCGGAGTTCGAGCGGCAGGCGCTCGTCCACACGGACTCGCTCTATGGCGCGGCGTATCGCCTGACCCGGAACGCGCGTGACGCCGAGGACCTCGTGCAGGACTCGCTGCTCCGCGCGTATCGGTTCTGGGACTCGTTCGAGCAGGACTCGAACTGCAAGGCGTGGCTGCTGCGCATCGTGACGAACACGTTCATCAACGAGTATCAGCGCAAGAAGCGCAGTCGCGAGGTGCTCGATGCGGCCACCGCCGAGCAAGACGCGACCGATGGCGTGCTCGTGCAAGCGAGCGCGAGCGATCGGCAGTCGCCCGAGAAGGTGCTGCTCGAACGCAGCGTGAGTGATGACGTGCAGCGTGCGCTCGACAACCTGCCGGATGACTTCCGCACGGCGGTCGTGTTGTGTGATGTGCAGGGCCTCTCGTACAAAGAGATCGCCGACATCATGCAGACGCCCGTTGGCACCGTGATGAGCCGACTGTTCCGCGGCCGCAAGCTCCTCGCTGCCGCGCTTCGCGAGTTCGCGCTTGCCGAAGGTTATGTTCGTGAGGAGTCAACCAAGAGCAACGAGACCGAGCGCGCTGACAAGCCACTCGATCTCGATGCGTATCGAGCTACGAAAGCGAAAGAGGGTCAGCGATGAGTCTGTGTCAGAGTATCGACACGCTCGCGATGGCGTACCTCGACGACGAACTTGTCGCCGAGGAGCGACGCGAGCTCGAGCTTCACTTGCTCGACTGTCATGAATGCAAGAAGCACATGGAGAGCGAACGCGCGGACATCTCCGTCGTTCGCAAGGCGCTCGTCGCGCCGCCCGCACCCGATATCTTGAAGGCGCGGATCACGCGCGCGCTCGACGTTCAGGACAAGGAAGACGCGCGGCTGCTCCGCCGCCGGTGGACGCAATGGATGCTGCCGGGCTCGGCGATGCTCGTCGGTGCCGCCGCGATCTTCATGTTCGTGTTCGTCAAGCCGGTCGCGGCGCCGACCAGCTCGGCGGGTAGCGTCGCGCATGAAGCGGTTCGCCAGCAGTCGCGCTCGATGCCGATGGAGGTCCAGGGCGCGAGCACCGGACCGTGGCTCCGCGAGCACTTCCGTCCGATCGAGCCCCCGCGTTTCACCGAGCCGGGCATCACGCTCGTCGGCGCGCGGCTGACGTCGGTCGCCGGGCACGAGGCCGCGCTGCTGAAGTACGTGGTCTCGGTCGGGGACAACCAGTTCACGCTGACGACCGTGCTGATCGACGGGATCCGCCCCGAGCAGCTCTCGGGTGGCCAGGCGATCAAGGTCGGAGATCGGACGCTGCACGTCCACGATGCGAATGGCGTCCCCGCCATCACCTACGTCGACCAGCAAGGCATGGGCTACACGTTCGCGGCAGAGCGCATGAGCCCGCAGGAATTGCTCGAGCTCGTGGTCTCGTCGGATCTGATCGGTCGCGCACAGCAAGGCCGCTAAAGCGGCTATCATCGCGGCGGGGAGCATGAACCGCCGCATTCTGCTGATCGATTCTGATCCGACATTCCGGACCCACCTGACGGTCGCGGTCCAGAAGTACCGGCTCGATGTCATCCACCAGCCCGATGCGGACGAGGCCATCGCCTACGGGGCGACCGAGCCGCCGGAGCTCTTGGTCGTCGGGGTCGACGAGCCCGAGAAGCACGGCTTCAAGGTCTTCCAGCGGCTGAAGAAGGGCCCGCTTTCCAAGGTGCCCATCATGCTCGTGACGTCTTCGGTCGCTCCCGAGAGCTTCGCGAAGCACAAGGGCCTGAAGACGCACGCCGAGGAGTACCTCGACAAGCGCACGACATCGAAGGAGGACATCGCGGCGAAGGTCGACGCGCTGATCGGCCTGGGCGAGCCCGTCGACGACGATCTCGACATCCCGGTCGAGGTCGACGACATCAACATCGGCGACGGCAACGTGATCGACGAAGAAGAGGCCGAGCACCACGAGCAGAAGGTCGACGCGCGGGTCGCCGACGACGTCGACGACGCGTTCGCGGGGATGATGGGCGGTGACGACGTGCCGGCGTTCCAGGCAGCCGCGCCCCGGCGGCCCACGCCGATCCCGGAGGTCGTGCCAGCGCCGATGCCGGCGATGCCGCCGATGCCGGCGATGCCGCCGATGCCGCTCGAAGCCGAAGCCGAGGACGAATCCGAGCGCGAGTTCGATGACCTGCCGCGCACGCGCGCGGGTATGACGGAGCCGCAGCCGTTCGCGATGTCAGAGGAGTCGACGGTGGCCGAAGTGGTGCCGAGCGAGCGCCAAGAGCACTCGGTCGTCGAGGCGATTCCGGGGGTCATCGAAGACGGTGGGCGTCGCGACGACGACGACTTCGACGACTTCAGCAAAGAAGGGTCCAATCGGCCGTACCCGATCGACGACGTGATCGCGGATCAGTCCGAGGAAGTGCCTGTCGCGCAGGCCGCGGCCGACCTGCCGAAGCCGTCGATCCTCGAGTCGCAGCCGGCGATCCAGCTCGATGCCGATGACGTCGAGGTGATGGCGGATGGCGATGTCATCATCGACGAGGACGATGATGACTCGGGCGCGGTTCCCGAGCCCGTACATCATCCGCGCAGCGCCGAGGATGCCGCCGAAGCCGCGGTCGCGCAGAGCAAGCCGAAGTTCGAGTCGTCGCCGTCGATCGATCTCGGGCTCGACAAGATCGCCGACGACGCCGACAAGGAGCAGCAGTCGGGCAGCTATCCACGCCCGGCCTCCGAGGAACGCGATCAGTCGGGCGTGTACGACCGCCGCGCGCTGCGCAAGATCGGCGAGCTCGAGCGGCAGATCTCGCAGCTCAAGACCGAGCTCGACCGTTCGCGCGTCACCGCCGAGTCGGCCGCGAAGGGCGGCGGGCGCGAGCAGACGTTCCTCAACCTGCGCGAGAAGATGATGTCCGCGGACAACGAGCTCAAGAAGGTGCGCGTCGATCTGACCGCGCGCGAAAGAGAGCTCGCGGAGCTGCAGGCGCGATTCGGCACGGCACAGGAACAGCGCAGCTCGTTCGAGGGCAAGACGCTCGAGCTCGAGCAGAAGCTCGCTGCCGAGTCCGCGAAGGCGGCGGCCGCGACGAAGAACGAGCAGGAGCTTCAGAGCAACATCAAGGGCCTCGAGAGCGAGCTCGGCGAGAAGAGCGACGCGCTCGTCTCGACGGAGAAAGCCCGCGCCCAGCTCGAGCAGGATCTCGCGAACGAGCGCGCGATGCGTGCCTCGAGCGCCTCCGATGCCGAACGCCAGCTGCGGGTCGAGCGCGAGCAGATCGTCGCGCGCCATCAGGGCGAGCTCCAATCGCTCCGCCAGGAGCTGCAATCGCGTCAGGACGCCGCGCTCGCGCAGCTCCGCTCCGAGCTCGATCAGCAGCACGCCGGCGCCGTCGCCGCCGCGATCGAAGTGACGCGTGGTGAGGTCGGCGCCGAGGCCGAGAGCGCCGTCGCACATCTCGAGCAACAGCGCGAGACCGACCTCGCCTCGCTGCGCGCCGAGCACGCCTCCGCCATCGAGCAGCGCGAGACCACCATGGCTACGCTGCGCGCCGAACAGTCCGCTGCAGTCGAGCGCGAGCGCGCAGAATACGCCACCGCGACCGAGCAACAGCGCGCCGAGCACACCGCCGCGATCTCCACGCTTCGCAGCGAGCACGCCGCCGCGATCTCCGCGCTGCGCGGCGAGCTCGAAGGCAACGCCACGCGCACGAAGGGCGGCCTCGAGCAGCAGCTCGCGCAGGTCAAGACCGAATACGAGACGCTCATCGCCCACACGAAGTCCGAGTACGAGAGCAAGCTCGCCAAGAGCCAGCGCGAGCTCGAGGCGCAGCTCGCGGACGCCCACGCGCAGATCGACTCGACCAACGCGAGCCACCAGCAACGCCTCGCCGAGCAAGCAAGCGCCCACGCATCCGAGCTCGCGAACCAGGCCAACCAGCACGCGCACGCGATGTCCTCACGCGAGCGCGAGCTCACCACCGCGCGTCAAGACGACGCGATCGCCCACACCGCCGCCCTCGCCGAGCTCAAGGCCGAGCTCGACAAGACGATCTCACAGCATGGCTTCAAGCTCGATGGCGCGAAGCGCGAGCTCGACGAGCTGATCGCCCTCCAGGAAAAGAACAGGGCCGAGATCCTCGAGGAGCAACAGGCCGCCCAAGCTCGCCTCGCGCAGGAGCACGCCGACGAGCTGGCCCGGGTCGAGGCCGACAAGCAGCGCGCCACCGAGGACATCCAGCGCACCGCCGCCGAGCACCGCGCGGCGATGGAGCGCGTCGCCGAGCAGCACAAGGAGGAGCTCCGTGCGACGCGCGAGGCCGCCGACCGCGAAGTCGCCGAGCTCCGCCAGGTCCTCGTCGGCGCGAAGCGACAGATGGACGAGGCCACGCACAAGCACCAGGCCGAGCGGGCCGACCTCGAAACCCGCCACGAACAAGCGCTCTCCGAACAGAAGGCGCAGCACGAGCGCGCGATGGCCCTCGCGAACGGCGAGATCATCAAGGTCAAAGCCGTCGCAGACTCCGAGCACAACCGCGCGATGGCCGCGCTCAAGTCCGACGTCGCCCAGGAGCGGAAGGACAAGGAGTCCGCGCACGCCGCCGAGGTCAAGGAGCTCACGACGGAGCGGGACGAGCTCCGGCGCGGCCTGTCGGCCGCGCGAGACACGATCAAGCGCTCCGAGGGAGAGCTCTCGACCGCCGTCCAGACGATCGCCGACCGCAACGCAGAGCTGCGCGGCGCGAACGCCGCGATCGGCGAGCGGGATGGGCGCATCGCGGAGCTGCGCAAGGAGATCGAGGCGATCGAGCAGGAGAACGCGAACTACCAGGAGCAGGTCCTGCGCGCGTACCAGAAGATCAAGGCCGACGAGGCGATGGTCGCGCGAGCGAAGAAGGCGATGGCGATCGCGCTCACGGTGCTCGATGATCAGGGAGCGCCGAAGTCGAAGGATTGAGTCGCAGAGGCCCGTCGTGTGCCGTTGTCGATGCGAAGGTCATTTCGGTGTTCGCTCCCACGAGCGGGACGTGTGCCCGAATTGGTCGCAGAGCCGCAGAGCCGCAGAGATCGATTTCGGTGTTCGTTCGCACGGGAGGGACGTGTTCCGTGCGTGTTCCCGAATTAACACGGAGGCCGCAGAGGCCACAGAGGCCACAAAACGGAGGATCTTTTCGGATCGCGCTCGTGCTCGAGCGAACCGTCGTCGATCACGTCACGTCGCGCCTCGAACAGGTCATCGCTCGTGGACGCGAGAGCTCGCCATTCGAAGCGCGAAGCTCAGGTTCTCGACCCTGGGTTCGCTCGAGGCGCAGCGGATCAAGATCGAATCTCTTCTCCGTGGCCTCCGTGGCCTCCGTGGTCTCCGTGTTAAGTCGGGAACACGAATGGCCGTGCGAGCGGAACACGAATGGCCGTGCGAGTGCACGTATGGCGCACGCCTGACGCACGCATCGAGCACGCACGACGCACGCATCGAGCACGTGCGGTTAATGCCTCGAGCGACATGAGGACACGCACCGTCGTCACCCTCGGCCTCGCGGTCGTGTGCATCTCGACCGGCGCGCCGTTCGCGCGGTGGGCAGCCCCTGCCCCGCCCATTGCGATTGCTGCGCTTCGCGTCGCGATGGCAGCCGTGCTGTTGCTCGCCGCGGGGTGGCGCGATGTGCCTGCGCTGAAGAACGTGCCGGGGCGCGATCGGCCGTTTGTCGTCCTCAGTGGCCTGTTGCTCGCGCTGCACTTCGGATCTTGGATCGCGAGTTTGTCGTTCACCTCGACGGCGGCGAGCGTCGCGCTCGTGTGCACGAACCCGATCTTTGCGGCGCTGTTCGGACGCGTGTTTCTTGGCGATCGTGTCGCGACGCGAGAGGTGGTGGGGATCGCGATCGCGGGGGTTGGGTGTGGCGTGCTCGCGGGCGGCGATTGGAGCGCGGGTGGGGATGCCTTGATCGGCGATGGGCTTGCGCTCGTCGGTGCGGCGAGTGCGGCGGGGTATCTGGTGGTGGGGAGAAGGCTGCGCGAGTCGGTGCCGCTGTTGCCGTATCTCGGCGCGGTGAACTTGATCGCAGCGGTGGCGCTCGGGGTGGTTGCGGTCGCGACGGGGGTCGACTTCGGCGCGCTCGACGGGCGCGCGTATGCGGGGTGTGCGGGGGCGGCCATCATCGCGTCGTTTGTCGGGCACAGCTTGTTGAATGCGGCGGTGCGAGTGACGCCGACGCATCTGGTCGCGCTGGCGATCTTGGGCGAGCCGATCGGGAGCTCGCTCATCACGTGGGTGTGGTTCGGCGAGCAACCGCCGGTGCATGCGGCGATCGGAGGGGCGGTCGTGCTCGTCGGGATCGCGTTCGGGTTCGTCCGCCGTCGCGCGAGCTAGGCGTGCACGACACGCGCGAGCTGCGTGTCTTTGCCCTGCTGGAACAGGCCGCGTTCGATCGCGAGGAGGAGCGGGCCGAACGTGGAGGCATCGAGGGCGGAGACGACGAAGCCGCCTTCGCGGGCGAGGAAGTCGGCTTCGTCGACCTCGAGCCTGTCGGCCTTGTTCCAGACGAGGATGCGCGGTTTCTCGCCGAGACCGAGCTCTGCGAGGATGCCGGCGACCGCGCTGATCTGCTGGTCGCGATCGGGGTCGGAGGCGTCGACGACGTGGACGAGGAGGTCGGCGTCGGCCATTTCCTCGAGGGTGGCGGAGAAGGCGCGCGTCAGCTCGGCGGGGAGGTCGCGGATGAAGCCGACGGTGTCGGTGATGACGACCTCGCGCTCGTGCGGGAAGCGGAGGCGGCGCGAGATCGGGTCGAGCGTGGCGAACAGCTTGTCGGCGGCGATCGCGTTGCCTTGCGTGAGTGCGTTCAGGAGCGTGGACTTGCCCGCGTTCGTGTAGCCGCAGACCGCGAGGATGGGGATCTCGCGGTTGGTGCGACGCTGGCGGCGCAGGCGGCGATCGTCGGCGAGTGCTTCGAGCCGCTTCTCGAGGAGCTGGATACGTTCGCGGGCGCGGCGGCGGTTGATCTCGAGCTTTGTCTCGCCGGGGCCGCGGCCGCCGAGGCCGGCCTTGCCACCGGGGCCGGCGGTCAGGCGCGACATCATCGTGTTCTTCTCGACGAGGCGCGGGAGGGCGTAGCGCAGCTGCGCGAGCTCGACCTGTAGCTTGCCATCCCGGCTCGTCGCGTGCTGCGCGAAGATGTCGAGGATCAGCATCGTGCGATCGATGATCTTGGTCTCGGTGACGTCGCTGATCGAGCGGGCCTGGCCGGGTGTGAGGTCTGGATCGAAGATGACGACGTCGGCGCCGAGCTGCATCGCGCGCAGGAGGATCTCGTCGAGCTTGCCGCGGCCGACGAGGAACTTGGGGTCGGCGTCGGGCCGGCGCTGGATCATCACGTCGACGACCTTCACGCCCGCGGTGCGGCAGAGCTCGCGCAGCTCGGAGACGCGGGCCTCGCTGTCCTTGGCGCGGCCGACCTGCACGTGCACGAGGAGCGCGCGGTCCTTGCCTTTGTCGACGGCGGCAACCTTGCGCGCGCGGCCGTAGTCCTGCTCGAGCTGCTCGATCAGCTCGAGGAAGTTGGTCTTGGGCGCGGTGGCCGGCTCGGGCGGCAGCTCGTGCCACGGGCGATCGGGCGGCGCGTCGGCGAGGAGGTGCCCGATGAACAGCTGGCGCGGATTGCCCGCGGCGTCGATCGTGATCGCGGCGACGGCGTCGAGGCGCAGCAGCGCGAGGTCGGTCAAGTCGTCGCGCGTGAGGCCTTCGCCGCGGAGGTGTGTGTGTACGAGGCGCAGACCGCGGAAGCGACCTTGACCACCACGCATACGACCGACGTCGGGCAACACGATCTTCGACGCGTCACCGACGATCACGTGCTCGATCGCGCCACGGCGGTCGATTAACACGCCAACTTGGCGATGCAGCTCGGCGCTCTGCTGCGCGAGTTGCGCAGCGAGCTCGCTGGAGACGATATCCGTCGGCGCGACACGCCGGCGATACAAGCGTTCCAAGGCTTTGACCTCACTCGCCTTGAGGCCTGCCAGATTACCGGTGACTTCTTGCTGCATTTTTTGGTGAGGCGCCAAACGGCGGAGCGGGAGACTGCTAACAGAAAGCTGCAGTTACGCGGCAAATCTACCCATTGCAGCGAGGTTTGCCACGGATATAGTGGCCAGGTGAGTCGTGAGGTGCGGCGCGATGAGTCCGGGGGGCGGCGGCGTTTCCGCGCGCTGGTCGCTCACTCCCAGGTCGAGGCGCTTGGCGAAATTGCCGAGATGATGGGCGGCCTCGGGCTCGTGGTCGACACGGCGCGCTCGACCGTTGAAGCGCTCAACAAGCTTCGCGCACAGCCCGCACACGTGATCGTGGCGGCGCACACGCCGGGCAGCTTCGACGGCGTGAGTCTCCTCGAGGCAAGCATCCTGAACGCGCCCGAAGCGCTGCGGATCGTGCTCGTGTCATCGCCCGACGAGGCCGTCGAGCTCGATTACCGGCCGCCGCACGCGGGCATCATCATTCGTCTGGTCGCGAAGCCGAGCGAACGGTCGCGTCTGGTCGCGCTCGTCGGCGAGGGCGTGAAGCTCTTGAATCTCGTCGAGGAACAGCGCGAGCTGGTTCGTAAGCTATCCGCTGATCAGCAAAAGCTGCAGCGCCGCGAGACGCTGCTCGACGTCGTCGTCAAGGAACGCACGAAGGAGCTCGAGGAGAGCTACGAGAAGCTGAAGATCGCGAACCGCCAGGCGCTGTTCGGTCTCGCCGAAGCGATCGAAGCGAAGGACCCGTACACCAAGGGTCACTGCGGCCGCGTCGCCGCGTATTCGCTCGTGCTCGCGAAGGAGGCGGGTTATCCCGTCGACGGTCTCGAGACGCTCGAGTTCGGCGCGTTCCTCCACGACATCGGCAAGATCGGCATCAAGGACGCCGTCCTCCTCAAGCCCGGTCCGCTCGACGACGCGGAATGGGTGCACATGCGCGAGCACCCGGTGAAGGGCTACGACATCGCGTCGAAGATCGAGATGCTGCATCCGATCATGCCCGCGGTGCGCAATCACCACGAGCGCTGGGATGGCTCCGGCTATCCCGACAAGATGGTCGCCGAGGACATTCCGATCTCCGCGCGCATCGTCGCGATCGCCGACGCGTACGACGCGATGGCGACGGATCGCCCGTATAAAAAGGCGCTGACGCTCGAGGAGTGCGAGTCGATCCTGCGCAAGACCGCGGGCACGATGTACGACCCCGAGCTGATCGAAGTGTTCGTCACCCGCAAGCTCGGCGAGCTGTACCGCGAAGACTACGAAGACCTGCCGTACGACGACGGCCACGTCGCCTCGTCGACGTGAGCTAGATCAGCTCCTAGCGTTTCTTCTTGAGGACCGGCAGATCACGGCGCGCGACCTCGGCGCCGGTCAACATGTACGCGACGCCGCCCTTCTTCGCGTCCCACGGCAGCAAGATCGGATCGAGATCCGGCGCGGGCTCTTCGTTCCAGGTCTCCGCCGTCCAGCCGACGGCGGGCTTCGGCTCGAGCCACAGCTCGGGCGCCTTCTTGCCCTTCACGATCCTCCACGTCGCCTCGAGGATCTTGCCGTCCATCTCCTTCTTCACTTCGATCTGCGCGAGCGGCTGCAGCTGCCCGCTCCACACCGTCCACAACATGAGCAGCTCGCGGCTGCCGCCATTGCCGGCCTGCCGCACGAGTGCGGCGACGACTTGCTGTCCGCGCGGACCGAGTGGCATCAGCTCCACCTTCTTCACGTCGGCCGCGCTCGCCGCCGGCAGCGTCACGAATGCGAACTGATCCGTGATGACGCCGATCGCGGTGCCACCTGCGACGAGCCGCTCCTTTCCCTTTCGATCGGGATCGAGCTCGGCTTGGATGTCGACGCGGATGTCGGCCTTCGAGAGCTTCACGCTCGCCAGGAAGTCGTCGAACAGATCCTTGCGATCCGAGAGCTCGATCGCCTGCTTGATCTCGAGCGGCTGGGTGTCGCCGCCGGTCGCCGCGTCGGAGTCGGAGAACACGACATGAAGATCCAGCGACGCGGTCGCGACCGCCATGTTCGGGATCGCCGAGCCGGGGATCGCGATCTCGACGGAGAATCCTTTGGGCTGCAACGAATCCGCCGCCTGCACGCGCGCGGGCTTCACGATCTTGGACTTGCCGAGGTTATTGCCGGGGAACGCGACGACCGTGACCGGCTTACCGCCGGCGCTCACCGACAGCGTGACGTGATCTTCGGAGCCGCCCTTGACGCGGATCACGCGGTCGTCCTTGACGTCGATCGCGAAGGCGAGCGTCGAGCCGTCCCACGCGCAGCGCACCGAGATCGCGCCGTCACCTTCCGCGCCGACGCGCGCCACCGCGTTCGTATCGCGCCAGTCGTCGAGCATGCCGTCGACGGAGATTTCGGCGGCCGGGATGCCCGAGCAGCGATTCCCGCCACCCGCACTTCGTGTTGGCTCCACCGGCGCACGTGTCGGTGTCGGCTCGGCGACCGACTTCGTCAGCGGCGTGGTCTCGGTGGGCTCGTTTGTGGGCGTCGCCTTGCTGCTCGAGCCACAACCGAGCGCAAGCGCGCAGAGGCCGATCCACTTCATCGCAACGAACGTATCACCGACGAAGTACAATGCGATCGTGCGCGCATGGGTCGTCGTGTTCTTGGCCGCCTGCTACGCGCCGAGCCCCGCGACGGGAGTTCCGTGTGGCAACCGCGACGCGTGTCCCGATCCGCTCGTCTGCGCGCCTGCGACAAACACGTGCGAGCGCACGCGCGGTGACCCGTCGATCGACGCGGCGACCGATAGCGCGCCGATCGATGCAGCCCTCTGCACCGGTGTCCACGACGAGGACGGCGATGGCGTCGTCGATGCCTGCGACAACTGCCCGGGAGTCGCGAACGCGGACCAGGTCGACACGACCGAGAGCGCGGGCCCCGATGGCGTCGGCAACGCGTGTGATCCGCGACCGACCGAGCGCGATCGCATCACGTTCTTCGAGTCGTTCGCGGCGCCGCTCGTCGGCTGGGAGGTCGACCCGTTGTCCACGGTCGCAAACGATCGACTCACGACGCTCGCGACGCAGGGCTACGGCGAGGCGTACGCGCCGAAGACCTCGACCAATGGCATCGCCGAGACCCGGTACACGATCACCTCGCTCAACACGATCGGCATGTATTCCGGCGTCGAGGTCGTCGCCGAACAGAGCGCTGCCGGTGTCCGGGGCTACCGGTGCATGGTCACCCAGAACGGCGGTATCGGCACGCGCGGTGTCTTGCTCCAGACGTTCGTCGACCCGTACGACATCGTCTACGGCGACGTCGGGGCCCCGCGGTTCGTCGTGGGCAATTCCGGAGTCTTGCGCTTCACCTACGGCGGAACGCTCGCTTGCAACCACCGGACGGCGGCCCCGCTCGACACGGCCACGGCCCCCGAGCCCGAGGCACGCACCGGCCGCGTCGGCCTCGGCAGCCAGTACATTGGCACCGCGTTCCACTACCTCGTGGTGTACGAGCCAGCGCCCTAGCGTGCTATATCGCCCAACGTGCTTGAGACACTTGCTAAAGGATTCCGGGCCGCTCGCCAGCGGTTGACGGGTGTTGCCGAGCTCACCGACGACGTCATCGAAGACGCCCTCCGTGACGTGCGGTTGTCGCTGCTCGAAGGCGACGTCGAGTTCCGCGTGGTCAAGCGCTTCCTCGAGCGCGTGCGCGAAGCGGCGAAAGGCAAAGAAGTCGAGCTCCGCGCGAAGAGCAAGGAGTACGGCACCAAGACCATCACGCCCGAGCAGGCGTTCATCGCGATCTGCCAGGACGAGCTGATCAAGATGATGGGTCCCGTCGACACCGAGATGCGGTGGTCGTCGGGCAAGGCGCCGACCGGCTTCATGGTCGTAGGTCTGCAGGGCTCCGGTAAGACGACGTCGGTCGGCAAGCTCGCTCGCTGGATCGAGAAGACGCACAAGAAGAAGCCGCTGCTCGTCGCCGCCGATATCTATCGCCCGGCCGCCGTCGAGCAGCTGCAGACACTCGGCCGCCAGCTCGGCATGCCGGTGTTCCACATGCCGGGCAAGGATCCGGTCACGATCTGTCGCGAAGCCGCGACCGAAGCCGCCAAAGAAGGCTGCGACGTCATCATCTACGACACCGCCGGCCGCCTCGCGATCGACGAGCCCTTGATGCAAGAGCTCGAGGACATCGATCGCAACGCGAAACCCGCGAACATCTTCCTCGTCCTCGACGCGATGACCGGTCAGGACGCGGTCAACGTCGCCGAGACGTTCAACAAGCGGTTGAACCTCGACGGCGTGATCATGACGAAGCTCGACGGCGACGCCCGCGGTGGCGCGGCGCTCTCCGTCAAGGAGATCACGGGCAAGCCGATCAAGTTCCTCGGCATGGGCGAGCAGCTCGACAAGCTCGAGGAGTTCCGGCCCGAAGGTCTTGCGTCGCGCATCCTCGGGATGGGCGACATCGTCGGCCTCGTCAAAGACTTCGAGCAGGTCGTCGATGCGGAGAAGGCGGAAGAAGACGCCCTCCGCATGCTCAAGGGCAAGTTCGACATGCAGGACTTCCTCGACCAGATCCGGCTGATCCAGAAGATGGGATCGCTGAAGGGTCTGATGGAGAAGCTGCCGTTCTTCGGCGGCGGTCTCCCCGAGGGCGTCAACCTCGACGATCGCGAGCTCACCAAGATCGAAGCGATGATCTCGTCGATGACGACCGAGGAGCGCTTGAACCCGCAAGTCTTCGTCGCGACGTCGTGGGAAGAGATCACGACCACGTCGGGCAAGAGTGCAAAGCGGCGCCGCGCCGACTTCGAGCCGTCGCGCGTCACGCGCGTGAGCAAGGGCTCGGGCCGCACCGAGCAAGAGGTCAAAGAGCTGCTGCAGAAGTTCGCGCAGATGCGCCAGATGATGGTGCAGCTCGGCGCGTCGACCGGGCTCATGGGCAAGATCCCCGGCATGAAGCAGTTCAGCCAGATGAAGAAGCTGGCGGGCATGGACATCAACGCGCTCATGGCCGCGGGTGGTGGACTGCCCGCGGGCCTCGGCGGCGAAGGCGGCATGCCGAACATGCCTGCGTTGCCAGGCATCCCCGTCGGGAACGTGCCGGGCCTGCCGAAGGGCTACACGCCGCCGGGCACGAAGGCCGCGGTCGGTCAGGTGCGCGCGAGCGACAAGCAGAAGTCGCGCGACAAGCGGAAGGCCGAGAAGGCCGCGCGCAAGAAGAACCGCCGGTAGCCGCTTCCGGGCCGATCGTATCGGACCAGGGCCGATCCTATCGTTCGGTGTGCACCACGGCCGCGCACAGGATGCGCGCATGAAAATTCTCTACGCGTGTTTGTTTCTGGTGGCGTGCAAGTCGAGCGATGCACCGAAGCCGGCGGGCAAATCGATCGAAGCGAAGCAGCCGATCGAAGCGAAGCAGCCGGTCGAAGCGAAGCAGCCTGCGGTCGTTGCGGTGCCGTGTGCGCCGGGTGCGGCGGAGCTCGAGAAACGACTCGGCATCGCGAACGGCTACAACATGGACCTGTCGGATCCGAAGACGCAGCCGGCGATCGACGCGGCGAAGGCCGAGCTCCTCGGCAAGCGGTTCGCGTTCAAGGACTGCAAGTTCTCGAGTCAGGGCAACGACACGGTGTCGTTCGCGGCGGATGCCTCGGCGAAGGACATCGGCTGCGTGATGGCGGGTGGCGAGGCCGGCAACAAGAAGTTCCGGGACGCCGCGATGAGCTTCGAGATGGCGAAGCTGAAGCTCGACGTCACGGGCATCGTGAAGCTGAACGGGGACGATCTGGAGATGAGCGAGTGCAACATCACACCACACGAGTGATCGTGCGGTAACGTCCCGCGCAGTGACGCGCAAGCCCGGTTTCGATCTCGCCGCCGAGCTCGCGAGACCGGGCTTCACGCCGGGTGCACGCGATGCCGGCGCGCTCGTCGCGCTCGTCGCGGGTGACGACGAGACTGCCGCGACCCGCGCGGCGCCGGCGCTCGCATCGCTCAAAGATGCCGGACGGCGCGCGATCGTGGACGCGATCGACGCGGTCGTCGACGACGGCGCGAAGGCGCGGCTCGTCGGCGTGCTCGGTCTCCTCGCGCGCGCGGGCGATGCGGATGCACGCGCGCTCGTACTCGCGCGCATGCACGACACGGCCGTGCGCGTGCGGCGCGCGGCAGCGAGCGCGCTCGGCAAGCTCGAGGGCGAGGACGTGCGCGGCGCGTTGCTCGCGCGCTGGGACGCGGGCGATGCGACGCCCGACGAGCGGCGCGTGCTCGCCGAAGCGCTCGGCAAGGTCGGAGGCGATGCTGCACTCCTGCGCCTGCGCGCGCTCGACGCGGGCGAGGATATGGAGCTCGCGCGCCGGCGCGATCGGGCGCTGCTGATGGCCGATCGCTCGGCGCAGCGCGAGGCCGAGTCCGGCATCGTCGTCGATGCCGCGCCGCCGGTGCCGCTGCGCGTGCGGCTCGGCTGTCGCGCCGGGCTCGCGGGCCTGCTCGTCGACGAGCTCGCGTCGCTGGGCATCGCGGCGAAGGCGCTCGTCGATAGCGAGGTCGAGCTCGAGCTCGCAGCGCCGCTGCAGACGTTGTTCGCTTCGCACCTGTGGGCGAGCGTCGCGATCCGCATGCCGCTCTCCGCCGGCGATGATCTGGCGGCGACCCTCGTCCGCGCGATCACGGCGGCGCCGCTGCGCACGCTCTTGCGCGCGTGGACGACAGGACCGATTCGCTGGCGGCTCGGCTTCGCGAGCGGGCACAAGCGCGCGGTCGTGTGGCGCGTCGCGCGCGATGTGACGGCCGCGGCACCCGAGCTGATCAACGATCCGCAGGCGACGACGTGGGACATCCTCGTCGGCGAGAAGACGCTCGAGCTCGTGCCGAGAAAGCTCGTCGACCCGCGGTTCGCGTGGCGCGTCGCCGAGGTCCCGGCCGCATCGCATCCGAGCGTCGCGGCCGCGCTCGTCTGGGTCGCGGGCGTGCGCGAAGGCGATCGCATCTGGGATCCGTTCTGCGGATCCGCGGTCGAGCTCGTCGAGCGCGCGCGGCGCGGCAAGGCGCAGCGGATCATCGGCAGCGACATCGACGACGCGGCGCTTGCCGCCGCACGCGCGAACGCAGACGCGGCCGGCGTCTCGATCGAGCTCACGAATGACGACGCGCGAAACTTCGCGCCCGGTGAAGTCGACGTCGTGATCACGAATCCGCCGCTCGGCAGTCGCGTGCACGTCGACGCGGCCGCGCTCCTCGTCGAGAGCCTGCCGAACATCGCGGCGCAGCTCGTGCGCGGCGGACGCCTCGTCTGGATCACGCCCGCATTTCGCAAGACCACGACCGCGTGCGAGCGCGCGGGCCTCTCGCGAATCTCGTCGCTGCCGATCGATCTCGGCGGCGTTCGCGGCCACCTCGAACACTGGGAGAAGCGGCGGTGATCTGGCTCGCGCTGCGCACGCTCGTCAGGTACGCCCTTCCGCTCGCGATGCTGAGCGTGCTCGTCTGCGCGCCGCTCCTCGCGATCGCGTTCCGCAGCCCGTGGCCGAATAACCTGCCGTCCGCGAACCTCGCGCTGGGCCGCGCGTTCGCGATCGCCGGCACCGCATGGATGGCGACGTTCGTCCTCGTCGCCGCCGCCGCGCCGCTCGCGCGCTCGGTCGCGGCCGGCGCACCACTCTCGCAGGTGCGCGCGCTGGTCGCCGCGTTCGCGAACACCGTGCGCATGGCGCTGCCGTGCCTCGCGGCGAGCGCGGCCGTCGTCGTCGGTGGGCTCGCGCTCGTCTTGCCGGCGCTCGCGCTCCTCGTCCTCCTGTCGCTCACCGGTGCGAGCGAAGAGCGCGGCATGCCGGCGCCACTCGTCGACAGCGTCGCCGCGGTCCGCACGGGCTGGCGTCCGATCGCCGCGATCGTGGCGGTCATGCTCGTCGTCGACATCGCGCTCGCGTTCGCCGCGTGGAAGCTCGTCGCCGTGCCGTTCGCGAACAAGCTCAAGCCCGCGCAGTGGGCGACCTACGGCAACGTCGCACGCGTGGTCGCGCTCGGCGTGCTCGTGACGGCTCCGATCTTCGCGACGCTGTTCGCCGCCGCGCGCGCGAAGCGTTAGAGCACGCCGAAGCGCACGAACGCGGCGCGCGCTTCGGCTGCATCGCGCGCGGCCACGACGTCGTCGCCCTCGACGTCGTGCACGCCGGGTCCAAACCAGATCGCGCGCCAGCCCGCCGCACGCGCGCCCACGATGTCCGCCGCCCACGAGTCGCCGATGTGAATGCCGGGCCCGCTCGCACCGAGCACGCCGAGCGTATGCGCGAAGATCCGCGGATCTGGTTTCTCGATCCCGACGCGTCCGGAATCGATGATGGCCGCGAACGCGCTCGCGATCCCGATCTCTTCGAACAGCTCCGCGAGCCGGCCCTCCGAGTTCGAGAGCACCGCGACGATCGCGCCCGTGGTCGCGAGCTCGCGCACGAGGTCGAGCATCTCGGGGAGCTGCCTTCGCCAGAGGTTCTTCGCCGGCTGTTGCGCCCACAGCCACGCGACGTGCGGGGCCGGGTCGGCGACACCCGCGCCCTCCAGGAGGTGCTGCATCAGCGCCTGCCAGGGGTGGCCCTGGCCTTGCGTGACGAGCCGGTTGTAGAGCGCCCACGCCGCAGGCGCCGCCGCGCCGAGTGCGGCAGCGTCGATGGTGACCCCACGCTGCGCGAGGCGGAGGGCGAGGAAGTCAAGGTCCAGGTCGACCAGGGTCTGTCCAGCATCGAACGTGATGACGGGCTTCGTGGTGATGGGGCGTTGTATCGCACGTTACGGCGGTATACTGGAGGCCATGCCGGACGGGCCTTCCGATCCCGCGACGCTGGGCCCCGTTCCCGGTGTCGTGGTCGTCTGGAGCGGCGCCACGCCGACCGTGCAGGCCTTCCGCATCCCGCAAGCCGGGCTCGTGCTCGGCCGCGAGCTGCTCGAGCAGACGACCGACGATCGCATCAGCCGCCAGCACGCGCGCGTCAGCTGGCGCGACAAGCGGTTCGTCGTCACGGACCTCGGCAGCCGCAACGGCACGTACGCCGGCGGTCACGCGCTCGTCGATCGCGAGGTCACCGTCACGCCGCCGTCCGTTGTTCGCACCGGCCGCACCGTCTCGGTGCTGATGGAAGACGTGCGTCGGTTCGAGGGCGCGCAGATCGCGACCGAGCACGACGCGATCGTCGGTGCGAGCACGCATCACCTCTGGAAAGACCTCGAGGGCTGCGCGGCGCAGAACACGAACGTGCTCATCCTCGGCGAGCCCGGCAGCGGCAAGGGCCGCATGGCGCGCGGCTATGCGCGCATGCGCGGCAAGCCCGACGCGCTGTTCAACCCCACGATCCAAGCCGTCCCGATCGAGCGCATCGTCGGGCCCAACGTCGAGACCCTCGTGCTCGAGCAAGTCGGCAAGCTCGGCGGCGCGAACCTCACCTCGCTGATCAAGCTCCTCGAATCGCGCCCTGCCCTGCGCGTGATCACGACGGCCGTGATGCAGCTCGAGCACCTCGGCATCCCGCCGGATCTCGCGCAGCGTCTGTCGCCGCGCATCCTGCATCTGCCGCCGCTGCGCGATCGCCCCGACGAGATGGCGTTCCTCGTTCACGACGCTGTCCGCGGCGCCGAGCCCGCTCTGCAGATTCACTCGACGCTGATCGAGGTGTGCCTCCTGCGGCCGTGGCCCGGCAACTCGCGCGAGCTCGTCGCCGAGGTCAGCCGCACCGCACACACCGTCGCCGCGCAGGGCAAGAACAACATCCGCGGCGAAGACCTCGACAACGACGCCGGTCACCTCATGGTCGGCGCACCGACGATCAACGCGGCCGTGCAGCCGACCGCCGTCGGCAAGCAGCAGCGCAAGCACCGCGTGACCCGGCCGAGCGGCCAGGGCACCGACTAGCTAGCTCAGTGCTCGTGCGTGTGCGCGACGTGTGGCGCGGCCGCGTCGGCCTGATGGTGCCCGCACTGATGAATCTCGATCGTCAGGTGCGCGACCGGCAGCGCCTTGAGCACCGCCTGCCGATAGTAGTCGACGTCGCGAGGCGTCGAGGTGACGAGCGACACGATGCAGCTCCGCCGCCCCGGCCCGAGCTCCCAGACGTGGAGGTCTGCGACGCGCACGTCGTCGATCGCCTCGAGTTGCTCGCGTACGCGCTCTTCATGCGCGGGTGACGACACGACATCGAGGAGCTGGCGGCTCGCCTGACGGCAAAGGCCGATCGCCCACCAGATGATCACGAGACCGCCGACGATGCCCACCATCGGATCGAGGAACCAGATGTCGGCCCAGTAGCCGAGCGAGAGCGCAATGATCGCGAGCATCGATGTCAGCGCATCCGCGAGGATGTGGATGTACGCGGCGCGCATGTTCCAGTCCATCGTGCCGGCCTTCGGCTTGCCATCACCTGCAGGCTTTCTGTTGCCGTTCGCGTGATCGTGGTGATCGTGGCCGTGGTGATCGTGGCCGTGCCCGTGCGAGTGACCGCCATACGTGTGCCCCGTGCCCAGCAGGAGCGCCGATGCACCGTTGACGATGAGACCGAGCACCGCGATCGGCAGCGCCTCTCCGTAGTTCGCACGGCTGCCTTCGACGAGCGCCTCGGTGCTCTCGATGCCGAGGTGCAGCGCGACGATGACGAGCACGATGCCGCTCGTGAAGCCCGCGAGCGCGTAGACCTTGCCGGTGCCGAAGCTGAACGCGTCGTTGCCCGAGCGCGTGCGTGCGTACCAGTACGCGATGAGCGTGAGGCCGAGCGCGCCGACGTGCGTGCCCATATGCCAGCCGTCGGCGGTGAGGGCCTTCGAGTTGCTCATGTAGCCGACGACGAGCTCGCCGATCATCATCGCGAACGCGAGCAGCACCACGAAGATGGTCCGGCGCTCACCTGACCGATTGAACGAGTCGTCGTCCTGGTGGTGGGCGTGCGCCGAGACTTCGTGCTGCGTGGGCGGGCGAGACATCGCGGAGGGTGCTTAGGCCTATCATCCTTTCGTGCTCGTCGACGTCGCGATCTGAGCCGAAAAAAAGAGAGCAGCCGTCGCTCGTCGCGACGACTGCTCGTCTCCACACGCCTACGGCTAACGGTCCTTGCGTTCCGTGCCGCTACCCTGCGACGGCGTGCGTTGCGTGACCTTGTCCTCTTCTTCGCCTTTGTCCTCTTGGCCCTCGCCCAGCTCCTCGTCTTCGTCCATGTCCTGGCCACCGGGCTGCGCGCCGCCGCCCTGCTTCTGGCCGCCCTGGCCCGTCTTGTCGCGACCGATGTCCTGCTGGTCGCCCTTCTTGTCCTGGCCTTGATTCATGCGATCGCGGTCCTGGCCTTGCTGCTGGCCATCCTGACCACCCTGGCGTTGCTGACCGCCACCCTGCTGCTGGCGGTCTTGTTGTCCGCCCTGCTGACCCTGCTGCTGACGATCGCCCTGGCCAACGTTGCCACCCTGGCCTTGCTTGTCGCCCTTCTGCGAACCCTTGTCCTGACCTTGGTTCTGCTTCTGGCGATCCTGCTGACCACCTTGGTTCTGTCCCTGGTTCTTGTCGTTGTTCTGAGCCATGAGCGTTTCTCCCTCGTGTTTCGAGTTTGTTTCCCGCAGCCAACCTGCTGCAACGCACGTGCCCCGACGTGCGCGAATGCAACGGATGGAATTGCGTGTAGATGAAAACGTTGACCCGAGCGAAGTGCGACAGCGTCTCGTCGGCGCACGACATCAGATGATCACTCACTGCGGATCGCGTACGTGACAACGCAAACAATCGAGCGCGGGATCGTCGAGGAGCTTCGCCATCGCAGGCTTGATCGTCGTCGTCATCCACTCGACGTCGACAGGATCATTATTTTCGCCGAGGCGCGGCAGTGCAGCGTTCGGCATCGCGTGATCGCGTGAGTCGCCGTGGCAGGTCTTGCATCCGAACGCAGCATGACGTGCTGGATCGTGCGCGCGAAACAGCGGCGCCATCACGGGCACCACGCGCTGCTCCATGAACTGTGCGCGCTGATCACGATCGAGCATCGCGAACGGCACGTCGGGCAAGACCGGCACGGCGAGCGGCGTGCTCGTCGCCGGCGCACTGCACGCGACAGCAAGGACGAACGCGAGCCGCATCAGTCGTGAATGCCGAGGTACGCCTTGCGGATCTTGTCGTCCTTCGCGAGGTCCTTCGCGGGACCCTCGAGAACGATCTGCCCGACCTCGAGCACGTACGCCCGGCTCGCGACACCGAGCGCCATGTGAGCGTTCTGCTCGACGAGCAAGATCGTCGTGCCGTCGGCGGCGATCGTCTTCACGATCTTGAAGATCAGCGCGACGATCTGCGGCGCGAGCCCGAGCGATGGCTCGTCGAGGAGTAGCAGCTTCGGCCGCGACATCAGCGCGCGCGCGATCGCGAGCATCTGCTGCTCGCCGCCCGAGAGCGTGCCGGCGTTCTGCTGGAGGCGTTCCTTCAGGCGCGGGAACAGCGACAGCGCGTGCTCGCGATCCTTCGCGATCCCCGCCCTGTCCTTCCGAAGGAAGGCGCCGATCTGGAGGTTCTCGTCGACGGTCATGTTCGCGAAGATGCCGCGGCCCTCGGGCGCGTGAACGAGCCCGCGCTGCACGATCACGTGCGGTGCGACGTTCGTGATCGTCTCGCCCGAGAACTTCAGCGTGCCGACGGTCGGCTTCACGAGGCCCGAGATCGCGCGCAGTGTCGTCGTCTTGCCGGCGCCGTTCGCACCGATCAGCGTGACGACCTCGCCCTTCTCCACCTTGAGCGACACGCCCTTCAGCGCATGAATGCCGCCGTAATGGACGTCGAGGTTCTCGATCTCGAGCATCGCCATTAGACCGTCTCCTGTGTCGGCACCGCATCCGGCATCGGGATCGGATCGTTCTCCTCGGGCACGCCGAGGTACGCCTCGATCACCGCCGGGTTGCCCTGGATCTCTTTCGGGATGCCGGTCGCGATCGTCACGCCGTGATCGATCACGGTGATGTGCTCGCAGATGTCCATCACGAGGCCCATGTCGTGCTCGATCAGCAGCACGGCGACGTCGAACTGCTCGCGCAGCGACTGGATGAGCCCGCGCATCGCTTTCTTCTCGTTCGTGTTCATGCCGGCGACCGGCTCGTCGAGCAGCAGCACCTTTGGCTCGGTCGCGAGCGCGCGCGCGATCTCGAGCCGGCGCTGATCGCCGTACGGCAACGACTTCGCTTGCTCCTCGCGGCGGTGCGCGATACCGAGCACGTCGAGCAGCTCCATCGACCGCTCGGTGATCGCATTCTCCTCGGCGACGTGCGTCGGCGTGCGGAACAGCGTGCGAAACAGACCGCTCTTCGTGCGCACGCCGGCGGCGGTGCGAACGTTGTCGATCACGCTGAGCTCGCCGAACAGCCGGATGTTCTGGAACGTGCGCGCCATGCCCGCACGCGCGATCTGCGACGGCTTCTTGCCGTTCATCGTGACGCCGCCGAGCTCGATCGTGCCCGAGCTCGGCTGATAGACGCCGGTCAGGAGATTGAACACGGTGGTCTTGCCGGCGCCGTTCGGCCCGATCAGCCCGTAGAGGCCTCCCGCGGGCAAGGACAGCGTGAAGTCGCAGACCGCCTTGAGGCCGCCGAACGAGATCGACAGCTTGTCGAGCTGCATCGCCGCGGTCATCGCTTCACCTTCGCGGCCAACCGTCGCCACAGCGAGGTCTCCCACAGCTCCTTCACGCCCATGATCCCCTGCGGGCGCGCGATCATCACGACGATCAGCGCGAGCGCGTAGGCGATCATGCGGTAGTCCGCGAACTCGCGGAACACCTCGGGCAGGATCACGAGGATCGCGGCGCCGATCACGACGCCGGTGATCGAGCCCATGCCGCCGATCACGACGATGATCACGAGGTCGATCGACTTCTGGAACCCGAGCTCCTTCGGATCGAGCGCGCCGACCTGGTGCGCGTAGAGCGCGCCGCCGATGCCGGCGAAGAACGCCGAGAAGATGAACGCGACCACCTTGCTGCGGGTGGTGTCGACGCCCATCGCCTCGGCCGCGATCTCGTTCTCGCGGATCGCGAGCAGCGCGCGGCCCTTGCTCGAGTACTTGAGCCGGTAGCTGAGGATGAGCAGGATCGATGCGAACAGGAACACCCAGAACAGCGTCGTGTACCCGGGAATCTGCGAGAAGCCTTCGGCGCCGCCGAGGTTGTTCGCGAGCTCGGACATCGGGCGCTCTTTCACCGCGGCGACGTTCTTGGGCTGGCGCGCCGTGATCTGACCGAGCACGCGCATGATCTCGCCGAAGCCGAGCGTCACGATCGCGAGGTAGTCGCCGCGTAAGCGCAGCGACGGCAGACCGACGATCACGCCGAAGATCGCGGCGATCACGCCGCCGAGCAGGCAACCGATCACGAACAAGCCCTCGCCCTGGAACAAGCCGTCGACCGTCGCCTTGGTGCCGAACCAGTGGATCGACCCGTAGAACGTCAGCCACGCGGCGGCGTAGCCACCGACGAGCATGAAGCCGGCGTGGCCGAGCGAGAACTGACCGGCGTAGCCGTTGACCACGTTGAGCGAGCCCGCGAGCAAGATCGCGATGCCGACGTCGAGCAGGATCTTCGTCCACGTGGCGCCGATGCCCGGCCCGACGATCCTGTGGATGAACAGCGAGAGGCCGAACGCGATCAAGAACGGCAGGAGCGACTTGCCGATCGAGACCGGCACGCCCGGCGTGTGGCTCTTCACGCGCTCTTGCAGTGACTTCATACCTTCTCCACCGTCGCCTTACCGAGCAGGCCACTCGGCTTGAACATGAGGACGAGGATCAGGATCCCGAACACGTAGACGTCTTGCAGCTGCTTCAGGAACTGCTGCTCGGGGAACAGCTTCGTGATGTAGAAGTGCACGAACACCTCGACGAATGCGATCAGCAGCGCGCCGGCCGCGGCACCGCGCACGTTCCCGATGCCACCGACGACCGCGGCGACAAACGCCTTGAGGCCGAGCAGCACCCACGACGCGTCGGCCGTCATGCGCAGATCATTGCGGAGCGAGAACAAGATGCCGCCCGCTGCCGCGAGTCCCGAGCCGAGCGCGAACGTGACCGCGACGACGATGTTGACGTTGACGCCCATCAGTGCGGCCGTGCGCTCGTCGAATGCCACGGCGCGCATCGCCCGGCCCATCTTCGTGCCGTAGACGACGCGCTCGAGCGCGAAGACGAGCACGATCGCGAGCAGGATCGCCAGCATGTCGTAGAGCCGCACTTGCACGCCGACGGCGGTGGCGACCACGCTGTTCTCGAGGAGCGCCGACATCGTCGCCGGGCGGTTGCCGAACAGCTTGTCGAGGAGCCCGACGTTCTGCATGAACAGCGAGACGCCGATCGCGGTGATGAGCACGTTCAGCCGCGGTGCCTTGCGCAGCGGGCGATACGCGAGCCGCTCGATCGTGATGCCCATCACCGCGCAGATCACCATCGTCGCGACGAGCACGAGCGGCAGCGCGAACCACGGTGCGTACCCGCTCGCGAGCCAGCCCGCGGCACCGGCGATCGAGAACGCGATCCAACCACCCCACGCGACGATGTCCGAGTGCGCGAAGTTGATGAAGCGCAGGATGCCGTAGACGAGCGTGTAGCCGAGCGCGATCAGCGCGTAGAGACCGCCGAGCGCGAGGAAGTTGAGCGTCGTCTGAAGGAGGTCGCTCACAATGGCGATCGTTTACTTGGCGTCAGCGGCGATGCGTGCGGCCATCATCTGCTTGCCGTCCTTGTACTCGACGACGACGGCTGACTTCTTCGCGTTGCGGTTCTCGTCGATCGAGAACGTGCCCGTGACGGCAGTGAAGTCCTTCGTCGCGGCGATCGCGTCGCGGAGGTCCTTGCCGTCCATCGACTTGCTGCGCTCCATCGCGTCGAACAGGACGAGCGCGGCGTCGTAGCCGAGCGCGGCGAGGCCGTCGGGCGTCGCCTTGTGCTCCGCCTTGTACTTCTCGACGAAGTTCTTCACCGCGGGGCGATCTTCCTCGGGCGCGTAGTGGTTCGTGAAGAAGTTGCCGTTGACCGCGTCGCCCGCGATCTTGGGGAGCTCCTCGGAGTCCCAGCCGTCGCCGCCGAGGAACTTCGCCGTGATGCCGGCTTCGCGGCCCTTGCGAATGATGGTGCCGGCGTCCGAGTAGTAGCCGGGCACGAACACGATCTCGACGTTTGCACCTTTGATCGCCTGCAGCTGCGCGGAGATCTCGAGGTTGCCGCCCGTGTACGCCTGCTTGGTGACGATCTCGCCGCCCATCTGCTTGAACGCCTTCTCGTAGTAGTCGGCGAGGCCCGACGAATACGCCTGGGCCTGGTCGTAGAGGATCGCGGACTTCGTCGCCTTGAGCGTGTCCTTCGCGAACTTCGCCGCGACCCAGCCCTGGAAGTCATCGAGGAAGCAGACGCGGAAGATGTAGTCGCCGACGTCGGTGACGTCGGGGTTCGTCGACGATGGCGAGATCATCGGAATCTTCGCCTTCTGCGCGATCGGCCCGCCCGCGAGGGAGAGCGACGACGCGACCTCGCCGAGGATGGCGACGGCCTTGTGGTCATTGATGAGGCGCGTGACCGCAGTGGCTGCTTCGCTCTGCTTGCCGGCGTCGTCGATCGTGACGAGCTCGATCTGGCGACCCTTGATGCCGCCCGCCGCGTTCTTCTCCTTGATCGCCAGACGAATCGCGCGATCCGTCGAGATCCCGAACGTGGCTTGCGGACCGGACATCGACGCGAAGTGGCCGATCACGATCGTCCCCTTGTTGCCTCCGCCGCCGCCTCCACCGCCCTTGTCGTCCTTCTTGCCGCCGCACGACACGACCGCCAACAGCACCACGATGACTTGAATGCAAGCGCGCAGATTCACGGCGTTCTCCTGAGTTGCTGCAGCGATATCTTGGGGCTCCCACCGTGTCAATGGATTGCGCCTCGTGTTACCAAAACACCGCCGCATCAAGTTATGGGTGAAGCAGGAGCCAGCAGGTCCGATGCGACCGGCGCGCAGGCACATCACGGTGGCCACGGCGCAACGCGCAGTCGAAAAGAGATCGCGTGGCTCTCGCTCGGTGCGCTCGGCGTCGTCTACGGAGACATCGGAACGTCACCGCTCTACGCGATGAAGGAATGCTTCTCGCCCGCCTCGCATCACCACGCGAACGCGGCGGATCCGACCGAGGTGTTCGGCATCCTCTCGCTGATGATCTGGGCGCTGATCCTCGTGGTCTGCGTGAAGTACCTCGTCTTCGTGCTGCGAGCCGACAACCGAGGCGAAGGCGGCACCCTCGCCCTCGCCGCCCTCGTCAGTAACAAGAAGGAAGGCTCGAACCGCCGGCGGCTCGCCATCCCGATCCTGCTCGCGCTGTTCGGCACGGGCCTGCTCTACGGCGAGGGCCTCATCACGCCGGCGATCTCGGTGATCTCGGCCGTCGAAGGTCTGCGCGCACAGTCGCCGAGCCTCACGCAGTTCGTCGTGCCGATCACCGTCGTCATCCTGGTCGCGCTGTTCTGGGTGCAGCGCTACGGCACCGGCCGCATCGGCGTGATCTTCGGCTGGATCATGCTCGTGTGGTTCGTCTCGATCGGCGTGCTCGGCGTCATCCAGATCGTGCAGACGCCGTTCATCCTGCAGGCCGCGTCACCGCACTACGCGGTCGTCTACCTCGCGACGCACGGACTCAACGGCTTCCTGATCCTCGGCTCGGTCGTCCTCGCCGTCACCGGCGCCGAGGCGCTCTATGCGGACATGGGTCACTTCGGCAAGACGCCGATCCGGATCGCGTGGACGCTGATCGTCTTCCCCGGCCTCCTGCTCAACTACTTCGGCCAGGGCGCGTACATTTTGAACCTCGGCGCAGCCATCACGAAGGACACGAACCCGTTCTACGCGCTCGCCGGTCCGCTCCTGATCCCGATGATCATCCTCGCGACGCTCGCCGCGATCATCGCGTCGCAGGCCCTCATCTCGGGCGCCTTCTCACTCACGAACCAGGCGGTCCAGCTCGGCTTCATGCCGCGCGTCACCGTCATCCACACGTCGAGCAAAGAGCGCGGTCAGATCTACATCCCCGAGGTGAACTGGCTGCTCATGATCGGCTCGGTCTCGCTCGTGTTCGCGTTCGGCTCTTCGCAAAAGCTCGCCGCCGCGTACGGCATCGCGGTCACCGGCCTGTTCCTCATCACGTCCTATCTGATCTTCCTCGTCGCGCGGCGCAACTGGGGCTGGTCACTCGGCGCTGCCCTCCTGCTCTACATCCCATTCGTCATCATCGACGGCCTGTTCTTCTCGTCGAACGTCATCAAGATCGCGGCCGGCGGTTGGTTCCCGCTCGCGGTCGGGTTGATCGTGTTCATCGTCATGACCACGTGGTGGCGCGGCCGCTTCGAGCTCTCGAAGATGATGGAGACCGGCACGATCCCCGACGAGCTGTTCCTCGCCGACATCGCCGAGACTCGCCTGCCGCGCGTCTCCGGCACGGCGGTCTTCATGTCCTCGGGCACCGACGGTATGCCGAACGTCCTCCTGCACCACGTGAAGCACAACAAGGTGCTGCACAAGCAGGTCGTGCTGCTCTCGATCATGACGGAGAACGTGCCGTTCGTGATCGGCAACTCGGCTCTCGAGGTCCGCGAGCTCGGCAACGGCTTCTTCCGCGTGCTCGCACGCGTCGGCTTCATGCAGCAACCGAACGTGCCGCGCATCCTCACGCGCTGCGAGAAGTACGAGCTGATCGCGAACCCCTCCGACACGACGTACTACCTCGGCCGCCAGTCGCTCCTGACGACGGGCAAGACCAAGGTCGCGAAGTGGCGGAAGATGTTGTTTGGCTTCCTCGCCCACAACTCGAAATCACCGACGGCATTCTTCAATCTGCCGCCGAACCGCGTCGTCGAGCTGGGCCTTCAGATCGAGCTCTAGCGCGTTGCAGCGCGCTAGCTCGCGCGCTTCTCGGCGAGCACGAACGCCATGAACACCGGCGCTGACGGTTGCAGCATCGCGAGCTGACGCAGACGCTCGGTCGCGAACGCACCCGCGAGGCCCGCGATGTCTTCCTCATCCGCGTGTTGCCGCAGCGCGGGGAGGAGGTAGTTCTCTTCGTGTTGCGCGTGATGATGAACGAGCTCGCGAAGATGATGCGCACGGTCCCGCCAGGTTGTCGTCCCGGGTCGTGCCGTCACCAGCGCGGACAGCGCACCCTCCTGAGCGAGGTGTGCTGCACGTGCTTGGGCAAGCACGACCTGGAGCTCCGGGACCAGCTCGAAGCGCCCGAGGACGATGTCCTCTGCTTCTGCATGGGCCGTGAGGCCGAGGCGGACGCCGTCTAGAGAGCTCCTGAGTTGCGCGATCGTCGCCGTCGGGTCGAGGAGCTGAGTGAGCTCCTTTTGGAGATCGGAGTGATCACGACGCAACAGAGTCAGGAAGTCCGTCGGCATGTATCGCAAGGGATACAATCGTGATGCCCGTACGGTGCGACGTTGTGAACCGCACGTATGAACAGCAAGGTTGGATGCTTGCTTACGCGTTCCGAATTGAAGTCAGGAAATCGCGTGCGCGTTTCGATCTCATGCGCTCATGAATGACAGTGCGCACCCGCGCGAGGTACCCAATTTCAGCGGCAAATTACAGCGACTTTCGTGAAGGCTCATATCCCACCTGCGAGTGATTCGAGCGCGCGCGTACGTCGCTTCGTGTTTCTTCTCGGTTGGGTCAGTCTGTTCGCGGACCTCTGCTACGAGGGGATGCGCGGTGCGATCGGTCCCTATCTGGCGATGATGGGAGCGAGCGCCACCGCCGTTGGCGCTGTCGCGGGGACCGGCGAAGCGATCGGCTACGCGCTGCGCTACGTGAGCGGCGCACTCGCCGATCGCACGCAGCGCTACTGGATGCTCGCGATCATGGGGTATTCGACGAACCTCATCGCGGTCCCACTGCTCGCGCTCGCCGGGAGCTGGCCGATGGTCGCCGTGCTCGTCGGCCTCGAGCGGCTCGGTAAGGCGATTCGATCGCCGGCGAAGTCGACGATCACGTCGTTCGCCGCGTCGGAGATGGGTGCCGGGAAGGTGTTCGCGATCACCGAGGCGATGGATCAAGTCGGCGGGCTGCTCGGGCCGCTGCTCGTCACCGCCGTGCTCGCGTGGAAAGGTGAGTCGCTGGAGGGCTTCGGTTGGGCGTTCGTGATCCTCGGCATTCCCGCGGCGATCGCGATGGTGATCCTGCTCCGCGCGCGCAGGCTCGTGCCCGATCCGCGGTCACTCGAGAAGGAAGGCCACGACGAGCACGGCGCACTCGGACCGAGCTACCGCGTCTACCTCGTGGGCGTCGCGCTGATCGCCGTTGGTCTCGCGGACTGGCCGCTGCTCGCCTATCACATGCAGAAAGAGCAGCTGCTCGCGACGAAGTGGCTCCCCGTTGCATATGCGGCCGCGATGGCAGCGGATGGCGTCGCCGCGATGATCGCGGGCAACGCGTTCGATCGCGTTCGCAAGCGCGGCGGAACCGGCGCGGGTGTGGTGTCGGCATTCGTGCTGTTCGGTGCCGGCTACGCGCCGCTCGTGTGGCTCGGTGGTCCTGCGTCGGCGATCGCGGGCATCGCGCTGTGGTCGATCGCACTCGCAGCGACGGAGTCGATCGGGAAGGCGATGATCGCGACGATCGTCCCGCGCGGCGAACGTGGCCGCGCGTACGGCCTCTACTATCTCGTGTGGGGACTCGCGTGGTGGCTCGGATCGATCTTGCTCGGCGTGCTCTATGATCGGAGTCGCGTCGCTGCGTCGATCGTCGCGATCAGCGCGCTCGTGGCCGGCGCGATCGTCGTTGCCCTGTCGGCGCGCGTGATGCACCGCCAAAAGGCGTGAGCTGGGAATCGCGATTCGCCGCGCGTAGTCGTCGTGAATTGCTCCAGCTCAGCGGGTGCCTGATGTGGCGCGTGAGCGCTACGTGCAGAGGCGCTCGCTGCATCCGATCACTGGAGGCATCATGAATATCCCGACCGAGATCATGTGGCATCAACTCGAAGCCAGCGACGCCGTCGAGACTTCGGTACAGCGCTGGGTCGCAAGGCTCGAGCATCTCTACGATCGCATCGTCTCGTGCAAGGTCACCATCTCGCAGCCGCACCGCCGTCATCGACACGGCGCGGAGTTCAACATCAACGTCGTGCTCGATGTTCCGGGCGGAGAAATCGCGGCATCACACGTGCGCCATGAAGACATCTACGTCGCCGTCGCCGACGCATTTCGCGCGACGCGCCGGCAGCTCACCGATCACATCGAGTGCTCTCGCGGCTACGTCAAAACCCACGTGGCCGGTCGCCAGGGCAACATCGGCTTGAACGTGAACAAGCACCGGACTATGTAGCGGTGTCATCTCCCTGAAACACGTTACAAGCTCGATACTTAGCCGGCCGCCGAGGCTTCCTGGCTAGTCGAGTCGCCGCGTCGCAGGCGGTACAAAGACTGATGACGATTGTCCGCAGTCACGGCACTGCCCTTGCCTTTGTCGCGGCGCATGACTCGCAGCCATTTCTCCAAGGGTTTTGTTACCTCGCTGTTCGCGGTGGCCGCGTTCGGCTGCAGCGCGGAAGCCGAACAAGACGGTCCGTCGAACTGCTTCGGCGGTAAGTGCGACGGCATCAGCAGCACCGCGAACGATCCGTTCAAGAACCTCGGGGACATCGAGACGCGTCAGTTCGAGTACATCGTCGTCGGCTCCGGCGCCGGCGGCGGTCCGCTCGCCGCGAACCTCGCGCGACAAGGTCACAGCGTCCTGCTTCTCGAAGCGGGCAAGGAGACCGGTGGCAAGAAGGAGTCGCAGGTGCCGGTGCTGCACCCGACCGCGACGGAGACGCCGGATCTCGCGTGGTGGTACTTCGTCGATCACTACAGCGATCGCGCTCGTCAGGATCAGGACAGCAAGGCGACCGAGGACGGCATCCTCTATCCGCGCGGTGGCACGCTCGGCGGCTCCACCGCCGTCAACGCGATGATCACCGTCGCGCCGAAGAACAGCGACTGGAACCACATCGCATCGCTCACGGGTGATACCTCGTGGCGCGCCGAGAACATGAAGCAGTACTACGACCGCGTCACGCGCTGGCTCTCGATCGAGCGCCAGGACGTCAACGCCGACGCGCTGTTCGACGGCCACCTGATGTCCGTGCTCACCGGTGCCTTCAAGGAAGCCGCGGACGCAGGCCTCGGCGGCCCCGACAACGGCGTCTCGCTGCTCGATCCGATCCGGAACATCTGGGTCATGTTCGCGTTCTTCACGAAGGACATCAACAAGGAGACGATGGCCGGCAACGCGCAGGGCGTGTATCAGTTCCCGCTCGCGACGAAGGGCCACCGCCGCAACGGCACGCGCGAGTACATCCTCGCGACCGTGCAGGACGGCCGCCGCTTCCCGCTCCGCGTGAAGACGCAGGCGCTCGTCACGAAGGTCATCTTCGCCGACGCGCTCACCGCCGACGGCAAGCGCAAGGCGATCGGCGTCGAGTTCCTCGACGGCAACTCGCTCTACGAAGCAGACCTGTTCGCACGCGAAGGTGCCGCGGCGCCGAAGAAGATCGTCGTCCGCGCGACCAAGGAAGTCATCCTCTCGGCCGGCACGTTCAACACGCCGCAGCTTCTAAAGCTGTCGGGCGTCGGCCCACGGGCGGAGCTCGCGCAGTTCGGCATCGAGACCAAGGTCGACCTCCCGGGCGTCGGCGAAAATCTGCAGGATCGCTACGAGGTCGGTATCGTCAGCGAGCTCTCGAAGGACTTCACCGCCGCGCGCCGCTGCACGTTCGGTGCGGACGCGAACGACCCGTGCTTCCGCGACTGGGAGCGTGGCAAGGGCACGTACACCTCGAACGGCGGCGTCGCGTCGATCCTCATGAAGTCGTCGCCGTCGCAGCCCGAGCCGGACCTCCACATCTTCGCGCTGCCCGGCGTGTTCAAGGGTTACTACCCGGGCTACTCGCAGGACGCGAACCGCGACAAGAAGCACCTGACGTGGGTCATCCTCAAGGGCCACACGCAGAACAAGGGCGGCACCGTGAAGCTGAAGTCGGCGGACCCGCGCGTGCGCCCGGCGATCAACTTCCACTACTTCGACGATGGCGACGTCGACGCCGGCCAGGACACGAACGACCTCACGGCGGTCGTCAACGGCATCGAGTTCGTCCGCAAGATCGCGAAGCGCTCCGACGAGGTCGACCTGTTCGCGACGCACAAGGAAGTGTGGCCGGGCAAGACCATGTCGACGCGCCAGCAGATCGGTGACTGGGTGAAGAAGGAAGCGTGGGGCCACCACGCGGCATGCAGCGCGCCGATCGGCGCCGACGGCGACGCGATGGCCGTCCTCGACTCGCAGTTCCGCGTGCGTGGCACGAGCGGCCTCCGCGTCGTCGATGCCTCGGTGTTCCCGAAGATTCCGGGCACGTTCATCGTCATGCCCGTCTACATGGTCAGCGAGAAGGCGACCGACGCCATCCTCCAGGGCCTCGGCGAGACGCGCAAGGAAGCGAACTTCCCCGCGCCGCGCTAAGCTCGAAGGATGCACTTCCTCGCACACGCGCCAACACCGTGGGTCGGTGTTGGCGCGTTGTTCGTTTCGGCGCTGCTGTTGGCCGCGCCCGACCCGCGTGTCGCCGTGCGGGTCGAGGATTCGGAGAGCGCGGCCGCGTTCGCGCTCGATATCTGGAGCGAACATCGCGGCGCGGGCCTCCCGCTCGACATCGTGGTCCGCGAGAGTGATCTGCCGCAGCTCGCCGCGCAGGGCATCGCGTTCGAGGTGCTCGTCGGTGACATCGACGAGGTCGCGCGCGAGGAAGCCGCGCGGCTGCGCTCACCCGCCGCGATGAAGCCCGGCGACTGGTTCGCCGACTACAAGAACAACGAGCAGGTCGGCTCGCACTTGCGCACGCTCGCACTCGCGCGACCCGACCTCGCCTCGCTGCACGTGATCGGCGGTTCGATCGAAGGTCGCCCGATCCTCGCGCTGCAGATCGGCAAGGGCACGCCGATGCTGATCAACGGCACGCAGCACGCGCGCGAGTGGATCGCGACGATGGTCACGACGTGTGTCGCCGATCGCCTCGTGCGCGAGTACGACTCGAATCCGCGCGTGAAGCAGTTCGTCGACACGACCGAGCTGTGGGTCGTGCCGGTCGTCAATCCCGACGGCTACCAGCACTCGTGGGCGAGCGACCGCTATTGGCGCAAGAACCGGCGCAACAAGCACGGCGTCGATCTCAACCGCAACTACGGCGTCGCGTTCGGTGGCTCGGGCTCGAGCACGAACAAGCGCAGCGAGACCTATCGCGGCGAGTACGCGTTCTCGGAGCCCGAGTCGCAAGCGATCCGCGATCTCGCGAAGCGCGAGAAGATCGCCGCGCACGTCGACTTCCACGCGTTCGGCCAGCTGCTGCTCTATCCGTGGACGCACACGCATACGGCCGCACCCGACCGCGCGCGCTACCGCGCGATCGGCGATCGCCTCGCCTCCGCGATGTTCGCGCAGCACGAGAAGCGCTACGTGCTGCAGTCGGGCGCAGACCTCTACGCGGCGTCGGGCACCGCGACCGACTGGGCCTACGGCGATGCCGAGGCGCTGTCGTTCACGATCGAGCTGCGCCCGAGCGGCCGGGGCCGCAGCGGCTTCGTGCTACCGCCCGAGCAGATCAAGCCGACCTGCGATGAAGGCTTCGCGGCCGTGCTCGAGCTTCGCAAGGCGCTCTAGCGCTACTGCTTGATCGCGTACTTCCCGTTCGACCCGATGTCGTGCTTGCGATCGAGCGACGGGCGCACCGCGGCGCGCTTGCCGTTCGTCTTCGCTTTCGTCCCCTTGGCCTTCGCCGCGGTCGCCTTTGCCTTCGGGTCGATCATGTCCTTCGCCGAGAACTTCTCGAACTGAACCGGCTCGGTCTTCGCCGGCGCGACGCCTCGACCGAGCTCCTTCTCGAACGCAGCGAACGCATCGCGCTGGGCGACCGGATCGGACTTCGCGATCGGGCCGACCGGCTGGCCCGCGAACCTCACGACCTGATAGTCGCGGCCGAGGACGGGCGCGCGCTTCGTCGGCGCCACCGTGTCGGCGACGTACGTGAACAGCTGCGTCTGCTGCCCGACGTTGATCGAGGTGTCGCCGATGAGCGTGCCCGCGTAGTACGGCTTGTCGCCGTCCTTGCACGTGCTCCACGTCGCCTGGTACTTGCCCGGCTTGACCTTGAACTCGGCGGACTTGCCGCTCGCGAGGCCGCCCTCGGGCAGCCAGTTGTCACCCATGTCCCTCTGCTCGTCGAAGGTCATGTGGAGCTCGCACATCTTGTCGGGCGTCGCGTTGGTGAAGATGACCTGCACCGATCCGATGTGCTCGCGATGCGTAACGCCGCGCGTGCTGCCCGCGCCGGCCGCACAGGCACCGGTGAGAACAAGACCCACAGTCAGGACGAAGTTCGTGGAACGCATCCGACCATCGTAGCGAACAAGCGATGTGCGAAAGCGAGACGACCGCAAGATGCCACGTGAGAAATGGGGCGTTTCGTGATCGACGTTGCGCTCCGATCCCCGATCAAGTGCCGAGGACGTTCACCGCTGCCGACGCTCCACGACGTGTCACACCTCGCGGCACAACACGACGGAGACGTCGTCGGGGAGCTGCCCCGACGGCAAGCGCACCAGCTCGACGAGCGCCTTCGCCGCCGCGTCCAGATCGTGACCGAGCGCGAGCTCCGCGATGCGGTCGTGCTTCGCGTATTTCAAGAGACCATCGGAGGCGACGAGCAGCGTGCCGCCGCGAAGCGGGCCGTACGAGATCGACGTGACGACGGCGCCGTCACCGATCAGCGGCTTGCGATGCTGATGGCTCGTGATGTCCTCGATGCCCTCCGCGCGAACGATCCACGCGCCCGAATCGCCGGCGCTCGCGCCGACGATCTTCTCGCGCGTCACCCAGAGGACGACGGCGGTCGTCTGCCCGAAGCCGATCTGCTGGAGGTCGAGCTCGGCGAGCAATTGCTGCCAGTCGTACGCGTGTGAGGCCGTGGCCGCGACGCGATCGACGACGGCCTTCGCGGCACGCTCGCCGCCCGACGTACCGCCAGCGCCGTCCGCCAGCGCGACCACAACGCCGTGCTCGCACGGCAGCACGAGCCCGCGGTCCTGACCCTCACCGCGACGAGGCGCGATCTCGATGGCGTGAACGAAGTCGGTCACGGCTCTCCCATACCACGCGGCCCGGCCACAAAGGCGTGTCCGTGCGGCGACACGACGTGCATGTGCCTGGACCCATTCAGGTCCGTGCTGGCATCGCGCTCGCAGCTCCTACCGCCATGCTCGCGGTTTCCTCCTCCCGTTCCTCGGCGTGACCGCACTCCAAATGCAGTCGCGCTCAGCTGACGGTTCGTGCGTGTTCTGAGCGTTCCACGTGCGCGTTCCTCCGTGTTCCGCATGTGCGCTCCATCGTTGGTCACAGAGCCACAGAGCCACGGAGGCCAGAGATCCAATTTCGGAACACACTCGCGCTTGCACCTGCGCTCCATGAACACGGGTTGAACACGCGCTGAACACATATGCGCACCGAAAAGATCTCGGCTCTGCGGCTCTGTGGCTCTGTGACAACCGTTCGGGCACACGCACGGAACGCACGGAACACGCTCGGAACACGCCGGCGCTTGCACCTGCACTCCATGAACACGCGTTGAACACGCGCTGAACACATATGCGCACCGAAAAGATCTCGGCTCTGCGGCTCTGTGGCTCTGTGACAACCGTTCGGGCACACGCACGGAACACGCACGGAACACGCACGGAACACGCACGAACCGAGGAACACGTGCGGAACGGAACCGCGACGAGCTACTCGCCGTCGAGCGCGCGGTCTTCGCGACCGATGCGCGCCGGCTTCTTCTTTTTCTTGTCGAGGCCGAGGTCCGCCAGCTTCTTGCGAAGCGTGTTGCGGTTGAGGCCCAGGATCTCGGCGGCCTTGAGCTGGTTGCCGCCGGTGTGCACGAGCACGAGGTCGAACAGCGGGCGCTCGACGCGCGCGAGCACCTTCTCGTAGAGGTCGTGGACCGGATAGCCATCGATGCGCGCGAGCAGGCCGGCGAGCTTGGACTTCACCATCTCCTCGAATGCGAGGTCTTCGAGCGGGACACGCGCGGCGACGACGGGCAGGACCTCGTCGACATCGCCGGCTTCGATCTTGGCGCGCGTGACGCGCACGACGAGGCGGCGCGCGATCGACTTGAGCTCGCCGACATTGCCTGGCCACGGGTACTCGCACAGGCGGGCGATCGCGCGGGATGCAACCGTGGGCTTCGCGCGGCCGACTTCGGCGGCGTAGTGCTTGATCCAGCGCTCGAACAGGATCGGGAGATCCTCGACGCGGTCACGCAGCGGCGGGACCTCGATGCGCCGCGGCTTGAACATGTCGTAGAGCTCGCGCTGGACGATCGAGGCGTCGACGGCCCGCTCGAGATCGAGATCCGCGGTGGCGACGACGTGGACGTCGAAGTGATCGGCCTCGCGCTTGGCGCGATCGCGGATCGCGCGCTTGAGCGTCTTCTGCGACGCGCCGGAGAGGTCGCTGACGTCCTTGACGAGGAGCGTGCCGCCGGCGGCGGAGCGCAGGGCGCCACGGGCGCGCTCGCACGCGTCTTCCGTCGGGGCGACCACTTGCGATGGCGCGTCCTCGAACGTGGGGCGCACGGCGATGAAGCGGCCGCTGCCACGTGGACCCTTGTTGTGAAGAACACGCGCGACGAGCTCGCGGCCGGTGCCGTGCTCGCCGCAGATGAGCACGGGGTCGGCACCGTCGGCGTACTCCGCGACGGCCCCGACGACGGCGCGCATCGAGGCACTCTCGGCGACCAGGAAGTCCTTCGCCTTGAGATTCGGGCGCAGCACTACGCGGCCTCCCCGGCGGAAGCGGACGCAGGATCGGCATTGATCGCTTCGTCGTCGCGGCCGGGGGCCATCTCGGGCGAGAGACCGAGGCGGCGCTGCCGCTCGATCAACTGGGTGAAGTAGTCCTCGACGAGGAGCCGCGCGGACGCGAGGTCGGGCGCTTCCCAGACCTTGAGGCGCAGCGCGTTGCAGCCGTAGAGACCGCGCGCGTACCACGCGCAGGCCTTGCGAACCTCGTGGAGCGTGCGCGGTCCGCCGCGCAAGGTCTCGATCAAGTCGACGTGACGGCGGTAGACGGTGAGCCGCTCGACGAGGCCCGGCTGGCCCGGGTCGGGGCGGCCGGCGCAGATCTCGCGAAGGCGCGCGAACAGCCACGGGTTGCCGAGCGCGCCGCGCCCGATCATCACCGCGTCGCAGCCGGTCTGCTCCCGCATGCGGATGTATCCCTCGACGTCGATCACGTCGCCGTTGCCGACCACCGGGATGTGCGACGGGACCGCGTCGCGCACGAGCTTGATGACCTCGGAGTCGCTCTTGCCCGAGAAGCCCTGCGTGCGCGTGCGGCCGTGCACGGTGATCATCTTCGCGCCCGCCTCGACGAGCGCGCACGCGAACTCCGGCGCGTTGCGGTTGTCCTGGTTCCAGCCGGCGCGGTGCTTGACCGTGACCGGGATGTTCGCGGGCACTGCGTTCACGACCGCGCGCACGAGCATCTGCGCGATCGCGGGCTCGCGCATCAGCGCGCTGCCGCACTCGCCCGCGACGACACGCTTGGCCGGGCAGCCCATGTTGATGTCGACGAGCGACGCGCCGATCGAGACCGCGAGCTTCGCGGCCTCGGCCATCTTGTCTTCTTCGCGCCCGAAGATCTGGACGCCGAACTTGCGGCCGCCGAGCGACGCCGTCAGCTTGCCGGTCGTCTTCGGATCGCCGACCGCGAGCGCGTGCGCGCTGAGGAACTCGGTGATCGTCAGCCCGACTCCGAACTCCTCGCAAACCGTCCGGAACGGGAGGTCGGTGACAGCCGCCATGGGTGCGAGCAGCACCGGCGGGTCGACAGCGATGTCACCAATTCGCATCACCGCAACCTATTACCGGATCACGAGCGACCTTCCAACCCTCAAGTAACGCTCTGACCCGACTCGTACCCATCAGGTCGTCACAGATCCGTGGCGACGTTGACATTGAAGAATGCTCGCGCGTCGTGCTCGTCGAGCCACGCGACGCGAGCTTCCCCTTCGGTCAGGAGGCGTGACGCCTTGAGATCACCGCGCTCGAGACGCGCCTGCACCAACGGTAAGAACACTGACACTCGCAACACGCAAACGAGCGGTTCGGGCCGCCCGGCGAGGCGGATGCCCACCGCGTCGATATCATCTGCCGTGCGCGAGACGAGTCGACCGATCACGGCGGAGGTGATGTACGGCATGTCACCGGCGAGCACGAGGAGCCACGGCGTGCACGTGGCGACAAGCCCCGCGGCGATGCCCGCGAGCGGGCCGCCGTTGGAGATGGCATCGCGCACCGTGCGGTGGCCTGAAATATCGCGCGGCGAGCTCACGAGGATGTCGAAGCCGGCCAGCGCCTCGAGCTGCCGCTCGAAGATCGTGCGGCCCTCGACGACAAGCTCCCGCTTGTCGACGCCGCCCATGCGCGAGGCCTTGCCGCCCGCGAGGATCAGCGCCGCGACATCCGGACGCATCAGCGCAGGAGGATCTCGATGTTGTCCTGCGCGGGCGTCGTGATCTCCGGACCGCCGGGTGACAGGTACACCGAGACTTCCGTGCGCACGCCGAACTGCCCGGCGAGGTAGATGCCCGGACCAACGGTGAAGCCCGTGCCCAGCGTCAGGATGCGCGTGTCGCGCACCTCGAGGTCGTCGAGATCCGCGCCGCCGCCCTGCAGGTCGTTGTCCATCGAGTGCCCGGTGCGGTGCATGACCGCCATCGTCGAGCCCGACTTCTTGATGTACGCGCGCGTTGCTTGATCGACCTCGGCGCCCGTGAGCGGCCGGCCCTTGCGCACCCGGTCGGTGATCAGCGAGAGCGCGTGATCGCGCGAGAGCGCCGCGGTCTCGAACGCCTTCTTGTAATCATCTCTGACCGTCGAGTCCGCGACCGCGACCCACGTCTGCGCGGCGTACACGCCATCGACCTTGTCGACCTTCGCGGCGAGCGAGATGACGATCAGGTCGCCGCGCCTGATCGGCTGCGTCTTCGCCGCCGTCGGCACGTAGTACGGGTCTGCCGTGTTCACGCCCGCCGCGACGACGGGCGCCGTGCCGGCGAGCCCGCGCGTGACCATGCCCTTCGTCAGGCGCTGCTGGACGTCGTATTCGGAGACCGGCTGCGAGCTCGCGAGCTGCTTCGCGACGAACGCGAGCGCGTCCTTGCGCAACTCGACGAGGTGATGCGCGGCGACATAGTGCGCGGTGCGGCCGGCATCGCCCCAGATCGCCTTCGTGTACTGCACGAGCGTCGCGGACGAACGGACCTGCACACCCGCGGAGCGGATCAGCTCGAGCGTGCCGGCATCGACGCGCGAGATGCTCGGCACGTTCGCGCGCGGGGAGTACTCCAGCGCGACCGAGCGAATGCCCTTGAGCATCAACTTCAGATTTTTGTCGAGCTCCTTGTAGTTCGTGTACGTCAGCTTCTTCCCGGGGAGGTGCTCGAAGCTGCGCTTCTCGGAGTCGTGCACGATCGCGATCGGCTCGCCGCGCGCCGGGATCGTGTAGAACCACGGCCGCGACGGATTGCCGTCGGGCGACACGATGCGCTTCGCGATCGGATTGCCGTTGTCGCGATCGCACAACAGCCAGGCATCGAGCCGCTGCACGGCGAGCAGGCCCTGCACCGCGGTCGTGTCCGTGATCGCGACGCGCGTCGGAACCGGTGGTGGGCCGGACTTCACTTCCGGCGCCGCGTACGGATCGATCGGCTTCTTCTTCTCTTTCGGATCGGGCTTCTTCAGCGGCGGCTCGGGAGCCGGCGTTGGCGCGTCTTTCGGCAGCGACGGCGGCAGCGGATCGGCGGGCGCCTTCTCCAGCTCGACCGGCGGGTCGCCGTATGGATCGCTCGGCGTGCCCTTGGGCTGCTTCTTCTTTGGCTTTGGGGGCGCCGGTTTTGGCTCCGCGTACGGATCGGCCGGCTTCGGCGGGGCCTTCTTCGCAGGCGCATTCTTCGGGGGCTGCGCCCCCGAACCCCGCGGCGCAGGCGCGGAGCCAGGCCCCGGCGTCGGTGCGGGTCCTTGCGCGAGCGCGCTCTGCGCGAACAGCACGATCACGATCAACGCCAGTCGTTTCATGGGGTCTCCTACGCTCGTGCGAGCTCGGCGATCAGCTCCCCATGAATAGCACCGTTCGACGCCAGGACCTCTCCGTCGTAAAGGTCGAACCCGCCGCCTGTCATGTTCGTCACGGTGCCACCCGCCTCGCGGATGATCAGGACGCCTGCCGCGAGATCCCACGCTTGCAGCCGGTTCTCCCAGTGCCCGTCGACGGCGCCCTTCGCGACCAGGCAAAGATCGATCGCCGCGGAGCCGAGCCGGCGACACGTGCCCGCGGTCTTCATCATGTGATTCCAGCGATCGAGGTTGTTCTCCTGCGTCATGTCGTAGGGAAAGCCCGTCGCGAGTAGCGCCTGATCGACGCGATCGATCTTGCTGACCGAGAGCGCCGTTCCGCGCTCGTCACGCGCCCCGCCGCCGAGCGACGCTTCGAACCACCAGTCGAGGATCGGCGCGACGACGACGCCCGCGAGGACCTCGCCCGCTCGTGCCGCGGCGATCGACACGCACCACAACGGGAGGCCATGCGCGAAGTTCACCGTGCCGTCGATCGGATCGACGAGCCAGTGCTCGCGTGCCTTGTCGAAGTCACCGCCGCCTTCCTCACCGACGACGGGAACACCGGGCGCATGCTCCTCGAGCACCCGCCGGATCACCTCCTCTGCCTTGACGTCCCACTCGGTCACGAGGTCGCGCGCGTTGCTCTTGCTCGTGATGCGATCCGGCCGCGCATCGCGCAAGAGCGCCGACGCAGCGCGTGCGGCTGCGCGGGCGGCGACGACGAGCTCGCTCACTAGAGATCCAAGCGCATCGCCACGAGCTGCGCACTCGAAGGACGCGAGAACGTCTCGTGGTTGCCAACGAGCTTCGCGACCGTCGAGCGATCGACGACGCGGAAACCGAACTTCGCTGCGAAGAAGTCACTCGCTCCCGCGGTGACGAGGTAGATGCGCCGCACGCCACGCCAGCGCGCTTGCGAGACCGCCATGTCGGCGAGCATCCAGCCGTAGCCAACGCCGCGCGACTCGGGGTCGACCGCCAGCGAGCGTAGGATGGCGTCGTCACCGAGCACCTCGAGCGCGACCGTGCCCCGGAGCCCGTCCTCGTTGTTGAGCAAGAAGAAGTTACCGGCCTGGTCATCGCGAGAGGGCTCGTCGTGGAGTGCGGCCTTGTGCAGGAGCTCGCGGACCTTCCCCATGTCGGCGCGCTGCGCGGGGCGCATCGGATCGCCGATCGCGTCGAGCAGGCGATCGTGCAGGCCCTCGAAGCTGCCCGAGGACAAGACGCACACGACATCGCCGGGCGCCGCACTCTCGGCGAGCTGCTTGACGATGTTCTCGACGTCGGGCGTGTAGCTCGCCTTCGTGCCGCCGCGATGCAGATCGAGCGCGAGCCGCTCGGGATCGAAGCGCTCCTCGGCGGGAATCTTCGACGGATCGAACAACCGCCCGACGATCACCTCGTCGGCGTGCGCGAACGCATCGGAGAACTCTTGCTGAAACGTCTTGCGGCGGCTCGTCGCGCTGCGCGGCTCGTAGACCGCGATCAGCCGGCGCTTCGGATAGCGCTTGCGCAGTGCGCGCAGCGTCTCGCGTACGGCCGTCGGATGGTGCGCGTAGTCGTCGAGCACGGTGACGCCGCCGGCGATGCCACGCAGCTCTTGCCGCCGCCGCACACCCGCGAAGCTCGCGATGCCGCGCTGGATCTCTTTGACCGTGATGCCGCGCGCGTGTGCGACCGCGATCGCCGCGACGCAGTTGAGCACGTTGTGACGGCCGACGAGCAACGTCTCGAAGCGCTCGAAGCGCTCGCCGTTGTGGAACACGTCGAACGAGACGCGTCCCGACTTGCCGACCTCGAGGTGCTCCGCCCACCACGTGAGGTTCGGGACGCTGTACTCCTCGTCCTGCTTCGGCGTCGCGTCGTCGATCACCGCGTAGCGCTCGACCTTGCACGTCGTGTGCTTCGCGACCTGCATCGTGTCGGGCGACTCCGCGCACACGACGAGGAGCCCGTCCTCGGGCATGTTCGTGACGAGCTTCTTGAACACGTCGCGCACGGCATCGAACGACGGAAAGATGTCGACGTGATCGAGCTCGACGCTCGTCAGGATCGCGGTCTTCGCGCGGTAGTGCGCGAACTTCGGCCCCTTGTCGAAGAACGCGGTGTCGTACTCGTCGCCCTCGATGACGAAGTCCGTACCCTTGCCGAGCCGGTAGCCCTGCCCGAGCGCGACCGGGACGCCGCCGACGAACAGCGACGGATCGCGACCCGCCTCCATCAAGATGTGCGCGACGAGCGACGTCGTCGTGGTCTTGCCGTGCGTGCCGCACACGACGACCGGGTGTTTGCCGTCGAGCAGCTTCTCGCCGAGCACCGCGGGAAACGAGGTGAGCTGGAGGCCAGCTTCCTGCGCCGCCTTGACCTCGATGTGGTCTTTCCCATGAACGTTGCCGACGACGACAATGTCCGGCTTCCACTGCAGATTCTCCGGACCGTACGGCTGCATCACCGGCACGCCCAACGCTTGCAGTTGCTCGCTCATCGGTGGGTACACCGCTGCGTCGCTGCCACGAACCTCGTGACCCGCTGCGACGAGCAACCCCGCCACGGCGCCCATCCCGGTGCCGCCGATCCCGATCAGGTGGACCTTCACGCGCGGCGGAAGGTACTCACCTACCACCATCGGGTAAAGGCCTTTGACCACGACCTTTCGGGATCGGATATGCTCGGAATCATGGAGAGTCCGCGGCACGAGAGGCGCCGCTACTTCCGCGCGAAGGCGCGGACAGGTCGCGTGTTACCGGTTCGCTTCCGCGCCGCTGCGCACACGGCGTGGGTGACGGCGGAGACGCGCAACATCGGCGTTGGCGGCGCGTTCGTCGTGACGAAGCTCGTGCAATCGATCGGTGAGGCACTGACGATCGAGGTCTCGCTGCCGACGACCGAGCAGACGTTCGCGCTTCCGGCCGTCGTGCGGTGGACCGATGGCGACGGGATGGGCGTTCAGTTCGTCGGCGTCGACGTCGACATCTTGCTCGAGCTCAACGACTACTTCGCGACGTTGACGGGCTGATTCGCGTCCGTCGATTCGAAGATCTTGTCGGCGCTCGCGGGCACGAAGCCCTGGAACGTGTCGCCGTTCGGCATGCGATAGCGCAGCGCGAACTCGTAGTAGCACGACGGAATCTTCACCTTCGCATCGCTGAACGGCACCTCGATCGCGTCTGCCATCGTCGACGCCTGCTCGAGCCGCGTTGCCTGGCTGCCTTTGATCAGGCCGCCGCTCTCGTTCATCACGAACCCGTGCTCCTGCAGAAACGCGACGAGCGCCGCGAGATCCGGAAACGATGCGAGCGCGCCGACATCGATGGTGAAGTGATTCACGCGAAAGCCGAAGGCCGCGACCCAGCCCGCGTATTCACTCTCGGCGAGCAGCTCCTTGTACTCCACATGCGTCACGTTCCACGGTCGGCCGGCGTACGGCAGATCGCTGCGCTCGGAAAACGAGGCGGGCAGTTGCTCGACGAGCCGCTGCACGATGGCCTGCGAACCGGCCGACATCTCGGCGAGGCAAAGCTCGCTGATGAAGATCTTGGGCAGGTTCGGATCGTCATGCTGCCAGTAGCGTGCGTGCAGGTGCTTCGCGTCGAAGCGATAGTGCTCGCGTGCGCGCCAGCCGAGCGCTTCGAACGGCTTCGCCAGCGCGCTGATGCCAATACCCGGCGCGTCGTAGGTTCTGAGCGCGACGTGATCGTTGTGCACGATCTCGCCGCGATCGAGCAGGAGCTGATGAATGCGTTCGGCCTGGGGCGTCGTCGCGGTGTAATCGCGCCACAGAGCCCCGAGAAGCTGAGCGGTCAGCTCGGAAGTTGTCACTCCCTGCGGTATGCCACATCAGCGCGCGCTTTGGATCTGTCCGTCGAGATAGACGTACGTGCCGACAGAGCATCCCGAAGCAAACACGATGGCGAGCAAGATGCGCGCGAGCTTCATGATCCCTCGGTGTGATTACGAGGCCGCGCGTGCTCCGGATCAGTCGTCCGAATCATCAGGTATTGGCAGTACCTGGGCGAGCCGGCGTTCCATTCCGACTTCTTCGGGCGCTCGCCAGCGCTCCAGCCGACGCGCGCGCAACACCGCCACGACTTCCTCGAGCCGCTGCCCGCCTCGGTGATCGTGGCGCGAGCCCTTCTCGCGATTGCACCGGGCGCACGCCACTGCGAGGTTCTGCACGTCGTTCGTGCCGCCCTGCGTCTCGGGCCACACGTGCTCGAGCGTGGCCTCGCCCATCGCGCGGCCCTTGTCGTCGACGACGAGCTTGCTGTTGCAGTGGATGCACTTGCCGACCCACACGGTCTTGCCGTCGAGCGTCGTCCGTTCGAACGTCGTGTCGGTGACCGCGGCTGCGAGCAGCAGCAGATGCCGGCGACTCACTGCAGAACGATGGGGAAGCCGACCTTCGTCCTCGGCTTCTGCGTCCTGGGGAACGTGACCCTCTTGACCGCGGTGTCGATGCAGGTCGCGGTCGGCGTCCCGACAAACTCGCCCTCTTGCACGTACTCGACGACCTTGCCTTCGTTGTCGATCGTCATCACGAGCTTTGCCCTGCCGGTCACCTTGTAGCGCGCGTAACACGCGTTCGCGGCGTCCATCACGGGCTTCATCGCCTGCTTGATCATCACGCCGCTCAGCGCATCGGGCAGCTTCTCGGGTCGCGGGCCCACGGGCGACGGATCCGCGACGACGGTCGCGCCGCTGCACAGCTTCTTGTCGGGTGACGTCATCGAGCTCGGCGGACTCGACGCGACGATCGAGCCGTCGCACGGCGCGATCACGCGATAGCCGAGCACTTCGAAGGCGAGGCCCTCTTTGCCGTTGGCGTTCCACTTCGGCTTGTCGCCGACCTTCACGATGTACTGCACGCGCGCGCGCTCGAGCGACTTCGTCCACGCCGTGGCCGACGCTTCGTCTGCAAACGTCTGCGTCGAGTCGTGCAGCACGTGCGTACGCAGACGCTGCCCTTCGAACCGTGCCGGCGCGCCGGCGCCGATCACGAGCCACTTCTTGCCTTCGACCTCGATGCCCGCGCAGCGAATGCACGAGGTCACCGTGATGCCGAGCGAGCGCTTCTGCGGGCTCCACTTCGTCAGCTCGAGCGCCGCGGTCTCGCCGTCGACGAGCAGGATCGCGCCGGCGAGCGCCTTCTGCCGCTTGTCGCGAACGAGGCGGCACTGCCGCTGGTGGAGGTCGTCACCGGCGGTGCACGCGCCCGTGAACGCCCAGACGATGTCGTCGAGGCGGCTCACCGTCGTCGCGCCCTCGGCCAGCGCTTCGAAGCTCTGCGCTTGCGCGAGCGCCGGCACGACGAGCGCAGCGATGATCGCGAGCGCCTTCATTGCAGCTTGTGCGTCAGATACGCCTTGAGGCGCAGCTCGGCGTCCGCCGGATCCTTCACGACGATCGGGACCGACTTCTTCAGCTCGTCGTCGAGCTCGGTGTAGAGCGCCTTGCGCAACGCCGCGTCCTCGACGAGCTGCGCCGGCGCGCGACCGCGCACCGCTTGCTCACCGAGCTTCGAGCAGTGCGACTTCAACTTGTCGTAGAGCGGGCCGCCGAGGAACGCGCTGATCTTCTCGGCCTCGTTACCCATGCGCTCGAGCGCGGCTTCCGCCGACGCCGGCAAGTCCCCACGGTTGTGCGTCGCCGTCAGTTGCGCGCAGACGCGCAGCACCATGACGTCGTCGATCACGCCGATGCCCTCGTTCCAGTCGGGGATCAGGTCCATGCGGCTGACCATGTAGAGCAGCGCGGCACCGGCGAGCTTCTTCGATGCGGTGTCGGCCTTCGATGACTCGATCAGCGTCTTGAACGCGTCGATGTCCTGCCGAATGGTTTCCGCCCAACCCTTGAAGACGTCGATATGAGCCACGTGTGCCCTCCTACTGGCGACCGTACGCCCGACGCCACGGCGCGATCAACTCGGTGGCCGGCACATGTTGTTGAGGGCCGGCTTGCAGATTCCGCGGTTGTTGCACTTCGGCGTCCCGCCGCCGACCGACGCGGGGCACGTCGAGTTGTCTCCGGCCGTACACGGCTGCGTGCAGACCTGAAACTCGCCGCTGAACAGGTGGCACATGCTCGAGTCGCACTGACTGTTCGTCGTGCAGTTGTCGTAGACGACGCCCGTGCAGAGCGGCGCCGCCGGATCGGCGTCGGGGGATCCGCCCTTGTCCCCACCGCCACAGCCAACGAGCGCGAGCACGAGTGCCATGCGAATAGCGTGCATGGCCTCGATTGTAGCGCTCACTTCATGAAGTCTTGAATGACCTTGGTCGGCTTGTCTGCAGTGATCTGGACCGACACCGTCTTCTTGATGCCCTCGGCGGTGTTCACCAGCGTGACCTTGTGTGCGCCAGCCGGCAGCATGATCGCGCGCTGCGGCGTGGTGAGCCCGGTCGGCTTGCCGTCGACGAAGATCTCGCATGGTGGCTTGCTCGAGATCATGAGCGTGCCCTCGCCGCCGAGCGCAGCGGCCGGCTTCTCGGCGGCCGGCTTCTCGTCGACGGCCGGCTTCTCGACCGCCGCCGGCTTCTCGATCTTCGGCGCGATGACTTTCGGCGCGACGGGCTTCGGCGCGACGACCGCGGGCGCGGCCGCAACTGCACCTGAACCGGTGCGCGTGCGCGACAGCTTCACCGATAGCTTCTTCTGCGACGACGGGTCGAGCGACTCGACGACGGTCGCGCGACCTTCGTAGCTGAACACGAGCTCGTACTTCTTCGCGACGTCGACCGCCGCAGACATCGGCGTCGTGCCGAGGAACGTCTGCTTGCCGCGGTCGATCAGCATCACCGTCGCACCCGCCGGGTTCGAGTCGATGCGAACGTCGACGAGCGTGGGGCGCCCCATCGACGCCGGCTCGGCCTTCGGCGGCTCGACGGATTTTTCAGATGCCTTCGGCGGCTCGGTGGCGGCGAGGTTCGGCGGCGTGATCGGTGCGGGGACGGCGGCGGGCTCGGCCTTCGCCTCTGTCGCGACGTCGGGGGTCAGCTCGTCGGCCTTCTCCGTCGGCGTCGGCGCGAGATCGGCGAGGTTCGCCCCCTCGCTCGACGCCGGCATCGCGATCTTCTCCTCGGCCTTCGGCGCGCGCTTCTTGCCGCCGTCGCCGTCGAACGCGAAGTAGCCGCCGATGAAGATGCCGGCGATCACGAGGACCACCATCGGGCCGATCAACTTGCCGGCGATCGTCTTCCAGTCAGTCTTCGGGACCTGCTGCGTGCCGATCTCGGCCTCGAGCCACGACGCGGATGCGTGCGCCGACTCGGACAGCCTCGGCTCGAGGAGCGACGCGATCGGATCGTCGTCGAGCGTCGGCGGCGCGACGATCGGCATCGACGTGGCGTGATGTGACTCGGGCGTGGGCACGAGGGGATACGAGAAGCTCGACGTCGACTGCAGGCTCTGACGGAGCGTGGGTAACGCCGGCACCGGAGGCGGCGAGCTCGCGCGGATCGTGGGAACCGGCGGCGGCAACGTCGGGCGCGTGGCGCGCGTGGCGATCGGATCGGGAGGAACGCCGTGCTCGCTGCTGAGGCGCGCCACGTTCGAGCCGGTCGCGCGCGGTGCGGGCGGCTGCGCTGCGAAGGCCTGCGTGGTCGGGCGCGAGAACGTGGACGGGCCGGGGTTCGTGACCTCCGCATCCTCGTCGTGATCGTCGAGGGTGAGCGGCGGGATGGTCATCGAGCGCGAAGGCGTGGTGATGCGAACGCCCGGCGGCACCTGCTTGATCGTATGTAGATTCTGCTGCGTTCCGCTCGGCGCGCGTGCGGGCGGCAGTGGCTGACTCGCACCGAATTTCTTCGTGGCCGCGTTGACCGGACGGAACATCAAGTCCTCGTCGGGGTCGGGCGGGAGCGGCTGCGCCGTCGCGACGAGCTCGATGAGCTGATTCACGGCGGTTGATTCGGTGTTCTTCTCTGCCATCGGTAACGGCTCCGCGGTGGAGGTAATGTAGGCGCGCAGAATTGCGGATGGATGAGGTCCGCGCAAGCGAAATCCCGGAGCCACACCTCGGCGATTTCGGTGCCTGTGTTTGAACTTACGAAACAAACATCCCCGCAGGAGCGGAGATGTGAAGTCGCATCAACCTGCCAGTGGGTGTCGATCCCATCCACAGGGCAAGACAGCATACGGGAGTGGTCTTAACCATGGGAGATCAATTGACTCCCGAGAACCGCTTTCATAACGTAGGGCCTTGATGGTGCTGCTCGACGGCGCGTTCGGGGACCTTCGGAAGCTCGCCGATTGGTTCTCGACGAGTCCGCAGCGCTCCTCGCTCCACATCGAGCGCATCACGCGTCGCCTCGGCGTGACCGCGGTTCCGCTCCTCGGACGCGAGCTCAAGAGCGGCGACCCGCGCCGTCGCGAGGCCGCACGCGAGCGCCTCGCAGCGCTCGCGGATCACGACGACACGCGCGACCGCGTGATCGCCGAATTGCGCGCGATCGTCGACGACAACGCGACCGACGAGATCAAGGTCTGCACGCTCGGCCTCCTCTCCGAGCTCGGCGAGCATGCCGAAGCGCGCTTCGAAGATCCGCGCGCGATGCAGCGTCGCTCCGCGCTCGCGCTCGCCGGCGAGCTCGAGACTCCCGCCGATGTCGCGAGCGCCGCAGACATGATGGTGCGCCAGCTCGACGACATCGCGATCCAGCAGATGATCGAGGCGCTCCTCGAGTCCACGCCGGATGCAGCGCTGCGGCTCTCGATGGAGCTCGGTGCTCGCATCGATCTCGAGCTCGATGTTCGCGAGCGCATCCTCGCGATGACCAGCAGCCTGAAGTCGGCGATCGCCGCGCCAGCGAAGCGCGTCGCGCGACCGGTGCAGGTCGCCGTGCTCGTCGATATCAACGCGCGGTTCGTCGTCGTCACCGCGCGCAAGCTCCCCGGCGAGCGCCGCTGGCGCAGGTGGGCCGTGCTGATCGGTTCAGCGGGTCACATCGAAGACTGCCTCCACGAAGAAGCCGTGCACCGCACGCCGAACGGCGAAGACGCCGACGCCGCGCCGCTGATCGCGAGCCTCGTCGCAGACGGCTATCGCGTCGCGAGCTCGGATCTCGATCACGCGCGCACCGTCGTCGCGGCCGCTGCGCGGGTCTCCGCCGCGCGCACCGACACGCAGAGCCTGACGTCGGCGTACTACCTCGGGCGCGATCTCCTCGATCTCGCCGACGCGCACATGGGACCGCGCCGCGATCCCTCGACGCTCGCGCTCGCACGCGCGATCGAGCTGATCGCCGACGGTGAACACGCGCGCGCGGTCGCGCTCCTCGAACGCTGCAGCGACGACACCGCCGATCACGCGGCCGCGATCGCCGCCTGCGCGCTCGCGCAAGCTCGCCACGCCGACGCCGTCGAGCCGCTCGCACGCGCGATCGCCCTCGAGCCCGCGTGGCCGCTGCACCACTGGAACCTCGCCGTCGCGTGCCACGCACTCGGCGACGCCGCCGGCACGTATCACGCGCTACGCCGCTTCCTCGTCACGAGCGCGCGCCCCACGGCGCTCCACGGCGATCCGGATCAGCCCGCGCGCATGGCGTTCGCGGAGACCCGGCTCGTCGAGCTCGAGCGCGCCGCGCGCCTCACGGGCACGGCGCTCAAGCGCAGCAATCGTCGTCGAGCCAAGCGCTCGTCGACGAAGCGCGCGTAGCGGTCACTTCTTCGAGAACGTGTACGACAGCTTGATGCGCGAGTTGCCCGGCATGCCGCGCTTCGGCAGCTTCCACGTCTTCGCCGCCTCGGTCACGCAGGTCCCGACCGCCGCCATGTCGGCGACGCCGCCCTTCGGCTCCGTCGACGCGCCCTTGATCACGCCCGTCTGATCGCTCTCGAGGTTCAGCGTCAGATTTCCGGCGAGCTTCGGGTTCGTGACGAGCACGTTCTCGTAGCAGGTCTGGATCTCGGCGTTGTGGCGCTCGGCGAGCACGCGGATCGCGTCCTTGTCGTGCGTGCCCGTCCCGACCTTGGTGTTCTTCATCGTCTTCTGGAGCTTGTCCGCGTCGGTGTTGCGCTCGGCGCGGACGTTCGCGTCCATGATCAGCGGGATGACCATCAGGTAGAGCTGATTCGCGGGCTCGTAGTAACGGACGTCGTTCGACGTCGCGTACACGAAGTGAAAGATGCGCGCGATGCCACCGACGGCACCGATCAGGTTCTGTTGCTTCTCCGAGTTGCACTTCGCACCGCATGCGGGGAGCGAGTCGACCGCCATCTTCGCGAATGCCGCTGACTTGACGGGGTCATCGAGGCGCACCGTCGAGTCGGCCTGCGAGAACCGAAGGTCGGGGACGTGCTGCACCGGGACGCCCTTGCCCATCACGGCGAACGCCTTCTCGATCATCGCGATCGAGTCGGCCCAGCGGCCCGAGTAGCCATACGCCTCGACGCCGAGCTTCACGTAGATGTCGTACTGCTGCGCCGGCTGCTTCGCGTTGAAGACCGTGCCGAGCTGCTTCGCCGCTTGCTCCGCCGGTGCGCTCGAGCGCGCGGCGAACAGGTACAGCTCGTCGTCGATGACGGTGCGGCTGCCCGTCCAACCACTCGCGGCCGCGACCATCGCCTGCCACGCGCCGGCATCGTCGCCACCGCGCCACTTCGACCAGGCGATCACGTAGGCAAGCTCGGGCAACTTCGGGTCGACCACTTCGGCCTTCACCGCCGCGAGCGCTTCGGCGTTCTTGAACTGACGCAGCAGCGAGAACGCCCACCACGTCCTGAAGTACGGCGCGTCCTTGTGCTTCGGCGCGACCGCGATCAACTGACCCCACGCCTTGTCCGCGGCCGGGAAGTCGTCGAAGTACATCTCGTAGCTCGCGAGGAACAAGAGCGAGACGTCCTCGACCTTGTCTCCGACGGTGGCGACGGTCTCGCGCAGCATCTTGCGCGCGTCCTCCATCATCGTCTTCTCTTGATCGCCGCCCTTCGCCTTGGCGTCGAGATAGATCATCGTGGCGAGCCCGACGGCATGCGCCTGCTTGAGCACGGGATCCTTCGTGTTCGCGACGAGCTTGCGCTGCGCTTCGATCGTGGTCTTCTTCTTCGGCGGGCTCGTCGGAATTCCGGGGCGACCGAGCGCTTGCGGCTCGAACACCTTGCCCTTGAGCGCGAATGTTGGAACCTCGACGGACACGTCGCCGGCCTGAGCAGGCTTTCCGCCTCCGCCTCCGCCTCCGCCGCCGCCGCCGCCGGGCGTCGTCGCCCCGTCGGACGCCGCACCACCACCACCGCACGCCGTTGCGATGCAGAGAACAGAAGGAAGCAACCACCGCTTGAAGACCATGCGCGAGGTTTACAACGGTTCCCCCCAGGCTCGCCACGCCACTCGCGTGATATGGTTCGGGTCTCCGTGCGATCGCTCACCGTGGTCCTGCTGTTTGTCACGTTCTTGTGCGTTGGTTGCGTGAGGGTGCAGGCGCATCAGCGCGGCGTGCACGCCAAACGCGCGATGACGAACGACCGCGAGCCCGGCGAGGCGCGGTTCGGTCAGCACGCGACGGGATCACGCGAAGGTGCCGACGGTGGTACCGGTCAACCAGGCGGCGGATGCGGCTGCAACTAGCGTTGGCCGTCGTCCTCGGCGTCGCGCTCGCGACGTCTGCCACCGCGTACGCCGACGGCAGCCTCTCGGCGCGCGGCGTCTACTACAAAGAAAAGGCCACGCGCGTCGTCCAGCCGATGCTCGACGGCATGTTCGAGGTCGGCGAGCGCGGCCTCGTCAACGGCCACTTCCTCGTCGACGCGATCACGAGTGCCTCCCAGTCCGCAGGCGCGGTCAACGCGACCGCGTTCACCGAGAACCGCGTCGAAGGCGGCCTCGGCTACACCCACCTCGTCGACATCCTCGACGGTGCGCGCTTCGGCGCGACCGCAAAATACTCGAAGGAGTCGGACTACCGCTCGCTCTACCTCGGCGCGCGTGCGGAGCTCGACCTCGCCGAAAAGAACACGACGATCGGCTTCGGCGGCGGCTACGGCCGCGACGTCATCAGCGGCGGCGCCGGCGGCGGCCTCGGCCAGATCATGCTGCAGTGCGAGGCCGGCGGCGGCGAGCTGCCCGAGTGCCTGCTCAACACCTACTCCGTGTTCGCGAGCGCGACGCAGATCATCGACAAGCGCACCGTCGTCAGCCTCTCCTACGACCTGAACCTCATGCGCGGGTATCAGTCGAACCCGTATCGCAGCGCGATCGTCGGGATGAACACCGAGCGCGAGAACCACCCGACGGAGCGCAACCGCCACGCGGTCGCCATCTCCGGCCGCTACTACTACGAGCCCACGGAGACCGCGATCATCGCGCAGTACCGCTACTACCGCGACGACTGGCTAAAGCACGGCCGCATCGGTGCCGGCGCGCACACGCCGGAGATCCGCATCATCCAGCAGGTCGGCGACACGATCGATACGTCGCTCCGCTACCGCTTTCACACGCAGCTCGCAGCCTTCTTCTACAAGGACCGCTACGTGATGTCGCCCACGGACGGCTTCATCTCCGACGACGTCAAGCTCTCCGCATTTCGCACCCATACCGTCGAGGCAAAAGTCGGCATGCTCGGCGAGACGTTCGGTCTCTCGGGACGCTGGGCTCCCGTCCGTTTCGAGGCAATACTGACGTACATCGCCCAGGACAATCGGTTTGGAAATGCGTTTGTCGCCCACGCTGCCGTCACTCTTCCTTTCGAGTACTAGCCTCTTCCTCGTCGCTGGTTGCCCCAGCGATGGCGAGAGCTGCGGACCCGAAGGCGCCCCCGCGACCATCAGCGCCTCGAACGGCAGCGACATCACGCTGACCTACAGCGGTCTCTCCTCTCTCTCGGGCAACGACTGCCCCGAACCCAACACCCCGGCCGGCATCGTCTCGCTCTCGATCGAAGGCACGCTGGCCAGCGGCATCGGCCGCCTCACGTTCTGCATCCCGCGCCCCGATCTCCTCGCGGACGGCCGCACCCTCGGCACCATGGGCAACATGGGCCAGTTCCGCGTCGTCGATTTCTCGGGCGAGGCGAACGGCTGCACGTTCATGCACAAGTCGTCGATGCCCCCGAGCGGCACGGCCATTGGCACTGGCGTCTGCAAGAACGGCACGGACGCCGCCGGCTTTGCGCTCGAGCTGAACGGCACGGTCAACCTCACGCGAACGTGTGGCGCGACGGAGGATACCGTCTCGGTGACGCTCGCCGGCAAGGTCACCGTCACGTCGCGCGATTAGCGCGTCGCGCGTTTCGACGATGCTCCGCGCGTGTCCGTCTGCACGTGTTCCGTGCGTGTTCGTTCGCGCGTGCTCTGTACCTGTTCCAGACTTCAACACGGAGGGACAAAAGGGAAGAAGGCCACAGATCGGAGATCTTTTTTCTTACGCGTCAGCGCTCGAGCGAGCCCAGGGTCGAGATCTTGGTGCGTCGCGACTCGAACCGGTTCACTCGCTCGCGCCGAATCGCGCCTAACGTGAGTGAGCTCGCGTTCTCGACGATGGCCTGTGTCGAGCGCGACGCCCCCCGAAATGATCTCCGATCTGTGGCCTCTGTCCCTCTGTCCCTCTGTGTTGAAAATCTGGAACACGTACGGAACACGTAGGGGCGCGCTCCGGCGATCAGAAGCGCAGCGCGCGAACCCAGCGAACGAGTGGATCGAGGATGCCGCGCGCCGTCGCGCGCAGCACCTCGGACTCGCTCACGACGCCCGACACCGCCGGGCTGAACGTGTAGTACGCCTCGACCGCGAGCTCGCCGAGCACGGTCTTGTTGAGGAGCGCATCGCGGAAGTGGCGAAGCATGTCGACGTCGTTCGCCATCGTCGAGCCGTACGCGGCGGTGGCGACGAAGCACCACGGGACCTCGCCGCTCGCGCGGTCAGATGTCTCGAACGTGAAGAACTTGATCGGTCCGCGGTTCGAGCAGTCGTCGATCGCGCGGATGCCGACCGTGTATTCGGTCCCGCCGAGCAGGCCCTTGATCTCGAATTCCTGGAGGTCACCGCCGGGGACGAGCTGCATGTCGGGGCGGACCTCGATGCCGGTGTCGAAGTTCGACTCGTCGAACGCGCCGGTCATGTAGCGGATCTCGTAGCGTGCGACGCGGCCGGTCAGGTCATCGTCGCCGGGGGCGGTGAACGCGAGCTTTGCGGTCGTGGTGGTGACCGTGGTGGTGCCCATGTCCAGCGGGGCAGAAGGCTTGACCGGGTCGAGCTCGATGCGGGACTCGACGCGCAGGCGGTATGGCGTGCCGCCGTCGGACTGGACCGCGAGGCGCTCGGCACCGGAGCCTTGGACACCGGTCGTGATCGTGGTGTCGGGTGCGCGCAGGTTACCGTTCGCGCCGTCGGGATCGCTGTAGCCGACGTAGTCGAGCGTGCGGGCGACGGTGCGGTTGACCGCATCGATCGTGAACGGGACATTCCAGACGATCGAGGGCTGGCCGCGATACGGCGCGCCGTATTCGGACCACGGGATGCCCGCGGGCGAGGGGCGTGCGGTCATCGAGTACGTCGCGTTGTGATCGAACTCGCGCGAGACCTCGAACCACAAGACGTAGTTGCCGGGCGGGACGTTGTCGGGCGCGAGATACGTGATCTTCGCGGGGACGCCGCTCGGTGGCGTCGCCATCGAGACCGCATCGAACGGGTTCAGCATCGCGTAGGTCGCGACGGCGGGGTGGTCCTCGTTCGCGCGAAGGAGGTCGTTGCGCGGCGGATAGCGCGACTGTTTCGCGCTCGAGAGCACGCCCTTGTCGGTGAACGCGGAGGTGGCGCACGTGCCCGCGTCCCACATCTGCTCGTTCGGGATCATCGGGCGGCAGTAGTGGCGCTCCTTCGAGGATTCGGAGAACGCGTGCGAGAGGTTGCCGTCGTCGCCGTTCTGGAACACGACCTCGTCGAAGGCGAGGCCGTGGCGGTTCGCCCAGATCGGGAACACGGTCGTGCGGCGGCCGTACGGCCAGAGCGGGCCGCTGTTGAAGTCGAAGCGGCCGGGGCGATTGCCGAGGCCGAACGTGCCGGTCTCTTGCGTGATGAAGACCGTCGAGACGAACTTGCCGCTCGTGTCTTCGAGCCACGCGACGATCTGCGACGGCGCGCGATGCGGCACGGCCGTCGTGATCTGTGCGGGCTGGAAGTCGAGCTCGACGATCTTGCACACGCCTTCTTCAGCGAGCGCCCGCGTGGGAGCGAGGAGGACAACGAGGAGAACGAGGAGCATACGTCGCATCAGAACCTCAGCACCTTGACGGTCTTGACGAAGGGAACGAGCACCGCACGGGCGGTGGCACGGAGAAGCTCGGACTCACCGACGACGCCGGCGATCGCGGGGCCAAACGTGTAGTAGGCCTCGACGGCCAGCTCACCGATGACGGTGGACTGGAGGAACGTGTCGCGAAACCGGCGCAGCATCGAGACGTCGTTCGCGAGCGTGGTGCCGTAGGCGGCGGTCGCGACGACGCACCAGTCGACCTCGCCCTCGAGACGCTCGGGCGTGGTGAACGTGACGAACGAGACCGGTCCCTTGTTGAGGCAGTCGTCGATCGCGCGGATGCCGACGGTGTACTCGGTTCCATTGAGGAGCCCGGTGAACGGGAACGTCAGCGTTTCGCCGCCTTCGCCGCTCGAGAGGTCGGGCTTGAGCTCGATGCCGGTCGAGAAGCTCGCCTCGTCGAAGTTCTTGCCGACGACGTAGCGAATCTCGAAGCGGCGAACCGTGCCGGTGAAGCCGTCGTCGCCGGGCGACTTGAAGGAGACCGTCGCGGCGATCGTGGTCACGTCCTCGACCTTCACGCTGGCGGGCGCGGCGGGGTCGCTCTGATCGTCCTCGGTGAACGCGTTCACGCGCACGCGATACGGCGTGCCGTTGTCCATGCGAACGGCGAAGCGCTCGGCGCCGGAGCCCGCGATGCCCGTCGTGATCGTGCCGTCGGGGACGCGCAGGTTGCCGTCGAGCCCGTCAGGATCGCCGTAGCCGACGTAGTCGAGCGCGTGCGCGACCGAGCGCTGGCCCTGCGTGATCGTGAACGGGAGCTTGTAGACGATCGACGGCTGACCGCGGAACGGCGCGCCGTAGTCGGCCCACGGAACGGCCGGTGACGGCCGCGCTTCGACGCTGTAGGTCGTGTTGTGATCGAACTCGCGCGAGACCTCGACCCACATGACGTAGTTACCGTCGGGGACGGTCGAGGGCGCGACCCACGTGATCTCGGCGGGGACATCGTTCGCAGGCGTCGGCTGACTGACGGCATCGAACGGGTTCAACATCGCGAACATCTCGACGGAGAGATCATCTTGCGCGCCGCGAACGAGGTCGTTGCGCGGCGGGTACGGACTCTTGAGGCCGAGCTGCGAGAGCGTGCCCTTGTCGGTGAACACGGTGGACGCACACGTGCCGGCGTCCCACAGCTGCTTCTCGATCGTCGGCGAGAGCGGCCGGCAGAATCGGTTCTCGCGCGAGCTCTCGTTGAACGGGTGCGAGAGGTTGTCCTCGTCGCCGTTCTGGAACACGACCGCGTCGAACGAAAGGCCGTGACGATGCGCCCAGATCGGGAACACCGCGGTGCGGCGACCGTAGGGCCAGCGCGGACCGCTGTTGAAGTCCTTGCGACCGGGGCGATTGCCGAGGCCATAGGTGCCGGTCTGCTGCGTGATGAAGATCGTATCGACGTACTGACCCGCCGGGTCCTCGATCCACACGACGATCTGCGACGGCGCCTTGAACATCGCCGCCATCGCGAGCTGCTGCGGCTGGAAGTCGAGGTCGACGATCTTGCACACGCGGCCCTCGGCGCGGGCCGACGCCGGCGCGAGGAGCGCGATGAAACCGAGCGCGAGCGACCAGCGACGCATCAGAATCGGAGCACCTTCACCGTCCGGACGATTGGATCGAGCACCGCGCGTGAGGTTGCCCGCAACAACTCGGACTCACCGACGGCACCGGCGATCGCCGGGCCAAACGTGTAATACGCCTCGACGGCGAGCTCTCCGAGCACCGTCGACTGCAGCATGAAGTCGCGGAAGCGGCGCAGCATCTCGACGTCGTGCGCGAGCACGGTGCCGTACGCGGCGGTCGCGACGAAGCACGCATCGACCTCGCCGCTCAGGCGCTCCGGCGTGCGGAACGTGACGAGCGCGACCTTGCCGGTGTTGCGGCAATCGTCGTACGCGCGAATGCCGACGGTGTATTCGGTGTCGAACAGAAGCCCGTTGATCGGAAACTCCTGCAGCGTGCCGGGCTCGCCGACGACGAGGTCGGGCTTGAGCTCGATGCCGCTCGCGAAGTTGTCCTCGGTCAGCGTACTGCCGGCCACGTAGCGGATCTCGTAGCCGCGGACTCGGCCGACCAGCCCGTCGTCACCGGGCGCGGAGAACTCGACGACCGCCGACGACGTCGTCAGCGTGTTGATCTCGGCGTTGTTCGGCTGCGCGGGCGCGATGAAGTCGAGCTCGGGACGCGCCGTCACGCGCACGCGATACGGCGTGCTCTGATCGTCGACGAGAATCCCGAGCCGCTCCGCGCCGGAGCCCGGCACGCCGGTCGTGATCGTCGCGTCGGGTGGCCGCACGGTGCCGTCGTTGCCCGTCGGATCGCCGTAGCCGACGTACGCCATCGTCGACGTGATCGACTCCGTCGCCGAGATCTCGAACGGCACCTTGTACACGACCGACGGCTGTCCGCGGTACGGCTCGCCGTATTCGCCCCACGGGATGCCGGGCGGCTCGGGATACGCCGTCGTGTTGTAGGTCGCGTTGTGGTCGAACTCGCGCGAGACCTCGACCCAGAGGACGTAGTTGCCTTGCGGCAGACCGTCGGGAATCGGCCACGCGAGCCGCGCAACGGCCCCGCTCGGCGGCGTCGCCATCGAGACCGCGTCGAACGGATTGAGCATCGCGAAGGTCTCGACGGACGCCGCGTCGGGCGTCGACCACGTCAGGTCGTTGCGCGGCGGATAGAGGCTCGTGCGCGAGGTGTGGAGCTCGCCCTTGTCGGTCCAGACCATGGACGCGCACGTGCCCGCGTCCCACATCGACTCGCTCGACATGATCGGCCGGCAGAAGTGATTGTCGCGCGAGCTCTGCGTGAACGGATGCGAGAGGTTCGAGTCCTCGGCGTTCTGGAACACGACCTCTTGCCAGGTCGGCGCGCCCGAGGCCGCGCGGCGATGCGCCCAGATCGGAAACGTCGCGATGCGGCGGCCGTACGGCCAGCGTGGTCCGCTGTTGAAGTCCCAGCGTCCGGGGCGGTTGCCAAGACCGAACGTGCCGGTCTGCTGGGTGATGAAGATCGTGTCGACGTACTGGCCGGCACTGTCCTCGACCCACGCGACGATCTGCGAGGCCGCCCGCATCGGCGCGCCGCTGTTCAGCTCGGCCGGCATGAAGTCGACGTCCACGACGTGGCACTTGTTCTCCGCGTGCGCAGGCAACGCCATGGCGAGCGCCCCCAGGGCAGCGCAGCGAACGACGGCGGCCATGACAACCATGATTGCAGGCCTACGGACAGGAACCAAGACGTAACAGTGCCGTCTCCATGGGTTTCTTTCTCACTACGACTGACGGGGTGCGGCGGGCCGAACGTGATCGAACACGCACTGTCAGATGGCCGACCTAGGGTTCGGCCGTGGCCAGATCGCCTCGGGCGGAAACCCTCATCCTGGACATCGAGACCGTTCCCGATGTCGAGAGGTGGCACAGGCCGGAACCGCCGCCGGGAGGTCAAGACGGCCCACCACCGCGGACCGATGTGTTCCCGCCGATCTGGGCGCACCGGATCATCGTGGTGGGATGTCTGCAGCTCGATCATGGATACGGGCTTCGCCGGCTCGAGGTGATCGCCGCCCCCGCAGGTGGCACGCCCGACGAGCGGGAGCGCGCCGTTCTCATGCAGCTCACAGAGCGCATGACGCGCGAGCGCCCTACCCTCGTCACCTACAACGGCCGCTCCTTCGACCTCCCGGTGATCGCGATGCGCTCGCTCTGCCACGCCGTGCCACTTGGCTGGTACTACCGCGACCGCGATGTTCGCTCGCGCTACAGCGGCGCCGGCCACCTCGATCTCTGCGACTGGCTCGCGGACCACGGCGCGATCCGCGCGGGCAAGCTCGATCAGATCGCGCGCTTGATCGGCCTGCCCGGCAAGGTCGGTATCGACGGCTCGCAGGTCGACGGTCTGTTCGCGCAAGGCGAGCTCGCCGCGATCGAGAAGTACTGCCTCGCGGACTGCGCGCAGACCGCGCTGTTGTTTCTGCGCTTCCAGCTTTTGCGCGGCTCGATCAGCCTCGCGGATTATCAAGCGCGCACCGGCGAGCTCGTCGAGGCGCTGGCGCAGGACGGTCGCGTGAACGACGTCCTCGAAGGGCTCGATCGCGCGCGGCTCCTCGGCCCTACCGTCGAAGCTCGCTCCGACGACGCGCTTCCTTGAGCTTGAGGTTGCACACCGCGCGCACGGGTGTGCCGTCGCTCGAGAACATCGTGAACTTCACGGCGAGCGATTCGATCACGCAGCGAAACGCCGGCTTGCCAGAGCCCCACGCGACGAGGCACATGTGAGGACGGCGCAGGTGCGGCTCGTCCGAGTGCTCGTCGCGCGGTGACGCGAGAATCTGCAGACGATGGACGATCGCCTCGACGGACTCGCGTGGTCCCTCGTACGGCGCCTCGTAGTAATCGAGGAACAGCTCGAGCGACATGCTACGTGCGGGCGAGCCCGTGTATTGGATGTCGTGGACGATGTCGCGCTCCTTGTCGCGCTTCTTGTCGGGGACCATGCCCTTCAATGCCATCTCGTCGGCCCATTGCGTCTGCAGCCCGAGGTCGATCTCCTTCGGGTTGTAGTGCGCGATGACATTGAGCTTCGTGTCGTCCGCGCTACCGATCGTGAGCTTGGCGGGTGCGTTCATGGGGCGCGCCTATCGCCGCCACGCGGCCCCGGTTGCGACCGAACTTGTCCGGCGTGTCCGACCTGTCCGACTGAATTATTTGGTCTGCGATTACTGGGACTTCATCGTGGTCTTCACCATCGCATGGAGCCTGGCGAAACACCTCGACCGCGCGCGATGTCGGCCGCGAAGGCCGTCGATGGTGGAGAGAGGAGCGCGGTCATCCGGTGGGTCCCGGCATTCGGACGTCCATTGGACGTCCGCGGGTGGACCACGGTGTACCGGCGGACGTCCGATGGACGTCCGCGCGAGCGAGGCGTCGTGCGAACGCTGCCGACGATGGTGGTCGGAGCGCAGCCAACACGGTCATCGGGTAGTGGGTCCCGGCATTCGGACGTCCATTAGACGTCCGCGGGTGGACCACGGTGCACCGGCGGACGTCCAATGGACGTCCGCGCGGGGGAAGGACGTCCGCGCGGGGAAGGACGTCCGCGCGGGAAAGGACGTGCGCGTCGCGGCGCGCGCTCATTCGGAAGCGACGCGCTCGATCGGCGGCCCGCTCGGCGGCGGAGGCGGCGTGGGAATCGCGACCTCGGGCGGCGGCGCGCGGTCGGGCGGCGGCGGCTTCGATGGCCACGGCTCCGGCGATGGCGTTGACGGCATCGACGGCGGATCGACTTTCGGCGGCAGCGCCCCGTCCTTCGACGGTGGCGGTGCGTCGACGTGCTTGTCGCTCGCGGGCTTGTCGCCCTTACCCATCGGGCACGGCCTCGCCCACGCTGCCGGCGAGGTGCACTGACGTAAGCTCTGGCCGTGCCCGACCCGATCGCCGCCTTGCGCGCAGTCCGGCTACCGGCGCCGTGGTTTCGGCGGGATGCGCTCGTCGTCGCGAGAGACCTCGTCGGCACCGTCCTCGTCTACAAGCGGCGCGCCGGCCTCATCGTCGAGACCGAGGCCTATCTCGGGCCCGGTGATCTCGCGAGTCACACGCGCTTCGGACCGACGGCGCGCACGAGCGTGATGTTCGGACCCGGCGGCGTCTCGTACGTCTACCTCTGCTACGGCATCCACGAGATGTTCAACATCGTCACCGGCGAGGACGGCCAGGGACAGGCCGTGTTGATTCGCGCGATCGCGCCGTACCTCGGCTTGCCCGACGATCCACACGTCGGGCGCGGACCGGGCAAGGTCACGACCGCGCTCGGCATCGATCGCACACTCGATCGCAAGGACCTCGCGAAGGGTCCGCTGTTCGTGGCGCCGGGCCTCGCGCCGACGGCGATCGCGAGCGGGCCACGCGTCGGCGTCGCGTACGCGAAGGAGTGGGCGGACAAGCCGTATCGGTTCTGGTGGCGCGATCACGCGTCGGTGTCGCGGCCGACGGCGGCGGCCTCGTCGCGCGGGACCGAAGCGACGATCCGCAAACGCTGACGGTAGAGCTGCTCGCCGAGCTTCTTGCGATCTTTGCTCTTCGCGGGGCGGTAGTGAAAGTGCGAGACCTTGTTGACCGTGGTCAGCCCGTCGACGTGCGGCACGGCGAGCTCGCCGAGCCAGCGCTTGACGTCGGCCTCGAGCCCGCGCTCCTCGGCGAGCCACACGACGGTCTTGTGCTCGGTGAGGCGCAGCGTCGCCTTGTGCGCGCGCACGTAGACCGAGACCTCGACGTGACCGTTGTGCAGCACATCGACGTCGTGATCGTCGAGGAAACGAATGATCTGCTTCGCGTTCACGCGCGACGTGAGCCAGACGTCCGTCTTGTCCGCGTCCTCGAAGTGATCCTGCACGCGGACCTCGAGGTTGTCGGCGGATGGCAGCCGCTCGACGATCCCGAGGAACAGATCGACGACGTGCTCGGCATCGGTCATGGCTTCGAGGATCAGCAGCTTCGGATCTGCGTGCTCGAAGTAGCCGCGGCGCGCGCCCGCGAGCGGTGCCGCGTGACCGAGCTGCGGCAACACGCCGGAGGGCCAGCGAAACGCGGGCGTTCCATCGATATCTTCGCCGACCACGGTGACCTGTGGTTTGCGCAGCGACTCGCCGAGCGGCGCGGCGGTCGCGAGATCGACGGCGATCGCGTACGACTTCGAGTGCGCCTCCGCGGCGGCGACGGCCTCGCCGAGATGCGCTCCCTCGGCGGCGAGGATCTGCGCCGGCGCATCTGGCCTCGCGACCGCGATGCGATACCAGGAGTGGTGAAGGGCGCGCGACACGCTGCACCCTACCCCACGTTCTTAGAAATCGCTCCCCAGCGCGAAGCCTCCCGAGAGCGTCGTGATCTTGGCGTCGATCGCCGGTGTGGCATCTTGCCGCCCGCCGGGATGCAGCCGATAGAAGCTGTACGACGCGTCGATCCAGAGCGCGCCCGTGATCTTCGGTCCGTACGACAGGAAGAAGAGCGGAAAGCACAACAGACCGAGCGCGCGGACCTTGCCCTTGAGCTGGATGCCCGCCCCGCCGCCGAGCCCGCGGCCACCGTACGAATCGATCGGCGAGCCGTCGTCCATCGAGCCGTAGCGCAGGCCGCCGCGCAGGTACGCCTCGAGGTGCTTCGACATCGGTTGGATGTACTTGAGGTCGAGGCCGTACGTGGTCAGCGCGTTGTAGCGATCCCAGCCCGGGCGATCGTCGGGCGCGGTGCCTTCCTCGTTGCCGATGTGCGCGCCGAAGAATGTCTCGAGTGCCCACGCGCCGCTGCGCAGACCGACGCCGACGCGGACGTGCACGGCGCTGGGGATGTACGCGGCGAGGTCGCTCTTGACGTCGCTGCCGCCGAACGACTCGGTGAAGTAGAAGCCGTCGGCGCGCGCCGAACTGGCTGAGAGACACGCGAGGATCACGAGAAGCCTACGCATGCCCCCAGCGTAAGCAGCGGCCATGCCGCCAGTCCACCAACAGCGTTCAACGGGTTGAGGCGCGCGAGATGCGGCGGCCACCACGCAACCGCGACGCCGATGCCCTACTTCTTGATCACGACGACGGTGACCTTGTCCTGGATCCGCCCGCCGATCTCTTCGGGCGCGCCGGGCACGCTGAACCGGGTCTTGAACTCGGCATCGAGCGAGACAAAGACGCCGCTCGCCGACGTCGAGGTGCCGTTGAAGCTCGTGCGGCTCGCATTCAAGTAGCGGATCGTGGCGCCCGGCGCCGAGACCACCTGCCCCGCGACCGGGTTGAACAGCGAGTCGACGACGATGCCGACGGTCATGCCGTTCGCGGGGAACTGTGCGAGTGGGAGCGCGGCGAGGATCTGATCGAGCGTGGCCTTCGGCAGCGAGATGCCGCGCAGACCGAGCATGTTGTTCATCGGCGGGATGTTGTCGCGGCTGCACTTCACGCTCGTCGTCGCCTGTGCGCTGTCCTCGAGCACCTGCACGCACGCAACCTCGTTGAACGTGAGATCGACGCTGCTCTTCCAGATTGGAACGAAGCCTTCGACGGTCATCGCGAGTGCCCGTGCGTCCTCACCCTTGAGCGAGTGCACCGTATCTGCGCCCGCGAGCGAGGGCTCGCCGACGGACACCGTCAGCTGGCTGCCGTCGAACACCGAGACCAGCACGCCGAGGTTCTCGAAGCTCTCGACGGTCGCGGTGACCTCGAGGTCCGTCGAGAGCGAGCACGAATTCACCGCGTCGAGGTTCGTGCAGCCGAGCGTCACGCGGATCTCGTCGTCACCCGGGTGGTAATACGTGTGCCCACCGATCGCCGGTGCCGGCTGCTGCGAGATCGGGAAGCCATAGACCGCATCGAACTTGACCTCGTACTTGGCGCAGTCGAACACGCCACTGTCGGGTTCCGTCTCCACTGCGTCACGGGGCCAGATCACGATCTGGACCTCGAGCGTCTCGCGCGGGAGCTTGATGGGTTTGTCGCTGAGATCGATGCTGGCGAGCGCGCACAGGTCCTTGTTCCGGTTCTGCGGCAGCTCCTCGCAGAGCGACAAGATCGTCTGGGGCTCGCCCGGCCGGAGGACGCGGATACTGACGACCGAAGGACACGGGACTTGAATGTCGGCGCAGTTCGTGGAGCCGCAGCTCTGCGCCGGATCGTCGGAGATCGCGAACACGAGCTTCGGATCCGGCAGCTCGCATGCGAAGAGCAGGAGCAGGAACAGCGTTCTTCCTACCACTGCACTCTCGCGCCAAACGAGCCATCGGGATCGAGCAGCGCGCCGTCGTCGGTGACCGCCTTGTAGAGGTAGTAGCCGCCGATGATCGTCACGAGCACGCCCACCGCGACGCTCGCCTGGTACGGGCGCTTCTCGTACCACCGCCGGTTGTCGACGAGCGGCTTGGGTCCGTCATCGCCCTTCGGGGGCGCGGGCTGGGTCTTTGGCTTCGCGAGTGGCTCGAGCAGCTTGAGCGGCGTCTCGTTCTTGACCTCGCGAAGTGCCGTGAACCCGGGCTTCTGATGGTTGGTACCCGAGTTCCAGGTCTGAACGATCAGCTTGCCGTTCGCGCTCGAGAGCAGCACCGCATCACCGACCTTCACCAGGTCGGCGAGCGCGCGCATCGCGGCCGCACGCGCCGTCGGGTCCGGTGCAAAGGAAAGCGCCGACCGAGCGCGGTGCACCTTGGTCCGGAAGTCGGTGGGTGCGTCGGCGATCTCGATCTTGACCTTCTTGCCCACCTCGATCATCGCGTGGCTGCCCGCGGTGACTCGCTCGACCCCGGTGAGCCAGATGACGTGAGGCCCCGCGTCGAGCTCGACCTCGGTCGGCGCTTTTCCGCTGACCTTGCCATCGATCCACAAGATGCCGTGGCCGACGATCTCGAGCTTGCCCTTGCCCGTCCACCTCCGCTTCGCGGCATCGTAGGCCTCGACGACCTCCGGCAAGTAACGCGCGGCGTCGGGCACGAACTGCGGGTCGAGGCGGTGCGCGAGTGCGAACGCCGCGGCCGCATCGGCCGCCTGGCGCGGACTGCCCAGGAGGGCTTGTGCGCGCAGAAACGTGAGCTGTGCGTAGAGCGGCACGACGACCGGTGCTCCCGGCATCACCTTGCGCAGCGCATCTTGGCCATTGGTCGCGCTCTGCTGCGCGATCTCGAAGCGATAGCTCGCGAGCGCGCTTTCGGCGGTTACCTTCGAGTTCGTCGCGTTCTGGATCTGGTCGACATCGTCGTCGCCGAACTCGCCATAGAGCTGCGGGGGGATGGTCGCGTCCTGGATCGGCGACAGGTCCGGGTGGCCGAACAGCACCGGGTTGAACGAGGCGGCGAACTTGCTGGTGGCCGGGTCCCCCGACAGGTCGATGACCACCACCTGCCGCCTTTCGGCATGGGCGATCGACACCCCGAAGATCAGGGTGCAGACGACGGCCACGCGGGCCGACAAGCCGGACGGCATTTGCATACTATATGGCACCTTCACGGCCGGTCACACGACCGTCAGGGGTGGCGTTGGGGCGAACAGTGGCGAGGGCCACGCCGGCATGGACGAACCGCTTCAGAAATCCCTCGAACGTTATGACGTGCTGGACCGTATCGCGGTCGGCGGCATGGCCGAGGTGTTTCTTGCGAAGGCCTACGGAGCCCATGGCTTCGAGAAGACCATCGCGATCAAGAAGATCTTGCCCGAGCTCGCCCGGGACGCCGAGTTCGAAGCGCGGTTCATCGCCGAGGCCAAGGTCGCGGTGCGCCTGTCGCACGCGAACGTCGTGCAGGTCCTCGACTTCGGCCGTATCGGCGAGTCCTTGTTCATCGCGATGGAGTACGTCGACGGGCTCGACCTCGCCGCGATGCTCCGCAAGTTCAAGGACGAGAAGCGCCTGGTCCCGCTGCCGGCCGCGTTCCACATCTCCATCGAGATCGTCCGCGCGCTCGACTTCGCGCACAGCCACAACGTCGTGCACCGCGACGTCTCGCCCTCGAACATCCTGATCTCGCGGGCCGGCGAGGTGAAGATCGCCGACTTCGGGATCGCGGTCGCCGCGCAGCCCCACCGCGTCGGCGGCGCCGGGCCCAAGCGCGTGATGGGCAAGTGGCGCTACATGTCGCCCGAGCAAACGCGCGGCGACACGCTCGACACGCGCAGCGATCTGTTCAGCGCCGCGTCGGTGATCTACGAGATCTTCACGAACGAGAAGCTGTTTCCCGGCGAAGAAGCCGAAGACATCATCAAGAACATTGCCGACATGCCGATCCCGCGCATGTCCTCGATGCGGCCCGGCCTGCCGTCGCGACTCGACGAGGTGATCGCCGGGCCGCTGTCGCGGAAGCCGATCGACAGGCCTCATCGCCCGGCGTCGGTCCTGCGCGCGCTGATCGAGCTCTCGTACGAGTCGTCGATCATGGCGACCGCGCTCGATGTCGCCGAGGCCCTCGCGACCGTGATCCCCGCGAAGAAGATCAGCGGACGCGGCGCGCTCGACGACGTCATTCGCAAGCAGCTCAACGAGCAGTCGATCGCGCGGCAGACCGCGGTGACGAACAACAAGCCGCCCGGCACCGAGACCGCGCTGCGCCAGGGCGATGTCTCGACCGGCCTGTTCCGCAAGCTCGACATGGACGGCGTGTCGCGCCTCGAGGAGGTCGGCGAGATCGAGGACACGCGCGTCGCCGCACCACGCGCACGCCGGAACTCCGAGCAGGGCCTCGCGATGCCCGGCGATACGGCGGAGCACGAGAAGTTTCTGCAGCAGCAGCCCATCGATCGCGATCGCCACACCGAGGTCGGCGGACCACCAACCGGTGCGGTTCCGAAGGATCTGCTCGCGGCATCCAATAGCTCGCTGCCGAAACAGACGACGCTGACCGGGAAGACCGACATCGGAACGTCCGGCGGCAAGGGGATGATGTTCGCGATCATCTTCGCGGTGTTGCTCGCGGTCGGCGGCGGCATCTGGGCGCTCACGCGCGAGAAGGGCAACAACACCGACAACGTCGTGACGCCCGCACCGTCCGATGCGGGCGCCGACGCCGCGAAGGAGCTGTTCGGTCAGCTCACGATCGATCCCGTCGTCGAGGGCGCGACCGGTTACCTCGAAGGCGGATCGAGCCGTCAGGAGATCCCGGCGATCACGCACGCGAAGCCGTATCGCGTGAAGGTCACCGCGAACACCAAGCTGCACCTTCACCTCGAGGTGCCCGGCTATTCACCGTACGACGACGCGAACATCACGGTGCCGCCCGGCGAGACGCTGCTGCTTCGACCGTCGTTCGCGACCGCGCCCGCGAAGCTCTCGGTGATCACCGAGCCGGCCGGCGCCTCGGTCACGCTCGCCGGCCGACTGCTCGGCGAGACACCGAAGACGTTCGAGGGCATCGCGCCCGGAACGGACCTCGTGCTCGAGCTCTCGAAGGCGGGCTATCAGCCGATCTCGAAGAAGGTGACGCTCGAGCCCGGCAAGCTGTTCGAGGTCAAGGAGACGCTGAAGGAAGCCACGAAGTTCGGCAGCCTTACGGTCACCGTGAAGGGCATGTGGGCGGAGGTTCACTTCGGCGGGCGAAACCTCGGCCGCAACGCGGGCACTGGTGGCCCAAAGACGTTCTCGTTGCCGGTCGGCAAACAACGAATCACGCTCGTGAACCCACCGAGCGGCAAGCGGAAGACAATCGTGGTCACCATCGAGGCAAACAAGCCAGCGACGGTCAGCGAGACCCTCGAGTGATCGCTCTAGCCTCGTCACACCGATCGGCTAGCCTGCGCGCGATGCGGTGGCCGGACTATCGAAAGATGCATCCCGATGCGTGGATCATCGTCGAGGTCGTCGAGGCACGTGAAGAGCCCGCACACCGGAGCCTCGAGCACATGAAGGTGATCGAGCACTGCACCGACGCAGAGACCACGGTGCGCAGGTACCGCGAGCTTAGGCGCGCGGCCCCCGAGCGCGAGCTGTGCTTCCTGCACACCGCATGGGAAGCCGAGCTCGAAGAGCGATGGCAGTTCTCGCGCGAGCTGCGCGATACCGTCGTCTCCGTCTGAGCGCATCTCGCAGCCGCGCGCGTGGCATGGGTGATGCTGCGTCCGAGTCAGGAGGATTTATGACTCGACTACGTGGGGCGTTGTTTTTGGCCATCGCGGTTCCCGCCGCGGCACTCGCGCAAACACCGCCGCCCAGCGGTGACGTTCCGGCGCCGTTGCCGCCGCCCAGCGATCCGCCGCTGCCGGACTCGCCGCCGACCGAGGATCCCGACCCGATGATTCCACCGGCGGAGCCGCCGATCGCGGACCCGACCTATTCGATGCAATCGCGCAACTACCACACGACCCTCACAGAGCCAGAGTCGATGTTCGCTCGGTTCGGGTGGGCCGTCTCGGCGGGCGGCGGCGTGTCGGGCTTCACCAACCAGACAGCGCGCGACGCGACCCAGGCCGGTGGCGGCTGGGACGTTCGCGCGACCTTCGGCACGCGCTCGCCGCTCGCTGCCGAGGTCTCGTATCTGGGATCGGCGCAGACGATCGAGGCGCTCGGCCTCGACGACAACGCGGTCCTCCTCGGCAACGGCGTGCAAGCGAACGTGCGCGTCAACTTGTCGACGATGAGCTCCGTGCAGCCGTTCTTCTTCGCGGGTGCGGCGTGGCGGCGCTATCAGCTGACGCGAGTCGACACCAACACGTCGGACGTCGCGGATGACGACGACGTGCTGGAGATTCCGCTCGGCGCCGGTGTCGCGTATCGCTACAACGGATTCATCCTCGACGCGCGTGGCGAGTACCGCCGCACGACGCAAGAGAACTTGATGCCGTCGCTCACGCAGGACGGAGACTTCAGCACCGACTCCCAGGCGGAGCTGCATCGCTGGGGCGTCAACGCGAACATCGGCTACGAGTTCTGACTAGTCGATAGGCGCACGATCGAGCGTGGGCGCTTGCTACTCTCGGTGACTTGTACCGGGTGGTGGCAGGTCTTGCGCTCGTCGCATGCGCTGGTGGCGACGACACGATCGATCGCACGTTCGATCCGTGCGCGCTCGCGATCGCCGCGACGGGTGATGCGACGCAGATGACCGGCGTCACCGACGCGCTCGCGTTGTGGGGCATCGAGCCCGTCGACGCCGCACCGCTGGAGATCCGGTTCGAGGATGCGGCGCCCGCGTTTCACGGCTTCTACGACGACGAGCGCGGCCTCGTGCTCGTGAACGAGCGCATCACCGAGCCGCGCGCGCTCGCGGTCGTGATCGCGCACGAGCTCGGTCACGCGTTCGGCTTGCCGCACATCGACGGTCGCGCGTCGCTGATGAATCGCGGGAACGTCTCGATCGCGCCGACCGACGAAGATCGCGCCGCGGTCACCGCCCGCTGGGGCCTTTGCCGCTAGTTCGTCGGTCGGTCGCTCTGAGCGTGTTCGTCCCGTCGGTGCTCCGCGCGTACTCGCGGTCGTGATCGCGCACGAGCTCGGTCACGCGTTCGGCTTGCCGCACATCGACGACCGCGCGTCGCTGATGAACCGCGGGAACGTCTCGATCGCGCCGACCGACGAGGACCGCGCCGCGGTCACCGCCCGCGGGGGCCTTTACGCCGAACCACTTCGATCGTCACGTCTCCGCTGACCTTGCAGCGGCACGCGAGCCGCACCTTGGTGATGTGATAGACGTTGCCGAGGTGCTTCTTCTCCTCGTCGGTGAACGGGTTGAGATGCTCCGCACCGGCGACGATCTTCACGCGGCACAGCCCGCACGTGCCCTTGCCGACACACGAGGTGTCGATGCCCGCCGAGACCTTCGCGCCCGCCTCGAACAGCGTGCTGCCGTCGATCACGTCGACCTCGTGTGGCGGCTCCGCGAGAATCGTTACTTTGGGCATAGCGAGCGGAGGTGATCGAGGAGCTCGTCGAGATCGCGCGTTTCGGTGAGCGGGTTCATCAGCGTCGAGCGCAGATGATAGCCGCTCGGCAGCTGCGTGCCGACGATGTAGAATTTGCCGTCCTCGACGACGCGCTTCTTGAGCGCGCGGTTGTGCGCGTCGAGGTCGGTTGCGCCTGTGTGCCGGTAACAGACGATGTTCGACTCGGGCGCGAGTGCGAGCTCGAAGTCCGGCGCTGCATCGACCTTCGCTGCGAGGGCCAGGGCGAGCTCGTGTTGCCGATCCACGACGTCCCCGAACCACTGTCCGCCGCGGCTGCGTAGCGCGGTCCACAGCTCGATCGACATCGCGCGCTTCGTGCACTCGAGCGTGCGCTGGCCGAGATCCCACCAGCTGTCCTCGGGACGCGTGCCGGTGAACAAGTAGCTCGCTTGCTGCGCGAACGCTTCGTACGAGCTCGACTCGCGCTTGAACAGCACGGCCGTGACGAGCGCCGGCATCATCAAGAGCTTGTGCGCGTCCCACACGACGGAGTCCGCGCGCTCGATGCCGCGCAGCTTTCCGCGCTGCGCCTGCGACATGCAGACGCCACCGCCGTGTGCGGCATCGACGTGGAGCCAGAGCTGGTGGCGCGCGGCGACGTCCGCGATCTCGTCGAGTGGATCGAACGCACCGGTCGCCGTCGAGCCGGCGGCCGCGACGATGCCGATCACCGTGCGCTCGCCCGCACTCGCGAGCGCTTCCTCGACGGCGCGCGCGGTCATGCGGTGGTGCGCGTCGAGCGGCGCCTTGATCGCGCCGACCTCGCCCATGCCCATGATCGAGAGAGCGCGCGCGATCGAGTAGTGCGAGTCCGACGAGACGACGAGGGCGAGCGGCTTCGAGTAGCCATCGCGCCAGACGTCGAATCCGGCCTTCGCCTGGCGCATCGCGAGCAGTGCGGTCAGATTGCCGAGCGAGCCGCCGTGCGTGAGCACACCGCCCGCGCCTTTCGGCAGGCCAAGCGCCTGGCACAGCCACTCGATCACGGCGAGCTCGATCGGCGTCGACGCCGGCCCCATCTCGTACACGGCCATGCCGTTGTTCAAGACTGCGGATACCAGCTCGGCGAGCGCGGCGGCGGGCAGCGGCGGCGCGACCTGGTGACCCATGCAGCGCGGGTTGACGATGCCCGTCGAGGCGGCCGCGATCCGCGCGAGCTCGTCGACGATGTCGAACGTGCTCGTCGACTCCTCCCAGTGGCGGCGCGCCGCAGCGGGCTCGCGCCACGGCAACACCGCGCCCTCGCGGCGCTGCCAGCGCGCCATCTGGTCGGCCATCGCATCGATCAAACGGTGGCCGTCGGTACGAAATCGCTCGGGATCGTAGGCGTTACGGATCGAAGACGGGACCTCGGACATCGCACACACGTTATCCGATCTGGCTATCCTTCACGCATGACGGTCGAGATCGGCATGTTGCTGTTTCCGAACGTCACGCAGCTCGACCTCACCGGGCCGCACGAGGTGCTCGCGCGCATGCCGGGCGCACGCGTGACCGTCGTCGCGAAGTCGGAAGCGCCGATCACGAGCGAGAGCGGGCTCGTGATGACGGCGAACGCGACCTTCGCGAGCGCGCCCGCATTCGACCTCGTGTTCGTCCCCGGCGGCGGCGGTCAGATCGCCGCGACCGACGACGCCGAGACGCTCGACTACCTGCGCACCTGCGCGACCCGCGCGAAGTGGATGACCTCCGCGTGCACCGGCGCCCTGCTCCTCGGCGCCGCCGGCCTCTTGCGCGGCTATCGCGCCGCGACGCACTGGGCGTTCATGGACCTGTTGCCGCTCGTCGGCGCGACGCCCGTCGGAGAGCGGGTCGTCGTCGATCGCGATCGGATCACCGGCGGCGGCGTCACCGCGGGCATCGACATCGCGCTCGCGATCGTCTCGCTCCTCGCCGGGACCGAGGCCGCCGAGCGCATCTGCCTGCAGCTCGAGTACGGCCCGATCGACAACCCCGCGCTCGTGAGCGAGGTGCGCGCGAAGCTCGCGGGCCGTTACGCGGAGCGCGAGGCGCAGCTGCGGCGCATCACAGGATCGGGTTGATCAGCTTCACGTCGCTACCGCCGACGAAGCTGTACGAACCGACCGAGTAGTAGCCGTACACGGTGACGCCGAACGGCAGGTCGCCCGTCGCGACGTGCCGCCCGTCGACGAGCGGACACGTCATCTGCTCGTACATCACGCCCTGCATCATGCCGATCGGCGCCTTCACGCAGTTGCCGAACTCGACGCTCTCGAGCGAGACGCCGTCGAGCTTGATGTTCGCGCCGGTGACAGGCTTCGCGAACACGACGTAGTTCTTCTGGAACGTCGACGGCACGAGGAAGACGTAGTCCTTGCGGTGCTGTTCGGCGGCCGGGAGGATCATCTGATCCGGATCGCCGATGAAGCCCTGCTTGATGAACCGCTGCGCGACGAGGTACTGCGCGACCTGGATCGCCTTGTCGGCGGTGATCGTGAAGCCCTGGCGCGCCATGAACGTCTTCTGCTCGCGCGCGTTGACCTTGAACGTGTTGAAGGGCGCCGGCAGGTTCGTCGTGACCGTGGTGTCGTCGGCTGCGCCGACCACGCGGTAGATGTCCTGCTCCGTCCAGTTCGGATACGTCGAGCGAATCGGGCTGCGCGCGATCACGAACTCGCGGCCGAGCGCGGTGACCGGCAAGAGCTGCTCCTCGAGGTGCTCCGTGCAGCAGATGTCGTCGTTCGCCATGTCCCAGTCGGGCGGGTAGTCGACGTTCGGCGCGCCGCCGAAGCCGAGGCCGCGCTCGCTCGACGTGAACACGACGACCGGCTTGTCGGCCTTGACGTACGAGCCGGTGAAGTCGCCGTTCTGACCGCCGTTGACGGCGCTCGCGCAGCCGCCGGCCGAGCCCGTGTACATCTGGGTCTCGAGGTTGACCGCCGTGTAGCGGCCGAGCTTGAACGTCAGCGTGCCGCCCTTCGCGGTCGCCGGGATCGGGAAGCCAGAGTCGCCGGTGCTCGGCTTGATCATGTGGCTCGTGGTGACAGTGACGGTGGTGTCGTCGTGCGGGGCGATGACCGTGATCGCGCCGTGATCCGGCACGCCCTCGACGCCGAGGCCGTCGATGCCGCATGGATTTGCGGTCTGGAAGCCGACCGCGATGTAGTCGGTGCCGAGCGCCTGGATCGGGATCAACGTCGAGACGTCGTTCGAGAACTGCTGGAGGATCGGGTTGAACTGATAGATGACGACCGGGCCGCTGGTCGTGACGTGATAGGCGTGCGGCGAGACGAACGAGCCGGAGCCGGTGTTCACCGCGTAGCCGGCGTTCTGGCCGTTCGTGCCGTCGAGCTCGCGCTGCGGCAGGTCGATCCGCTGCGGCGAACGCGGCGGGACCGAGACCGCCACGACGAGCTGCTCGTTGATCGGGGCGCCGACGCGCGCCGCGTTCTTGTGCACGATGACGCTGACCGGGTAGTCGTTGTTGTTCGCGACCACGATCGCGAACGGCTGCATCTGCGCGTTCCCGAACTGCGAGGCCTCGTTATCGAGGTCCGCCGCCCAGAAGTCGCAGCCGACGTTCGACGGGTGATCGAGCGCCGCTTCGCAGGGCGTCTTGCACTGGCCGTTGCTGCAGACCTCGTCGGCGCCGCAGGCCTCGACGAACTCGCCGGCGGTCCCTTCGCCGTTGCACTGATAGACATCGTTCGAGGTCGGTCCCCAGCAGTAGAGGCTCTCGGGGACGCAGACCACGCACCCGTTGACCGGGTCACAGACCTCGTCGGGACCGCACGCGACCGGTGGGTCAAACGTCCCGTCCTCGTGGCACTGCTGGAAGCCGAGCGCGCTACAGATGCTCGTGCAGTTGTCGTTGTTGCGGTTCGATGGCCCGCACGCGGCGGACAAAAGTAACGCGATCGAAACCAGAACCTGGTTGCGTGCCCTCATCGCGCGGGACAATCCCGCCACCGATAAGATCGGTCAAGCACTGATGTGCAGCCGATTCACTTTTCCGGGCCACGCTGAAAGTAGGAAGTTCTAGATCTCGCTCGTGAGCTCGTCGGCGGCCTCGCGGTCCGCGAACGCGCACCAGGCCAGGAGCTCGAGGAGGTAGCCCTCCGCGGCGCGCATTTCGCCCGCTGCAACGGACATGGACGCCATCCATGACAGCGTCCGTGCGCGTGGCCGCAGATCTTGATCGCTGCAGACGGTATCGACGATGGGGTCCAACATGATGATCCAGGGTTCTTCACGGACGATGCCAAGAACCCTCCGAGACGCCGACGCACGCACATTCGCGATCTCAGCGGGTTGGCGAGGACGTTTTTCGGGCGGCTCCGCACGCGTGGCAACCCCGCATATCAGTCGCCGGCTGCCGGTGCTTCCGCCTCGACGCGTCAGATGTCGACGAGCAGCGCCGTCGGAAACCGCCGCCAGATCTCTGCAAGCACGAGCTTTCCGCCCTGTTGCTTGTCGGTCGTCAGCACGTTTTTCCACGTGCCGGGCGGGATCGCGAGCGTCGTCTCGCGCCAGCCATCGGCGCCGCCGCTCAGACGAGGCACGATCGTGATCGCTGTGCGATCGCCGCTCTTCCGCACGAAGGCAAATACACGATGTGCGTGCGGCCCCGTCGCGGCGAGCGGTTGATACGTACCGTCGAAGCGAGTGGGCTGCGCGCGCCGAAGCTCGAGCACGCGCTGGATCGTCCACAGCTTCGCGTGGTCGAGATCGCTCGGCGGCTCGACGAGCTCGCGCTGCCGCGCACGGCGGCGAGAGAGATCGATCGGGCGACGGTTGTCGGGATCGACGAGCGAGTCGTCGCGCAGCTCGCTGCCTTGATAGAGATCGGGCACGCCCGGCGCGGTGAGCTTCACGAGCAGCTGTGCGAGCGAGTTGCGGTCACCGAGCGGCTGAACGAGCGCTGCGATGCGCGCGACCTCCTCGAGGAGCGCAGCGTCGCCGTAGACGCGCTCGAGCCATGTGGTGCGTGCTGCCTCGTAGGCCGCGTCGGGCCGCCGCCACGACGTGCGGAGTCGCGCCTCGCGCGTCGCCTTTTCCGCCCATTTCTGTGCGCGATCGAGCGGCAGAGGCCACGCGCCGACGAGCGTCTGCCATGCCTGGTACTCGAAGCCGCGGTCGGGCGCGACATCGCCCCAGAAGCTGCCCGCACTCTCGCGCCAGCGCACGACAGCTTCGCCCCACTGGGCGGGGATCTCCGAGATCGCCGCGATGCGCGCGCGCACATCTTCACTGCGCTTCGTATCGTGCGTCGACGTCGCGAGTAATGAGCGCGGCTTGCCAGCAGCGAGCTGTCGGTGAATCTCGTCGGGCGTCGCCGCGTAGGTCGCGAGCTCGGCGCCGACATCACAGCGCGAGAGCAAGCGCACCTGGCGGTAGAGCAGCGTGTCCTCGTCGCCCTTCGCGACGATCGGCCCGGTCATCTGCTGCGCGGTGCGCGCGAGCTCGAGGGCGCTGGCGCTTGTCAGCTCGAACGCGAGCGCGGACTCGAGATAGTCGAGGAGGTCGGCATCGAGCTCGGGGCGCGCGCGCTTGGCGGCGGCGACGGCCGTTGCGATGCGGCCGCGATCCGGCTCCTTCGGTTGCGCGCTGCCGAGGTACGTGCGGTACGTCGGATAGCCGGCGAAGATCTCGGCGAGCGCGGACTCGACCTCCGTGCTCGTGTAGTCGCGACACGCGGGGCTGACCGCGCATGCGCGGCACGCGAGCTCCGTCAGTCGCGCGAGCTCGGAGTGCAGCGCGTCGCCCATGACCTCGAGGCGCGCGCGCCGGCTCTCCGTCGCGGGATCGAACGTGTCGCCGGTGTACTCGCTGAACGTCCGCGTGAGCGCGCTTTCGGACCCCGGATCGACGAGCAGTGAAGACATCCGCTCCGCGAACTCGTAGCCGGTGGTGCCGTCGACCTGCCACTCGGGCAGCTGCTCCTCGGCGCCGAGGATCTTCTCGACGACGATCCACGCGTCCGGCGCGACGTCGCGCAGCGCCTGCAGATAACCGGCGGGATCGCGGAGGCCATCGACGTGATCGACACGAACGCCATCGATCACACCTTCGCGCAGCCACTGAAAGACGCGCCGGTGACTCGCGCGCAGGACGTCGGGATCCTCGTTGCGAATGCCGACGAGCGTCGCGATGTCGAAGAACCGGCGATACGAGAGCTGACTCGTCGCGACGCTCCAGTGCGCGAGGCGGTAGTTCTGATGCTCGAGCAGCGCGTCGAGCTCGACCGCATCGGTGTTGAGCGACGTGATCTCCGCGGCGACCGCCTCCCGGCAGCGCGGCTCTTGCCTGCACAGCGCATCGACGCGCGCGAGCAGGACGGTCTTGTCGCGATGCCGCCGCTCGCGCTGCCCCGGGTCGGTGTCGCGCGAGGACGGCAAGCCGGAGAGCGCGTCGCCGACGTACTGCAGCTCTGGGTGGCTCACGCGATCGCCCGCGCGCCGCACGAGCGTCCCGAGCGAGCGCGGCGAGAGCGGCAGCGCGTTGTCGTGGGCATAGACTCGAAACTGATCGTGCTCCCAGGCGATCTTCAGCGTCCCCGACGTCAGCGCGCGGCCGTAGCGTTCACCGAGGATCGGCAACAGCACGCGATCGTCCATGCCGAGGCCCCAGTCGATATCGAAGAACGGCGCGTAGTAGCTCGCCGGCCCGTTCTCGAGGACGTCCATCCACCAGCGATTCGCGGCGCCCGCGATCGACATGTGGTTCGGCACGATGTCGAGCAGGATGCCGAGGTTCGCCTTGTGCGCCGCTTCCACGAGCTTTGTGAAGCCGGCCTCGCCGCCGAGCTGCTTGCTGACGTGATCGGGATCGACGACGTCGTAGCCGTGCGTCGAGCCCGGCGCGGCTTGCAGCACCGGCGACAGATACAGGTGGCTGATGCCGAGCTCTGCGAGATAGGGCAACGCGGAAGCCGCGTCCGCGAACGAGAACTGCGCGGACAGCTGGAGGCGATACGTCGCGCGTGGCTTCATGCGGCGCGCTCGAAGAGGAGCACCTGCTGCCCGAGCGCCTCGAGCTGCGCGCCGGCCTCGTACACTTCAGCGTGGTTGTCGTCGGCGAAGCCGCGCTCGGTGTCGAACACGCGGCGCCAGGCCTTGCCCCACTTCGCGTCGGGCAGCTTCAGGATCGCATCGTCGGGCGCGGCGTGGAACACGATCAGGAACGTGTCGTCGAGGATCCGCTCGCCCCGGTCATCGGGGATCGTGAAGCTCGAGCCGTTGAGAAACACCTGCAGCGAGCGCGACAGCGCCGAGCTCCAGTGCTCGTCGTTCATCTCCTCGCCTGTCGGCGTCAGCCATGCGATGTCGGGGAGCACCTCTCCACGCGTCGAGTGGCGGATCGGCGTGCCCTGGAACCAGCCGCGCCGGCGGAAGATCGGATGTTCCTTGCGCAGCGCCGCGAGCCGCTGCACGAACTCGAGTAGCTCGTGATCCGCGTTGTCCCAGTCGAACCACGAGAGCTCGTTGTCCTGGCAGTAGGCGTTGTTGTTGCCCTGTTGCGTGCGACCCAGCTCGTCACCGCCGACGAGCATCGGCACGCCTTGCGAGAGAAATAGCGTCGCGAGGAAGTTGCGCTGTTGACGACGCCGAAGCGATTGCACGACGGAGTCCTCGCTTGGACCTTCGACGCCGCAGTTCCAGGAGCGGTTGTGGTTCTCGCCGTCGCGTGACTCTTCGCCGTTCGCCTCGTTGTGCTTCTCGTTGTACGAGACGAGGTCGGCGAGCGTGAAGCCGTCGTGCGCGGTGACGAAGTTGACGCTCGCGTGTGGAAAGCGCCCGGTCGATCGATAGAGATCGGAGCTGCCGGTGAGGCGCTGGCCGAGCTCGGGCAACGAGCCGGGCTCGCCACGCCAGTAGTCGCGGATCCAGTCGCGGTACTTGCCGTTCCACTCCGACCATAGCGGCGGAAAGTTGCCGACCTGGTAGCCGCCCTCACCGACGTCCCACGGCTCGGCGATCAGCTTCACGCGCGAGACGACGGGATCTTGCTGGATCAGATCGAAGAACGCGCCGAGGCGATCGACTTCGTGCAGACCACGCGCGAGCGCGCTCGCGAGATCGAAGCGGAAGCCGTCGATGTGCATCTCCTCGATCCAGTAGCGGAGCGAGTCCATCACGAGCTGCAGCACGTACGGGCTGCGCATCTGCAGCGTGTTGCCCGTGCCGGTGTAGTCCATGTAGTAACCGGGCTTGCCGCCGACGGTGCGGTAGTAGACCTGGTTGTCGAGGCCGCGGAACGACAGCGTCGGTCCGAGGTGATTGCCCTCGGCCGTGTGGTTGTAGACGACGTCGAGGATCACCTCGATGCCGTGCTGATGGAGCACGCGCACCATGTGCTTGAACTCGGCGACGCAGCCCTGCGCATCGCGCGTGCTCGCGTACTCGGGATGCGGCGCGAAGAATCCGATCGAGTGATAGCCCCAGTAATTGCGGAGGCCCTTCTCGAGGAGAAAGCCGTCGTGCACGAACGCGTGGATCGGCAGCAGCTCGACGGCGGTGATGCCGAGCTTCTTGAGGTGCTTGATCGACGCCGAGTGCGCGAGGCCGGCGTACGTGCCGCGCATGTGCCTCGGAATGTCGGGGTGCTGGGCGGTAAAGCCCTTCACGTGGCACTCGTAGATCACCGTCTCGTTCCACGGGATCTCGAGGCGGCGGTCATTGCCCCAATCGAAGGCGGACTGCACGACGGTGGAGCGGAACGTGTACGGCGCGCTGTCTTCCGTCGACATCGGGCCGAAGCCGTCATCGCCGGTGTAGCCGTTCAGGGCCGGGCCCCACTGGAGTCCTTCCGTGATCGCGCGTGCGTAGGGATCGACGAGCAGCTTGTTCGGATTGCAGCGCAGGCCCGCGTGCGGATCCCACGGGCCGTGCACGCGATAGCCGTAGCGGCAGCCCGGACCGACTTCGGGGAGGTATGCGTGCCAGACCTGACCGGTGCCGCACGTCAGTGGGATGCGCGTCTCGTCGTCGCCTTGAAACAGGCAGAGCTCGACCTTCTCTGCGACGGCGCTATGGACGGCGAAGTTCGTTCCGTAGCCGTCGTGATGCGCGCCGAGGGGATACGGCCGACCCGGCCAGACCTGGCGACGATGAGGCCGCAGCTCGTCTGCGGTGACGTGGCTCGTCGCGAGATCCGGCGGCTGCTTGCTCACGGGCGGCACTCATGCACGCCCCAGGCCCGCGCTATGGGGCGTGGGCGCGCGTCGGAACCAGCGCGCGTGAACGGCGAAGCGCGAGCACGTTCTCGATGCGCTCGGGCTTGCCCCAGTCGCTCCACTCGACGCCCTCGAGCTCGAGTGCGCAGAGTCGATCCGGCGCGCGCTCGAGGATGTCACGCGAGAAGCTGACGGGAAGATACGCGCGGTAGACGTACTGCAGCGCATCGTCTTCGTCGGTGGTCCCGACGAGCGGAACGAGCGAGTCGAGAATGTCGAGCAGCTGCGGTTCGGCTTGCCGGCCGAGCTCCCAGAGTGCGTCGACGGTCCCGCACGCGACCATCGTGTTCCAGAGCGCGCCGCGTTCGCGGAGATCGTGGCACATGGAGACGCTGGGCTTTTCGACGAAGCCGACGAGCCGCCGGACCTCGGGCACCTCGGTGAGGCGCTCGCCGAGCGAGAGATAGCCGAGCTCGGGATCCGACTCCGTCGGCTGCACGCCGAGGATGACGACCCTGTCGCGCATCCGCGACGCGACGCCCTGCGCGACGCGCACGCGGTCGACATACTTCGCGCTCGGCGCGACGTAGTGATCGGTCGGCGAGATGGTGACGATCGCGTTCGGGTTCCAGCGCTTGATCATCGCGAGCGCGACATAGAGTGCGAGACCCGTGTCGCGCGCCGATGGCTGGCGGAGGACGTGATCGGACTTGCCGACGAGCTGCGGATACGCGAAGTCGCCGTGGTGCGTGCCGATCACCGTCATCGTGTGCGACGGCGGCGTGAGCTTGTTCAGACGCTCGAGCGTGTGCTGCATCATCGAGCGGGTGCCGAGGAGACAGCAGTACTGCTTCGGGATGCGGCGACCAAAGCGACGCTCGACGTATCCGGCCAGCCGCATGCCCTCGCCGCCCGCGAGGGCCAAGGTCCACTGCACGTCGCTCGCATCGTCTTCAACTGGCTGAGTTGCCGAGCGTCTCAGTGCAGTCGCGTCTGTCCACATCGGGTGCCGCGAAATGCGAGCTTCATGCCCGCGCGCTTGGCATGGGGCAGAAAGGGCCTCTCACAACTTCTTCGAGAGGTTGCGTTTCGAAACGTTCACGCTGCGAGACCGGGAGCGTGCGCCGATGCGCGCGCGTGCGAGTGCGCCCGTGCGCAATTCACCCGGGTTCGCCGAGATCTGCAGAAACGTTGAGGAGGTCCGAGCGTCGGTCACTTCGCTGCAGGCTGTAGAGCGAGACGCATTCCAGATCGAATCGCGCGCGACGGCTGCTCGGCGAACCACGCGAGCGCTTGCTCGGCGCCTTCCATCAACGCGACGCGTTCGACGAGAAAATCGTCGCAGAAGCGGAGCAAGTGCGTGTCGTGTTCCCGGAGCGAGACCTCGCGGAGCAAGCGCACCACGTCGATGCCATGCCGCAGGCCGAGCAGCGTGCCGCGGTACGAGCGCTCCGCGTCGATCACGCGATCCGCGATCAACTGACGGATCACCGAGAAGATCTCACCGAACACGCGGCCGACCTTGATGCCCTTGGGCTGGCGTTTCACCATCAACGCTTCGAAGCGTGGCCGCAGCGCCTTCGCGTGCTCGGCGATCGCGAGCAGTGCGTGCGCGGGCGAGACATCGCCGAGCCGCTTTGCCTCGCGCTGCGGATGCACCACCGCGGAGTGCTCGCTCTGCGCGAGCTCGCGACACAACTTGGTGCACAGCTTGTGAAGATCCTGCATACCGCTTTCGTGTTGCAGCGCGCGTGCCGGGCACGACGCGTGCACGACGACCGATGCATGCGCTCGAAGCGTTCGCACATGACGTGTCTCGCCGAGGAAGAGATGGTGGGAGCGCGTAAACCGCACCCGAACGAGCCGCGCGTTCCCGAAGAGCCCGAGGATCCTTATCCTCCGGCCACCGACGAGCCGCCGAACGCCAAGAAACCGCCGAAGCACGCGAAGCTCGACGAGGGGATGGAACCGCCCGACCGCGAGCCTCCCCACGTCGACTCGATCTCTCGTCCGAGAATTCGGTAGCGACACCCGCGCACGCGGCGACACCTGGCTTGCGACTTGCGACAGCTCCGTACGGAGGTCGGAGCGAATGTCCAAGTTCCCAGCATCGTTCTCGCGAGGGCTACTCCTCGGCGGCGCTCTCATGTACTTCGGCGACCCGACGCGCGGGCGCGCACGCCGCGCCCGCTTGCGCGACCTCTTCGAGCACATGCTCGCGAAGGAGCGCCGCTTCGTCACCAGGGCCGCCCACGATGCCAAGGGCCGCGTCCGGGGCATCGTCGAGCGCGTTCGCCACTCGCCCTCCCCCGATGTCACCGACGAGGTGATCGAAGCCCGCGTTCGCTCGCAGCTCGGTCGCGCGAGCCTCCATGTCGGCGCGATCGACGTCACCGTGAGGGACCACCAGGTTTGGGTCCGCGGCGTCTCGCTGATGTCGGAGACCAACGCGATCCTGCGCCTGATCAAGCACGTGCCCGGCGTCCGCGAGGTCCACGATCAAATCGAGCGTCATGCGACCGCGGACCTCCCCGCATTGCAGCGCGCGTTCGCGAAGCGCGTCGGGATGTGGCCACCGTCGGTACAGCTCGGCGCGATGGCGAGTGGTGCGCTCATGGTGACGTGGGGTCTCGTCGCGAAGCGTGGCGTCAGCGGCGCGCTCCTCGCGACCGCCGGCAGCGCGCTGGCGGTTCGCGCGGGCCTCAACATGCGCGCGCGCGATCTCGTGCACCTCGCCACCGGCCGTCGTGCGATCGAGCTGACGAAGACGGTCACCGTGCGTGCACCGATCGAGCGCGTGTTTGGTCTATGGCGCCACGTCGAGAACTTCCCGCGCTTCATGCAGCACGTGCAGGAGGTGACCGTCGACGATGCGAACCAGAACCGCTCGCGGTGGAAGGTCGACGGCCCCGCCGGCCGCGCCATCGAGTTCGAGTCGCAGATCTCGCGCATCCTTCACCTGCGCGAGATCGCGTGGCGCACGCTGCCCGGGCAGAACATCGAGCACGCCGGCCTCGTGCGCTTCGAGCCCGTCATGGAGGGCACGCGCGTCACGATCCGCATGACCTATCGCCCGCCGGGCGGGATGATCGGTCACGCGATCGCGCAGGTCCTCGGCTGGGATCCGAAGGCGCGTATCGACGACGACATGATCCGGATGAAGGCTCTGCTCGAGCAGGGCAAGACGCGCGCGCACGGTGACAAGATCTCGATCAAGGACCTGCTGCACTAGCTGTCGGCTCGATCGCCAGCGCCATCTCCACGGCCACCTTCATCGAGGCCGCAGACGAAAACCGCTGCGCCGAATCGGTGTCGAGGGCACGTCGCGCCAGCTCGACAAATTGCTCCGGCAATCGTCGGAACAGATCCTCGAACCCGGACCGCGGAGAACGTCGGGCGGGGTCGACCCCGGTCAACATGAACAACACGAGCAGGCCCACGTGATAGACATCGCAGGTGAACGTGGGGCGTGACGGTGTACGCCGGTCACCTGGAATTCCGCTGCCGACCACGGTCGACGCTCGTCTCGCATCGAGAACGATCCCGAGGTCGAGCAAGACGACCTTTCCGTTTCGAGCGAGCAGCACATTCGACGATCGGATGTCGCCATGCACCAGCCCCTTCGCGTGCATCGCAGCCAACCCGGCGACCAGCTGAGCCAACACGCCCGCCGCACGTCGTTCGGGCATCGGCCCGAAGCGCCGGATCTCTTCTTCGACGGTGCGACCTTCGATGTGCTGCATCACCACATACGCGCCCGCGTTCGTCAACCCGAGATCGTAGATGCCGACGACGTTCGGCGAGTGGATGCCGGCAAGCGAGATCGCCTCACGGCGAAACTGCTCGAGCTGAATCGCGTCGTTGACGATGCGCTCGTGCGGGATCTTGATCGTCACCGCGCGTCCGAGAAACAGATCGTCACCGAGATAAACATCCGCGGCTTCACATCGGCCGATCACCTGTCGCACGCGATACCGACCATCGAGAACACGCTGCGGACTCTGCTCGTGCATCGTCTTTTCCTCCATCGCGCTCTTAGGTCGGCTGGCGGCTGACGATCGGCTGCGATCGAATTCCAAGCTCGAGGTCGGAGGTCCGGAATCAAACGCCTACATAGGAACGACCGCGAGTTGCAACCGATCCGGGTCTCGCGACCGACCTACGATCCGTGGAGGAGCCATGTTGAATCTGGTCCCGCTCGAAGACGAGCGCTCGACAACGCCAACTCGAAAGAACCTCCCGTTCGTGTGCGAGACGCGCGTGCTCGGCGGCCGCTATCAACTCCGGCGGCTGATCGGGCGTGGCGGAACGGCCGACGTGTTCCTCGGCGACGATCTGATCCTCGAGCGTGCCGTCGCGGTGAAGCTTCTGCATACGCACCTGGCTGAAGACATGTCGGCGCTCGAGCGCTTCCGTCGCGAGGCGATGACCCTCGCCGCAGTCCGCTCAGCCCACGTGGTCGGGATCCACGACATCGGCGCCGACGGCGATGGCGTGTTCATCGTCATGGAGTACGTCGAGGGACACACGCTCGAGGAAGTCGTCGCTCGATCGGGGCCGATGTCGGTCGCCCGCGCCGGCGCGGTACTCGCGCAGCTCCTCGACGGACTCACGGACGTTCACGCGCTCGGCCTCGTTCACCGCGATATCAAGCCGTCGAATATCATCATCGGAGCCAGTGACCATGTCGTGCTGCTCGATCTCGGGATCGCGCTCGACCCGCTACGGGTACCGCTCACCGCGCCAGGTATGGTCGCCGGCACGCCTGCCTTCTTGCCTCCCGAGAGCAGCACACGTGCGGAGAGCGACTACGCGAGCGACGTCTACCAGGTCGGTTTGCTCATGCTGTTCTTGCTCACCGGCGCGCGTCGGTTTCCGGCGAAGGGCATCGACGATCTGTTCGCAAAGATTTCTCCGTCGCTCGGCGCCATGGCGCGGCGTGCGCTTGCTGCGGATCCTGCCGAACGCTACCCCTCGGCGTTGGTCATGCGCGCGGAGCTCGAGTCCGTGCTCACCGGACCAGCCCCGGAGAAGCTGAGGTCTGACCGGCCCACCGTGCAGGCGCGTCCGCTCGCGCGTCCGTGCGACCGTGCACCCCAAGCGCCGGCACCCGCGATCAACCTCGCTGAAGTTCCGACCAAGGTCATCAAGACGAGCGATGACCGGGTCGTTCGCATCCGGCGCGAACGCGTGCGCCTCCCGGCTCTCGAGGAGGGGGACGAAGCGGCGGCGATCCGCGGGAAGATCATGCTCGTCGACGAGGATCTGGCGTTCTGCCGGACGCTTCAGCGGATGTTGAGAGGGCACGACACGCTGATCGTCACCACGGCAACGCAGGCCCTCGCACATCTGGAAGGTGGCTCGCGCGCCGATGTGATCCTCTGCGGGTTGCCGACGCCGAGGTTGTTTCATTCAGCCGTCTTCGACGAGTGCCCCGCACAAGCCGACGCGATCATCTTTCTGTCGGCGGGGCGTTCGCTCGCGGAAGCGAGAGCGCTCGTCGCGAAGAAGACCAACAAGTGTCTTGGTAGGCCCTTCGATCTCGCTCTCCTCAAGCGACTAATTTACGAGAGCCTCGTTGCTTCACGCGTCGTCGACACGACGTAGGGCACTCACGAGCAGATTCGCCCGCAGATGCGCTCGGCGCACTCGGTGAACCTACGCATTCGCGGAGCCCTTCGACCCAAACGAGGCCACCGAGCACTCGCTGCGACTCCCGTGCTCGGGTGCGGCGATTGCTTGGATCACTGCTCGGTAGGTCGAAGGTGAGGGCTGATGGCTGCGGCAAGCAAGAGGGGAAGGGTCGGCGCTCTTGCGATCGACAACACAGCTGAGCGCGAGCGGCAGCAACTGATCGCGTCCCACGTCGACGTTGCACGTAACATCGCGCGCCGCCTCGGCCGGAGCTATGGCTGGATGCTCGAGCCCGACGACATCCAGGGCTCGGCGATG
>JALZOJ010000004.1:0-69650 GCA_030857175.1 Myxococcota bacterium | reverse complement strand
TCTTTGCGAGGCCGCGACGCGCTTCGATAGCACGCGCGCCGAGCCGTTCGTCGCGTTCGCCGAGCAGCGGATCCGTGGCGCCGTGTTCGACGAGATGCGCCGGCTCGGGATGCATGGCCGCGTCATGAACAAGCTCCGACAGCGCATCTCCAACGCCCGACAGGCATTGCTACAGCAGGGAATTGCGTCGACGGACGATCAGGTCGCGACCTACCTCGGGATCACGCTCGAGATCGTCCAGGCCACGCGCGCCTCCCGCGTAGCGAGCGACGAATGCGCACGACTCGCGTCGCCCGGCACGTCGCCCCAGGCGTACCTCGAGTGCGCCGAGTTTCTTGCGTATCTTCTGCGTGCCCGCAACACGCTTCTCGACCCGGAAGCGACCGTCATTCGATTGCACTACGACGGTGGAATTCCGTTGGCGCAGGTCGCCCGCTCGCTCGGGTTGACGCTCGGACGCGTCCGGCACCTGCACGCGCGCGGGCTGTCACAGATCCACGACACCATGCGCGAGGATGTTGCGGGCGGCGATACACAAATTTTGCGTGACGCAGTTCCTCATCTGTTGCTGTTGCACTAAGGCGGCGCGCTGTTCGGCAACGTTCGCGTCCTCGCGTACGTGGCAGTCGTCGAGCGGCCCGTGTTGTACGTACCGCTGCTCGTACTGGTGTCCGATGTTCCTTGCTTGATTTGGGGCATCGGCGTTTTCACCGCCGACGTCGCCACGCCCTTGGCGCTCCCATTGGGCGGATAGTCGCTGGTCGTGAGCGTCGTCGTCTGATCCGTATCTCCGTCGACGTCGCATCCCAGCAACGCGAGCGCCGTCGTGAACAAAGCGATTCGCAGCATCGGTTCCTCCTCCTCTCGGGTGCAGCAAGCGGCGTGCACATCGGCGATGGGGCGTCTTCACACGTCAGTTGACGTATTTTCTGTCGGTGACACACCGTGAGCTGAGAGGTAGAGATCTTTCGTGGCGCAAACGCAGCCAAGGGTAGGGGTTCCGGCGCGGGAGGTATGGACGGTGGTCCGCTTGCTCCGTACGCGGTGCGACGTGCTCGCGACCGGGCACGCACCCGTCGCCGATTGGCGGCGGCTACAGTTCGAAGCCGTGAGCGCGCTGGTCTCCGCGCAGCGTGCCTTCGTCCAGCTCCACGGCAAGATCCTGGGCGTGCTCGCCTCGGATCGCCTGCTCTACAACAGGCTGCGTATCACCTCGCTCGATCTCACGATCGCGATCAACGAGCTGCGCGCGCTCGTTCGTCACATCGACCGCACCGCCGCTTCAAACTGAAACGTCCCTGCGGGGCTCGCTCGAGCGCTGGAGACGCCGGGGCGTGGACATCAGGCGCTCGAACAAAGCGAGCATCTCGCTGCCGAGCACCGTCAGCTGCTCGGCGGACATCAGCTGGCGCAGCTTCGGAAACAGGATCTGCTCCTCTTCCTCGCGCGCGTGATGCTCGAGCTCTTCGGCGAGCACGGAGAGCTTCGCGTCGAAGCGATCGTCGTCGACGTCGGTCGCCGCGAGGTCGGCGATCGCGCGCTTGATCTCGGCGTGCTCGGTCTCGAGCAGGATCTCCTGCGTCTGTTCCGCGCGCACCGTCGGGTAGAACAGCTTCTCTTCCATCGTCGCGTGTGCGGTGATGGTCGCGGCGAGCTCGTCGAACAGGAACTGCTTCCGCTCGATGAGCGACTCGTTCGAGACCTGCTCGATCAACTGTTCGACCTTGTCGTGCTGCTCGACCAGGAGCTCGAGCGCGTCGATATTTTTCTTACGCAGTTTTACGGTGCCCATATCTGTGGTCGTGCAGACGGCGTGCCCACGAGATCAACGTGAGAGCGTCGCGTGCGCCTGGCTTGCAGGGGGCGAATTTGCGACATCAAGATGAGGCAATGAGCAGCTTGGAATCTCTCGAAGGGATCAAGGTTCTCGTCATCGATGACTGTGCCGACACGCTCGCGAGCCTCCACGATCTCCTCGAGGGAATGCGCGCCACCGTGACCACCGCTCGTTCCGGTCCGGAGGCGCTCGCGCACCTCAAGACGTTTCGGCCCGACGTGATCGTGAGCGACATCGGCATGCCCGACTGCGACGGCTACCAGCTGATGCGGATGGTGCGCGTCCGCGGCGCGGAGGAAGGCGGCGCGACCGCAGCGATCGCGCTCACCGGCCATGCCACGAACGGTGACCACACGCGCGCGTTGCTCGCCGGCTTCAGCGCGCACATCGCGAAGCCCTTCGCGCCGAAAGTCCTGTGCGCGGCGATCCAGCGCCTCGCCCGCGCGCACGGACGGAGCTGCTCGCTCGGGTAACTAATCGCGGCCGGGGTTCGCGAGGCCGAGGCGGTGCAGCATCTTGTGGATCGACATGCGGTCGATGCCGGCGGCTCGGGCCGCGGCCGAGATGTTGCCGTCGTGCTGCGCGAGCAGGCGCGAGATGTAGCGGCGCTCGAACTCGCTGATGACGTTCTGCTTCGCGTTCTTGAACGGGATGGCGACGTCGACGGGAACGGTCATCGAGGCTTCGGCGCTGGTCGCGGTCTGCGACGGCGTCACCGTGATCGATGCCTCCGACTTGTTGGCCGATGACGCCAACGGCGTGCGGCGCAGCGAGTCCTCGGTGTCGGGCGATTCCGAGAGGAGGACGGCGCGCTCGATCACGTTGCGAAGCTCCCGGACGTTGCCCGGCCAGTCGTGCTTCATCATCAGATCGATCGTCTCCTGGGCGATCGACGCGGTCTCGCCGCCGGGCGTGGTGGCGAGGATGTGCTCGATGAGGAGCGGGAGATCGTCTTTGCGCTCGCGCAGCGGCGGGACGTGCACGCGCGCGACCGCGAGTCGGTAGTAGAGGTCTTCGCGAAAGCGGCCGCGGTTAACCTCGACGCCGAGGTCGCGGTTGGTCGCGGCGATGACGCGCAGGTCGACCTCGAGCGTCTTGGTGCCGCCGACGCGGCGCACTTCCTTGCGCTCGAGGACGCGCAGCAGCTTGGGCTGCATCTGGAGCGGGAGCTCGCCGATCTCGTCGAGGAAGACCGTGCCGCCGTGGGCGCGCTCGAACGCGCCGGCGTACGAGGAAGTGGCGCCGGTGAAGGCGCCGCGCTCGTGACCGAACAGCTCGCTCTCGATCAGGTTCGGCGGGATCGAGCCGCAGTCGAGGACGACGAACGTGCCCTTCTCGCGCGTCGAGTGATCGTGCAGCGCCTCGGCGACGAGCTCCTTGCCGACGCCGGTCTCGCCCGTGACCAGCACGGTGGTGTCGCTGCGCGCCAGCTTCTCGAGGCGCGCGAACATCTCGCGCATCTTGACCGAGCGGCCAATCATCGAGCCGAAGCGGTCGGTGTCGGAGAGCTCGATCTCGATCGAGTCACCGAGCGGGTCGAACTTGAGGCGCGTGGAGCCGAGCGCGATCTGCGCGCCGGGCTGGATGTAGACGTCGTTGATGCGGAGCTGCGAGACGTACGTGCCGTTCGTCGAGTCGAGGTCGCGCAGGCGATAGCCCCGATCGTCGAGGCGGATCTCGCAGTGGAGGCCCGACACCTTCGAGTCGGAGAGCTGCACGTCGTTGCCACGGCGTGCGCCGATCCGGATCGCCGACGACTCGATGTCGCGCACCAGACCCGCATCGGGTCCGGACATGACTTCGATGCGTACTCTTCGCAGCCGTGCAGACGTCGCACGGCCGCCGATATAAGTGACCCAAGTGCCCGAGCGCAGGTCGTCGACCGGCATTGCGGCGCACGTTACCACAACGTCGGGAGTCGCCTGTCAGGTCAATTCCGGGTCAACGCCCAGGCCGCGGCGATGGCGCCCTCGGCGGCAGCGTCCCCGAGATAGGCCTTCGAGATTCGTCCTCGGAGCGAGTAGATCAAGTCGGCCGCGCCGAGCGCCAGCGCGCTGCCGATCCCGAGGACGCGAAGCGCCCTCGATGGCCGCTTATCGAGCGACCCGACGATCAGGGTGGCTCCGACGGCGGCGACCAAGCCACCGAAAGTGCGGACGAGCCACTTGTCGACCTTCGGCCCGGTCACCTTCTCGAAGCTGCGAAGGTGAATGATCGGCCACAGGCCGGTGGCGACATAGAAGAGGCCTTGCGACAGCGGAGCGATGTGCGGCGGCTTCATGCAGTCAAGCGAAGCAAGCGCCGTGCGCAGGCTACGGCTCGGCGGCAACCTTCGGCGGCTCGAGCCGGCGATAGATCGAGCGGCGATCGATGCCGAGGATCAGCGCGGCCTGGGTCTTGTTGCCGCCGACGGCCGCGAGGACCTGGCGGACGTAGCGATGCTGCATCTCGTCGAGCGTGAGCAGCTGACCAGGCGACGATGTGGAGAGCTCGATGCGCGTGCTCTTGTGCTGCACGACCTTCGCCGGCAGATCGTCGACATCGATCTCGTTCGCGCGCGACAGCGCGACCGCGCGCTCGATGCAGTTCTCGAGCTCGCGCACGTTGCCCGGCCAGTCGTAGTCGACGAGCAGCTGCGAGGCGCGGCGCGAGATGCCCTGCACGAACTTGCACTTTCGCGAGGCCGCGCGCTGGATGAACGAGTTCGCGAGGACGAGCACGTCGCCCGAGCGCGCGCGCAGCGCGGGGACCTGAATGGCAACGACGTTGATGCGATGGAACAGATCCTCGCGGAAGCGGTTCTCCTCGACTTCGGTCTCGAGCTCGCGGTTCGTCGCGGCAATAACGCGCGCCTGGAACGGCTTCTCTTCGTCACCGCCGACCGGGCGCACCGAGCGCTCCTGGAGAACGCGCAGCAGCTTCGCCTGCATCTCGAGCGGCATCTCGCCGATCTCGTCGAGCAGGATCGTGCCCGCGCCGGCTTGGACGAACAGGCCGTCGCGCGACGACTTGGCGTCGGTGAACGCGCCGCGCACGTGACCGAACAGCTCGCTCTCGAGGAGCGAGGCCGGCATCGCGCCGCAGTTCACGGCGACAAATGGATGATCCTTGCGCGTCGGCGACAGCGAGTGCAGCGCACGCGCGACCGCTTCCTTGCCGGTGCCCGACTCGCCGTTGATCAGCACCGTGGCGTCGGTCTGCGCGATCCGGCGAACCAGCGCCGCGAGCTCGCGCATCGTCGTGCTCTCGCCGACGAGACCGTCGATCGGCGCGTCGGAGGCGTGGCCATTCGTGAGCCGCTTGACCTCGCGCTGGAGCGCGAAGTGCTCGAGTGCGCGGACGACGGCGACCTCGAGCGCTTCGGATTTGACGGGCTTGTTGATGAAGTCATACGCGCCGTTGCGCATCGCGGAGATCGCGACGTCGAGGCGGCCGTATCCGGTCAGCACGATCGGCGCGACGTCGGGGTAGCGCTCCATCAACTGCCCGCAGAGCTCGATGCCGGTCATCTGCGGCATCTGGACGTCGGTGATCACGACGTCGACGGTCTCGCGGCGCAGGCGATCGAGACACTGCTGTCCAGAGAAGCAGGCCTCCACCGAAAACCCGCGCTTCTTGAGAATATCTCGGAGTAGGAGCGCGGTGTCCTCTTCGTCATCGACGACGAGAATCCGAGCGGTCGCGCGTTCTTCGGGAGTCACAGCTCTCGACCTTAGCTCCCCTCAGCTTTTTTACGGGATGGAGAAATGGTGAGCGCCAGGTGAGTTAAGGGCGAGCGCTTGCGCACGCTACCGCAGCCGATTAGCGAGCGCGGCGAGTAAGTCCTGGTCAGCCGCGACTCTTTTCACCACCTGGGGCGCGACGATGCCGGCATCGAGTAGCTTCGCGAGGGACCGCTCGAGGGGGATCATGCCGGCATCGCGGCCGGATTGGATCGCCGTGGGGAGTGTGTGCAGGTCGCCCTTCCGGATGATGTTTCCGACGGCCGGCGTCATCGGTACGAGCTCGACGGCGGCGGCGCGGCCACCGTCGCGCCGCGGCAACAGGTACTGCGTGATGACGTGGCGGAGGACGCCCGCGAGCTGCCACCTGACCTGGCGCTGCTGGCCATCGGGGAACGCATCGATGATGCGATCGATCGCGCCGGCCGCGTTCGGTGCGTGCAAGGTCGCGAGCACGAGGTGGCCGGTCTCGGCGGCGGTCAGTGCCGTCGCGATCGTTTCTTGATCGCGCATCTCGCCGAGCAAGATCACGTCGGGCGCCTCGCGGAGTGCGGCGCGCAGCCCGGCGGCGAACGTCGGGATGTGCACGCCGAGCTCGCGCTGGTGGATCAGCGACCGGCGCGGCTGGAACTTGTACTCGATCGGATCCTCGAGCGTGATGATGTGCGCGGCGCGCCGCTGATCGACGAGGTCGACGAGCGCGGCGAGCGTTGTCGATTTGCCCGAGCCGGTCGAGCCGCAGACGAGCACGAGCCCATCGCGATGCTCGATCACGTTCGCGATCTCGGGCGGCAGGTTCAAGCTGTCGAGCGTCGGCACCTGCTCGCGGATCAGCCGCGCCGCGATGCCGTAGCCGGTGAGGTGGTCGAACGCGTTGACGCGGAGCCGCACGCCTTCGATCTCGAGGCTGTGATCGCTGTTGCTGCCGAGCGCGGTGACACACGCCGCGAGCTGCTGATCGTCGACGTGCACGTCGATCGTCTCGACGCGACCGTCGACGCGCACGCGCACCGCCTGTCCCGTCGAGATGATCACGTCGGATGCGCCGCGCTCGCGCGCCATCGAGACCGCATGCGCGAGCACGTGGGCCGCACGGGCGAGGCCGTCGCGGGGTGCAGCCTCGACGACGGTTGCCTGCGCGACGAACGTTGGTTGGGCGCTCGGCGCGACGACGGTCGGCGCGGCGTCGGGCGCGGTCGGCTTCGCCCACCACGACCGCGGCTTGTCGTCCGCCGCGGGATGCAGTCCGGCAGGCGCCTTGGCCTCGGGCGGCTTGCCCTTCTTCGCGATGATCCGCAGGCCCGCCGCGGTCTTGTCGATCGTGCACTGATACGAGCCGCCGTCGTCGGTGAACGTCACGGTCGCCGGCCATTCGTCGCGGCCGGCGACGAGTGGCGTCACGAAGTCTTCGACGAGCTTGGGCTCGAGTGCCGGCATGGCAAGCGCTTCGAGCGCACCGCGGCGACGGAGCGTCGGCACCTTGCCGGTCTCGAGGATGATTGCCTCTGCGTCGCGCAGCGCCATGACGCGCAGCAAACCGGGGATCGCGGACATGATGGTGAAGCTAGCAACGTGTGAGCCCGGCGTAACCATGGAACGCCACGACGGCTCGTCGGGGCTCGCGCGCCGTCCTGGCAAACGAGCCCCTCCGGGCCGGCCAGAACGTCACCCGTGGACCAAAGGGCACATCCGTTGCAATCTCGCCTGACATGCGGACGCGAGATGTGGTCGTGATCGGATGTTCGGCCGGGGGTGTCGACGCCCTCCCGCGGATCATCCAGCAGCTCCCTGCGGACTTCCCCGCGTCGGTCTTCATCGTGCAGCACATCGCGGCCACGAAGACGCCGTACCTCGTCGACATCCTCTCGCGCAACGCGCAGGTCCCGGTGACCTGGGGTGAGCAAGGCGAGCGCTTCGTGCAAGGGCACGTCTACGTCGCGCCGCCCGACGCGCACATGATCTTCTCCGAGGACGACCACATCGCGCTGACGCGCGGTGCGCGCGAGAAGCACTCGCGACCCTCGATCGACAAGCTGTTCCGATCCGCCGCGGCGACGCATGCCGGGCGCGTGATCGGCGTGCTGCTCACCGGTATGCTCGACGATGGAGTCGCCGGTTTGTGCGCGATCCGCGATGCCGGCGGGCGCGTGGTCGTCCAGGACCCCCAGGACGCAGCGTTCCCGGACCTGCCGGCGAACGCGTTGCTCTCACTCGTTCCCGATCGCATCCTCGGCATCGACGCGATCGCAGCGGCGCTCGCCGTGCTCGTGCAGGAGCCCATGGCGATGTCGCCGTTGCCCGAGGCGATCGTGCTCGAAGCCGCGCTCGATCGCATGGTGACGAGCACACCGCAGCAGATGTCGAAGCTCGGACCGCAGAGCGCGCTCTCGTGTCCGGACTGCGCGGGGCCAACCTGGCAGCTCGGCGGCGAGAGCGATCGCAGATACCGTTGTTACCTCGGCCACGTCTCGACAGCCCGCGAGCTACTCGCGCGCGGAGAGGTCGCGGTCGAAGCGGCGCTGTGGAGTGCCGTGCGTGCGCTCAACGAGCGCGCGATGACGCTCGAGACGCTCGCGCGCGACTGCGAGGGCATCGGCAACGCGCAGGTCGCGAAGGACTATCACGATCGTGCAGAGGCGACCCGCAAGCAGGCCGAGCTTGCCCGGCACTTCATGCTCGATCTGATGCAGCACCACTGATCACGATGCGAGCGGAAGCTCGACGACCATCTCGGTGCCGCGATCGAGGCCGAGACTATGTGCGGTCACCGAACCGCCGTGCATCTCGACCAGCTTGCGTACCAGGTTGAGTCCGATGCCGAGCCCACCGCCCGGTCCTCCGCTCTCTACCTGCACGAAGATGTCGAAGATCCGGTCGAGCATCTCCGGCGCGATCCCGATGCCGTTGTCGCGCACGCGGAGCTCGACGATCTGTCGCGCGAGCACGGGATTCACGACCACCTCGATGCGCCCGTGTTCGGGCGTGTACTTCACGGCATTGGTCAACAGATTCGTCAGCGCTTGCGAGAGCCGCATGAGATCGCCGTCGACGTAGTGCTTGCCGTTCGCGAGTCGGACTTCGAGCGCGTGTGCGCGTTCCGTGATGAGCGGCCGGGTTGCCTCGAGCGCGGCCTCGACGATCTCCGCGATCTCGATGCGCTGCTTGTGAAGCTCGATCTTGCCCTGGGTGATCCGCGACATGTCGAGGAGCTCGCTGACGAGCTGGTCGAGCTGGTCGAGCTGGCGCTCCATGATGTCGAACGAGCGCGTGCGTTTGTCGTCGCCCGTCGCGACCCTCGCGACACCGAGCGCGATCCTGAGCGGCGTGAGCGGGTTGCGTAGCTCGTGCGACAGCATCGCGAGGAACTCGTCCTTGCGTCGATCGTTCTCGAGAAGTGCGGCCTCGGCTTGCTTGCTTGGCGTGATGTCAAAGCCGACCGCATAGACACCGCGTGGGACGGGCTCGACGCGAAAGTCGTAGGTGCGACCGAGGCCGTCGACGACGACCTCGAGCTCGATGCGTTGACTCTGCTTGCGTGTGACCACGTCGCGGGTAACCGCCGCGAGTCGTGCGCCCTCGTCGGCGCTGAACAGCTGCATCGTGGCGCTCGGGGCGAGCTCCTTCCCAGAAGCGAAGCCCCACACGATCTCTCCGTTGCTCCCGATGTCGAGCATGATGAGCGGCGCCGTCAACAAGGCGTGGCGCAGACGCCCCTCGCTGGTCGCGAGCAACGCCTCGGTCGCCTGCTTCGCTTCGACTGCTTCGCGCAGGTCCGTGACATCGACGAATGTGGCGACGATGCCGTCGATCCGGTCGTCCAGCGAGCGATACGGCAGGAGCCGCATCAGGTACCGCCGCTCACTCTCAGTCCTGACCTCGCGATCGACGGCGCGCAGTGTGGTCAGTACGCTACGTGCCTGCTCGACGAGATCCTTGATGTCGAGCCGATGTGTGAGGTGGGCGAGCGGACGGCCGGCATCCGACGCGATGACGTTGAACAGGTCCTGGACCCGCGGCGTGAACCGCTTGATGTTGAGGTGGCGGTCCAGGAACAAGACCGCGATGTCGGTCGAGGACATCAAGTTCTGGAGGTCGGCGTTCGCATGGCTGACCTCCGCGACCTTCACCTTGAGCTCGTCGTTGAGCGTGGTGAGCTCCTCGTTCACCGACTGGAGCTCTTGCTTGCTGGTCTCGAGCTCCTCGCTCGTGGAGCGCAGCTCCTCGTTGATCGCCTGGAGCTCCTCGTTCGAGGCCGTGAGCTCCTCGAGCGAGGTCTCGTATTGCTCGATCGTGTTGCGCAGCTGGTCGCGCGTGCGACGAAGCTCGTCCTCGATCTCGCGCACGATGGGCTCCATCGGGCTCGGGCCGGGCTCGGGCTCGCTCCAGGGCTCAGCAGACGGCTGCTTCTCGTCGAACAGCACGAGGATCCCCCGGGCCCCGACCTCCGCGAGGCCGTTCGCCACGACGCGGATCTCCACGACGCGTGTCACCCCGTTCTCGTTGAAGCGAACGGTCCGCGTCTCGGACAGCCGGCCCGGCTGTCTCGCCGCATGGATCGCGGTCCGAAGATCGAGGCGCAACGAGGGAAGCACGAGCCGCAACAGATTCTTGGAATGCTCGCCGCCGGCAACCGCCAGGAACCGACCCGCGTGCTCGCTGACGTGAAGGATGTCCAGGTCCTGATCGACGAGCACGCTCGGCGGCGCGTACCGCTCGACGACGCGGAAGTGCAGCTCGCCGAGCGTGGTCGTGGGCTGCTCCGGGGTGCGCGTGATGTTCGTGACCGGCGCGTGCCAGCCACCGGCCGGCACGAACACGTCGGCGCCGTCCGCGATGACGCTCGTGTTCCGTCGCTGATAGACCCGAGTTTTTTGATCCACCGACGTGAAGATCGGTGAGCTCTCCGCGGACTCCGACGCCCCGAGGAACAGGAAGGCCTCGGGGCGGAGCGCGAAGTGGAACAGGTTCAAGACCCGATCCTGCGCTTCGCGGTTGAGATAGATGAGGAGGTTCCGGCAGCTGATCAGATCGAGCCGTGAGAACGGCGGATCACGCAGGAGGTTGTGCGACGAGAACAGGACGGTCTCGCGCACCTCCTTGTTGAGAACGAAGTAGTTGTTGTCGCGCTGGAAGAAGCGGTCGAGGCGGTCCGGACCGAGGTCGACGACGATGCTCTCGGGATATCGCGCGTTGCGAGCCTCCGCGAGCGCCTCTTCATCGATGTCGGTCGCGAACAGCTGCAGGGGATTGCGCAGCCCGAGCCGCGTCGCGTGCTCCCGCATCAGCATGGCCAGCGAGTAGACTTCTTCGCCCGTCGCGCAACCGGGGACCCAGACGCGGATCTGATCGTTCGGCTTCTTGTCCTCGAACAGCTTCGGAATGATGTCGCGCGCGAGCGTCGCGAACGCGTCCGGATCGCGCATGAAGTTCGTGACGCTGATCAGGACGTCGCGAAGAAGGTTCGCGAGCTCGCCCGGGTGGTCGCGCAGGTACTGGTGGTACTCGCTGATCGAGCTCGCCTGACAGACCTGCATGCGCCGCGAGATCCGCCGAAACAGCGTCGCCCGCTTGTACGACGCGAAGTCGTGACCCGAACGGACCCGCACGAGCGTCAGGATGTCGCGCAGCGTGTCCGCCCCGTCGCCGCTCGACTTGTCCTCGTTGCTCTCGGTGCGCGCACCGAAGGTCGTCAGCCGCACCTCGATCTCGGCGAGCGGAAGCACGAGATCGATCATCCCGGTCGCGATCGCGATGTGTGGCATCTCCGTGTCGGTCGCTCCGGCCTCGGCCAGCGTGATGCCTCCGACCTCCTTGATGCGCTTGATGCCGAGGCTGCCATTCGAGCCCGTGCCGCGGAGGATCACACCGACGGTCTGGCCGGCGAACGCATCCGCCACCGAGCGCAACAGGATGTCGAGCGTGTTGTCCGGGGATGTCTTCGGTGTGACCACGAGCGTGCGGTCGCGAACCTCGACGTGCTTGTCGCTCGGGACGACGAAGATGCGGCCGTTCGTGACCTTCACGTTCGTGACGACGTGCTCGACCGGCATGAGAGATTTTTCGAGCGCAGCGGCGACCGCATCGGGGCCGGCATTGCAGTGCGCGATCACGGCGAGCGTGCTCTCGACCGGAAGTGTTCGGATGACGCGTGCGAAATCCGGTGCGTTCCCGCCCCCGATCACAACAACACGCAGGTTGCTCTCCAGAATCACGCGCTCCAACACATCACAGGCGAATCGCAAATACTACGTACGCCCGCGGAATCAGAACGAAATCGGAGCGTGACGAAGACGCGCACTGCCTTTTTACGCCCGTGCGGAATGTGTCTCACCGACGCCCGATGCGTGCAAGCCGGAATAAATTTCGTGCCAACGCGCCTCGCACGCTTGTTGCTCTGCACCTGATCAACCACCCAAACGGTGGTTGAAGGGAGACTACGATGCCACGTCGTCAACGGTTCAAGCCGAGTCGCAAGCCAAAGCCGGCCATCGAGCCGAGCGAGTCCGAGATCATTCAACCGACCAGGGTCTCGAGCGAACAGTCTGCGGAACAGCAGTCTGTCGAAGAGCGCGAAGATCGGGTCGCGCGTTAAGCGGACGCGCGCGCGGCAGCGGGTTTCACGACCTCGCCGTGCGTGATCGATCCGTGCGTGTACGTGGGGGAGAGACCAGGGGCGAGCGGATGAGGGACGAGCTCCGAGGACGAGAAGTGCTGGGGAAGCTCGGGCCGATCGGCCACTGGATCAGCGATGGTCTTTTCGAGGACCATCGACGTGTACTGATCCAGTGACTGCTCGCGCGTGTTCGCGTTGAGGATCACCTCGACGCCGTGATCACGCGCGTGCCGCGCGACACCACGAATCTGACTGGTGCCGGGCGCGTACGCGTCGACGGCGATCCCGTTCTCGCTGATCGTCCAGGCGCCGCGATCGGTGACGAGGACGATCGAGTGATTCCCGAGCGTGTGGCCCGGCGTCCGGACGAGCGCGAAGCCGCCGCCGATCGCGTAGTCACCGTCGAGCGCGACGATCTTGTCGGCGGGCACGCCCTCGAGACACTCGGGGATGTACCACTCGAACTGGAGTGGATGAATGCGTCCGAGCGTCTCGAGCTCGGTGCGTTGCGCGAGGAGCTTCGCGTTCGGCAGGAGGCCGTTCGCGAGCAGACCACGCACGTCCTGCACGTGCAGGTGATCGAACGTGATGTAGTCGACCGTCTCGGGTGCGACGCCCCATGACTGCAGCGCGCCTTCGACCGTGCTGTGAAACTTCGAGAGCAACCTCGTCGCGAGCTTCCCGTAGCGCTCTTCCATGCGCGCGAAGTACGGCGCCTTGGCAGACCGCTCCGCGTCCGTCGGGTTGACGAGGATCGTGATCGTGCGACCGCCGCTCTCGACCTGGACGAGGTGCATGCGATTTCGCATGAAGAGGTACGGCGCCGGCGACGAGGCGACGCCCTGCAGCCCGTAGCGCGTCGGATATGGAAATGTGGCGACGTCCGCGGTGCGCACGCAACGCGCCGCACCGTTGGTGAGGATGCGGTCGCGCATGCGGCGCCCCGCGCGGCGAACCTCTTCGAGCCGCGCGCCACTACCGCGCACGGCCCAGGCAGCATCGAGCTCCGATAGGCGTACGAGCTCCGGCGGCGTCACGGTCATCGCGCGACCGTAACACCAGGTCAGGCGGAGCGGGCGATCAACGGCGCGACGCAGGCAAGCTTGCGATGCTCGTCGAGGACGCGCGCGCGTTCGACCGCGTAACACGTCGCGAGCGTCCGGAAGATCGGCCGAGGCAGGTGGTCCGGCAGCGCGGGCTGGAGGCACGCTGCCTCGTGCTCGGCGTGATGAACGATCAGCTGGCGGAGGTACTGCGCGCGCTCGCGGAACGGAGCCGAGCCGACCCGGTACGAGAGCAGCTGGGTGACCACGGTCTCCTGCGCGAGGTGCGCGGCGATGACCTGCGAGACCAGGAAGTACAAGGCGGGTGCGGGCCGGGTCTGCTCGAGGACCGCGCCGAGGGCGGCGGCCTCGGCCTCGGCGTGAGCCGCGAACCGGGTCCGGACGCGCTCGCTCATCGCGACCAGGTCGGCCTCGGTGGTGACCGGCTCGCTCAACACGCGGAGGGCGTGGTTGAGGTCGTCGTGGTCGCGGCGAACCAGATGGGAGAGGTCGAGCATCGGAGGTTCGTTTTGGATGCACTTGCGATGCAGTCACTCGCGAGTGTTTGCGACCTCACCAGAACCCCGGTTTCGACGAGGTTTTGGTGAGAAGTCGACAGCGCGCGTGACACGGCGCGCGTGCACGCACGTGCTCGTGTGCGCAGGCGATACCCGCCTACAGATCGATGATCTTCGTCCCGAGGCGACGCGCGACACGCTTCGATAACAGCGAGCGATGACACTCGGCGGGGTCGCGCTCGTAGCAGAGCAGCGACACGCGCCGGCCGCGGACAGCCTCGGTGACGTCGGTGATCGCTTGCCCCGCCGTCGCGAGGTGGACCTTGTACTTCGCGAGCAGCTCGGTGCGCGGGATCAGATCCTTCTCGCGGCGGAACGGATTCCCTGCCTGTCGGAGATGCACATACTCGATGTCGCTCGCGGCGAGCGCCTCGTGGAGCGGCGTCTTCGAGAAGCCGCGGCGGCGTGACAGTGGGAGGTCGCGAACATCGACCACGCGGTCGATGCGATGCGCCGAGAGCTCGGCGATCAGCTCGTCGAGCGCGCGGCCTTCGTAGCCGATCGTGAACAGCGCGGTCTTGGCCACCGCAGCTGTCTACTACGGCTTCTTGAACCGAGCACGGTCGAGTCCGTGACGCTCGACCAGTGCCCACAAGTTCTTCCGATCCATGCCGGCCGCGCGCGCCGCTTGCGCGAGGTTGCCGCGATGCACGCGCAAGAGCTCGGTGAGGTACTCGATCTCGAACGTGTCGATCATCTCCTGCTTGAGCACGCGGAACGGCCGCTCGACATCGACGCGCACGGCGCCGAGCTTGCCCGCGGGCAGCGACACGTCGTCGGCTTCGATCATGGTGCCCGACGTGACGACCATCGCCTGGTGCACCTTGTTCTCGAGCTCGCGAACGTTGCCGGGGAAGTCGTACGCCGAGAACCGCGCGAGCGCCGCCGCCGACACGCCGTCGATCGGCTTGCCGAGCCGGCCGCGGTACTTGTTGAAGAAGTGATGCACGAGCAGCGGGATGTCCTCCGGCCGCTCGCGTAGCGGAGGCAAGTGCATCGGGAACACGTTGATGCGGTAGTAGAGATCCTGGCGGAAGCTGCCACACGCGACGAGTTGATCGAGGTCGCGATTCGTCGCGGTGATGATGCGGACGTCGACGCGACGGTCCTGATCGTCGCCGATGCGGCGGAACTCCTGCGACTGCAAGATGCGCAAGAGCTTCGCCTGCAGCGGCAGCGGCATCTCGCCGATCTCGTCGAGGAACAGCGTCCCGGTGTGCGCCGCCTGCAGCAGGCCCTCGCGATCGCGCGTCGCATCCGTGAACGCGCCGCGCACGTGGCCAAACAGCTCGTCCTCGAGGAGCGTCTCCGGAATCGCCGCGCAGTTGACGACGACGAATGGCGCGTCGTGGCGCGGCGACGAGTTGTGGATCGTGCGCGCGACGAGCTCCTTGCCGGTGCCGCTGTCGCCGAAGATCGCGACGGTGACGTCGGTCGACGCGACCATCGCGATGCGGTCGTAGAGCTCCTTGATCCACAGCCCGGTGCCGATCAGCACGTCGCTCTTGCGCGGGCGCCGCTTGTCCGCACGCTCGACGAGCGCCGCGCTGCGCCCGACACGAAACGCGACCTCCGCCGCGGTGAACGGACGCGGCACCCAGTCGGTGGCACCGCAGCGCGACGCGATCGACGCCGCGTCGGGCCCCGCCGCCGACACGATCACGCGCACGCCGCCACCTTGCGTGACGAGCTCGCGCACGAGCTGTGGCGTCGGTGGAGGCTCGCCGTCGAGCACGATGCAGTCGAACGGCTTGCCGTCCGCGATCGCGCCGCGCAGCGCCGCCGTCGCGCCGTCGCGCGGCGCCCACGCGACATCGATCGCGAGATCACCGAGCAGCTCGGCGACCACGTCGCGCGTGGCCGCGCTGCGATCGACGACGAGCACGCGCAGCATGCGTCGAGCATACCGGAAAGGGGTCAGACACAACTTGCACAACTTGTTCGGACAAGTTGTCCGAACAAGTTGTGCGAGTTGTGTCTGACCCTATTTCAAACCCAGCTGCTTCGCGAGGAACGTGTACTCGAGCGCCTGCATGAACGCGACCTGCTCGTTGTTCGCCGCGCCGCCGTGTCCACCCTCGATGTTCTCGTAATAGAGGATGTCGTGGCCCTGCTCGAGCATGCGCGCGACCATCTTGCGCGCGTGACCCGGGTGCACGCGATCGTCGAGCGTCGACGACGTGAACAGCGTGCGCGGATACTTCGTGCCCTTCTTCACCATTTGATATGGCGAATACGTGGAGATGAACTTCCAGTCCTCCGGCTTGTCCGGATCGCCGTACTCCTCCATCCACGACGCGCCCGCGAGCAGCGTGTGGTAGCGCTTCATGTCGAGGAGCGGGACGCTGCACACGACCGCGCCGAACAGGTCGGGGCGCTGCGTGAGCATCACGCCGGTGAGGAGGCCGCCGTTCGAGCCGCCGGCGATGCCGAGCTTCTGCGGCGACGTGACCTTGCGTGCGACGAGGTCCTCGGCGACCGCGATGAAGTCGTCGTACGCCTTCTGGCGATTGCCGCGCAACGCGGCCTGGTGCCACGCCGGGCCGTATTCGCCGCCGCCGCGGATGTTCGCGACGACGTAGACACCGCCGCGCTCGTCCCACGCCGCGCCGCTGATCGGATCGTAGCCGGGCGTGAGTGACACCTCGAAGCCGCCGTAGCCGTAGAGCAGCGTCGGGTTCGTGCCGTCGAGCTTCAGCGCCTTCTTCGAGACCTGGAAGTACGGGACCTTCGTGCCGTCCTTCGAGGTCGCGAAGAACTGCGCGACGGCGAGGCCCTTCGCCTCGAAGTAGGCCGGGCTCGTCTTCAGCACCTCGGGCTTCGTGCCGAGCGCGCCGAGCGACAGCGTCGACGGCGTGAGGTAGTCGGTCGTCACGAGCCAGAACTCGTCGCTCGCGGACGCGGCCTCGACGGGCGAGAGCCCGGTCGTGCCGACGGCGTCCTTACCAAACGGCTTCTTCGTCCACTTGCCCTTCGCGAGCGTCCACACGAACAGGCGGTTCTTGATGTCGACGAGCTCGTTCGTGACGATCGCGGTCTTGAGCTCCGCGACGCCGTCGAGCGACTTGTTCGGCGCCGGCTCGAACAGCATCGTGAATGCGCGCTTGCCGGCGAGGAACTCGGCGAGCGACATCGCGAGCATCGCGCCGCGCGGCCACGTCTTGCCCTCGACGGTCCAGTCGCTGCGCAGCGTGACGAGGATCTGATCGTTCCAGACGCCCGGGCTCGCATCGATCGGGACGTCGATCTTGGTGAGCTTGCCCGCGGGGTCGCGCAGGTACGTCTCGCTCGAGAAGAACGTGATCGAGCGGCTGACGAAGTCGTACGACTTGCCGTGATCCCACGAGCGCGACGCGCCGGCCGCGATGTCGGTCTGCTGCGCCTCGTAGACGGTGACCGCCTCGGCGAGCTTCGTGCCGCGCTTCCACTCCTTCACGATCCGCGGATAGCCGGAGGTCGTCAGCGTGTTCGGGCCGAAGTCGGTCGCGACGTAGAGCGTGTCGCGATCGATCCACGAGACGTCGGTCTTCGCCTCGGGCACGGCGAATCCGCCCTCGACGAATTGCTTCTTCGTGACATCGAACTCGCGCACGACGTGCGCATCGCCGCCGCCTCGCGAGAGGCTGATCAAGAAGCGGTCGTACGTCGGCTGCAGCCACGTGTTGCCCGCGTAGACCCAGTTCTCTTTCTCCTTCGTCGCGAGCTCGTCGAGATCGAGCACGAGCTCCCACTTCGGAGCCTTCTTGCGGTACTCGGCGAGCGTCGTGCGCCGGATGAGCCCTTTCGGATTCTTGTCGTCCTGCCAGAAGTTGTAGAAGTGCTTGCCGCGCTTCGCGACGTACGGCGTCTTATCTTTCGAGTCGAGGATCGCGCGAATGCGATCGCGCGTCTTCGCGAAGCTCGGATCCGCTTCGAGCTCGGCCTGACTCTGCTTGTTGCGCTCGCGCGCCCACGCGAGCGCCTTGTCGGACTTCACGTCCTCGAGCCACAGGTACGGATCGTCGACGGTCTTCGCGTCCGCGGGCTTCGCGGCGTCGGGCTTCGCTGTCTTCGGCTTGGGCATCTCAACCTCGGGAGATCGCTTGGCCGACGACGAGCATGCAAGCACGACGACGGACAATGCGGCGACTTGGACGTGCCGCAAAGCTACGATCCTCATCGCTACTGCTACCAGTCCTTCAGCGGATCGTTCGAACGACCCGTCGCACGCCGTCGCGCCTCGTCGCGCTGCAGCCGGCGCGAGAAGTTCTCGAGGTCGTCGAGCTTCTGATCCGACGGCGTGTCGGGCGACTTCGGCTGCGTGCGGCCGCGATTCGGGCGCTGCGGTTGACCCTGCTGATCCTGACCCTGCCCCGAGCCTTGCTGCTGCTGCTGGTTCGAGCCTTGTTGCCCGCCCTGCCCTTGTTGCGGGTTCTGCTGCTGCTGCGAGCCTTGGCCCTGCCCCGAGCCCTGCTGGTTCGAGCCTTGCCCCTGACCTTGCTGATTCGAGCCGGAGCCTTGGCCTTGTTGACCTTGCTGCGAGCCAGAGCCCTGACCCGAGCCTTGCTGGTTCGAGCCCGAGCCTTGGCCTTGTTGCCCTTGCTGCGAGCCAGAGCCCTGACCCGAGCCTTGCTGGTTCGAGCCCGAGCCTTGGCCTTGCTGCCCTTGCTGCGATCCGGAGCCTTGGCCCTGTTGGCCTTGCTGACCTTGTTGGCCTTGTTGGCCTTGCTGGCCCTGCTGACCTTGTTGGCCCTGCTGACCTTGTTGGCCCTGCTGGCCTTGTTGGCCCTGCTGACCTTGTTGGCCTTGCTGACCTTGCTGACCTTGCTGGCCTTGCTGACCTTGTTGGCCTTGCTGACCTTGTTGCTGCTGCTGTTGCTGCTTCTTCTCGCGCTTGCGGAGTGCGAGCTCGAGGTTCAGCCGCGCGTCGTCGAGGTTCTCGTCTTCGCGCAGCGCTTGCTTGTACGCCTCGATCGCATCCTCGAGCTTGTCCGCGCCCATCGCGGTGTTGCCGCGGTTGTAGCTCGCGCGCCCGCGGATCTTCGGATCCTTCGACTTGCCCGCTTGCTTGAGATCCTCGAGGCCCTGCTCCATCAGCTTCGCTTTCGCGGCGGGATCTTGCGTGCCTTCTGCTTTCTTCAGCAGCGCGGTGCCGCGGTCGTACGCGAGCGCATCGGCCTCGACCTTGCCGTTCTTCTTCGCGCGGTCGTACGCGGCGAGCGCGTCGTCGTAGCGACCTTCCGCGTACGCCTTGTTGCCCGCGTTGACGTCCGGATCCGGCGAGCGAAACGGCTCCCACGCGGCAAGGCCGAGGAGGAGCAGCAAGGCAAGTGACCGACGTCCGCGCACGCGACCTCGATCATGACACTGCAACTCCGCTCGTGCCATCACCGTTACCGCTCCTCGGGGTACTTGCGACGGCGGCGGGTGCCGATCGCGGCCTCGATCGCGAGCAACATGAACGCGATGAACAAGAACGGCTGATAGATGTCCTTCATCTCGCGGACCTTCTTCGTCGCGAGCCCGCGGTTCACGTTGCGCAGCGCCTCGACGATCGGCATGGGATCGACCTCGCCGCGCTCGCCCGCCACCAGGTAACGGCGCTCGTCACCGCCGGCCTTCGCGATCGCGCCCATGCCGGCGTCGTCGCGCTTCGACGTCACGGTGTTGCCGTCGGCGTCCTTCTTCGCGGTCGTCGTCTTCTTGCCGCTGAACGGATCGACCTCGTAGACGACGCCGCCCTTGTCGGTGCCGAGACCGACGAGGAACAGCGCGATGCCGAGCTCGCCGGCGATTCGCACCTCGCGCACGACCTCGGCATCTGCTTCGCCGCCGTCGGTGAAGATCACGATCGCCTTGCCGCGCTCGACCTTCTGCTCGAGCTTCTCGTCCTCGGGATTCGCTTCCTTTGGATCGAGGCTCTCTCCACGCAGCGGATCGCCGCCGTGTCCGCGACGGCCGATCTTCGAGCACTGGAGGCGTGGATCGTCGTAGAGGTCGGGGCGCAGGAGACACCGCGATGCGCGGATCACCTGTGCGAGGTTCGAGCCCGGGGGCAGGTCGTTCGGTCCCAGATCGTGGAGAAACCGCGCCGCGACCTGGTGGTCTTCGGTCAGCGGGAAGTGCGAGGCGGCACCGGCGAACACGACCGGCGCAATTCGATCACCCGGCAGCTCCTCGATCACCGATGTCGCGAGCTCGCGCGCGCGGGCGAGCCGCGACGTCTCGACCTTTTTCTTCGTCATGTCCGCGGTCGGGCCGACGTCGTCGACGAGCATCGACTTCGAGACGTCGACGGCGATCACGACATCGAGGCCCCGCAGCTCGACGCGCCGCTTGCCCTCGAGCTGTGGCCGCGCCGCCGCGAACACGATCAGCGCGAGCGCGAGACCCGCGAGGATGTCCTTCGCGAGCCGGCGACCCGGCGACGCACTCGCGATCACGCGGCCGATCACCGGTAGCTCGCCGAGCCGGCGCGTCAGCTGCTCGCGCCTCTTGCGATCGTACACGTGCAGCGCGATCACGAGCCCGGGGATCGCGAGCGCGACGGTGACGAGCCAGGGATGGACGAACGACAAGCTCCCGAACAGCGCGTCGGCGATCCAATCGACGAGCGTCCTCACGGCAGCCTCCGCAGTCGCGTGTGCGAAAGCACGAGCTCGAGCGCGAGCAGCGCTGCCGCGAGCAGCGCGAAGATCGGGAACAGCTGCTTGTCGGGCACGCGTTCGCGACGCTCGCGCTTCGTCGTGTCGAGCTTGCTGCGCACCGTCTGGAAGCCCTTGTCGAACGACTCGTAGTCGGTCGCGCGGAAGAACTCGCCGCCGGTCAGCGACGCGACGCTGCGCAAGGTCGCCGGGTTCACGCTCATGCCGCCGAACAGGTCGGACTCCTCGCGCCCGACGAGCACGGTGTAGACCTTGATCTTGTGCGTGGCCGCGGTGCGCGCCGCCTCGTCGGGATCGAAGCGCGTGACCCAGTTATTATCGCCGTCGGAGAGCAGGATCACGACCTTGCTCTTCGCATCGCTGCGCCGGAGCGACGCGATGGCCATCGCGAGGCCGTCGCCGATCGCGGTGCCGAGCTCGGGCACGTCGCCGATCGTCATATCGCGCACGATGTTCTCGACGAGCTTCGTGTCACCCGTGAGAGGACACTGCAGCATCGCTTGCTGGCCAAAGATCACGAGGCCGACGCGATCGTGCTTCGTGCGCCGCAAGAACCGCCGCACCACGCGCTGCGCCGCGTCCATGCGGTCGCGTGGCAAGTCGGTCTCTTCCATCGACTTCGACATGTCGAACACGATCATGATGTCGATCGAGTCCTCTTGATGCACGACCGTTCGGAACGTCTCCGGCCGTGCGAGCGCGACCGCGAGCGAGAACAGCGCGAGCACGCGCAGCACCGCGGGCAGATCCGAGAGCCACGACCGCGTGCCCTTCGCACCGACGAGCCCGACCTGCGAGAACCCCATCGCGGCGACGCGACGGCGCTGCAGATGGAACGCGATCAACCCGACGAAGCCGCCGCCGGCCACGAGCGCGATCGCGCGGGGCGTTCGCCACACGATCGGCTCCGAGCCGCGCACGCTGCTGAGGTACGCGTAGCAGACGTACGCGAGCAGCGCGCCGATCGCGGCGACGAGCAGCCACGGCAACGCCGCCTGGATGAACACCATCCCCGGGCTTCGCTTCGGTTGCTGCAGTGCACTCACGCCGCCTCCTCGTCTGGCTTCTTCTCCGGCTTCACCGCACGCTGGCTCGCGACCAGGTTTGCGCGTGCCGCTTCCTGCATCTGCGTCGTCGTGACGACGAGCGCGCGCGCATCGTCGAGCGTCTGGTGCGCCGCTTTTGCGGTCGTGCGCAGGCCTCCGTAGCGTACGAGGTCACACGCATCGAGCCATGCCTCGACGAGCAGGCGCTCTTCCTCGGGCGCGACGCGCTCGAGTCGGCGCGAGAGCTCGCTCGTCGTCAGCTCGCTCGTCGCGACGTGATAGCGCTGCCCGAGGTAGTCGCGGATCACCTCGATCATCTCGAGGTAGCCGGCCTTGCGATCATCCTCGCGTTCCAGGATCCCCGACTTCTCGATCGCGAGCAGCCGCTCGAGCGCACGCTCGCTCGTCATGTCGATGCGCCGCGGCCGCACCATCACACCCGCGACGAGGTTCGTCACGCGCCGCCGCCGCTTGTTGCGATAGACGAGCAGCCCGATCGCGGCGCCGATCACCGCGCCGACCGCCGCTGCGACCCAGAGCCAGAACCAGTCGCGCGCGACGAGCTCCGCCGGTGGGGTGTTCCCGCGCATCGCTTTCGGATCGTCGACGACGTCACCGAGCACGCCGGTGATCTTCAGCCGGATGCGATTGGTCTCGACCTGCCCCGCCTTGCCGAACGCCGTGTACGTGACCGTGATGCCGGGCATCACGAGGTCACCGAGCTCCCACGCGATCACCTCGACTTCCCACTCGCGCGTCGTGCGTCCACCGCTCGACTTCTTGTTCTCGCTGAGCTTGCGCTTGACCTCGAACGCGCCGCCGAGCTCGAGCGGCTCGCGCAGGTTCACTTCGACGCCGTCGGCGTAGGTCGCGCGGATCACGACGGAGAACGTGCCGCCGAGGCGAACGATCGTCGGCGTTGCCGCCGCGGTCACCTGGGGCGCGTTGATGTCGGTCGGCAGATCGAGCATGACGGGACCGGAGCCCGCGCCGGTGCCCGAGCCCGCTCCCGAACCCGCTGAGCTTCCGCCACCCGCGCTTCCGCTGCCCGCGCTTCCGCTGCCCGCGCTTCCGCTGCCCGCGCTTCCGCTGCCTGCGCTTCCGCTGCCGACATCGGGCGCGCTGCCGCTTCCGACGTCGGGCGCGCTGCCACTGCCCGGATCCGGCGCAGGCTGCGCGGCGACGATCGTCGACACGCAGAGCAAGGCGATCGCGATCGCGCGCTTCATCCGTGCGCCATCCTCTTCGCACGCGCCTTGAAGAACGCGATCAGCGCTTCGACATACGACTGGTCGGTCTGGATCTCGACGATGTCGACGTTCAACCGACGCAGCGCCTGCTCGCGCTCGCGCGCATGCTCCTTCGCCCGTGCGGCGAACTGTCGCCCCGCGGGACCGCTCGTATCGATCTCGACGATCTGCCCGGTCTCGAGGTCTTCGAGCGCCAGGAGGCCCACCGACGGCAGCTGCCGCTCGAGCGGATCACCCACGACCACCGGCACGATCTCGTGCCGCTGCCGCGTGACCCGCATCGCGTCCTCCCATCCCTCCGAGAGGAAGTCCGACACCAGGAACACAACCGACCGCCGGCGCGCGATCTTCCCGAGGAGGTCGAGGCCTTCGGCGATGTCGGTGCCGCGCGACGTCGGCTCGAACGCGAGGATCTCGCCGATCACGCGCAGCACGTGACGGCGGCCCTTCTTCGGCGGGACGAAGCGCTCGACCTTGTCGGTGACGATGTAGAGCCCGACGCGATCGTTGTTCTTGATCGCGGAGAACGCGACGACCGCCGCGAGCTCGGCCGCGAGGTCACGCTTCGAGACGCCGCGCGATCCGAAGTAGCCAGACGCGCTCATGTCGATCATCAAGTTGACCGTGCGATCGCGCTCCTCGACGAACTGCTTCACGTGCGGGAAGTTCATGCGCGCGGTGATGTTCCAGTCGATCGCGCGGATGTCGTCGCCTTCGTAGTACGGGCGAACGTCGGAGAAGATCAGACCGCGGCCCTTGAACACGGAGTGGTACTGACCGCCGAGCTGCTCGTCGACGAGGCGGCGCGCCGCGATCTCGATCTTGCGCGCCTTCTTGAAGAGCTCGGCGGTGGTGAGGGCCATCGCAGGTCCGCCCGTTACGGCACCGGTAGGTATTCGAAGATCCGGCGAACGATGTCCTCGCTGCTGACCTCTTCGGCTTCGGCTTCGTACGTGGGGCTGACGCGGTGGCGCAGGACGTCCATCGCGATCGCCTTGATGTCGTCGGGTGTGACGAACGCGCGGTGGCGAATGAACGCGAGCGCGCGCGCGGCCGATGCGAGGCAGAGCGTCGCGCGCGGCGACGCACCGTATTCGATCAGCGGTGCGAGCTCGCCGAGCCCGTAGTCGCGCGGCTTGCGCGTGGCCTGCACGACGTGAACGATGTAGTCGCGCACGCGATCGTCGATGTAGATCTTGCCAACGACACGGCGCGCCTGGCGCACCTGCTCGACGGAGCACACCTCGCTCGCCACCGGCGTCTCGAGCGTGCTCATGCGATCGAGCATCGCGCGCTCGTCGGCGGCAGTCGGGTAGCCGACCTTGATCAGCAGCATGAAGCGATCGAGCTGCGCTTCCGGCAGCGGGAACGTGCCCTCTTGCTCGATCGGGTTCTGCGTCGCGAGCACGAGGAACGGATCCGGCAGCGGATGTGTGGTGTCACCGATCGTGACCTGACGCTCTTGCATCGCCTCGAGCAGCGCCGACTGCACCTTCGCGGGTGCGCGGTTCACTTCGTCGGCGAGCACGAGGTTCGCGAACAGCGGGCCACGCTTCTGCGTGAACTGCCCGGTGTGCATGTTGTAGATCGTGGTGCCGGTGATGTCGGCCGGCATGAGGTCGGGCGTGAACTGGATGCGCTGGAACGACGCGTTGAGCGTCTGCGACAGCGTCTTCACGGTCAGCGTCTTCGCGAGACCGGGCACGCCCTCGATCAAGCAGTGACCGCCCGTGAGGAGGCCGATCATCACGCGCTCGACCATCTCCCGCTGACCGACAACCACGCGGCCGACCTGTCCGAACACGTCGTCGAGAAACGCGCTCGACTGCCGCACCTCTTCGGTCAGCAAGTGAACGTCGATGCTCTGCGCGCCTACCGCAGCGGTCTCGACCTCGATTGCCGGAGCAGCCGCCGATGGGGCCACCGGCGGAAATTGATCGCGCAGCGTGTCCATGGAACGGATCTACGATTACACGGATCGACCCCGCACGCCCGTGCTCCGAGAGGCCCAAGTCCCCAAAAAACCTGCGCCAGCCGGGAATATCTGCGAGCCATCCAGGTAACGTCGCGCCATGGATGAGGCACATGTCGCGCTGGGTCCGGTCGACTTCTCGACCCACATCCTCTCCCTCGCTTCGACGGCCTTGATCGCTCTCGGCAAAATGCCGGGCCCCGAGGGCGAGGCCCACCCGCTCGATCTCGAGACCGCGCGGCACCTCGTCGACGTGCTCGGCATGCTCGAGCAGAAGACCCAGGGCAATCTCGACGAAGCGGAGAAGAAGCTGCTGCAGTCCCTGATCTACGACCTGCGCGTCGCGTACGTGGACGCGCAGAAGCAGTAGCGATGCGCGCGTTCGTCTTTGCTGCGCTCACGCTGCTCGGTTGTCGCGAACGCGACGTGCCGCTCGACGCGCGTGGATCGAACGTCGTCATGCCGGGCGCGCAGACGCGCATCCTCTACCCGAGCGCGCCGGGCTCGTTCGTCGATCTCGTCTCGAGCGCGCGGCACGGTGTCGTCGGCATCCGCGCCGCCGCGCCGGTGAAGTCGGGCCCCGCCGCGATGTTCCCGGGCGCACCGGAGCAGCTCGCCGATGTCGCGCTCGGCACGGGCTTCCTGATCGAGGCCGAGGGCGTGTTCGTGCTCACGAACGATCACATCGCCGCGGCTGCGACCGAGCTGCGCGTCATCCTCGCCGGCCAGACCGAGGTGCCCGCGAAGCTGATCGGCCGGGACACGCGCCTCGATCTCGCGCTGCTGTCGATCGACGTCCCGCGCCTGCATGGTTTGCCGCTCGGCGACTCCGACGATCTGCAAGTTGGTGAGTGGCTCGTCGTGCTCGGTAATCCGTTCGGCGAAGAGGTCACTGCATCGGTCGGCGTCGTCACGGTGACCGGGCGCGAAGGTGCGGGCTCGCTCGTCGCGGGTCGCCTCATGAGCTACCGCTCGTATCTGCAGACCGACGCGCGCATCCACCGCGGGAACTCGGGCGGCCCGGTGCTCGACACCGCCGGGGAAGTGGTTGGCGTCGCGGTCGCGACCGGGGATCGGCCGGGAGAAGTGTCGTTCGCGATCCCGATCAATCGCGTGAAGGAAGTGATCGCCCCGCTGCGGGATCATGGCCAGGTCGCGCGCGCGTGGCTCGGCGTGAAGGTCAAGCCGATCACGAAGGAGCTCGCGCAGCAGCTCGGCCTCCCGAAGGAGACCGGCGCGCTCGTCACCGAGCTCGTCGCGGACTCGCCTGCCATCCGCTCCTCGCTGCGCGTCGGCGACGTGATCCTCAAGTGGGGCGAACGCGCCGTCGATCACAGGAACCTGCCATTTCTCGTCGCGCAAGCGCCGATCGGCAAGCCGGTCTCGCTCGCGGTCTGGCGCAACCGCGCCGAGGTCGCGATCCCGATCCTCACCGCGAAGATGCCGGAGTAAGCTCGCCGCGATGAATCCGAACGTGGCGAAGTCGCTACTGGTGGCCAGAGTCCTCGTGGCCGACGGAATGATGCAGGACGAGGAGCGCGCGTTCCTCGACACGGTCATGACCAGCCTCGGCCTCACCGCCGAGGAGCGCAAGTCGGTCACCGAGCTCGACGGCCTCGACGACGCGCACGAGTTCGTGATGGGTCTCCCGAAGGAAGAGCGGCAGCAGATCGTCGAGATGCTCGTCGACGCCGCGTCCGTCGACGGCAAGCTCTCGCAGTACGAGATGGGCGTCGTGAAGCGCCTGACCAAAGCGCTGGATCTGTAGCGCTACCAGTCGACGATGACGTCGAGCACCGGCGGTGCGTCGGGATGCACGTGCACGAGGTCCGCCGGATGCGTGCGCCACGTGCCGTTGCCGTACGCGATGTCGCTGCCGTTCGCGAACGTGATGCCCGCATCGGCGCACGCGCCGCGCGCGAAGTCGTCGCCGTGCGGCAGCAGCACCTCGGCGATCGTGAGCTCGCCCGCGCGGCATGCCACGGTCAGGCACATCGCCGGCATCGGATCGTCGCCGCCGATCTCGCCGCAGCTCGCGAGCGCGCTTGCGTGATCGCCGGTGGCCATCGCGCGATCGATCTCGAGCACGCGCTCGGTGAACCGCTCGGCGCGGAGCACTTGCTGCACGCTGCGATACGCGGCGACGCCACCGAGCTCCTTGATCATCTCGGCCCTGCCCGTCCCGCAGACGAGCGACCCGCACGGGCGAGCGCGCATCGCGGCTCGTCCCGCCGGCCACTCGCCGGCGATGCGCCGCTGAAACGCGCCGAGCTCGCGGCAGCGGCCCATCTGCGCGTACGCCCCGGCGGTCGCATCGAGCTGCTCGACCGCGAGGCCGATCGCGGCGGGAACCCAGCGCGCGTACGGCGACGACGCATCGATCTGCGCGGCCGCGGCTTCGATGTCGGCATACCGGCGGTGCCTGATCGCCCATGCGAGGTAGTTCGCGTGCTGCCAGCCATCGTCGGCAACGAGCGCGTTGCCGTCGACCGCCGGCGCGCGCTCGGCGAGCGTGACCGTCGACGACAGCGCGTATTCGGCGGGAACGAACAGCGCGGCCGAGAGCAAGAGCGCGGCAGCCAGCGTGCCGCGCGTGGATAACGTGACTGCGGGCTGCATCTTCCAACTCTGATGCACTGCCAGCGGTTGTCGACTCGCGTCCGCGGTAGGCCCGCGGTAGGTCCGCACCTCGATCTCACGCTGTGCGTTAGGCGACCACCAATCGTAACTGGCGACACACTCGCGCCACGCATGCCCGCGATGTAGCGTCGCCGCATGTCCGCCATGTCGACCTTCCGCGCGATGCACGAGGCCGGGTGCTTCGTGATCCCGAACCCATGGGACATCGGCAGCGCCATCTTTCTCCAGCACGCGGGCTTCCGCGCGCTCGCCACCACCTCGGCCGGCTTCGCATTTTCGCGGGGCTTGCCCGACGAAGTCCTCGCCATCCCGAGCGACATGATGCTCGCCCACATCGCCGAGATCGTCGGCGCGACGTCCCTTCCCGTGAACGCGGACTTCCAGTCGGGCTTTGCGCACGACCTCGACGAGCTCGCCCGCAACATCACGGCCTGCTGCGCGACTGGCGTCGCGGGCCTCTCGATCGAGGACGCGACCGGCGATCGCGCCATGCCGCCGCTCTACCCGCGCGACGTCGCGATCCAGCGCATTCGCGCTGCCCGCCGCGCGATCGATGCACACGCGGCTGCCACGAGCACGCCACCCGTCGTGCTCACCGCGCGCTGCGAGGCCTATCTCGCCGGTGATTCCGATCCCGCGGCCACGTCGCTCGATCGTCTCGTCGCGTACGCCGATGCGGGCGCCGACTGCCTGTTCGCGCCAGCCGTTCGCGATCCGCAGACGATCGCCGCCTTCGTCCGCGCCGTCGCGCCAAAGCCGCTCAACGTGATCGTCTCGAGCTCCGGCCCCGGCCTCACCGTCGCCGCGCTCGCCGACATCGGCGTCCGCCGGATCTCCGTCGGCTCGGCGCTCGCTCGCGTCGCGTGGTCTGGTTTCATGAAGGCCGCGCGCGGCATCGCCGAGACCGGCACGTTCGATGCGCTGGACGGCGCCGCGCCGTTCGCCGTGTTCGCCGATCTGTTTCGCCGTTAGTGCGACCGCGGACTGTTCGTCGCGACGACACCCTCCGCGCAGTCGCACTCGGCGCTTGGTTCGCACGTGTTCCGTACGTGTTTTTCAACACAAAGGGACAAAGGGACAGAGGACACAGAAGGAGATCTTTTTCCGGGGCGTTCGTGCTCGAGCGAACGCACGACCGAGATCCATTGGCGCTGCGCCTCGACCCAGAGACCACTTCCCAAGGATAATTTCGTCGGGCACGTCGGACACGTCGGACGTGTCGGACAGATTTTGTTACTTCACAGTCGGGTTGGGAAAGAGGTCACGGGTCGAGGTACAGCGCGAGTGGTCTCGGTCGTGGGTTGGCTCGAGCACGAACGCCCCCGAAAGGATCTCTTTCTGTGCCCTCTGTCCCTTCGTCCCTCTGTGTTGAAAAAACACGTGCGGAACACGCGCGAACCCGGCGGAGGCGCAACTGCCTTGTCGAGATAGCTCGATCTCGGCGCGTCCCACCGGGCGATGCGGCTCAGTTCAAGCCGTCGTCGGCGACGTGCAGGTAGCGCGCGTAGACCGTCTTCTGCCCGATGACGCCGAAGTCGACGACGATCTTCAAGTCCTTGCCGCTGCCGGAGACCGACAACACGCGACCCGGGCCGAGCGTCGAGTGCGAGACCGTCGATCCGACCGCGAACTGCGCGGCATCGCGGTCGTGATCGTCGACGCGGTACACCGGTTCCTCGTCGTAATCGACGCGCTGGTCGAAGTCGTCGCCGCGGCCGCGACTACCGCCGCGTCTCGCACCGGCGCCCGTGCCACCGCCACGGCTCGCGCGCCACTGGCCGCTGCTCTGTGGCCAGTTGCCGTCCTCGATCTTGGGCCCACGCGGCAACTGCGGCCGCGAGCGAAGCGGCGCCGCGAGCGTGGATGGCGGCAGGTCCGAGAGGAAGCGCGATGGCATCGACGGCTTGGTCTCGCCCCAGATGCGGCGCTGGCGTGCGAGCGAGAGGACGAGCCGCTCGCGCGCGCGTGTGATCGCGACGTACGCGAGCCGGCGCTCTTCCTCGAGCGCCGCGTCTTCGCTCTGACCATCGCGCGCACGGAGCGACGGGAACAATCCGTCCTCGAGACCCGCGATGAACACGACCGGCCACTCGAGACCCTTCGCGATGTGGATCGTCATCAGGACGACCTGCTCGTCGGCGTTCTGATCGCCGGCGGACGACAGCGCGATCCGCTCGAGGAACTCGTCGATGGTGCGGGCTTCGTCGATCTCGTCGTCGAAGTCCGAGGCCATGGTCACGAGCTCGGCCAGGTTCTCGAGGCGATCGCGTGACTCCGTGCTGTTGTCGGTCTCGAGCTTGGCCTTCATGCCGCTGCGCTCGACGACCTGGATGATGGTCTCGGCCACCGAGGCGCCTTGCTCGATCACGTCCGCGAGCCCGTCGACGAGCTCGACGAACGACAAGAGCTTCTTGCGCGGTGCGACGCCGAGGCCCGCGACCTCGCCGCGCCCCGCGAGCCGCGCCGCATCGAGCAGGCCGCTGCCGTTCGCACGCGAGGCTGCACGCAGCCGGTCCACGGTGGTCTCGCCGATGCCGCGCGCCGGCACGTTGACGATGCGCTCGAACGCCGAGTCCGCCGCCGCATTCCGCAAGAGGCGCAGATACCCGATGACGTCCTTCACTTCCTTGCGCTCGAAGAACGACACCGCACCGACGACCTTCGACGGCACGTTCGCGGACCGCAGATATTCCTCGAGCACGCGCGACTGCGCATTCGTCCGGTACAGGATCGCGATGTCCTTCGGAGAGTACGCGCTCTCGTCGAGCAGCCGCCGGATCGATTGCGCGATGAAGTAGCCCTCGCCGCGCTCGTCGCCCGCCTGATAGATCTCGATCGGCTCCCCACCGCCCGCCTCAGTCCACAGCGACTTCTCGTGGCGGTCGACGTTCTTCCGGATGATGCCGTTCGCGGCGTCCAGGATGGTCTGCGTCGACCGGTAGTTCTGCTCGAGCTTGATCACGCGCGCGTCCGAAAAGTCCCGGTCGAAGTCGAGGAGGTTCCGCGGCTCCGCGCCACGCCACGCATAGATCGACTGATCGTCGTCGCCGACCACCGTTAGATTTCGCGTGGCCTCCGCGAACCGCGACACCAGGTCGTACTGCACGCGGTTCGTGTCCTGAAACTCGTCGACGAGCACGTGCCGAAACTTCACGCGCAGCGCCGCCGCCGTCTCCTCGTGCTTGAACAGCTCGAGCACCTTGAGGAGCAGGTCGTTGAAATCGACCGCGTTCTCCTTCTCGAGCTGCGCCTGGTACATCGGATACACGCGATCGATCACGTCGTCGAACACGCCCGTCTTCACCGACCGCGGATCCACGCCCTGGTTCTTCGCCCGATCGATCCGCGACAGCACCGTGCGCGGTGACACCTGATCATCGAGCCCGGTCTCCTTCAGCAGCCGCTCGACCAGCTTCACCTGATCGTTGTCGTCGAAGATCACGAAGCTCTTCGTCAAGCCCACGCGCGTCCCGTACCGCCGGAGGATCCGCGCGCACGTGGCATGAAACGTCCCGATCCACATCGCATCCGCGGCCGCGCCTAACAGCTGCCGCAACCGATGCCGCATCTCGCCCGCCGCCTTGTTCGTGAACGTGACGGCCAAGATCGACCACGGCTCGGTCCCGCTCTCCACCAGCCGCGCGATTCGCTGCACGAGCACGCGCGTCTTGCCGGTCCCCGCACCCGCGAGCACCATCAGCGGGCCATCGCCGTACTCGACGGCGGCCCGTTGCTCGGCGTTGAGCGGAATCCGGTCCATTCGAGGGGTTGTAGCACCCGACGCTGACAGAGCCCCGTCAGGTATTCGCGGCTCCGGTGCGCCGAAAAACAAAACGCCGACCCGAAGGCCGGCGTGCTCGAGCTTCTGCAGGCTCGACGTTAGAACGTCAGGCGAACACCGATGCGGCCGTAGGCCGGGCCGTAGCGCGCGTTGGCGTTGCGGAAGTTCGGGTTACGCGCGATCGGGGTGGCCGTCTCTTTGCCGCTCGAGTCGATGGCCTTGACCCAGATCAAATCTTCGTACGTTCCGCCGCTGACCGGGTTCGCGTTCTGCTCGGTACCGTCCTGGCGGTTGCGAGGCGCGTAGTTGTTGTCGACGTTGAACGTGCCCTGCCGGTTGTAGATGTTGTAGAGGTCGAAGAAGACCTCGAGCTGGCGGCCCTTGCCGAGGTCGTAGCCGTAGCCGAAGTGCATGTCGAGGCCGTGCTCGAAGTCCGTGCGACCGAGCTGGCCGCGCGGGAGGAGGAAGGACTCGTTGGCGCCGTAGAGGTAGTGACCCGCGAGGGCGTTGGTCGGGATGCCGGAGAGCGCACGCGCGCGCGCGCCGATGGTCAACGCGCCCTTCTTCTTGAAGTCGAACGTGTAGTAACCGTCGAGCTTGATGTAGTGCGGGCGATCCTGCGGTAGCGGGCCCTGGCGGTTGCCGAGGAGCTCGATGAGGTCGTACTGCGACGAGATGTTCGGGTCGATCTGGCCGTTGTCGGCCGAGTAGAGACCGCCGTAGTTACCTTCGGTCTTCGAGTACGTGTACGAGCCCTGCACGTAGAGCTTCTTGGAGAAGCGGCGCGTGAGCGTGAACTGGAGCGCGTTGTAATCGCGGCTCGGCTTGTCGAAGATGCGAATGCCCTTGAACAGCTCGAGGTGGTTCGAGAGGCGCGCGACCTCGTCGCATGCGGCCGACGACGGACCCTCGGCCTGGCAGGTCGCGTCGACCTTGTCGATGCGGTCCTCGAGCTTCTTCTCCTCGCTGGCTGACCACTCGCCCGGGTTCGCGATGATGTACGTGTTTGCACCGTCGGTCGAGACGTCCTCGATCACGCGGCCGAGGCGGCGGTTCTGGAACGAGAGGCCGACCTTGAGATCGTCGAGGAGCTCGTACTCGAAGCCGAGGATGATCTCGTCGAGGTATTGCGACTCGATGCCGGGCGCCACGAGGACGCCGGATGCACCGAACAGGTTCTCCTGCTGGCCGACGCGGTCCATGCCGCCCTGCTGGGTCAGGCACGCCTCGCCGTTCGCACCGCCGATGTTCGGATCGCGACCACCGCCGCACGACGTCGTCGCGCCGCCGAAGACCTGCTGGAACTGCGTCTCGCCGCCGAACGCGCGGTCGTTGATGTCCATCGGGATCGACTCGTAGAAGCGGCCCCAGTGCGTGTAGACCTTGCTGCGGCCTTCCTTCGTCCAGTCGTAGAGGAGACCGAGGCGCGGCGCGAACATGCCGCGCAGGTTCATCGCGTTCTTGCCGAGCTTCACGCCCGTCAGCGGATCGACCTTGTTCTGCAGCTCGCTCGAGAAGCGCATGCGCTGCTCCTCGTAGCGAAGGCCCACGTTGAGCGTCAGGTTCGGCTTGATCTGCCAGGAGTCACGCAGGTACGCGCTCCAGTTGAGCGTGTTGCCGGTGACCTGCGTGCCGGGAGCACCCAGATCGCCCGAGAGGTAGTCGCACGTGAACTGGAGCGACGGCGGAGCCATCGGATCCGGATCGTCGTTCGGGTTCGGCGTGCGGCAGACGTTGTCGAAGCGACCTTCGGGCGCACGCTCGGGCGCGTAGCCCGGCGTGCCGGGACGACGACCGAGCAGCTGCACCCAGCGGGTCACGACGACGATGTTCGGCTCGACGATGTTCTGGATGAACGCACCGCCCGAGTAGAGGCGGGCCTTGTTCGAGAGGTTGTTCTCGACGTCGATGCCGGCCTTGAACTCGTGGCTGCCCGCCGCCTTGAGGCGCTGGGTGATACCGAGCTTGGCCGAGCGGCGCTGCTCGGTGTTGTTCGTGATCGCGCCGGGACCGCCGATGACGTACGGCACGAGGTCCATCGGGCAGTTCTTGATGCCCGGGTACGGATCGTTCGCTTCCGGCGACGGTGCGCCGGGCGCCATCGGCTCGTTGATGTCGTAGCAATGGTTCTGGTTCTCGATCCGCTCCGCGGTGCCGAGGCCGCCGCGTCCGAAGAAGTTCAGCGTCTGATTCGAGAGGATCTGGCGCGGGCGACCGGCGAACTCCGGCGCGTACGCGTCGCTCTCGACGTGATCGCGGTGCCAGCCGAGCACGGCTTCCACTTCCGTCTTGTTGTCGTTGAACTTGCTCGTCCACTTCGCAGAGACGTCGCTGACGAGCTGGGAGACCTTGCGTCCGGACTCGACCGGACCGAACACACCCGGGCTCTCCACCGTCGCCGGGAGGAGCTGGAACGACAGCTGGCCCTGGTTCTCGGGGTTCGCCGCGTAGTTGACCTTCCCGAGGATGCTGTAGATGTTGAGCTTCTGCTTACGGACCTCGCAGCCCGGCAGGCCTTCTTCGCCGCAGGACGGGTCGGTGATGAAGAAGCCGCTCTCCGGGTCGACGTCGGCGTCACTGTCGGCGAAGCCGCCGTTCGCCATCGTGGCCGGATTGCAGTCCGAGAGCTCGCCGCTCGGCAGGAGCTGGCGGCAGTCCGTCTGGCGACGGATGACACGCGTGATGTTCGTGTGCTGGATCTGCGGCGCGAAGCCGACGAAGAACCAGAGCTTGTCCTTGATGATCGGTCCGCCGAGCTCGAAGCCAAAGTCGACGTCGAGCGCGTTGTCCGTGGTGACGTCGATCGATGCCGCGTTGCTCGGCGTGGCTTCGACACCCGCGGTCAGCTGACCCGGCTGCCAGTAGCCGAAGATCGAGCCCTTGAACTCGTTCGAGCCGCTCTTGGTGACGACGTTGACGACGCCACCGGTCGCGCGACCGTACTCGGCGTTGTAGCCACCGGTGATGACCTCGATCTCTTCGATGAAGTCGTTGATGACCGGCGAGCCGACCGTACCGAACGTCAGGCCGGTCGTGTTCACGCCGTCGACGTAGTACTGGTTCTCGAGGCCCGACGAGCCGGAGAACGACACGCCACCGGAGCCGTCGTTCTGCGAACCGGCGGCTGCACCGAGCGCCGATTCGAAGGTGCGGCCCGGCACCGGGATGTTCTTGATGTAGTTCTTGTCGATCGTGATGCCCTGCGTGGTCGACGTCGGATCGATCGTCGGCGCGGAGTCTTCGATCTTCACGATCTCGCCGCCGGCCTTGCCCTGATCGAGCTTCTGGTGGCCGGGCGTCACCTTGTTCACGCCGACGGTGATGCCGGAGCGCTCGACGGTGATCTCGAGGTAGTAGTACGTGATCAAGTATTCGCCGGGCGGCAGCTCGGAGATCTTGAAGAAGCCGTTGCCGTCCGTGATCGCCGTCTGCGCGCCTTGCAGCGACGGCGACGTGACCGTCACCGTGACGCCGGCGAGCTTCTCGTCACTCTTGCTGTCCGTGATGACGCCTTGGATGGCGCCCGTCGTCGAGCTTTGTGCGCGAGCAGGCGTGGCGTCGACGAGGCTACCGACGGCAAACCCGCCGAGGCCCAGCGTCGTCGCGATCAGAAAATTCTTTGCCTTCATGGTCTGATTTCTCCAATCGCCTTACGGCGCCGTCGTGAAGCGAATGACGAAGGGTTGCGGCAGCGGTTGGTTGAACGTGTCCGTCACGCCGGTACCGATCGTGATCGTGTACATGGTGTTCGGTAGGAGCTGGGTGCCGGCGGGACCGCTGATGCGGATCGTGCGCGCGTTGAAGCCAACACCGACGAGCGTGATCGTGGCGCCGGCGGGAAGCGGCGGGTTGACGGTGATGGTCGCGAGCGAGGGAACGGAGAGGGGCACGTTCACCAGGAAGTCGATGCCGCTCGGCATGCCGATGTTGCGACTGACGCCGACCGAGTTGTCATCGAACGGCGCCTGCACGATCTGGATCGGCTCGACCTTGAACTTGAACTGAGACAGATCGCCGTCGGCGGTGCACGGCTGGGCCACGTCGCCATTCGGCGGCGTGCACAGTTTGAGGTTCTGCTTGTCGGTGATCGCCGGTAGCGGCGTCTGCGGATCGTTCGCGTCGGGGAACATCAACGTGCCGTTCGCGAACGCGAGCTGACACTCGACGTTGGTCGGCAGCGCGCCGGCCGGCGAGATCACGATGGCGGGACCGAGCGCGTCGAAGCCGCCGAGCGCGGGACGGTTCTGATCGCCCGACGGGTTCCAGTAGCTGGTCTTGAGATCGAGGGGAACCTTGATGTTGAGACCCGGGCCGCAGAGGATGTTCACGGCGCCGTTGATGAGCTCGGTGTCATCGGCCGCGCCATCCTTGTCGATGTCGGCGACGCCAACCGGCATCCCCATGTCGATGATCTTCGTGTTCGCGAGGCAACCATTCGGGTTCTTGCAGATACAAACGCTGAGCGGATTCGACGCGGCACATGTCCTCGGCAGAACGTCATCAGGTCCTGCACAGCGAGCGATGTCTTCGGGCGTCGCACCGAGCGGAACGCGCGAGAGGAAGTCCGCATCGACCTGACCGCGACACGCGATCTCCTCGAGGTAGTTGCCGACCAGGAGCTCGTCGACGATCACACGGAGCTGATTCACGAGCGCGCCGTTGAGCGCTGCTGCGCTGGTGACCATGCCAGCGGGTCGCGTGGATGCGACTTCATCGTCGCCAGCGAGCTCGTGTGTACCGAACGCAAACACGCGCCGAGACTTCTCGACGGGCTTCATCGGCATCGTGTTGTCGATAAACTTTTCGACCATGCGAACCTGACGAACCATCGGCGGTCCGTCCGGGTTGAGATCGGTTCGACTTTCTTCGTCGCTGCAGGCCACGAGAAGCATGGCTGCAAGCGCAACATAGATGAGGCGATTCAAAACCCGTTGCATGTGCTCTTTTGCTCCCGTCGCGCGAGGACGTCAACCCCGCGAAAATTCGCCCGCTTGTACTAATCGCGAGCCGAACGTGTCAAGACGTTCCTGACTCCTCGTATCACCGACGGATCCCGCGGCTAAGCACTGCTCGATCAACGCGCGTGACATCGGGCCGCGACAAGTCGCCTCTCGGTGTCGCAGGTTCAGCCGCCATCGCCGATCTGCGGTCGCGCTGATACGCGGACGCCTCGATACGCCTTGGAAATTGCAGGCTATCGCACGTTCGCACGACGACTCGGTGCGTCGGGACCCGAAACGACGAAAGGCGCCCCGCGAGGAGCGCCTGTTGCCCGCGTGCGTCGCCGTTACGGCGTGCCTGCTGGCTTGTCCTCTTTGATCTTGAGGGCGACCTTGATCTCGTCGTGGTTCTCATCGGTCGCGAGCGAACGGATCGTGTCCATCGTCGTGATGACCTCGCCCCACGGGACCGCGTCCTCGAAGTCTACGAAGACTACCTTCTCGGTTCCCGACTTCATGCCCTCGATGCGCGGCCGAATCGTTCGCAGGAGGTCGGCGGGCATGATGGTGGTCTCCTTGCCGTTGTCGTCGACGATCATCTGGCCATCGACCTTGACCTTGACGACGAGCATCGTCGCGTTCGGATCCGGCATCTCGTTCTCGTCGTTCAGCTTACGCGGGACCTGCAGCGTCTCCATCTTCATCATGATCGGCATGACGACGAGGAAAATGATGAGCAGCACGAGGAGGACGTCGATCAACGGGGTGACGTTGATCTCGTGGTGGACGCCGTTCTTCTCGCCGCCGCCGGCTGACATGCCCATGGCTACTTGTCCTCCTGCTTCGCGATCGCGAGATCGATGTTGGACATCGCCATTTGCTTGTTCATGTACTCGAGGACTGGATAGACCTTCGAGTACTCGACCTTGCTGTCAGCCTTGAGATAGATGCGGCCGACGCCCTCGGGGTTCTTGGGCGCCTTCCACTGCGCCTGGACCTGATTGTCCATCTCCTTGAGCGTGGCCTCGGAGACCGGCCCGAGCTTGTTCTTCTCGACGTAGAGCGTCCCATCCGCTTCGATGGTGACCACCGGCTGCATCTTGTCCTTCTCTTGCGAGAAGTTCTGCGCACCCGGGAGCTTGACGTCGTGGCCACGGCCCATGACGAGCGTCATGAGCATGAAGATGATGAGGAGCACGAGCATGACGTCGACGAGCGGCGTCACGTTGATGTCCGGACGCACGTGGTCGATCTTCGGGGGTCTATTCCCGGAGAGCCGCCGTACTCGGGCGTGCTTGTCGCCCGCCGCGGAAGCGCTCATGGCTACGCCCGGCCCTCACGGAGCACGTAGTCGATGAACTCGCTCGACACGTCGTTCATGTCGATGACGTACTGCTCGACGCGCGACGTGAAGAAGTTGAACGCCATGGCCGCGATGATCGCGACGCCGAGGCCGAGCGCCGTCGAGACGAGCGCTTCGGAGATCTTCGGGCCGATCTCGTTGATGGTCACCGTACCGCCGCGGAGCAGCTGGAACGTACCGAGAATACCGATGACGGTGCCGAGGAGACCGATGAACGGCGTCGTCGAGGCGGTCGTACCGAGGAAGGCGAGACCCTTCCGCAGATTCGACGTCTCGCGCTCCTTCACGCGCTCGAGTGCGCGGTTCACGGAGTCGACCAAGTCGAAGTTACCGACGTCCTCGGGTCCTTCGGTCTTGAGCGCCTCGCGGCCCTGGATCAGGGCAACGAGACCCGACTCCATCACCTTCGCGACGGGGCTCTTGCCCATCGAACGCGCGCCGTTGAGCGCATCGTTCACCTTGTGCTGGCGCAGGTACTCGCCGAGAGCCTGGACGTAGCGAATGCTCTGGTCACTCGCCGCGCGAAACGTGAGCAAGCGCTCGGCGATGATGTAGAACATGAACACGCTCATCGCGATCATCCCGATGGTGATGATCTTCACGATGATGCTCATGTGGTTCCAGATCTCTACGAGGTCGATTCCCATGGCACTTTCCTGCTGGAGGTTCCTCTCGCCTACTTCTGCGAGTAAATGAAGGTGACGGCGGTGCACACCGGAACGGCGCGACCGTTGACCATATAAGGGCGGTACTTCCAGCCGCGCATCTCGCGCTGGATCTTCGAGTCGTACGCCGGGAAGGTCGTCGACTTGAGCTGGTTGATCGTGGTGACGGCACCATCGACCGAGATGCACAGCTTGAAGCTGCCGACGATCTTGTCCTTGCCCGAGCGCTGGATCTCGGTCTTCGTGACGTCGTCGGGGACGATCATCTTGTCACCAGCGATACGCGAGCCTTCGAGCAGCGTCGGCGGGACGTTCTGCGGCGGCGCGGGCGGTGGCGGGGGCGGCGGGGGTGGCGGGGGCGGTGCGCCCATCACGCCGTTGAGATCGCCACCAACGACACCACCTTCTTGACCACCTTCGACGCCGCCCTCTTCACCACCGGTGGAGCCGGTCTCTTCGACGACCTGCTGCTGCTTCTCGATCTTGACCGGCTGGACGATGTCCTTGACCTTGATCTTCTTCGGCGTGATCACCTGCGTCTGCGGCTTCGCGCCACCGGGCGGTGGTGGAGGCGGCGGAGGCGGCGGAGGTGCGACCGCCAGATCGACCGTGGTCTTCGGCCGCTCGAGCTGTTCGATCTCCCAGATCGACTTCGCCCACATGCCTACGAACAGCGCGACGTGGAAGATCGCAGCCGAGAGGAGCAGCGGAGCTGCCCACTTCGGCATCTTCCGGTTCTTCGCGTCCTTGAAGTTTCCGAACATCGCCCCACCCTCGCGCGCGACTTTCGGCGTGCCGGGAGAACGGTACGGGTCGACCGCCGGCTTGGCCGGCAGCTCGCCCTTGATGAACGGGGTCGTCTTATCGTCTTCGTCGTTGATTCCCATGGGGCTGCTCCGTTATGAGGCGTTCAGCCGGGGGTTTTCTCAGCCGAGCCCGACGCTTGCGCGGGGGGTGCGGCTGGGGGCTTCTTGGATGGTTCTTCGCCCTGCAGCTTCTTCGCCTCTTCCATGAGAACGCGCGAAGCCCGCTGCAGATCTTGAGCACTTGCACGGTCGATCGCGGCGGCCCACGAGGCACCGTGTGCGAGCGAGCGGAAGTTGAAGATGGAGGCCTGAAGTCCCACGGGTTTCGAGCTCTTGGGCTCGAGCTCGGCGGCCTTCTGGAGTGCGCCGAGGCCGAGGTCCGCGAGCTCGATGGTCTCGGTCGGGGACAGGGACTTGGAGTTGAGCTTGGACCACGCGACGTTGCCGATGAACTGGTAGGCGCCGACCTTGTTGCCCTGTTCCTTCGACGACTCGGCGACCTTCGTGTACCACTCGATCGACTTGCGCCAGTCACCCGCCTTGAGGTTGATGCCGGCGAGGTTGCCCATGATCTCGCTGTCGTTTGGCTTGTCCTTGAGGCGCGCCTCCCAGTAGGTGATCGCCTGCTTGAAGTTCGACGAGTCGATCCAGACCTGCGTCATCTGCTTCTCGGTCTCGGTATCCTTGGGGTTGGCCTTGAGCCACACCTCGAAGTGTTTGGTCGCGAGGCTCGCGATCTCCGTCGCCGGCAGCGTGCAGAGCGTGGCCTGCTTGCACTGAAAGCTCGACGGGCACACGTTCTTGTCGTCGCACTCGTTGTAGCGACGATCGCCGTCCTTCACGCAGACACGCTTCTGTAGCGGCTGCACGCCCGGAATGCGCGCGCAGACGTCGTCCCCTTGTTCGCCGAGGAGCACGACCTTGTCGCTACCCTTGGCAATCTTGGAGTAAGCGAGACCCGCGTTGTAGTGAATGATCGGGTCGTTGACTTGCGTCAGCGCCTTCTCGTACTCGGCGGCCGCGTCGATGAACTGCATCTCGCGGAACATGATGTTTGCTTGACGATTGCGATTGCGACCGTCCAGCTCCTCACACCCTGTGCTCGCGAGCGCGACGAACATCGTCGCTGCGAGAAACAGGAAACGCGGCGTCCGGGTCATTGGGCGCGCGACTATACATATGCGGCTGGGGGTCATCAACGCTCTTTGCGATCGTGTACTACAGCAAAACTCCTTCACGATGACAGAGCACGTCACACGCGCTGACACGGTGACGCAGGGGCAACGCGCTTGCGACCGAATCGCGACGAGATCGCTCTAGCTCACAGAAACGCGAACGACATATTGATCGAGTAGCTGTCGAGGTCTGGTTCACCGTCGGCGGGGACTTTCACGGTGAGCGCCTTCTGCTCGACACACTGCTTCGCCGTGTCCGCAACCGTGGCGTTTGTGATGTTGGTGAGCTTGAACACCGCATTCGTGACGCTCCCCTGCCCGTCCTTGATCGCGATCAGGATCTGACCCTCGAGGCGGGGCTTCGTGCCGCGCGCCTCGCTCGGGACGGCCTTGCCGCACTCGCGCATCTGCGCCGTGATCTGCTCCGTGAACAGGCCCGTGAGCTCGGGCTTGATGCGGCGACCGCCAGGCGGCTGCGTGCTCGGCGGCACCTCGAGCGGCGAGCGGTTCTCGGGCGTCCGGAAGTCGCGAACCTTGCGACCATCCGGAAGCGTGTACTCGAGCGGCGGCTCGGTCACCTTGCCCGCGTTGGCGCCGCGCTCGATGCTCTCGACGGTTCCCGCCTGCGGCCGGCTCGGGTCGAAGTTGCGCGGATTGCGGCTCGGGTCGCGCTCGGGCTGCGCGATCGGCGGGTCACCGGGCTGCGCGCCGGCGGGAAGCTCCGGGCGGCGGAGGTCCTGCTCGGTCGAGTGAGTCTGCGCGACGGTCTCGTCCTTTGATGCCGTGCTCGCGGACGACTCGCTCGTCTTGTCGCGCGTGAGCAGCCACAGCGCGAGCATCGATCCCACCACGGCGATCACCGCGAAGAGGAGCAGCTTGCGGGGCATGCCCAAGTGTTAGCACGCCGGAGAAACAGACTCGACGGTGCCAGATCGCACACGGTGCAGCATTCCCATGTCGTCGCGCAGGAGGAGCGAGCCGTCGCCATCGAGGCCCGCCATCTCGCCTTGCACGATGGTGTTCGCGAGCGTGGAGGCGCGTGCGATCACGTGTTTGGCCATGCGCTCTTCCCATGCGGTGTTCACCGACGGCAAACCGCTGCACGCATAGCGATCGATCCAATGTTCGACGTGCTCGAGGAGTCCCTGGAGGAACCGCTCGCGATCGATCGTCTGGCCCGCGGCTTCTTCGAGCGTGATTGCGGTCTCGCGCACCTCACTCGGCAGCTCGCCACCGAGGTTGACGCCGATGCCGACGATCACGGCCTCGAGCCGCGGACCCTGGCTCTGCGCTTCGACGAGCACGCCCGCGAGCTTCTTGCCGCGCACGAGCAGATCGTTTGGCCACTTGAGATGCGCGTGCGCGCCGAACGAGCGCGCCGCATCGCAGATCGCGACGCCGATCGCGAGCGTCATCGGCGGCACCATCGAGAGTGGCAGCGGCGGCCGCACGATCGCCGACAGATAGAGACCGAGCCCTTCGGGCGACTGCCACACGCGACCTTCGCGGCCGCGGCCGGCGCGCTGCGCCTCGGCGACGACGATCGTGCCGTGGCGTGCTCCCGCGCGAGCGAGGCGCGCGGCCTCGTCGTTCGTGGAGCCGCACTCGACCAGATCGATGCGGTGGCTGCCGAGCCAACGCCCGAGGGTCACGGGCGTACGTCCAGTCCGATGTCGACGCTCGGTGCCGAGTGCGTGAGCGCACCAACGCTGATCAGATCTGCGCCTGCCCGGGCGTAGTCCGCGATCGTCGCGAGCGTGATGCCACCCGAGACTTCGACGAGCACGCCGCGCGAGTGCGCGCGCGCCGCGGCGACCTCGACCTGTGCGGGAGTCATGTTGTCGAGGAGCACGATCTCCGCGCCCGCGGCGAGTGCTTCATCGAGCTCGCCGAGGTTCGTGACCTCGACCTCGATGCGCAGCGGGTGCGGCGCCTTTATCTTCGCCGTCTCGACCGCCGCGCGCACCGAACCGCACGCCGCGATGTGGTTGTCTTTGATCAGGATGCCGCTGCCGAGATCGAACCGGTGGTTCGCACAGCCGCCCGCGAGCACGGCCGCCTTCTCGAGCACGCGATATCCCGGCGTGGTCTTGCGGGTATCGACGACGCGCGCCTTGGTGCCGCCGACGTGATCCGCGTAGCGCTTCGACAGCGTCGCGACTCCCGACAGCCGCTGCACGAAGTTGAGCGCGGTGCGCTCCGCCGCGAGCATCGTGTTCGCGGGCCCGCGCACGGTCAACAGCAGCCCGCCCTTCTCGACGCGCGCACCATCCGCGACGTGCCGCTCGACCTCGATGTCGGGATCGACCATGCCGAACACCGCCGCCGCGATGTCCATTCCGAACGCGACGATCGGCTCGCGCGCGTTCATGTCGGCGGTCACGCGCTTCTTGCCGTCGGGTAGCGCGACCGCGGAGGTGACGTCGCCGCGGCCCAGATCCTCGTCGAGCGCGAGCTCGATCAACCGACGCACCGCGGGGATCGCCGCGAGACCTCGTAGGACAGGTGCATCACCCATTGGGTCGTCGTGACCATACATGATCGCACTGACGATCGATCCGACATTTGCAGCCACGTCGCGCTCGCTCCACAGTCTAGAGGTGGAGACACGGACAGCTTGCGTGATCGTCGGAGCGACCCCGGCCGATGTCGGAACGATCAGCGAATCGTCGTCGATCGCGGTCAGTGCGAACCGCCTCGGAACCGTCGTGACGGGAAAGCCCGGCGATCTCGTCATCGACTACGCCGCGCACTTCGACGGCCCGGTCTACGACGTCATGTACAACCCGCGCACGAACTGGTTCGTCGTGACGATCTACCGCGGCCTCGAGCCGCCCGAGCGCTGGGACAACCGGCCCGGCACGTACAACGGCTACACGCGCGTCGACAGCGTGCTCGGTGCCGAGTCGCCGCTGGAGATCCTGCGGGCGCTCGACATCGACGCGAGCACGGTCGGCTACGCCCCCGCCTGACAGGGGGTGTGAAGAAATAAATATGTGAAGAAATAAATATGTCCGACGAAATTACCGCGCGAAACCGTCGATTTCGTCCGGGTCGGCGGACACGGCGCGCCTAACTTCGCGGTTCGTCGACGTGACGGGGCCGGCGCGTGCAAATCGCCGAGCGCCGCCTATGACGCTGGCGTCAGACTGTCCGGTGGTTTCGGACTAGGCCCAGCGTTCGACGCGCCAACCGCGGCGCTTCGCATGCCGGCGCAGCCGCGCATCGGGATTGACCGCGATTGCGGTGCCGACCCGCTCGAGCATCGGCAGGTCGTTGTAGCTGTCGGAGTAGAACGTGCTCGCCGCGAGGTCGATGCCTGTCTCGGCGGCCCACTTCTCCGCGAGCGTGACCTTGTGGTGACCGAAGCAGAGCGCGGCGGGACGGCCGGTGAACGTGCCGCCCTCGACCTCGAGCTGGCTCGACAGCACGTGCGGGATGCCGACGCCGGCGGCGACCGGGCCCGCGGCGTACTGGGTGGAGCCGGTCGCGAGGACGATCACGTCGCCGGCGGCGCGGTGTTTCTCGACGGCGAGGCGCGCGGCGGGCGCGATCTGGGGCTCGACGTGCTTGGCGTACCAGATGGCGCACTTCGCGATCATCTCGGCTTCGGAGTCGCCGCGCAGGTCCTCGACGAGGCGGGTGAAGACGGTCTCCATGTCGAGGAGCGCGAGCTTGTAGAGCGCGCTCCAGTAGACGGCCTTCGCGAGCGTGCGCTTGCCGATCTCGCCGCGCGCGTAGAGGAACTGCGTCCAGCTCATCGCGGTGTCGACGCGCAGGAGCGTCTTGTCCATGTCGAAGAACGCGGCGCGCATGTTAGCCGCGGACCAGCAGGGTGACTTCTCGCGTACCGGCGTTGTACTCGAGCGTCATGATCGTGAGCCGCGAAGCGGCGAGGTAGCGGACCGTCTCGTCGAGGAAGCTGCCGAAGCTCGTGCAATGCGAGGCAAGGCTGTAGAGGCCGGGCAACATCGACGCGAGCTGCGAGTTCGCGCCGCGCAAGCGGATCTGGGCCACGCCACTCTCGGTGATCATGCGGGCACCCTAGCAGGTCAGCGCAGTGTGGTGAGGTCGAGGAAACGGATCAGAATATTCGACCCGGCGTGAGTGAGCGTCGATGCCAGGATCGACCCGGTGGCCGAGCGTAGCCAGCCAAACAGAAGGCCCGGGAAGAACGTCGCGAGCGCGCGCGGGTCGCCGTCTTTCGGGAGGTGGATGAGCGCGAACGCGACCGCGGAGAGGACGAGCGCGAGCCCGATGCCACCGCCGAGGATGCGCCGCTTGGGCGGGAAGCGCTTCTCGAGGAGGCCGAGCAGGAAGCCGCGGAAGAACAGCTCCTCGGGCAGCGCGACGACGACGAGCTGCACCGCGCAGAACTCGAGGACGTCGCGGTCGATCACGGGCGCGTGGAGACCGGAGAGCCCGCCGTAGCGACTGCACATGCCGCGCGGCACGAGGTTCGCGAGGAGCTCCGACTTGCACGCGATCTCGTAGAACGCGAAGTAGCCGACCGTGAAGATCGGGAAGATGATCGCGATCGCCCACGCCGCATAGATGAGGCCCTTGCGGGCCGGCTCGACGTGAAATCCGTAGTCGTCGAGGACCTCGGTCCGTCGCCAGGCGACGAACACCGGCACGTAGAGGAAGAGGACCGCCACGAGCGCCGAGCCCACGTGACCGACGAGCGGCAGCTTGACGTTGATCCGGACGAGCACCGTGACGAGCACGGCGACGAACGCCCACGCGAGCACCGCATCGCGGAGCGCGTTCGCGCTCTTGATGCCGCGTCCCGCATTGGCACCACCAGCCGAGCCAACACCGGTCGCCTTCGGAACGTCGGGCACGCGGACCTAGCGTACCCGATCGGTTACTGGCGCAGCGGCTCGTACGAGCCGGTGATGACGGTGTCGGCGATGACGTTCGTCTGCAGCTCGGCGATCAGCGACCTGGTGTCCGACGCCATGTCGGCCGCGGTCTTGTAGCCCCAGACCTGGACGTACGCCGTCGGTGCGGGCTGCAGCTCGATGATCATGAACAGACCGTTCTTGCTGCCGTGCTTCTGCTGCGAGTGGCGAACGGGGAGTCCGACCGTCGGCGAGAAGTAGTACGTGTCCGTGCCGGCCGCATGCGTGACCGTGCCCTTCGTGGTCGAGACCGTCGCGATGAAGTTCGAGATCTCGCGGTCCTGACAGTCGCGGATCGCGCCGGCGAGCACGCCGGTGCCGACCGTGCGCGAGACGCCGATCAACGCGGGCAGCGTCTGCGCCGTGGTCTTCGAGACGCTCTTGATCGAGCCCTCGGTCTGCGTCGGGTTGTTCGGCTCGACCTTCTGGTTGAGCAGCAGCGTGTCGAGCGAGCTGTCGTTGACCATCTTGTAGCCGAAGCGCGTGACGCCGGCCGGGATGTTGAACGTGACCGCCGCGTTGCCGTCCGACATCTTCGTATCGAGCACGTCCATGGTGTTCTGTCCGCGAAACACCGTGATCATCGTCATGGGGACGAGGTTATCGCTCTGGAAGTCGCGCACGACGGTCGACAGCGCGACCGGGACGGACGTCGGCTGATCCGTCGGCGCGGTGTTCAGGCACGTGAGGTCGGCGGGGCCGATCTCCTCCCAGTTGTCCTCGCTGACCTCGCGGTTCGCCATCAGCGGCGCCACGGGGTTGGAGAAGCCGATGTCTTTGGGCGCGTCGGGCGTGGACTCGCCTCCGCCACCGCAAGCGACGAGTGAGATCAGGGTGAAAGAATAGGCAATGCGCATTTCGTGCTCCCGGCCGAAGTTGGAACCTTTTAGCGATCCTGGCGCCCGCAATCAACGTCTTTCCATCGACGCAGTGCGCGACTGTGACCGCTTGCGCCCCCAGCCAACTGGTCGGTAGAACGTCCAGCATGGAGATCCGCAAGATCCGCGACATCCTCGGCGACCAAGCCGCGCTGCTCGACCACCAGTGTAAAACCATCCCCGCGAGCAGCCTGACGCTGCCCTCGCCCACCTACGTCGACGATATCTACGGGTTCTCCGATCGCACACCGCGCGTCCTCGGTTCGCTCCAGCGCATGTTCTCGCACGGGCGGCTCGCGAACACGGGCTACCTGTCGATCCTGCCCGTCGACCAGGGCATCGAGCACTCGGCCGGCGCGTCGTTCGCGCCAAATCCAATGATGTTCGACCCCGAGCACATCGTGAAGCTCGCGATCGAGGGCGGCTGCAGCGCCGTCGCGTCGACGTTCGGCGTCCTCGGCATCGTCGCGCGGAAGTACGCGCACAAGATCCCGTTCCTCGTGAAGATCAACCACAACGAGCTGCTCTCGTACCCGAACACGTACGACCAGACGCTGTTCGGCACGGTCCGCCAGTGCTTCGACATGGGCGCGCAAGGCGTTGGCGCGACGATTTACTGGGGCGCATCCGAGTCGCGCCGCCAGCTGAGCGAGATCGCCGAGGCGTTCGTCGAGGCGCACTCGCTCGGCATGTACACGGTGCTCTGGTGCTACGTGCGCAACAACTCGTTCAAGACCGCCGCTGGCGACCACAGCCTCTCGGCGGATCTCACGGGCCAGGCGAACCACCTCGGCGTGACGATCCAGGCCGACATCATCAAGCAGAAGCTCCCCGAGATGAACGGCGGCTACAACGACCCCGCACTCAAGGGCCTCGGCAAGACGCACAAGAAGGTCTACACCGAGCTGACGACGGACAACCCGATCGACCTCACCCGCTATCAGGTCGCAAACTGCTACATGGGCCGCGTCGGCCTCATCAACAGCGGTGGCGCGTCGGGCGACAACGATCTACGCGACGCGGTCGCGACGGCCGTCATCAACAAGCGCGCAGGCGGCATGGGTCTGATCGCCGGCCGCAAGGCATTCCAGCGCCCATTCAAGGAGGGCGTCGATCTATTGAACGCGATCCAAGATGTCTACCTCTCGAAAGACGTCACCATCGCCTGATTGATACAGTCGTCGCATGGCGCGTCTTGGTGAGCTGCTGATCGCCGCCGGCGAGCTCAACGCGCACGAGATCGAACAAGCGGTCCGCGCCCAGATCATGTGGGGCGGGCGCCTCGGCACGAACCTCGTCGAGCTCGGCTACATCGATCTCGACAAGCTCGCGACCGCGCTGTGCAAGCAACACCACTTGCCGGCGGCGCTCGCCCGTCACTTCGAGAAGAGCGACCCGGCCGTGGCCGCGCGGCTCGACCCGGATATCGCGGAACGCTACTCGGTGGTGCCGCTGCTCTACGCGGGGCCGAAGCGAGAGTCGGTGATCATCGCGTCGCTGGGGCCGCTCGACAAGCGCGCGGTCGCGATCATCGCCGATGACATGCGGCTCGAACCGACGTCGATCGTCGTGTCGGTCGCGGGCGAGCTGCGCATTCGCTATCACCTCGAACGCGTCTACAACATCCCGCGCGGCAGCCGCTTTCTGCGCTCGAAGGGCAAGACGATCCCGCCGTTCCCGCAGTTCGACATCGATCCGATGTCGTTCGAGGACTCGGCCGTCGACGTCCCCGTGCTCGAGCTACACATAAAGCCCGCGCCCGTCCCTGTCCTTCCCGAGGAGGACGACGAGGTCGACGAGGCCGCACTCGAGGAGATCCGCGGCGAGCTGCGCGCGCGGCTCGAGGAGAAGGCAGCGGAGAAAGCAAACACCGAGCCCGAGATGGAACCCGAGTCGTCGGAGCACCCGACGATCCAGACCGAGACGCTGTTCGACCCCGCGGACGTCCACGAGCACGACGCGCGCTCGGTGCTCGGCGACGATGTCGTCGCGATCCCCGAGCGAGTCGACGGCGAGAAGTCGTCGGGGCGCGAGCGCCGGCGCTACGTGGAGACGCTCGATGCGACGCCGCGAAATCTCGATCCTGCCTCGGAGACCTCGCTCGGACGGATCGTGATCAAGCGCGTCGCCCTCCCGGCCGCGGTCGAAGACGAGCCATCTTCGATGGGGCTTACCCTCGGCGAAGCGACGCGCGCGATCCGTCGCTCGACCGATCGCGAGCGCGTCGCCGAGCTCGTGAACGAGACGCTGTTCCGGTTCATGCTGTCCTGCGACGCGGCGCTCATGCTCGTCGTGCGCGGCGAAGCGGCGATGAGCTGGAAGGGCTTCTCGCGGGCCGGTGCGGCGCTGCCCGAGATCGCCGTGCCGGTCGACCAGCCCGGGCTCATCCCGCGTGCGATCGAGCACTGCAAGACGGTGCGTGCGCGATCGTCGGATCTGTGTCCGATCGATCAGCTGCTGCTGGTCTCGCTCGGCCACGAGTCGGGCGAGCTCGTGGTCGTGCCGGTCTCGATCGCGTCGCAAGTGATGTGCGTGATCGCGCTCGCCGCGCAGCACGATTCGTCGACGGCCACCGCAGAGTCGGTCGCCGCGGCGGCGGGCGCGGCGTTCGCTCGCCTCATGCGCAATGCGAGTCGATGATCGCCTCAGGCGGCTGATGTCATGAAGTGACGTCTGCGACGTCCCTGGGACGCCGCACGCGACGCACCAGGTCGAGGTGATGCGCGCAAGTCGCGCGAATGCGACAAACGACAAGCACGTGCGACCGGCGTGCGCCGTGCACATCGGCTACGACAATGCACATGTGGAAAAGGCTCGTGGTCGCTGTCCTCGTCGGATCGGCAAGTGTGGCGTGGGCGGCACCGCCGGATCCGGAGGTCGTCGAACAGATCAAGACGATCAAGCCGGCGGACTATCCGAGCGCGAACACGGTGACGCTCCTCGATCGCCAGGACGTCGTGTTTCAGAAGGACGGCACGTTCACCGTGAAGTTCCACGAGATCGAGCTCGTGCTCACCGCCGACGGCCGCGAGAGCGCCGCGAAGCACACGCTCTATTACACGAAGGACGCGGAGACCTACGACATCAAGACCGTGCGCGTGATCAAGCGCGACGGCACGGTGGTCGAGGTTCCGGCGAAGGACATCCTCGACACCGAGCAGAGCGGCGAAGCGAACATCTATGACCCGCAGGGCCGCGCGAAGAAGATCACCGTGCAGGGGCTCGCGGTCGGTGACGCCGTCGAGATCGAAGCGCAGATGACGCGCAAGACGCCTACGCGCGAGAACTACTTCAACGACCAGTACTACTTTCAACGCCCGCAGCCGGTGCTCGAGTCGATCTACACCGTCGACGGTCCGGCCTCGATGCCGCTGACGTCGCAGATCTATCGCCCCGAGCGCGGGTCGAAGATCGTCGCGACGAAGACGAAGGCCGGCGATCGCATTCGGTATGCGTGGACCGCGAAGAAGATCCCGCAGCTCGTGCCCGAGCAGGGCATGTCGTTCACGCAGGAAGTGCCGGCGCTCGTCATCACGACGGATCCGAGCTGGCAGAACTTCTCGAAGTGGTGGGCCGAGCTGACCGAGAAGCAGATGGAGATCACGCCCGAGCTCAAGGCGAAGGCGGCCGAGCTCGTGAAGGGCAAGACGACGGAGAAGGAGAAGGTGAAGGCGCTCTACGACTTCGTGTCGGCGGACATTCGCTACCGCGGGCTCGGCGTCGGTCCGCGCACCGGCTACACGCCGCGCCCGGCGCACGACACGATGACGTCGCGCTGGGGCGTCTGCCGTGATGTCTCGATCCTCTTGACCGCGATGCTGCGCTCGCAGGGCATCAAGGCGTATCCCGTGCTGACGAACATGGGCGATCCGGTGCTACCGAAGATCGCGTACGACGGCTTCAACCACGCGATCGTCGCGCTGCCGAAGCCGGGCGGCGGCTGGACGTACATGGACCCGACGGCGAAGAACACCGCCGACATGCTGCCCGGCAACGAGGCCGAGCAATCGACGCTGGTCTCGACGCTGTCGGGCGAGAAGCTCTCGGCGATCCCGGCGGCGGATCCGTCCTCGAACATGGGCCACGCGAAGGCGACCACGACGATCGCCGAGGACGGCTCGATGACGTCGACGGTGAAGATCACGGGCAAGGGCGTGTTCGACATGATCATGCGGTCGATCGCGACGCTGATGTCGGCAGATCAGCAGAAGCAGATCATCGAGCAGGTGATCCACGGCGCGCTGCCCGAGGCAAAGCTCGTGTCGTTCGCGACGACGCCCGCGATGGATCTGAACACGCCGATCGAATACACGATCGGTATCACCGTCCCGAACGCGGCGGTCAAGGCCGGCGACTACCGCCTGCTGCGCACGATCGTGACGTCGGGCGCGCTCGGCATCGTCGAGGCGATCCTGCCGCAGCTGCTCGGCTCGTTGCCATCGCGAAAGTACTCGCTCGATGCGCAGATGACCTTCCGCTACGACCAGGACGAGCAGGTCACGCTGCCGGCCGCGATGAAGATCGTCGCGATGCCGAACGACGCGAAGATCGACGACTCGATCTCGACGCTCGCGTCCTCGTGCAAGCGCACCTCGCCGACCCAGCTCGACTGCCATCGCTCGTTCTCGCTGAAGTCGCGGTTCATCCAGCCCGCGCAGTACACGAAGCTGCGCGCCACGGTCGCGTCGCTGGCACGAGTCGGACGCCAACCCGTCGTGATCGCCGGAGGTGCCAAGTGAAGAAGATCCTGTTCGTCATGCTTGTCGTCGCGTGCGGCACCAACAAGGAATCCGCGCCCACGGCCGGCTCGGCGACCGACAAGCCCGCCCCCGCCGCCGACCCGTGGCTCGAAGCGCAGAAGGCCAAGGAGCCGAAGCTGCCCGAGGACCTCGCGAAGCTGCGCGACCTCGCGACCAAGGGACCCGGCACGCTGGACTATCCGCAGGCCGATGCGATCGTCGCGCTCGAGCGCGATGACATCACGCTCGCTGCCGACGGCACGGTGACCGAGAAGTTCCACTCGATCGTCAAGATCCTCGACGAGCAGCGCGGCAAGCAGAAGTACGCCGACGTGCACGTGCCGTTCGATCGCAAGCGCCAGACGCTGACGATCGACCTCGCGCGCACGGTCGGCGCCGACGGCGTGCCGCACGTCGCGACGCCCGACGAGATCGGCGACATCGTGCCGCCGGGGATCGCCGACGCGACGATGTACTCCGACGTTCGCGAGCGCGTGATCTCGTTCCCCGCCGTCGGCAAGGGCACGGTCGTCGAGCTCAAGTGGACACGCGTGACGAAGCTGACGCCCGACTCCGCGCAAGGTGGCGAGCGCCTGCTCGCGCAGTGGAACCCGGTGACGGAGCGCATCGTCACGATCACGACGCCGATCGGCGTCACGCCACAGCTCGCGCTGGAGCGCACCGATCTGAAGGCGGTCGAGACCAAGCAGGGCGGCACCCACACGTTCACGATCACCGCGTCGAAGCTGCCCGACCAGCACGAAGAGGCCGCACAGCTCGCCGACTCCGCGGTGCTGCCGCGTGTGGTGTTCGGCTTTCAGCCCGACTGGAACAAGGCGCTCGCCCCCGTCGCGGATCGCTTCTTCACGCTCGCGGTGCCCGACAAGCTGCCGCCGTCGATCGTCGAGAAGGCACACGCGCTCGTCGCCGCGGCGAAGGCGACCACCGACGAGGAGAAGGCGCGCGCGCTGTTCCAGTTCGTGTCGCGCGACATCCGCGGGATCGAGATCCCGCTCGGGCTCGCGGGCTACGAGCCGCACGCGCCCGACGTCGTGCTCGCGAATGGCTACGGCGACGATCGCGACAAGGTCGGGCTCTTGCTCGCGCTCGCCGCGGCCGAGAAGATCGGCGGCCGGCCGGTCCTCGTGCGTACCGGCCACGTGCCGGTGAACCCCGCCGTCCCGACGCTCGCGCAGTTCGACAAGATGATCGCGACGCTGTCGATCGGCGGCAAGGACGTCTGGCTGCACCCGACCGGCGAGCACGCGCGCTACGGCCTCGCGTACGCGGGTCAAGACAACCTCGTCCTGCCCGTCGCGCGCAAGGGCGCCGAGCTCGGTCGCCGTCCGCTCCTCGAGCCGAGCACGTCGGTCTCGAAGATCACGGCGACGTACAAGCTGGCCGCGAACGGCGATCTCGACGCCGCGTTCAGCTACGACCTCACCGGCGCATTCGCCGAGACGGCGAGCGAGCAGCTGCGCCCGCTCAAGGGCGAGAACCTCACGAGATACTTCCAGAACGCCGCGGGCAACGCGGGCGCGGGCGGCGTCGACAAGCGTCACACGCTCGGCGTGCTCGATGCGATCGACGGCCCCGTGAAGGTCGACCACGACGTTCGCATCCCGGCCTACGCGGTCAACCAGGGCACGTTCCGCGTGCTCGAGTTGCCGTCGCCGACGCTCCACCTCTCGCAGGCGCTACCGACGGTGGGCCTGTCGACGCGAAAGTATCCGCTCTACCTCGGCACGCCGAAGACGCACGTCGCCGACGTGTCGATCGAAGTGCCCGCCGGCTGGAAGGTCGCGTACGTGCCGGAGAAGCTCGAAGGCGGCGCCGACGGGATCACGTATCGCGAGGAGTGTCAGGCGATCGGGCAACGCGTCACGTGCCACGCGGAGCTCGCGGTCAGCAAGGTCTCGCTGCCGGCGGACAAGTACATCCCGTTCCACGAGGCGATGGCAAAGCGCGGCGCGTACGAGCGGCGTGTGGTGCTGCTGACGAAGAGCTAGGCTCCAAACTGCCTATTGCGATGGCGCGAACAATGCACACATTGGCCGTGTGCAACGAACCAGCGACCCGAGCGTGATCGAAGCTCGCCTCCTCGAGCTCGCTCACACCACCGACGTCAAGATCACCGCGCCCGCGCTCGCGTACTACGCGCCGTGCGCGATCGAAGACGCTGCGAAGGTCCTCGACAACCTCGCGGCGAAGTCGATCGTGACGATGGAGATCGACGACAACGGCGGCATCAACTACGAGCTTGTCGGACGCCAGAAGCTGCACGCGCTTCCGACACCGCCGCAACGATCGTCGGCAACGGCGACAACCGCGCTCGTGCATCACCGCCCGGCGCCGCGACCGAGCGCGCTGCTCGCGGGCCTGCTCAGCGTGTGGCTGCCCGGCGCAGGTCATCTCTATTCGGGTCGGCTCCTCGCGGCGATCGTGTGGTTCCTCGCGGTCGGCGCGGGTTACGTGTTGATCGTGCCCGGTCTCATCCTGCACTTCTTCTGCATCCTGTCGGCGGCGTCGTCGGCGCGGCAGGTCGGTGCGCCGGTGCGCTATCAGCTGCCGTCCGCTCGCGCTGCCTGACGCGTCGATCTCTCGCCTCACGCGGCATCCCCGCCGCTACCCGACGTGCGCCCCACCCACAACGTTGATGGGTGCGCGCCCTCGATACGATGGGCTCGGTGCGTCTCGGCGAATTGCTCGTGAGCGCGGGCTTGTTGTCCTCGCAACAGCTCGAGCTGGCCTTGCGCGCGCAGGTCATGTGGGGCGGTCGCCTCGGCACGAACCTCGTCCAGCTACGCCTGCTCGATCTCGACGCGCTCTCGCGCGTGCTCGCGCGCCAGCATCACTTGCCGGCCGCGTTCGCGACGCACTTCGAGTCCGCCGACGTCGACCTCCAGCGCAAGCTCTCGCCCGACCTCGCGGCGCAGTACGCGTGCATACCGCTCCGCCGCGTCGATGAAGACCGCATCGCGATCGCCTCGATCTCACCGCTCGACGGTCGTGCACGTGCGCTGATCGCCGACCAGCTCGCCATCTCGTACAAGGGCCTCGTCCCCGCGATCGCGGCCGAGCTGCGCATCCACTATCAACTCGAGCGCGTGTTCGGGATCCCGCGCGACACGCGCTTCCTGCGCTCGCGCCAGCGCAGCCACGTGCCGTCGTTCGAGATCGTGCTCGACGGCGAGGACTCCGACCCGGTCGTCGTGCGGACGTCGCCTGCGTCCGAGGTCGACTCGATGCCCGAGGAGCTGCTTCCTGACTTCACGCCGCGCATCGAGATCGACGAGCAGACCGGCCGCGGGCGCCGCAAGTACATCGACACGACGCAGCTCGGCCGGATCGACCTGAAGCGCCAAGTGATCGAGGAGACGTCGATCAAGATCCCCGCGACGCTCGACGACGCCACGCTCGCGATTCGCCGGTCGACCGATCGCGACGCGATCGCGCAGCGCGTGATCGGGACCGTCGAACGCTTTCTGCCGAACTGCGCGGCCACGCTGCTCGTCGTGCGCGGCGACGCGGCGACGAGCTTCACCGGTCACATCGCGGTGCCCCTCGACGAGCCAAACCTCGTCCCGCGCGTGCTGCGCGACAAGATCCTGGTGCGCTCGCCGGCCGTGAATCCGATCGACGTCTCGCTCATGCACGCGCTCGGTGGGCCGAGCGGCGAGCTGGTGATCGCCCCGATCAAGATCGGCGCGCACGTCTGGTCGATGCTCGTGATCGCCGTCGAGGCGGGTGCCGAGATCGGCTGCGTCGAGGCGGTCACGAGTGCCGCCGCGGTCGCATTCGCCCGCCTCCTGCGCAACCTCAACCGCTAGGCTTGACCGCCCTCCCCGAGAGGTGCAAGTTCCGGCGATGAGCGCGGCGCACGTCCCCGACAGCGAGATTGCGGGCACGCAACGAAAGAAGCATCGCCACGACCTCGGCCACGAAGATCACGGACCGGTCGTGACCACGGGCACCATGCGGGCGATCCAGGCGATGTTGGGCCTCTGGATCGTGCTGACGCTGGCGCTCGTCGTGTATGCGCTCGTCGACGGATCGCGTCCCAGACCCGAGCTGTCGGACACGCCGCCGAACGTCGAGGCGCGTTAGCAACGAAACCGCCGGCCGACTCGGCGGGCGTGCGTCATGTTTTTTTACCCTGCACGGGTGTGCTCATGATTCCGGACGACGTCATTTCCCAGATCCGCGATGCGGCCGACATCATCCAGGTGATCGGCCAGCACGTGCAGCTCCGCAAGGCGGGCCGCAACTGGAAAGGTCTGTGTCCGTTTCACGGCGAGAAGACGCCGTCGTTCAACGTGTCTCCCGACAAGGGCTTCTTTCACTGCTTCGGCTGCCAGAAGCACGGCGACGTCTTCGACTTCGTCATGGAGCTCGAGGGCAAGAGCTTCGTCGAGGCGGCCGAGCAGCTCGCGGGGCGGTTTGGCATCGCGGTGCCCCGCATCGAGGAATCGCCGGAGTTGCGGAAGGCTCGCGGCGAGCGCGTCGCGATGCTCGAGCTCAACAAGCTGGCGACGCAGTTCTATCGCGAGGTACTCGCCGATCCGAAGCGCGGCGAAGCCGGCCGCGCGTACCTCGCGAAGCGCGCGGTCACGCAGGAGACGGCTGACAGGTTCCAGCTCGGCTACGCGCCGAGTGACTGGAGCGCGCTCTCGGAGTGGCTGCAGGGCAAGCGCGCGGATCTCGAGCTCGCGGTCAAGCTCGGCCTCGTCGCGCACCGGCCGCGTGCCGGCGGCTACTACGACCGCAATCGCGATCGGCTCGTCTGCCCGGTCGTCGTGCCGGGTGGCGACGTCGTCGGGTTCTCGTCGCGCGTCGTCGGCGTGTCGCCGCCATCGCCGGATGGCAGCGAGCCCCCGAAGTACATCAACTCGCCCGAGAGCTCGGTCTACAAGAAGAGCAAGCTCCTGTTCGGGCTCGCACAGGCGCGCGAGGCGATGGCGGTCACGAAGCGCGCCGTGCTCGTCGAGGGCAACTTCGACGTGATCACCCTGCACCAGGCCGGCTTCACCGACGTGGTCGCGCCGCTCGGCACCGCGCTCACGCCGGAACAGATCGGCGTGCTCAAGCGGCTGTGCGAACGCGTCGTGCTGCTGTACGACGGCGATCGCGCCGGCTACAAGGCCACCATGCAAGCGCTCCAGACATGCGTGGAGCAAGAGGTCGAGGTCTTGATCGCCGCTCGCCCGGGAAATGCGAAGTCGGGTGGCGCGGGACCGCTGCGAGATGGCGTCGATCCGGATAGCCTCGTCGCGGGTGGCGGTGCCCTGCTGCTTCGCGAGGCCGTCGACCGAGCCCAGAGCGGCATCGAGTTCTTCGTCAACGAAGTGTGGGGGCGTGCCCGCAACAATCCCGATGCACGGACGCGCGCGTTCGAAGACGCCGTCCGATTGGTCTCGAAAGTTGCGAACCCGATGAAACGAGATCTATTCATCGGGATCTTGGCTGGAGGACTTGGAGTCGAACCCGCGGTGGTCCGCAGCGCCCTCGCGCGCGCGAGCGGCCAGGGCAGCGGCGGCCATGGTTCCCAAAGCGCCCCGAGGCCGTATCCAAACCCTTCGGGACACCCTAACGCACCCGACCCAGATAGCTCCAAAGCGGCAGCAACTGGCCCTACGACGCAATCCATGCCAAGTGCGGAGGAGGTCGAGGTGATCTCGCTCCTGGCCGACCACCCCTCGCTGATCGCAACCGCCGAAGCAGACAAGGCTTTTTGGCTCTTGACGGACGCTCGCCTTCAAGCCATGTATTCCGCGGCTCGGGCGGGGCAGTCTCTCCTGGACCTTGCTGCAACCTCAGGGCAATTACCCCCGCCAACCATCGTGCACGTGCTGTCCGGAAAATACGCTGACTCCAAAGACCCGCGCGCCGATCTGATCGCGATGACGCGCAATCTAGAGGTCCGGAAGTCGGGCGCCGGTTTGGCAGAGCTCAAGAAAGATCTCGCGCTCGCACAGCGGCGCGGTGATCGAGAGCTGGCGCGAACGCTGGCTCAACTCGCAGAAGCAGAGCGCAAGGGTGACCGCGAGCTCGTGGAACAGCTTCGCGCATCACTGGAGACGTCCCATGGAAAGCAGGTCGACTGAAATGTCCCGCCGAGAAAAGACCGCAAAGCCCACGAAGAGCAAGCCCGCTCCGAAGAAGGCAGCAGCGCCCGCACCGGCCAAAGAGAAGAAGCCGGAGTCGAAAGACTCGAAGGACTCGAAGCCGAAGGCCGAGGCGAAAGCGGACAAATCAGTCGACCAGGCGAAGAAGGACAAGGACCTCAAGCCGGCCAAGGGTGCCAAGGCACCGGCGGGCAGCAAGGCGCCCACGAAGGCGCGTGGCGAGGACGGCGACGGCGACTTCGGCGACGACGAAGAAGACGACGACTTCGCACCGCCGCCGAAGGCAGCGGCGGGCAAGCCCGGCAAGGGCGGCAAGTCGGCAAAGACGCCGACCATCCCGACGTTCGAGGACGACGACGAAGGTCCGATCTCGTTCGTCGACGATGACGATGACGACTTCGTCGCGGGTGCACCGAAGGCCCGCCCCCTCTCGGCGGAAGCCGATGCGGCGGCGCTCGAGGCCGAGACCCGGGCGACGAAGAAGCCGAAGGGCAATGCCCGCGGCGCTGCCGATGGCGGCTCGATGCGCGACAAGCTGATCGAGCTCGGCAAGACGAAGGGCTTCGTCACGTACGATGAAGTGAACGACCACATGCCCGAGGACGTGGTCTCCACGGATCAGATCGACGGCTGGCTGTCGGCGCTCGGCGAGCACGGCATCGAGGTCGTCGACGGCGCGGGCGGGCGGCGCCCGGATGCGCTGGTCGACCAGCCCCCGAAGGGCCTCGACATCGAGAAGGAAAAGGAAGAGGGCGAGGTCGACGAGGACGAGGAGTACGCGTACTCGCGGACCAGCGACCCCGTTCGCATGTACCTCCGCAAGATGGGCTCGGTCTCGCTCCTCACCCGTGAGGGCGAGGTCGAGATCGCGAAGCGCATCGAGGACGGCGAGCGCAAGATGCTCCAGGCCGTGCTCAACAGCTCCGTGGCCGTCGAGGAGCTGATCGCGATCGGTGATCGCCTGCGCCACGGCAAGATCCGCGTAAAAGACGTCGTCAAGGACATCGACGAGGACGAGGCCGAGTTCAACGAACAGTTCTACGTCGACCGCGTCTGCAAGATCATCGACAAGGTCAAGAAGCTCCAGCGCGACACCGAGAAGCTCGAAGAGAAGTACGACGAGGGCGCCGCGTCCGAGTCGAAGAAGAAGAAGGTCAAGGAAGCGCAGAAGGCGAACCGCGCCCAGATGTTCGAGGAGCTCTCGGACCTGCGCCTCAACAAGCCGACGGTCGATCGCATCGTCGCGCAGCTGAAGAACATCATCGTCAAGCTCGACAAGGCCGAGCTCGAGATTCGCGAGTGCGAGCGCAAGGCTGGCATGAACGCGTCCGAGATTCGCAAGACGCTGCGCGAGATGCGCGCGAACCCGGCGCGTGCGCGGGCGGTCGGCAAGAAGACGATGATGACCATCGCCGACTTCGAAGAGATGGAGGAGATGATCAAGCAGGCGATGCGCAAGGTCGCCGTGATCGAGGAGGAGGCGCGCTCGACGGCGCCCGAGCTCCGCTCCACATTCCGCGACCTCCACGAGGGCGAGCGGATGGCAGACCGCGCGAAGTCCGAGCTCGTCGAGGCGAACCTTCGCCTCGTCGTCTCGATCGCGAAGAAGTACACGAACCGCGGCCTCCAGTTCCTGGACCTGATCCAGGAGGGCAACATCGGCCTGATGAAGGCCGTCGATAAGTTCGAGTACAAGCGCGGCTACAAGTTCTCGACGTATGCGACGTGGTGGATTCGCCAGGCGATCACCCGCGCGATCGCCGACCAGGCCCGCACGATCCGCATCCCGGTCCACATGATCGAGACGATCAACAAGCTCGTTCGCACGACGCGCTATCTGGTGCAGGAGCTCGGCCGCGAGCCCACGCCGGAAGAGATCGCCGAGCGCATGGAGCTCCCGCTCGACAAGGTCCGCAAGGTCTTGAAGATCGCGAAGGAGCCGATCTCGCTCGAGACGCCGATCGGTGAGGAGGAGGACTCGCACCTCGGTGACTTCATCGAGGACAAGTCGATCATCTCGCCGTCGGAGAGCGTGATCAGCGTCAACCTCGCGGACCAGACCCGCAAGGTGCTCGCGACGCTCACGCCACGCGAGGAGAAGGTCCTCCGCATGCGGTTCGGCATCGGGGAGAAGAGCGATCACACGCTCGAGGAAGTCGGTCAGGACTTCGAGGTCACCCGCGAGCGTATTCGCCAGATCGAGGCGAAGGCTCTCCGTAAGCTGCGCCACCCGTCGCGCAGCAAGCGTCTCAAGGCGTTCGTCGAGAACTAGTCGACGCTGCGTGATCGAAGCGGCCGCCTCCGGGCGGCCGTTGTCCGTTTCGGAGCGCGACGTGATGGAGCGGCAACGCGAGTTGCCGGTGTCGGGGACAGCCGACAGTGCAGGCGCGTGCTGCGCGTGGATTTCCACGGCGCATACGCAGATTTTCGAGGCGCTGTGCACGGCGAGATGCAGCGCCGGTCACGGAACGAAGATGCGTCGCCGTGCGCCGCATCGATTGTTGTCGGGTACGGCCGACAGTGCGCACCAGCGCCCGCATGGCACTCGCATTGAACACGCGAGCAGCAATGACCAAACGCCAGCTCTCGCTCTGCCTCAGCGTGTTCGCGATCGGATGCGCGACCGACGAAGCCCCCGAAGACGATCTTGACCTCAGCGAGACGGAGCAAGCGGTGACCTGTCCCGCGCCGGCGCTGCGCATCGATCGCTCGTTCGCGGTCACCGACCCGACGATCCTCGCGAAGTTCTCGTTCCAGCGCGTCGTGACGAGGATCAACACCACGGCCAAGAGCAACATCACGCCGCTCCAGCTCTACAAGGACTGGATGGCGACGTGGTCGGCGTGCAGCCCGGGCGTCGACCCGAACGGGTACGGCATCGTCTGCACGCGCCCCGAGTCACAGTTCGGCACGATCAATCCATTCGCGACCACCGGCACGCGGTTCGCGCCGGTCGCACTGATGAATCGCTTCGACCTCGCGCCATCGAACGGCGCGGACTGCGGCGAGTACCGCATCGTCTACGCACTCAAGGATCGTCCCGACGGTGATCGCGCGTTCATCATCTTCGAGGCGCGCCTGCCGAACCCGAACACCGCACTCGGCCTCGCAGGTTGTGCCGGCGTCGCCGACTTCTGGGCGAAGCTGTCCACGACTGCCGATGCCGCGACGCGCGCGACGCAGCTCGAGCGGTTCTACTTCACCGGCATCACGGCCGAGGGTTTGACGTTTTCGCCCGTCGTGACCGCCGCCAACTACGGCCTCGCTACGACCGGCACGCCGACCGGCAAGGGCCAGATCCGCACGAACTTCTTCGCCGACTTCAACGAGTGGCACCTGCGCGAGTTCAAGATGAAGAAGGCGTGCGCCGCCGCAGAGACGTGCAAGGCCTCGGTCGCCCAGGTCACCGTCAAGACGAACGCGGCCGGCGAGCTGTTCCGCGGGACGCACGCGAGAACGGCCGCATTCGAGACATCGTTCCTCAACCAGGTTCCGGCGCTCTCGCGCAGGAACGCCGCGACGCTCGGCATGGCGACGCAGGACGCGCACAACGAGTGGGAGAGCTCGGCACAGGGACCCGAGGTCGTGTACCGCGACTTCACGCGTGCCTCGTTCCGCACGAAGATCCAGGCGAAGATCACGAACCCGAACCTCACCGTCGACAACATCCTCGATCGCGCCACGACGCAGACGTGTGGCGGCTGTCACCAGCACTCGAACGGAACGCCGCAGCTCGGTGACAACGTGCGCTGGCAGCCGTCGCTCGGCTTCGTGCACGTCGACGAGACGAGCACCCTCTCGCCGGCGCTGAACCTCGTGTTCTTGCCGCGGCGCCAGGCGGTGATGAAGTCGTTCCTCGATCGCCAGTGCACGCCGGGCGCGACCCAACCGGCGGCCGACGAGCTCACGATCGGTGGCGCCGCACTCGACGCACACTGAACGTCGGGTCGTTGGGGTTCGATCGCGCGAAGAAGTGATCGAACTCCGTGTAGTGTTCTGGCGTGGCGAACAAGCGACGAGGTGGAAAGCGGCCGAGCGTGATGCCGCGCGGTCCGGTCCTGGTGACCGCCGGTAGCGCGCTCCTGTTCGGGTGCGGACCCAAGCCGCGGCCGCCCGACCCGCCGCAAGCGCAGCCGCCGCCGCAGGCGCACTACGAGACAATGCCGCAGGTGCAGCCGCCGCAGGCGGAGCAACAACCCGACGCGAATCCCGCGCCGCCGCAAGCACCGCAAGTGCCGCAACCGCCGCCGCAACCGCCGCCGCAGGTCGCACCGCAGACCCAGGTCAACCCGCCGCCGCAGGTCAAGCCTCCACAGACCAAGAAGGCGCCGCAGGCCAGGCCACCGCAAAAAGCGCCCGTGCGCGCGCCGCAAGCGCCGCAACCGCCGCAGATCGATCAGAGCGAGGACCCCATGTCATCGCAGCCGATTCTCGTCGAGCCGTTCGACCGCAACGACTGATGGCACTCGAGCTATCACCCGATCACAGAGCGTGGGTCGTCGAGAACCTGCTCGCCGGTGTCGAACAGAAGGCGATCGTGGCCACGCTCGCGAAGCAGATCTCGCGCACGCGAGCGAAGCGCGAGGTCAGCGCGATCGCGAAGTCGCCGCTGCTCGACGTGTGCGGCCGGCTCGCGAAGCGCGCACGTCAGCTCGAGCTCGTCGCAGCGCTTGGCCGCGCGCACCTCGCGTCGGAGCCCGCGCGCACGGAGGTCGAAAGGCGCACGACACCGACGGCGGAGGAGTTCTTTCGCGCGTACTGGGCCGCGCATCGGCCGGTCGTGCTCACCGATGTGACGGCGCGCTGGCCCGCGCTGCGCAAGTGGACGCCCGCCTGGTTTCGCCGCGTCCTCGGTGACGTGACGATCGAGATCACGGCCGGGCGCGAGGCCGACCCGAACTACGACATGAACTACCGCGCGCATCGCAAGCGCGTGCGCATGGATCGCTTCATCGATCAGGTGACGAGCGCGGGCACCACGAACGACATCTACATGGTGTCGAACAATCACACGATGAAGAGGCCGCGCTTCGCAGCCCTCCTGAAGGACGTCAAACCGCCGAAGGCGCTGTTCGATCCGCCGCGCGCGAACGCGACCTCGCTGTGGATCGGTCCCGCCGGCACGGTCACGCCGCTGCATCACGACACGACGAACATCCTGTTCTGTCAGATCTACGGACGGAAGCGCTTCGAGCTCGTGTCGCCGCAGGAGACCGCGCTGCTGCTCGATCCCGTGCACGGGTTCTACAGCCCCGTCGATCTCGATCGGCGCGCGAAGACCGCGCACCCTGCCCTGCGCGCGATGACCGTGAAGAGCGTCGTCGTCGGTCCGGGCGATGCGCTCTACATCCCGGCCGGTTGGTGGCACCGCGTGACGTCGCTCGATGTCAGCATCAGCTTCTCGCTGCTCGGCTTCCGGCGCCCGAACGACTTCGATTGGTATCGCCCCGGTCACGTTTCGTAGCCGCCGCGCATCGCTTACTCTTCGACCGTGGACTTCTGGTACACGCTGCTCGACCAGCTGTGGTCGGCACGCACGCCGTTCGTCGTGCTCGCGTACTTCATCGTGCGCGCGATCGTGTCCCGCACGAACGTCGAGCGCTATCACATGCGCGCGGCGGGGACGCTCATCGTCCTCCACATCATCGCGCACGTGATCGCCGCCGCGCAGGAGCAGTTCGGTTACGAGCCAGCGATCGCCGAGACCGTCGGCTTCGCGTTCCTCTTGCTGTGCGTCGTCACGATGGTGACGACGCTCGTCTTTCGCGCGCTGTTGCCGAGGCTCGGCTGGACGCTGCCGCGGATCCTGATCGATCTCCTCACCGCGTTCGGCGTCATCATCGTGTTCATCGCCGTCGGCAAGCGGGCCGGGTTCTCCGTCGCCGGCCTCATCACGACGAGCGCCGTGCTCACCGCCGTCCTCGGCTTCGCGCTGCAAGATACGCTCGGCAGCGTGATGGGCGGGCTCTCGTTGCAGCTCGACAAGTCGATCAAGGTCGGCGACTGGGTCACGCTCGGCCCGGGGCAAGCAACGGGACGCGTCGCCGAGATTCGCTGGCGCTACACCGCGATCGAGACCCGCGCGTGGGACACCGTGATCATCCCCAACGGCGCACTCGTGAAGAGTCAGATCACGATCATCGGGCGGCGCCAGGGTGAGCCACTGCAGACGCGACGACAGGTCGACTTCTACGTCGACTTCCGCACGTCGCCGACCGAGGTCATCTCCGCGGTCGAGCGCGCTCTCCGCAAGGATCCGGTGCAGCGCATGGCGCTGGATCCGCCGGCGCACTGTCTGTTCATGGGCATTCGCGACAGCTACGCGCACTACGCGGTGCGGTTCTGGATCACCGACCTCGCCGTCGACGATCCGGTCGATAGCGCCGTGCGCGTGCGCGTCTGGTTCTCGCTCCGACGCGCGAATATCAAGATGTCGATCCCCGCGAGCACCGTGTTCCTCACGCCCGATACGCCCGAGCGCGAGCAGCGCAAGTCGAGCGAGGAGACAGACCGCCGCATTCGTGCGCTCGGCACCGTCGATCTGTTCCGCGGTCTCGACACCGACGTCCGTCGCGAGATCGCCGACCACCTCGTGTTCACACCGTTCGCCGCGGGAGAAGCCGTCTGCCGCGAAGGTGACACCGACGACGGGCTCTACATGATCGTCGAGGGCGACGCGATCGTTCGCATCGGCGCGGGCGCCGAGGAACGCGAGGTCGCGCGCCTCACCGCCGGCCAGTTCTTCGGCGAGATGTCACTGATGACGGGCGAGGCGCGCACCGCGACCGTCGTCGCCGCGACCGACATGCTCTGCTACCGGATCGACAAGCCGGCGTTTCAGAACGTGCTGCGCGACTCGCCGACCATCGTCGATCACGTCGCCGAGATCCTGGCCCAGCGGCGCATGGGGCTCTCGGCCGCGCGCGACGAGCGCGAGGAAGCGGGACGCACCCATCACGAGACAGCGAAGCAGGACCTGCTGGGTCGGATCCGCGGCTTCTTCCGGATCCCGAGCGCCTAGAACGAGCCGTCAGTGACGGCGTGTTCTAGCCTAAGTGGTCGGACCGTATGCGTAATCCGTTACGCGCTCGGCGCCGCGTTTCGCACCTCACATGGAGAAACCACGATCCATCGCGCTGTACCCCGCTTGTGTTTCTACCGGGTTAAGCCAGCGTGCGGACTGGCACAGTCGATGCTCGACTCTGGTCTGCTCTATGACTGATCGTGAAGCTAAGTCCCGCGCGGTAAAGATCCTGGCGAAGTCGATCTACCGCGATCTGGAGGCTCAAGGCTTCGACGAGAAGCAGATCGTCGCGCTCGCCACCGAGCTCATCAGCGAAGTGACGTCGCGGATCGCGCGCCACAGCGGCGAACAGAAGACGCAGCAAGTCGCGTAGCCACGCGACCTGACGCTGTCTCGCTCTGTTCCGCTGTCCTGTCCCTAGCCCGCGCCTGCATCTCGATCTAGGGTGCGCGCCATGGCGAAGGCTCGCATCGGCATCAATGGCTTCGGTCGCATCGGTCGTGGTTTCGTGCGCTGCTTGGCGGCGCAGAAGGACGCGTTCGATCTCGTTCTCATCAACGACCTGACGGACGTCGGCACGCTCGCCCACCTCCTCAAGTACGACTCCGTCCACGGCCCGTTCCCGGGCACGGTCGAGGTCAAAGACAACCAGCTCGTCGTCAACGGCGACGTCGTCAAGATCAGCGCGCAGAAGGACCCGACGCAGATCGGCTGGAAGGACGCCGGCGTCGACGTCGTCATCGAGTCGACCGGCAAGTTCGTCGACAAGGAAGGCGCAGGCAAGCACCTCACCGGCGGCGCCAAGAAGGTCCTGATCTCGGCGCCCGCGAAGGGCCCCGACGTCACGCTGTGCATGGGGATCAACCTCGACATGTACAAGCCGGCCGAGCACCACGTGATCTCGAACGCGTCGTGCACGACGAACTGCCTCGCGCCGCTCGCGAAGGTGCTCCAGGAGAACTACGGCATCGTGTCGGGCCTGATGACCACGATCCACTCGTACACGAACGACCAGGCGATCCTCGATCTGCCGCACAAGGATCTGCGCCGCGCCCGCGCCGCCGCGCTCTCGATGATCCCGACGACGACCGGCGCCGCGAAGGCGCTCAAGGAAGTCCTCCCCGCGATGGCCGGCAAGCTCGATGGCCTCGCGATCCGCGTCCCCACGCCGAACGTCTCGCTCGTCGATCTCACCGCGCGCCTCGAGAAGAGCGCCGACGTGAAGGCGATCAACGAGACGTTCCGCAAGGCTGCCGCGGGTCCGCTCAAGGGCATTCTGCGCGTCTGCGACGAGCCGCTCGTCTCGACGGACTTCAACGGCGATCGCCACAGCGCGATCCTCGACTCGCAGCTGACGACGGTCAGCGGTGACCTCTGCAAGGTGATGGCCTGGTACGACAACGAGATGGGCTACTCGCAGCGCCTGTTCGATCTCGCGCGCTTCGTCGCGGAGAAGCTGTAATGGGCCTGCCGGGCGGCATCAAGCACGTCCAAGATCTCGCGGTAGAGGGCAAGCGCGTCTTCGTGCGCGTCGACTTCAACGTCCCGATCGACAAGGCGACGAAGAAGGTCACCGACGATCAGCGCATCACGGCCACGCTGCCGACGATTCGCCACCTCGTCGAGCGCGGCGCGCGCATCGTGCTCGGCTCGCACCTCGGCCGTCCCGACGGTCAGGTCAAGCCGGAGTTTTCGCTCGAGCCGGTCGCGGCCAAGCTCGCCGAGCACCTCGGCGCCGATGTCTCGCTCGCCGACGAGCCCGTCGGTGACGGCGCGCGCAAGCTCGTCTCGGACCTGCGCGACGGTCAGATCGCGATGCTCGAAAACCTGCGTTTCAACCCGGGCGAGGAAGACAACGACCCGGACTTCGCGAAGACGCTCGCGTCGTACTGCGATATCTACGTGAACGACGCGTTCGGCACGGCGCACCGCGCACACGCGTCGACGGCCGGCATGGTGAAGCTCGTCGGCGAAAAGGGCGCGGGCTTCGTGATGGCGAAGGAGATCGACGTGCTGACCCGCCTGCTCGGCGACGTCGACCGTCCGTACGTCGCCGTGCTCGGCGGCGCGAAGGTCTCCGACAAGATCGAAGTGCTCGACGCGCTGCTCGAGCGCGTGCAGGCGATCGTGGTCGGCGGCGCGATGGCGAACACGTTCCTCGTCGCGCAGGGCAAGTCGCTCGGCAAGTCGAAGGTGGAGACGGACAAGCTGCCGGTCGCCCGCAACTTCCTGCGCAAGGCCAGCGAGAAGCGGGTCACCGTCCACCTCCCGACCGACGTCGTGGTCGCCATGAACCTCGACGATGCGGAAGGCGCGAAGGCGGTCTCGGCCGATTCGATCCCCGCCGAGGCGATGGCGCTCGACATCGGGCCGGCCACGATCGAGACCTATCGCAAGGTCCTCGGCGCGGCGCGGACGGTGTTCTGGAACGGCCCGATGGGCGTGTTCGAGAAGCCCAGGTTCGCCGCCGGCACCGTCGCGATCGCGCGGTCGCTCGCCGAGAACAAGCTCGCGCTGACCGTCGTCGGTGGTGGCGACTCGGCTGCGGCGATCGCGCAGGCCGGCCTCGCCGACAAGGTCACGCACGTGTCCACGGGTGGCGGTGCCTCGCTCGAGTTCGTGCAGGGCCTCGACCTGCCCGGTATCGCCGCGCTGCGCCCTTAAGCTCGCCACGGACGCGCGCTGGCAACGGCGCCCGGTTACTATTCCGCGATGGCGGCAAAACGGCTCGCGGTCTTCGACCCGTCGGGTCGTTTGATCGCGGATCTCGAGCCGCTCGCGGACCAGGCGCGCGTGCTGCTGGTGGCGGCGACGCTCGACGACGTGCCGCCGAACTGCGCCGCCATGCTCGTGCCGCCGCTCGTCGCCGGTGACCTCGGGCCGCCGCCGGCGGATGGGCCGCCGCGCTGGATCGTCGGCGATGGCTCGAACGCCGGGCGCGTCGCGGGAGCCGCGGCGCAAGCGGGCGCGCAGGGCGTGCTGCTGACGCCGGTCTCCGTCGAGGCGATCGCGAACGTGGCGCACGCGGACTCGACGAGCGCGGACATCGACCTCGCGCGGGCGCGTGCGCTGATCGCGACGTCGCTCGTGAACCTGACGGGCGCGGCGCAAGAGACGCTGCTCGCCGTCGCCGAGGGATTTTCGGCGCACGACTGCATCGTATGGTGGCGCGACGGCGGGCAGATGGTGCCGACGGCCGCGCGGCCGAGCCCGAACGAGTCCTATCGCACGCAGGTCGCGGGCGCGGCACGCATTGCGGCGGCGGCGGCGGGCACGGTGATGACCGCCGGGCCGTTGCCACGCTCGGTGATCGCGGATGCGCTGCGCTCGAGCCCGACGGAGGTCGCGGGCCTCGTCGCGATCGTCTCGGACTCGGGGCGCCGGTTCACGCAGGGCGAACGTGCGGACTTGAAGGCGATCGCGGCGCGGCTCACGCGCGAGCTCTCGTGGCTATCGTCGCATCGCCGCCTCGTCGCGGAAGGCGAGCGCCTGCTCGCGGCGAGCCTGCACGATCCGCTGACCGGCGCGATGGCGCGCGGTGCCTTTGAGCAGACGATCGCGCACGAGGTCGCCGCCGCGGGTCGACGCAAGGAACGGTTGACGCTCTCGGTGATCGACGTCGTCGGGCTGCGCAAGATCAACCTCCAGTACCGTCACACGAGCGGCGACGAAGTGCTCGCGCAGGTCGCATCGCGGATCCGCGCGACGGTGCGTGGCAACGATCCGATCGGCCGGCTCGGCGGCGACGAGATCGCGGTGCTGCTCGTTGGTGCGACGGACGATCAAGCCGCGCTCGTGGTGCGCAAGCTGATCCACAAGGTGCAGTCGGAGCCGATCAAGATCGACGGCTCGACGGAGATCTCCGTGCAGGTTCGCGCGGTGGCAAGCGAGCTCGCGATCGGCGAGCGCAGCGGCGAGTCCGCGGTCGCGCGCTGCTACGCGGCGCTACGCACGGCGCCGATCGGAGACGTGTTGATCGTCGCGTCCGACGATCGCACGGGCAACGATGACGCCGGCAACGACACGGGCTCGCTGTCGGCGGGCACGGTCGTCGGCGGGACGTATCGCGTCGTCCACGAGCTCTCGCGCGGTGCGATGGGCGTCGTGTATCGCGGCGAGGATCTCGGGCTCGGGCGCGCCGTCGCGATCAAGGTGCTGCGCTCCGACCTCGCGAGCGATCGCGACCTCGTCTCGCGGTTCCGCGCCGAGGCCGGCATCCTGGCGTCGCTGCATCACCCGAACCTCGTGCAGGTCTACGCACTCGGCGAGCACAACGGCGACGTCTACTTCGTGATGGAGCTCGTCGAGGGCCAGCCTCTCTCGGAGGTGCTGCGCGCGACGCTCGAGCGCAAGGAGTGGTTCCCGACCGCCGCGGTCGCGCAGATCACGATGGAGATCGCCGACGCGCTCGACTCGATGCACACGCTCGGCCTGATCCACCGCGACGTGAAGCCGGCGAACATCCTGCTCGACCGCGAGCGTGATCGCGCGGTGCTCGTCGACGTGGGCGTCGCGGTGAAGGCCGGCGATCAGCGCGATGCCGCCGGCACGCCGGGCTTCGCGGCCCCCGAGTCGTTCCTCGAGCCGACCGACGCACCGACGACCGACGTCTACGGTCTCGCCGCGACCGCGTACTGCATGCTCACCGGCCGCCCGCCGTTCGGCTCGGGTCCCGCGCCATCCGTCGTACAGCGCCAGATCAGCGACCCGCTAACGCCGCCATCGCAGCTCAGGTTCACGCTGTCAGAAGCCGTCGACGCCGTGATCGCGAAGGGTTTGCAGCCGGTCGCGAAGAAACGGTGGACCTCGGCGACGACGTTCGCGATCGCGCTCGGCCGCGCCCTCGAGCGCCTGCCCGCCGACGAGATTCCCGAGGCAGAGCTGCAGGCCGAGACGCCCGATCCGGTGAAGGCGGCGGAGGCCGTGCTGCGCGTGACCGCGGGATTTGGCAACGCGCCGCTACCGTCGCTGCCGAGCCAGCGCATCGTCGTCGGGCAAGTGCGCGCCGCGCACCTGCGCGTGCTCTCGCGCCTCTTGCAGCACCACCTCGGTGAGGGCGGGATGGCAAAGATGGTGAACGAGACGCCGCAGCTCGCGCAGGCCCTCGCACCGACGCTCGCGCCGCTCGCGTGGATCGATCTCGCAGATCTGGTCAACGCGCTCGATCGCGCACGCGAGCGCGTGCCGAGTCAGCTCGTCGCGCGCAAGGTCGGGCGCGGCACGATGTCCGCGACCTTCCCGCGCCTGTTCGGCGCAGACCCCGCATCGCTGCCCGCCGAAACCGTGCTCACCGCGCTGCCGACGTGCTGGAACCGCTTTCACGACTGGGGCGACATCACCGTCGACGTCGAGCCGAACCAGGCCTCGGTCGTGATGGGCGGCTACGCGGGATCTGTCGAGGTGTGCACGCTCGTCGAGGCCTCGCTCGAGCGCATCATCGAGCTCACCGGTGCGCACGAGGTCAATGCGATTCACACGCTGTGCGCGTGCACCGGTGACGCGCGCTGCGAATTTCGCCTGTCGTGGTCGAGTCAGCTGGCGTAGCGCCTGCACTACCGCGTGACATGCCAAACCGCAGACCACGTAGTTACGAGGACGAGGGCGGCCAAGCAAAGCGCGTCGATCGAAGCGCGCTGCGCATCATCGCGAAACACAGTGTGCGAAACGATCGTGATGTCTTCGTCCTCGACCCAAAAGCCTCGCCAGAACGCCTAGGAAATCGCCGCAAGCGGCGTGCTTAGTCGCGCGCTGCGCGTGTTATCAAATCGCGGATGCGCACACCGTTCGTCGTCGGCAACTGGAAGCTCAACAAAACGATCAGTGAAGCGCTCGCGCTCGTGACCGAGCTCAAGAACCAGCTCGGTGCCGTGAAGGGCGTTGCCGTCGGCGTCGCGCCGACGTTCCT
>JALZOJ010000042.1:6527-72371 GCA_030857175.1 Myxococcota bacterium | reverse complement strand
CGCGCGGTCCGCATCGATCCGGCGCGTCGCGATCCAGGCCGTCACCAGATCGTCGAGGCTCCACCGGTGCCCGCGCTGCTTCTGAAACAGACGCCAGTCACCGGTCAGAAAGCACAGATCCTCGTCGACCTCGGGCTCGAGCTCCGGCCGGCCTTGCACGCCAGCTGGCGCGGGTCCCGGCGCGACCCAGCCCGCGGGCCGGCGCGGCGCACGCACGATTCCGCCGCCGGACTTGGACATCGACGAGAATCTACATGGTCACGAACGGCCTGGCACAAACGCTCGCCACGCGGGGATGGGTTGCGCTGAGTCAGCACGCGCGCCGGTAGTGCATGGCGTCCTTGACGCCCGTGCGCATGTTGGTCGACGCAGCCGTCCAGGGTGACGTTGATGCTGAAGGTCAAGAGTCCCATGCGGCGAGTCTAAGCGAGCCGAATTTTAAGTCCCGTCCGCTCCGCCAACTCTGGGTTCTCGTAACGTCGTCAGCGGCAAGCGTGCGCGATGCGTGTCAGGTGGTCGGCGTCGGTGCCACAGCAGCCACCGACGATCGTGAAGCCGAAGCTCCGCTTGAGGTCGGCCATGCGTCGCGCGAGGTCGTCGGGCTGGCCGCGATCGAGCTCCGTGCTGTTGTCGAGCTCGACGTGCGTCTTGGTCGAGGCGTTCGCGCGCAGACCGCGGAAGCGCGGGAGCCAAGACTCGCCACGATCGGCCGCCGCGCGCAGCGTCGCCTCGATATGGATGGGGTGCGCACAGTTCGCCATGTACGCCACCGGGTCACCGCCTGTCGCGTCGTCGACCGCCGCGACAAAGTCGCCGAGGGTCGAGCCGTCAGGTACCGTGCCGTCGGTCTCGACCGTCGGCGACACCAACACCGGCAAACCGGCGCGCGTGGCCGCCTGCACGAGGCCGATCGTCTCGGGGACGTTCGTCATTGTGAGGGCCACGACGAGGTCGGCGCCGGCGGCGGCGAGCGCGTCGACCTGCGCAGCATGGTAGACGCGCGCTACCTCGGGGGAGAGCGTTTGGGCCGCGTAGCCGTCGCCGCGAGGCCCAACGTCGGCCGCCAGAATGATCGGCGTCGCCGCGTGGGAGCTCGAAGCTTTCCACTCGTTGATCATACGTCGTGTCCGCGCAATCGCTTGGTGATTCACGGCTGCGACGTCCTTGTAGCCAAGGCGCTCGACGTAGTCGCGCGACGCTCGCCACACCAAGCTGTCAGTGATCACGCCGTGACCGTTGCTCGCTGCGGCGTCGAAAATGGGGCGCTGCAGGTCGTTCTCTAGACGCGACCACGCGGTCTCGTCGCCGACGACTTCGAACGCGCAGAACTCCCGCAACGGGTACTGCTGCACGAACAGCAGGAACGTCTCGTTGCCGCCGAACGTCAGGAAGGTGCGAGACGCGAGATCGCGTGCGATGGCTTGCTTGTCCATCCGCACATCTAACCCCTCCCGACGCATCACGGATACGAACCAGCCGCCGTTTCGCGCCGCGGCCGAGCTGGGTGATGGGGCAGTCGATCTTCACGCAAAGAACGAAATCACGCGCTGCGGCATCCTATCCACGATGCCGCTCCCACCTGGACAACGCGCCTTGCCGGGACCACCGCCGCCGTTTGGTCTCGACAAATACATGAAGCGCGGCGCGCGCGTCCCCGCCGACTTCAGGCTGCGAATCGACGGTGACGTCGAGCAGCCACTCGAGCTCTCGCCCGACGAGGTGGTTCGCGATCGGGCCGAGCTCACCGCGGATCTGCACTGCGTGACGACGTGGAGCGCGGTCGATCTCCGCTGGTCCGGCATGCCGTTTCGCCGGTTCTGGGACGACATCATCGTGCCCCGCGCGCGCCCACGCAGCGGCGTGGCGTACCTGCGAATCACCGCCCTCGACGGCTACCGCGCGACGATTCCGCTCGAGGACGCGCTGCACGAGACTGCGTGGCTCGCGGATCGACTCGGGGATAAGCCACTCGGAGTGCACGGCGCGCCGCTACGCCTGATCGTGCCGCAGCTCTACGGCTACAAGAACGTGAAGCACGTGTGCCGCATCGAGGTGACGGTCGATCCATTGCGCGGCAGCGCGGGACGCGTACTCGCACATCCACGTGCGCGCGTCGATCGCGAGGAGCGGAGCGGCGTTGGCCTGCAGCGGTTTTGGCGCGGGTTTTACCGGCTGCTGTTGCCGCTGTTTCTGTGGCGCGCGCGCAAGCTCGCGCGGCGCTAGGGGCTTCGCGCGTCGACCGTCGCTACGTCACGAAAGTGTTCCTCGCACGCGTCGCAGACTGATGCGATATTTTTCGCCGATGTGGATCCGCCGGCTGCTCGTCATTGCTGCTGCGCTCGCGCTCGCCGTGTGGTGGCGTTCGGACTCGCGCACGGCTTCCAAGAACGATCCGCTCGAGGTCGCGACGGGTGTCGTCCGCGACATCGGCGCGATTGGTGGCGGCGGGATTCGGTGGCATGTCGCCGCGATGCCGAACGAAACGAACACGCAGAGCGGCGTCGCCGTTTACAACATTCAAGCGGCGCCTGCGCAGGTCAGCAACACTCACATCGTCACGGTCGAGACGCCGAACTGGGCGCTCGTGTTCGACCTCACGCGCATCACCGAGGTCGTCTGCATGGAGAGATTCATCCACGAGCCGGCGCCCGGCTTCATGCTGCGCTACTTCTCGTTCAACAAGGGGCCCGACGACGAGGACGGCTTTCCCGACCAGATGTTCGAGGTCTACCTCGCCGACGAACGCGAGCAGGACTTCGAAAACGTGTGCAACAAGTACGCGCTCCGTCGCCGCCGTTAGTCGGTGCAGAGCGTCGCCTCGACGTACGTCGTCGAGGCGAGCGAACATGCGGCGACCTTCTCGGTGCAGCGCGCCGCGAACGCTCGCAGTGCCTGATGGAGATCGTCGGAGCCATCCGGCGGATCGGTGCGGCCGGGCAGCTTCGCGATGTGGTTCGTCGCGCGCGTGCACTCGGGGCTGACCTCGCGGCCCGCTTGCACGGGGCGTGTCAGCAAGACACCGATCGTGTCCGTGCACGTCGCTTCGCGCGTCGGGATCGACTTCGCGTTCTCGAACCACGGCACGTGGCACTGCAGCATGCGGACCTTGGCGTCGATCGACTTCAGCGCGACGAGATCGAAGCCGTGCGCACCGGCTTGCCGATACTCCACGATCAGCGCGTCGTCGATGCCCGCAACGTCGAGCACGCGCGTCGACGTCTCCATGCCGCGGCCGCGCGCGTGTGAGACGAGCTGGCGCTCGACCGAACGGATCGAGGTGGGCTCGATCGTCGTGTCGTAGACCTCGTAGGTCGAGCAGCTGTAGCGAACGCCGCCGACGGTCGGCGCCGAGCGGCAACCGTTCACCACGTCCGGATCGGTGGGCCCTTGCGGCGGGCGGCGCAGCGGTTCGGCACAGGCGACCAACGGGAGTAGGGTCCAGACGCGCATCGCGCGGGAATCTACAGCGTGCCAGGGACTGAAGTACGTTTTGCTGCGACTCGGACGTAACCGCGACGTCCGTGTTGGGTATGGCATTTCGCCCGACCCCGAATGATCCTGTCACCTCGGGAAACGGGGTGACCATGGTCGATGCGTCTCGCAAACGACGACACGCGGATACGCAGGTGCGGTCGAGCTCGGCAGTGCACCTCGAGGTGCACGCGCCGCTGCTCGACGCGATCGCGGCGACGCCGGACGATCCGGCGCCGTGGGCCGTCTACGCGGATCTCCTCCAGACCCAGGAGCATCCACGCGGCGAGCTGATCTCGCTGATGATGGAGCGCGAGCGGCGCCCGTCCGCGCGTCTCCTCGAGGCGCAGCGAAAGCAGCTCGGGTTGCACGCGCCGGCGCTGCTGCCGAGTGCGCTCCCCGAGATCGCGGTCGGGTGGCGGCGTGGCTTCGTGAGCGAGATCCGGCTCGCGGCACCGGAGCAGCTCGCCACCGTGCGGAGCGAGGTGTCGTTGCGCTTCGTCGAGGCAGCGACGCTCGCGATCGATATCGAGCACTGGTCGCAGTGGCGTGAGGCGTTGACGATCGCGCGCATGCCGTGGCGGCGCTTGCGTGTCGAGCTGACCAATGGAGAGGACGAGCTCGAGGTCGCACCGATCCTCGCCTGCGCGCCGGCACTCCAGACGCTGCGTATCGATGCGGGCGGCAGGGCGCTGACCTGGGACGACGCACGCGGTGAAGCGCTCGAGCAACTCGTGCTGCTGAATGCGGGCGAGGTGTCGTCGCTCGACGATGCGGAGCTGCCGCGTCTCGAAGATCTAAGGTTGCTCGGCGATTCGGTCGCGAGCGACATGCTCCAGACGAGCCTCCGCTGGAGTCGGTTGAAGCGCGTCGTGGTCACCGAAGCCTTCGATGACGAAGATCGCGATGACGACACACCCCGGCCGATCGTGCAGGTGACCACGCCGATCGCCGGCTCGCGCGCGAACCCGCGCGAGGCCGAGGAGCCCGAGTACGACGACGAAGAGCGAGACCCGGCGGACCTGACGACCGCGTTTGTGGTCGTCGGGCAGGCGATCCAGCCCGCGCTGCTCGCGAAGCTCGCCTCGCGCATGTCGATCGCGAACCTGTCCGCGCGTGTCGCGACGGTGCGATGGCTGCCGCGGCCGGTCACGGTGTTCCAGCTGTTCGGCAGCGCCGAGCTCGAGCTCATGCCATACGGGATCGCGATCGCGCTGGAGAACGTCCTCGATCCCGCACCGCCGATCGCGCTGGTCGAGGTCGAGGCGAACCGCGCGGCACGTTACCTGGTCCTCGGCAAACCGCACGTGCGCGGCACGCAAGAGGCCGAGCCCGACGAGGTCGTCCGTCGCGCGCTCGATCTCGCACTCGGATTCGACCCGGGCTCGGGGATTTTGCAGGACATGCTCGACGAGCTCGCCGCAACGCCGACAGAGTGTTTGCTCGGCAAGGCCGGCGGGTATCAGCTGTCGATGGTCGATCCATCGTCGGCGCCACTGGTCGTACCCGAGGAGCCGGACAGCGACGACGACGACGACGACGAGTACGGATCCGAGGAGGATTGCTGGGACGACGACGACCTCGACGAGCAGTACAGCGAACCTGCGATCGTCGAGGACGTGATCTCGAGGGTTGCGCCCGTCGTCGTCGAGACGAAGCTTGTCGTCGTGACGGACGTGCCGGTCGTCGCGGCGGTCGAGCTGGTCGAGCCGATCGAATCGGAGATCGATGACGACGACGCGGGCTTGCTCGACGTGCTCGAGACCGCACTCGCACTCGACCGTAACACCGAGGATGCGCTCACCCCGCCGCCCGATCGCTCGGAGCTCTGGCTCGAGTTCCACGAGCACTGGGACGATCGCGCGGTCGCCATCGACGACGAAACGCACGACAATCGCTGGCCCGATCCAGAGCGCGTGTTGAACGAGTTCCCGCTGGACCTCGAGCGGCGCGTGGCCGAGCCCACGTGCGCGCGTCACGTGCGCAACCTCGAAGATTGCCAAGGCTGTGACGCGCTTCATTGCGTCGAGTGCGGAGGTGAGGATTGGTGCGCCAACTGCTTCACGTCGCTCGTCGAGCAGGCCGCGATCGACCTCGAAGCAAAACGCGTCTCCTAGGAACGCGGCAAAGTTCGGCGGTTTCAAACGCGGCTGGAGTCCCGGTCGCGCCGCGCTACGCTCGTGCGATGCGGGTGATCATCGTGCCGTTGATCGCGGCCTTCCTCGCGACGCCTGCGCACGCCGAGACCGTGTGGAACGTGAAGCTGAACAGTGGCGACAGCGCGGTGCTGACGATCATGGACGGCCATCCGAACACGTTCCTGCCGACCTGTCGCTGCGTCGCCGGAACCTGGCGCCTCGGCGGCGAGACCGCGACGCACTTCGTCGGCACCGTCGAGGGCCTCTCGTTCAATCACGCGCGCAAGGCGACGAAGTCGATCCGCGCGAAGGTGCGCAAGACGCGCTCGTTGATGGGCATCCACACGAACTATCGCCCGACGCTGCACGGCATCATGCGTGCCTCGGGGCAACTCGTGCTGCGCGAGGTCGCGGGCGGTGAGTGGGAAGTCGCGGGCTTTGCCGACGACGCGGTCGGCGATCTGTTCAAGGCGCACGCGAGCTGGCGCGCGAAGCAAGCACCGAAGGCCGGCCCCGCGTCGCCGCTGGTTGATGCGAAGGCCGATGCGAACGCGCTCGCGGACCTCATCAACGACTATCGCGCCAGCATCAAGCTTCCGCGCGTTCCGATCTCACCCGCGATGACGAAGGTCGCGCAGGCGCACGCGCATGATCTCAACGTCAACCGGCCCGTGAAGGAAGGCTGCAACATGCACAGCTGGTCCAAGAAGGGCTCGTGGTCGTCGTGCTGCTACGACTCGAGCAAGGAAGCGGCGCGCTGCATGTGGAAGAAGCCGAAGGAGATCGCCGGCTACAAAGGCTTCGGCTACGAGATCGCGGCGAACGCGGGTGGGATGACGCCCGAGCAGGCGCTCTCGCTCTGGCAGAACAGCCCCGCGCACCACGCCGTCATGATCAACAAGGATCAGTGGAAGAAGCCGTGGCGTGCGCTTGGTGTCGCCGTCGAAGGCGACTACGCCGTCGCGTGGTTCGGCGATGAAACCGACTAGTTCGTTCCGGCGATCGCCATCATCACGGTCATCATCACGAACGCGAACAGCGGGAACGAGATCTTCCGGGCGAGGCGGCGCTGGCTCTTCGTCATCTTCATTCTGCTAACAAGCCAGAGCTCGCGCCGCGGTCCAAGTTTTTGGCGCGCAACTATTTCTTGTTCGGATCCTGCAGCGCGACGAGCTGAGCGTACGTCGTCACGACGCTATCCGGCGCAAGCTCGAGCGCGCGCGCGAGGCCCTTGAAGTGCCACGGCGTGCGCAGGACGGCGTGCACGCGCGAAGCGGCCGGGTGCTCGATCTTCTGGATCTGATCGCCGAACAGCAACACGCGACGGAGATCTGCGTGGTGCGTCTCGACGTACTCGAGCGCGGCGCCGACCGCATCTCCGAACGAGCCCGCGACGACAACGCCGGTGAAGCGCGCCGCGTGATCGGCGAGATCATCGACGAGCGTGGCGAGTGTGGGTCGGATGCGTGCGGCGACACCGACGCGCGCGAGATCGCGTTCGAGTGCGGAGGAGACTTCGAGGGTCGGGTGGATGACGAGGACCGTGGGCGGCGCGGACTCGCGAACGCGCGCCAGGAGGTCCGCGATCGAGCGTTCGATCCGCGCGGCCGCGTCGGGATCGAGGCCGCGGAACTCGACCTCGACGACGCTCCGCTGGCGGTCGACGCGCGTGACCTTGGCCAAGAGCGTCACCGGCTCGTCGAGCTCGATCACCAGCTGGATTCGCTCGCTCTCGAAGACATCGAGCTGCGGACCGACCAACCTTGCACCGCCCGAGGACAGATCGCGGATCGCGAAGCTGCCTCGGTCTTTGTTGGCTCGAACGATCGTCGCGGCGACGTGGTCCTTCATGCTTCGTTATTGTCGCTCAAGGAGGCCCGCGGGCCACGCGTGGACACGCTCGCTGAGATCGTACCGCACGCCAATCACCGAAGCGGTTGTAAGCCCGCCTGCAGACACAAAACTCAGTGGGTCGGGTTCTCCTCGAAGATTCACCGACCCTGGCCAAAGGGGAACGCGTGGCACGACACTTGGAGGCGCTTGCAGCGCCATGAAGCCCCACGAGACCGAGTCGCCGTCGTCGTCGTCCGCGCCTGCACCGCAGGAGCCCAAGACGACCGACGTCTGCGGCAACGAATATGTGGGCGCTCGGTGCATCAGGATGCGCGGCCACGATGGGCGACACGAGGTCGTCTACTGGCAGGGCACGATCCCGCTGCGCTGGGACTGATCGACTACGGCGTCTTCGCCGGGGCGGTCTCCGCCGGCCGGAACGTCAACGGATAGCGGACCGTGACCACGCCGCCCTTCGGCTTCGGGAACTCGATCCCCAAGATCACGCTCGCGATGCATGCGTCCGCGTTGGCGTCGAGGCCACTCGCCGTTGACGTGGTGACGAGGCCATCGACGCCGATCGTGAACGCGGCCGTCGACGTGCCCTCGAGCTTCGGCTGGTTCAGCAGCTCCTTCTCGTAGCAGTACTGGAGCTTCTGGATGTTCCGCTTGATGTAGCGGCGGATGATCGCCTTGTCGAGATCGCCCTTCGCGTCGGGCTGGCCGATCGACATCGTCGGGACCGACGCCAGGCGACTGCGCATGCCCCCGCGGCCCCCACCAGCGCCGTAACCCTGCCCGGTGCCCGAGCCGGTGCCGATCTTTCCGTAGGTGCCGACGCCGATCGTCCCCCATCCCGTGCCGCCGCCGCCCGAGCCTTCGCCCGCGACACCGTAGATGTTCGTGTCGTCGAAGCCGCTCGAGATATCGCCCATACCGGTGAGCGACGCGAACGCCGGGAGCTCTCTCGACGGCGCAAACGCGAGCGGGTACGTGACCTCGACCGGGTCGGCGCCCTTGCGCTTGAACCGGATCGTGGACAACACGCCGACGATGCAGCCATCGACGCCCTTCGGCAGCTCGCCCGACACGACGAGGTTCGACAGCTTGCCGTCGCCGCCGATCGTGAAGGTCGCGTTCGCGAGGGCGGACCCGATCAACTTGTCCTTCGCTAACGCCTTCGCGTAGCAACCGAGCAGCTTCTTGTGCGCGCGCCGGACCGTCGAGGTGAGCAGCTTCGCATCGAGCTTGCCGGTGATCGTCGGTGTCTCGAGCGTGAGCGTCGGCTGCTTCGGTTCTGCGCCTGCGATGCCTCCGAGGAATGCCACGACCACGATCGAGAGCTTGTACATGGCGCGGTCATGCCACCGCAGACGAGCACGATCAAGCGGGAATCGATTACGATGCCAGCGTGATCTCCGGAGGGACCACGAACAGCTATGAAGTCCTCGCGCGCATCGCGAGAGGCGGCATGGCCGAGGTCTTCCTCGCGCGCGTGACCTCCGAGGCAAGCATCGAGCGTTACGTCGTGCTCAAGCGCGTGTTGCCGGAGCTCGCTGTGAACGAAGCGTTCGTGACGATGTTTCTCGACGAGGCGCGGCTCGCGGCGCAATTGCGGCACCCGAACATCGCGCAGCTCTACGACGTCGGCCGGCTCGGCACCTCGTACTTCTACACGATGGAGTACATCCACGGCGCGACCGCATGGCTCCTGATGGAGCGCGCGAGTGCGCTCGGGACGCCGATCCCACTCGCGCACGTGCTCACGATCGCCGCCAACATCAGCGCGGCGCTGCATCACGCGCACACTCGCGTCGGCGCGAATCGCAAGCCGCTCGGCATCGTGCATCGCGACGTCACGCCCGCGAACATCATGATCAGCAACGAGGGCGTCGTGAAGCTGCTCGACTTCGGCGTCGCGAAGGCGCAGGGCCGCCGCACCACGACGCTGGTCGGAACCATCAAGGGCAAGATCGCGTATCTGTCGCCCGAGCAGTGCACGCCGCACTCGACGATCGATGGCCGCAGCGACATCTTCTCGCTCGGCATCGTGCTCTACGAGCTGCTCACGCTTCACCAGTTGTTCCAGCGCGTCGGCGATCTGCCGACGATGACGGCGATCGTGCACGAGCAAGTTCCGCCGCCTTCGCTCTTCCGTCCGGACGTTCCGCCAGAGGTCGATCGGATCGTGATGACCGCTCTCGCGAAGGATGCCGCGGAGCGGTTCGCGACGGCGGACGTGATGCATCAGACGGTCGAGGATGTCGCGGCGACACTCGGCATCTCGACCTCGGTCACCGCCCTCGCGCGCTACATGACCTCGCTGTTCGGTCAGCCGCCCGAGCCGTGGCTCGCGCTCGAACCGACCGTCGCCTCGGCCGTCACCGTGGTCGCGGAACCGCTCGCGCCGCTCGACACCACGACGCCGGTGCCGACGTTGCCGCTCGGTGACATCTCGCCGCGTGACTCGGCGGATCTCGACGAGCGCATCCGCAACATGCGCGCGGTTCGTGCGAGCGCCCCGAAGCTCGACGACTTCGACGAGACCACCGACGTCGAGAACAACCCCGCATCGAGTCGCCCGTCCCTGCCACTCGCATCGGCGCACCCCAACTGGGAGGAGACGATCGCGCACGCGCCGGTCCAGACGGTCCTCGATCACCGCTTCCAGGCGGTCCCTGGGGTCCCGATGGAGCGGCCTATTGCCCCCCGTGGTGTCATCACACCACCTCCGATCACGCTCCGAGTTACACCGGTGCGAGAGCTCACGTGGAACGTGCCACGCCTCGTGATCGCAGCGGCGATCGTGATCGGGATCGTCGTCGCCGTGATCGTCCTACTCGTTTGATCGGGCTCAGAGTTTCGCCACTGCGGTGACCAAATACGGCTCGACGTGATCCAGCGGCTCTGGTGCGGTGTAGGTAGCCTCGCAAAAACTACGTACAAGTGCCTGGTTCTCAAGGGAATGCATATCGCGTCGGTCCTGGCACGGTGTTTGGATTCGTTACGCCCGTTGTTCAAGGCCGTCATCATCGAGTCTGCTAGCCTGCGAGCGACCTCCGAGGTCCACGAGGCTCTCGCCGACGCCGGCTGTGTGGACATTGAAGCGCTGTCGATCGACGCCGCGGTCCAGCTCGTCACGCAACGCCCGTCGGACCTGCCCGATGTGGTGGTCATGCACGTCGACAGCAAGGCGATGCCACGCCTACACGACCTCGCACGCAGCGATCGCGATCTGCCGATCGTCGCGATCTGTGACGAGCAGGACATCGACGCCGTGCACCTCGCGGGCGCGACCGAGGCGGTCACCAGGCCGCTGCGCCAGCGCGAGCTGGTCGGCCGGATTCGCAGCGCGGTGCGTTCGCGCACCGAGGCGCGTCATCGCTCGACGCGTGAGCGACGCATGTCCGACACCATCGTCGAGTTGCAGCGCGAGAAGCACGATCTGGAGCGGCTGGTCTGCGTCGACTCCTTGACGGGCGTCGCGAATCGCCGGCACGCGCTCTCGCTGCTCGCGGCGGAGTGGCGACGCTCGGGTCGCGAACATCAGCCTCTCGGGCTCGTGATGATCGATCTCGACTGCTTCCACTCGTTCAACGAGCAATACGGTCACCTCGGCGGCGACCGCTGTCTGCAGCTCGCCTGCGAAGCGATGGTGAAGTGTCTGCGCCGGCCCTCGGACTACCTCGGGCGCTACGGCGGCGAGGAGTTCATCGCCGTGCTGCCGAACACCGATGCGGTCGGCGCGAAGATCGTCGCCGAGCGTCTGCGCGCGTGTGTCGAGGCCCTCGCGATTCCGCACGCGGCCTCGCAGTGCGCGCGCGTCGTCACGATCACGGCGGGCTTCGCATCGCTGCACGTGACCGCGGACATCTCGATGGACCGCTTGATCGCGGCCGCCGATGCCGCGCTCCTGCGCGCGAAGACTCAGGGCCGTAATCGCATCGACGGCGATGCACCGCTGATGCGTCCCGCGCGCGTGTCCGCGCATCGCTGGCAGCGCTTCGAGCCGGTCGTCGTGGATCCGTGGTTCGCGGATCGCATCCCCGCGTTCCTGTCCGAGGCCCACGAGGGCGCGCGTCGGATCGCCGAAGTGCTGTGCACGGACGATCCGCTCAAGATCGCGCGCATCACAGGCCTCCTCCGCTCGCGCGCGAAGGACCTCTGCTTGCCGCTCGTCGAGCAGCTCGTGACGGAGTTGCACAAGGCCGCGTCGGCGTCGGATCTGACAGCGGCACAACACGCGGTCGACGAGCTCGTCGAATACGTCACGCACGTTCAGGTGATCTATCGCCGCCCCGCGGCGCAGATGCCGGCCATCGCCGCTACGTCTCGATAGCCTGCGCGCACGAGTGGCACCGGTGTAGGATGGGGCCGTGGCAGCCCCTCCGCGGATTCAATACGCGGCCAGAACCGACGTCGGGATGCGGCGCAATCACAACGAGGATTGCTTCGGCATCCTCGAAGCAGAGCAGCTGGTGCTGGTCGCCGACGGCATGGGCGGCCACGCTGCCGGCGAGGTCGCGTCGGGCATCGCCACGATCGAGGTCGGCAAGTTCTACGGCCGCAACTACCACGAAGAGACGAAGTGGCCGTTCGAGCCCAACCCCGAGCTATCGCCACTCGAGAACCGGCTCGTGTGCGCGTTCAAGGTCGCCAATCGGCGCATCTTCGAGACCGCGCACACTGACGGCGGCCGCCGCGGCATGGGCACCACGCTCGCCGCCGCGGCGATCCACGATGGCAAGATCTGCATCGCCCACGTCGGCGATTCGCGCGTCTATCGCGTCCAGGATGGCGGCATCACGCGGCTGACGCGCGACCACTCGCTGCTCGAGCAGTTCAAGGAGATCAACCCGGGCATGACGCGCGAGGAAGAAAACAACTTCCCACACAAGAACGTCATCACCCGCGCGCTCGGGCTGACCGACGACGTCGAGGTCGACGTCAAGCTGTTCGACATCAAGAGCAACGACATGTATCTGCTCTGCAGTGACGGTCTGTCGGGTCACGTCGACGACGAAGAGATGCTCGAGATCCTCACGAAGACCAACGGGAACCTGCGTGCTGCTGTCGCGAAGCTCGTCGAGCGCGCGAACGAAGAAGGCGGCAACGACAACATCACCTGCGTGCTGCTGCGCTGCACTTAGCCCTCGGCGAGCACGATCACGTGATCGGCGGGCGTGAAGCTCACCTTCGTACGCTTCGGCGGATTCACCATCACGCCGTACGCGGCGTTCGGATCGCGCGATGACTTCGCGAGCCGGTAGCCGATCGCGATCTCCTTGCGGCGCATCGCGGCCTCGCACAGCGTGCCGAACGTCGCGTCGCCCGCGTTGAGGTACTCCGACATCGGCTTGACGTAGAGCTCGTAGCCCTTCGACGAGAACAGCTCGTCGAACACGTGAACGAGGTGCGGGTTCTCGGAGAGCTGCGAGATCATCAGCGACACGAGCGAGTTGCTGACGATGAAGTCGTCGGCCTCGGCGACGGCGGCGAGATCGCGGCTCTGGATCTCGAGGATCTCGCTCGTCATCGGCACGTGTTTGCCGGTGCGCTTCGCGATGTCGCGCAAGAACAGCAGCGTGATCGTCGTGCGCGCATCCGCCATCTCTTGCGTGCGGCCGCCGATCTCGGAGAGCAGCAGGATGTGATCGAACTGCGTGACGTCGAGGCTCTCGAGGAGATCGCGCGATGTGACGTCGCTGTCCTGGACGATGACCTTCATGTTCGCGAGCGTCCCGAGGTCGAGCGTGGACAGCGCGGCGGATGCGCCTTCGCCGTGCACGATCGTCTCGCTGCCGGGCGCGACGTAGTTGTCGAGCTCGCGCAGGACGATCGGCAAGCGGCGACTCGCACCGAGGACGAGCGTGCGCTCGCTGCGTCGCGACGAGCGTTGCGGCGCGACGTTGATCGCGGCGTCGTCGATCGAGCCCGCGCCGTCGAGGACGATCGTGTCGTCGTCCTCGCTGATCGTGACGATCAGATCGTCGGCGGCGAGCGCGCGATCGAGCGGCGGTGGCAGCAGCATCTCGCCTTCCTTCGTGAAGATGCCGAGCAGCGTCGAGGTGCCGAACTGGAATGCGGCCTCGCGGAACGTCTTGCCGGCGAGCTTCGGCTCCTTCGTCACGTAGATCTCGCAGCCGCCGAAATCGAGCAGCTCGGTGTAGACGATCGAGAGGCCGGACTGCCGGCCGGTCTGCACGAGCAAGCGGCTGACGAGCGGGGCGGCGAGGATCAGCGCGGCCTGCTTGCCGACCACCATGCGCGCGACGGGCTCGCTGCGCTCGTCGAAGATCTCGGCCACGATATGCAGCGGGTGGCTGCATGCGACCTTCTGGATCGCGAGCAGCGTGCGCAAGACCACCGTGTCGGAGGCGCTGTTGTCGTCGGAGCCGAGCACGACGACCGCCTTCGAGGTCTGGAGGCTCACGAGCGCGAGGTCCTCGGTCGACATCGTGCTGCCGCGCCGGGTGATCACGCGCAGCTTCAGCCCGCGCATCGCTTCGGTGATCTCGCCGTCCATCTCGACCTTGTCGCGGTCGGCGAGGACGACGACCGAAGCGCCACGCTTGTTGCGGTTCGCTTCGGCCAGCTCGTGCAGCAGCGTGAAGATCTTCGGCGTCCAGCCGAGGACGACCGTGTGGTCCTTCTCGACGACGACGCTGCGACCGCGCCGCAGTTGATCGAGCATCGTGCCGAAGCCTTGGTTCAAGACGCCGATCAGCGCCGAGACCACGAACAGACCGCCGATCGTCGCGAACAGGAACACGAACAGGTATGTCCAGCTGCCCGAGTCGCCACCGAGCGTGCCGGCATCCATCGTGTGCATCAGCGACTTCCACGCGAGCATCGGTGTCGAGTCGGTGGCGCCTGCTTCGTTCTTCGGCGCGACGCCGAGCACGAGCAACAGGCCGACGGTGACCAGCACGACAACGAGCGTGAAGATCGCGAGCAGCAGGATCTGCGCTCCCACGCCCCGCGCCATCAAGTTGTCGAACCGGTAACGCGCACGCTGTCTGAGGCTCATGGCCGCGGCATCTTACGGCACGTGGGCATTCCAGTCGCGTGCGCCGCAGTGGCTGCATGCACGCGGAAACCGGCGCCACGCCTTGCGCTGGAAGTCGCGATCGCAACGGCTGCAGTGAAAGAGGTGCGGCGTCATTCCCTTGAACGAGAGCGAACCGAACAGCACCCCGATCACGCATGGCACCACGATCAACATCACGAGCAACAGCCACAGCGGGATGCCACGTGCGTCCAGCACCGGCGATCAAACCCGCGCGGCGGGCGCCGGCATTCCCTACGTGTCGAGCTCGATCGCGGTGATGCCCTGCAGGCCGATCATCACGCTGTCCGCGAAGAAGTCGCGCTGGCCGCGCGGGCGACGGGCCTCGCCGACGTAGTCGAACATCGTCATCCGTCCGTTACGCACGGTCTGATCCGAGTGCGTCGAGCTGCCGGCGTAGAGCAGCGGTACGAACGCGAGCGCCGTCTGGCCCTGTGTATCGGTGATCTGGACCTTGGGCATGTAGTGGTCCATGAAGTTTGTCTTCGGCAGAAAGTCGACGCGCCGTAGCGTCGCGAACGGAAAGTACAAGAGCCCCTGGCCGCAGTACGTCTCGAGCATCTGGCCGATCGCATCGTCGGCGTCGACGAGGTTCGCGAACTGGCGCACCTGACCGCCGACGGTGATGCGTCCCGGGACCGGCTGGATCTGGCGCATGTCGTTCTTCACGCGCGCTGCGAGCGCTTCGTCGTTCTGGAGGAGCGCGACCGCCATGCCCGCGTACATGCCGACGTACGGCAGCGGGACCGAGGCCGCGAGCGAGCCGGCGAACTGCGGATCGCGCCAGCGCGCGAGGCGCTCGCGCTCGCCACGCGCGATGAGCTGGATCGCGGGGACGTTCTGATTCGCGAGCAAGCGGTCCGCGTCGTCGAAGCGCTCGGCCAGTGCGAGCAGGAAGCCGCCAACCGCGACACCGATCTGCCCGCGTGCGTCGGGCGTGCGCTGCAACGCTTCGTAGGCCCGGTAGTAGTCGCCGGCTTCGATGGCCTTGAAGACCTCTTCCATCAGCGAATGACACCACAGAAGGAGAGGCGCGTCACCAGTCGTACTCGTCGCGTGCGTAGGTCGGGCGTTCCTGCGACGCATTCCGGACCAGCGCCTCGGGCACGTTGGCCTCGGGGAAGTCGTGTTGATTCGCTGCGAGGAGCAGCAGCGCGAGCGCGTGCTTGCACGGGTCCTTCGGGCTGCCGCAGTCGCAGCCGACATCACGCGCACCGCGCAGCTGCGCGAACACGTAGTAGTGATCGCGACCTTCGTATTCGCCCCACACGCGATCGCGACCCTGGTCATAGCCAAGCGCGAGCCACTTGTCGGCGCGCGCGATCTTGCGCGCCGCGGCCATCGACTCCTTGTCGGGAGACTTCCGGACGACCTGGCTCTCGGTGATCTGGAACCGCTTCCGCTCGGAGCCATCGCGCACCGCGAGCTGCGGATGCCTCGCGACGAGCTTCTTCAGCGCGGCAGGCGCGACGCCGAGATCGATCGACTCGAGCCGCGCGGTGAGCGGCGAATCGAGCAGCGCCTCGACGAGCGCCTGCGTCCCACGAACGCCGCGCAGGACCAGGTGGCGCAGGGCCGGCCAGAGAAAGCCTTCCGTGAGCTTCACGAGCTGCGCGTCCTCGAACACCAGCCCTTCGGTCACGAGCGAGAGCGTCTCGAGCACCGGCAACTTCGCCTCGAACAACCAGCGCATGTGCTCGGGCGCGAGCTGCACGGTGGTGACCGAGAGCTCGCGCAGGTTGTCGTGCCCGATCTTTCCGTCGAACCGCACCATGCCGGCCTTTACCGTGAGCCTCCGCATCGCAGGCGCGCCGCGAAACAGCCCCGTGACGTTGCCCGCGCGCGTCGAGGTCAGCTCGATATCGCCGGGTGTGAAGTCTCCGATGTGGAGCTCGTCGAGCAGCGGGTGTCTCGACTTCGCGATCGCCGCGATGATCGGCACGTACGAGTACTCCTTCGTACCGAGTGGGCCGAGCGTGACCGAGCGCAGAAACTTCGCCGACGGATGCGCGAGCACCGACTGCGCCACGACATCGAGGTCGAGATCCTGCGCACTCGGCGTCGCGTTCTTCGCGAGCCGCACGTGCGCGAAGAAGCCGTGGTTCCACGTCACCTCGCACCTCGCACCTGTGCCGCGCTTCGGAAGCCGCAGCGCCTCGTCGAGCGCGGGCGGTACGAAGTACGCGCGATGCGCGTCGAGCAACTTCTTCTCCGCCTCGAGCAGCTCCTTCTTGCGCGGCGCGTCCGCGAGCTGGCTCTGCACGGTGATCAAGTTTCCGCGCGGATCCTGACGCTGCAAGAGCCAGTCGGCGTACACGAGGTACGGGCCGGGCTCGTCGGGCTTCGCACAGATCTGCGCCTCGAGCTCTGCATTCGTCGCGAGCGGCGCGACCGGTCCAACGACGACCTTCGCCGGCTTCAGCTTCGCCTTGATCTCGGGCGCGACGTGCATCGCCTCCTTGATGTAGAGCTGGCAGTACGCTTCCTTGAACGATCGCTCCTCGTTGACGAAGCGATACGTACGGCGCTCGGCGTCCTTCTTCACGAGGATGCCGACACCGAGGCCCGGCTCGCGCGCGTTGAGAATGAACTCGGGCTCGTCGGCTTTCGTGGCACGGGCCATCGGCCGAGCTGTAGCACGCTCCGCTACGGTGACGGCGGCGTCGCGCCGGGCGGGCTCGACGCTGGTGCGGCCTCTTCGGGACCGACGCACGCGGCGAGCTCGTTCGGGCAATTCGTCCGCACGCACGCTTCGTCGGTGCAGCTCGCGCGCTCGCCGCACTCGAGCAGCGCCTCGTGCTGCGCGCGCGCATCCGGTAGGCCCTGCGGCGAGCAGCGGTGCAGGCACAGCGGATCGCTGCAATTCGCGTCGCAGTCCTCGAGGATCTGCTTGCACGTGAGCGTGCCGCCACCTTCTGGCTCGGGGCCCTGGAGCACTTCCTTGGCCTTGCTCACGCACCCGGCAACGAGCGCGACGATCATCACGACGCGAATCAACACGTCACGACGATACGTCGTAATGTCCGCGCGCGCGATGCTGCTCTTCAAGAAGCCGTTCTGGGAGGGCCTCCAGAGCGGCGCGATCACGCTCACGTATCGGCGCTGGCAAAAACCACACGTCAAGCCGCGTGGCCGCTACCGCTGTCATCCGATCGGCGTCCTCGAGGTCGATGCGATCGAGCTCGTGACGATCCGGAGCATCACCACCGACGACGCCAAGCGCGCCGGGTTCGAGTCGCGCGACACGCTCGTCGCGTACCTCGCCGAGCTGGGTCCGTGCAACGACGCGACCGAGGTCTATCGCGTCGAGCTCCGTCACGACGGCGATGGCGATCGCGTCGAGCTCGCGCTCGAGGACACGCTCTCCGCCGAGGACGTCGCCACGATCACCGCGAAGCTCGCGCGCATGGACAAAGACCTTGCGTGGACGAAGAAGACGCTCGCGATCATCGACAAGCAGCCGCGCGTCGCCGCGAGCAAGCTCGCCGCCAAGCTCGGGCGCGAGACGCTGCCGTTCAAGACCGACGTCCGCAAGCTGAAGAAGCTCGGCCTGACCCAGAGCTTCGAGGTCGGCTACGAGATCTCGCCTCGCGGTCGCGCGTACCTCGCGGCCGCGAAGCGCCGAAAGCGGTAGCGCCGGCGCCAGTTCGTCCCGACGAGAGCTGTTAACCTGGGGCCGTGGTGGTTCGACGAGCGTGTATTGCTCTGCTCGCGTTGACTTCGTTTGCCAGCGCGCAACCCGTCCCGGAGGAGCCGCCGCAGCCACCACCGCCGCCACCCGAGGTCGAAGAGGAAGAGCAGCCGACGACGGGCACGATCGAAGGCACCGTCGAGTCGCCCGACCTCGAGGCGCCGCTCGCCGGCGCGACCGTGACGATCGTCGGCACCAAGACGACGGCGACCACCGACGACGCGGGCAGCTACAAGTTCGAGGGCCTCACGCCGGGCGAGATCAAGCTGCGCATCGAGCTCGCCGGCTTCGAGCCCGTCGAGCGCACGATCAAGCTGACGGCCGGCGCGACCGTGACGATGCAGGTGCCGCTCACGACGATGGAAGCGCCGCTGCTCGACGAGACGATCGTCGTCATCGGCTCGCGAACGCCGCGCACGAACCTCGACTCGCCGGTTCCGGTCGACGTCGTGACCTCCGAGGAGATCGGGCGCAGCGGCCGCACCGAGACCGGCCGCATCCTGCACACGCTCGCGCCGTCGTTCATCTCGACGCCGCAGACCGTCGCTGACGGCAGCGATCACATCGACCCGGCGAGCCTGCGCGGCCTCGGGCCGGATCAGGTGCTGATCCTCGTGAACGGCAAGCGCCGCCATCGCACCGCGCTGATGCACGTCAACGGCACGTTCGGCCGCGGGACCGTCGGCGCGGACTTGAACGCGATCGCGACCGGCTCGATCAAGCGCATCGAGATCCTGCGCGACGGGGCCGCATCGCAGTACGGGTCCGACGCGATCGCCGGCGTGATCAACATCGTCACGAAGGACGTCACCGATCTGCTCGACGTGAGCTCGCAGACCGGTATCACGGCGAGCCGCGACGGCGCGCAGCTGAAGACGTCCGCGAACTACGGCTTCAAGATCGGCGAGAAGGGCTTCATCAACGTCACCGGCGAGTTCTTGCAACGCGAAGCCACGAACCGCAGCGGCGCGTACACCGGCACCGTCTACTCCGAAGACCGCGTGATGGACGATCAGATGCTCGCCGCCGCCGGGCTCTCGCGCGAGGACTTCGCGATGCGCATCGGCGAGTCGCGCGCGATCGCCGGCCTCGGCGCGTACAACCTCGAGGTCCCGTTCTCGAAGGCCGCGACGTTCTACAGCTTCGGCGATGTCTCGCACCGCCGCGGCACGGCGGCCGGCTTCTATCGGTTCCCGAAGCAGACGTCCCAGAACGTCCCCGAGTTCTATCCGAACGGGTTCTTGCCCGAGATCCAGCCGATCATCGAGGATCGCGCGGTCACGGTCGGCCTCCGTCGCAAGGGCACGTGGAACGTCGATGCGAGCCTCACGCGCGGCTCGAGCTCGTTCCAGTTCAACATCGAGAACTCGGTGAACGCCTCGCTCGGCACGTCGAGCCCGACGACCTTCGATGCCGGCACGCTGCGCGCCGCCGAGACCGTCGCGGACCTGGATCTCCTGCACAAGCTCGACACCAAGCTCGTCAAATCGCTGTCGCTCGTGTTCGGCACCGAGCTGCGCATCGAGAACTACGAGATCATCGCCGGCGACGAAGCCTCGTACAGCCTCGGCGACGAGACGTTCGGCACGCCACCGCAACCGAAGTCACCCGGCGCGCAGGTGTTCCCAGGCTACACGCCGGCCAACGAGGTCGACCGCACACGCGAGAGCATCGGCATCTACGCCGGCGCCGAGAGCGAGCTGACGAAGCGCATCCTGCTCGACATCGGCGGGCGCTACGAGAGCTACAGCGATTTCGGTCAGTCGATCATCGGCAAGATCGCGTCGCGCGTGAAGCTGCCCGGCGGTGTGATCCTGCGCGCCGCCGCGAGCACGGGCTTCCGCGCACCGTCGCTGCAGCAGCTGTGGTTCTCGAACGTGTCGACGCAGTTTCTCCCCGACATGGCCGGCAACCTCCAGCCCGCACAGGTGCTGACGAGCAACAACCAGAGTCCGATCACGCGGGCGTTCGGCATTCCGCGCCTCAAGGAAGAGCGCTCGATCCACGCGAGCGGTGGTCTCTCGTTTCACCCGACCGACAACCTGACGCTCTCGGCGGACGGTTACTTCATCCGCCTGCGCGATCGCATCGTGCTCACGAGCCAGTTCACGAACGCGAACCCGATCGTCGCCGACATCCTCGCGCCGTTCCCCGGCGTCTCGCAGGCGCAGTTCTTCGCGAACGCGGTCGACACGGACACGACCGGCGTCGACGTCGTCGGTGACTACTCGGTCGATGCGGGCGACGGCACGCTGACGCTCACCGCCGGCGCGAACTTCACGCGCACGAAGGTGAAGTCGATCAAGATTCCGCGCTCGCTGGAGAACCGGTTCAGCACCGACAGAGCGCAGCTCGAGACGTTCTTCTTCGGCCGCCTCGCGCGCAATCGGCTGGAGGACTCGGTGCCGCACCAGAAGGCGACCGCGTCCGTGCGCTATGCGATCAAGGGCATCTCGGCGCTCGCGCGTGCCAACTACTACGGCAAGGTGCGCTTCAAGGCCGACAACCCGGCCAACGACGAGACCTTCGGAGCCAAGGTCCTCGTCGATGTCGACGTCGGGTATCAATTCACGAAGAACGTATTCTTCGCCATCGGCGCCGATAACCTTTTCAACACGTTCCCCGATCAGCAGACCAAGGACGCCAACATCAGCTCGGGCCGCTTCATCTACAGCCGCAACGTCAGCCAGTTCGGCCAGAACGGCGGCTTTTATTACGCGAAGCTGCAGCTCACGTTTTTCTGAATCCTGCGGGTCCGTGTCGTAAGCTCGACAGGCCGTGAACCCGGTGGTGGAACCTGTCGATTCGTTCGGACCCTACGAGGTGTTCGAGCGGCTCGGTATGGGCGGCATGGCGATGGTGCATCGCGCGAAGAAGCGCGGCATCGAGGGCTTCGAGCGCAACGTCGCGCTCAAGCGCATGCTGCAGCACCTCGCAGAGGACTCGAACTTCGTCGAGTCGTTCATCCGCGAAGCCAAGGTCTCTTCGCTGCTGCACCACCCGAACATCGCGCAGGTGCACGACTTCGGCCGCTTCCAGGGCGTCTACTACATCGCGATGGAGCTCGTGCAGGGCTTCGACGTGCGCAAGCTCCTGCGGTACGCGAGCAAGAGCGGCGAGCCGATTCCGATGCCGGTGCTGCTCTCGATCCTCGGCGAGCTCGCCGATGCACTCGAGTACGCGCACAACTTCGTCGACGAGCGCGGGCAGCAGCTCAACATCGTGCATCGCGACATCTCGCCCTCGAACTTGATCGTCGCCCACTCCGGCCACCTCAAGGTGATCGACTTCGGCATCGCGAAGGCGAACAGCACGCAGCTCCACACCGAGAGCGGTCAGGTCAAAGGCAAGCTCGGCTACATGTCCCCCGAGGCTGCGCTCGGGATGCCGCTCGAGACGGTCAGCGACATCTTCTCGATGGGCGTCGTCGCGTGGGAGCTCGTGACGGCGTCGCCGCTGTTCTCGGCGCGCACCGACTACGAGACGATGCAGCGCATTCGCGAAGCGGACATCACGCCGCCGTCGTATCACAACCCGAGCTGCCCGCCGGAGCTCGACTCGATCATCATCTCGGCGCTCGAGCGCGACTCGACGCGGCGGCTGCCGTCGGCCGGCGTGTTTCGCGCGGCGATCGATGCGCTCGCCACGCAGCACGGCATCCATTCGTCGGCGCGCCACGTCGCGGAGTGGATCACGCGGTTCGCGCAGCCCGGCGATCAGTGGGTCCGCACGTCGGGGCCGCAGTCGTCCAGGAACCAGCTGCCGTTGCCCGCGGAGCGAGCCACGTCCGTGCAGCGCCCGCGCACGCCCTCGTCGTCGCCGCCGGGCAAGCTGCAGCGTTCGCCCGAGCAGCAGAAGCTCGCGACCGAGGTCTGGGGCGAGGAGATTCCGCTCGCGACGTCATCGGCTCGGCTGCCGGCCATGGGCGCGCCGGACTTCAGCATGCCGAACCGCATGTCGTCGCCGCTGACCGCGTCGGTCCCGCCGCTGATCCAGCAGCCGCTCGCGAACGTGCCGATGTACACGCCGACGCAGCACCCCGCGCCGGCGGCGAAGTCCAACAACAAGGCGATGGTGATCCTCGCCGCGCTCGCGATCATCGCCGGTATCCTCGCCGCGGTGCTCGTGCTGAAGAAGCGCGAGCCGGACGTCGCCGACAAGCCGGTCGTCGCCGCGATGGGTCCGGTACGGTTTGTCGTCGAGCCGGCGACCGCCGCGATCGACGTCGACGGCAACGCGGCGACGAGCGACATGCAGCTGCCGGCCGGCGAGCACGCGGTGACGATCAAGCAACCGGGCTACAAGCCGTGGAGGAGGTCGATCACCGTGCGTGCGGGCGAGAGCCAGACGATCAACGTCACGCTCGAGCGCGGCACGGCGCACGTCTCCGTCGATTCCGATCCGCGCGGCCTGCCGATCCACGTCGACGGAAAACCGACCGGTCACAAGACGCCCGCGAACTTCGACATCGCGGCGGGCACGCACGAGCTCTCGGTGAAGAGCCCGAGCGGCGAGGTGTGGACCGAGGAGCTGATCGCGACGGTGGATGGCAAGCACACGTTCACGGCCATGTTGCGGACGAAGCCGGCGACGGAGAGCGCATCGAACGATCGCAAGCCGCCGCCGAAGAAGGCCGAGCGCGACAAGAAGCCGCCTCCAGAGGTCGTCGCGGAGGTGAAGCCGGACCCACTGCCCGAGCCCGTGAAGCCTCCCGAGAAGCCTCCCGAGGTGGTGAAGCCGCTCCCCGCGCCACCGGTCAAGCCGGCGCAACCCGCGCGCACGCCGGTCGTCGCCGCGGGTGCGGTGACGAAGCTGTCGGGCGAGATTCCCAAGCTCAAGTCCGAGGGCGGCGAGAGTAACGGCGATGCGTTCGTGAAGATGTGCATCGACGAGAGCGGCAAGGTCACGAGCGTGAAGGTCGTGAAGACGACCGGCGCGACCGCGACCGATCTGCAGTCCGCACTCGCGACGTGGCGCTACAAGCCGTACACGAACAAGGACGGCCAGGCGTCGCCGGTCTGCTTCCCACTCTCGCTGCGGCTCGTGTTCAAGCGCGCCGACTGACGCGAGACTTCGCGCGAGGCACGGGCTCGTCGTTCTCGTCGGGCTCTCGCGCTGCGATGTCGACGGTGATCGTCATCGTGCCCGTCGTCGAGGTGGCAAGCGAGGGACCGGCCTTGAGGTCGCGCCACCACTGCGTCGCCTCGGCTTCGCCCCACGTGCCCGCGACGGGCACCGCGCGAAGGAGCGCTGCGAGCTCGCGCGCACTGCTCGGCCGATCCTTCGGCTCCTTCGAGAGGCAGCGCAGGAGGAGTGCTTCGAGCTCGGGCGAGACGCTCGGCGCGTGCTGCGACGGCGGCACCGGGATCGCGGTCGCGTGCTGGATGCAGACGTCGAGCGCGTTCTTGCCCGCGAACACCGGCTTGCCGGTGACGAGAAAGTAGCCGACCGCACCGAGCGCGTAGAGGTCCGACGCGGGCCCGACGAGGTCCGGCGCGGTCATGCTCTCGGGCGCGAGATACGACGGCGTTCCGAAGATGCGGCCGGTCTGGTTCGGATCGCCGCTGGCGGCGATCTCCTTGACGAGACCGAAGTCGACGACCTTCGCGACATCAGGGACGTCACCGCGCTCGCACAGGATGATGTTCGCCGGCTTGATGTCGCGATGCACGATGCCGCGGTTGTGCGCTTCCTGCAGCGCACCGCAGACCTGCGTCAGGATCGCGATCGCGCGGTCGCCGGGCTGCGCGCCGTATTTCGCGACGAGGTTCTCGAGATCGATGCCGTCGAGATACTCCATCGCGTAATAGAAGACGCCGTCGGGGCTGCGGCCGTAGTCGAACACGGCGACGGTGTTCGGGTGCGTGAGCTGACTCATGTGCTGCACCTCGCGCTCGAAGCGATCGAGCGTATCGGCGTCGATCTTGTCGGGGCGCATCAGCTTGATCGCCGTCGGGCGGCGCAGCAGCTCGTGATGCGCGCGGTACACGGCACCGTTGCCACCCTCGCCGATCCTGCTGTCCAGCGTGTAGCGACCGAGGCGCATCGCGGCATTCGCCTTCAGGCGGAGGCCGTAGATCAGCCGCGAGCCGATCGTGGCGATCGCGATCAGCACCGCAGCGACGAGCATCGTGCTGCCGATCAGCGCGGGCCGCGGAAACTCGGTGACCGTCAGAGACGGCAAGATCGCGGCAGCCGCGAGGCTCGGTGCGAGGACGATCGAGCTGATGATCGCGGTGCGCTCGCCGGTGCTCGGCACGACGATCGTGCGAAGGAACACGCACAGGCACACCCACAAGATGTTGGCGGTCATCGCCATGTGCTTGTCGAACGCGATCAGCGTCGACGCGGCGAAGATCGTCCCCGAGAACGCGGCGTAGATGATGTCGGCGATGTAGAGGCCGCGCATCGTCAGCGGGCGACGCACGAGCCAGCCGCGCCAGATCACGACGAGGAACGCCATCCCGAACACGCCGAGGCCGTAGATCTTGTTGTTGTGCGCCGGCTCGATGAGCGGATACCGCTCGTAGAGCAGGAACATCATGACGAGGAGCGCGCCGTAGCTCCAGAACATGAGCTGCGAGAGCACGACGAGACGGCTCTGCAGATACGCGCGCGATTCCTCGTCGCTCGCCATGCCGAGCCACCACGCGCGCGTGACCATCTTGCGGGAAACCGCAGCCCCACCCATTGAAGTAAGCGTATCGAGGACCACGCGCGCCGTGCGGGTCGATCACGCGGATTTCACGTCAGCGCCGCTCTTTGACTACACCAGCCTCGAACACGAGCAGGAGGCTCGGACCCCGCAAGGTTTTCCATTGGTTGTCGACGACTGCGAAGTATCGGCCGCTGGTTGTCTTCGCGATCCCCTCGAGGTTGAGCCGGCTTTTCAGCGCCCGCCCGAGGTCGAGCGCCTCGGTCGGGGTGATGTCGCCCTCGGCTGTGGGCAGCGTGAAGCGCAGGATCTTGGTGACGGAGAAGTGGCGCTCGACCGCGATCACCTCGGCGGTGCCGTCGGCGGCGATCGTGCAGTCGAGCGCGGACAGCTTGCCGATCTTCGTCGAGAGCCACATGCGATGCACGCGCTCGATCTCGCCGTTCGTGATGCGCACGATCGGTGCGAACCGCTTGCCATTCTCGATGCCGGAGCCCTCGATCGCGACGATGATCGTGCTGCCGTAACCACACACACCTTCGGCGCCGTGATTCGCGGGCAGGTCGATCCCGAGCTTCGTCTCGGGCAGTGCGATCACGCGCGTCACGACGAGCGTCTCTCCGCGGCGGTCCGCGAGCAGCACGGTGGCGAGGCCATCGACCTTGCCTTCGGTCCCGAGCGCGAAGTGATCACCGCCGAGCCATGCGACCCCTTCGAGGTCGAGCTTCGGCGGGACGCCCTCGATGGTCAGCGTCTCCAGCGTCGGGTTGTTCGCGGCGTCGAGCGTGATGCGATAGGCCTTGAGGTCGCGCTCCGCGACGGTCCAAAAGCCGCCGGTATCGTCGGTAGCGAGACCGGAGAGGCCCGGCGCGGTGTCGAGCTTCAATTCTTTGAAGTACTTCGCGGTGTGCTCGTGGTGGAGCTCGTCGCGGCTGCATCCGGCGGCCAGTACGAGTAGGAGGAGTCCGCGCACGGCAGAACCCTAGCTCAACTCGCGGCGGATGCGGGATCCGGAAGTGGAATCGCCGCATCGCGGCGCCGCAGGAAGCGCTCACTCACGGCCAGGCACATGGGCGCCGCCGCCGCAGCGACGATCGCGACGATCGCGACGACCCACATCGGGGAGACGTGCTGGGTCACCGGATCGGTGACCATGATGGACGCGGTCGCGAACGCGCCGAGCGTGGCGGCCGCGTGCTGCACCGCGGATTGCAGCGACATGAACTGCGCGCGTTCGTGCGGTGCGGGCAAGCGGGTCGAGAGCGTCGATTGCGCGACGCCGCGCAGCGAACCCGATGCCATGAACAGCGTGAACGCCACGACGACGGGCACGAACGGCGGCTCGAACAAGAAGCCGGTGACGATCGACGTCACCGCGACGATCGTGCCCGCGGTGATCACGGGCAACGAGCCGTGGCGATCCACCCAGCGGCCCGCGATTTGGAGCACGGCGAAGCTCACGATGCCGCCGGCGAGATAGAGCAGCTCGTACTGATCGCGCGGGAAGTCGAGGTTGTTGATCAGGTACGTCGGGAAGTGCGGAACGATCGAGAACACCGAGAACATCACGCAACCCGTGGTTGCGAGACCGAACATGATCTCGCGACGCGCGAGGAGCTGGAGCGCGGGCGTCCGACGATGCGTGCGTTCGAGATGGCCCGTCAGCGTCGGCATCCACATCCAGACGAGGACGAGGGTCACGAGCACGAGCCCGCTGATCACGAAGAACGGCGTGCGCCACGAGCCGTGCCGCGCGAGGATGAGGCCGAGCGGCAAGCCGATCACCGACGCGACGGAGAAGCCCGCCATCACCACCGCCATCGCGCGGCCGCGCCGTTCGACGGGCACGACGTCGGCGACGATCGCGAGGGACGTCGCCGTCGCGGGCCCGCCGAACAGGCCGGCGACCACGCGCGAGGCGAGCATCGACCACAGCCCGACGGCGAAGCCGCCGAGCACCGTACCGGCCGCGAGTCCGAGCATCGCGACCAGGAGCACGCGCTTGCGACAAAACCGGTCAAGAAACCGCGCGCCGATCACGCCGCTCGCGAACGCCGCGAGCGTGTACGCACCCGCGACGTAGCCGACGTCGGACTGCGCGATGCCGAGTGCCTTGGAGAAGTCATCTCCAAGCGGCATCACCATCATGAAGTCCAGCACGTTCATCAGCTGGACCATGGCGACCGTCCATACAACACGGCGCTCGGTCGACATCACCTGAAGGATCGCGCAGTCACGCGCGCGCGGCTACTGCCCGAACGACCGGCCGGAAGAAAACACCGACCGAGCGCGCCAGATCGCGACGCCACCCGCGACGAGCCCGAGCAGCGCAGCAGGCAACCAGAACGCGGCGTAGTACCCGACGACCCGCTCGTTCATCGCCAGCTCGACGTAGCGCGCGGTCGCGGCCGTGTGCGCGAGCAGTCCGAGCGAGCCGACCGCGAGGACGAGCACGCCTGCGGTGCGGCGCATGATCACCAGCGTGCTGCCGAGGAGAAGCACGGGCGCGATCGCGATCGCCGAACACACCGTGGCCGGCGCGACCGGCTGACCGAATGCGTACAACAGCAACATCGGTGCCGCGACGAAGCTGGCGATCGCGGCCCACCGCGCCGAGCGCACGAGGCGATCGTGCGAGGTCCACACCGTGTTCGCCATGAACGCATCGCGCACGCTCGGGCGCACCAGCTGCGAGATGATCGTCACGCCGCCGACGACGCCGAGCGCCGCGAGCCACGCGGTCTCGTCGCGAAACCCGCGCATGTTGATCGAGTTGAGCGTGCCACCAAGCGCGCTGCCCGCTGCGAATGCGATCGCGGCCCAGCGCGCCCACAGCTTGCCGCGGAGGAGCCCGATGCCGACGCCGATGCCCATCGTCGCGATGAACGCTGCGTAGCGACGATCCGCGAGGGCGTCCCACTCGAAGGGCCACGCACCGATCACGCGCGAGAGCGCGAAGCTACCGACGGCGATCATGAGGCCCGCTGCGATCGCCGCATGCACACGTGTGCGCGCTGCCGGGACGAGCGCGCCCGCCAGCGCGCCGATCACCGCGATGCTCGTCGCGATCCACACGGCCGCGCTCGGCTCTCGGCCCCACAGGAAGTACGTCATCGTCGCGAGCGTCAGGACGGCGGATCCGATGGGCAGCATGGGATCGTTGAACGCGCGAACCCCGCCGAAAGTTTCGAGTTACTTCGCTTCGCGGAGGATTCGCTCGACCGCGGCGCGGCCCTTGTCGGTGTCGGGAATCAGCCCGGGTTTCGTGAGCCTACGCGTCAGCTCGATCCACGCCGGGTCGTCCTTGAACGCGGCGCGAAACAGCGGCAGCGCCTCGTCGACGCGATCCAGCGACGCCAGGGTCACGCCGACCCAGTACTTGATCTCCGTGTTGTCGGGCAGGATCTTCATGCCGGCGTCGTAGTGCGCGAGCGCGCCCGTGACGTCCTGCTTCTCCATCGCAAGGTCGCCCTGGTTGACGCGATCGTACGCGCGCATGTTGACGACGAGTCGCCGGAGCTCGACGAGCGGATCGGCGTGTTCCTCGACGCGCAGGTCCATCTTGCGCTCGTTCCACGGCGCGTCGGTCTTCTTGCCGCTCACGATCAGGATCGCGGCGGACTGACAACCGCGGATGTCACCGCCGACGGCTTGCGCGGCATCGAGCGCGGCGAGCATGCGCTCCGCGAGGTCTCCTTTCGACGCTTGATACGCGTCGCGCATCGCGGGCACGACCTTGTCGTTTCCCATGAGGTTCGCCTGCACGGCAAAGCCCTCGCCGACGTGGTGACCGGCGAAGTCGATCGCCTTCGCGCCCGTATGCGCGGCGGCGCGGCCCGTCGCATCGACAAAGCCGACCTGCCGCACGGCGGCTTGCTTGTCCGCCGCGACGAGCTGCGCGAGCGCCTCGGCGGGCGCGACGCCCGACGCCATGAGCGCGAGTCCCTTCGGTCCGTAACCTTTGTCGACGAATGACTGCGTCGCGACCGCGCCGACGCCCGGCTCGGCCCACGTCACCGCGCTACCGACGGAGAACCAGTGAGACTGCACTGCAACACCGAGATCACCGGTCGCCGGATCGCGCGCGACGATCGAGAACGTATGCGCCGGGATCGAGGAGCCCTGCGCGCCCGAGAGCGGCGTCGCCGGGACCGCCGTGTACGTCGCGCGCCCGCGGCAGTAGTCGTTGCCCTTTGGCGGTTCGGACGACTTCGAGGAACAGCCGACCGAAACGATCGCGACGATCACGAGCAAGCGCATGCGCGCAATGTTACCCGACGACGACGAGCGCCGGGCTGCGCTTGCCACTCGGCAGCGCGGGCGGCGATGGCGCCGCCAGCAGCAGCTGACCCTTCTGCGAGCGCCAGCCATCGAGCTTGCTCGCGTGGTGCGCGTACGCGATCGGGCACGTCGCCGCGCACGCCTTCGGCGTGTTGAATGCCTGGCGAATGTGCTCCACGGTGTACGCGCGGAGCGGCGTCCCGGGATTGCCCATGCGTGGCTGGCAGAGATGCACGAGGCCGTTCTCGCAGACGAGGAACGTGCGCGCGCCGGCGCGACACCTCCACTCCATCGTGCCGTTGTCGAGCAGCTTCTGCGTGTAGTCGTCGTCGAGGAACGACGGCAAGCGGCTACCGAGGCGCCGGATCTCTTCGTACGCGGCGCGCGTTTCTGGATCGGGCTTGATCAGCGCGCCGGTCTCGTCGCGCACGAGCGAACAGTTCGAGTCGAAGCCGAACGCGACGACGGTGCGTGCGACCTCGACCGCTTCTTCGGGCGCACTCGATCCGAGCACCGTATTGATGCGCACGTGAAACTTCGCGTACCGCGCGAGCAAGCGCAGCTTCGGCAGCAGCGGCTTGAGTGACTTCTTCGAGATGTCGTTCGGCTTCGCGTTGTCGATCGAGAGCTGCAGTCCGTAGAGGCCCGCTTCGTTGAGCCCCTCGATGATCTGCTTCGTCAGCAGATACCCGTTCGTGTTGAGGAACGGCGTCATGCCCTTCTCGCGCACGTAGCGCACGAGCTCGATCGCATCGGGATGCAGCAGCGATTCGCCGCCGGTCAATGTCACGAACACCGAGCGCAGCGTCGCGAGATGATCGATGCGCTCTTTCAGCGTCTCGAGCGGAACGGGCTGCGAGACCTTGTCGTACTCGAAGCAGTACCCGCACGACAGGTTGCAGCGCCTCGTGATCACGAGGTGCGTGATCAACGGGCGATCCGGATCGAGCGCGGCGGAGGCAACTTGCAGCAAGATCTTCGCGTCGCGGCGGAGCTGCCGTTTGCGCTTCAGCTTCGGCTGGAGAGGAATCGCTTCCATGGCAACACCATTGCTGCGACCGCCGTGCCGCGGGCAACTGCGCGGATCCGCGGCTCCCGCTGCGTTGAAGAACGTCAGTTTCTCGACGACAGCGCGGCATTACGCGAGCGCGATGGTGCAACCGGTCGCTGGCTCGGCACCTGGTACACCGAGAACCGTCCACCGCCTCGCAGCCAGCCCTTCCGCAAGAGCCACGTCATCGGCAAATACACGGCGAGGGGCTCGTACGTCAGCGGCGTCTTCCACAGCAGTGGTTCTCCCTCGCGCTCTTTCCAACCCGCGAACAGTGCGCCCGTCGAGAACGGATCGACCTTCCACGCGCGCGCCTCGCGACTCGCCTCGTCTTCGCGGTGCTTGCGCCAGTTGTTGAGCACGTAGGCAAGCGCGCGGCGAGCCTGCGTCGGGTTGCGGATGATCTCCTGGTAGTAGCGATCCGGAAACACGGTCCCGCGCCGCCGCGCCGGGCCGGCGGTCACAGGCAGCCACGCGATCTGCAGTGTGGTTGGCTACGGCGCCAGTGATCGCGCAAGCAGCTCGTTCGCGGTCGAGCTCGAGCGCGACCCGGCCTACGCAGTGGTCCAAAACATCCGACGAGTGACCCGCTCGTGACGGCCGCATTCGTCGTTCTCGCGGCGATGGAGATCGTGAACGCGAGCCGAGTGCTCGCGCGACCGCTGGCGCCGTAGCCAACGATACTGCAGAGCGCGTGGCTGCCTGTGACCGGCGGCCCGCCCGTGGCCTGGCGCCCCAGTGGTTCGACTTCGCGTGATCGCGCCAGCTCACCGGGCTTTTCGCCGCCGCTCACAGGCCTTGCCCTCGCTCGCGTCGCTCCTTCCCTGATTTAAATTTTGGTTTTCGGTTTTCGGAGCCCAGTCGCGAGCGCTCGCGAGATCCCGTGCGGACATGAGTCGAGACAGCGAACGGCGTTGCAGAACGCGTGGCTGCCTGTGACCGGCGGCCCACCCCGTGACCTGGCGCCCCATCGTGTCCAACGCGTGGGATCTCGCCAGCTCACCGGGCTTTCGCCGCCGCTCACAGGCCTTGCCCTCGCTGCAGCGCTCCGCCGACTCGCGAGCGATCTGCGTCGAAAATGCGGTCGACGCCGCACCCGATGAGGATCAGTGCCAGTACAACCCACGCACCGGGTCGAGCTCAACGACTACCGCTTCGGTGGTGGCTCGCTGTACTTGCCCTTGTCGAGATCCATGTCGGCGTCCACGGGGTGACCGTCGTTGCCAAAGATGTCGTCGGCCGGGTTCCAGCCGGGCTTCTTGGCGGGTGATGGATCGCGAGGCTGTCGCTTCGTGCGGTCGGCAGGCGTTTGCTTCTTGTCCATGTTCACTCCTTGTCCCGAAAACAGTTCGGCGGCCCAAATGGGCCGCCTAGCACTAGCACTCGATCATTGGTTCGTGACTCAGCTCTGCCGTTGTTGCACGACATATCGGTTGCAGTCCGTCGACTTTGGTCCCGATGCCACTGGGTGCACGTCACTTTGTATTTGTGAATGAGTTCTCGAGTGGATCTCCTGCAGGTCTGTCACCGGTCACCTTGGATTCGAACGTCTCGATCCTCCGCTCATGGCCTTTGTCGTCGATTCTTGTCGTCTCGATCGATGACCTCCAGCGTTTCTCGGTAATCGGCTTGTCTTCCTTTCGTAGACTTCCCTGTTCGAGATTTTGTTTTTTCGATTTGTGCTGAGCGGTCCGTTTGGAACGCCGAACCTCCGTTTCCCTTGAATCTGGACAGAGCATCAAGCGTGCCTCTGCCGCTCGACACGATCACCACACGTTGGCAGCGCAGCTACGCGCGACTACGCGCGATCAGCTTGCCCCCGAGACCCCAGCGCACGTCGGCGCGAGTTTCACGTACCGCGACGCGTGGTGCTGCCCGTCGTTGGGCGGTCGACATCGATGCGAACACTCGTCGCCGCGTCGATGCGGTTCGCGAGCTCCGCCGCTGTGGGGAGATTCATGACCGGCACGTCCCAGATGCGAATCGTTCCGTCACGGGAGCCCGTCGTGATGCGGGCCGCGTCGAGCCAGCTCACGTGATAGATGGGCCCCGAGTGTCCGCGCAACACGCGCTCGCGATTCGCGCCGAGCTGCCAGATGCGCACGGTCTTGTCGTAGCTCGACGAGGCGAGCATCGTGCCGTCGGGCGAAAACGCGACGTCGAGCGGGAGGTCGCTGTGACCGCGCAGGACCTGGAGGACGTTGCCGGTCGTGGCGTCCCAGATGCGCAGGGTGCGGTCGGACATCGCGCCGGCGATCTGCTTGCCGTCGGGTGAGACCGCCGTCTGCATCATGTGGTGGCCGCCGGTCGGCAGCTCGATCACGCGCGCACCGTCGATCAGCGCGAACGAGGAATCACAACGGCGCACGAGGAGGCGCTCGCGCACCGGCTCGAACTCGCTCTTGAGGCCCATGCACCACGGCGTGCCCGAGCCGAGCTCGCGCGGCTCGCCGCTCGGCGAGATCACCACGAGCTTCTCGCCGATGTTCACCGCGACGCGGTTGTCGGATGCGAGCGCGAAGTTGCGGACCGGCACGAAGCCCTCGACGAGGATCGTCCCCTGCCCCGTCGCGAGATCCCAGCGGCGCAGCGTGCCGTCGAATGACGAGGTGAACAGCCACTGATGATCGCGGCTGAACTTGATGTCGCTGAGGTAGTTCGTGTGGCCGCGGAGGATCAGCGGCGGGCCGCTCTTGTGCCGCACCTCGATCGACGAGTCGACGCGCGTCACCGCGAGCCGCTCGCCGTCGGGCGACGGGATGCCGAGGCTGAGCGCGCCTTGCTCGCGCGAGAACACCGGGACGCGGTGGCCGGACGACAGGTTCCACCACGCCACTTCACTGCGCGTCTTCACGAGGCTGCGATCGCCGTGGAACCACATGTCCTCGATCGAGTCGCCTTCCGTCAGCACGCGCGTGCCCGGCTGGTCGATGCGCCACACGCGTGCCGAGCCATCGAGGCTCGACGTGGCGACCTGCGTCTCGTCGGCGGAGAATCGCGCGCGATAGACATCGTCGGTGTGGCCGCGCAGGACGATCGACGTGCCGTCGAACACCGCCCACACGCGCGCGGTGCCGTCGTCACTCGCCGAGAGTAGACGGCGACCGTCGCGCGTCCACTGCAGCGTGTAGATCGAATCGGTGTGGCCGCGGAGCTCGCGCACCTTGCCGGTCGCAAGATCGACGAGCTTGATGTCGCGCACATCGCCGGCGAGCGCGACCGTCTGCTGATCCGGAGACCACACGAACTGGATCTTGCCCGCGTTGAAGTCGGCGAGCTTCTCGAGCTTGCCGCCGCCGAACGGAACGCGCCACACGACGGTGCCGTCCCAGATCAGGACCGTATCGCCCGCCGGTGACACACCGAGCCGCTGGATCGCCTTTTCGGTGCGCGCGAGCGAGCGCGTTTGCTCCCCGACGAGGACGGACGCTTCGTTGCGCGCCGTCGCCACCACGATCCGCGACCAGTCTTCCTTCGCGATCGCGGCGTAGATCGTGTTCTTTGGCGTCAGCGGTCGCGACGGTCCGCCGTCGAGCGACACGATCTCGGGCGATCCTGCTTCACGAAGGACGAGCAGCGACTTGCCGTCGCGCGACATCTCGAGCTGCACCGGCGTGCGGCCGACCTTCGCGATCACCTCGGACGGACCGCCGTCGAGCGGCCACTTCGTGATCGTGCCGAACGAGCCGGCGATCACGGCGTATCGCGCGTCAGGTGTGATCTGGATGATCTCGGGCTGACCTGCGAGCTGGCCGAGCTTGGTCTCGTCGCCGGTGCGGAGGTCGTGGATGCGCAGCACACCGTCGCGCACCGCCATCAAGAGCTTCTCGCCGTCGGGCGTGAACACCGCGTCGAATACCCAATCACCGGGGCGGAACACGTGGCGTGCGATGCCGCTCGCGAGCGCTTCGTCGACGAGCTCGAGCACCTGTGCGCGGTCTTCGTCGGCGATCCGGTAGTCCTTGAGCCACGCGAGCGTCGCCGTGGGATCTTCGCGCATCGACGTCACGGCCTGCAGCAGCACGAGCTCGCGCTGCCGCTTCTCCGCTTGCGACTGCGAGATGACGGCGCGACCGCGTTCACTGCGCGCGATGTTGCGCTCGGCGACGACGCGACGGAACGACTCGACACCGACCGCACCGAGCGCGATCGCCGACGCGACCGCGACCGCGACGACACCGCGATGCTGCGCGAGCTTCTTGCGGAGCAGCGACCACGTCGTGTACGTGTGCGCGCTGACGAGCTTGCCGGTCTGGAAGCGACGCAGATCCTCGGCGAGCGCGCTCGCGTTGGGATAGCGCTCGTCGGGCAGCCGGGACATCGCCTTGCTGACGATCGTGGCGAGCTCGACGGGAACGTGCGCGACCGCGGCAGCCACCGGCCGCGGCGGTCCGGCGAGCACGCGATCGAGCGTGAGCTGCGGCGTCTCGTCGTGATGTGGCGGCCGGCCCGCGAGCAGCTCGTAGAGCACGGCGCCGATCGCGTAGACATCGGCGCGTTCGTCGACGGTCTCGCCGCGCGCTTGCTCCGGCGCCATGTACGCCGGCGTGCCGACGACCTTGCCCGAGATGGTCGAGTGGCTGCCCGACGCAGACATCAGCGAGACGACGTCGTGCCCCGGCGGCTCGGGGACGTCGCGCTTGCGATCATGCGCGAGCCCCCAGTCGACGACGATGGTCTCGCCGAACTCGCCGACGATCACGTTCGACGGCTTGAGGTCGCGATGGATCACGCCTTCCGAGTGCGCGTAACCGACGGCGTCGGCGATCGCGATCACGTGCGGCAGGAGGCTCAAGCGATCGCGCAGCTGCGAGCGCGAGCTGATCAGCTCCTTCAGCGTGCGGCCCTCGACGAGCTTCATCACGTAGTACGGATCGCCGTTCGGCCAGCGACCCGCTTCGTGCACCGGCACGATGCCCGGATGTTCGAGGCGCGCGGTGATCAGCGCTTCGCGAAGAAACCGCTCTTCGTTGGAGTCGCCGTGCTCGCCGCGGCGCAGGAGCTCTTTGACCGCGACGGTTCGACCGAGACGCTTGTCGACCGCGCGCACGACGCGACCGAGTCCACCGCGCGCGTGCTCGGCGACTTGTTCGTAGCGATCCGGATCATCGACCTCGATGTCGTCTGGCTCTGCAGGCGCGGTCTCTTTATTTGGCTCGATCTGGGGCGTCGACGAGCGCGGGACCAGCGTCTCGGTGCGGTCTGGAATGGGGGGTGGGGGCGCCATAGTGACCGATGCCTCGACGACGACAACCTACGTCGCCAACACGAGATTCCCATCTTGCCAGCCTGGTTTACGGATGACGATCGAATTCTGATGTAACTGTCACCGAGCCTCGCTAGAGTCCGCCGCCATGCGAAAGCTCCTCGCGGTCCTGACCCTGACCGCATGTGGCCCTGGTGATCGGAACAACCCGGGCATCGACGCACCCATGCCGCAGCCCGACGCAGGGGGCGAGCCAACGGATACGTCCCGCGTGTTCGCGCACAGCGGCGGCACGCTCTACCGCTTGAACAACAAGACGTTGTCGGCGCAGCCGGTCGGTCCGATGACCGGGCTCACGCAGAACTTGCTCGACCTCGCGATCGACAAGGACGACAAGATCGTGGGCATCACCCGCGACAAGGTGTTCACCCTCAGTGCGACCACCGGCGCCGCCACGTTGATCCGTGATCTCGGTACGAGCGCAAGGGACCTCACGAGTCTGTCGTTCGTGCCCCAGAACCTCGCGGATCCGGGCAGCCCCGACATCCTGATCTCGGCGAACGACATGGGCCAGGTCTTCGAGATCAACGTGACCACCGGCAACGCGACGCAGATCGGGAGCTACGGCTCCACGGCGAACGGCCTCGTGAAGTCGAGCGGCGACATCTTCGGCGTGCGCGGCGTCGGCATCTTCGCCACCGTCGATGTCGGCACCGACACGATGGACTACCTCGCACGTATCGATCCGGCGAACGGCTGGAAGGCCACGCCGATCGGCGCGGGCACCGGCCACGACAAGATCTTCGGCCTCGGCTACTGGGGCGGCAAGATCTACGGCTTCGTCGACAACGGCTTCGACGCCAACAGCGGTCGGGTGATCCAGATCGATCCGAACACGGGCGCTGCGATCGAGATCAACTCGGCTCCGATCCGCTGGTTCGGCGCGGGCGTCGCTACGGACGCGCCGGTTTTGCTCTAAGCAGCTCCGTCACCGAGCCGCGCGTCAGCGGGTGGTAGTTGCCTTTGACCTTCGCGAACGTCTTCTGCGCGAACGCCTTGCCTTCCGGCGTCGCTGCGAACGCGCGATAGATCGGGATGATCAGCTTGCGCCGGCCGACGCGCGAGATGAACGCGACGATCGCGGGCCTCGTCTTCGTGTAGCCGCTGCGAATCGTGAGCGGATACCAGCGCTGCGCGAATTCGCCGTTCGCGGTGCCGGTGAGCTGAAGCGTCGCGTCGAGCTCGTCGAGCTGCTTCGCGTCGAGCTTCTCCGGGAGTCCGTCGAGGAAGTGGATGCGCTCCTGCGTGGACCACTTCGAGACATCGAGCTTGGCCTTGCCCTCGACCCACTGCTTGCGCGCGGTGTCGACGGCGGTCAGGCGCGGCGAGGTCAGCGGCGGTGGTAGCGCTGTCGTCGATTCGACCCAGCGGCGAAGCAGGACATCGATCTCGCCCGCTTTCGCTTTCGCGACCTCGCGCTTCACGAAGCTCGTGAAGTCATCGGTCGTGACGCTCTTGAACGCGTGCTCGTCGAACCACTTCTTCAGCATCGCGTCGAACGGCCCGCGGCCGAGTGCGCTCTCGAGCGCGTAGAGGAACCACTGGCCCTTTTCGTACGCGACGCGGCCGAGGTCGTCGGGATCGCCGCCCGACTTCGCATCGAGCCGGAGCTTCTGCAGCTCGAGCGGGACCTGCGCGATCTTGCGCACGAGCCCTTGCTGCGACATCGCGAGCTCGATCTCTCCCTGCTCCTTGCCGTAGACGACCTCGATGATCCGGTACTCGACGTACGTCGTGAACCCTTCGTTCAGCCAGACGTCCTTCCAGCTCGCATTCGTGACGAGGTTGCCCGACCACGAGTGCGCGAGCTCGTGCGCGATCAAGCTCGTCAGTGACTTGTCTCCGACGAGGATCGTCGGCGTGATGAACGACAGCCGCGGATTCTCCATGCCGCCGAATGGGAAGCTCGCCGGCAAGAGCAAGATGTCGTAGCGGCCCCAGCGATACGGGCCGTAGAGCTTCTCGGCGGCGACGATCATCGCCTCGGTGTCGGCGAACTCGGCCGCCGCTTTGTCGACGACCGGCGGCTCGGCCCACACCCCGCAGCGGTCGCTGATCTTCTTGAACGCGAGGTCACCGACGGCGATCGCGAGCAGGTACGAAGGAATCGGCTCCTTCATCTTCAGCGCGTAGTCGCCGTCGCGCACGAGGTTCGGATCGTTGTCGGCCGACATCACGGCAACGAGCTCCTTCGGTGTGCGAATACGCGCCTCGTACGTGAAGCGAATGCCGGGCGTGTCTTGCAGCGGGACCCAGCTGCGCGCATGGATCGCCTGCGACTGGCTGAACATGAACGGGTGCTTGCCATTCGCCGTCAGCTGCTTGTCCATCCACTGCAGCCCGCTCGCGGCCGGCGAGGTCTTGTACCTGATGCGAACTTTCGGCGCGCTCGGCGCTTCGATCGTCAGCTTGCTGCCGAGGTGCTTGTCCCGCTTCGCCACGTTGAACTTCGCCGGCTTCCACGTCTCACCGTCGAGCTTCTCGACTTTCGTGATCGTCAGGTCACGCGTGTCGAGCACCAGCACACCAGGAACGCGCCAGTCGAGATCGAGCGTCGCGGTGCCGGCGAGCTGCTTCGCCTTGAAGTCCACCCTCAGATCGAGCGCGAGGTGCTTGGTGACGACGACGTTCGGATCGGCGTACGTGTGCTCGTCGGTCCTGCGATCTGCGGACGCGACAGCGGTGAGCGTGACGAGGAGCACGAAGACGCGGGTTACCACCTGCGTGTTATGCCAGAGGCGCGAGCAGATCGTCGACGTCACGTTCGGTCAGCGTACTCGCGGCTGCGTTGCCGCGCTCGAGGATGGCGTTCGCGAGCGCCCGCTTGTGCTTCTGGAGGCCCAGCATGCGCTCCTCGACCGAGCCTGCGACGATCAGCTCGTGAACAAACACGGGCTTGGTCTGGCCGATGCGATGCGCGCGATCGGTCGCCTGGGCCTGCGCGGCGGGGTTCCACCATGGGTCGTAGTGAATGACGGTGTCCGCGCCCACGAGATTCAAGCCCGCGCCGCCGGCCTTCAGAGAAATCAGGAAGACATCGGCGCGGCCCTGCACGAACGCGTCGATCGGCTTCTGCCGGTCCGGCGTGTGGCCGGTGAGCGCGACGTGTTTCGTGCCGCGCGCGAGCAGCGCCTCGGAGATCAGGCCGAGCATGCGCGCGAACTGCGAGAAGATGAGGATGCGCCGGCCATCCTCGAGCTGCGTCTTGACGAGCTCGAGCAAGATGTCGAGCTTCGCGCTGCCTTCGATCTCCCGCGCCGCGTCGACCGACACCAGCCGCGGATCGCAGCAGACCTGCCGCAGCTTGAGCAGCGCGTCGAGGATCGCGATCTGCGAGCCGGCGAGGCCGCGTGACTTGATGTGCTTGCGAACATCCGCGTGCGCGGCGAGGCGAATCGATTCGTAGAGCTCGCGCTGCGGGCCCGAGAGCTCGATCGCGCGGACGAGGTTCGTCTTCGCGGGCAGCTCGGGCGCGACCGCGTCCTTCGTGCGGCGCAGGATGAACGGGCGCACGCGATCGCGAAGCGCCTCGAGGCGGACCTTGTCGCCTTTCTCCTCGATCGGCTGGCGAAACTGGACCGTGAACTCGTCGCGGGCGCCGAGCATGCCGGGCATCAGGAAGTCGAACAGCGACCACAGCTCGCCGAGGTGATTCTCGATCGGCGTGCCCGACAAGCACACGCGATGCCGCGCGTCGAACCGGCGCACGGCTTCCGACGCCTGCGCGCTGCCGTTCTTGATCGCGTGCGCCTCGTCGAGGACGAGCATGTGGAGCGGCTGCTCCGCCAGCTCGTCGCGGTCGCGCGCGGCGATCGGATACGTCGTGATGATGATGTCCTTCGTCGCATCGAGCTCGCGATCGGGCCCGTGATAGACGCTGACCGTCAGCGATGGCGCGAACCTCTCGATCTCGCGCTTCCAGTTCCCGACGAGGCTCGTCAGCGTCACGATCATCGCTGGCCGATCGAGCCGGCCCGCTTCCTTCTCGATCAACACGTGCGCGATCGTCTGCAGTGTCTTGCCGAGGCCCATGTCGTCGGCGAGCACGCCGCCGGCGTCGTGCGCGCGCAGGTTCTGGAGCCACGCGACGCCCTCGCGCTGGTACGGACGTAGATCTGCGCACAACCCGCCGGGCATCGGCAGGTCCACCGCCGCGCGCCGCGGTCCGAGCGCGAGCCCGTATGCCTGCTCGCGGATCCTCGTGTCGCCGACCCAGCGCAACGGACGCGAGCCATCGTGGATCGATGCGCAGAGCTCCGCGATCAGCGGCGCCTTCATCGCGGGCAGCTTGCCGCGATTGCCGCGATACAGCTCGACGAGCACCTTCGCGAGCAGCTTCATGCGCGCGGGCGGCACGGGAAGCCAGCGCTTGTCGTCGACGCGCACGGCGACGCATCGGCGCGACGGCCGCACGAGCGAGCTCAGGTCTCCCGCACCGTCGAGCATGTCGAGCAGCGCGGGCAACAGATCGATGCGATGCCCGTCGACCTCGACGCCGAGCTCGAGCGCGAACCAGTCGGGCCGCTTGTCGTCTGGATCCGCCGACGCGTAGAGCGGCGCGGCACTGTCGAGCACCTGCCACGGAAACTCGCCGTCGATCTCGACGCGCCAGCCCATCGTGCGCAGCTGCGGCACCGCATACGCCGCGAACGCGCACAGCGCGTGCACGTCGCCGTCCGCCGCGACGATGTAGTCAACCTTCGCGCCGTGCGCGACCGCGCAGTCCTCGAGGTACGCGAGCTCGATCGCCCCCAGGCCCTCGAGCACGCGCGCCGCTTGCAGCTCCTGATCCCGGTCACGCCCACCGAACCGCGGGTCGCTGCTGCGCACCCGCCGCCCGTGGTACTCGAAGTCGAGCCGCAGCATCGCCGTGCGGACTTCCTCATCTTCGACGAACAAGGTCTCTGCGAACACGCGAAGGCACGGGGTGCACTTCGCCGGCGCTGCCGCGTACATCTCTCGTCACACTGCCCAAGTGATCGAGAGCCGTCCAGTTTTCGGGATCACCGCGGCACTGATCGGATGGATCGTGCAGATCACTCGTTTTCGAAAAAACCTGCACCTACTCGTTGCGGTGGGGGCGCGGCCTCATCGGCCCCTCGCCTCGCGCTTTGCGTCGAGCATCGCCTTCGGTGCCTCGCAGTGATGTACGAAGCGCTCGGCGAGGCGCTTGTCGTCGAGGCCGACCGAGCGCCACGTCGCGAGGCACTCGTCGAGGCCTTCGGGAAACCGCGCTTGCACGCGGGCGATCGCGCGCTCGACCGCCGCGATCCGCAGCGCGTCGCACGCGGTCCGGACCGCTGCGAGCGTGTGCACACCGGCGCGCAGCTGGCGCGACCCGTACTTCGTGCGGATCGTCCGACTCGCGGGGACGCGGCGCCGCTGCAGCTCGTCGAGGTGCGCGGCGCAACTGGCCTCCTGCCGATCCATGGAGCGTGCGAGCGCGACGAGCAGCATCTCCTGCGATTCCGCGTGCGCCGCGGTCGCGAGCAATGCGATCACCGCGAGCGCTCTCATTGGTAGACGGCTTCGCCGCAGTGCTGCTTGCCCGTCTGCTTGACGAGCTTGTGCGCGCCGTCGAAGTCATAACGAGTGACGACGATCATCGTGCGGCCGTCGGTGCACGTTCCGCCGGTGTGCGTCGCGAACCACGCGCGTGCTGCCGCGAGCTTCGCGGGCTTCATCGACTGGTCGCCACCGGCGAGTGTGATGCCGCCCGCGCCGCGGTAGTCGAGCATGACGGCGAGCTTGTCGTTCTTCAGCACCTTCTTGAACGGTGCGATGAACGCGTCATCTTTCGCCTGCGCATCGGCCACGACTTGATCGCAGTATTTGGCCTTGAGCTCCTCGAGCGTACCGGAGACGCGGATCTTGCCGCGGCCATACAATCCGGTCACGTCCTCTTCCATGCGCTCGGTCGGCTTGACGCCAGCGGCGATCAGCTTCGGCCAGTACTTCACGCAGCCGGACGCTGACTTCATCTCGATCGCCAACCGGATGGTCCGCTTCGCCTCGTCGAGCTTGCCGGCGTACTCCAGCGCATCGCACGCCTTACGGACCGCGGGAAGCGCATGCTGGCCCTTTCGGAGGAAGGGCGTGTCCTCGTCGACGGTCACGGTGCGCGCGGCGGGCGCGTTCATGCTGCGCAGCTTCGCGAGCATGACCGTGCAGTCCGCCGGGTCCAGTCGGTTCGTCCGCTGACTTGTCATCGCGCGGCCGAGCTCGAACAGCGTGTCGTCGACTTCGTCGGCGTGCGCAGTAGAGGTGAGGAAGGTCAGGGCGAGGAACGCGGTGATTGTCTTCATGGGCGGGACACATCGGCCGACCCGCGCCCCGGGTGTGAACAAATAAATATGTCCGACATAATTACGCGACATAATTACGGGTGGGACCCCTCCGATTTGTCCGGGATGCGGACACGGTGGTGATGCATCTACGTGATTCGTCGGCCCGAGACGGACGTTCCGCGGCGATTGGCAGCCGCCGCCCATGACACGGATGTCAGCGTGTCCGGCCGGTTCGGACTAGCGGCGAACGATCCACACGATCGCAGCGACCACTGCCGCGATCAGGAGAACCGCGACCACAACTCCCGCGATCGATGCGCGCGGCGGTGGGCGCTGTGCCTCCGCTTGCTTGGCCGCGCGCGACGCGACCCATTCTGGATCGAGCTCGAGCGGGCGCTCGACTTCGGGCGGCGGCGCAAACGCAGCGTCCGGGAGGTCGAGACCATCGTCACCTTGTTTAGGCATCCGCACACCGAGCGTACACGGGCGATCGCGCTATGGTGCGCGCCATGAGTCAACAGAACCGTCGCGTTCGTCGCGTCGCCGTGCTTGGTGCGGGCGTCATGGGCAGCGGGATCGCTGCCCATTGTGCGAACGCGGGCATCCCCGTTGTTTTGCTCGACATCGTTCCGCCGAAGGGCGATCAGCCACGCAATGCATTTGCGAACGGCGCGCTCGAGAAGCTGAAGAAGGCGAAGCCCGCGGCGTTCATGCATCAGCGGAACGCGATCCTGATCGAAACGGGCAACTTCGAGGATGACCTCGGCAAGGTCAGTGACTGCGATCTGATCGTCGAAGCGATCATCGAGCGGCTCGACCTCAAGAAGGCGCTGTTCGAGAAGCTCGAGAAGCTCGCGCCGCCGCACGCCGTGATCGCGTCGAACACGTCGGGCCTGCGAATCGCCGACATGCTCGTCGGCCGCAGCGAGACGTTCAAGCAGAACTTCATGGTCACGCACTTCTTCAACCCGCCGCGCTACATGAAGCTGCTCGAGCTCGTCGCGGGACCGGAGACGTCGGCCGAGGCGAAGCAGATGGCCGAGTGGTTTGGCCGCGAGGTGCTCGGCAAGGGCATCGTGTGGGCGAAGGACACGCCGAACTTCATCGGCAATCGCATCGGCCTGCAGTCGATGATGACCACGATCCACCTGATGCTCGAGAAGGGCCTCGCACCCGAGGACGTCGACGCGATCACGGGCATCCCGATGGCGCACCCGAAGAGCGCGACGTTCCGCACCGCGGACGTGGTCGGGCTCGACACCGTCGGGCACGTGGCGAAGAACTGCTACGACACGCTCGTCGACGACGAGGAGCGCAAGGTGTTCGCGACGCCGCCGTACATCACGGCGATGATCGAGAAGGGCATCCTCGGCGACAAGACGAAGGGTGGCTTCTACAAGAAGGTCGGTACGGATCTGCAGACGCTCGATCCGGTGACCGGCGCGTACCGTCCGAAGGGCGGCAGCGCGGAGATCCAGAAAGCGGCGAAGAACGCCGGCAAGATCGAGGATCCGAAGGCGCGCGTGAAGGCGCTCGTCGCCGTGCCGGGCGCGGTCGGTGAGTTCGCGTGGACGGTGATGTCGCGCAGCATGGCGTATGCAGCGCGGCGCATCCCCGAGATCACGGACTCGATCGAATCGATCGATAACGCGATGAAGTGGGGCTATGCGTGGGACCTCGGCCCGTTCGAGGTGTGGGACGCGCTCGGGTTCGCCGAGACCACGGACCGCATGAAGAAAGACGGCATCGCGCTGCCGGCATGGATCGAGAAGATGCGCGCGGCGAACGCGACGAGCTTCTACGCCGACAATCGGATCTGGGATCCGAAGGCGGGTGATTACGCGCCCCGCGCGACGGACACGCGCGAACAGCCGTTCGAGGTGATTCGCAAGGGCGGCGCGCCGGTGCTGAAGAACAGCGGCGCCGAAGCGTGGGATCTCGGCGACGGGATCTTGGGGCTCACGTTCAAGACCAAGGCGAACTCGATCGACGCCGACGTCATCAAGATGCTGCACGACGCCACCGCACGCGCGGAGCAAGACTTCCGCGGCATGGTGATCTGGAACCAGGGCGAGTTCTTCTGCGTCGGCGCGAACCTGTTCGCCGTCGTGATGGCCGCGGGCCAGAAGCAGTGGGACCAGTTGCGCGAGATGATTCGCGGTTACCAGTACGCGACGCAGCGGATGAAGTACGCGAGCGTGCCCGTCGTCGCCGCGCCGTACAACATGACGCTCGGCGGCGGCCTCGAGCTCTGCTTCGGGTGCGATTCGGTGCAGGCGGCGGCGGAGACGTACTCCGGTCTCGTCGAGGTCGGCGTTGGCCTGATCCCCGGCGGTGCCGGCACGCTCAACATGTTGTGGCGCTCGCTCGAGGGCGTGCCGGAAGGCGTCGACATCGACACGTACGCGTTCGTCACGCAGACGTTCAAGAACATCGCGCTCGCGAAGGTCGCGACGTCGGCGGAGGAGGGCAAAGCGTTTGGCTACTTCCGCCCGAGCGACGGCGTGTCTTTCGATCGCGCGCGCCAGCTGCACGAGGCCAAGCAGCGCGCGGTCGGCCTCGCGAACGCGGGCTATCACGCGCCGGTGCCGCGCGCGTACAAGCTGCCCGGCGAGAGCGGCATGGCGACGCTGCACATGATGGTGAACACGCTCGTCGCCGGAAAGTACGCGAGCGAGCACGACGCGAAGATCGCGATGAAGCTCGCGAACGTCCTGTGCGGCGGCGTCAACGGATCGACGCACGCGGTGACCGAGGACGAGATCCTCGAGCTCGAGCGCGAAGCGTTCCTCTCGCTCTGCGGCGAGCCGCTCTCGCAGGCGCGCATGCAGTACATGCTCCAGCACCAGAAGCCCCTCAGGAACTAAGGAGACGCCGATGACCGAAATCGTAATCGCAGAAGCAGTCCGTAGTGCGGTCGGGCGTGGTCACAAGGGCTCGCTCTCGACGAAGCGTCCCGACGAGCTCGCGGCCGACGTCATCCGCGGCCTCATGGCGCGCGTGCCGCAGGCGAAGGGCAAGATCGACGACGTCGTGCTCGGCTGCGCGATGCCAGAAGGCGAGCAAGGCCTGAACGTCGCGCGTCTGATCTCGCTGCTCGCGGATCTCGGACCCGACGTCCCCGCGCAGACGATCAACCGGTTCTGCTCGAGTGGTCTGCAGGCGATCGCGATCGCCGCGGGCTCGATCGCTGTCGGCTCGAACGACATCGTGATCGCGGGCGGCGTCGAGTCGATGACGTACGTGCCGATGACCGGCTTCCATCTCTCGGCCTCGCCGGAGCTGATGGACAAGCTGCCCGGTGCGAACACACCGATGGGCATCACCGCCGAGAACGTGGCGAACCGGTTTGGCATCTCGCGCCAGCAACAGGACGAGTTCGCGTTCAAGTCACAACAGAAGGCGAAGGCGGCGCTCGAGAAGGGCGCGTTCAAGGACGAGACCGTCCCGGTGCGCGCCGTGAAGTACAAGGACGGCAAGCGCGAGTACGTCGACTTCCTCGTCGACGAATTGCCCCGCCCCGAGACCACGCTCGAAGGTCTCGCGAAGCTGCCGCCGGCGTTCGCGCAGGGCGGCTCGGTCACGGCCGGCAACGCATCGCCGATCTCCGACGGCGCTGCCGCGTGTCTCGTGATGTCGCGCGCGAAGGCGACCGAGCTCGGCATCAAGCCGCTCGGCATCTTCCGCAGCTTCGTCACCGTCGGTGTCGACCCGGAGATCATGGGCATCGGCCCGCTGCCCGCCGTGCAGAAGCTGCTCGCGAAGACGGGCCTCAAGATCTCCGACATCGACGTGTTCGAGCTCAACGAGGCCTTCGCATCGCAGAGCGTGTACTGCCAGAAGGAGCTCGGCATCCCCGACGACAAGATCAACGTCAACGGTGGTGCGATCGCGCTCGGTCATCCGCTCGGATGCACCGGTGCGAAGCTGACGGCGAGCGCGCTCTACGAGCTGCGCCGCCGCGGTGGCAAGTACGCGGTCGTGACGATGTGTATCGGTGGTGGCCAGGGCGCTGCTGGCCTCTTCGAACGCGCGTGATCCAGGCAATCGTCCTCGCGTTTGGCCTCGCGATGGATGCGGCCGCCGTCGCTGCAGCGCGCGGCCTGTCGCGAAAGCGCGGCGAGATAGTCGCCCTGCCGCTGCTCTTCGCCGCGTTTCAAGCCGGCATGGCGGCGCTCGGCTGGGCGCTCGGTGCATGGGGTGGGCACTACGTCGCTGCGTGGGATCACTGGATCGCGTTTGGCCTCCTCTTGCTCATCGGCGGCAAGATGATCGTCGAGGCGGTGCGCGGCGGTGACGGTGACGACACGCGCGAGGCCGGCCTCGGCCTCTGGCTCCTGCTCTCGCTCGCGACCAGCATCGACGCAGCGGCGGCCGGCATCACGCTTCCGCTCGTGCCGGTCGCGCCCTGGATCTCGCTCGTCCTGATTGGCGCGATCACCGCGGCGTGCTCGTACGCGGGCTACGTCGCCGGGCGGGCGATCGGCGGAAAGAAGCTCGAGCTCGCCGGCGGCATCATCTTGATCGGTCTCGGCGTGCGCTTTCTCGTCGAGCATCTGTAAGATCGCCCGATGCGGTCCTTCCTCCTCGTGCTCGCCCTCGTCGTGGTCGGGTGCAAGGACAAGACGACGCCCGAAGCGCCGAAGGTCGGCTCGACGGCGGCGCCGCCCGATGCCGTGGCCCGTCCGCCGAGCAAGTCCGCGCCCCTCGACGCCGCGAAGGCGCAGCAGCTCGCGAAGCTCGACGTCGACGGCTGGACCAGGGACGCGCGCCTCGCGAACGCCAGTGGCCTCGAGGTACGGTTCGCGAAGCCGCCGCTCGCGGTCACCGTGCAAGCGTCGAAGTGCTTCGACTGCTTGCCGATGGAAGAAGCGAAGTGGCGAGCGAAGTCGGACGCGCTCCGGGGGCTGATCGCATCCGAGCTTCGCGACCACAAGGACACCGTGTGGGAGCTGGGCATGACCGACCTCGCGGGCACGCCCGCCGCGTACACGTTCCACATCGGGCACGTGCCCGCTGCGTACGCGACCGCGTACTCCCTCTACTTCAACGACGGGATCAACATGATCCGGGTCGTCGCCGAATATGGCGGCGACGTGCCCGCATCACGCGAAGCGATGACGAGCGCCGCACCGAAGGCCACGCTCGAACAAACCGCGAAGGCGTTCGCCGACCGGTTTGTCCACGCCTGGTAGCGCTACTTCTTGAGCGCGATCTTGCGGGGCTTCGCCTCGGCTTTCTTGCCGATCTGAAGCGTCAGGACGCCGTGCTCGAGCTTCGCTTCGATGCGATCGCCATCGGCCATATCCGGCAGCGAGAAGCTGCGCGAGAACGAACCGAACTGCCGCTCGTAGAGCGCGTAGCTCTCGCCCTCCCTGCGCTCCTCGGCCTGACGCACGCCGGTCACGGTCAAGACGCTGTTGTGGACGTTGATGTCGAGGTCAGCCTCGGACACGCCGGGGAGGTCCGCCTTGACGACAAACGACTCGGTCGTCTCCTTCACCTCGAAGGCGGGAGAGAACGCGCTCGACGCGGGGCGCGCCGTATAGAACGGGTCCCATCCGAGCAGGTCACGGGCCATGGCGAGCGGGTCACGGTAGCGGGTGGCAGAACCATTCGATGCATTGCGGACGAGCGACATGAGATTTCCTCCTGTGTAGGGAAGACGGTGGTTGGAAGTTGCAAGCCACTCGTTAAGCAACGACTGCGCATCGCGCAACGGGTTGACGTGCGCGAGGCCGATGCTTAGATGCGGCCGATCGGGGCCCGTGATTTCGGCTAGGTGCTGTAGCTGACGCGGACGTAACAGCGCGGCTTGCCGTCGGTGCCGGCGATGAAGCCGGCCGCACCGGGCTGGCCGCCCGTGTCGAACAGGCGCGTATGCGCGCGGACCTTGTCGCCGGCAAAACACGGCTTGCGATACGCGATGTCGACCGCGCGCGACCGGATCTTGAGCGGCAGGCCGGCGGCCGCGATGCGGCGCTGGGCGGCCTCGAGAAACACCCGGATGTAGATCAGCGAATTGACGTGCTGGTTCGAGTCCGTCTGGTCGAGGGTGAACGCCATCTCGCTCGGATCCGGCTCGAGCTCGGAGGTCCAGGTTCCGCCCGCCGGGGCATCCTGGGCCGTTTCCGGGGCAGGTGCGTCGTAGCGGGTCGGCGGGATGTCGGGATACCCCTCCGCCTCGAGACGTGTGACGCGGCGCTGATCGGGTGGCGCGAGCGGGCGCGTGAACGTGTGCTCGGCGAACAGGGTGCCGGCCGGTGCGAGCGCGCCGTCCGCTGCGCGCGGACCGATACGGCCTGCGACGCCGGAGACCTCGCACCAGACGTTCATGAAGAGGCGCGTGACCTCGCCCGCGGCATCGCGCGCGTGGGCGAGGTCGAAGCCGGCGCGCACATTGACGGGACGATCGACACGGACGGACTGGTCGTGCGTCGCGAGCGTGAGGCGCGTGAGGATCGGGATGACACCCTTGGCGATCGAGTTGCGCGCGCCGGGCGTGTTGACGATCGCGGCCTGCCAGAGCCCGCTCATCGAGTGTGGCAACGCGAGCGGCATCAGACGGCCATCCTGCGCGACGTCCTCGTAGCGCGAGTACGACTGAAACTCCGCAGCGCGATCCGGCGCGAAGGCCGGCATCGGCGGGTGTGGGAACTGCATCGGAGAGACTGTACGGTGTCTGCCGTGAAAATGGCGTTACCGATCGACGACGTCTTGCCACCCCTCGTGGCGGCGGTCCGCGATCGGCGATGTTGCGTTCTCGTTGCACCGCCCGGCGCCGGCAAGACGACGCGCGTGCCCGGTGCGCTGCTCGATGCAGGCGCCGTCACCGGCGAGATCGTCGTGCTGCAGCCGCGGCGGCTGGCTGCGCGGTTAGCGGCGACGCGCGTCGCGAGCGAGCGCGGGGTCGAGCTCGGCGGCGAGGTCGGCTACGAGGTGCGCTTCGATCGCAAGGCGAGCGCCGCGACGAAGATCCGCTTCGTCACCGAAGGCGTGCTGACGCGGCGTCTGCTGTCGGACCCGGAGCTGAAGGGCGTCGGCTGCGTGATCATCGACGAGTTTCACGAGCGCCACCTCGACGGCGATCTCGCACTCGCGCTCGTCGCGCGGCTTCGCGAGAAGCGGCCCGAGCTCGCGCTGATCGTGATGTCCGCGACGCTCGACGCCGAGCCAGTCGCGAAGTTTCTGGGCGATGCGCCCGTGATCCGCAGCGAGGGGCGCGCGTTCGCCGTCACGATCGAGCACGAGGTGCAACCCGACGACCGGCACCTCGGCAAGCAAGTCGCCGCGGCGGTGCGGCGCGTCGCGCAAGAAAAGCTCGACGGCGATGTCCTCGTGTTCTTGCCCGGCGCCGGCGAGATCCGGCGCTGCGCCGAAGACCTTCACGACGTCGCCGCGCTGTTCAGCCTCGCTATCTTGCCGCTGCACGGCGATCTCACCGTCGAGGAACAGGACCGCGCGGTCGGGCGCTCGCAGCAGCGCAAGGTGATCCTGTCGACGAACGTCGCCGAGACATCCGTGACGATCGATGGCGTCGTCTGCGTGATCGACTCGGGCCTCGCGCGGATCGCGCGCCACTCGCCGTGGACCGGCCTGCCGTCGTTGCAGATCGAGCCGGTCAGTCGCGCGAGCTGCGCGCAACGTGCGGGTCGCGCCGGCCGTACTCGCCCGGGTCGCGTGATCCGGCTGTTCACGAAGCACGATCACGATACGCGTAGGGCGTTCGAAATCGCCGAGGTCTCGCGCACGGATCTCGCGGGCGCCGCGCTCGAGCTCTACGGCGCGGGGCTCTCGCTCGAGGCGCTGCGCTGGTACGAGGCGCCACCGCCCGTCGCTGCGACGGCCGCGCACGACTTGCTCGTTCGCCTCGGCGCGATCGCGAAGGGCGCGATCACGCCGCTCGGCCGCCGCATGTTGCGGTTCCCCGTGCACCCGCGCCTCGCACGCATCGTGTGCGAAGCCGAAGGACGTGGCGTCTCTCAGGAGGCGTCGCTGATCGCCGCGCTCGTCGGTGCACGCGAGCTCCGCCTCGAGCGGCGCGGTCCACAAGGCGCGGCGAAGATCAGCGCACCGAGTGACCTGATCGAGGATCTCGACGCGCTGATGGACGCCCGTCGCCACAACCTGCGCGCCGATCGACTGCGGCGCGACGGACTCGACATCTCGACCGCGCATCAGGTCGACAAGACGGCGAAGCAGCTCGAGCGCATCGCGCGCGACACGGCGCAGGCGCCGCCAAACGACGAGGCGGTGGATCGCGAGCTCCAGCTCGCCATCCTCACCGGCTTTCCCGACCGCGTCGGCAAGCGGCGCGCGCCGCGGTCGCAGGAGATCATCTTCGCCGGCGGCGGCAGCGGCGCACTCGCAGCGAGCTCTGCCGTGATCGAGGCTGACCTGATCGTCGCCGTCGATGTCGCGGAGACCGGCGCGCGCGGTCAGCAGAGCAAGGTGCAGATCCGACGCGCGAGCGCGATCGAGGCGAACTGGCTGCTCGACCTCTACCTCGATCGCATCGAAGAGAGAGACGAGCTCGTCTGGAACGCGCAGCGCGAGCGCGTCGAGCGCGTCGTGCAGATGACGTATGACGGCCTCCCGATCGACGAGCAGCGCGACATCGAGGGTGCTCGGCGCGATCCACGCAGCGGCGAGCTGCTCGCGCGGCAAGCGATCGCGGCTGGCATCCAGAAGTTCGTCGACGCCGACGCCCTCGCGCAGTGGCGCGCGCGACTGACGTTTGTCGCGAAGCTCGCGCCCCAGACCGGACTCGTTGCGCCGACCGACGACGCGCTCGCTTCCGTGATCGGCAAGGCGTGCGAAGGCATGACCTCGTTCGCCGAGCTGCGCGGCCTGAACTTGCTCGATCTCCTCGACGCGGGCGAGCACAAGCAGCTCGTCGACAAGCTCGCGCCGATGCACCTCGCCCTGCCCCGCCGCAAGCGCGTCGCGATCCACTACGAGCTCGACCGCCCGCCGTGGATCGAGTCGCGCATGCAAGATTTCTTCGGGCTCGCGCGCGCACCGTCGGTCGGCGACGGCCGCGTCCCGCTGGTGCTTCACTTACTCGCGCCTAACCAGCGTCCCGTGCAGGTCACGCAAGACTTGCCCGGATTCTGGGTCAAACATTATCCAGGGCTGCGAAAGCAATTGATGCGGAAATATCCGAGGCATCAGTGGCCTGAAGACCCGACGCAATTGATCGAGGGCGAGTGAACGAGTCCGAAGACTTTCTGACCCAGATCCTGACGGACCCCGACGACGATCGGCCGCGCATGGTCTATGCGGACTGGCTGATGCGTGAGGGCGATCCGCGCGGCGAGCTGATCGCGGTGCAATGTGCACTCGCCCGCCACGCGACGACGAACGAGGACCTCGGCCCGCTCGAGCCGCTCGAGCTCCGCGAGCGCACGCTGCTCAAGACCTACGGCAAGTCGTGGACGATCGACGCCGAGACTCGCCTCAAGTACTGGGGCGAGTTTGGCTTCCGGCGCGGCTTCATCGAGCATCTGACGTTCAACGGCGGCTTCCACGACACCTACGAGAAGGTCCGCGAGGCCGCACCACTCTTGCGCGCGCTCGCCGTCGCCGGTCTCGACGATCTCGCCGGCTCGCCCGCACTCGAGGGCATCGAGGAGCTGACGATCCGTAGTGGCTACCCGAAGCTGCGCGAGATCGAGGCGTTCGCGATGTCGCCGCACATCTCCAAGTTGCGCCGCCTCGGCTTCGTCTACGCGAACCCGTCGCAGCGCGAAGTGTTCGCGTTCGTCACGCTGCCGCTCCAGCTCGAGGAGCTCTCGATGGGTTTCTACGGCGAGCCGTTCTATGGCCGCCTCATGCTCGAGCAGCTCGCGAAGACGCCGCACCGCCGCGCGCTCCGCACGCTCCGCATTCGCTGGCTACGCCGGCTCGCGATCATCAAGGAGCTCGGCAACTCGCTGCCGAACCTCGAGACGCTGCACCTCGAGAACGCCGACCTCGCGACCGACGATCTCTACGGGATCGTGCGCGAGTTCCCGAAGCTCGTCTCGCTCGACATCGGCGACAACGATCAGCGCGTCGCGGGCCTCGACCTCGCGCGCCTCCTCGCCGAAGCACCGGCGCTACGCCGCTTACGCCTGTCGAGGCTCGCCCTCAGCGACACGCAGGTCGCGGAGCTCGCCGCCTCACCCGATGCTGCGCGCCTCGTGCAGCTGGATCTCTCGACGAATCAGATCACCAGCGACGGTGCCGACCACCTCGCTGCCAGCCCGCACCTCGTGAACGTGCGCCGGCTGAACCTCGCGGCGAACACGATCGGTCACGACAGCAAGCAGGCGATCGGCCGCGCGTTCGCGAGCGCGATCATCGATCTGTGACGAGCTTACGGCAGCTCCACGGCGCCGCGTTCAGGTCCGCTGCCGTTGTAATGATTCGGCGTTCTGCCGTTCACGTCGAGAAAGTCGACTCCCGAGCCGACGAGCGGCGACGCGCTAAGAGGCGTGAGCGCCGCGCGCGTGGCGCCGTTGCTATCGACGAGAGCCGGATTGCCGGGACTGATGATGTTCGCGACCGTCGCGCTCGAGCTCGAGCCGGTGAACAGCGGACTGCCCGTGTGTGATTCGTACGCGACGTTGAAGCCGGTGCCGTTGTTGTCGAGCGCGATCGCCGCGGGATTGTTACCGACGTAGACGTTGTTGCGCAGCGTGATCGCGCGATTGCCCGAGCGGCGCACCGCCGAGAGATCGGCGAGCCCGTTGCGCACGAACGTGTTGTTGACGACGAACAGCGCGCCCGCATCGGTACCGCCCGCGATCACGGCGCTGTACTCCTGATCGACGCAGATGTTGTTCGTGATCCAGAGTGGCGCCCCGCCTTGGGTCGCGATGAAGATGCACTCGTCGGTCTTCGCGGTGTTGTTGCCGGCGTTCATCACGTTGCCACTGATCTCGAGCGTCGACGAATCGACGTAGATCGCATCCATCGATTGGTTCGTCCACGTGTTGTTCAGAATGCGATGTCGCGTCCCGCCCTCGAGGCGGATCGACGCCGCGAAGCAGTTCCGCTCGCCGACGTCGGGATCCTCGAACGTGTTACCCTCGAGGATGAGCTGCCCGTTGTTGATGCGCAGCGCACCGCCGTCGTGCATCGTGTTCGAGCCGCAGTTGTTCGTGGACAGGTCCTCGTTCTCGTAGCTGTATCCGAAGTTCTTGAACGTGAGGCCGCTGATCACGACGTTACCGTTCGAGATCTCGAGCGCATAGCGGTTGTCGTTCTCCCAGCTGTTGTCGATCGCAAGGATCACGCCCGCTCCGCGACCATCGATGACGACGTCCTGGCTGAGTCCGATCTCGCCGAGCCCGTCTGACAGCAACGTGACGACCGGTGCAGCGGGCGGAAACACGGTCGGGTCGAACACGATGCGATCGAGCCCGCCCTGCGCGACCGCGAGCACGAGTGCTTCGCGCAGACAGATCTGCGTGTCGAGATCGAGCTCGTCGGTGACCGAGTTGACGACGATCGAGCCGAACGTGGCGAACGGCAGCGCGAGCGGCGTCGCCGACGACGAGGCCGACAGCGGCGTCGTGCCGTCGAGGAACGTCGCGGCGCCGTTGATCGTGATCGGCCCCGGCGGGACCGCCCACGGCAGCGCGTCGATCTTGAAGCGGTAGATCGCCTCTTGGTTCGAGCCGATCATCTGCGGCTGCTGAGTCATCACCATCTCTCGCGCGTCGACGTCGCGCCAGCGGAAGTCAGCTGCGCGGTTGCTCGTACCGTCGGAGAACGTGAGCGTGACCGCGAGGTCGGTGATCGGGTTCGGCAGCTCGTTGCGCAGCGTCGCCGACAACTCGATGCCGTAGAGGCCTGGGCGCAGCTGCGTCGTTGTCGAGGTGATCGACGTGAACTTCACGAGCGCGCTCGGCGGCGGCGCGTCCGGCATCGCATCGACCGCGGAGTCGCCGTCGCCCGGCGTCGAAAGCTTCGTCGAGAAGTTGCAGCCTACGATCGCGACCAGCGCGAGGAAACGCACAGCCCCATGATACAGGCAGCGTCAGGGTGCGCGCTTTAATTGTGACGACGAGGACCTCGCCGACACCGGCGTGCTTGGCCAAAGCAGGTGGTACAGGCGCAGGCTGATGAGCAACAGCGTGTATTCCTGGAGGTCACCACCGGAGTCGCGCAGCACCGAGAAGTTGAAGTCGACGAGCGCGAGCGCATCGCTGAGCAGCCGATTGAGCTCGTCGATGCCCGGCGTCGCCTGGCTCTGATCGAATGCCCAGGTGCTCAGCTTGCTGCGCAGCGCCTCGAACATCGGCTTGATGCGGATGTGCAGCGAGGCGACGCGATTGGGGCGCAGCCACTGCAGGATCATGCCCGCGAGCGCGCGGCAGTCTTCCGCCATCGCCGGCGGTTCCATCGATGGCTCGACGAGGCCGATCATCGCGGGCATCACCATGCGTGTCGCCGCGGCGCCTTTGAACAGCAGCGCGTTCGGCGTGATGTTGTGGTGCGCCATCCCGTGCTCGTGCAGCGCGGCGACTTGCTTGCACACGAGGAAACCGAGCGCGAGCGCGCCGTCGATGTGCAGATCGAGCTCCGCGATCCGGTCGCCGAACCGCGGCTCGTCGATGTACTCGGTGAACAGCAGCAGCGTCGAGGTGTTCGCGTCGTAGATGACCTTGTGCAGCGAGGTGAGCAGGCCTTGCCGCACGCGCTTCAAGATCGGCCAGAAGTACTGCTGCCAATCCTCGACGAGCTTGCGCGGATCCTTGACCTTCGTCAGGTCGATCACCGTCACGAGCTTCGGAAAGATGTTCGCGTCGGGGAACGTGCCGGCCGCGACCATGTCCGCGCGCGGCGCCGCGAGAAACACCGCGTGACCACGCACACGACCGAGCCCGCGCTCGACGTTGTAGCCCCACTCGTTCACGGCGCGCTCGGCCGAGAGCACGACTTCCTGCGTGATGCTCGGGTCGATCGACGGCACCGGCTCGGTCTTGTCGATCGCGGTCGACGCCGGGATGATCGTCTTCTTCTTCGAGTCGCGCTGCCGCTCGTCGGGCAGTTCGCGGAGCAAGTTGCGGAGCTCCTGGATGACCGCGGTCACCGACGGAAAGCGCTGCGCCGGATCGCGCTCGAGGCAGCCCTCGATGACGGGTTTCAACAGCGACGGGAAGCCGTCCGGGTAGTACACCTTGCTCTTGCCGCCGATCACGACGCCTTCGGCGATCCGGATCAGCAGCGCCCACATATCGTCGCTCTGACCGTAGAGCAGCTGATCGGTGAACATGCCGTGCAGCGCGCCGCCGATCGCGTAGATGTCGAGCGACGTGCCGATGTTCGAATCCATCAGCGCCTGATCGATCGTCTCGGGCGCGACCGACCAGCCGGGTGACCCGAAGATGCGGCCCTTGTAGTACGTGCGATAGGTCTGCGAGCCGATGTCATCGAGCGACATCGCGAGATCGAAGTCGAACACGTAGGCGACGTTCGCGCCGTCGTCGACGAGGATGTTGCGCAGCGTGAAGTCGCGATGCACGAGCCGTGCGGCATGCAGCGTCTGCAGTCCCTCGAGCGCCTGCACGAGCAGCTTCACGCGCGCGCGGGGCGTCAGGTTGTGCTTCGCGATCGCTTCGAGCAGCGTGACGCCCATGCGCGGCGTGACGAACAAGTAGTTGTCCGCGATCGGCGCCGAGACGTACGTCGGCAGAATGTTCGGGTGCTCGATCGCCGCGATGCGCGCCATCGCGGCGAGGTTGTTGTGATGATCGCGGCGCGTCACCTCGTCGGTGCGCAGCTGGTAGAGGTAGTTCGAGTGAAACACCTTGCCGACGACGCGCTCCTCGGCGCCGGTCTCGTCGTCGCGGCGGTCGAGCTCGTAGACGGTGCCCATGCCGCCGTTCGAGAGATGCTGACCGTTCGTCTTGTAGACGTACCGGTTGTAGCGAAAGACGAGGTTCTCCTTCGCGAGGTCGTCGGACCGCAGCGTTCCCACCGACGTGGTTTCGACCCAAGAACTGGCCATTCGCCGCCGCTGACAACTCTACGCCGAGCGCGCACCGCCAGGCAACATACGAGGAAGGCGTAAGCGGCTGAAATGCCTGGGCTCCACGTGGCCGGCGGTGTGTTGTCGCATCGCGAAGCGATCGGCGCGTCCGCCGCTTCGAATGTGGTACCCACGCTTCGGCGCTTTTTCATGGAGCATCGCTTCGCAAACGTAGTCGCGGGCGCGACCTTCTTGCTGCTCGTTATCGGCGGCACCGTCAATCCGACGGGCTCGAGCCTGGCGTGCCCGGAACCCACGTTCGTCTGCCACGGCGAGCTGTTCCCGAAGATGGTCGGCGGCGTGTTCTACGAGCACGGTCACCGGCTCGCCGCGATGACCGTCGGCCTCTTGCAGATCGCGCTCACGATTCTTCTGATTCGTCGCGGCCACCGTTGGCTCGGCGCGCTGCTGCTCGGCGCGGTGATCCTCCAAGGTCTCCTCGGCGCGATCACGGTCCAGTACAAGCTGCCCTGGTACGTCTCGACGGCGCACCTCATGCTCGCGATGAGCTACTTCGGCGCGCTGGTCTGGACCTCGTTCCGCATGCGGCCCGCACCGACGGTGCTCACGCTCGATCAACACGAGCGTCGCGTCGCCGAGCTCGGGTCCGCGCGCACGTGGATCAAGGTCGCGCTCGGCGCCATCATGATCCAGCTCCTGCTCGGCGCGCTCGTGCGTCACCTCGGCGCCGCGATGGTGTGCCTCGGCGTGCCGAGCTGCACGCTGGCTGGCGACTGGTGGCCCGACACGGGCGTGCAGCAGCTCCACATGATCCACCGCGCGTTCGGCGTCGTGGTCGCGATCGTGACCACGACCGCTGCCGTGCAAGTCTGGCGGCGCGCGAAGAACTGGCCCAACCTGCGCCTCCTGGCGGTGTTCGCGCCGGCGCTCGTCCTTCTGCAGATCGTCCTCGGCATCTACACGGTAATGTCGATGCGCGCCGTGCCGCTCGCGGTCGCGCACTTCGCCGGCGCCGCGAGCCTGTGGGCGCTGTGGCTGTCCGCGTGGTGCATGACGCGCACGCGCACGACGACGAGCATCCACACGTCGCAGATCGGCGAGGCTGTATGACCGCGATCGCTGCGAAGACCGTCGACGTGATCGCGCTCGTGAAGCCGCGCATCATGGTGATGGCGCTGCTCACGGCCGCGGGCGCGCTCAGCCTCGCACCGGGAACCGCGTCGGTGAACACGGCGCTGTGGCTGCTCGCGGGCACGGGCCTCATCGTCGGCGCCGCGAACACGCTCAACATGTGGCTCGAGCGCGACATCGATTGCTTGATGACGCGCACGAAGAACCGGCCGCTGCCGCAGGGCCGCCTCGAGGCGCAGACCGCGCTCGTGTTCGGTGCCGTGCTCGGCGTCGCCGCGATCCCCGCGCTCGCGATGGTCAATTTGCTGACCGCCGCGCTCGGTCTGCTCGCACTCGTGCTCTACGTCGGCGTCTACACCCCGATGAAGCAACGCTCGCACTGGGCCGTCTGGGTCGGTGGCGTGCCGGGCGCGATGCCCGCGCTCATGGGCTGGACCGCGGCGACGGGCAAGATCGATCTCGCCGGGCTCGCGGTGTTCGGCGTGCTGTTCTTCTGGCAGGTGCCGCACTTTCACGCGATCGCGATGTATCGCCAGCGCGACTACGAAAACGCCGGCCTCAAGACCCTCCCCTCCTCGCGAGGTGTCGCGGCCGCGCGCCGCGAGATCGCGATCTATCTCGTCGTGCAAGTCGCCGTCAGCTTCGCGCCGGTGCTCCTCGGCGTGACCGGCATCCCGTATCTCGCGACCGCCGCGGTGCTCGGTGCGCTCGTGCTCGCGCAGGGCCTGACCGGTGACGGATCCACGAAGTGGGCGCGAAACGTGTTCCTCGCGTCGATCGTCTACCTCCCGCTGCTGTTCGCGGTGATGGTCCTCGACGGACGCGCATGAGCATCGAGCTGCATCCCGCACTCAACGCCGCGCTCAACGGCACCTGCGCGATCCTCTTGGTCCTCGGCCGCATCGCGATCGCGCGTCGCGAGATCGATCGTCACCGCAAGCTGATGGTCGCGGCGTTCGCGACCTCGACGGTGTTCCTGATCTCGTATCTCATTCGCTTCGCGACCACGGGCTCGCACAAGTACCCCGGCGACGGCCTCGACAAGATCTTCTATCTCACCGTGCTGTTCTCGCACATGGTGCTCGCGGTCGTGCTCGTGCCGCTCGTGATCCGCGCGCTGCTGTTCGCGTTCCGAGGGCAATACGACCGCCACATGCGCGTCGTGAAGTGGGGCTGGCCGATCTGGATGTACGTTTCGGTGACCGGCGTGATCGTCTACTTCATGCTCTATCACTACGCCGCGTAGCTACTGCACGTCGATCATCGCGGTGCCGACGATGTTCTTCTTCACCGATGCCGGCTTGCCGTATATAGAAAGGCTGGCGGTGCCCATCACGTTCGCCTCGAACGACTTCGTCGCGTGCACCGACGCCTCGGCGGTGCCGGCAATCGACAGCTGCACGTCGCTCGCGACGAAGGCCTTGGCCTTGACTTCGGCGGTGCCCGGAATCGACAGCCTGAACGTGTCGGCCTTGCCCACGAGCTTCAGTGCGCCCGTCCCGGCGATGCTCGCATCGAACGACTTCTGCGCGAGGCCCTCGACCTGCATCGCACCGGTGCCGTTGATCGCGACCGACTTCAGCGCCGGCATCGTGATCACGACCTTGAGCTTGTTGTCCTGACCCTTCAGGCGCTTCCCGAAGTCCTTCGGCGTGTCGATGACGAGCGTGCCGTTCTTCACGGTTGTGGACACGAGCTTCGCGAGCTGCGGCTCGCCTTGCACGTCGACCGACGTCGCGTGAGCGTTCGCGATCCTGACCTCGACGGCCATCAGGCCCGCGAGCTCGATCGAGCTGAACGCGTCGACCTTGCGAGGTTCGGCGTGCGCCTTCGAGGCGAGTGCGAGCAGGGAAAATGCGACGACGGGCGACCAGCGCTTCATGGATGCAAAGACGCGCGCCTCTACCCGCCGGTTGACATCTCGTAGGCGAGCCCCCAGCGAATGCCGCGATCGCAGGTGATGAACTTCGTCGCGCCGACCTGCTGCAAGAGTCTCGCGTAGATCGCGACGCCGCCTGCGATGACGTCGGCTCGCTCGGGCTCCATGCCACGCAGCGTGCGCCGCTGCGCCACCGTCATCTTCAGCAGCTTCTCGAGCTGGCGCTCGACGACCTTCGGATCGAGCCGCAGCCCGGTGACACGCGCGGCGTCGTACTTCGCGAGGCAGAGGTCCACGGCCGCGATCGTCGTCGCGGTCCCCGCGGTCCCGACGACGCAGACGCCTGTCGGCAGCGGCAGCGGCGCGAGCTGGCGATCGATGTCGTCGACGAGTGCGTCGATCTCCTCGGCGAGCGGCGGGTCATGTTTCAGATGTCGCTCCGAGAGCCGGACCGCACCGAGCGGGACGCTGGTCGCGAAGCTCACGCGCTTGCCGTCGGTGACGATGATCTCCGTCGAGCCGCCGCCGACATCGACGACGACGTATGGCCGGCCCGTCAATTCGGGAAACGTTTGCGCGACTGCGCCGGCGGCGAGCTCTGCCTCGCGCAAGCCCGCGATCACCTCGACCGTCGCGCGCAGGATCTCCTGCGCCGGTGCGATGAACGCGTCCGCATTCGTCGCTTCACGCAGCGCCTGCGTCGCGATCACGGTCGGCACGTCGACGCCATGGCGGTCGAGCTCGTGGCGATACTCGCGACAGATCTCGAGGCTGCGCTCGATCGCGGCGGCGTCGAGCTTGCCGGTCGCATCGAGCTTCTCGCCAAGGCGGCCAAAGCGGCAAAGATCTTCCAGCGTGCCGCCCTCGGGGCTGATGATGAGGAGCAGCAGCGTGTTCGTGCCGATGTCGATGACGCCGTGGTTCATCCAGACGCGATGCTATCCTGCCGGCGCTCGTGCAGGAGTGCCTCGATGACAACACGATGGCGGCATACGTCGACGGGGCCCTGACCGTCGACGAGGTCACGCTCATCGATTCGCACCTCAGCAGCTGCGCGACGTGTCGCCAGGATCTGTCCGCGATGGCGATCACGCACTCGGTACCAGGCGCACGCGCAGCGAAGGACGACGACGAGCTCGTGCCCGGCGACAGGATCGGCCGCTACGTGCTCTCCGCCGAGCACGCGCGCGGCGGCATGGGCATCGTCTCGATCGCGGTCGATCCGGAGCTCGGCCGCAACGTCGCGATCAAGGTGCTGCGGCCCGAGCTCTCGGCGCACCTCCTCCGCGACGAAGCGCGCGCGATGGCGAAGCTCGACCATCCGAACGTCGTCACGGTCTACGACGTCGGCGAGCACGCGGGCCGCATCTACTTTGCGATGGAGCTCGTCGAGGGCACGACGCTCCGGCGCTGGCTCGCGTACGAGCGACACGGTTGGCGCGCGATCTTGCGCACGTGCATTCACGCCGGTCGCGGACTCGCGGCAGCGCATCGCGCCGGCCTCGTCCATCGCGACTTCAAGCCCGACAACGTCCTGTGCGGTCCGCAAGACCGCGTGCGCGTCACCGACTTCGGCCTCGCGTCGAACGTGCCCGGCGAGGGCCGGCTCGGCGAAGGCAGTGGGTTCGCCGGAACGCCCGCGTACATCGCGCCGGAGGTCTGGCGCGGCGAACGCGCGACCGCGCGCTCGGACCAGTGGTCGTTTTGCTCGACGCTGTACGAGGCGCTGTTCGGTGCGCCTCCGTTCGGCGGCACCACGCGTGACGAGGTTCGCGCCGCGATCGAAGCCGGAAAGCTGGAGATCCCCACCAGCGTGCCGGGACGTGTGCGGCGCGCGATCACGCGTGGGCTCGCGACGGAGCCCGAGGCGCGGTTCGCGACACTCGACGCTCTGCTCGACGAGCTCGAGCGCGCGCGCCGAGGAGCGCGCCCGGTCTACGTCGCGCTCGGTGCAGTTGCGTTGGTCGCGGTTGGCGGCGGTGCATACGCGATGAAGCCCGAGCGCGATCCGTGCGAGATGCCCCGCTCGCTGATCGAGAGCGCGTGGAGCTCCAGACATGCGCAGGCGATCGCGAGCGCGTTCGCGGCGACCGGGCGAAACCACGCAGCCGACACCGCCCAGCGCGTGAAGGCCACGTTCGATCGCCACAGCGAGCAGTGGCTCGACGCGCGCCGTGAGGCATGCGTCGCGACGCGCGTGCGTGGCGATCAATCCGAGGCGCTCCTCGACGCGCGCATTCGCTGCCTCGATCGCCGTCGCTCCGAGCTCGCCGAGGTGGTACGCGTGCTCGGCGACAAGCCCACACCTGCGATGGTCGACAAGGCGACGCAGGTCGCGCGCGAAGAGCTCGCGCGCGTCGATTCGTGCTCCGCCGCGGGCGTGCAGGCGGAGATGCCGCTGCCGTCCGATCCGGCGCGCGCCGCGCAGATCACCGCGCTCGAACACGAGCTGGCCACGCTCCGCGCATCGCTCTCGCTCGTCACGCAGACCGAGGCTGCGACCACGCAGGCGCGCAGCATCGTCGAGCGCGCGAAGCCGCTGGACTTTCCGCCGCTCTCGGCACGGGCTGCTGTCGCGCTCGGGCGGCTCGGGATGTACAGCACCGACCACGCAGAGACCGAGAAGCGGCTCTACGACGCGCTCGTCGCCACGGCCGCGGCGAAGGACGACCGCGCCACCGCCGAGGTCTGGACGTATCTCGTCTCGTTCACCGCGAACACGAAGGGCGACATCGCCGGTGCACTGCAGCTGATCAAGCCGGCGGAGGCCGCGCTCGCGCGGGACGAGTCGTCGCAGAAGCTGCGCGCGCAGCTGCATCATTCGCAGGCGATCGTGCTGACGATGAGCGGCAGGTTCCCCGAAGCACGCGCGGCACTCGAGCAAGCGCGCAGCGAGACGACGGATCCGGTCGATCGCGCGGCGATCGACGCGGGCCAGTGTCACGTCGAACAGCGGCTCGCCCAGATGAAGAAGGCGCAGGAGCTGTGTGCACGCGCCGCCCTTGCCTACGAGCGCGAGCTCGGTCCGAATCACCCGCAGCTCGCGTTCACGTTGAGCGCCGGCGCGCTCGTTGCATTCGAGCTGCGAGACAACCGCGCGGCGCGAGCCGACTTCGAGCGCGGCCTCGCGATCCTCGAGAACACCGTCGGTGAGAAGCACGTCGCGCACGCGATGGCACTCAACAACCTCGGCATGATCGACGCGCGCGAAGGCAAACACGAGGTTGCGCGCAAGAACTACGAGCGTGCCATCAAGGCGTTCGAGACGCTGAAGCACCCCGAGCTCGTCTCGGCGCTGGGCAACCTCGGCGACATGGAGCGCATCCTCGGTCGCTATGCGGAGTCGCGCCGTACGCTCGAGCGCGCGCTCGAGGCGGCGTCGGCCGCGTTCGGTGAGGACAGTCCGCGCGTGGGGCAAGTGCTGTATTCGCTCGGCTCGGTCGAGCTCCAGCTGGAGGACTACGACGCTGCACACGAGCACTACCTTCGCTCGCTCGCGATCGCGACCAAGACGTTTGGCGAGAACCACCCTGAGACCGCGCTGGCGCTCGACGGCCTCGGCTTCGTGCTCAGCGCGCGCGACGACTGCAAGCACGCGGTCGCCTATCAGCGCCGCGCGGTCGCTGCATACGAGGCCGCGTATGGCAAGGAGAACGCGGCCGTGGCCGACACGCTGACCACGCTCGCGGACTGTCAGCTCACGCTCGGCGACAAGCAAGCGCTCTCGAACCTCGAGCGCGCGCTCGCGATCCGCGCGGGGCTCCCGACCGACGACGACTTCCAGGCGGCCGGCACGCGGTGGACGATGGCGCGCGCGCTCGCGAAGCTCGGCGGCGACCGCGTGCGCGCCGTCGCGCTCGCGAAGGAAGCGCGCGCGCTGTACGACAAGACGGCCGATCCGGTCGAAAAGAAGGCCGTGCTCGTCGAGATCGATCAGTGGCTCGCTAGAGCCCCATCTGCTTCGCGACGATGACCTTCATGATCTCGTTCGTGCCGGCGTAGATGCGCTGCACGCGAGCGTCCATGAACGCGCGCGTGACCGGGTACTCGAGCATGTAGCCGTAGCCGCCGAAGAACTGCAGGCAGTCGTCGATCACTTCTTGCGCCATGTCGGTCGTCCAGAACTTCGCGATCGAGCACTCGGTGACGAGGTACTTCCCGGCCACGTGCTCCTGCACGACCTTGTCGACGTACGCGCGGCCGACTTGGACCTTGGCGAGGCACTCGACGAGCTTGAACTGCGTGTTCTGGAACTTGCTGATCGGCTTGCCGAACGCCTTGCGCTCCTTGGTGTACGCGATGGTGTCTTCGAGCACTCGCTCCGCGCCGGTCACCGCGCCGATCGCGACGCACAGCCGCTCTTGCTGGAGCTTCTGCATCATCATCATGAAGCCCGCGCCTTCCTCGCCGATCCGATTCGATGCGGGAATTCTGCAGTCCTCGAAGAACAGCTCGGACGTGTCTTGCGACGCCATGCCCATCTTGTGGAGGCGCTTGCCCTTCGTGAAGCCCTTGCGGTTCGCCTCGACGACGAACATCGAGATCCCGCGGTGCGCGTTCTTCGGATCGGCGTCCGTCTTTGCGGCGACGACGCAGAGGTCGCACAGCTGACCGTTCGAGATGAACGTCTTCGCGCCGTTGATGACGTAGTCGTCACCGTCCTTCACCGCGGTCGTCGAGATGCCCGCGACATCCGAGCCGGTGCCGGGCTCGGTCATGCCGAGCGCCGTCACGATCTCGCCCGACGCGCAGCCGGGCAGCCACTTCTGCTTCTGCTCCTCGGTGCCGAACGTATAGATGTACGGAACGATGATGTCGGAGTGCAGCGCCATCGCGAGGCCTGACTCGTAGGCGTTCGCGAGCTCTTCCATGACGATCATCGCGTACAGGAAGTCGCCGCCGGGCCCGCCGTACTTGTCGTCCATCCAGGTGCAGAGGAAGCCCTGCGCGCCGGCCTTGCGCCAGACCTCGCGATCGACCTGCCCTTGATCGCGCCAGCGTTGCTGGTGCGGCGTGATTTCGCGATCGACGAACGATCGGAACGCTTTGCGAAACGCGTTGTGCTCTTCGGTGAACAGGGTGCGATCCATGAGAGCCTGTCTATAACACCGATGACAGCGGAAGCTCTGCGGCAATACACGACGGACCTCGTCGACAGCGCCCGTCGAGGAAAGCTCGATCCGGTGATCGGCCGCGACGCGGAAATTCGCAGAACGTTACAAATCCTCGGCCGCCGCTCGAAGAACAACCCGGTGCTCGTCGGCCTGCCGGGCGTCGGTAAGACCGCGATCGTCGAGGGAATCGCGATGAGGATCGCACTCGGCGACGTGCCCGACAGCATGAAGCCGCGCCGGATTCTCGCACTCGATCTCGGGCAGCTCCTCGCGGGTACGCGTTACCGAGGTGACTTCGAGGAGCGCCTGAAAGGTGTGGTCGCGGGCGTGCTCGCGACACCCGAGGTGATCCTGTTCATCGACGAGCTGCACACGATCGTCGGCGCGGGCTCGCGCGAAGGCGCGCTCGATGCCGGCGACATGCTGAAGCCCGTGCTCGCGCGCCGCGAGTTCACGTGTATCGGCGCGACGACGACGGACGAATACGAGAAGTACCTCTCGAAGGACAAGGCGCTGCTCCGCCGCTTTCAGCCGGTGCGCATCGACGAGCCGTCGATCGACGATGCGGTCAACATCATCCGCGGCATCAAGGATCGCTACGAAGCGCACCATCGCATCCGCATCTCCGACGCGGCGGTCGTGGCCGCGGTCGAGATCTCGGCGAAGCACATCAAGGATCGCTACCTCCCCGACAAGGCGATCGACCTCGTCGACGAGGCCGCGAGTCAGCTCAAGCTCGAGGCCGAGAGTGTGCCGACCGACGTCGCGAACGCCGAGGCGTCCCTGGTCAAGCTCGAGATCGAGTACCGCGCGCTGCAGACCGAGGAGGGCAGCGTCGCGAAGCTTCGCCGCGAGTGGCTCTCGACGGAGCTCACCACGGCGCGCACGGAGACATCGGCGCTCCGCGGGCGTTGGGATCAGCAGAAGCAGATGGTCGCGAACATTCGCGAGCTGATCCACACCGAGGAGACGCTGCGCACCGAGGAAGAGCACGCGCGCCGAAGCGGTCAGCTGAACCGCGCGGGCGAGATCGCATATCGCGCGATTCCGGAGATCAGCCGGCGCATCGAGGAGCTCGAGGCGCAGCTGCGCGGGATGCAGACCGCGAGCCTCATGCTGCGCGATACGGTCGTTCCCGACGACATCATCGCGATCGCCGCGAGCTGGACCGGCAAGAAGAGGTCAGAGTTCGCGCCGCCTCGCGACGACGAAGACTACTAGGTCGGCATGCCCGGCTGACCAAGCGCAGGGCCATGCCGCACGGCCATCGCGTATCCCAGATTTTGGGTCGCAGAGGCACAGAGAAGCATTCATGGCGCTTCGCGCCGAAGAAAAAACTCTGCTCCGCGTCTCAGCGTCTCTGCGACCAAATCTCCGAGTTGGTCCGCGTGCGGGACACGTCCGGAACACGTTGTCGAAGACGTATCGACCGTCTGGCCCCTACGCCTTGAGGCGCGGCAGCTTCGCGCGCGCGCGCCGCACCGCATCGCGCGAGAACATGTTGTCGCGCAGGTCGAGCCGCACGAGGTGCTGGAAGCGCGCGCTGTCGGCGCGGATCAGCTCGAGATCCGGATCTTGCAAGTGACAGCGGCGCAGCGTCAGCGATTGGAGCTGATCGAGCATCGGCGCCTTCACGAGCAAGCCGAGGAGCACGGTGCCGTAGCCATTCAAGACCGCGAGGTCCCTGAGCGCCGGCAGCGTCGAGCGTGTGAGGTCGCGCAGCGGCTCGGCGATGTTGTCGAACACGAGCTTGCGAAGCACCTCCGACGTGAGCGGACCGAGGATGCCCATGCCGCGCTTGAGCTCGAGCTCCTCGAGCGCGACACAGCGCTCGACGACAGGCCGCAGATCGCCGATGTCGAGCGACACGCGCTGCGAGAGCGGGATGTCACCGAGCACGAGCGTGCGCAGGTGCGCGGGCGCGCCGTCGTTCGCGATCGTGTTGAGCAGCTGGCGATACGAGCCTTGCTCGAGGTACGGGCTCGGAAGCGTCG
>JALZOJ010000042.1:0-6427 GCA_030857175.1 Myxococcota bacterium | reverse complement strand
ACGCGCTGCGAGAGCGGGATGTCACCGAGCACGAGCGTGCGCAGGTGCGCGGGCGCGCCGTCGTTCGCGATCGTGTTGAGCAGCTGGCGATACGAGCCTTGCTCGAGGTACGGGCTCGGAAGCGTCGGGCTCCCGACGACGAGCTTCGTCGTGAACCGCATCATCGGCAGCTTGCGCAGCTGCGCGTAGAGATCGTGGAGCGCGATCTTCGGCACGCGCTGGATGCGGATCTCGTCGGCGAAGCCCGACCGCCACGTGATCTCGAGCGCGGGCCGCGCCGGCGTGCTGCGCGATGGCCGCCGCGCATACGGTGCGAGCGGGCCGAACAGCGCGTCGTGGTGGTCCTCGAGCAGCGCGTGCACGCGGCGCTCGAGCCGGCGCTGCTGGGTCGGCAGGATCTTTGCGCGCTGGTGCGCGAGCGCGTGCTGCACGGCGATCAGCTCGCCGAGTGGATCGCCCTTGAGCTGGAGCTCGTCGGCGTACACGAGCCGCGCGTCGAGATCGTCGATCACGTCGGGCGCGTCGGTGAACCCGTCGTCGCGCTTCTCGGCGATCGCGGCGTCGTATGCGGTCCGCGCCTGCCGCACGTTCTGGAACCGGCGCAGGGCTCCGTCGAGTCGGACCATCGTCCCCTCGAGCCAGATTTCCCAGGTATCGGTGCCACGAACGAGCCGCACGTAGGCTAAGGATAGCGCATGGTGTGGACCGTCGAAGCTGCCGGGCAGACGCTCGCGGCATTCGTGAAGTTGCAGACCGGGGCGGCTTGGTCGGTGACCAAGCGCCAGGTAACCGGCGGCAAGATCTTCGTCGACGGTGCGTGTATCACGCAGATCGATCATCGCTTGACAACCGGCCAGCAGGTCGAGCTGCGAACGAACGCGCCGAAGCCGCGTGACCCGACGCGCGAGGGCGAGCTCGTCTACGACGACACGCACGTCGTCGTGATCGACAAGCCGCAAGGCGTCAACAGCGTGCCGTACGAGGAGCGCGAGCTCGGCACCGCGATGGACCTGATCCGCGGCGCATGGCGGCGCATGGGCAAGGACGCGACCAGCGTGCCACTGCACGTGGTGCATCGCATCGACCGCGCGACCTCCGGCCTCCTCATGTTCGCGAAGACCAAGAAGGCCGAGGTCGGGCTCGCCGCGCAGCTCCGCGCGCACACGATGGAGCGCCAGTACATCTGCGTCGCGCACGGCGTCGTCAGCACGCGCCGCATCGAATCGCACCTCGTGGCCGATCGCGGCGACGGCATTCGCGGCTCGACGACGCGCCTCGAGCAAGGCAAGCGCGCGGTCACCCACGTCGAGGCGCGCGAGGCGCTGCGCGGCGCGACGCTCTGCGCGGTCCGTCTCGAGACCGGCAAGACGCATCAGATCCGCATCCACTTCTCGGAGTCGGGCCACCCGCTCGTCGGCGAGACGGTCTACATCCGCGACTACACGACCGGCATGCTCACGTCGGCGCGTCTCATGCTGCACGCCCACACGCTCGGCTTCGTGCATCCCGTCACCGGCGAGCGCGTGTCACTTTCGTCGCCGCTGCCCGCTGACTTCACGGCGGTTGTGGATAGGCTCAGGTTGTGACCTTCCCCGCCGATCTCGTCATTCGCTACGCGATAACGAAGGACTGCGCCGCGATCCTCGGCTTCATTCGCGAGCTCGCCGAATACGAGCGGCTCGCACACGAGGTTGTCGCGGACGAGGCGCAACTGCGCGCGACGCTGTTCGGCGTCAAGCCCGCCGCCGAGGTCCTGCTTGCAGAGGTCGCCGGTGAGGCCGTCGGGTTCGCGCTGTTCTTCCAGTCGTATTCGACATTCCTCGGCAAGCCCGGCCTCTATCTAGAGGACTTGTTCGTGCAGCCGGCATCGCGCAGCAAGGGCGTCGGTGCCGCGCTGATGTCCGCGCTCGCGCGCATCGCGGTGCAGCGTCACTACGGTCGCTTCGAGTGGTCGGTGCTCGACTGGAATGCGCCCGCACTCAAGTTCTACGCGGAGCTCGGCGCGAATCCGCAGAACGAGTGGACCGTGCAGCGCCTCACGGGCGAGCCTCTCGCGGCGCTCGCGGACAAGTGGCCGCACGCCGTCGGTCGCACGTAGTTGCTTCCCACCGCTGCATTTGGAGTGCAGCTGCGGGCGTGAAGGCAGCGTTAACGCCGTCCCGGATCCGTCGCAGGCCGGGGTCGGATGCGCGGCGGCCGTTCCGTCTCGAGTCGACGCAGCTCGTCGCGCTCGACCTCACGCATCAACTCGCGAGCCAGGTCCGCCGTAAGCACGTCGCGCACGAACAGAGGCATCGCAACGTTCGTGCCGCGGGGCTTACGTTCGTAACGCTCGGACGGTTCACGACCACCCCCTCAACTTTTCGTCGCCGATGGGTGCGTGGTGTGGTGATCGCCCTCGGCGACGAATGTGTGCTCGCAAGCGTCTAACAACCCGCACGTGATCCGCATCAGATCCTGTGAGATCCGGAACGTGTGCGCGCCGGCACGCAATGACACGCGCGTGCAATGAGGCGCGGCCGCGTCGCAACTGTCGCAGCTACGCGCTTGGCAAGGCGTAGGTCACCGTCGCGTGCGCGACGATGTCCTCGCTGCCCTCGCTGCGAAGCTCCACCGTCGACACCGCGAGTCGCCGCCCGAGTCGCAACATGCGCGCGACCGCGATGACGTCGCCGGGCTTCGGCCGCGCGAGAAAGTGAATGTCGAGGTTCGCCGTCGCGGCGTGCGGAACCGGGCCGGCGAGCGCGAGCGTCATGAAGTACGCGGCGGTATCGGCGAGCGCCATCAGCGCCGGTCCGGAGATGGTTCCGCCCGCGCGGAGGAGCTGCGTCTTGAACGGCATGCGCAGCGTGAGCTCGCGGTCGCCGAGCGCCTCGATCGTCGAAAAGTTTCGCCAGTCGGGGAAGTGGCGATCCATGAGCGCTTCGAGGTCGGCGATCGTCATGCGGGGCGGCATCGCACGACGGTATCGCGTCGCGCGACGGTCGCCATCGCCGCGCGCTACTTCGTGCGCCAGGCGACGCCGACTTGCACGACGGTCATCGCGTAGTCCGTCGTCGGATGCGCCACGGTCACCGGATCGCCGCCCGAGTCCTCCCAGTCCTGCGCGACCTGCCAGCGCTGACGGATGTCGCCGAACAAGCAGAGCTTGCCGAGCCACAGCTCGATGCCCGCACCGAGCCCGACGTATCCGCCATCCGACTCGGCGTGGTCCTGCGTCGCGTGCGAGAGCCCGGCCTCCGCGATCACGATCGGATTCACGGGACCGAGCGGCCAGCGCAGACCCGCACCGAGGCCGCCGGTCACGCGTTCGCTCTGAAATGCTGGAATCAGCTCGCCGTTCAGCGCCGCTTCCGCAACGAGGGGCAGCTGGTTCGACGACCAGCGCGCCGTGATGCCGACACCGCCGATCCCGTGATTGCCCTCGATGCGACCGGCGGTGATCGCCGGAAACAGCGTGAGCCGATGATCGATCGTCTTCGCGTGCAGCTCGTCGCCAACCGCGAGCAGCGGCAGCACGTGATCCGAAACCAAAGTCGTGCGGCCGCGTGCTGCACGCTCGACGACGACGCGCTGGTCCTCCACCTTCGCGTCCCGCTTGCCGCGCACGTAGTAGACATCGCCGTTCTCGAACCGCGCATCGTGCTCGATCTCGATCTGGTTGCCTTCCTGCCGCATCACTTGCGGTCCGAGGACGAACATCGCGCGGGTCTCGCGCTCGGCATCCGCGGGTACCTGAAACACCACGGCGCGGCGCGACTGCTCCTCGTCGCGTTGGGGCGATTCGCTCGCGATTCGGATCGGGGCGATCTCCGCCCAAGATTCCGTCCGCTGATGGCACGTCGCGCTCTCCAGGACGCGCAGCTTGACCATCGCGTACGTCGCCCGACCGTATCCGCCGGTTCGTCGCACGCGTTGCGAACACAATCCATGTGCGGCTCCGACTTCGGCTCGACGGCGGCGATCATCACCGCGTCGATGGACTTCGCGCGCGCCGCTTCGCAGAGCTCGACATCGGGTGCGGGCGTTAGGTCGCTGCTCGACATCGCGCGATGCACGCCGGCGCGCCATGCGTCGGCGAGGTCCTGTGGCCCCGTCGTCACGAGACCGATCGACGGCGCGCGCCGATATCCGAACGTCGCGACCCGGCGCGTCGAGATCAGCGACGTGCTGCACCCCGCGACAACGACAACAACAGCGAGCCAACGCACGACACACGATGCGCGAAGAACGGTGCATGGCCAAGCGGCACAGACCGGAAGGATCGGCCCATTTGCCCACGCGCCCCATGTAACGCGCATGGCATGCGCATCATCGCCACCCTCGCCGCCGTGCCTCGACGGCGTGACCGTCGACAGCCGCTCTCGACGCTACAGCTGGCTCAGAACGTATAGCCAAGGCTGAGCTCGCCATCGATGCCGATCGGCAAGAACGCGAGGATGTCGTTCATCAGCTCCTCGGCGTCCTTCGCCTCCGGTGTGTCCTCCTTCGCCTCCGCGACGTGATTTCCCCAACCGAGCCCGAATCGCACGGTCAAGTTCACCGGGCCGAACATCCAGCGCTTGCCGACGTTCGCCGTGATCGTCGTGCTCCGCACCGTCATCTCGTGCTTCATCTCGCCCGCGCCGCCCACGTTCGTCACCACCTCGCCCGTTCCAAACCCCTGCGCGAACATCACGCCGAGAAAGCCGCTGTTCTGCCGCCCTCGCCAGTGCCAGCGATAGCCAACTGCACCACCAAACTGCCGCGAGTCACCGTCGTCGCCGTTCGACAGCGTCGCGATCCCCTCGACGATCAGCCCGTGATGGCCGGCAAACAGCCGCTCGTACGTCAACGCGTAATTTCCAACCAGCGCACCGAGCGGACTGAGGTTGATCGAGTTCGCAGGCTCTGACCGCTTCTCGACCACGGGCGCCGGCACCTCGGTCTTCGGTCCCGGCTGCGCCGGCGGTGCCACCTCCGCCGTCGTTGCGGTTGCCGCCGCTGACGTCGTCGCGCCGTCGGTCTCTGTCGTGGTCGGTTCCGCTTCCTCCGTGTCCGCATACGCGACCGCGGCCGAGGACAGCAGAAGCATGATCGTCGCTGTTGTGTGTTTGTTGTTCATCGCCCTGCGCCCATGTGCACCTCGCGGGCCGCGCGCAGCGCGCCGAACATGAGCGAACATGAGCGAACATGAGCGAACACGAACGGTCACACCTTGGCGAGCGCCGGCAAACGCGCGCGACCACGATCGTGAACGAACGGCACGCTCGTGGCGAAAGCGCGACGCTCGGAAAGCGCGACGCTCGCGAAGAAGGCCTTGTGCAAAAAAGAAGGCCAGAAGGAACGGGTCGCACCATTTACGGGGGCGCACCAATTACGCGACAGGCCGGCCAGAAATAACGCGGCAAAGGCGCTGTCATGGGTGCGACCTGTATTTTCTCGATTATGGGTGCGACCTGTATTTTCTCGATTATGGGTGCGACCTGTATTTTCTCGATTACAGGTCGCACCAACTGTTCGACGTGACACTTCGACGTTTGGAAACCGGTGCGACCCCTTCCGACCATTCGCACCAGTCGCGCGCGTCGGACAAGACTTGTTGATCTCGTGTTGTCGTTCGGCAGCTACGCGACGATCACTTCGCTGCGACCACCACCGCGCTGGATCACACGGACGTGGGCACCGACTCGCTCGACGAGCGCGGGCACGTGCGAGATCACGCCGACCTGACGACCTGTTGCCTGGAGCGCATCGAGGACGGAGAGTGCGCTGTCGAGCGTGGACGGGTCGAGCGTGCCGAAGCCTTCGTCGATCAGGAGGGTGCGGACCCGCACGTCGTGCGCAGACATCGACGAGAGTCCGAGCGCGAGCGCGAGTGAGACGAGGAAGGACTCACCGCCGGAGAGGGACTGGACGGAGCGGACTTCGGCGCCGAGATCGCGATCGATGACCTGGAGCTCGAGGTCGTGGCGCGGCACGCGCTCGAGCTGGTAGCGCGGCGCGAGCTCCTCGAGGTGTGCGTTCGCCACACCGAGCAGCGAGTCGAGCGTGAGCGACTGGGCGAAGCTGCGGAACAGCTTCCCGTCGTGCGAGCCGATGACTTCGCCGAGGATGCGATCGGTCTCCGCCTCGGACTCCTCGGATGCGAGTGCGGCGAGCGCGGTATCACGGCGCGTTCGCGCATCGGTGTCCGCCGCGAGCGTCGCCGCGAGGGTGGCGGCATGTTGGTCGGCGAGCGCGACGGCATCGGCGAGATCGCGCAAGTAGTGCGGCGCATCGAGCTCGGAGTCGGCCGCGATGTCGAGCGCGGTGCGCGGCTCACCCGCTTCGTCGAACAACTCGAGGGTGCGCGTGTCGAGCGCGGGCGCGGGCGTGTCGAGCGCGAGCGCGGGCGTGTCGAGCGCGGGCGCCGGCGTGTCGAGTGCGTGCGCGGGCGTGTCGAGCG
>JALZOJ010000137.1 GCA_030857175.1 Myxococcota bacterium | reverse complement strand
GGATGATCGCGTGGGTGCCGTTCGTCGATGTCGTGACGACGATGCTCGACGCGACGCTGCCACTCGTCACGAACGAATACGACGAATGGGGCGACCCGCGCGAGAAAGCAAACTACGACTACATGCTCGCGTATTCGCCATACGACAACGTTCGCGCGCAGCGCTACCCCGCGTTCTACGTCCGCACCGGCCTCTCCGACGGGCTCGTGCCGTATCACGAGTCTGCGAAGTGGGTCGCGAAGCTACGCGCGACGGCGAGCGACACCCCGCTCGTGTTCGAGATCGACATGAACGCCGGCCACACCGGCGTCACCGGCCGCTACGATTCGATCCGCGAGGAGGCGCGCGCCTACGCGTTCCTCTTGGACGTAGCAGCACGAGGCCGATGAGCACGGCCCACGACGCATCGCCGCCGCCGGCGCAACCGCCGCAGCCGCCGCCGATCGAGAAAGAGTAAGTGCAGGTCGCGAGGTCGCAGAGCTCGCCGGTCTCGCAGTCCTCGTTCGCCGCGACGTTGACGACGGCGTCGCCGCACATCGCGGGCTGACAGTTCTCGAGGTTGCACGCGGCCGTGTCTTCACCGTCGTCGCAGGCTTCACCCGCGGCCACGTTCGCGTAGCCGTCGCCGCACACGCTCGTCTTGCACGTCGTGCCGTTGCAGTCGATCGAGTCGACGCGCGCCGACTCGCACTCCTCGCCGGCCGCTGCGTTCGTGTAGCCGTCGCCGCACGCCGGTGCGGTGCACGTTTCCTTGTTGCACGTCGGGCTGTCTTCGCCGTCACACGTCTCGCCGGCTTCGACCGTGCCGTTGCCGCAAGTCACGCTGACGTTGCACGGCAACGCGTTCGTGCCGTAGACGCGGCGGACCCGGATCGTGTGCGTCTCGTTCGGCGCGAGCGTGAACCGCCACTCCATGCCGATCATCGCATCGGCGCTGGTATCGGCAGAGCCGGCAACGTTCGTCCCGAGAAATGCGACGTTGTTGCGCCACTGCATCGGCATGCCAAATGCGTCCCACTCCGGGTGCGTCGGCGAGTCAGCCGTGACGTACGCGGGCCCGCCGTTCGGCATGTGGCCCTCCTTGCCGGCGTAGTACGAGGACATCGGCGTCGTCGAGCCTCCGTCGATCAGCGAGCCGCCTTGCAGCGGACGCTGCGGATCGTGCTGGTACACGTAGCAGAGGCCAGGTCCTGCACCGATCACGTCGTCCGCGAACAGGGCGCCCGTGAAGTAGAGGTCCATGTCCCAGAACGTGTGGAACACCAGCGTCACCGCGGCGGTGCCGGTGTTCTGGATCTCGTAGTCCTGCGCGAGGCGACTCGAGGTCGCGTTGGTCGTGATGATGCGCTGGTCGAGCTTGACGTCGATGCGCACGTTCGACGGCGCATCCGCGATCCTGAGCTCGCTATGAGCGACACCACCGGTCAGCGCGATCGCGGACGTGACCGTCCGGGTCAAAGTGGCCGGACCTTTGATCCCATCGCCCATCAGCTCGACCTTGTCGATGATGAGCTTGTGCGTGCTGAGCGCGACCGCGCCCGCGATCGGGGCGGAGATGAACAAGAACGACGACGCCATGAACGTCTGGTTCTCTTCTCGGATCACGCCGAGCGGCCAGAAGTTGTCGTCGGTGTTCGGCGAGACCTCGCGTCCGTAGCTGCCGAAATCGTCGACGTCGACGTCGAGATGACCTTGCCCGGTGATCCCGTTCGAGAGGTTCACCACGTTCGCCGATGCGGTGCCTCCCAGCGCGACCAACACGCACACACGCCAGCCCCATCCCGGCCCGTTGCACAGCACGCGGTGATGATACGATAAACCGATGCGGTGGGTGGCGGCGTTGGTGTTGGTGGCGCTCGGTGCGCCGGTGCACGCGCAGGTCGCGAGCGACGACTTCGGGATCGAACGCTTTCGACTCTCGATCGATCGAAGCGGCGTGCTCGATGTCGAATCGGCGAGCGTGCCCTTACATAAGAGCTGGAGCGCGGGCGTGTTCGTCGGATTCGCGCACGAGCCGCTCGTTCTCTACGACAAGGACATGCAGCCGATCGAGGCGCTCGTCGATCGGCGGCTGACGACCGGCCTCGTCGGATCGATCGCGCTGTTCGGTCGCGTGCAGATCGGTGCGGGTCTCGATCTCGTCGGGTATCAGCATGGCAGCGACAACAGCCCGACGATGGAAGATCTTCCACAAGCAGGACTCGGCGATGCGCGGCTCGTCGCGAAGCTGGTCGTCTCGCGGGTCGGCTTTCTGGACGTCGCGTTCGTGCCGACGCTCACGGTCCCCGCAGGCTCGGCGCGCGGATACCTGCGCGAGGACGGTGTGACGTTCGCACCGGCAGTCGCAGTGTCGGGCGTTCGCGATCGCCTGCGCGTCGCGGCGAATCTCGGGTATCGACTCAAGCCACGCGTCGAGGTCGCGGGGCTGGTCAACGACGACGAACTGTTCGCGCGCGTGGGTGCGGGCTTCTCGCTGCCGGCCGTCGAGCTCTGGTGGTCCACGTCGTTCGCATCTCCGGTCAAGGACACCGCGGCGAACAAGCTCGCGATCGAGATGCTCGCCGGTGCGACGCGCGACGTGACGCCGAATGTCGGCGTGTTCCTCGCCGGTGGTGTCGGCTTGCAGAACGGTTTCGGCACGCCCGACTGGCGCGCGCTCGCGGGCGTGCGGCTCAGCTACGAAACGCAGCCGCCGCGGACGCTCGTCGTCGAGCCGGATCGCACGCCGATCGTCGTCACGCCGGACCCGCCCGCGGTCAAGGTCGCGACGGTGACGGTGAGTGTGGTCGACTCCGACAAGCGGCCGATTCCGAACGCGACGATCTTCATGAACCAGCTCGACAAGAAGCTCGATCTCGTCGACGGCAAGATCGAGCTCGACTATCCGGGCGGCGAGCTCGTGGTCGAAGCGAGCGCGCCGCAGTATCAGACGCTCACGGGCGTCGTGAACGTCGCGCCGGGAACGGCGGGCACGCTCGAGATCGTCCTCGTGCGCTCGGTGCGGCAGGGCCAGCTGCGCGGGCAGGTGCTCTCGTTCTCGGGCAAGCCGCTCGCCGCGACGATCGTCGTAGATGGCAAGACGATCCAGACAGACGCGGACGGGCAATACGCGATCGATCTGCCGGCGGGCTCGTTCGAGATCACGATCGAGTCGCCGGGCCACTCGCCGCAGAAGCGCACCGTCAGCGTCAAGCTCGACGGCGTCACCGTCCTCAACGTCGACCTGCGAGCAACGAAGTGAGGATCGCGATTTGCGTGCTCGTGCTCGTCGCCTGCAAGAGCCCGCCGAACAACATCGTCGCGACGCTCGAGGAAGCGGCCGCCTCCGTCGAGCGCATGCCGGGCGCCGACGCCAAATGGACCGCCGCGCGCAAGGGCGACACGTTCGTGATCGGCAGCGCCGTGCGCACCGGCGCCGAGTCGCGCGCGAAGCTGCGCGTCGGCAAGGGCGGCAAGCTCGAGGTGCGGCCGAGCTCGATCGTGTACTTCACGCGCGACGGTAAGAAGCAGCGCGACGACGTGCGCGTCGAGACCGGGAGCGTCGAGATCGAGGCTGGCGACGAGAGCGTCGGGCTCGGCGAGGCGGTCGTCGAACCGGGTGCGAAGGTGCGCGTCGACAGCAGCGCCGAGGGCGGCACGACGATCGTCGTCACGCTCGGCCGCGTCGTCCTCGAGCACAACGTGATCGAGGCGGGCAAGAGCATCACGCTCGGCGGCAAGCCGGCGGTCGCGGTCGCGCCGAAGCCCGTCGAGGTCACGGTCAAGCCGGGTATCGTCGTCACGATCACGGGCAAGCCGGCCGGTGCGCTCGGCGTCGGCGAGCACACCGTCGAGGTCGGGACGACGCTCGCGGTCCCGCAAGACTCGGTCGCGACGATCGCGCGGGGCGGCGCGACGATCGCGACGGCGGGTCCGAGCGAGGTGCGTATCCTCGATCGGCTCGCGATCATCAGCGGCGCCGCGACGCTGCAGGCCGAGGCGGCCGATGCGGTCGCGACGATTCCGGGCGGCAGCGTCACCGCACGCACGGGCGGCGCCGCGACGGCCACCGTCGACAAGACGGGCACGCAGGTGACGGCGCAGCGCGGCACCGTCGAGATCGCGACCGCGAGCGGCACCGAGCAGCTCGCGCCGGGCGAGACCGCGACGGTGACCGCAAAGGGCACGATCGAGCGCTTGCCACCACCGCCGAAGAAGACGGTCGCGACGTTCGAGGCAGGCGAGTCACCGACGATCCACGACGCGCGCGCCCCGGCGCCACTCCGCGTGCGGTTCGGTGCGGCATGCACGGGCGCGGGCATCGTCGAGGTGGCGAAGGATCGCGCGTTCAAGCGCATCGTCGCCCGTTCGGGCGGCAGCGCGGGCGCGAACGTGCTCGTCGCGCCGGGCACGTTCCACTACCGCGTGCGGTGTCCGCAGGGCAAAGGCGCGAGCGGCACGGTGCGCGTCGCGAAAGATGCAGGCACGCGCCCGCTACCGAAGGCGGCCGCGCGCACGTTCGTCGAGCTCGACGGGCGCGAGTATCAGATCCTCTACCAGAACCTGCTCCCCGAGATCTCGCTGTCGTGGAAGAACGCACCGCGCAGCCTGCGCTACACGTTCGTCGTCAAGCCGCCGAGTGGCGCGGAGAAGCGCATCACGAGCATGTCGTCCGCGACCACGCTCGAGGCCGGCGAGATCCGCGAGGGCAAATACACCACGTGGGCGGAGCTCGACAACGGGCGCAAGTCCGAGGCCTCACGCATCGTGATGGAGCTCGACAACGCGGCGCCCTCGATCTCGATCGACCGCGTCACCGTCGACAACGGCTTCTTGCGCGTGAGCGGCTCCGCGATCGAAGGCACGACGGTCTCCGTCACGAACGTCCCGGTCGAGCTCGATCGCCACCGCCGTTTCAGCGCCACCCTCCCTCCCGAGAGCGACGGCGAGGCGCCCGCGGTGCGCATCGCACACGCGAAGTCGGGTATTCACTACTACGTGGTGCGTGATGCAGCCCAGCGCTAGCGGCAGCCTCACGCGCGACATGCGCGGCGAGACGCTCGGCAACTACCGCCTCATCTCGGAGATCGGGCACGGCGGCATGGGCGTCGTGTACCTCGCCGAGCACACGCTCCTCGGTCGCAAGGTCGCCGTGAAGATCTTGCGCAACGACGTCGCGCTCGAGCTCGTCGAGCGCTTCTTCACCGAAGCGCGCGCCGCGGCGTCGCTGCACCACCCCGGCCTCGTCGACGTCTTCGACTTCGGCCACGACGAGCACGGCAGTGCGTACATCGTCATGGAGTACCTCGCCGGCGAATCGCTTGCCGAACGCCTGGAACGCGATCCACGCCTACCAATCCCAATAGCGTGCTCGATCACGCGCTCGGTCGCGACCGCGCTGCACGTCGCGCACGAGCAGGGCATCGTTCACCGCGACCTCAAGCCCGGCAACATCTTCCTCGTCCCCGACGACGACGCGCCCGCCGGCGTCCGCACGAAGGTTCTCGACTTCGGGATCGCGAAGCTGCTCCGCGATCGCGAGCCGCGCTCCGTGAAGACCCACTCGGGCGCGTTGATCGGAACGCCGCGCTACATGTCTCCGGAGCAGTGCAAGAGCGCGAAGAGCGTCGACGGCCGCTCCGACATCTACGCGCTCGGCTGCATCCTTTTCGAGATGCTGCTCGGCGTCGCGCCGTTCGACTACGACAACTGGGGCGAGCTCGTCGGCGCGCACTTGCACGAAGACCCGCCGCGCCCCAGCGATCTCGACTCCACGCTGCCGCCGCAGATCGACACGCTGCTCGTCAAGATGCTGCACAAG
>JALZOJ010000136.1 GCA_030857175.1 Myxococcota bacterium | reverse complement strand
CGTCGAGATCCTTCTCGGTGAGCTTGCCGCGCCGCTTCGTGATCGGTGCACCGCGCGGCGCCGCGACGACGAAGCTCTCGCGCGCGATCGTCGCTGTGGTGACGTCGCCCGCGACGGGGATCGCGAGCATCGCCACGTCGAGCTGACCGGCGTTGAGCTGCGTGAGCAGCCGGCTCGTTTGCTCCTCGCGCAGGATCATCTCGAGGCGCGGGAACTTCGTGCGCACCGTCGGCAAGAGTGCGGGCAGCCAGTACGGCGCGACCGTCGGGATCACGCCGAGCCGCAGCGCGCCGACGAGCGGTTCGCCGCGCCTGCGTGCCGTCTCGCCGACGGCGTCGACCGCCGTCAGCGCTTCCCGGGCGCGACCGACGATGTCCTCACCGGCGGGCGTGACGAGCACGCTGCGCCGATCGCGCTCGAAGATCTGAACACCGAAGATGTCCTCGACGGCCTGCACCTGCGCCGACAGCGCAGGTTGCGAGATGCCGAGCGCCGTGGCCGCCTTGCGAAAGCTGCCGTGATCCGAGACCGCGACGATGCACTCGAGCTGGCGAATCGACGGGCGGTCCATGACAGGCTCAGCCTATCACCGTCGCGTAGTAGTCTTCGCGGGTGAGTCGGATCGGCGTGGTCGCGGCGGTGATCATCATCGTGATCGCGTCGATCTTTTTCGGATTCCGCAAGGCGGCGCGCGACGCCGCCAACGACGAGAAGGCGAAGCCCGCCGCGCCGGCTCGGCCCTCGTCGATGGATGTGCCGTCGTCATCGTCGTCGACGAAGCCGGCCGCGAAAGGCACGCCGCTCGAGGACGCGCGACCGCTACGGCGCATCGATCCCGAGTCGCGCAAGCTGCTCGTCGAGGAGATCGCGAAGGCGCGAGCGAAGCGTGCACCGACGACCGCCGTCGGCGGCGGTGCGCCGGTCGATCAGCAACTGAGCCCGGAATACATCCTGACGCAGACCCAGGCGATCATGCCGCTCTTGAAGGAGTGCTACACGGAGGCGCTGAAGGACGACCCAGCGCTCGCCGGCCGGCTTTCGCTGGAGATCGTGATCGGCGGGGAGCCCGACGTCGGTGGGCTCGTGGAGTCGAGCGAGATCCTCGAGGGCAGCACGATCAAGCACGCGGCGATGCACGAGTGCCTTCGCGAGACGATGTACGCGCTCGAGCTGGTCGCGCCATCCGAAGGCGGTCGGTACACGGTTCGTACGACGATGGCGTTCACTCCCGAGCCGTCCGGATCGTCTTCCAGATGAACGCGATCGCGGCGACGCCGATCACGGCCGTCACCGCGAAGACGGGGAAGCCCGAAGCCTCTTGCGCCGCGGGGCGCGTCGGCTCGAGGAGCACGAGCCGCGGTGCCTCGCGCACGACGGCACCGGCGAGGAGCGCGGCGGTCGTCGCGGCGGTGACGACGGTCGCGGCCGTGCTTGTCGGCGAGCGCAGGAGCCAGACCCACGCGCCGAGCTCGATCGCCACCGCGGCGAGCAGCAGATACAGCCAGCCATGTGCGGTGTCGATGCTGCCGCCGCGCGCGACGATCCAGACGACCGCAGCGCCGACGACGACGTGACCCGCGATCGCGACGGCGGAGAGACGACGGCTCGGTGCCACCAGCCACAGCGACACGGTCGCGAACAGGATCGGCATCGCGCCGAGCCAGAGCAGCAGGCGCGGGATCACGTCGCCCTGCCCGTACATGCGATCGCCCGCGCCGTACATCGCAGTCCATGCGCCCTGGTCGCGCATCACGAGGTGGAGCTCCGTCCACGACCACGCGACGAACAGGAACGTTCCGACCGCGGTCGCGAGTGCGAGCTTGCGCCAGCGCGGTGACGCGGCCGCCTTCGCGAGATAGAGCGCGTAGAAGCCGGCGATCAGCGCGGGCACGACGGCGCCCCAGCGCGGACCCAGCAGGAGGTTCGCGGTGTAGAAGCGTTCCTGATAGAGGAGCTGCAAGAACAACAGCGGCGCGACGCCGGCCGTGATGCCGCAGCCGAGCATGAACGGCAAGAGATCTCTCGCACGCTCGGAGATCGGGTCGTCCGCGTTCCGGACAGTCTGCACGAACGCGTACGCGGAGCCAACGAGCACGTAGCCGATGAACACCGCGTGCATGGCCCAGGTCAGCAGATAGAGCACGAGCCAGAGGCCGTGCTGCTCCGTCGAGAACGGCCACATCAGCGCGCTCCTCGCGCAGGCACCGCGGGCGCGGTCCCGACCTCGCGCAGCCAGCGATCGATCTGGGCGATCACGGCCGGGTCCTTGCTCGCCGGCCATGATGCCGGCGTGTCCGCGAGCTCCCACTTCAAGAGCTGCACGAGCGCCTCGACGTCCTCGGCGTTGCCCGCGAACGGCGGCATGAAGCCCTTCGTGCGCTGCAGCTTCGCGATGTTGAGGCGGAGCTGGTCGTCGCTCCAGGTCTCGACGAGATGCACGATGCCGTTCGAGCCGCGCATGGTGTGGCACGCATCGCAGAGCGCGCGATAGACCTTCGCGCCGTGCGCGAGCTGATCGTTCACGTACCGCGCGCGATCGCGGAGCGGATATGGATCGTCGGCGACGGCGCCCTTCACGCGCAGCGTCTCGACCTCGGCCGGCGTGATCGACGTCGAGTAGAGTGCGCCGCGCACCGTGTACGGCTTGCGCGCGCCTTCGCGAACGAACTCGCCCGCGGCGGTGGCACCGAACGCGAGCGCGAGGAGCAGTGTGCCGGTCGCGACGTTGATGTAGAGCTTCTTCACGATCAGCCCGACGATCACGTAGGCCCCGATCAGGAGCGACGCGGCGGCCGCGACGCCGACGAACATCATCATCGGCATGCTGCCGCCGGTGAGCCAGCCGCGGCTGTCGTCGGGGATCACGGCCATGAACCACAGCGCGAGCAGCGGCATCAGCGCGATCGGCGCGGCGAACAGCGAGGCGCGGCGGATGAGCGCCGCCTTGCGCGCGCGATCCAAATCCATCGTGTTGATCACGATGCACGCCACGAGCGCGGCGAGCGTCGCGGCGACACACGTGCGGAACAGCAGCGAGGGCCAGAAGCTCGGATTGAAGAAGCCGGCCCACATGCCGCCGCCCTCCAGCCAGCCCCCGGGCGTGAGCTGCCACGACAGGATGCCGTTGATCCAGAACAGGCTCATCCAGGCAGCGAACGAGTAGAGCGCGAGCAGCCGCAGGCGCGCCTGGTCGGTGAGCCGCGGGCCGAACCGATAGAACGCGTAGCCCGCCGAGATCTCGATCGCGAACCACACCCACTCGGTCGCCCACAGCCAGTGGAACTCGTCGACCATGAGGCCGATCGTGCGCGCGCCGACCTGGATCGTCGTGAACCACATCGCGACGCCGGTCAGCGCGCCGAGCACGAAGCTCACGAGCACGAGGATCCGGAAGTAGCCGTCGACGAACGTGCGCGCGTCCGCGTTGCCGCGCTGCCCGATGCGCTCGAAGTAGTAGATCAGCGCGCCGCCGCCGATCGCGAACTGCGCGAGGAAGACGTGGAGGATGCCCACGCCGCCGATCACGAGCCCTTTCATCAAGGGCCCGAACTCGTTCACCGGGTAGTACGGCAGCGAATGGGCCACGGCCCTTGGATGCTACAGCGGCTCGTCCGAGATGGCGTATCTCGCGCTGTCCGGTGCGTCGAAATGCCACCATTCTGTCGGCATCGGCGCGAAGCCAGCAGCGACCATCGCAGCGGAGAGCCGCTTGGCCTCCACACCTGCCTTGCCGGCGAGCGCATTTTTCCGATGCGCGGCTTTCGTGAACTCGTCGAACTTCGTGGGCAGCACGACGGCCGCGCCATCCTTGCCGACGACCGCGAGGTCAACCGCCGCGCCGCGGTTGTGCCGCGAGCCTTGCTTCGGATCCGCCACGTAGCGCGGGTCCGGAACGCGCTCCCACAAGATCTTCTGGATCGAGAGCGGGCGATAACAGTCCCAGATCAAGAGCCGGCGATCTTGCTTGCGCAGCACCGCCGCCGCTTTCGCGAGCCGCGCTGCGACCGCGCGCCGCAGCTTGCAGACCGCCTTCGGATACAAGACCTCGCCGGTGAAGTTGTCCTTTGTCGCGTAGCGGATATCGATCACCGCGTCGGGGATCACCGTCTGCACCTCGACGAAGTCGTCGGCCTTCTCGTCGGCCGTCGCCGTTCCCGCCGCAAGCATCACCACGATCAACGCGCGCACACCGCGAGCGTAGTACAACCGCAGCGCATGTCCACGGGTGACACGGGTGACACAGGCCTCCTGGGCGCGTACCTGCTCGACGGCAAAGGTGGCGCGAAGAAACTCGACTGGTCAGGCGTTCGCGCGTGGACGCCCGCCGACGGCAAGCTCTGGCTGAACCTCGACTACACGCTCCGCGATGTCGCCGAGTGGCTCGACAAGGACTCGAAGATCGATCCGCTGATGCGCGAGGCGCTCGTCGAGGAAGACCCGCGTCCGCGCGCGATCGTCCACGGCGACGACCTGTTCCTCATCGTGCGTGGCATCAACATGAACCAGGACTCGACGCCCGAGGACATGATCTCGGTGCGCTGCTGGGTCGAGACCGACCGCGTGATCACGATGCGTCACCGCCTCTCGCGGACGCTCAAGTCCCTCGCCACGGATGTCGAGCGCGGCGCCGGCCCGCGCAACCCCGCCGACGTGGCCTCGATGCTCGTCGAGCGCGTCGTCGAGCACGTCACGACGCGCGTCGATCAGCTCGGCGACGCCATCTCCAGCTGCGAGGACGAGCTGATCGTCGAGACGCCGAAGGGCGACCTCCGCGGCCGCCTCGCGGAGCATCGCCGCCGCGCGATCGCCCTGCGCCGCTTCCTCTCGCCGCAGCGCGAAGCGATGACGAAGCTCACCGCGATCGACCAGCTGCCGTGGTTCGATCAGGCACACCGCGATCGCATCGCGGAAGCCGCGAACCAGATGGCGCGCACCGTCGAAGAGCTCGATGCCGCGCGCGATCGCGCCGCCGTCACGCAGGAAGAGCTCGCGTCGCGGCTGACGGAGATGACGAACCGCCGCCTCTACGTCCTCTCGATCATCACCGCCGTGTTCTTGCCGCTCGGCTTCGTGTGCGCGCTGCTCGGCGTCAACATCGGCGGCATCCCGTTCAAGAATGCCGACTGGGCGTTCTGGGTGCTGTGCAGCCTGTTCGTCGTCGGTGTCGGCCTGCAGCTCTGGTACTTCCGCAAGCGCGGCTGGTTCGGCTAGCGTAGCGTAAAGCTGAACCCACTTGCGGTGAGCTTCAGGTGAGCGGCAAGCAAATCGTTGCGCTAGCACGCCTCCTGTAACGGTCCAGCCGCGATCCAATGTCATCGAGCTCCGCGCTCGTCACACGCGACCGAACGTAGAACGCGGACGCCTGCAGAGGCTCGGGAAAGGATATGCGTCGAGTGTGGATCGATGGCCACGTTGGTCGACTTCCTCCATGCGAAGCCGCGGGGTGACCGATCCGCGGCTGCACATTCTTCGAACCCAACAATTCTTCGAACAACTCGAACAACTCGAACAACTCGAACAACTCGAACAACTCGAACAACTCGAACAACTCGAACAACTCGAACAACTCGAACAACTCGAACAACTTCCACAAACTCGAACAACTCGCTTGACATGTTTCGACGCACGCACGCAATCGAAGTCAAGAGTCGTGCAGGATCGTCGTCGAGGATCGCTCGAGCTCGCGTGTGCGCGACGTTCGCGGGACCGTTGTAAAGATCGCGGCCGCGACGTCTCGATCGCGCGCAGATCGCACGCCAGAGCGATCGATTTTCGCGTGGTAGTAGTCGGATGCGCACGCGCAACATC
>JALZOJ010000093.1 GCA_030857175.1 Myxococcota bacterium | reverse complement strand
GACGGTTCGAGGTCACGCGCGCGCTCGACATCATGGGCCAGGTGCTGTCCGGGCTCGCGCACGCGCACGAGCAAGGCATCATCCATCGCGACATCAAGCCCGCGAACATCATGGTCACGCCGAAGGCACCGCTCGGCGTCCACGTACGCATCCTCGATTTCGGGCTCGCGCGGATGCTCGGCTCGAGCGCGAGCCTCTCCGACGGTGTCGCCGTCGGCACGCCGAGCTACATGGCACCGGAGCAGTGCCGCGGTGACGAGCTCGACGCGCGCGTCGACATCTATGCCGCCGGCGTCGTGCTGTTCGAGATGCTGACCGGTCGCAAGCCATTCGTCGCGGACGACCGATCGACATCATCAAGCAGCACCTCAAGGATCCGCCCCCTCGCCTGTCCGACGTCGCGCCCGGTGACTACGGCACCGTCGAAGACCTCGTCGCACGTGCACTCGCAAAGGACCCGGCCGACCGCTTCCCGACGGCGGTCGCGATGGCCGAAGCGTTCGCTGCCGTGCGTACGGGACGCGAGTCTGCGGACTCGACCGCGCAGATCGTCGTCGGCAAACCCAAGCCGTCACCGCCCACAATCGAGGTTCCGATCACCGTCGGCTCGTCGGTGCACGTGCCGAAGCCCAAGCCCGGTGATGACAACAGCTCGGCGCTCCGCCGCATGTTGCCGACCTCGAAGACGCGCTGGTACGTGCTCGCGCTGATCCTCGTCGCGGCGGCGGCCGGCGCGTTCTTCTACGTGACGAAGACGCCCGCGGACACGCGCGTCGTGACGCCGGCGCCGGCCGATGCAGCCGTCGCGCTCGTCGACGCGACGTTCGATCCCACCGATGCCATCCTCGCGAATGCGAACGAGCTCGCCGCGGCCGGCAAGGTCGACGCCGCGATCGACGTCCTGACCGACGCGCGCCGCGTCTATCCAAACCGCGCCGTGCTGCCGCTGACGGCCGGCAAGCTCTACTTCTCGAAGCTGTGGTGGAACGACGGGCTCGCGAACTTCCGCGAGGCGATCAAGCTCGACCCCGCGCTGAAGAACGACCCCGCGGTGCTCGACGCTGCCGTGCGCGCGTTCACGACGACACCTGGCTACGATGGCCGGCTCGCGCAGTTCGTCGTCGAGCTCGGCGCGCCCGTCTCGCCGCTGCTCGAGGAGGTCGCGAAGTCGCACGCGAACCCCGGCATCCGCGCGCGTGCGAAGTCGATCCGCCAGCGGATTCGTTAGCCGCAGTCGATCGTGCGTTCGTCACCGGGCGCGAAGCTGGCGCCGGTCACGAAGTCGACGGCGCCGTCGAACGTCAGCTTCGTGTCGGGCCCGATGTTCGCGAGGCTACCGATCACGCTCTTGCCGATGACGAGACTCTCGCCGCGCGGCCGTGGTCGCCGCACGCCGTGGACGTTGACGAGGTCATCGTGCGGATAGCCGCCGAACAACAGCACGGTCGTGTTCCCGACGGGCTTCGCGATCACGTTCAGCTTGCGATCCGGTGCGGCGCCCGCGGTCGAGAACCACAACGTACCGCGCAGCCTCTTCGGATCGACCTCGATCCTGAAGATCGACCCGCCTTTCCCACCCGAGAAACAGGTCGCCTCGAGTGGCGCGCCAAACTTGAGCGGACGCTCGGGCTCCGCCGCATCTGGTAGCACCGGGTCGCTCGGTGCCATGACGATGGCCGCATCCGCCGGCACCGCAGTCGGTGCTGGTGGTGTCTTCGACGAGCACGCAGCGAGCAGCACGATCAAACGGCGCATCCCAGGATCGACGCTTTTGACTCGCTCGTTATTTCACCGGAAACGCGGCCGCAAATGCATCGTAGTTCGCGCCCTTGCCGCCGTAGATCGCGAACACGACCTCGTCGAACGCGCCCGCGAACGCACCTTCGAGGTGTTCCTTGAACGCCTGCGCGACCATCGCCGGGTCGTTCCCGAAGACGCCCGCACCCCACGCGCCGAGCACGAGCCGCTCGATCCCGTAGTGCGCCGCGATCGCGAGGACGAGCCGCGCGCGCTGGCGCAGGGCGGTCTCGACGCGCTCGCCATCGTGCTTCTTCTGCTGGCGGAGCGCGCCGGCGTTCGGCGCCGCGCACGTGATCACGGACGCGAGCACCGGCCGATCGAGCCACGCACCGTTGTCATCCCGGAAGAACGGGACGAGCGGCGAGTAGATCGCGAGGTCGAGGTAGATGCACGAGTGGTTCGCGCGGTTGCGCTCGTAGTGCTCCGGCACCGTGATCTGACACGGGTAGAGGCCCGACGACCGCGCGAGCGATTCTTCCTGCGCCTGCGCACCGCCGAGGAAGCCGCCGCCCGGGTTCTTCGCCGAGGCAAAGTTCAGGCAGCCGACGTGGCCCTTGCCATCAAGTCGGATCAGCGCATCGATCGTGCTCTCGGCCGTGACGCTGATCGACATCGATCGCGGGACCGGCGCTTCGAGCGAATCGCCCAGCTCGTGCAGCGTCGTGCCTTCACGCGCCGCTTCGAGCGCCGCAGAGATGTCGATGGCGACATGCCGCGCGTTGACGTAGCAACCCGATTCGCAGGCGGCCAGCGTGTGCTCCGCGATCACGACCTTCGCGGCGCGCGAGAGCGAGCCGGCGGAGTGCGCGTGCGGAAACTCGATGAACTGCGGCGGCACGTGGTCGGTCAACCACACGCCGTTCTCGGAGCGATAGAACACGTGACCCGCGTCGGCCATCGCGCCCGCACGCACGGTCAAGATCAGCGCCTTGCCACGGCGACCGCCGACCTTCGTCGCGGTCTCGAGATCCGCGGACAGGTGCACGTCGTGACGCGCACCCTTGCGGATGCCGTCCGCCTTGATGCCGGCCACGGCCGCGTCGACGGTGCCGTGATACAGCGTCTCGGGTGGCGGCGCCGGCGGCAGGCCGAGCGAGACCGGGACCGAGTGGCCCTGGTTCGCGCGGATGCGCGCGCGGTCGTCGGAGAACGCGTAGCGCTGCTTGTCGGAGGTCGCGACAACGTCGTCGAGCTCGGCGCGCGTGATCGCGACGCCGTGCGCGGCGCACGCAGCTAGGAGCGCGTCGACGTCCGTCCAGCCCGCATCATCGAGCGTGATGCCGATGCGCGCTGGATCGTGACGGAGCACGAGAGATAGGAACTTGGAGATTCGAACAGACATGACACAGGTGAAACGAGATACGCGCTTCTTAGTGTCCTGTCAACACGAAGTTGGCAAGTCGCGGAAAGGTGTACGCTCCGCCGATGCGTCGCCTCGCCCTGATCCTCCTCGTCGCCTGCGGTAGCCAGAGTCAGAAGGTCGAGCTCGTGCGCACCGTGGCCGGCGACCTCGTGTTCACCGACGTCACGGTCGTCCCGATGGATCGCGACACGACCGTGCCGCATCAGACCGTGATCGTGCGTGGCGACAAGATCGTCGCCATCGCGCCGTCGGCCACCGTGGAGATCTCGCCGGGCTCGACGAAGATCGACGGTGCGGGCAAGTGGCTGATGCCCGGCCTCGCCGACATGCACGTGCACACGTGGCTCGAGACGGACCTGACGATGTTCGTCGCGGCCGGCGTCACCACGGTGCGCAACATGTGGGGCAGCGACCTGACCCTCGGCTGGCGCAAGGCGATCGCGGCGGGCACGCAGTTCGGCCCGACGATCGTGACCACGTCGCCGATCCTCGACGGTGATCCGCCGGTCTGGCCCGGCTCCGTCGTCCTCACGAAGCCGGAAGACGTCGATGGCGTGGTCGCCGGCCTCAAGGGCGAGGGCTACGAGGCACTCAAGGTGTACGCGCGTCTCGAGAAGCCCGTGTACGAGGCGCTCGTGGTCGCCGCGAAGAAGCACGGCATGACGCTGCAAGGTCACGTGCCGGCGAGCGTCGGGCTCGAGGGCGCGCTCGCAGCTGGTCAGCGATCGATCGAGCACCTCGACGGCTGGTTCCTCGCACTCGCGCCCGGCGAGGAGCGAAAGCCCCGCGAGAGCGTGCCTGCCATGCTGCGCCGCTTGCTGCCGAAGGTCGACGAGGCGCGCATCCCCGCACTCGCCGAGCAGATGAAGAAGGCGGGCACGTACAACTGCGCGACGTTGATCGTGCTCGCGCGCATGGCCGCGCTCGACGACCTTCCGGCGGTCGAGAAGCAGGTGAAGTGGCTGCCCTTGGTCTCGGAGCAGGTCCGCACGATGTGGAATCCGAAGAATGACTTCCGCCTCTCGAAGTCGACGCCCGAAGATTTCGCCACGATGCGCGCCTCGAATGAGGTGCGCGCGAAGATCGTCCGCGTCCTCGCGACGTCGGGCGCGCCGATGATCGTCGGCACCGATACCGGCAATCCCTACGTCGTGCCCGGCGAGTCGATGCATGACGAGATCGAGCTCCTCGTCGCGGCCGGCGCCTCACGTCCTCGCGTCATGCGTGCGGCCACCGCGGACGCCGGAGCGTTCCTCGGCCTCGCGAGCGCCGTCGGTGTCGTCACCGTCGGCGCGCGCGCCGATCTCCTGCTCGTCACCGTCGACCCGCTCGTCAAGCCACTCCCACTCGTCCCGGAGGGCGTCGTGTTGCGTGGCAAGTGGCACCCGAAGGCCGACCTCGAAGCGAAGCTCGCCGCGATCGCCCGCCGCTAGTAACCGTGCTTGCGTAGCGAGACGTTCGCGACGAGGCCCATCGCACAGAAGAAGATCACGAGCGAGCTGCCGCCGTACGAGATGAACGGCAGCGTCACGCCGACGACGGGCGCGATACCGAGGACCATCGCGATGTTGACGACGACGTGCCAGAACGTCATCGCCGCGACACCGACGCAGATGACCGCGCCGACGCGATCGCGCGCGGACAGCGCGACGTTCAGGATCCAGACGATCAGGAACACGAAGATCGCGATCAGGAAGACCGAGCCGACGAAGCCCCATTCTTCCGCCCAGACGGAGAACGGGAAGTCGGTCCAGTGCTCGGGCAGAAAGTCGAACTGGTTCTGCGTGCCCTCGCTGTAGCCCTTGCCGAGGATCTTGCCGCTGCCGACCGCGAAGATGGACTGGCTCGTGTGCCAGCCGTTGCCCGTGGGATCGCTGCTCGGATCGAGGAACGCGAGGATGCGGTTCTTCTGATAGTCATGCATCTTCTCCCACAGGATCGGGATCGCGAGCAGACCGGCGAGCGTGACGTGGACCATCGGCCACACCGACGGCATCGCGAGGAAGCCGACGGTGAGGACGATGAGGGTGAGGAGCGTGGCGGTGCCGAGGTCGGGTTGCGTGGCGATCAGGCCGATCGGGATCGCGAGGACGACGAGGCGCACGAGGAGCGCTTCGGGCGTGTAGCGAGTGGGCTCGCTGTCCTGGAACATGCGGGCGAGCGCGATGATGACCATCAGCTTCGCCAGCTCACTCGGCTGGACGCCCATGCCGAAGATGTTGAGCCAGCGATAGCTGCCCTTGCCCGCGGCATGGCTGCCGAGCAGCTTCACGACGATCAAGAGCGCGATCGCGCACCCGAGCCCGATCCACGCGAGGCGCACGAGCGTGCGGTAGTCGACGACGGTCGCGACGACAAAGCCGACCACGCCGACGACCACCCACTGGACCTGCGTGTCGAACTTCGCGTGGTGACGCGTACCGACCGTGGCCGAGTAGAGATTGAGGAGACCAATGGCGGTGAGCGCGAGGACCGTGATGATGAGCGGCCAGTCGACGGCGGCACGGAACCGACGCCAGCGGCTGACGCCGACGGTCGCGCGCGGCAGTGCGAGCCCGGTTCCTCTCACGGGGCCTCCTTGACCGGAGGCAGTTGCTCGCCGGCGGCCTTGGCGGCCTGCCGCGCTTTCCACAGCGCCTCTTGCTTCGCGCGGTTCGCCGCGTTCATCAGCTCCGCCTGCTTCGCACGGTACGCCGCGTCGGGCGGCACGGGGCGCGGATCGATCTTCGTGTAGTAGCCCTCGATGATCCGCTTCGCGATCGGCCACGCGACCTTGCCGCCGGAGCCGCCGTGCTCGACGAACACGACGATCGCGATCTCGGGATCCTGCGCGGGCGCCCAGCCCGCGAACCACGCGTGCGAGCGCGCGGGGTTCCAGTTGTCGATGTCGCGCTCGTCCTCTTCCTTCTTGCGCGCCTTGGTCCGGATCTCGGCGGTACCGGTCTTGCCCATCACGTCGACGTGCGAGACGTAGCCGTGATCGAACGCCGTGCCGGTCGGCTCGTTCGTCGCCTTCCACATGCCGCGGCGCCAGATATCGAGCGCGTCGCTCGGGATCTTGATGTCGCGCGCGGCCTTCGGCTCGTACGCGACGATCTGACGGCCGGCGCTCGACTCGACCCGCTCGACGACCTGCGGAATGAACAGCGTGCCGCCGTTCGCGAGCGCGGCGTAGGCCATCGCCATCTGGATGACGGTGACCTCGACGTCGCCCTGCCCCGTCGACGCGTTCGTCGCGTAGCCGATCTTGTAGCGGCCTTGCTGCTCGTACCAGGCCTTCGTCGGGATGCGTCCACCGGCATCGCCGTTGAGGCCGAGGTTCGTCGGTGCGCCGAAGCCGAACTGACGCGCGACCTCGGCGATGCGATCGAGCCCGATGCGCTGCGTGGCGAGCGTCCAGAAGTAGATGTTGCACGAGCGCTGGATCGCCTGGATCAAGTTGACCTTGCCGTGCGAGGCGTTGCACCGGAAGTTCGTGCCCGACAGCTCGTAGACGCCGGTGCAGAAGATCGATTCGTCCTCGGCCGCTTGCCCGTCCTCGAGCGCGGCGAGCGCGGTGACGAACTTGAACACCGAGCCCGGCGGATAGGTCGCGCGCAGCGCCTTGTCGATGAACGGCTTGCGCGGATCATTGAGGAGCAGTGTCTCCTCGGCACGCGTCAGGTGGCCCGTCATCACGTTCGGATCGAACGACGGCTTGCTGACGACCGCGCGCACCTTGCCGGTCTTGGGCTCGAGGATCACGACTGCGGCGGCGGGCACGTTCGCGACCGCCTTCTCCGACAGCTTCTGCAGCTCCGCGTCGATGGTGAGGATCAAGTTCGCGCCCGGGACGGCACCGACGACGCGCTCACCTTCGATCAACCCGGCGGCGGTCTTCTCGTCGAGGCGCTGGCCACGCGCGTCGACGGCGTACCGCTCGATGCCCTTCTTGCCGCGCAGGTAGTTCTCCCACGCGGCCTCCAGCCCGTAGCGCCCGACGAGCTCGCTCGTGTCGTAGCCCTGGTTGACGAGCTTGTCGGCCTCGGTGGCCGTCATCTGCGTCATGTAGCCAACGAGGTGCGCGGCGAGATCGCCCTGTGGGTAGTAGCGATACGGCTCGTGCTGCACCTCGACACCGGGCAGACGCGAGAGCATCTGCGAGACCAGGGCGGCGCGATCGCGCCCTTGATCCTCGAGGACGAGCATCGGGCGCCTCGCGTCGCGCTTCTTGCCGAGGGCGAGGCGCTCGTCGATCTTGATCAGCTCGTCGTCGGAGAGGCCGAGCAAGCGCGCGAGCTCGGCGCGCGTCTCGGGCTTCCACTGCTTGGGCGTCGCGTAGATGTTGAAGGCGGGCCGGTTGTCGGCGAGCGCGATGCCTTTGCGGTCGAGGATCTTGCCGCGCACCGAAGGGAGGTAGCGCTCCTTGACGACGTTCGAGACCGTGCGCTCGTAGTAGCTCTCGCCGCGCATCACTTGCAGCTGCCACAGCCGGCCGACGAGCGCGAAGAACGCGATGATCACGGCGAGCGCGACCCACTTGAGCCGGCGATGCAGCTCGGGCAGCGCGGGACCGCTGCCCGAGCTGGGGTTCGACGACGATCGCAAGAGCATCAGGGCGCCAGCCCTTCGAGCGCCGCATCACGCTCGCGGTGCGTGCGCGCAAATGCGGCATCGATGCGGCGGAACACGCGCCACACGAGCGGGCCGATCAGCGTGGTCGCGATCGTGACGAGCGCGATGTACTTGAGCTCGATCGTGAACGCCGCGCGCGGCACGCCGTAGATCATGCGAACGATCAAGCCGCCGGCGCCGGCGACCAGCGCGACGAACGCCGAGAAGCTCATCGTCATCGTGGCGCCGCGCACGAGGATGCGTTGCTGCACGCCGACCGCGACGAGACACGTGAGACCGAGCGTCATCGCGTGCAGGCCCGACGGCGCGCCCGAGATCAGATCGACGAGATAGCCGAGCGCGACCGAGCCGCCGACGGCCGCGGCCGCTCCGCGCCGCGCGGTGAGCCCGAGGTATGCGGCGGTGAGCGCGCCGATGTCGGGCACGGCGTCGCGAACGATCGAGAACGGCATCAGCCGCCACACCGCGCCGACGATGACGCAGAACAAGTACGCGACGAGGACGAGCGTGGCCGTTCTCATAGCGCCTTCGCTCCGAACGCGGGCTCGCTCTTCTTGCGCTGCTTCGCGTCCGGATCCGGCGGCGGCGGCGGCGCGAGCAGCACCATCACGGCGCGAACGCGCGAGACGTCGACGGTCGGGCGGACCTCGACGTTCTGGAACATGCCGTCGTCGCCCGACAGCTTCGTGATCGTGCCGACGACGAGCCCCGGCGGAAACACGCTGCCGACGCCCGAGGTGACGACCTCGTCGCCGACCACCGCGCGCAGCTCCTGCTTGCTCGACAGCTCGAGGGTCGTGATCTTGCACGCGTACGAATCCGACTGGCCGAGACCGATGAGCACGCCGCGCCCGCCGGTGCGCTTGATCGCGACGTCGATGCGCGAGCGTGGATCCGACACCAGCATGACGTCGGCGTAGTCGCCGTAGACCTTGTCGATCTTGCCGACGGGGCCCGTGCCCGCGATCACCGGCATGTCGGGCTGGACCTCGCGATCGCCGCGATCGATGCGCAGGCGGATCACGCGAAATTGCGGCGACAGCGGCGCGGCGATCACGCGTGCACCGAGCGTGTCGGCTTGCGTCTGCTTCTTGACGACCGCGAGCTCTTCGAGCGCGGCGATGTCACTCGCGCGGCGCGTTGCGGCTGCGAGATCCTTCCTCAGATCTTCGTTCTCGTCGCGGAGCTCGCGGTTCTCTTCCTCGACATCGACGAGCGCGACGTAGCGCGACCAGACCCCGCCGATCCCTTCGACGAGCCATGACACGCCCGCCTCGAGCGGTGCGGTGATCCGCAAGACGGCGTTGTCGAAGCCGCTCGGCTCGCCGCGGTTCATGCTCGAACGCAGCACGAGCGCCGGGATCAAGATCAAGATGCCGGTGAGCGCCCAATCGACGAGCTTGCGGCGCATCACCATGACGACTAACGCAGTGCGATCTCGCGCAGCAGCGAAAGCTCGTCGAGAACCTTGCCGGTCCCGAGGACAACTGCGAGCTGCGGGTTCTCACACACCATGACGGGCAGACCGGTCTCTTCGCGCAGCAGCACGTCGAGGTTCTTTAGCTGCGCGCCACCACCGGAGAGCACGACGCCCTTGTCGACGATATCGGCCGAGAGCTCGGGCGGTGTCCGCTCGAGCACGGAGCGCACGGCGTCGACGATCGCGTTGACCGGCTCCTGCAGTGCTTCGCGGATCTCGTCGGAGTTCACCATCAGCGTCTTGGGAACACCGGCGACGAGATCGCGGCCCTTCACTTCGACGGTCAGCGGCTCCTCGAGCGGGTACGCGCTGCCGATCTCTTTCTTGATGATCTCGGCGGTTCGCTCGCCGATCAGCAAGTTGTACTTGCGCTTGATGTACTGGATGATCGCTTCGTCCATCTTGTCGCCGGCGACGCGGATCGACTTCGAGAGCACCACACCGGCGAGCGCGATCACCGCGACCTCCGTCGTGCCGCCGCCGATGTCGACGATCATGTTGCCCGTGGGCTCGGTGATCGGCAGGCCACCGCCGATCGCGGCCGCCATCGGCTCCTCGATCAAGTAGACCTCGCGTGCTGCGGCCGCGAGCGCCGAGTCACGCACGGCGCGCTTCTCGACCTCGGTGATTCCCGACGGCACGCTCACGATCACGCGTGGACGAACGAGCGTCCTGCGCGAATGGGCTTTCTGGATGAAGTAGCGAAGCATCGCTTCGGTCACCTCGAAGTCGGCGATGACGCCGTCCTTCATGGGACGAATCGCGACGATGTTGCCCGGCGTTCGTCCGAGCATCTCCTTCGCTTCTTTTCCGACGGCGAGCACTTTCTTGGGGCCGTTTCCCGAGGACGCTTGCACCGCGACCACGCTCGGCTCGTTCGCCACGATGCCGCGTCCTTTGACGAACGTCAGCGTCGTGGCGGTACCGAGGTCGATGGCCAGGTCGTTGGAAAACATTCCGTAGACCCAATCGAAGAGCATTGTTTGATCCCTGAACGCGCTGCAGCGTGCGGCGCCGATTTTGATGAAAAGAATGCCCCCGTCGACAACCCGAGAGCGAAGAGCGGAGCGGGGTTATCACGCGAGCTTTCTCAAGCGCAACACAATCTTGTCCGCATCCCGAACGCCGCTCACTCTTGCCCAACCCGATGGGTCATTCCCTTGTGGCCATACCCCTCGGTGGCTAGGATGCCCCGCCCGTCCTAGAACAACGGGCCCAGGTTTTCCCATGCTCGAACAAATGCGCCGAAAAGGCGCTTCCGTCTTCATCTATCTCATCTTCGGCATCTTGATCGCGATCTTCGTGGTCACGCTCGGCGCGCCCGGTCAAGGCGAAGGAAGCGGGTGCGGAACGCAGTCGAACGAGGTGGTCGACGTCGACGGTAACGGCGCGAACCTGTCCGCGTATCGCATCGCGTACTCGAACGGCTTCAACCGCCTGCGCTCGCGCGAGAAGGTCTACTTCGCGCTCGAGACGCTCATCCGCCGCGAGATCCTCGCGGATGCCGCGGCCGAGCAAGGCCTGCGCGTCACCGGCGACATGGTCGATGACGAGATCAAGAAGGGCTACTTCTTCCAGGGCGGCCTGCGGATCCCGCTCGGCGCCAATATCTTCGACGAGCACGAGGACGGCACGCGCACGTGGAACGTCCGCAAGTTCAAGAACTGGGTCGCGAGCCTCGACGTCAAATCGACCTCGACGTATCGCGACGAACAAGTTCGCTCGATGCAAGCCGCGCTCATGTACGAGCTGCTGACGCAGTCGACGCGCGTCTCGCGCGAAGAAGCGCTCTCCGATTTCATCTACACGAAGAACACGGTCTCGTATGACGTCGTCACGTTCGCCGCGGCGCCGTATCGCGCGGCACTCCGCCTGACCGACGCAGACATCGAGCGCTATCTCACCTCGCACGAAGCCGACGTGAAGGCGCGTTACACGCAGGACGAGCGCCTCTACAAGGGACTCAAGCCGCAGCTCAAGCTGCGCCAGATCTTCATCGCGAAGGCCGAGCCGCCGAAGGCGCCCGACAAGGCACCGGAGCCCGCGCCTGGCAGTGGCTCGGGATCTGCTGCGGGATCGGCCGCTGGCTCGGGCGCACCGCCGAAGGCTCCGAAGGAAGAACCGAAGAAAGTGGAACCGCCGAAAGTTGTCGGCCTCCCGATCGAAGAGGCAAAGGCCAAGCTCGAGGCCGCGCGCACCGCGATCACGGCGAACAAGCAGAAGTTCGCGGATGCCGCGAAGCAGCTCGCGACCGACGAGAGTGCCAAGGCCAACGGCGGCGATCTCGGCTGGCGCAGCATCGAAAATCCGCAGCTCGGTGACAAGGCCGTCAACGACGCGGTCAAGGCGCTCAAGCCCGGCGAGATGACGCCTGTCATCACGACCGACACCGGCGCGTTCCTCGTCATGGCGGAGGACAAGCGCGAAGGCGATCTCGCGTACGACAAGGTGAAGCACGAGATCGCGGGCGAGCTCGCGCGCGATGTCTATGCGAAGGAAGCGGCGAAACGTGCCGCGCTCGCGTCGATCGAAGAAGCGCGCAAGGACACCGGCAAGAACCTCTCCGACATGTTCGAGAAGGAGCCCGACCCGAGCGGCGGCATGCCGAACATGGACTTCCTCAACGACCCGAACATGTCCGAGGACGAGAAGCGGATGATCCTCGAGCAGCTGAAGATGCAGATGCAGCAGCAGCAACAGAAGTCCGGCCAGATCATGACGTGGGAGTCGAAGGACATCCCCGTGAAGTGGGACTCGCACGTCGAGAAGGACCCGCCCGCAGGTAGCGGCAGCGCGAAGCCCGCCGCAGGCAGCGGCAGCGCGACCATGCCCGCCGCAGGCAGCGGCAGTGGCAGCGCGACCGGCAGCGGCACCACGCCTCCGCCCGCCGAAGCACCGCCGCCGGGCATCGCGACGGCGATCCCGCCCGTCGAGGCGACGAAGGATCAGCTGCCGCAGTTCGCCACCGTCGAGAAGCCGAAGATCGTCCACTTCAGCTCGGAGTCTCGCAAGTCGACGTTGCCAGGCCTCGCGAAGGAGATGACGCCGGTCATCTTCGACGAGCTCTCAGCAGGCATGCTCGCGAAGCGCGTCTACGAGGTCGAGGGCAACTACGTCCTCGTGCAGGTCACGAACAAGACGCAGGCGAAGGTCGAGGACTTCGAGAAGGAGGCCGACCGCTACGTCTCGCGCCTGCAGCTCGTGCGCTCGTATTCGGCCGTCGAGGACTGGATCGAGGAGCGCTGCAAGGCGCTTCACAAGGACAAGAAGATCGTCCCGATGAAGGAGCTCGTGAGCGAGAGCGACGAGAAGACGGGCAAGCCCGCGCCGCAGGTCTACCAGCCCTGCATGTACGCGAACCAGTGGCTCACGGTCATGCTGCCCGCGCTCGGCTACGGCGGCGGCTGATCTAGCGACGGACGCAGATGTGATTCGCCGCGACCGGCGGCGAGATCAGGCACGCGTCGGTCTCGCCAACCGGGCACTCGAGCGCGATCTCTTGGCTGCAGCTCGGTCCCGCTTGTGCGGTCACCGAGACGCAGACATGGACCGACGTCTTGCCGGTCGTGCAACCGTCGACACCGTTGGGGCACTCGAGCGCGATCTCTTGCGCGCACGAGACACCACCGGGCGACGAGGTCTGCGCGATGTCGGGACTTCCCGAGGAGGTCTGGGCGATGTCGGGGCTGGAGGCCTTCTGGCCGCCGCAGGCGAGGACAAACGAACAGAAGAGCAGCGTCTTGATGGGATGCATATCTCCTCGAGACGCAGCGAGCCGGAAGATCTAGCGCGCGTTCGGTGCGTGATCTTGCAAGTCGGCGTCGGTGCTCAATAACTCTCCGAGCGTGACGTCGAGCTCGGAGCGAATGAGCGCGACGATACTCGCGAGCTCGTCGACCGCGACGTCGAGCGTGGCCGCGAGCGTCTCGTGGACGCGTGTGCCGAGGCGCTCCTTGACCTGGCGCACGCGGCGCGCGGCGGTGGTCTGGTGGATGCCGTAGAGCGCGCCGATCCGATCGACGGGGAGTCGATCGACCAGGTGGAGGCGAAGGAGCGTGCGATCATCCGCGTCGAGCTCGCGCAGTGCCCGGCGCCACGCGTCGGTGAACTGCGCGCGGTACGTATGCTTGAGATGCGCGAGCTGAGGATCGCTGCCGGCGCCTTGGAGCGCGACGATGGTGCGATCGTCGACGGGAATGTCGCGCGCGGTGCGGCGGAGGCTGATCGCGGTCCGCGTCGCGGCGACCTCGATCCACTTCGCGAGCGGGCCCTTGCCGTTGTACGCGGCGATGCGCGGTGGGCTGCCGTCGTCGCCGCGGACGAGCAGACGCGCGCGGAGGACCTGGCGCGCGTCGTCGACGAGCACCGGATCTGCGAACCGCGCGAGCACCCGGTCGAGCACGGCGAGGTACTCGGCGTCGAAGCACGCGAGCGCGCGGGTATCGCCGCCGAGGAGCGCGCACGTGAGATAGAGCTCTTCGGCGTGCCAGCGCTCCGGTGAGACGCCTTCGGGATAGCGCGCGCTCGCATGCGCTTCGAATGCGGCGGCGTCGACGGCGAGTGTCGGCCAGCGCACGCGAGCCGCCTCGAACGCGCTCGCGAGGCGCAGTTCGAGATCCGCGCGACTTGACATGTCATCTATGTTAGCAGCATGGCGGTGGACGATTGTCCCTCGGAGAACACGCTGCTCGACGTCGTCGTCGAACAGCGCGTCGGCGAGCTGGCACCGCACCTCGATGCGTGTGACGCATGTCGCGAGCTCGTCGCGTCGCTCGTGCGGACCGAGCCGAGGCCGCAGCCGCTCGTCGGGCGCTTCGAGATCGAGCGCGTGCTCGGCGCGGGCGCGATGGGCATCGTGTACCTCGCGTGGGATCCGCGCCTCGATCGCAGAGTCGCGCTCAAGGTCATGCACCCGGAGTCGCCGGTGCACGCCGTCGACGAGGCCCGCGCGATGGCGAGGATCGCGCACGAGAACCTCGTCACGATCTACGAGGTCGAGATCGTCGACGAACATGTCGCGATCGCGATGGAGTATCAGCCCGGCGGAACGCTCCGCGATTGGATGCAGGCGCGTCACGCGTGGCGCGAGGTCGTTCGCGCGATGCGCGACGTGGCGCGAGGTCTCGCAGCGATTCACGACGCCGGCCTCGTGCATCGCGATCTCAAGCCCGACAACGTGCTGTTCGATGCGAACGGTCGCGCACGCATCAGCGACTTCGGCCTCGCGATGCGCGACGGCGATGCGCCGCGACGCGCGGGAACGCCGGCGTACATGGCACCAGAGCAGCTCGCTGGTGTGGCCTCCGCGCGCAGCGATCAGTGGAGCTTCTTCGTGTGCCTGTACGAGGCGCTCGCAGGGCAGCGCCGGCGGCCCAACACCGAGCCCGTTCCGATCGCGAATGCCCCACGTGCACTGCGGGCGATGATCGCGCGGGGTCTCCAGCGCGAGCCCGACGCGCGGCATCCGTCGATGACGGCGGTCGTGCGTAGCCTCGACGCGCTGCTCGCTCGCCGCCGCCGCCATGCCGTCGTCGCGTTCGCGAGCGCGGCACTCGTGATCCCGGCGGCGATCGTATGGGCCGCATCATCCGCGCCGGCCACACCGTGCACGCGCGCGCGTGAGGTCGTCGGCCGCGCATGGAGCGCGACCACCGCGACGCAGGTCGCCGCGGCCTATCGCGACAAGAACATGGTCGAGACCGGGGCGCTCGTGGTCCGCGCGCTCGACGCGTACACCGCCGCGTGGGCCTCCATGCACACCGAGAGCTGCGAGGCGACGCACGTGCGCAACGAGCAGTCGGCCGCACTCCTCGATCAGCGCACGCAGTGTCTGAACGAGCGGCTCGCCGGCGTCGAGAGTCTCGTCCCCACGCTCGTCCGCGCCGACCGCGTTGCGCTCGCACGCGGCGGCGAAGCCGTGACCGCGCTGGCACCGATCGAAGACTGCAGCCCGGCGCGCCTCGCGAAGCGGCCCGCCGTCGTCCATCCGCGCGCCGCCGCCGCACGCGTCGAGCTCGCTCGTGCGCGTGCGTTGCGCCCGCTCGGGCGTGTGGCCGACGTGCTCGCGCTCGCCGAGCCGGCTGCGATCGTCGGCGCCGAGATCCAGGACCGCGCGCTCGTCGCCGAGGCGAAGCTGGTCGTCGCCGATGCACTCGCCGCAGACTCGCAGCTCACACACGCACGCACCGCCTTCACGGACGCGGAGCTCGCGGCCGAAGCCGCCGGCGACGACGACCTGCGCGCACGCACGTTGCTCGCGCACGCATCGCTCGCAGGCGCCCTGCAGTATCAGCCCGACGCCGCGTCGCAGCTCCTGTCACGCGCACGCGCCGTCGTGCAGCGGCTCGGTACCCGCGCGGATCTCGAGCGGCGCGCCGTGGTCGCGGAGGCCGCGCTCGCGGCTGCGCGAGGTGACTTGCAGGGAGGCGAGAGGCTCTTGCGCGGCATCGTCGCGGACGTGCCCGCCACCGGCGCCGAAGCCTGGTACCGGATCGTCGCGCTGCGCGATCTCGCGAACATGATCGGCGAGCAAGGCCGCTCCGCCGAGGCCGTGCCGTTCGCGCGCGAGGCTGTCGCCGTCGCCGAGGCCGCGCTCGGTCCCGATCACGTCGAGCTGAGCGAGACGCTCTCGGTGCTCGCACTCAACCTGCACTTCATCGAGCTCGACGACGAAGCACGCACGCTCGCGGCGCGTGCACTCGCGATCAAGGAGCGCGCGCGAGGAGCCGAACACGTCTCCCTCAGCAGCACGCTCATGGTGCAGGCGTTGATCGCGCGCGACTCGCGCCTCTCCACGGGTCACGCCGAAGCGCGGCGCGCGACCGATCGCGCGATCGCGCTGCGCCGCAAGGCGTACGCACCGGACAACCCGCTGCTCCTCACGCTCGTCAACGAGCGTGGCTCGCTCGCCGTCGACGCAGGCGAGCACGCGGTCGCGCGCGCGAGCTTCGCGGAGGCCATTCCACCGCTCCAGCGGGCGTGGGGCGCGGCGAGCATCGCGGTCGTCCAGGCGCGCCAGAGCGGCGCGACGATGGCCGAGCGCGAAGGCGATCCAGCACGCTGTGCCTCCGACCTCGCCGCGATCGTTGCTCCGACGTTCGACATCGATGTCCACCGCGCGCGCTGTCTCCTCGCCGCCGGCGCACACCGCGAAGCGACCGAGCTCCTCTCGGCCGTCGGCCGGCGCTCGCTCGCGGACGCCGAGCGCGCGGCGGTCGAGATCCTCACCGCACGCCTGGCCCATGCAACCGGCCAGCGCGGCCGCGCACGCGCGATCGCCGACGAGCTCGCGCGCCGCAATCCGCCGGACCTCGCGGTCGAGCTCGCACTCCTCGACGCAGAGCTCGGTGATGCGTCCCGGCTCGAAGCCGCGCTGCAGACCGCCGGCGAGGACCTCGGGGCGGTGGAGCACTACCTCCGCGCGGCCGAGCTCGCGCTCGCCGGGAAGCGCATCGCCGATGCGGCCCGCTACGCGGAACGCGCGATCGCGATCGCGCGCGCCGCGAGCGCCGGGCCCGACACGCTGGCGCGCTGCGAAGCGCTCGCGACTCGCGCTCGCCGTTGAAGGCTGACGAGGCGCCGTGGCGAACCGCCATGGGCACGCGCCCGACACGCTAGAAGTTCGGTGCGTTCCAATCAACCGCCAAGACGCTAAGCACGCCAAGGATCTTTGATCCAACGTGGGTGCTCTCGATGAGCGCACGCGGCGAGCGCGTCGCGAGCGTGTTCGGTGCGCGCGAGGCGCTTGCGCGCGCCGACCAAAAAAGAAAGATCCCTTGGCGGTCTTGGCGCCTTGGCGGTTCAATCGCTGAGCGAACCCACGGGCGGAACGCGATGGCCCAGGCGCGCGGTGCCGCCTTGGCGGTTGCTACTCAACGCCGGGGCCGATCATCGCGGACCGCGTGATCACGGCGCTGCTCGGCGCGACCGATACCGCGGGCGTGACCGAGCGACCGCACACGCGCGGGCTCTGCGATTGTCGAGATCGATCTCGTGGGCGCGCTGCTCTCCCAGGTTCAGACCTCAAGCGCAAATTCGATATCGGAAAAATACAATCTATACCGAACTTCGTAGTGAAGTATTGCCCGGCACCACAGCGACTCAGCTGTCGTAGGGACCGCATAGCTTCCTCAACGACCAAGAAGGGCACGCGCACTTCTCGGCCGCCGGCGAATGCCGTGGAAGCCATCGCAGCTGCACCTACGACGCGATCTGCGCGTCCCGTCACCCATTAAACCTGGTGGAGAACCACAAATCAGCGCCCGATAAACCCACGCACGAGAAGGTGCCGCAATTCGCGGCAGATTCGATGATTGACCGCTCAAGTGTTCTTCTGCGAGGCTTCGTCCATGCAGACAACTGGAAAAGTATTGCTATTGATAATGGGCGGGTGCTCGGAAGAGCAATCGATGACCGGCGAGCAGGAGACGTCCGTCGCGTTCGTGGCAAATCAAGCCGGAAAAACACGCCTCGCGTTCACGGCTGCCCCAACGCAGGCGCGCCTTCCCGAAGTCGTTGCGGGCTTGCAGCCGCGCGATTTCCACTGGGTAATGTTCACGATCGACTCAACGCGCTACGAGGAAGTGAAGTCGCCCAATGGACTCCGCCTCGACTTCGCGCAAAGCAATGGCGCGAGCTTCGAGCAGGCGTATATCGGGCCGTGCAATCCAGCGGAGCAGAACTACAACAACTGCATCCTCTACGAGAACATCGTGGGTGGTGCAACTGGGGTGAAGGGAGATGTCGGATTACGAATCAATTCGCGGTTCGAAGGCGACTACGACATTACGATTGAGGGACAGACCGACCGATTCGGAGAACCGACTCAGTGGCACAAGCATCAGTCTCTCGGAAATGTCATCGCTAACCTCGCACAGGTTCCGCAATGAGACGTGCTCTGGGTCTCATGATCATGATCGCGTTGCCGTTCATCGCAGTTGTATCGCGAAGTGAGGCCGCACTTTACTTGGGTTGGGCCGACGAATTTCTACTCGGCTTCGTTCACTGCAAACTATCGAATAACGAATGCGTTGTTCGAAACCACATGGCCGGATCTAATTGGCTGGAGCAGATTGGGGACGCCAGTGCTCAGCCCACGTGGGCCTATCTCGGACAACAGGGAGGGAATGCAGCAGGACGAGCGAATGTCAAGTCTAAGGTCATGGTCACGTTTCGAGATGACTCTTCTTCGTTGGGTGGCTCAATCACAGTAACTATCTCTAGGCAGAGAACCGGCGTGCCACCCGCTGAAGGGACTGGATGTTCGGGAATCACATTTGTAGGCTCTTCGAGTACGACATTCGAGAGCACGACCATTCCAGCGGCTGACTGGAAGTACAATAATAGGATGCTTCCAACTATGGATTTCTCACTCGAGACGTGGAGCGGAGGAACCACTATCGGATACAATGACACCCTCATCCTCAATAACATGAGCGGTCAATCGGTCGGCCGCTCCGGCTGCTTCAAAATTCTCT
>JALZOJ010000041.1 GCA_030857175.1 Myxococcota bacterium | reverse complement strand
TCGAGGTGCTCGACGAGCAACACCGGCGTCTCGTCGCGCCGCATCACCGTCATCCAGACGAGGAATGCGCTCCGCGGATCGCCGATGCGCTCCTCGAACAGGTGCGCGGCTTTTTCGAGCGATGCGAGATCGCCACGCTCGATCAGCACACCGGCGAGCTGCTCCCAGTTCTGGCCCTGTGTGTGGAGCGCCTCGAGGCCCTGCGCCGCCGCGACGTTCTGCGGATCGAGCTGCAGCACGCGCTCGTACGCCTCGGTCGCGCGCACGTCGTCATCGAGCCGCTCGTGCGCCATCGACGCGAGGTTGAGGAGCGCGGCGATCTTCGAGCGCTTGCCATCGGCGAGCGCGACGCGCTTCTCGAGCGACTCGACGCACTCGCTCCACCGTCCCTGCGCGACGAGCAGGGCCTCGAGCGCGTCGAGGAGGCGCGGGTTCGCTGCATCGATCGACTGCGCGAGCTTCCAGGCCTCGATCGCGCGATCTGGCCGCATCATGTGCAGCGCCTGGATGTTGCCGAGCTCGAGCAAGAGGTCGAGCTGCTCGTCCTCGTCGGGATCGCCGGTGTTCATGCCGTCGCGAACGAGCTCCTTGATCGTGGCGACGACCTCGGGCCACGCCTGGACCTTGCGCTGTGCGGCAAGCGCCTCCCGCTTGCTCGCGACGGTCGCGGCCTTTTCTTCGACCTCGAGGACCTCGTAGCCATCGGATTGCGTGGCGTCGCGCTGGCGCTTCGCGAGCACGCGTGAGAGCGCAGCGTGGCCGGCCTCGACGAGCGGGAACACGTCCTCGACGTCGTGGGCCGCGAGCGGGTCGCCGCCGCGATGCGCGAGGATCAGGGCGACGGTGCGATCGCCGATCGCGATCGGCAAGACGAACGTCGCGGGCGCCAGGCCGCCGAGCGCTTCGAGCATGCCGTCGATGAACGGCTCGCCCGTCGCGATCGGCCCGACCGAGGGCGCGCGTGTCGCGACCGCCTCTTCGAACGCGGGCACAGTATTGCGCTCGATCCGTACGTTCGGAACCTGCGAGACATCGAAGAACCGGTCGGCCAGACCGCGCCGTCCTCGGAAGTGGTCGGCGTGCACCGACAGCAGCGCCGCGAACCGTGCGCGTGACCGCACGGCACGCAGCAGGAGCTCGAAGACCTGCTCTCGATCACTCGCGAGCTCCAGGGCCCTCGTCGCGTGCGCGGGATCGAGAGGCTCAGCCTTCGTCCCTGTGGGTTCGACGCTCACAGGCGACACGATCCTATGTCAGGTGCCGGATCCGCGCGAGTGGTAAGCCACCCTCCCGCAGTCTAGACTCGTCGCCATGGCGAAGCGTCCCGGCAAGGGGCACGACGCGACACAAGACGTGTCGATGAGTCAGCTCGTGCCCAACGAGCGGCCGGTCCTGCATCGGGGCAGCGGCGCGAAGAACGATATGAGCATCTGGGGCGGCGTCGTGGTCGGGACCCAGGATTTCGCGCCGCCAGCTCCGAAAAAGACCAAGAGCCCGCCGTGGAAGTGGATCGCGATCGGCCTCGCGGTCGTGGGCGCCGCGCTCACGGCATTCGTGATCGCGACCTCCGGCGGTGACAAGCCGCAGACCACGGCGAAGTCCGTGGCGCCGTCACCCATGACCGCTGACGCTGCCGCGACGCCCGATCCGAAAGATGCGAAGGCGGCCGTGGCGGTCGTCGACGCCGGCGCGCCCGACGCCGCTGCTGCGGCCGCGCCGACCGTCGCCGCGGTCGCGGGCGAGGTCGATGCGATCTCCGGTGCCGCGCCGATCATCAAGCCGGCGAAGAAGCCCGTCCGCAAGCCTGCGAAGAAGTCCGCGAAGAAGCCCGCGAGGAAGCGGAAGTGATCACTTCTCGAGTGCGAGGTTCGTGATGATGTCGGCGACGCACGAGTCGTAATCGCCGACGCCGCCGACGTTCACCGCGTCGACCTTGCCGCTCTCGTCGATCCCGAAGTCGAGCTCGACCTTCTTGCCGGCGGTCGATGCGTGCTTCTCGTAGCAGGCGACGATGTCGTCGAGCTTGGCCTCGAGGGCCTCGCGGATCCCGGTCGCAGGATCACCTCCGATGATCACGCACGACGACGAATCGCACGAGACCACGATCAGTGGTTTGCGCTGACCGTTCTCGCCCGCGAGCCGAAAGTTCGCGCCCGCCGAGCTGCCCGTCGAGACCGTCGTGTACTTGCCGACCTTGACGGTATCGAACGCGGCATTCGCATCTGGATCGAAGCGGCGTCCTTCCTGCGTCTCCCCATCCGCGGGCTGGGACTCCACCGTCGACGGCACCTTCTCGCCGCGACCGTGCGGCATCTGCGTGCTCGCGATGGCAGCGGCAGCGGCAGCCGCGGCATCGTCGGTCGAGGGATTCGGGGACGGCGTCTCGTCGGCGGTGATCGGCGGCTCGACCGGCGCGGGCTTCGGCTCGCGCTTCACGGTCTGCTCCGCGACGGCGAAGCGTGCGATGCGTGCGGGCCGGCGCTTCTTCGTCTCGTTCGCGGGCACGGTCTCGTCGTCGGGAGTCGCGAGCCACGTCGCGATCAGCAAGACCGCGGCATGCACGAACAGCGAGCCGAGGCCAAACGCGAACGGGCGTCGCTCCATCTGCTTGCGCGGCACGGCCGTGTGCGACAGCGTGACGAGCGAGACGCGAACGCGGACGTGCCCGAACGCGAGCTCGACCGGTTCTTCGAGTGCAACGGGCTGCGCACCGGCCTCGGCGCAGATGACGAAGCCGTGCGCCGTCGATGCGACCAGCGTGAACACCGGAACGTCGATCGGCAGGTGAGCCCGCGTCGCGCGCCCGACGACGAACGTCTCACCGGGTGCCACGTGCGCCAGCGCCACGGTGGTTTCGGCAAATCGCACGACTACTTCCGCAGCAGTAGAGCGAGCCATCTCTTCACTGACACGGCGAGGTGACACTTGGTTGCTCCAGGTTAGGCAACCAGATGGTTGCGGGTCTGTCGGACCGGTGGTAATAGGCAACCTGGAGGTTGCGCATGTCAGATCCGGATCGCGTCGAGAAAACCATCGAGCTTCGTGCACCACGCAGTCGCGTGTGGCGCGCGATCAGCAACGGGAAGGACTTCGGGGCGTGGTTCGGGCTCGGTACGCCACTCACGCTCGTCGGGGACTTCGTGCCCGGAGCGCGGATCTCTGGTGAGTGGATGGTCGACGGAAAGCCGGTGCACGAGCACTTCTGCACGATCGAGAAGGTAGAGCCGGAGCGCCTGCTCTCGTTCGCGTGGGTTCCTTACGAGCTATCCCCGGGTGATGACCCCGCGAAGCATCCCACGACGCACGTCGAGCTCCGGCTCGAGGACATCCCGGATGGCACGCGGCTGACCGTCGTCGAGTCGGGGTTCGCGAAGCTTCCGGCCGACAAGCAGTACAAGCGCGACGAGAACGGCGAGGGCTGGGCGCTCCAAGTGCACTCGATCGGCGCGCACGTGCTCGGGCTCGTCCCGGTTCGCGTCGAGTACGCGATCGAGCGGCCGGTCGCCGACGTGCTCGACGCGATCGTCGATCCCGCGAAGATGGCGCAGTACTTCATCTCGCGCGGTAGCGGCCCCATGACCTCGGGCGCGAAGCTGACGTGGCACTGGGACGACGTGTCTGCCTCGGCCACCGTGCGCGTACGCGAGGCCTCCGGCGACCGCATCACGTTCCTGTGGGCGGCGGGCGGCGCACCGACGCAGGTCACGCTCGCGCTCACCGCCGACGGCACGAAGACCAAGCTCGTGGCGACCGAGGATCCCTTCGAGCGCTCCGAGGCCGGCGTCGCGCGTGCGCTCCAGCAGACGCAGGGCTGGACCGACTTCTGCTGCTCGCTGCGCGCGTACCTCCATCACGGCGTCAACCTGCGCGCGAACAGAGAGGCCGATCGTGTCGCGTAACCTCGCGGCGAGCCTGCGCAAGGGCGCGCCGGTGTTCGCCGCGCTCGGCGATGACACGCGCCTGCGGATCCTCGCGCGCCTATCTACAGATGGCCCGCTCTCGATCTCGCAGATCACCGAGGGGGAGACCGTCACGCGGCAGGCGATCACGAAGCACCTCGGCGTGCTCGCCGATGCCGGCCTCGTGACAGGCACGCGCAGCGGCCGCGAGCGGCGCTGGGAGCTCGAGCTCGCGCCGCTCGACGCGGCGCGCACGTGCCTCGACCTCGTCTCGCAACGCTGGGACCAGCGCCTCGAGCGGCTGCGCGTCCTCGTCGAGCATGACTGAGAATATCGATGTCGCGGGTGCGCTGGCCGGCGGATAGTCGGCGCAGATGTCGCTCGTCTCGATCGCCGAACGTTTCCTGCGTGAACGAAGGCCCGGTCGCGCGTTGACCATGCTCGCGCGCGCACGGATACCGATCTTCGTGCCCGACCGGTTCGCGCTCCGCCATCCCGAGCTCGACATCGAGACCACGAGCCCGCTCGTCGGTGACTACGTACGCGAGGTCGCGCCCGGGATCCTCGACGGCGACGTCGTGATCAAGGATCAGATCGATGTCGCGGGCGCGCGCACCGGCATCGGCCTTCTCGACGGCGGGCACATCGCGGAGCGTGACGCCACGATCGTCGCGCGCATCGCCGCCGCGGGTGGCCGCATCATCGGCAAGGCGAAGATGACCGAGCTCGGCATCGATGGCATCGGCACGCTGATGCACTACCCGATGCCGAAAAATCCGCGCGCACCCGCGTACGTGCCCGGCGGCTCGAGCACGGGCTCCGCGGTCGCCGTCGCGGCGGGGCTCGCGCGCTACGCCGTCGGTGGCGACGGGCTCGGCAGCATCCGGATCCCCGCCGCGTTCTGCGGCCTCGTCGGGCTCAAGCCCACGCGGGACCGCTTGCCGCGCGATGGCATTCACTCGCCCGTGCGCACGCTCGACGCGGTCGGCCCGATCACGCGCACCGTCGACGATTGCGCCCGGCTCTGGCAAGTGATGGCGGGCGAGCCGGTCATAGACATCGCGCCGCATCGCCCCGAGGTCGTCGGCGTTCCGATCGGCGGCCCCTTGCGCGTGTCGTCCACGATCTGGCGCGCGTTTCGCCGCGTGCTCGATGCGCTCGGCACGCGCGCCGAACGTGTCGCGCTTCCGCACTTCGAGAACGTCACGTTCCTCGGCGGCATGACCGGCGCGTACGAGCTCGCGAGTGGCAAGTACGCCGATCGTGTCGCGACGCCAACCGGTCGCATGTCGCGCGCACTCGGCAGCTCGTTCTCGCCGCGCGATGTCGAGCGGCTCGCGCAGCATCGCGGCGAGCTCGCGGCCGCGACCGAGCGCGTGTTCGCGACGACGCCGATCCTCGCGATGCCGACGACGGCCATCCCGCCGCCTGCACTCTCGAAGAACCTCGTCGCGTGCAACACCGAGATCTTGATGTTGCGCGCGCTCGGCGCCTTCACGCCGCTCGCGAACCTCTGCGATCTGCCGGCGATCGCGGTGCCGTGCGGCGTCGACGACCGGGGCCGGCCGCTCTCCGTGATGTTTGTCGCGGCGAAGAATCGCGAGACCGATCTGCTTGCGATCGCCAAGGCCGTCGAACGGACCGGACTCGGGCGTATGCTCGTGGCATGAGAAACCTCGCCGCTGGGTTGGTCGGTCTCGTCACGTTGCTCGCCGCGAAGTCTGCGTGGGCGGCATTCCACATCATGCAGATCACGGAGGTGTTTCCGGGCACCAACGCGCAGCCGAACGCGCAGTACATCGAGCTGCAGATGTACGCCGCAGGTCAAAACATCGTGGGCGGTCACACCGTCACGGTGTTCGACGCGGCCGGCACGCAGGTCATGACGTACACGTTCGCCGCGAACGTCGCGAGCGGCACGAACCAGTCGACGATCCTGATCGCGACGGCGCAGGCGGCGACGCTGTTCGGCGTCGTGCCCGACCTCACGATGACCCCGACCATCCCGCTCGCCGGCGGCAAGGTCTGCTTCGAGACGATCGACTGCGTCGCGTGGGGAAACTACACGGGCGGCGCCACGCCGAGCCCCGTCGGTCAGCCCGCGTATCAAGCGCGCGGCATGATTCTCGGCCGCTCGCTGACGCGCAAGCTCGGCGCGAACTCGATGCTCGATGGCGCCGATGACACCGGCGTCAGCGCCACCGACTTCGAGCGCGCGCTGCCGACGCCGCGCAACAACGCCGGCACGGCACCGACGATCCCGACCAGCACCTGCGGCAACAACGCGATCGAAGGGCTCGAGAGCTGCGACGACAACAACATGACCGCGAACGACGGCTGCTCGGCGATGTGCGTGACCGAGTCGTGTGGCGACGGCATCGTGCAGGCGCCCGAGACGTGCGACGACACGAACACGAACAACACCGACGCGTGCTCGAATGCCTGCGGCGTGCAGGCGCCGATGGTCGACGGACCGCCACCGAGCGTCGACGGTCCACCGATGATGCCGGGCGACGATGGCGGTGGCTGCTGCCAGACCGGTGGTGCCGGCGCGACGCCGCTGCTCGCGCTGCTCGTGCTCGGACTCCTGGCGCGTCGCCGCCGCGTGCGCTAGGAGGCACCATGCTGTACGGAATCTTTTGCTACGACTCCGAGGCCGAGGTGGACGCCTGGCCGAAGGAGAAAGACGATCAGGTGATGGCCGAGCTCGGCGGCGTGCTGTCGAAGCTCGCCGAGCAGAAGCGGCTCGGCCCGACCGCGCGCCTCGGACCCACGACCGCCGCGACCACGATCCGGAAGGGCAAGACGGCGGCGGTCATCGACGGTCCGTTCGCGGAGACCAAGGAGCAGCTCCTCGGGTTCTACGTGATCGACTGTGCGTCGCGCGAGGAGGCGATCGAAGCCGCGAAGGCGCTCGCCGCCGCGAGCGGCTCGTCGGGCGCGTTCGAGATCCGGCCGATCAAGTTCTTCCAGCCCGGCGTCGGTGTTTCGGGCTAGCGCCGAGCGTCAGATCGAGGAGCTCGTGGATGACCTTGCGACCGCGCTCGAGCTCGCGCGGCGTGCCGTCGATCTGCAGCGAGACGCCTTCGAGCGCGGAGAGCAGCGCGTAGTAGACGAGCGGATCCAGGCGGCGGCCATCGAGCGCGCGCACCGCGGCGTCGAGGATGCGCACGAGCTCGTCGCGTAACCAGCGCCGGCGCGCCGCGAGCTGCGACGACGACTGGAGGCTGCGCTCGATCAGCCCGCGCAAGCCGGGCACGGTCTTCGAGAGCTCGAAGTACATGTCGATGCCCTGGTGGATCGCGGCGAGCGGCGATGCTGCCTTCTCGTGCGCGGCCTCGATCGAGCGCACGAGCTCGCCGGTCGTGATCTCGTAGAGCGCGGCGAGCACGTCCTCCTTCGAGGCGAAGTACTTGTAGAACGTGCGGCGCGCGAGCTTCGCCGCCACGAGGATGTCCTCGACCCGGGTGTCGTCGATGCCGCGCTTCTGGAACACGCGCATCGCCGCGGCGAGGATGGCTCCCCGAGTGGGCAGGGCGACCTTCGGCATATACGTCGTGTATACCTCCGCCATGCGCAACGTGATCGCATTCCTGGTCGCGCTCGGTCTCGTCGGCGCGATCTTCTGGCTCACGCGCTCGACCGACAAGCCCGCTGCCCGGGCGGTCACGACGGCATCCGGCTCTGCGCGCGCAGCGACCACCGTCGGGTCGCCAGCAGCGAATCCCGAGGCGAAGATCGACACGTCCAAGGTTCGTCGCCTCGACCCCGAAACGCGCAAGCGGCTCGGCGAGCAGATCGCGGCCGCACGCGAGCGCGCACGCGCGAGTGCAACCGCCGCAGGGGAGACGTTCAGCGACGAGCCGATGACGCTCGAGGACGTCAGCGCGCCGCTGCAGGAGAAGCTGAAAGAATCGCTGCCACTCCTCGCAGCGTGCTTCTCGCAGAAGCAGGACCTGCGCGCGGCGATGGCGATGATGACGCTGACGACCGACCCGGAGCTCGGCACGGTGCTCGACACCCAGGCGATCACGGACGCCGACGGCGCGCCGCTCGAGGCCAAGCTCGACACGTGCCTGCGCGACGCCATCGATTCGCTCGCGTTGCCGCCGCTCGGTGCGAAGGCCGGCAAGCTGCCGCTGCAGTACACGTTCAGGGCCGACTAATCGACCCAGTCGACACACGGCGCGGTGGCGCGCATGAAGCTGTCGGTTCCGACGGCGGCCTCGACGCGCTGCCAGATGATGCGCGTCTTCGTGCGCACGATCTCGTCGCTCTTCGCGAGCTCGCACAGATCGTCGGGGTGCGCCATCAAGAGCTCGAATACGCTGGCCTTGTCCTCGGTCGGCGCTGTCGCCGCGTACGGGTTCACGAAGCCGTCGCGGCGCGGCTCCGTGTTGTGCGTGGGTCGGTACCCGAAGCCGATCGGGTTGAGCGCGTTCCACTCGGGATCGTCGAAGTAGAAGTGAGCCATCAGCTCGTGCTCGATCAGGTGAAACACCTCGTGGTGCGCGATGTCGTCGACGGTGAAGTCACTGCCGCTGCGATACACGCTCTGATCGAGGAAGTACCTGAGGCTGAGCAAGAGGCCGTGGCCGTGGATGTCGGCGAGACCGGCCGGGTGCTCGACGGTCTCTCCCTTCTCGTGGTTGATCTTCCGGCAGATCGCGACGTGCGCGATCTTCGACCGCACGAGCACCTCGGTCGGATAGCGGGCGAACGCACGCGTCGTCGCTTCGATCACCGCCCCGTCCATCTGCGGCTCTTCGCCGGCGAGCTCGCAGCGCGCACAGCCGCCGTTCGCCATGCTCGCTTCCTTCGACTCGCAGTCGTAGGTCGCGAAGGTTTCGGCATGCCCGGCGACGCGAAGCGCGATGCCCGCGCGACCGAGCGTCGTGCGCAGATTCGAGATCCGCGTGTAGTAGGTCTCGTCGCGCTCGAGCGTCGGGAAGAGCACCTGCCGAGGGCGCGGCTGCATGCCGCACGCAGCGATCGCGACGAAGAGCGGCCACCAGCGCATACCCCGGGTCTCGCAGGGCGCGTGCCACACGCAACTCGCGGACGCCTCGTCGCGCGCGCGTTGCGGCGACGCCACACCGACGCAGCGGCGTGACGGTTGGCAAACTGCACCTAGCGGGAATAGGCGACGGAGGACGCCTGCGCGGCAAGCAGCGCGAGCAGCTTCTTCGCGATCAAGTACGCGTCGCCGGGCCAGCGCGCCGAGACGTAGTTCCCGTCCTCGACGACAAATGCGTGCGTGTCGTCGTCGCGCGTGCCGCGCTTCGAGAGCTCGCGCGGTCCGCGCTCGAACACGGGCCCCGCCGCGCGCACCTCGTCCTCGACGTACGCGGGATACGTCCGGTAGTAGCGGCCGCGGCGCCAGAACGTGGCGAGGTACGCGCTGCGCTCCATGTACTTCGGCAGGCACGTGGTGCGGCGGCCGGCGAGCACGCCCGCACGCGCGGCGACGAGCACGCCGTGACAGATCGCGGCGACCGGCTTGCCCGCGGCGAAGAACGCACGCGTGAGCGCCTGCACCGCTTCGCTGCCGAGGTACTGCTTCATGCCTTGCGCGTGCCCGCCGGCGAGGAACAGCGCATCGAACGCGCTCGCATCACACGTGCTCCATGCGACCGGCGACACGAAGGCGGGCGCCTTCTCGAGCTCGCGATAGAACGCGATCGGCTCCGCGCGCGCCCCGAGCAGGCCGAACACGACACCGGTGATCAGCAGCGGGTCACACGCGGGCGGCTGTCCGCTCTCGGTCGCGAACACGACCTCGTGGCCCGCTTCGACGAGCAGCTTCCACGGGACGGCGACCTCGGTGACGTCGAAGTCGTGGTCGGGCAGTGGGAACAGGACCTTCACGGCGTCACTCGAAACGTGATGACCAAGAAGCGCATTGTCAGGATGGTACTGCTGCTCGGGCCTCGATTGACACCTTGTCGCTTGCACTGCGTGCGTTCGGATTTCACGATCGAAGTCCATGCTCAAGAAGCTCTCGATCGGAGCCCTCGCCGTCGCCGCGCTCGTGCTCAACCCGTTCTACGCGTGCTCTAGCGACCGCGCGTTCACGTACTCCGCCGCCGAGATGGCCGCCGCCATCGAGGGCACGTGGACGCTCACCGCCTCCGACCGCAGCTACATCTTTCACATCGAGCAAGCATCCGAAGCGAAACAGAAGAGCTCGAGCCGCTCACTCGTGCCGAGCGCGCACGCGTGCAGTCAACGCACGCTCGTGAAGAGTGCGTCCGCGTGTATCGATACGAGCACGATGCCCGTCGTCGTCGAGCTCTCGGGGCAGACGACCGATGGCCTGTTCATGGTCAAGGGCACGCGATTCGAATCGGGTCACCTCATCATCGAGGTCGCCGGTCAGCAAGTTCGCGCGAAGGTGAAGCCCGACGGGACCGCGATCCTCGTCGAGGGCAGTGAGGGTACGCTCAGCCGATCCGCGCGCTGATCACCGCTTCCCGATGTGGCGTCGCGATCTTTGCCATCGCGCGCCGGATCTCCTCGACGGTGCCGGGCCGCACGATACGCGCGACCTCGCTGCCGTCGAGCATGAACACGAGCGTTGGCCACAGCTTCACGCCGAACGAGCGGCCGAGGCGCTTGCCCTTGCCGTCCTCCACCATGAAGTGGCGAACGTGTGGCAACTCCGCCATCACCTTCGCGATCAACGGCTGGGCCGCCTGGCAATAGCCGCACCACGACGCGCCGAACTCCAGCAGCGTCGGGCCCGGCAACGCATCGACCTGGTCTCGCGTGGGCTCCGTCATGGTGAAACCTTAGCGCCAGGCTCGCGGTATGGTACGCCTCGATCGTGACCGAAGATGTCGTACCGCCGCCGGCCAAGCTGACGCTCAAGCAGCGGTTGAAGGCGCACTTCGCCGAGTACGGTCGCGTCGCGATCTGGACGTACCTCACGCTCTCGATCCTCACGATCATCGGCTTCTCGATCGCGATCGGCATCGGCTTCGCACCGTCGTCGGCGAGCGGCGTCTTCGGCGTGATCGGCGCGGGCTGGGTCGCTGCGAAAGCCACGATGCCGCTTCGCATCCTCGCCACGCTCGGTCTCACGCCGCTCGTCGCCACGCTCCTCGCGCGCCGCAAGAAAGCGGCGCCGCCCGAGGACACCGACGACGCACCGGTCGACTGAGGCGCGTTTCGAGACACGCTGGCCGGCTACTCGACCTGCCAGTGCAATCTCGCGTGCGCGATTCGAGGGCCTTACGCCTGTGCGATCCGGCTCGGTGCTTGCTGACTGCGCGCCCATGACCGCGGCAGAGCTCGACGAGTTATTGACGGAAGTTCGGCGCGCCAACGATCGTGGTGCGCTCGTCGAGGCCGAGGATCAAGTCTATCGCGCGCTCGCGATCGCACGCGCGCACGACAACGAACGCGCTGAAGCACGCGCGCTGTTCGTGTGCGGTCAGATCGAGCTGCATCACTGGACCGCGGGCGCGCCCGACGACGATCACTTCGAGAATGCGTTTCGCTCACTCTCGCAAGCGGCTGACATCTACGAGCGACTCGATTCGATCGAGCTCCTGCCCGTGCTGATCACGATCGCCGAGGCATGCGCCGCGATCGGCGAGTCCGCGAGCGCCGTCCTCCTCTACCAGCGTGTCCTCGTCGATGCGCGCAAGTCGGCGTGGCAGCAGCACGGCGCCGAGCACGCCGACGGACTGTGCGCGCGCGCGTGCTTCGGCCTCGGCGAGCACGCGTTCAAGGTGCGCCGCCACGACGACGCACGCGCACACTTCGAGCGCGCGCTCGCGCTGACCACGCGCTATGCGCTCGATCCCGCGCGCCGCGAGCTGCTCGAGGAGCTCGCCGACGCGTTCGACCGCTGCCTCGGCGACGAGCTTCAGGCTCGCCGTCTACGCAAGGCGCTCGCGCGCTAGTCTTTCGGCACTTCGGTCTTGAGGCGCTCGACCTGCGCCTTCGTGTCGTCGGTCAGGTCGATGTGCATCGGATGCACGGCGGTGCGGCCGAACGGCGCTGAGATGATGATCTCGGTCTTCGCATGCTTGAGCTTCACGAGCTTGTCGACGATCTGGTGCAGCGTGTCCTTCGGCAGGTGCTCGAGCACGTCGAGCGCGAGGATGACGTCGTACTTCTTGTCGGGCGGCATCGGCTCGACATCGGACTTCCAGAACTTCATCTTGTCGCCGTGACGCTCGGCGCGAAATCGCGCGAAGTCGAGTGACGTGCCGTCGAGGTCCGCGAGCGTGACGTCGAAGCCGGCGCGTGCGAGCGGGAACGCCATCAGCCCGACGCCGCCGCCGAAATCGAGGATGTTCTTCGGCGCCTTCTGCTTCATCTCGACGACAAGCGCCATGTCGCTCTCGCGCTTGTCCGGCACGAACAGGTGCCACTCGCCGAGCTCGTAGATGTAATTCGCCGTCTGCTTGTAGAACTGCGTGATGCGTTCTTCCGTCATCGGGCCCTTCTTCTCCCACTCGAGCCATTCTTGCTTGAGCGGCTCGGAGCCCTGCTTCATGCGCGCGCGGACCTCCTCGCGCGTGGTCTTCGTGAACGCCATGATGTCTTCGACGTACTCGTTCTGATCGCGCTCGAGCTCGGAGACCGGCTTTGCCGTGTCCTTGTCTTTCTTGACCGGCGCTGGGTCGTGACCGCAGGAGATCAGCAGGCAGACCGCCAACATACGCACGTGCATTTTGACGGGCATATCACGACTTCTCGACGCGTTCTCTCACTGTGCGTCGAGGTCTCGGTGGCGTCTGCCTGGCGGTCATCGGTTTCCTCGGCTTCATGTACTGGGAGTCCTGGGACTCCACGTGTCGACCGCACTACCGCCTTCTCGAGTGGACGTTCGTCGTGGCAGCGACGTACCTGTTCGGCACCTACCGCGTCGCGCGCGTCGCGAACCGCGAGGCGCTCGTTCGCATGATGCTGATGCAGGGCGGCCTCCTGCTGACAGCCGTCCTCGTGTTTGCGATCTATCACGTCTACCACGCCGGCATTCCGCAGCCTGATTGGGACACGTACTGCCCGCCTTTCCACGAGCAGCTCGCGGTGCCCGTAGGTCTCGCGCTCGTGCTCGCGCCGCTGTTCGGTGTGATCGCGCTCGAAACAGATCGGCTCGCGGCACGCACCAGGTTGTAGTTCTCGCCATCTGGCATACGCTCCGCCCTTGCGGTTCCTCCGCTTCGTCGGCCGCGGCTTCTGGGTCAGCTTGTTGCTGCTCCTCCACGGCCTCACGTGGCTGCTCGGCTGGCTCGGCCTCCTCCTCACGGGGCAGGGCAAGGCCGCGCGCCGGCAGTGGTTCGCGACCCGCATGGCCAACCTCCTCGTCGCGCTCGGCGCCACGTTCGTGAAGGTCGGCCAGATCATGTCGACGCGGCCCGATCTGTTTCCGCCGCACATCATTCGCGCGCTCACGCGTCTGCAAGACGACGTCGGCGCGTTCGCGTGGAAACACGTCGATCGCACGATCACCGAGGATCTCGGCAAGCCGCCCGACGCGCTGTTCGCCACGTTCGATCGCACGCCCGTCGCCTCCGCCTCCGTCGCGCAGGTTCACCGCGCCACGCTCGCTTCCGGCGATGAGGTCGCGGTCAAGGTTCGCCGCCCCGGCCTCGACGACATCGTGTGGTTCGATCTCTCGGTGATGCGCCTGTTCGCGCGCGTGATCTCGATCATCCCGTCGATTCGCCTGCTCGCGCCCGTCGAGAGCGTGCAGCAATTCGGCGCCGCGATCCGCGCGCAGATCGATCTTCGCATCGAGGCCGACAACAACCGCCGCTTCACGAAGAACTTCGCCGGCGACGAAGATGTTGGCTTCCCCGTCTTGCACGAAGCGCTGTGCACGCGCCGCGTCTTGACGATGACGTTCGTGCGCGGCGCGAAGGTCCTCGACGCACCCGCGAAGCTCGGCACCGATGCGACCCGCCTCGCAAGGATCGGCTTTCGCACGCTCCTCAAGATGGTGTTCGCCGACGGCTTCGTGCACGCCGACCTCCATCCAGGCAACATCCTCGTCGACGATCGCGGCAAGGTCATCATCCTCGACCTCGGTCTCACCGCCGAGCTCGACGACGCCGCGCGCCGCGCCTTCGCGCAGTTCTTTGCCGGCTGGGCGGGCGGCGACGGCAAGATCATGGCGCGGCTGATGTCAGACCTCAGCCCGTCGTCGAAGGTCGCCGACTACGCCAAGTACGAAGCCGAGGTGGTCGAGTTCGTGGGCCGCTATCACGGCAAGGCGCTCGGCGAGGTGCAGGTCTCGACGGTCGCGTTCGACATGTTCAACATCCTGCGCCACCACCGCGTGCGCGTGAACCCGACCTACACGATGTGCAACGTCGCGATCGCGGTCACCGAAGGCATCGGCAAGCAGCTCGACGCCACGCTCGACCTCACGCGCGAGGCGATGCCGATCTTCATGACTCTTCGCCAGGAAGGCCGGCTCTAGAACCTCCCGCCGACGCCGAAGATGAAGCGCGTCGAGCGGTCGGCGCCGGAGAGCGGCACGGCCCAGTCGAAGCGCAGCGGGCCGATCGGCGAGCGCCAGACGAGGCCGACACCGACCGAGCCGATCGTCTGGCCGGTCTCGTGCGTGTGCAGGCCGCCCGCATCGAAGAAGCCTGTGAGGCTGAGGTTCGCGACCGATGGTGTCTCGAGCTCGGTGCGCACGGTCCACAGCACGTTGCCGCCGTACTGCATGATCGCGCCCGGTGCGTAGCCGCGAACGTCGGACGAGCCGTCGAAATGCAGGCGCTCCGACATCGGCACGTCGGTGATCGAGCTGACCTTGCCGGAGAGGTGGAGCGTGAACGGGCCGAGCCCGCGGTGATGACCGAACCACCCGTCGCTGCGCAGATACTCGATGTCGGATCCCAGCCGGCGGTCGGCGACCTCGAGCGTCGCGCCGAACGTCGTGCCGCGCATCGGGTAGAAGCTGTCGCTCGGCGCGATCGTCGAGTAATTGACGCCGAATCTGAGCGCACCGATCATCCCGCCGCCACCCCAGTCGTCGGCGACGGGCGTGGTGCTGCGGAACAGCGACGGCTCGGCGCCGTACCCGACCTCCGCGTGCTCGAGCTTGTAGCCGACGAAGAAGTCGAGGTTCGGCGCGATGCGCTGGCCGAGCGTGATCTCGCCACCGGCGGCCTCGCGCTTGAATTCCTTGTAGACCTTCGTACGGTTGTAGAGATCCGCGCGGAGGTGATACGCGTCGAACAGCGTCGGGTCCTCGTAGCGCATCAGCGATTCGATGCGGCGCTCGGTGATGACCGTGCGCAGCCTCAGCCCCTTGTCGGTGCCGAACAGCCGCGGCTGATAGATCTCGGTCATGGCCATGAAGCCCTCGTCGGTCGAGTAGCCCGCGCCGAGCGAGAACGTGCCGGTCGGCGTTCGCTTGGGCATCATCTCGAGCTTCTTGGGTTGCACCTCACCCGCTGGTTGCTCGTCCGTGACCGGGTCGTCATCGGCGAGCGCCGGCGACACCAGTACAGATAGCAACGCACCGAGCGAGGCAGACGTGGTCTGCTTCGCGGTCATGTTCTGCCACTACGACCGGGCTGCGAATTCGTCGGTTGCTTGGCAAACTATGCCCATGCGTGCCTTCGCGATCGCCGTGGTGCTCGTCAGTGGTGTCGCGCATGCCGACGAAGAAGTCCTCGAGGTCGAGCCGCCGCCCCCGCCGACGCCCTTCGATCAAGGGAAGATGAACCTATCGATCGGCGGTGGCTCGACGTCGAACTTCGACAGGCGCTACTTCGCGATCGGCGGCGGCTTCGGCTACTTCGTGCTCGACGGGCTCGAGCTCGGCATCGCGGCCGTGCACCAGTTCGGCGACGGTCCGAGCATCAGCCAGATCCAGCCGCGCGTGCGCTACGTCGTGCAGCCGCTCGTCGGGCGGTTCCCGCTGATCCCGTACGTCGGCGCGTTCTACAACCACTGGTTCATCGGCGACGGCTACACGGATGTCGACGGGATCGGCGGGCGCGTCGGCCTGATCTATCTTTCGGGCCGCTTGCTGCTCGGCCTCGGCGTGGCGGTCGAGCGCACCGTGTCGGAGTGCGCGGAGGACTGCACGGCGGTATATCCGGACTTCTCGATCAGCCTGTCGTTCTGATGTCCCTCGTCACGCGCCTCGAAACGGACGGCTTCGCATTCGTCGAGGGCGCAGACATGCGCGAGCTCCTCGGCGGCGCGCCGGCCGACTGGGACGCGTTCGCCGCGAGCTGGAACGAGCTGCACCTCGACAAGTACATGGCCGACGGTGGTCGCTATCGCCGACGCCGGCATGCGCTGTTCTCGGCGGGAAGCGGCGCGATCACGCGCAAGCCTCATGGCCCGCACTTTCAGACGCTCGACTATAACCATCTGCACGGCGGCATCGAGCGCTGGTTCGAGCCGATCGCCAGCGACACGCAGTCGCTCGCGACGATCCTCGCGTGGTCGCGAAAGACGTTCGAGGCGCTCTCGCCGGTACGAGCGTGGGACATCGAAGCGCATCAATTCCGCATCGAGGCCAGCGCGGATGCAGCGGGCCAACCGACACCCGAGGGCGTGCACCGCGATGGTGTCGACTACGTGCTTGTCTTGCTCGTTCGTCGCACGAACATTGCGAGCGGCACGACGACGATCCACGCACCCGACGGCACCATGCTCGGCAGCTTCACGCTCGCGCACCCATTCGATGCAGCGCTCGTCGACGATGCGCGGCTGAGCCACGGTGTCACGCCCGTCGAGCCCATCGACCCTCAGCAAGCGGCGTATCGCGACGTCCTCGTCGTCACTTTTCGTGCGGCTGCGCCCCAACGCACATCAGCCTGATTCGGGTCCGTGGAGTCCTGCCACTGCCCATACGGTTTGCCGCGATGTGGCATCCAGGTTGCTCCTCTCCCACCCATGGACAAGTCACAAGACGCAGACCTCGAGAAGGGTTACGAGACCATCGAGGATGCCTCGGTGTTCATCGGCTACGACCGTGCTCCGCTCGTGTTCGACGAGGATGAGGACGACCTCTTCACGACCCACGAGGACGAGCGCGAGTTCGAGGACGAGCCCGAAGGGGCATTCCTCGACTGATTTCGGTAAAGCCGCGCTGCTACCTGGGTGATGTGCGGCCGCCGGCTACGGTGGCTGCGTGCGGATCGCGATGATCGCCGTGCTCGCGGCAGCCGCACCCGCGGATGCCGACGTCGTCGAGACGTACCCGATGATCAGCCTACCGCTGACCCTCGGCACGCATCGCACGACGGACGACGGCAGCTTCTCGTGGGGCCTACGCCCCGAGGTGATCGCTTCTCGCATCGACCACGATGCCGGACGCGGCTGGGGCATCGGCGGCTACGCGCAACTCGAACGCGCCGACGGCGACTCGACGTACGCAGGTGGCGCCACGTTGGTCGGGTACGGCGAGAGCGGCGCGCTCGCACTTTCGGTCGGGCTCTATCGCCGCAGCGACGACGACAGCGGCGTGCAGACCAGCGTGTTCTTCGGTCGCCGCGGCTCGACGGATCGCGACATCCCGCTCGACGTGCCGATCGGCTTCCGCGTCGATCTGCAACACGGCGAGACCGACTCGATCGTCGTCTCCGCCGTCCTCGATACCGCGCCGCTGTTCCTCTTGATCGGCGGAATCTTCGTCGTCGTCGGCGCTGGCCGGGATTAGACGCACTCGTCGTGCTAAGAGCGGGGTGAATGAGTAAGCCTCCCGTCGCCGCGCGGCGCGCGCACGAAGTTTCATCGCCGCACGGTACGCGCCAGGATCCGTACTACTGGCTGCGCGACGACGAACGCAAGAACGCAGATGTCCTCGCGTACCTCGAAGCGGAGAACGCGTACACCGAGTCCGTGCTCGCGCCCGCGAAGGCGCTCGAGGAGACGCTGTTCAGCGAGCTCCGCGCGCGCGTCAAGGAGGACGACGCGTCGGTCCCGATCTTCGATCGCGGCTACTGGTACTACGTGCGCTACGCGCGGGGAAAGCAGTACCCGATCTACGCGCGCAAGCAGCACGACGTCGAGGAGATCATCCTCGACGGCAACGAGCTCGCTGCCGGCAAGTCGTTCTACAAGATCGGCGGCTACACGGTCAGCCTCGACGGCAAGCTCGTCGCATGGGCCGAGGACACGATCGGCCGCAACCAGTTCGTGTTGCGCGTGAAGGTGATCGATACGGGCGAGATGCTCGACGTCACCGCGACCAACATCAGCGGCGCGCTCGCGTGGGCCGCGGATCATCAGACGCTGTTCTACGGCGGCAGGGATCCGGTCACGCTGCGCGCGGATCGCGTGTATCGCCACACGCTCGGCGGCACGCACGAGCTCGTGCATCGCGAGGCGGACGGCTCGTTCTACGTCGGCGTCGGCAACACGAAGTCGCATCGGTACATCGCGATCGGCATGCGCTCGACCACGCAGTCCGAGTACTTGCTGATCGATGCGGAGCAGCCGGCGAGCGAGCCGCGCGTGTTCATCCCGCGCGCGAAGGATCACCTCTACAGCCTCGAGCACCTCGGCGAGCGCTTCGTCGTGCGCACGAACGATGACGCGAAGAACTTTCGCGTCGTGCTCGTGCCGCTCGCGACGGCGGCGGATCGCAGCACGTGGCAAGACATCGTCCCGCATCGTGCGGACACGCTCGTCGAGACGGTCGCGCTGTTCGACACCTTCACCGCGCTCACGGTTCGCAACGGCGGCCTGCGCAAGGTGCAGGTGCTGCCCGACAGCGGCGCGTCGTTCTACATCGATGCGCAGGATCCCGCGTACGTGATGAGCGTGTTCGATCTGCCGGACTCGACGTCGCCGCGCGTGCGCTACACGTACGAGTCGATGACGCTGCCGAGCTCGGTCCTCGAGCTCGACGTCACTACCAAGGAGCGCACGCTGCTCAAGCAGCAGCCCGTTCCGACGTACGACCCGACGCGCTACGCGAGCGAATACGTCCACGCCATGGCGAAGGACGGCACCAAGGTTCCGATCTCGATCGTCTATCGCAAGGGCACGCCGCTCGACGGCACCGCGCCGCTGCTCGTCTACGGCTACGGCTCGTATGGCATCAGCATGGAGCCCGGGTTCTCGGGCAACCGCACGAGCCTGCTCGATCGCGGCTTCGTCTACGCGATCGCGCACGTGCGCGGCGGGCAGGAGATGGGCCGTGCCTGGTACGAGGATGGCCGGCAGCTCGCGAAGATGAGCTCGTTCACCGACTTCATCGCGGCGACCGAGCACCTCGTCGAGACCAAGTATGGCGCGCGCGACAAGGTATTCGCGATGGGCGGCAGCGCGGGCGGCCTCCTCGTCGGCACCGTCGCGAACATGCGGCCGGATCTGTACCGCGGCATCGTGTCGTTCGTGCCGTTCGTCGACGTCGTCACGACGATGCTCGACGAATCGATCCCGCTGACGACGAACGAATACGAGGAGTGGGGCAATCCCACGGCGAGCAAGCAGTCCTACGACTACATGCTCGCGTATTCGCCGTACGACAACATCACGGCGCAGCGCTACCCCGACATCTACGTGCGCACGGGCCTGTGGGACTCGCAGGTCCAGTACTGGGAGCCCGCGAAGTGGGTCGCGAAGCTGCGCGCGACGAAGCAGGGCGACAACGCGCTCCTCCTCGACACGAACCTCACGGCGGGCCACGGCGGCGCGTCGGGGCGGTTCGATGCGCTCAAGGAAATCGCGCGCGCCTACGCGTTCATGATCACGCGCGTCTGATCACTTACCGGCGAACAGTGCTTCGACCATCGGCAGGTCTTGCGCTCGCACGCCACCGGCGCGCACGCAGCGCACGCGGTTCGAGGGATCGACGAAGACGTGCACCGGGATCGGCGCGCCCGCATCGAGCCCGAGCTGCGTGAACCACGCGCCTTGCGCATCGGGCTTCGCGAGCCGCAGCGATGCCGGCGTCTCGGGATGCAGCTTGCGATAGGCGACGACGTCTTCCTCGGCCTCGTCGACGGAGACGAACTGCAGCTCGAACGGCATCGTCTTCTGCCACGTCACGAGGCGCGGCATCTCCTCGATACACGGCTTGCACCACGTGGCCCAGACGTTGATCCATCGCCACTTCTTCGACGCGGCGAGCTCACCGCTCGCGAGCGGCGGCGCGGCAAACACGGGGGCGGTTTTCGCGTCGTGCTGCTTGTCGCAGAATGCGGCCGTGTCCGTCTTCTTCGCCGCCGTCTTCGCGGCGTTGACGCGCGACGTGGGCTCGGCCTTCTGGCCACCGCCGTCACACGCGCACAGCGCGAGCAGCGCGATCAGAGTTGGCAGTCGATCCATGCGACAAACGCGCTCCGGTTGATGTTCTCTTGCTTGCACTCCTCGGCGGAGCTGCGCTTCCACTGACAGAACTCGTCGGCGAGCTGCGCGAACTCTTCGCCGAGCCACAACATGCCGACTTCCTTGTCGAGGTCGGGATCCTTGAACCGCTCGCGCAGGTGCTTCATGACGGCTTCCGCGCGCGCCTTCGAGAGATCGCGGTTGTGCGTGACGCTGCCTTCGGGCGACGCGCGAGACACGACGAAGAACCAGCTCGCGCCCTTCTGATCGGCGAACACCTGATCGATCAGCTGCGTGTCGGTCGCGTCCATCTCGGCCTTGTCCTTCTCGAACTGGACGATGCCGCCGCGCTCCTTCATCGGGCGGAACAGCGCGTTGAAGTCATCGCCCGACATCGTCGCGACGTTCTGCGCCTGCACGGGCTGACAGCCGCGCGCGGCATCGCCACCGACGAGACCGCAGCTCATGAGCACGCGGCGCAAGATGCGCTTGAGCTCGGGGCTGCAGTACTCGACGTCGGCCGCCGATGCGGTCGCGACCTTCTCCGTCGGCTTGGCGTTCATCTCGTCGAGGCGATCCTCGGCCGAGCCGATCCACGTCGCGGTCACGGTCGCGGGGACCGCGAGCAGCAGCGCGAGCACGCCCGCGCGGATCAGGTTGATCGTCATCATTGCGTGCCTCCTTCCGTGGTGGCAGGTGTCGTGGGCTGGTCGGCCTCCGTCGGTGTGGTGACCGGCTTGTCAGGCTTGGGCTCCTCCGGCTTGGGCTCCTCGGGCGTCGCGGCTTCTGGCTTGGGCTCCTCGGGCTTGGTCTCGGTCTTCGCCGGCGCGACGGGCTTGGTGTCGACCGGCTTGGCCGTCTTGATCGGCTCGTCGTGCGGCATCGCCGGTGGGGGCGGCGGCGCTTCCGCGGGCGGCGGCTGCAACGTGCCGGCGTCGTGCTTCTCGAGCATGATCGAGAGCGCGTACTCGAGGCCGAGGTCGACGTCCTCGTCGCAGAGCTTGACGTTGTCGACGAACAGCTGCGGCGTCAGCACGCGGATGTTGTTCGCGACCGCCCAGCGCAGCGACTTGTTCACCTTGGACTTTGCCTCGGCAGAACCGACGCAGCTCGCGAGCTCCGGGAACCGCTCCTTGACGATGCGCGCGGCGGCGGTCGGGTCCGCCTTCGTCGCGGCCATGATCTTCTCCTGGTTCGCGAACGACCACTCGATGACACTGGGTGCCCGATCGCCCGCGCACAGCACGGCCTCGCTGATCGTGCACGCGCCCGGGTGTGTGGTCTCGGTGATCATCCAGTTGCACGAGTTATCGAGCGGGAACAGGATCGCCTTGCGATCGAAGCGATCGCGGAGGCCACTCGCGTCGAGGCGCGCTTCGAATGCGCGGCACGCGGGGCACAGCGGATCGAGGATCTCGATCGCCTGCGCGGCCGCCGCGCCGCCCTTGTCGAGCTGCACCATCACGCCGTAGGTATCCGCGGGCTTCTGCAGCACGTCGCAGGTGCCCACGAACTTGCCGTGATCAGGCGCGAGCAACACATAGAGTGCGACCGGCACGAGCACGAAGGCGACGCCGATGCCGAACATCGCGGCGAGAAAGCCCGTGCTCGTTGGCAGCGTGGAGACCGAGACCTCGAGGCGAGACGAGCCGTCACGCGACGCTGCGATCGCATCACCCGCGCTCTCGCCGCGCACCCCCTGGCGCCAGAGGACGATCGCGCCGGTGAGGCACATCGCGCTCGCGATGTAGATGCCGACGCAGAGCTTGCACGTGGTGCCGAGCTTCGACAGCGAGATGATCGCCATCACGAGCGACGTCACCGCGGGCAGCGCACACGCGAGCGCGAGAAAGCCAGTCGCGCGCGGGTCACGCTTGCGGCGCGACAGCAACAGATCGACGCCGTAGAACCCGATGAACGCGAACACGGCCATCGCTGCGAGCGAGATCGGAATACCGCCCCAAACTTTGGTGCGAAGGACCGAGGAGTACGGGCTCATCATCGCGACCTGACAGCCGGTCGAGCCGGTCTCGGCGGATGCGCCCGGGATGAACGAGCAGTGGATGGAGTGGACCTGGCGGTCGAGGTGCTGGACGAAGTCGTAGGTCGAGATGCCTGCGAAGACGAGCCCAGCCACCGCGCCGACCAGCACCACCACGAGCCATGCGGGAGGTCTCATGCCGCCATGCTGGCACGATGAAGCGCGATGCCCAAGAAGACCGATCTGCGTAAGGCATCACGCACTCGAAACTCGCCGCCTTACGTGCGCGCGTGTGCGTACTTGAAGCTCGAACGTCGTCGCTCGCTGACAATTCTCGACGAGAAACTACTGTCCGCAGACACTTCGTTGCGCGGCGCGCGCCGAGGTCATGAACTGGATGTGCTTGCCGTTCTTCCAGGTCCACCACTCGGTCCACCGGGTGGCGACCTTGCTGATGCGAACGGCCGCGCGCGTGTTGCAGCTCGCGCTGAATGCGCACGCCACGCTGACCTCCGGGTGCCAGTAGCTGTTGATCTGGAACAGGCCGCGATCGATGCCGCGCGCGTTGCCGATCGTGTTCGTGATCTGCGGGCGGAAGCCGGACTCGGCCTTCGCGACCGCGACCGCGGTGGCGATGCGTTCGCCGGTGCACGGCACGCCGGCCGTCTTCACGAGCTGCGCGACCGCGACATACGACAGCGCACTGTCCTCTTTGCCATCGCCGAGCATGCCCTCGAGCTCCTCGTCCGCGGCCATGTCTTCTTCGGTGACCAGGTCCGGATCATCTTCCTCTTCGGCCACGCAGGAGGTGGTGAGCGCCAGCATGCTCAGGAGAAACATCTTCGTGAGAAGTTGCATGCGGCGTTAACAAAGCAGCGTTCAGGCCACCCGATGCCGCGCTGCGTTCAGGTGGTGCACGTAGCCCACACTACCGATTTGCACTTCGTGCCGGCGACTCGCCTAGCCACTGCCAGGTGCGCTAGTCACGTCGTAGCGTGAGTTGCGTCGTCACGTGGCGCATCTTGCCGGCGAGGATCGCCGCACGATTCGTCGCCGCCGCGCTCGCCATCGGCGCCATCGGCATCTCCGGCTCGACCCCGAACATGCGCGTCGCGTGCGCGAGCGCCGCCGCGCGCTCCGATGGGATCAACTTCAAGAGCTGCGCGCCGTGCGTCGCGGCGGGAACGAAGAACCGCGCGGACGTCGCCTTCGTGGGCGCATCCATCGCGCCGCCGCTCCACGGATCGTACTGGCCATAGATCATCAGCAAGTTCTCCGCGCTGTCGCGGGCCCACGCGCGAGCGGCGTGCGTGACCGTGCCGTCGTACGCGGGTAGGAGCACGGCGGGGAACATCTCGTGGAAGTTGTCCTCCATCGTCGCGAGCGTCGACGGCTCGGCGACGTACGGCTTCACGTGCGCACCGAGCTGGAGCGCGAAGCCCTGCTCGGTGAGCCACTCGTAGTAGAGCGCGCCCCACGACTTCTCTTCGTCAGCACCGGGAGCTTTGGGCGCGGAGATCTCGCCGAAGCCGGAGAACTGGTAGAAGAAGTTGAAGAACGCGGTGTCAGTCGACGCCGCGGTCGGCACGTAGCTGCAGAACTGGACGCCGTAGTACTGCCAGAACGCCCAGTCGAACGAGGCCGTCATCTGCTCGAGCATCAGCGTCTCGAAGCCGGGCTGCACCGCCGACAACTTCTGCAACATCATCGTGCGTCGCGTGGTGAGCGCGGCGACCTGCGCGGCGCGCAGCGTCTGCGCGCATGGCGGAAAGCTCGACGTCAAGTATGTCTGGTACGCCGCGTCGATCGGCGAGCGCGAGGCGGGCGCGACGTACGGGATCGCGCCGTCGAGGTCCTTCGGATAGAGGTAGTGGTGATACGTCGAGGTGATGCCGCCCTTGCTCGCGCCCGTCGAGACGAAGTTCTCGCCGTAGTGCTTGCGGAAGCCCTCGACGATCGCGTGCATGTCAGCCGCGCCGTTCTTGATCGTCAGCGCGGTCCAGTCCCACTCGGCCGTCGCCGGCACCGACTCGCCTTGATAGCGATGTTCGATCCACAGCGCGTTCGCGCGATACAAGACGCTTAGCTCGTCGTCGAAGAAAAATTCGTTCGAGTAACCCCAGTCGGCGAGCAGCGTCGGGCGATCGCAGCCGCGGTGCATGAGGAACAGGTGCTGCTGGAACTTCGGGCCCGCCGGGTTCGTGTGCTGGATCGGCTGCTCGACGCGCATGCCGAAGCAGCGCACTTTCGGATCCATCACGTACTCGCCGCAGTCCTGCTCGAGGATCGTCGTCACGTGAGGCACCGCGCGCAGCGTGTCGACGAGCTTCGTCTCGTCGCAGGTCGCGGCCAGTGGCACCGCGGCGTCGGGCTGCTCCGCGATCGGCGGTTCGTTGTGGTTATCGCCGCACGCGGCGACGAGGAGGACGAACACCCAGCGCTTGTGCATGCGCAGACGCTACTGCGGGGTCATCGACGACCGCGCGCCCGCTCTGTCAAACGAGATGACACGATCGAGGTGTCGCAGCTGCGAACTGGTGCGCTGACGGCGGCTCAGCGCCGCTTCACGCTGCTGATCACCACCGTGTCGACGGGGCAGTCCTTCGCGAACTGCCCGATCGCGCCGGTCTTCACCGCCTTGATCTTGTCGACGGTGTCCATGCCTTCGATCACCGTCCCGAACACGGCGTAGCCCCAGCCCTGGCCGTCCTTTGCCTGGTGATCGAGGAACTTGTTGTCCACGACGTTCACGAACCACTGCGACGTGGCCGAGTGCGGGTCGCCGGTGCGCGCCATCGCGACGGTGCCGCGCGTGTTCGGTAGCCCGTTGTCCGCTTCGTTCTGGATCGGCGCGTTCGTCGGCTTCTTCTCCTGCCGCTGATCGAAGCCGCCACCTTGAATCATGAACGTCGGGATGACGCGATGAAACACGGTGCCGTCGTAGTGCTTCGCATCGACGTAGCTGAGGAAGTTCGCGACGGACTTGGGCGCCTTCGCGGGATCGAGCTGGATCGCAAACGTGCCGTGGTTGGTTGTGACTTCGACGATCGGGTCGGCCATCGCGCGATACTAACGCGCGACCGGCTTCCTCGCATATCGCGCGTCATCGAAGAACTCGAGCAACACGCTGTCGTACAGCTCGTCACGCCGATCGAGCGCGAGGTTCTGATTCGCGAGCTCCACGGGATGCAGGCCTTCGAACCGGATCCGGTAGTAGTCCTCGAGAATCGCCGCCTGCTGCTCGAGGTTGTACTCGGTCAGATCGCGATCGATCTCCAAGAAGTAGCGATACGCCTTGTCGTAGCTGCCGCGCGTCCGGATCAACTGCTCCACGCCTTCGACGAACACGTCCATCCCGTTCGCGAACTGCCACACGTGCGTCATCTCGTGCACGAGCTCCGCGCGCGACACCGCACTCACTTTCGGCGCCGCCCAGTCCTCGTGAAACAGATGCCCGGGCGCATAGATGTGCCCGCGCGGTGCCATGTACGCGTCGTTCGGCTGAAACGGATGCGCCGCGTGGATGATCTGCACGGCGTCGTAGTCGACCCCGTTCCGGAAGATCGGCCACAGCATCGACTTCTCGCCCGCGGTCAGCCCGCGGTGCGGCAGCACATCCATCGGGCTCTCGCCGCGATTCCCGCTTCCCCACGCCGCGCCGGTCGAGCGGCTACACCCTCCGATGAGGGTCATCGTGACGAGCAAGACCGAGCTCAGACACGCGAGGGAGTGCACTACTGATCAAGGTAGCAAACGCCATGCGAACAGCTCGCAGTCTCTTCGGCGGCGTCCAAAACTTGCCGTCGAGAACCACTCCGCACCGTCGGTCGCACGTGATGCACGCCCCCAACCCCGCGTGCCGAGAGATCACTTTCCCATTACGCACCCCGTCTAGACTCGCCGTTCTCGTCGCCGCTTCTCGCACCCAACCGTAGGTGAACTCACAGTTCCTCGACGGGAACTCCTGCCACGGCTGGGCGCCAAGGCGCTCGCTTGCCAACGCCGCCCTCCCACGTCAGCGCTTCAATGTCGGACCCACCCCGTATCGTCTCTCCCATGGGCATCGAAACGACCGGCAAGCTGCACACCATCTACGAGACCAAGCAGGTCTCGGAGCGCTTCACGAAGCGCGAGTTCGTCGTCGAGATCGCCGACAACCCGAAGTACCCCCAAACGGTGCTCTTCCAGTTGACGGGCGATCGTTGCAACCAGCTCGACGGCCTCAACGTCGGCGATCACATCACGATCGAATTCTCGCTGCGCGGCCGCGAATGGCGGAGCCCGCAGGGTGAAGTCAAACACTTCAACTCGCTCGACGTGTGGAAGGTCATCCCGGCGCGCGCCGGCGCCTCCGCTAACGGTGGCAACGGCGGCCGCAACAACACGCGCAACACGCAGAATGGCTACGACGATCGCGGCGGCGGTGGTGGTCGCGGCAACTTCGCGGGTGGCTCGTACGGCGGTGGCGCTCCCGATCCGCGCGCGGACCTCGTGGTGCCGCGCGACTACGACGGCGTGCGCACGGACGAGCCGTCGAACGACGACATTCCGTTCTGATCGGCGCGCTGCGCTGAGCACGTCGGTGAACCAGTCGGACGGACGAGTAGCGAACGACGACACTCCGATCTGATCGACGCGCTCGGATCACGTCGTCGCTCGTGCACCAGGTTGGTCGGGGAGGCACGAACACCCCAGTCGTGCGCAATCGGTGTGAGAGCATCCGGGCATGCACAGGTGGTTATTGTTGCCGCTGGTCGTCGGGTGCTCGTCGTCATCGACGCCGCCGTCAGCTGACAAAGGGTCGTCCGCCTCGATCGACAAGGCGGCGGGCCCCACGGACAAGATCGAACGCGGCAAGCCCGTCGAGAAGGCGGTACGAAAGGGCGAGTCACATCGCTATCGCATCGAGCTTGGTGCGGCGATGGTCGTGAAGGGTGTCGTGATGCAGAAGGGTATCGATGTCGCGCTCCATACCTACGACACGCGCGGCAAGCACCTCGCGGAGCTCGATAGCCCGAACGGCGAGAATGGTCCGGAGCCGTTCGTGATCGAGGCGACGGTCGCCGGCGACTACGTGGTCGAGGTGCGGCCGTTCGTGGACCCGTTGCCCGACGGGGCACCGGCGCCCGGCGAGGGACGCTACGCGATCCAGGTCGACGAAGTCATCACGGCGGAGGCGCATGCCGAGGAGTTGGCGAAGCAGCGGATCGTCAGCCCGCGCATCCGCGACGCCTTGCGCGCCGCGCGTACGCGCGACCGCGCCGCGCTCGACAAGTTCTGGACAGAGCTCGCGGGCAAGGCGCCGATCATCGAGCCGTATCCGGGCGACGAGAATAGCCGGCTCGTCACGTTCGTGACGCGGTCGAGCGCGCTGTACGTCGGCATGTTCGGCGGACCGGTGGGCTCGGATCGGCAGATGCTGCGCATCGGCGATTCCGATCTCTATTACCTGACCGGGCGAATCCCGGCGGAGACGTACTTCGATTACGCGTTCATCGAGAGCGATGGGCCGCCGCCGCTCGTCGAGCCCTTCCGGCCCGGCGCGATGCGCCTTGTCGACGAGCGCTTCGCGAAGCGCAAGACGGATCCGAACAATCCGCTGACGAGCATGGGCTCGTCGCGCGTCGAGCTTCCCGGACCGCCGGCTGAGCCGTACCTCATCGACAATCCGGCGATGCCGAAGGGAACGATCAAGCGGGTCGAGCTGCAGAGCGCCACGCTTGGCGAGCAGCGCCTCGTCGGCGTCTACCTCCCGCCGGGCTTCGATGCGAAGCACCGCTACCCACTCGTGATCGCGTTCGACGGCGAGGTCTACGGCATCGACCCGGGAGGACGAATTCCGCTACCGCGCATCCTCGACAACCTGATCGCGGCCAAGAAGATCCCGCCGGTGGTCGCCGCACTCGTCGCGACGCAGGCAAGTCGGCGGCGCGACCTCTTCGCATCGGCGACGTTCGCGATGTTCATCGTCAGGGAGCTCGTGCCGAAGCTGCGCGCCGACTACAACGCCGGCCACACCGCGGCCGACACGGTCGTCACCGGGTCGAGCCTCGGCGGAACGCAGTCCCTCTACATCGGACTGCACCACGCGAGCGTCGTTGGCAACGTCCTCACGAGCTCGGCCGCGCTGTGGCAGCGCCCGAATCAATTCGACGGCGACCCACCCGACTACGTCGAGGGTGGCGCGTTGATCCGCGAGCTCGCGCGCGCACCGAAGTTGCCGCTGCGGTTCTACGTTGACGTCGGCATGTTCGAAGGGCACCTGCGCGACAGCAACCGCCGCTTCCGAGACGTGCTCGAGGCAAAGGGCTACCCGTTCACGTACAACGAGTTCCCCGGCGGTCACGACTATGCGATATGGCGGCGCACGGTCGCGGACGGCCTGATCGCCCTACTCGCGAAACGCTGAGTGCCACGGCCACGCGATGTGCCGCGCACGGTTGAGGCGGCCACGCGATGCGCCGCGTACGATTGCCGAACGGGTGAATGGAACCGCTCGTGCTGCGCTCGGACGTCCATTGGACGTCCATTGGTGTACCCGGTGGACCATGGACGTCCAATGGACGTCCGAGCACCGAGAGGTGTTGCGGAAACAAGCGCGGTGTCCGGTAAATGGGCCCGCGGTCATGGTGTCCCGGCTGCCGCTTCTAGAGGCAGCGGCCCGTGACGGCAGCGCCGTTGTTGCAGTTGCTGCTCGTGCAGTCGGAGTCCGCGGCGCAGACCGCGCCCGTCGCGCAGGTGGCGCAGGTCGAGCCGCAATCGACATCGGACTCGTAGCCATCGCGCACGTTGTTCGTGCAGGTGGAGGGCGCGCACTTGTTCGCGACGCATGCGTTCGACTGGCAGTCGGTGGGCACGGTGCACGCGAGGCCGTCCCAGCAGCGCTGGCAGGTGGGGCCGCCGCAGTCGACATCGGTCTCGGCGGCATCGCGGATGCGATCGCGGCACGTGTTGGTCGGCACCGCCGTGGAGCAGCGACCGGCGGGGCAGGGTGTGAGGTGCACGCCGAACGCGATCGAGAGTGAGTCCTTCTGGGTCGGCATCGGCTTCGGCGCGTACCTGGTGCCGTCGAAGAGCTGGATGTCGGCGGTGACGAGGAGGGCGATCACGGATTCTTCGAGCTCGGCATCGGACATCGAGCCGTCGCGGTTCGTGTCGACCTGGCGCTGGAAGACGAGGTGGCGCTCGGGCTCGGTCTCGAACATCTGCGTGAGACCGACATAGGAGATCGGGCGGGCGTCCGTCTGGCGGATGCCGCCTCGGATGATCGCGTCGAAGCCGCCCACGCCATCCGCGGTCAGGTCGATCTCGAGGCCCTCGAGCGGCAGCTGCAGCGGATCTGCATTCGTGAAGATCGGCAGGTGGATCACCGCGCGACCGGGGATACGCGTCGTCGCCGCGCGGTTCGAGCGAAAGGTGCCGTCGATGAGGGTGCCGCCCGCGGCGAGCGCCGGCGAGTCGTCGGCGCCGAGGTAGCGGACGCCGACGGAGTCGTCGTTCGCGAGGTCGTCGGCCTGGATCTCGACCACCGACGCCAGCGCGCCCGACGCGATCATGTCCTGCGCATCCCGCGTTAGATCGTTCGTCGTGCCGAGCGTTGCAGTCGCGAGGCCGAGCTTGTTCTCGGCGACACCGTTGCCATCGAGGTCGCCCGCGAAGGCGGCCGTCTCGTCACTCGTCGAGGGAACAGAGATGCGATCGACGACGAAGCGGCGGACTTCGCCGGTGAAGGGGCCGCGCACGTCGTCGGAGCTGCTCGACGAGCAGGCGCACAATGCGAAGAAGAGCAGCGGCCTCATGCGTAGAGGTAGATCACGAAGGTGATCGGAATCGCGAGGCCACCCGCGACGAAGTATTTGCCGCGGCCGCCGATGCCACGGTCGCCCTTCATCATCGTCATGCCCGTGATCGCGAGGAGCATGAGCGCGATGGCGAAGATGTCGGCGACCCACGTCCAGATGCCCTTGAGGTTGTTGAGGTGGAGCGCGTTGACCTCGAAGAAGACGGCGCGCTGCGAGAGCTTCTTCAGCGTGCCGCGACCGGTGCTCGGATCGATGCGCGCTTCTTGGCCTTCATCGAGGTAGACGCGAAAGTCGGTCGGTTTCTCGAGGAAGTGGCCGCGCACGGCCTTGCGATCGAGCGCGAGCTTGGCGACGACGGTCGCCTCCATCGCGTGGAGGTCCGGCGAGACGAACGGCCCGATGTCGACGGTGGCGACCTCCATCGAGTAGTTCGGGTTCCAGTCCTCGATGTGATTGACAGCGATGCCCGAGAGGGCATACGCGATCGTGAGCGCGACCGCGACGTAGCCGACGTCGCGGTGGACGGCGCGGAAGACCTTCCGCCAGCGCACCTTACTTGCTGTCGTGAATCACGGCGCCCGTGCCATCGAGGCGCGCGACGACGGTCGGCTGCGTGATGCTCGCGGGGTCGTACGGCTTGCCGTACTCCTTCGCCTGGTACTCGGCGTACTGCTTGCTCTCCTCGACCGAGAGCTCCTTCACGGCGATGACGCCTTCCGCGGTGGCGCGGCGGCCCTTCGCGTCCATGGGGAACACCATCTCGCCGTCGGTGACCTTGAACTTGAGCTTCTGGCCCGGCTTCTCACCGGCGAGCTCCATCCAGCAGCCGCGCTTCGGGCAGACGTCGACGATCATGCCCTCGACGCGGACGGTCTTGCCGTTCCACTCCTGCGGGCTCGCGAGGATGGCGTCGATCGACGTCGCCTGCGCGAGCTTGACGCCCGCGCCGAACGACTTGTCGTTGGCGGTGGACTTCGCAGCGGGAGCCGTCGCAGCGGGAGCCGTCGCAGCGGGAGCCGCGGCTTCGCTCTTCGAGCCCTTGTCACAGGCAGTGGCGGCGAGGAGGACGACGAGCGCAAGGCGAGCCAACATCCCGCGGACTTTGCGGTGGCAACGCCCACTTGTCAACGCTTGCCTGAGTCTGCCCAAACCCGCGCCATGACTGGCTCGTCAGGTGTTGTGGCGAGGCTTCATGACCACGCTGCCGGCCGCGATGCTCATCTTCGTCTGCCTGTTCCTGCCGCATCAGCGGAACTGCAGCAGTCACGTGGAGGAGACGCCGTTCGACACCGGGCTGTTCGTCGCGATCGTGCCGCTCGTGCTGATCGGCCTACTGCCCGTGGCGTGGCGCTTGTCGGCGTCCGTGCGCTGCGACATTCCCGAGCTCGCGCTCGCGGCGACGATGCTCGCGATGGCGCTGCTCGTGGTCACGATCCCGGTCGCGATCTATTTGATGTGGGGTTACTCGAAGCGCCAGTTTCGTGGCGAGGTGCTGACCGCGATGTGCTCGGTCTCGCTCGTGGCGATGTGGCTGTTCGTCTATCCGCTGCTGACGCTGTTCGACACGTGGCTGCCTGCCGCGCAGACGACGTGGGGCGCAGCGTGCGTGCTGCTCTTCGGCTTGCTCGTGTGGACGAGCGCGGCGGTCGCGCGGCCGAAGAACGTCGTCGAGGCGCCGCCCTTACAGCGCGAGCACATCCTCGGACTACAAATACACGTGTGAGCGACGCGCGACATCGAAGTCGTGCTCCGTCGCCGACGACGATTCGTCACGCTCGTAACTGGGCGTCGCGCCCCGCGCGCGTGTGGCGCCGCGCATGCTGAATGGCTGCGCGTGCCGTCCAGGGACGATTATCCATGTTTCGATTTCTATCTCTCGCGCTCCTTCTCGCTGGTTGCCCCGGTGGCGGTAACTCGCCACTCGACAAGCCCGACGCGGCGGTGACCCTGCCGCCCGACGCGCCCAAGCCGAACCCCGACGCGCCGCAGCAGCCGCTCAAGGGCTACGGCGAGACGTGCACGAACGGGAGCCAGTGCGCCGGTGGCCTCTGCATCGGCGAACAAGGCAGTCCGTTCAAGTGCTCGATCCCGTGCAACATCGAGATCGCGAACGACTGCCGCGCCGTCGACGGCTTCTGCGTTCCGATCGGCGGCGGCGATCACGGCTGCTTCGGGATGATCGAGACGCTCAACGACGTCGACGACGCGATCCTCTCCGTCGGCGACAACGCGACGCGCTCGCTCACGCCACTCGGCGACGCCGACATGTTCCTGGTCAAGCTCAACCAGCTCGGCAAGATCCGCTTCACGGCAACGCCGTCGGCGACGATCGACGTCAAGCTCGAGGCCTACGACATGGTCGGCGCGCCGATCGGCTCGGCGAACAACGTCGGCCCGAGCCTGGCCGAAGGCCTCGAGACCGACGTCCAGCAGATCGGCGGGCACATGTTCCTCGTCGTGCGCAACGTCGGCACGTCGACAGGGAACTTCACGTTCAGCGTCACGAAGATCGCGACGCTCGCGCCGTCTCCGTCCATTGCGCCGAGGTCACTCGAGACCGCGAACTAGGGCAGAGTCAGAAGTCGGTGCCGATGCCAGCCTGGATGATCAGCGGATTGACCCAGACGTTCATCTTCGCCGTGCCGACCTCGACGGTGTCGAAGAGCGGCAGCTCCGGCGTGCGCACTTGCACGTGCTTCACTTCGGCGCGCGCCATCATCAGCGCGATGAACTTCACGTCGAGTCGCGCGTAGACGCGACCGAACAGCTTCGCTTCCAGGCCGCCCTGGAACACGAAGCCGGGAGCCGGCGCGATCGTCATCTCCGGCTGGCTGACTTCCGTCAGCATCGGATTGGTCACCTTCTCGTTGTACGCGAACAGCACCGCGACGCCGGCGCCGACGTATGGCTGGAGGCGGCCCTTGTCGCGCAGGTTGTAGACGACGGTGAGCGTCGGCGGCGCGGCCTTTGCGGTGCCGAGCTCCTCACCGAGCGGTTGCACGCCCGTCGGAATCCCGAGCGCCATCGGCGCGAGCGATTCGTTCTTGAGCGTGCCGGTCGCCTTGAGCTTCACCTCGAACGGAATGCCGATCACCGTCTCGATCGAGAGACGGTTGTTCAGCCACGGGAGGCGATAGCCGATGGTCAGCGCGGGCACCGTCGCCGAGCTCACGCTCGCACCGCTGCCCTCGATCGGACCGTTCTCGATCGCGAGGCTCGCTGCGCCGTCGACGTCGGCGAGCTCCATCTCGCGCGAGACGGAGAGCGGCTTGATGATCGCGACGCCGGCGCGCAGATACAGGCGCTTCACGCGCGGCTTGCTCGTGGCCTTGGGCGCGGGCTCGCGCGCGCCGACACCGATGGCGACATCGACGGTCGCGTCGGCGTCGACGGAGGCGGCGGGATCGGTCGTGACGGCCGGCGGCGGCGCGGTCGTGACGGGCGCCGGCGCGGGCTCGGGCTCCATCTCGATCTCGGGCTCGGGCTCGACGTCCGGCGTCGGAGCGGGCTCCTTTTCCTTCTTCGCTTTCTTCGCCTTCTTCGCGCGGGGCTTCGCATCCGCGGCGTACGGGCACGCGATGAGCAGCGCGGCGATCGCACACAGTGACTTCACAGGGCACCTCCACGCAGCGCCGGGGAGATCAGCTGCAGCTTCATCTCTCCTGCCGGCACCTCCATGCTGACGGTGCCGTTCCCGACGACCGGCGCGTCGATCGTGATCGTGACGGGCATCGCCGCGACGTTCCTCAGCGCGATCGAGATGCGACCGTCGGGCAGGAACGTGACCGGACCTTCGAGCGAGACCGTCAGCTTCTTCGAGTGCAGATCGTGGCTCGAGAGCGTGATCGACAGATCGGGTGCATCCATGTAGAGGTCGAGCTTCGCGACCATCGTCGGCTTGCCGCCCTTGTCGATGATGTAGCCGGTCACCGGCTCGGCGCCGTCACGCACGCGCATGATCGACGTACCGGTGTCGTTGCTGATCGTGATGAGCGCGGTGGCATCGAGGCCGACGCTCGTCGCGTACATCGCTTGCGGCGAGAGCGCGACCGGGATGCACTTGGGCGCCGACGAGCCGTCGGGCAACGGGCACGTCGTCGAGATCTCGTTCATCTGCACGGGCATCGCGCCCGAGAGGTACATGCACGACTGGACGCCGGGAACGTTCGGGAGGCAGTCGGGCGTGGTGAACCTGGCATCCGAGATGATGCCGCCGGTGCCGGTGATGCGCAGCGCGGCGCGGTTCTCGTCGCGCACGGGCTCGCTGCCTTCACGGAAGCCGTTGCCGTTGATATCGGAGAATGGCGCGGTGTTCGCGACCATGAAGCAGCCCTTCGTGGCGACGGCGCCGACGAAGTTGATGACGAGCGGCGGTCCGCCGGCCTCGCCGTTGTCGGTGCCGTTGAGCGGATCGAAGTTCGGTGCGACCGAGTTGGCGCCGCACAGCTCGCCGGCGCCGCAGTTGTCGTCGCCGCCGGAGACGAGCGTCAGGCGATAGCGCGTGCCGCTCACCCACGGCACGTCGGGGATGAACGCCATGCCGCGATCGCGCTGGCGCAGCGTGCCGGGCACGGCAGCGATGCAGGTGCCCGCGCCGTCGAGTTGCTCGATGCGAACCGCGCCCTGGTTGCACGCGGTGCCGCGCACGACCGAGGTGCGGCGCGGCGGCTGCGTGAACGCGACCTCGATCGCTTCGTTCGCAGGCAGCGCGAACGGACGGTAGTTGGAGTCCGTGTCATTGCCGCCGGCGCAGTGGCCCGGCGACGTCGTGCCGCCGGTCAGCGCGCACGGTGCACCCGGATACACGGAGGCCACGCTCATCGGCGCATTCGTCGATGCGAGCGCGGGCGTGGTGAAGCTGAGGTTCGACGTGGCGCCGAGCTTGTTGCCCGCCGCGTCGGCGACGTCCTGGAACACGACGCGATAGAGCGTGGTGTAGCTCAGCGGCACGAGTGGCCGCACGACGACGGCCGCACCGTGGCTCTCGATCACGCTCGGGACCGTCGCGGTGCCTTGCTCGAGGCGGATGCCGCCGGCACGCGCGCGCTCGAGATCGATCGGCTCGTTGAAGATCAGCTCGATACCGGCATCGACGTTGAACTCGCTCGTGCCTTGGCCCGGCGAGCTCGCGACGAGCTTCGGTGCTTCGCTATCGCTCGGCGCCGTTGCGGCCGCGTCGGTGATGAGCTCGAGCACGAGGTTCGTCGGCGCGTCGGTGACGCCGAGGAGCGGCAGGTCCATCGCGGTCACGTTCTCGATCGCGAGGACGCCTTCGGTCGCGATGACCGTGCCCATCGCCTGCACGCCGAGCACGGTCTGCGTGATCACGGCGTTGCCCGTCGGATCTACGGTGTAGACCGCGACGTCGAGCGAGAGGTCGGTGTAGAGCGGCGCGCGATCGTTTTCGGGGCGCTGCTCGGCTGCCTGGTGCGGATTGCGATAGATGCGCCCGCCACCGTCGGTGAGGAGCTCGATGATGATGTCGCCGGTGTTGAGGTTGACCGGAATCTCGCCGCCGAGCTTCACCTCGAGAGCGGTCGCGCGCATGCGCTGGCCCTTGCGGATCGTGAACGCGATCGGCCCGCCGAGCGCCTTCGGATCGCCGAGCTCCGCCGACAGCGCCGACGGCAGCATCTTCGACGTCTCGCGACCGATCAGCGGCTTCTGCATCACGATCACGTTGCGCTCGGTGGCGGCGCGCGACGTGCGCGGACCCGGATCACCTTCGCCGCGCATGCGGAGCACTTGCTTGACCGCGCCGACGCCCTTGGTGTTCTTGGGCGTGAACGAGAACGAGAACGGCGCGAGCGGCTGACCCGACAGATCGACGAGCTTGTTGCCGAGGCGCACGAGGTACTGCTGCCCGCCCTGGAGGTCGTCCTTGGGATCGATCACGACGTGAATGCCGCTGCCGATCACCGTGGCCGGCACGACCGTGCTCGTCGTCATGTTGACGAGCTCGACGCCACCCGCACCCGAAGTCACGCCGCGCGGATCGAGCGGCTCCGAGAACAGCAGGCGAATCGTCGACGATTCGAAGAACGGACGGAACGAATCGGGCTTCGCCGGATCGCCACCGTTGACCGCGACGATCGTCGGCGCGGCGGCGCGCGGGCGCACACTACGCGTCGTGAACGTGGCGAGCGGTGTGCCCGCGGCCGGCAAGTTCGTCGCGTCTGGCGCGAGCGTCTGCGTCGCGTGGAGCTCGTACTTCACGCCGGCCTCGAGGATCGCGTCGGTGATCTCGACGGACTTGCCGTCACCGACCACCTTCGCCGTCGCCTCGACCGGTCCGTTCGGTCCCTTGAGACAGAACCCCGAACAACCACCACCGAGCGCCGTCGCCACCACCGGATCCGAAAACGTCACGACGATGCGAGCGCCGAGCGGAACATCGACTTGCTTGTCGATCGGATACGTGAAAACCACGCCGGGCTGCGCGGTCTGGAGTGGCGGCGTCGATTCACCGCACGCGCAGAGCGCGAGGACGGCGAGCGAGCTGAAACACCGCTTGTTGAGCACAGGCCACACTATCAAGGCGACGTCAGGACCCGGAAAGGGAACCTCTTAACAGCTCTGATCAATTGGACGAAATCGCTGACCTCGCGCCGCGTAGACAGGCTCGCGAACGTAACAACTGCGGGCACGCCTACATAGAACACAGCGATGTAACGCCGTGGACCCAGTCAGAGAACTTCACACGCCGGCTCGGTTAGAATTTCGTCAGTGGAGGACGATCCCCTCGTAGATACCGTCGTCGCCGACCGGTATCGCGTGCTCAGGAGGCTCGGCGAAGGCGCGATGAGTCGCGTCTACGAGGTGCAACACACGAAGCTCGCGCGCGCGTTCGCGCTGAAGAGCCTGCTACCGACGCTGGTGCGCAACAACGAGGCGATCCAGCGGTTCTCGCTCGAGGCCGAGCTCCTCGCGAGCCTGCGGCATCCGAACGTCGTCGACATCAGTGACTGGGTCACGCTCCCCGACGGAGCGCCGTGCATGATCCTCGAGTTCCTGCACGGTGCGTCGCTCGGCGTGCGGCTGCAGCGCAACCCGCTGGCGTGGGACGCGATCGCACGCATGGGCGATCAGGCGATGTCGGCGCTGCAGCTCGCGCACCGCATGGGCATCATCCATCGCGATCTCAAGCCGGATAACATCTTCATCTCGATCGACGACGTCGGCGAGGAGCGCGTGAAGATCGTCGACTTCGGCGTCTCGAAGCTGTCGGGCTCGACGCGACTCTCGGGCGCGCACGAGATCGTCGGCACGCCGTCCTATATGTCGCCCGAGCAGGCGCAGGGCCTCACGGACCAGATGGGCCCGGCGACCGACGTCTGGGCGATGGGCACGATCCTCTACGAGATGGCGACGCAGAAGGTCGCGTTCGATGCGACGACGGTCGCCGAGGCGTTGATGCGGATCGTGTCGGGGCACGCCGAGCCGCTGCTCGAGCATCGAAAGGACGCGCCGCCCGCGTTCGTCGAGCTCGTCGAGCGCGCGATCTCGCGCGACGCGCGGCGCATCCTCACCATCGAGGAGCTGCGCGCTGGGCTACGCAAGGCACTCGCCGCGCCGGTGGCACCGCCACCCCAACGCGGCACGCGCGAGCGCGTCGGGACACCGTTGGCGGGCTCGCCCGTGCTTGTCCCGCGCACGGCGTCGCCTTCGAACCCGGTCCCGAACGTGCCGCGCACGCTCACGCCATCGGGCCTCACCGTGTTGTCGGCACCGCCGATGCCGCGACCCGCGCTCGACGACGACAAGAAGCGCCTCGTCACGCTCGGCATCGTCGCGGCCGTGCTGATCACGATGATCAACGTCGTGATCGCGCTCGCACTCTAGGGTCGCATCTGATGTCGCAGGCTCGGGCATCGAACGCCCGCGACTGCGTGCGGGCATGTCATGGCGAGATGATCTAGATTGCGCCCATGTCGCGCCGCCTGTGTTTGCTCTTCGTCGTTGCTTGTTCGGGATCGCAGAAGGCGAGCCCACCACCACCGCCCGCTCCTGATGCGGACGTGGCGGTGACGCCGCAGCCACCCGAAGAACCGAAGCTCTCCGCGTTCGAGAAGGCGAAGGCCGAGGTCGCACGCCTTTCGAAGGCGGCCGATGCCGACGTGCTGCTCGCACCGTGGCCAGGCCCGTACGGCGGCGTTCCGCCGTGGGACAAGATCAAGCTCGACGCGTTCGCGGCCGCGTTCACGAACGGTCTCGCGCTGCAGCAGGCCGAGATCGACGTGATCGCGAACAACCCGGAGCCGCCGACCTTCGCGAACACGATCGCGGCGTACGACGACGCCGGTCGTCACGAGTCTCGCGCGCAGACGCTGTTCAGCGTGTACCAGAGCAGCTTGAACACGGCCGAGGTGCAGGCGATCGACAAGGAGTGGTCGCCGCGTATCCAAGCCGCGGCCGACGCGATCGTGTTCGACCAGAAGCTGTTCGCGCGCATCGATGCGGTCTACGCCGCGCGCGACAAGCTCACGCCGGAGCAGAAGCGGCTCGTCGAGGTCCGCCACGCGCGGTTCGTCAACGCAGGCGCGAAGCTGACGGCGAAGCAGAAGGACGACCTCGGTCGGATCAATCAGGATCTGTCGAAGCTGTTCACCGAGTTCGGTAACAAGGTGCTCGCCGAGGAGAACACGTGGGTCATCCTCGAGAAGAAGGACACCGCGGGGCTGCCGGCCTCGCTCGTGAGCGCGTACAAGGCAGCGGCCGTCGAGCGCAAGCTCGGAGATGACAAGTGGGCCGTCGTCAACACGCGCTCGAGCGTGGATCCGTTCCTCGCGACGTCGCCGCGGCGCGACCTACGCGAGAAGGTTTGGAAGTCGTTCAAGCTGCGCGGTGACAACCAGAACGACAACAACACGAATCGCACGATCGCGCGCATCGTCGCGCTGCGTGGCGATCGCGCGGAGCTCGTCGGATACCCGACGCACGCGCACTGGCGCATGTACAACACGATGGCGCTCGCTCCGGCGAAGGCCGAGGGCCTCATGCAGCGCGTCTGGCCCGCCGCCGTCGCGCGCGTGAAGCAAGAAGTCGCCGACATGATGAAGATCGCGAAGCGGGACGGCGTGAAGTCGTTCGAGCCGTGGGACTACCAGTATTACGCGGAGAAGGTTCGCAAGCAGAAGTACGCGCTCGATCAGGATCAGCTGAAGCCGTACTTCGAGCTCAACAACATGATCGCCGGATCGTTCTACATGGCCGGCGAGCTGTATGGCCTCGCGTTCGAGGAGATCACCGGCAAGATCTCGGTGTTTCACCCCGACGTGCGCGTCTGGGAAGTGAAGGACAAGGCAAGCGGCAAGCACGTTGGCATTTTCTACGGAGACTACTTCGCGCGGGCGGCGAAGCGTTCGGGCGCGTGGGCGTCGACGTATCGCAGCCACGAGACGTTCACCGGGAAGAAGGTCACGACGATCACCTCGAACAACAACAACTTCGTGCGCGGCGCGCCCGGCGAGCCCGTGCTGATCTCGCTCGACGACGCGCAGACCCTGTTCCACGAGTTCGGGCACGGGCTGCACGGCCTGCTCTCCGAGGTGAACTATCCCGGCCTCGCGACGACGCCGCGCGACTTCGTCGAGTACCCGTCGCAGGTCCACGAGATGTGGGTGATGACGCGGCCGATCCTCGACAAGTACGGCCTGCACTACAAGACGAAGAAGCCGATGCCCGCCGCGCTGCTGAAGAAGGTCGAGGCGTCGAAGCAGTTCAACCAGGGCTACGCGACCGTGGAGTATCTGTCGTCGGCGATCGTCGACATGGCGCTCCACACGACGAAGGACGAGAGCATCGACCCGGCCGCGTTCGAGAAGGCCACGCTCGAGAAGATCGGCGCGCCGAAGGAAGTCGCGATGCGCCACCGCCTCCCGCAGTTCAACCACCTGTTCACGAGCGATTCGTACTCGGCCGGCTACTACTCGTATCTGTGGTCCGAGGTGATGGACTCGGACACGCGCGAGGCGTTCATCGAGAAGGGCAACGTGTTCGACAAGGAGACGGCCGACAAGATGCGCAAGTACATCCTCGCGCCGGGCAACACGACCGATCGCACCGAGGCGTATCGCCAGTTCCGCGGCCGCGACCCCGACGTCGGGGCGCTGCTCAAGAAGCGCGGCTTCCCGACAAAGTAAGCAGGTCCGCGGGCGCGTCGGCGAGCAGCGCGGGCTTCGCGGCCGCGAGCTCGACGCGCGGGCGAAAGCCCCAGCTGACCGCGACGGGCATCATGCGCGCGGCTTGCGCGGTGAGGATGTCGATCGCGCTGTCGCCGATGAACGCGCAGTCCTCGGGCGCGATGCCGAGCGCGCCGGCGACCTCGAACGCAGCGTCGGGCGACGGCTTGAGCGCGACGTGCGCGCGCTGGCCGAGCACCGGCGCGAACGACCAGCGCGCGAGCAGCACCGAGCTTCATGCCGGCCGCGGCGAACTGATCGATCACGGCGTCGAGGCCGGCGTAGAGCTTCGTGTGCACGACGGGTGCGGCCGTGTAGTGCTCGCGAAAGCGCGCGAGGATCGAGTCCGCGCGCGCCTCGCCGACGGCCTGCACGATCAAGTTGCGCGCGCCTCCGCCGATCCACGTGCGCACGAGCTCGCGGGTCGGGCGCGCGACGCCGTGATCATCGAGTGCGAGGTCGAGTGCACACGCGATGTCCTCGAGCGAGTCGACGAGCGTGCCGTCGAGATCCCAGATGACCGCGCGCGGCTGCATCAGTCGATGACGAACCACCGCGCGCCGGGTGTGACGTCGAGGTGGAAGTGATTGCGATGCGCGCGATTGTGATTCGGCGTGAGGATGACGTTGAAGATTCGCTTCGCCGCGGTCTCGCACAGGATCGCGCGCAGCACGACGGACTTCTCGGTCTTCCTCCGCGGTCGCGCGTCGGGGCCACAGGTCTTCGCGCCGATGCGGCCGAACCAGTCCTCGTTGACATCGATCTTCGTGCCGTCGCTGGTCGTGAAGATCGCCGCGTCGATCGCCATGCCACCGAAGTGCTGGCTGCCGACCTTGCCTGCAGGCCAAGACGTCGGGACCTTGCGATGCATCGAGTAATGCCGGACCTCGACGATGTCGTGCGCGACGAGCACGCCGGCGAAGTCATCGAGGGAGAGCGCGAGCCGGCAGTCGAGGATCTCCCACGGTGAGGTCGCGCGCTTCTCGTCGGACTCGCGCGTCCGAAACGTCACGCCTCTGATCGGACCGGTGAGACGGCCGCCCGCGAGCACCCCGTCGGTCGGCTCGCTCGTGAACGGTAGCTTGCGCGTCTTCACCTCGGCCTCGCACTCGGCGGGCGTCAGCTGACCGTACTTCCACGCCGCGGTCTGCATGACGCCTCCGTCGGGCGCCTTCACCCGGCGGCGCAGGCGCTTCTTGCTGACCTTCTTCTTCTTCGCAGCGACCGGCTTGATGTCGCTCGTCTGATCGGCTTCGCCCTTGGTTGGTAGCCCGTCTGCGGCGCACGGTGCGCACAGCGCGAGGACGACAACACCAACGAAAAACCGCAGCACACTTCAAGCGTAACACTACAAGTTGCCGGCGGCGTCCCGGCAGAATAGGTGACCATCGCAGTGTTTCCCCGACGGGCAGCGGTTGTTGCATCCCCCACAGTGATTGTCGTCGTTTTGGATGTTCACGCACTTTCCGTTGCAGCGTCGCGTGATGCCGGGCCCGGGACACGGCGCATCGCCGCCGCTCGACTTCGCGCCGCCACCACCGCCGCTGGTGGTCGTGCTCGCGCCGGGCTTGCGCACGCGCGTCGGCGACAGGCCGCGTGACTTGTCACCGTCGTCGAAGTCGACGTCGTACTTGCCGTTCTTGATCCCGACGATCTTGCCCGGGTACCACTTCGCGTTGTCCCACTTCGCCATCACGCGTTCGCCGACCTTGAACTCCATGACGGCGGGCTCGGTCGGTTCTGCCGCGACCGGATCTGCGGGCGGCGACGGCGGCGCTGGCGGCGTCTCGGGTGGCATCGGATCGGGCGGCGGCGTCGGTGTGGTCGGCGCTGGCGGCGGCGGAGTCTGCGCGGCGGCCTTCGCCTTGGCCTCTTCGATCGACGCCTTCATCACATCGGCGGCAGTCTTGTCGGTCGTCGTCTTCTCGCCCTCGGTCGGCGCGGTCGCCGTCGCCGAGCCGGTGTCCTTCTTCTCCTCCGGCTTCGCTTTGCTACACGCCACCACGAACAACAGGAGCAGCAGACATCCGCGCGTCATGCGACCAATCTATCGCTTTCTTCGACGTTAACGCGCGGGCCGAAGCTTTTTGCGAGCGGCGAAGTATTTCTGCGAGGCCGCGAGCTGCACGAGGTGCTGCGCATTCTCGACGCCGCCCACACGTTCGACCGCGCCGACGATGTCCGCGCTCGCGAGCAGGCCCGCGCGATCGGCGGCGCGCTTTGCGGCGGAGAGGTACATCGTCTGCAGCCCCGGATCGTAGAGATCGCCGGTGAACGCCGCGAACCACTCGGTGAGCCGGCGCCGCAGCGCGACGGGGGTCACGCTGCGGATGCGATCGCCGCACGAGATCACGGCGCGCTCGACCATGTTGCCGGGCGGACCGAACTCGTAGCGAAGGCCGCGCACGAAGCTGTCGAATGCCTCGCCCGACTGCGCCGCGAAGATCCGGCGCGGCCGCGAGAGCTCGACGATCCGTCCGAGCTCGAAGCGCAGGTGTGCGGCGTGAACGCCGGGCCCGATCACGACGACGGGCGGCGTGGCGTAGAGCAGTGCGAACGCACCTTCGAGCGGCTTCGGCGTGGTGTAGAGCAGCGTCGCGGGACCACCGAGTGCCTTCGCGATCTGCGGATAGATCGCGGCGACCGGCGTGTCGCTCGTGCCGCCGGTGCGGGTCGCATCCATGAGGTCCGCATCGACGAGCGCGCTCTGCGCGGCGGGACAGAGGAGGGCTGCGATTTCGGCGAGCAGCTCGAACAGCCGGCCGATCGGACCTTCCTCGGGATCGTCGACGAGCTCGCGGTACTCCTCCTCGTCGAGCACTGCGCCGTACGCCTCGTCGGATGCCATCGGGCGCGGTGCGTGCGCGGCGATCAGCTGATAGTCCTGCTCGTCGAGCACGGCCTCGAGGGCGCGCGCGAGATCGAATGCGAGCCGTGCGTCGTCGTGCTGGCCCGCAGCGGCGAGCTCGCGTGCCCACGCGAGCACGTCGATCGGATCTTGCTCGGCCTCGACGAGCGCCATCCGCGACGTCACCGCCGACTCACCCGACACGGCCGCGAGCTCCACCAGTCCGCGCCGTGCGCCGAGCGCACCGTCGGACTCGGGTGCCGCGATCACCGCGCGGCGATACGCGCCGAGCGCAGCCTCCGGTACGCCGAGCGCGCGCTTCGCATCGCCGAGCCTTCGCCACAGCTCGGCGCGCTGCGGGCTACCGTCGCCGCGATCGTTCGCGTGGTCCCACGTGGCGAACGCGCGCTCGAGCCACTGCGCCGCGCGCTTCGCATCGCCGGCTTGCAGCGCGATCGCGGATGCGACCGCGAGCGCACCTGCATCGCGTGCGTGTGTGGCCATCAGGCGCTCGGCGAGCACCGTCGCGCGCCCGAGGTCGCCCGCCTTCGCGTGCGCGGCCGCGGCTTCCTCGACGAGCGCCTTCTTCTTGCCGGGATCCGCGACGAGCTCGGCGAGCCGCTCGCTGGTGTCGCCGCGCACGGTGCCGCGCGTGCGCTGTACGGTGACGAGCTTGTCGAGCACGGGCACGTCCGCGAGCGCCGCGATCTGGAGCCAGCACCGCTCCGCACGTTCGGCATCTCCGAGGACATCGAGCGCGAGATCACCGAGCGCGTCGAACAGGCGCAGCCGATCGCGCGGCTCGGTCGTGGCCTGCGCCTCGCGCTCGAGATGATCGACGGCGCGCGCGACATCGCCGCCCTCCATCGCCGCTTCGCCGAGCGCATGCCATGCGGGCGCGCAGGTCGGGTCGAGGCGCGCGGCGGCTTCGTAGTGCGCGAGCGCGTTCTGCGGGCGCAGCGCGCGTACCTCCGCCTGCGCGGCATGCACGAGGCCCTTCGCGATCCCCTTCGCGTGGCGTACGGCATCGGCGTGATCGGCGAGCGCGCCGAGGTGCAGCGCCGCTTGCCGCCAGATCTTGCGCTGGAAGCAGCTCTCGCCGAGCGCGAGCTGGATCGGCAGCGACTTGCGATCGAGCCTGTGCGCTTCGTGCAGGAGCTGGTGGCTGTCCTCGTCCCCGAGCTTCTCGAGCACGCGTGCGAGCCGGAACACGAGCGGTGCGAGGCGCTCGGAGGACATGTCCTCGCGCGTGGTCTCGAGCGCGGTGCGTAGCTTCTCGGCCGCGGCGTCGAGCTTGCCCGCGGCCTCGAGCTCGTCGGCGCGGGTGAGCACGCCCTGCAGCGTGCTCGCGGTCCGCGCGTCGTCGAGCTCGCGACGCACCGCCGGATCGTCGACGAGCGTCGCCGCATCCTCGAACGCGGCGATCGACGCCGCGTGATCGCCGACCTCGCGATACCGCCGCGCGGCTTCGAGCACCGCATACCCGCGCGACAGTGGCTCGGTCACCGCGGCCGCGTAGCGCAACAGCGCGTCGGCGTGCACGCGCGGATCGGGATCGCGCGCGGCCCGCGCGGCGAGGCGCTCGAGCGCCGGCAGGTAGTCGGGCGCCGCCGCGAACAGATCCGCCATCACCATCTGCGCGCGTGCGCGCTCTTTGAGCTGATGGTCGTAGATGTCGAACAGCCGCAGGCGCAACGCGGCGACGTCGTCGGTCGCGGTGTTGCGATCCACGGCATCGTCGACGCGCTTCTCCAGGATGTCCGCGGCCTCGCGGCCCTTGCCCTCACGCGCGAGCACGTCGGCGTAATCGACGAGCCCGCTCATGTTGTCGGGCGCGTGCTCCTGCGCTTCCTCGACGAGCTTCGCCGCCTCTCCGCCTTCGCCCGCCTGCTCGAGCGCGCGGGCCTGCGAGCGTAACAGTGCCGCCTTCTCGACGCCCTTCGCGCGTGCTGCACGCTCGCCGCGCGCGGCCGCCGCCTCGATCCAGCGGCCCTGCTCGGTCAGGATCTCGTCGAGTGCGCGCCACGCATCGATATCGGACGCGCGACGCTCGACGATCTCCCAGTAGATCTTCGCCGCGCGATCGAGCTTGCCGCGCTCGCGATACAGCGTGCCCGCCGCGCGCAGCGCCGCACGTCCGCGCTCGTCGGGCGACAGCTCCGCGACGCGCTCGTACGACTCGGCTGCCTTGATCCACGCATCGGAGCGCCGGTACATCCACGCGAGCCGGTCGTGATGGTCGGCCTTCCCCGGATCGAGCTCGACGACCTTCTCCATCGCGGCGATCGTCTCGATCGGTTGATCGAGGTTCTCGCGCACGTCGGCGAGCTCCTCGTAGAACGCGATCGCGACCGCCGGATCATCCGCAGCGCGCGCTTCGTCCGCGAGCAGCACGGCGAGTTGTTCCCAGTGCTCGGCGCCGAGCGCGTGCAAGCGCCGGCGTGCATCGACATCGGTGGGCGCGCGCTTGATCGCGGCGAGTGCGGAGCGCATCGCCTGGATCGGATCGACGGGCTTCTCGAACCGCTGCCAGCGCCGCGTGCCATCCTCGTCTCGGGCCATCCCAACCAACGAGTCTACTGACTGCGAGGCGCGCAGTCGCCGATCCGGCGCGCGAACCACATGAGGGTGGCCTAAGCGCGCCAGATCGGGAAGTCTTCGCCGAGCGCCGGCGCGGGCACGAGCCCGTTTTCGATCGCGCCGTCGTCGCTCTCGGGCTCGCACAGATAGACCGCGATCGCGCCGAGCGGCTGGTCCGTCTTGACGAGGCTCATGCCCTCGAGCGAGCGCGGCTCGTAGCGCCACTCGACGTTGAGCTCGCCGACCTGTGCGGCCTCGAGGATCTTGCGGCCGCCCTCGGCGCCGAACCCCGAGACCTTCGCGACCTGCACGTCGCGCGTGCCGTCCGCCGACTCGACGAGCAAACCGTGGCGCTGGAGATGTGCGCCGACATTGGCGGGCACGATGTACGCCGCGGGCCGATCGACGACCGTCGTCCCGACGAAGTTCGCGAAGTAGCGAATGCTCACCGTCGACGGCGCGCCCTCGAGCGTGCGCGGCGTGCGCGTCGGAATCTCGATGGGCTCGGAGAACGCCTCGAGCCGCGAGCGCACCGCGATCTTGTCACGCGGCTTCTTGCTCGACGCGACGACCTGCACGAGCTCGTACGGATGCGACGCGACGTACGTCAGCGCCTCGAGGATCGTCGCGTACGTCGTGTGCACGCGCGCCGAAAACTCGAGATACGAGTAGCACTCGAGCAACAGGTCGCAGCGGTTCGTGAGCCCGCGATAGTTGCTGCCGAACCGCGGCTGATGCGGATACGTCATCCAGCCTTCGCTGACCGGCGAGGCGGGATCCGCGTCGCGCCGTGCATCGAGCGCTTGCTCGTCCTCGACGAAGTTGCCGTACCAGCCCGCGAGCAGGTTGTGCTTGGTCTTCAGCGCTTGCTGCACGACCGGCATCATCTGCTGGCGCATGAACGCGATCGGCTCGGGCCGCCCCGACGGCACCGTGTGCGGAATGTCGTAGGTCATCGCCATGCGATGCACGCTGCCGTTCGTGGCGTGCGTGTCGATCGTCAGGTCAGGTTCCCAGACCTGCACGACGCGCGACTGCAGCGCGCGCATCTCGTCCGCCTGCTGCCGCATGTAGTCGCGGTTCAGGTTGATGCCGCTCTTGTTGACGCGCGTGCCGACGAGCTCGGGCCCGATCTGTCCCTCGAGTCGCGGCAGGTTGAGCACGCGGTTCGCCGGGTCGACCGCGTCGTTACCGTCGGGGTTGAACAGCGGCACCACGACGAGCACGAGCTTCTCGACGAGCGCGGCATGCGTGCCGTCGAGGATGTCGCGCATCAGCATCATCGCGGCTTCCTTGCCCTCGACCTCGCCGGCGTGGATGCCGTTGATGACGAGCACGATCGGCAGCCCGCGCTTGCGTGCCTCCGCCGGCGTCTTCACACCGTACGACGACATCACGACGAGCGGTAGCTCGCGGCCCTCGGGGCTCTTGCCGAACTCGGTCAGGTGAAACCGCGGGTCGTTGCGCGAGGCCAGCGACGCCAGAAACGTCATGACGTCGGCGTGGAGTGAGGTCTCGCGGTAGTCGGTGGCTTCAGCGCGCGTTTGCACGCCCAGGGCATATCACCTATCGCGCCGTCAGTCCGCCATCCACAACCAGCTCGGAGCCGGTCACGAACTTCGACTCGTCGCTCGCGAGATACACGACCGCGTGCGCGACGTCGTCGACCTCGCCGATGCGTCCGAGCGGCGCCGCCTTCTCGACGAGCTCGCGCATCTTCGGCCGGTCCGCGCACACGGCGTCGACCATCGGCGTGTCGATGAACGACGGATGCACGGAGTTGCACCGAACGTTGTAGCCGCGCCGCGCCGCATGCAGCGCCACCGACTTCGTGAGCAGGCGCACCGCTCCCTTGCTCGCGCAGTATGCGGGCGCATCCGCGTCGGCGACGAGCCCGGCCACCGAGGAGATGTTCACGATCGAGCCGCCGGTCGCCTTCATCGCGCCGATCGCCGCGCGGCAGCCGAGGAACGTGCCCTCTGCGTTCACCGCGTTGACGAACCGCCACTCTGCGAGCGTGGTCTTCTCGATGTCGCCCCACACGGCGACGCCCGCCGCATTCACGAGGATCTGCAGTCGCCCGAACACGCGAACGGTCTCGTCGACAACCGCTTGCCATCCGGCTTCGTCGGTGACGTCGAGCTTGCGAAACGTCATGCCGAGCTCTTCGGCGACCTTCCTGCCGCTCTCGTCGCGGTCGGTGCACACGACGGTCGCGCCTTCGGCGACGAGCCGTCTCGCACATCCCCGACCGATTCCCGACGCTGCACCCGTCACGATCGCGATCTTGTCTTTCACGCGCGCCATGCGCGCACTCTACTAGCGAATCTTCTGGGAGGTTGTCGTCAGCATGATGCCGTGATCGATCTCGCGGGCAGGTCACCGTTGACCTCGACGGCGGCGACCTTGACAATCGATTCCTTGGGGCGCGAAGGAGAGAGGAAGTGACGATCACCGGAACCGTCCGCATCCCGTGCCCGCACTGCAAGCAGGAGCAAGAGTCAAAGCTCGTGCAGTCGATCAACGCGCGCCAGAATCCCGAGCTCAAGGCACGCCTCCTCGCCGGCGACCTCAACATGTTCGACTGCGCCTCCTGCGGCAAACGAACGCTCCTTTTGGCGACGCTCCTCTACCACGACCCCGATCGCGAGTACTTCTGTCAGGCGTGCCCCGGCGGCGAGCCCGCGATGACGGCGGGCGCCGCGGCCTTCCTCGCGATCGGTGCCGTCGGCACACGCCGCCTCGTGCCGTCGCAGAACGCGCTCGTCGAGAAGGTGAAGCTCCTCGAGGCCGGCCTCGACGATCGCGTGATCGAGGTCCTGAAGGTCATCCTGCTCGCCGCCGATAACGAGGACCTCAACTCGATCCTGCTCTTCGATCAGGTCGATCGCGACGCCGGTCTTCTCCGGTGGATCCTGCTCAAACCCGATCGCGCCGTCACGAGCCCACTCGCGGCCTACGACAAACTGGCGCTCACGTTGAAACCGACCGACGATCTCCGCATCGACCGTGCGTGGGCGCTCGAAGCGGCGCGCGCGATGATGACGAACGCGAACTAACCGGCTCCCTCATGATAAGTCTCCCGTTGATGTCCTTCCTCGTCCTCGTCGCGCTGGCGATCGGCGTCGCATGGTGGTGGCTCTCGCGCGTCGACGTGTCACCTGCGCCGGTCGCGATGATGCCGACGCGCATCGGCTTTCCCGCGGGCGGCGTCCGCCTCGACAACCCCGACTCCTCGATCTCGCTCCTCCAGAAGCCCGACGAGATCGTGATCCCGTTCGAGCACGCCATCCTCGTCATCGACTGGCCGCTCACGAACCCAGCACGCATCGCGATCACCGCGCCGATCACCCAGGGCTTCACGCGCCGGGAGCTCGTCAAATCGATCTGCGAGGAATACTCGAACGTGTACGAAGCGGAAGAAGGCACCGCGCACACGAAGTCGACGACCCCGATCGAGCGCGCCGAGGGCGAGAAGCGCAACCGCACCGATGGCGTCTACGGCATCTGGGGCCACGACCTCGGCGATCTACGCCTGACCGCGGTGCGGTGGACGCGACTGCCGCAGGGCACCGTCGAGATCGAGCTGCATGTCGAGGGCGAGCCTCGGCCGACTCCGTAGGTCGGCAGCGACTTCGCCGGCTTCGACCGATCGACAAATGCACTCCCCAGACGGACGGGTCACAGAGCCACAGAGCCACAGAGAAGAACCTTCTTGGCGCTTCGCGCCGGCCACCCGCTGAGTGCATCCGGCGTCGCTGTAGGAGGAAATGGGTCGCACCATTTATTCGAAGCTGTTGCCTCTCACTGTGTTCCCGGTCGCAGTGCGACGCCACAGGTTCTCGATCGCGCGTTGGCTCGAGCGCAGGTGGCGGCCCCGAAAGATCTCTTCCTTGAGCGGACGAGCGGGTACGCGCGAAGACGGCGTCGTAGCCGCTGCGGGCTGACGCCTAGCCGCGCAACAAGCGTGGCGCACCATCCGACGGCGACGTCGACGTGACCGGCTTGTGCAAGATCACGGTGCGGCCGGCTTCACGACCGGCCGCATGTGCACCGCCCATGCGCACGTACGTGCGGCGCGTGACGATGCGCGGATGGCGCGCGCGATAAAAGTGCTCGAGGTTGCCGTCGCCGAGCCACACGAGGCCCGTGCCGCGCAGCTCCTTGCGCTCGGCGCCGAGCTTCTCGCGAAAGCCGCGCACGACACCGGATTGATACGCGAGGCGATCGCGGCCGTTGCGGACGCGCGCGTCGGTCCGGTTCGCGGCCCACAGCCGGTCGGCGGTCTGGAGCATGAAGTAGTAGACGTGCTCTGCCATCTCGACGTTCGCGCGTGTACCCGCGATCTCGTAGACGTTGCCGGTCTTGCCGGCCTGCGGGATGTAGACCGGCACGCGGATGACCTTGACGAAGAAGTAGTCACCGAGGAGGAGCATGACCTCGGTCTCGACGCGGTTCGTGCGCTTCAGCGGATCACCGAGGTGGCGAACCTCGTAGCCCGAGTCGTACGCGACATGCTCGATGTTGTGCCGGAGCATGAGCTCGTGCGCGCGGCGCATCGCGATCTCGGCCTCGTGCTGGTTCGAGCTGGCGGCGAGCGCGAGCAGCTTGCGAATGCGCTCGAGCGTGCGGGCCGCGGCGCTGTCGCCGTCCGTCGAGGGGAGCGGTGCGCCCGCCGCGCGCGCGTCGATGCCGCGCTCCGCGCAGACCTTGCGAAACGTCTCGCCGTGCGCGGACTCGTCGCGAATGCCGAGCACCTCGTCGACGAACTGATGCGCCATCTCGTGCTCGAGCACGGATGCGATCTCGAGCCATGGGCGCACCGCGATGAACGGACGCGCGAGCTCGATCGTGCGCGTGGCGGAGATCCAGCGGCCGAGGTGCGACGTGGCGTCGGAGAACGCGAGGAGCGGGCGCTTGAGGCGAGCGCGGAACCGATCCTCGTTGACCTCGGCGTAGCGCAACGCGAGCTGGCGCAAGAGGGCGCGCTCGAGCTCGGCCGACAGAGCCTCGTACTGCATCCGCGCACGATAGCTCGCGGGGCTGACGCGGCCGACTATTCGACGTCGCAGCCGGTGAAGGACGGCGTCGCGAGCTCCCACACGTTGCGGCCCGGCATCTGCGCGGATGACAGCCGGACGAGATCGAACTTGATCATGTCGCCTTCGACCATCGCGACCGCGATGTCACCGTCGAGGTCGTAGGTGCCATCGAGCGGGCGGTTCTCGAGATCGACCATCACGCGCCGGTTCGAGCACAGGACGAACGTCTGGTAGCAGCTCTGCACGGTCTTGTCGTTGATGCACTGGTCGTAGGTATCGAAGCGGTCGATCACCCGGCGGTAGGCGCGGTCCTCCTCGAGCGCTGAGTCCGAGCAGCCGGCGACGAGGAACGAGGCGAGGAGCAGTGCGCGCATGCGGGCCTGCACGAGCAAGAGGCTTGCCACGCGGATCCATGCGAGATCACGGCGCCGGACCTGGGGGGCGTTGGACCGATCGGTACGAACTGTCCCGGTCAGTGCCGGCGACGGGCCGTCACTTCGGCTTCTGTGCGAGTCGCTTCGTGGTGCCGTCGGGGAGCGTGACGTCGATCCACTTGTCACCGGCCGCGGCCACGACGAGATCGCCGAACTTCGCGTGCGTCAGCTTCTGCCCGACGATGAAGTTGCCGCTCGCCGAGTACGGCACGGGGCCCATATCGACGGGCGCGGCCTCGGCGGCCGGCGGTGGCTCGAGCACGCGGCGCAGCACGGCGAGCAGGTTCTTTCGCTGCTCGGGCGCGCGGTGATAGTCGGCGACGAGGTGCACGCGCGCGAGGAGCTCCTGCTCGATCGCGGTCAGCGCCTCCCAGATGTGCTCGTTGTCCTTCGCGCCCGCAGACCACGCGCACGCGCGCGCGGCCTCGGGGATGCGGTGGTCCGTGCCGAACGTCTCGCTGCGCGCGGCCGTGCACGCCTTGGCCGCCGCCTTCGCGAGCGCGAGGTTGTCGGGCGACTTGTCGGCGACCCACTTCTCCGCTGCATCGAGCGCGTCTTGCGGCCGCGTGTCATCGGGTCGTTTGAGTGTCCAGTCGGCGAGGATGAGCTCGCGGGTGGCGGTGATGCACGCGCGGACGAGCGTGTCGGCTTCGCAGTCGTTGAGGTTCGTCTGCCATGCCGAAACGGGAAGGCCTTTCTGCGCGTCTCCGCGCAGAGCCGCTAGACGTTCGAAACGTTCGACGAGCACCACGGGAATCTACACGAGACGTCACGACGGGTGCGAGTCCTTCCCCTTCGGTCAGCGCGACTGTGCGCGTACGCTCTCTCGAGAAGCTCAGGGGCGACGCATCCCGGCGCGACACACCTGGCCCGGGCCGTCGGCGATCGTGACGCACTTGGTGCCCGACGGACACGACTGCTTCTGGTCGCACCTGACCTCGCAGGACTTGAACTGCGGGCCACGCGCGCCGGCGATGCCGTAGTACTTCACGCACTCGAGCCCCTTCGCGCAGGTTTCGTCGGCGGCGCAGTCCTGGCCGATCGCGGACGCCGTACCAGCGGGCGTCGGCGTTGGCTTCGGCGTCGGCGTCATCGGCGTGGGCGTCGGCGAGGGTGTCGGTGTCATCGGCACCGGCTCGGGCGATGGCGTGGGTGCCGGCGTGGGCGTCGGGGTGGGTGCCGGGGCTGGATCGGCGGTTGGCGTCGGCGCTGGCTCCGATGTCGTCGGCTGTGATGTCGTCGTCGACGAGGACTTGCACGCAACGACGAGGCAGAGCGCGAGGCAGAGCTTCTTCATCCCTGTGGTGTCTCACGAGGAGTGCCGTCGTGCACGAGACCGGGTACGATCCTCACATGTGCCTCATTTGCGTGGACCTCGCGAAAGAGAAGCTGACGGCCAAGGAGGCGCGACGCGCACTCGGCGAGATGCGCATGAAGCTCGATCGCGAGCACATCGCGGAGGTCGAGGCGAAGCTGGCAGAAGCCGAGCAGCGCGCGACCACGAACAAGCCCTAGTGAATGACGATGCCGCGCGGCATCGAGAGATCGTCGCGCGCTTCCGCCTCGGGAAAGATCAGCGCCACGATGTTGTCGAACGCTTCGTCGTCGATGATCGTGCCGCGGTCGGGCGCGGTGATCGCGCCGCCTTTCAAGGTCGGGATGAACAGCAGCCCCTTGCCCGAGCCGTTGTAGCCGAGCTGCACGAGCTGCTCGGGCTCGAACTTCACGCACTGCTTCGAGCAGCAGTGAAACGAACGCTTCACGCGATAGAAGCCTTCGGCGGGAAGCGACTGGATCGAGCGCGGATCGAAGTCGGGCGGCACCGTGTTGCCGCGCTCCGACCAGATCGCCCGGTTGTGTGCCCAGCGCTCCGGGAAGTAGAGACCCGGTCCGGGATTCCCGTGGTTGTGAAAGTAGACGAGGCGGCCGGCCTCGAGCCCGCCGATCGCCTTGATGGTTCGATAGAGGCCGCAGGGCGGCAGGTCGTTCGATGCGCTCACGCGTGAATGATAGGCTTCAAACGTGATGCGTGCTGGGCTCTCGATCATCCTCTTGGGCTGTGCCACGACATCTCCCCCACCGGAGCGGCCCACGTCCAGCCAGCGGCTCGAGCTCGTCGAAGGCACGCAGACCACGCTGACCGACGGCACCGTCGTCGACATCAAGGGCGTCGGTTACCTCCACATGAGCGACTCGAAGAACCTGTCGTCGTGCACGCTCGTGCTGCGACGCGGCAGCGAGGCGGCGGAGCTGCCCCTCGCGCGCGAGCACGGCGGCAGTGACCCCGAATCATCGGGCAGCGCGCTCGGTTGGCAGTTCACGCTCGAGGTCGCGGACCCGTACACCCGGCCGTCGCGTGCAGTGATCTTGGCCGTGCCCCGACACACGGCCCAGTAGACGTATATGATGGCGTGAGATGGCCGACGCGCGAACCGCACCCACCCCGGAGCGCTTGCTGTCGATCATCGAGCTCCAGAACGCGATCATCGCGGCGGGGCTGAACTCCGACGAGGTCATGACCCTCGTCGTCGAGCGAGCGGGCACACTCACCGGCGCGACCGGCAGCGTCGTCGCGCTGAGCGAGGGCGACGAGATCGTGACCCGCGCGGCATCGGGCACGGCACGCGCGACCGCGGGCCAGCGCACCGCGAAAGCGAGCGTCCCATCCGGGCGCGCGATCACCGAGCGCGGCCCCGTCCGCGGTGAAGACCCGGGGACGGACACGCTCGCGGTGCCGCTCCTCTACGGCGAAGCCGCCGTCGGCTTCCTCGAGGTCACGTCCGGCAAGCCCAACGTGTTCGGCGACGACGATGCCGAGACCCTCCGCCTGCTCGCGCAGGTCATCGCGATCGCGCTGCACCGCGCGTACACGTATCCAAAACCGCGTCGCGACGTCGACCACGACCCACTCACCGGTCTCGGCAATCGCCGCGCGTACGAAGAGCGCATCGAAGCCGAGCTCGCGCGCAACCGTCGCTACGGGCACTCGTTCAGCCTCGCGCTCCTCGAGCTCGGCGGCCTCGAGACCGCCGTCGATCGCATGGGCCAGGCCGCCGGCGACGAAGCGGTCACCGAGATCGCGCAGATCTTGAAGCGGCACACGCGCGCGATCGATGCATGCTTCCGCATCGCAGCCGATCGCGTCTCGATCGTGTTGCCGGGCACGTCGCTCGACGGCGCGCGCATTCTCGTCGAGCGCTGCCGCGCGCACATCGTCGAGGCCAAGCCGTGCGACGGCGCGATCACCGCGAGCTTCGGCGTGATCGAGGCTGTCGCGGGCGAGACGACCGAGCAGATCACCGCGCGTGTGAACGCGGCGATCAGCGCCGACAAGTCGCGCTAGAGCTGCTCGCCGCAGGCGCCGGCCGCGCAGTCACAACCCGACGTGCCCGACGTACACTTCTGCTCGATCACGCCCTCGGCGTAGAACTTCCGCATCATCTCGATCGTCGCGCGCTTGTTGCGGATGTTCGAGTGCACGTCGTTGTCGGGCGGCGGCTCGTTCGTGAGCGGGATCGTCGACGAGACGCCGAAGTCGAACAGCACCATCGCGTTCTGCGACGGCGCCGTAGACGGCTGCATGCCGTACGGCACGTACGGCGACGGCATCATCACCGGGATGCCCATCGTGCGCGCCTGGTACTCGCTCGCGATATTCGCGACCTCGTCGTCCCCGATCGCGACCTGCATGAACACCTGCTTCTTCGGCGCGCCGGGGAAGCCTTGGCCGAGGATGATGTCCGCGACCGACGTGGGCTCCGAGCGATCCCAGTCCCACTGCATGAGGTTGATGATGAGCGAGGTGTCGAGCGGATCCGGGTAGGCGCCGATCAAGGTCGTACGGTAGGTGGGCCAGTCGCGCGAGCGCTCGAGCATCATCGAGTAGTTGATCGCGCCGACTTGCAGGACGCACTTCTCGATCACGGGATCGATCGCGCAGATGGTCGTGCCCATGATGCCGCCCTGCGAGATGCCGTACCAATGGACCTTGGTCGGGTCGACGAGCGGATCGCCGTTCGGCTTGCGGAACAACGTCTGCGCCATCGGGCCACGTGCGACCTGCACGAGGGCGACGTGGTTGACCATGCCCTGGATCATCGCGTCGAAGATCGACGGGTGATTGTTCACATCGTTGAGCGTGGACACGACGTTCGGCACGTCGACGTCGCTCATGCCGCGCATGTCGGTGCCAATGGCGACGAAGCACAGCTCGGCGGCGGCCGTGCGCGTGCCGCCGCTCGCGGTCTGCGTGGAATCGCCGAGGAGGCCGTGGCCGTAGATCATGATCGGCACCGGCGCCGTCGCGGTGAGCGCGCAGGTCGGGATGATCGCCGTGTACGGGACCTTGTAGAGCTTGGTCGCCGAGGGCTTGCCGTCGGCGGTGCGCTGCATCTTCGTCGAGAGCGCGGTGGAGCCGTCGTTCGTGAGGAACAGCGGCACGTCGTACAGGCCGTCGTAGCGCTTCGCGATGCGCGTGTCGTTCTGCATCGTCTCGGTCTGCGTGAACGTCAGCGATGAGCCGTTCGTGCCCATCATCGGCATCGCGGCGGCGACCGAGTTGACGAGATCGGCGCGCACGGCGTCGCGCGAGCCGGTCGTGAAGTCCCACGCGGTGACGAGGTCCGTCTTCTGGATGCCCTTCGCGGCGAGCGCGGCGAAGATCTCCGTGTAGCGAGGACGAACGCGCTCGAGCAGCGGGTGCGAGGTCTTGCTGTCGTCGAGGATCGCCTGGAAGCCTTCCGGAATCGGCAGCTCGCCGCCGCCCGTCGCCTTGAGCGTCTTCTTGATCGCGACCGCGTAGCGCGTGCTGCCCTTCAGCATCTTCGACGGGCGGATGTAGAGCGCCTGGCTCCCGAGCAGATCGGGCACCCGCGAGTCGACCTCGGCGAAGTGCTCGACGAGCTCGCCCGTCGACATGTCGATCAGGACGGTCGGCGAATCTGCGGTGAGGCTCTTCGCGTAGTTCTTGTAGTTGCCGAGGTTCGACGGATCGACGCCGTTCGGAAACGCCGTGAGGATCGCGCCGGCCGGCGAGAAGCCGTCCTTCTGGTTGTAGCTGTCGACCTTGATCGCAATGCCGTCGATGTTCGTCGGCAGCGAGCCTTGCGGCAGCGCGATGCGGCGGCCGGTCGGGCTCGACGCGTCGTCCTTCTCGTAGATCGCCGATGGCCACGGCGTCATGCATCGCAAGCCGCCGAGCGGATTGCACTCGTCGGGCGTGTCGAGACCTTTGTCGCCACCACCGCAGGCCGCAGCGAGGACGCAGAACGAGAACAGGGCCTTCCTCATCATCGGCGCGACACTAGCTGAACTGCTTGTTGGGTTGTAGTCGGTAATGCGGGGTGCCTCGGATCACAGTTCATCCGATCACCTATGGCCGGTACTATCGGCAGATGCGGTTCGTGGTCTGGCTGTTCGTCATCGCGTGCAGCGGTTCGTCGAGCACGCCCGGGGATGGTTCGACCAGCGACGGCGGACCCGATGCGACGCCACCGGTTCCGGCGGGTTGCATCACCGATGTCTCGACGGGCGACCACATCTACAGCTGCGGCGGGCTCGCCGTCGACGCGCGCATCCCGGCGCGCTGCCAGGCACCGGGATGCGGCCTCGTCCTCGTGCTGCACGGCGACACGGGCACCGGCCTGCTCATGGACGCGCACGTCAAGATGCGCGAGCTCGGGCAGCAGCACGGGTTCGTGGTCATCGCGCCGACGGGGCCGCCCTACGGCGGCGGCTTGCCGGGCTCGACGTGGAAGTCGACGAACGACGCGACGCTCGTGCAGATGGTCCGCGACTTCGCGTCCGTGTTTCGCGTGGACCCGAAGAACATCCACGTCACCGGCTTCTCGCGCGGCGCGTTCGTGACGTGGCGCTTGCTCTGCGATCACTCCGATCTGTTCGCGTCTGCCGCGCCCTCGGGTGCCGGGTTCGGTGCGGGCTTCGGCGAGACGACGTGCTTCACGACAGGCCGCGCGCCCGCGCGAAAGCTGCCGATCCTGTTCTTGATGGGCCGCACGGATTCATCGGTCGGCTACTCGTCGATGACGCAGATCCGCGATGCCGCGATCGCGAGCTACGCGGCGTCGGGACCGACCAACGTCACGATGGACGCGATGTACCGGCACGACCGCTGGTCTGGGGCAGGCGTGCCCGGAGGTGTAATCGAGACCTTCGATCACGCGTACGAGACGGTGATGGACGGACCGTTCGCGTCGGCGAACGGCCACTGCATTCCAGGCAGCACGACGGACCCTTACGCCCCGCAGTACGCGATCCCATGCAAGCTGCCGAACGCGTTCGTGTGGGGCGAAGAGGTCATGCGGTTCTTTCGCGCACACCCGATGCCCTGAACGTCGTCACAGGTCCGCGCGTGCACGTCCCTGCCAGCCTATCCTCGTGTGCTCGCCCTCGCGCAGCGGCGGTTGTGTTCCGTGCCAAGGGAGTTGCAGGCGCACGCCGGCTGGCGCCTACTGCTAGGAGCATATGAGCGCCTTGAAATCGTTCCTCGACGTAAAGCGCCGGGAGATCCCGTTCGTTCTCTCGATGTTTCTCTACTTCTTCCTGGTCATCACGGTCTTCTGGATCCTGAAGCCCATCAAGAAGGCGCAGCTCATCGCCTACTACCCGTACGACGCGGAGAAGAATCCCACGGGCAACGCGCTCGAGCTGTTCGGCATGCGGCTCGGCGGCGAGGAGGCCGAGCTCGTCGCGAAGGTCCTCAACATGGTGATCGCAGCGATCGCTGTGATCGCGTTCACGCTGCTCGCGCGCAAGCTGCACCGCCATCGCCTGTCCTACGTCTTCTGTGCGTTCAGCGCGATCGTCCTGGCGTACTTCGCCGTGCGGATCGGCAACATGAGCGAGATCGAGGGCTGGGCTTTCTACCTGTTCGGCGATCTGTTCAACACGCTGATGGTCGCCACGTTCTTCGCGTTCCTGAACGACAGCGTGGCGCCCGAGGACAGCAAGCGCCTCTACGGTCCCATCGTGCTCGGTGGGCTCGCCGGCGGCATGGCGGGCACCGTCGGCATGAAGGCGCTGGATCAGAGTCCGCATTTCTGGATGATCTTCGCGATCGTCGCGACCGGGCTCATCGCGGTCCTCGCGACGATTGCCGGCCGCTGGGTCGAGCGCAAGGCGCCCGATGCGATCGCCGCGGCGAAGGCCAAGGCCAGCGAGCCAGACGGTGACACCCAGAACATGGGCGCGCTGGCCGGCGCGAAGCTGGTGTTCCAGTCGAGGTACCTGATCGCGATCGTCGCGATCGTCGGGCTCTACGAGATGGTGTCGACGATCATGGATTACCAGATGACCTCGACGGTCACGCACTACATCGAGCAGAGCGTGCGGGCCGCCACCGACGCCGTCGGTGGCCGCGGGACGCCGGAGGGCAAGGCGATCTACAAGGGCGCGATCGGCGACCACTTCGCCTCGGTCTATGCGGTGACCAACACCGCCGCGTTCATCATCCAGATCTTCCTGACCTCCTTCATCATGAAGCGGCTCGGCATCCGCGTGGCCTTGATGATCATGCCGATCGTGATCCTCGGCAACTCGGGGCTGTTCCTGGCGATCCCCTCGCTGTGGATCGGCAGCATGCTCAGCACGACCGACAACGCGCTCAACTATTCGCTGAACCAGAGCGCGAAGGAATCGCTCTACACGGTCACGTCGCGCGAGGAGAAGTACGCCGCGAAGGCGTTCATCGACATGTTCGTGCAGCGGTTCGCGAAGGCGATCGCCGTGTTCCTGGCACTCGGCGTGTCGGCGTTCTTCACCGACTTCGCTGGCGTCCGCTGGCTCTCGATCGCCGTGATCGTGCTCGTCGCGATCTGGCTGTTCGCGGCCAGCTACGCCGGCCGGCGCTTCCGCGAGCTCAGCGAAGCAATGGCGCCCGACGACACGTCGCCATCCCCGACCGCCAAGTCGTCAGGATCGCCGCCCGCTGGGCGGTGATGCTCGAACGACCGGAATCCGCACATCCGATGCCCTGAGCTCCGTTGCGCGTCCGCGCGTGCTCGCAGACTTGCGCGCGCGCGATCAGAAACACCCGCAGATGTGCGTGGCATGTCGAATGCTCCCCTTGGCCATGGAGGAATTGCCATGACCAAGAGACTCGCTTTCCTGCTCGCTGCTTCCCTCGGTCTCGGTGCGTGTGCGGGTTCGGGAACGGCGCGCGTCGAATACGCGTCGGTCACGGTCCGCTCGCCGGAGCTGGTGACCATCGAGGACGACGTCTACGTGCTCGCGGATGCCGACGAGCCGGTGTTCTACGCGGACGAGAGCTACTGGCTCTATCGCGAGGACCGCTGGTATCGCTCGCGGTCCTACGATCGCGACTGGGTCTACGTGAGCTCGCCGTCGCCGCGACTCCGGCGCATCCAGGAGCCGACCGCGTATGTCCGGTATCGTTCGCGGCATCAGGAAGCGCGCAACACGCCGCGTCCGGCACCGGCGCCGACGCGCGATCCGTGGCGCGAGGAGTACGACCGGACGGACTCGCCGTCGCGGCCGCCGCCGCGCGAGCAGCAGCCGCTGCAACCGGTGCAGCCGCAACAGCCGGCGCAGCCGTATCCGCGTCCGCCGCAGCAAGAGCCGGTGCGTCCGACGGATCAGCGCGTCGACGTGCGGGCTCAGCCGCCGGCTGGAGGCACCACGGTGCAGCCGCCAGGTCCGCCGGCGAACCACGACGTGCGCACGCCCGATGACAAACGGCGCGCCGACGTTCGCAAGGACCAGCGCAAGGACGAGCGCGACGTTCGCAAGGACGAGCGCAAGGACGAGCGCAAGGACGAGCGCAAGCACGACAAGGAAGACAAGAAGGACAAGAAGCACGACCACTGAGTCAGACACTTTTCGAGCCGCTGGGACGATTCGCTCGATAGATCGCTCCCAGCGGCTTTCGTCGTGGCACAGTCCCGCGAATGAGAGCGTTGCTGGCGTTGTTCATCGTGGTGGTGCTGCCATCTCTCTCTCTCGCAGATGCGCCGCACGAGCTGCTCGAGGAGGCCAAGGGCCTGATCGTCGTCGGTGCGTGCGCGGAAGGCACGCTGCCGGCGAATGTGAAGCCGGAGATCGTGGCCGCGCACTGCAAGAAGGTGAAGGCCGCGCAAGAGCAGTACACGAAGAGCTGGGTCGCGGTCGCGCGCGAGTTCTTTCAGGCGAACGTCCCCGCGACCGTGCCGAAGACGGTCGTGTATCCGTTCGCCGGCGGCGATCTCTCGACGGCGCTCACCGTCTATCCGAACGCCGACGAGATCACGACGCTCTCACTCGAGCCCGCAGGTGATCCGCGCGCGCTCGGCAAGCTCGGCGCGAAGCAGCTGAAGTCCGCGCTCGCGACCGTCGCGACCGAGCTGACCTCGCTCTATCGCGCGAACTTCAGCGTGACGATGAACATGATCACCGCGATGCGCGCGGGGCAGCTGCCGACGCAGCTCATCTTCAGCCTCTCCGCGCTCGCACTGCACGGCTACGAGCCGACGAGCATGCGGTACTTCAAGCTCTCGCCCGAGGGCGACGTCGTGTACCTCACCACGGCGGATTTCGAGGCAATCGACAAGATCAAAGCCGTCGGCAAGCGGAACCAGGCGCTCGCGCACGTCGAGATCCGCTTTCGCAAGAAGGGCAGCACGAAGGACCAGGTCTACCGCCACATCCAGGCAAACCTCGACGACAACCACCTCCGCAAGGACCCCGCCGCGCTCGTGCACCTGACGAAGAAGGGCCGCGTCGCCGGCATGACGAAGGCCGCGAGCTACTTGCTGACGTTCGACGACTTCAAGGCGATGCGGAAGTACATCATCGAGAACGTCGACTGGATGGTCTCCGACTCGACGGGCCTCCCGCCGAAGTACGGCACGCCCGCCGGCTTCGAATACGAGACCTACGGCACCTACGAGAAGTCGAACATGACCGCCGGCGCGACGGTGACGCCTGCATGGCGCGCGCAGTACAAGGCGCAGCCGAAGCGCGACCTCAAGTTCCGGTTCGGATATCCCGACGGCAAGCTGCGCGGTCACCTCATCATCATGCGCAAGGCGGTGAGCCCGCCCGAGACGAAGCCCACGCCGCCCGTGCCGACGACCGGCAAAACCAAGTAGCCCACGAGGTTCCCGCAGGGTCGGGGGCCTGTTCTTGCAGCCTGCGCGTGCATGCGAAGCCAGCAACGTCCCGTGCTCGTCCTCGGCGCGACAGGGTTCGTCGGTCGCGAGCTGATCGCCGCGCTCTCGGATGACGGCGAATACGTGCGCCCGGCGACGCGCGGTGTGCCGCGCTCGGCTCGCTGGGTCACCTGTGACCTCGAGCAGCCCGCATCGATCCGCGCTGCCCTCGACGGTGTCGAATGCGCCTATTACCTCGTTCACAGCGTCGGCGCGGGCGACTACCGCGAGACCGAGCGTCGCTGCGCGGAGAACTTCGTACGCGCACTCGCGGCGAGCGGCTGCGAACGCGTCGTGTATCTCGGCGGCGTGGCGCCGCGCAGTACGCCATCGGAGCACCTCGCCAGCCGGCTCGAGGTCGGTGAGATCTTGCGCGGTGCGAGCGTGCCGGCGCTCGAGCTGCGCGCCTCGATGATCGTGGGTAACGGAAGCGCGTCGTGGCACATCGTTCGTGACCTCGGCGCGCGGCTGCCGTTCATGGTCTTGCCGAAGTGGCTCGAGTCGAAGAGCCGGCCGATCGCGCTGCCCGATGTGATCGGTGCGCTGCTCGACGCGCGAAACCTTCCGCTCGAGGCGAGCGCGTGGTTCGATCTACCGGGCCCCGACACGCTCAGCGTGCACGAGATGCTGGTGATCGTCGCGGAGCTGCAAGGTCGCCGCATTCCGTCGATGCGCGTGCCGCTGCTGACGCCAGGACTGTCCGCGCTCTGGCTGCGGCTCGTCAGCGGCGAGGAGTTTCATCTCGCGCGCGAGCTCGTGCTCGGCCTGCGCGAGGATCTGTTGCCGAAGGACGAGCGCTTCTGGGAGCTCGCGCGGCATCGGCCGCACTGGTCGTTTCGCGATGCCGCGCGGCGCGCACTCTCGACGGAGAGCAGGCAATCGTTCGTCGCGCGGCTCGTCGAGCGCGCGGTGCACGGGCTCGGCCCGTCGGCGTGATCACGCGAGCGCGCGCAGATCGTCCCAGCAATAGCCGACCGACGGATACGTGACGCCTTCGAACGTCCACGGCGGCGCGTCGACGAGGCGGCCGCCGTGCTTCGCGTAGAACGCACGACCGATCTGGTTGTCCCGCAGTGTCGCGATGAACAGCGAGTGCTTGTTCGCGGCGGCGCAGCGTTGGGCCGCGAAGCGCAACAGCGCGCGCCCGACCCCGGCGCGGCCCGCGGCGGGGTGAACGTAGAGTCCGTCGATCTCGGCATCGCACTGCCGCGGTGGATCGCTGAAGCGCATCATCGCGATCACGCGGCCGTCGCGTTCGGCGGCGAGCGTCGGCCACGGATTGCGCCGCATCCGCGCGATCCGCTCGTCGCGCGTGTCGCGGTCGAGCGCGGCGTCGGGAATGACGCCGCGGTAGGCGAGGCGCCAGCACGCGATGACGATGTCCGCGAAGTGCGGCGAATCATCGTGCGTAGCATCGCGGATCAGCATCGGCGTATGTTCGCACGGTGAATCCGACGTTCATCTACGGCACCGCGTGGAAAGAGGATCGAACCGAGTCGCTCGTGCGGCTCGCGCTCGAGAACGGCTTCCGCGCGATCGACACCGCGAACCAGCGCAAGCACTACAACGAGGCCGGCGCCGGCACGGCGGTCAGCGGCGTGCCACGCGCCGAGCTGTGGCTGCAGAGCAAGTTCACGTACGCGCGAGGTCAGGATCACCGGCTGCCGTACGATCCGAACGCATCGTTCACCGACCAGGTGAAGCAGTCTTTCGCATCGTCGCTCGAGCACCTGAACACCGACTACCTCGACTCGTACGTGCTGCACGGTCCGGAGATGAACCGCGGGATCTCCGCGGGCGACATCGAGGTGTGGCGTGCGATGGAAGCGTTCCACGTGAGCGGGCACGCGAAGCAGCTCGGCATCAGCAACACCAGCGCGGAGCAGCTCGCGAAGCTGGTCTCGATCACGAAGGTGCCGATCGCGTACGTGCAGAACCGCTGCTACGCGAGCGAAGGCTGGGACGCCGACGTGCGTGCGCTGTGCAAGCAGCACGGCATCGCATATCAAGGGTTCTCACTGCTGACCGCGAATCGCCGCGAGCTGCAGCGTCCGCTCGTCGACGAGATCGCGATGCGGCTCGGCGTGCCGCGCGAGACCGTCGTGTTTCGGTTCGCGATGCAGGTCGGCATGATCCCGCTCACGGGAACCAGCAATTCGCAGCACATGCAGGATGACTTGCGTGCGCACGAGATCACGCTCACGGACGCCGAGGTACATGCAATCGAGAGCATCGCGCGCTAGGGTCAGCGCATGAAACGACTCGCGTTCGCATTCATGCTGCTCGCCGCGGCGTGCAGCTCCAAGAAGTCCGAGAACACGACACCGACGGGCGGCGGCAGCACTGTGACCGCGGCCACGGGTGTCGCGCTCGAGCTCGGCGAGATGAAGCTCGTCGATGTCGGCAAGAACAAGGCCCTGCTGATTCACGCGAACGGCGAGATCGAATACGAGGGCGCGGTGGGCGCCAGGGTCACCAAGCAAGGCACGATCGTGAACGACAAGGGCGAGGTCGGCTTCACGCTGCTCGCCGACGGATCGATCAAAGGCCCCGACGGAAAAGTCATCGACGTCACGCTGTCCAACGAGGGCGTGATCAAGGTCGGCGACAAGACGATCTCGATCGACGCCGACGGCTCGCTCAAGGGTGCGAACCCCGAAGCGCCGCAGATGAAGATCGAAGGCGCGACCACCCCAGGCCTGAGGCGCACCGCGATGTTCGTGCTGGTCGCGCTCACGACGCCCGAGGAAGCACCACCGCCGACCTCAGCGCCGGCGCCGGGCAAGTAGTAGGATACCGGGATGCTGACGCGCGCCGACGATCTCGCGAAGATGACGGTGCTCGACGAGCACGGCAGCAGCATCGAGCTGGGCTCGCTGTGGCGCGAGAAGACCGCGGTCCTCGTCTTCCTCCGTCACTTCGGTTGAATTCACTGCCGCGAGCACGTGGTGCAGTTGCACCGCGAGATCGACTCCATCAAGAACGCCGGCGCGGACGTCTTCGTCATCGGCAACGGCTCGCCGAGCTTCATCGAAGGCTTTCGCGAGACGACGAAGTACGACGGCGTCATCTACACCGATCCATCACTCGCGGTGTTCACCATGGCGTATCTCAAGCGCGGTGTGATGGCTACGCTGAATCCGTTCGCGCTCGGCAAGACGCTCGGCGCGTTCACGCGCGGTCACCGGCAGGGCCTGACGAAGGGCGATAACTGGCAGCAGGGCGGCGTCTTGGTGATCGCAGCGAACGGCACGGTGATCTGGCATCACGCGTCGGAGCGGCCCGGCGACAATGCAGAGCCGTCACAAATCGTGGCGGCGCTGAAATCCGCTTGAAGGCGCGCCCACCGCTGTCATGATGCGCGCGCCATGGGCAACCGCATCGAGGTGGCGAAGTCGGGACGTTCGAAGTGCTGCACGTGCAACGAGGTGATCCTCAAGGGCACGCCGCGGCTCTCCGAGGAATACAACGACATCGGCATCCCCGATCTGATCCACCGCTTCTATCACCTGAAGTGCGCGGCGGCCGTGCACCCGGAGATCGTCGCGGCGGCGCTGCAGCATGTCGACCACGGTGTCGTGTTCGATCGCGCGGAGATCGAGGCGAAGATCGCGCCCGCGGTCCAGCGCGCGACCGAGCAGCGCAAGGCGAAGTACCTCGCGCAGCAAGCCGAGAAGGAAGCGAAGGCGAAGGCGATCATCGTCGAGGCCGACGACACGACGAACGAGCTCCTCGCGCAGCTCGAAGGCAACCCCGAAGATCAGGGCACGCTCGCCGTCGTCGCGGATCAGCTGCAAGCGCGCGGTGACATCCGCGGCGAATTGATCGCGCTGCAGCTCTCGCCGGCCGCACCGCAGATCGCGCTCGAGGGTGACGACGACGAGGAGACCGACGTCGCCGATCTCACGATGAGCGTGCAGCAGCGCTCGCGCCGCATCGCCGAGCTCATGGACAAGCTGTCGATCCCGATCGACCCAGGTGACAAGGCGATGTGGGGCGTCGGCTTCATCCGCCGCCTCGAGCTGCACGAGAAGAACGGCACGCGGCTCGCGTCGCTCGCGCCGATCTGGAAGCACCCGAGCCTGCGCTTTCTCTCGGAGCTGCAACTCTCGCTGTCCTCGATGCAGGACGCGAGCTACATCGAGCGCCTGGTCGAGCTCGCGCCGCGCTCGCTCCGCACGCTCGAGCTCGCCGGCAGCGGATACACGACGATCGTGTTCACCGGCATCTCCGAGCTCGTCGCCGTGCTGCCGCGCCTCGAGCACCTCGCGCTCGGCGGCAAGCTCTCCGACGAGCTCGCGCATCCGACCGTGCGCCGCCTCGATCTCTCGCTGTTCGAGCAAGAGATCGGCGATCGAATCGCGCCGCTCACTCGGTTCTCGCCGAAGGCACTGCCGGCGGTCGACACGATCGTGCTGCACCGAGGCACCGCCTCGCTCGCGCTCTCGGTCGCCACGCTCGGTACGGCGTGGTTCAAGAAGCTCACGCACTTCGGGTGGCTGCGCGGCAGCGCCGTCACCGAGGAAGACATCGCACAGCTCGCGAAGGCGCTCGGCAAGAAGAAGCTCGCGCGCCTCGACCTCACCGGGACCAAGGTCCCGCTCGAGCTGCGCGACAAGCTGGCGAAGCTCGCGACCGAGCTCGTCGCGCCGGACCTCGCGATCGCCGGCGATCAGACGGTCTACATCGAGCACGCGAACAAGCCGGAGTGGGGCCGCGGCAAGCTGGTCGGCAAGAAGGAAGGCAAGATCGAGGTGCAGTTCAAGAAGCCCATCGGTCTCAAGGTCTTCAAGGCCGACGCTCCGTTCCTCAAACTGCTCGCTTGACAAACTTCGACAAGTGTCGAATTAATGGCCTCGCATGAAACTGCCAGGTCGCCTCCGTCAGCTCACCCGTACGGCCATCGGTCTCCGTAAGAGCGAGGGCATCTCGCCCGAGGAGCTGCAGGCGCTCGTGGCGCGCGAGGACGTGCTCGTGCTGTCAGTTGGGATGTTGTCGAACGGTGGCATCGACGACCGTCTGCCCGGCGAGCAGCGCGCCGCATCGCTCACGAATCTGGCCGCGGCGGTCGAGGGCGTGCCGAAGACGCGCGCCGTCGTCACGCACTGTGGTTGAGCAACCGATGGATCGAGCGCCCGTGCGGCGCTCCAGCTTCGCAAGATGGGATTCACCCGCGCCATGTTCCTCGACGGTGGCGCCGACGAGTACGCGCAGGCTTGTCCCATGCCCGCGCGGTAGTGGTATGCACTTTCCGTAATGGACGTATTCGGAAAGCTCTCCACGTACGACTTCGGTGAAGTTCACTTCCGCCTCGACAAGGCGACGCAGCTCAAGGCGATCGTCGCGATCCACGATTCGCGCCTCGGTCCCGCCCTCGGCGGCTGCCGGTTCATCGAGTACGACACCGACGAGGCCGCATACATCGACGCGCTGCGGCTCGCTCGCGGCATGACGTACAAGGCCGCGCTCGCCGGGCTCGCGCACGGTGGCGGCAAGAGCGTCATCATCCGTCCGAAGAGCCGCTTCGACCGCGTCGCGCTGTTCCGCGCATTCGGCCGCTTCATCGAGGATCTGCGCGGTCACTACATCACCGCCGAGGACTCGGGCACGGGGCTCGAGGACATGGAGATCGTGCGCACGCAGACCAAACACGTGACCGGCATCGATCCGTCGCACGGTGGCTCGGGCGATCCTTCGCCGTTCACCGCGCTCGGCGTGCGGCGCGGCATCGAAGCGTGCGTGAAGTTCAAGCTCGGCAAGACCGACCTCAAGGGCGTCCACGTCGCCGTGCAAGGCGTCGGTCACGTCGGCTACCACCTCTGCAAGGAGCTGCACGAGGCGGGCGCGAAGCTCACGGTCGCCGACATCGACCCGCACAAGAGCGAGCGTGCGAGGCGCGACTTTGGCGCCGCGATCGCCGCCCTCGACCAGATCGCGCACGTCGACTGCGACGTGTTCGCACCATGCGCGCTCGGCGCCGGCATCAACGACGAGACGGTGCCGCACCTCCGGGCGCCGATCGTCGCGGGCGCCGCGAACAACCAGCTTGCCGAGCCGCGCCACGGCAACGACCTCCACGCGCGCGGCATCCTCTACGCGCCCGACTACGCGATCAACGCAGGCGGCCTCGTCAATGTCGCGCAAGAAGTGCTCGGCTACGACGCAAAAGCCGCGCGCGAGCGGACGCTCAAGATCTACGACACGATCTACGAGATCTGTGACCGCAGCCGCCGGCTCAACGCGCCGACGTACAAGGTCGCCGACATCATGGTCGAAGAGAAGCTCGCCACCGCTGCACGCAAGTAGACGCCGTTTGATACAACCGGCCCATGAAGCTGGGTTGGCTCTTCGCGTTGTTGTTTGCCATCGGCTGCGTCAGATCGGGCACGCACGACTCCTTGAAGAAGAAGCGCGCGGATGAAAACGCCGCCGCTGCCAAGAAGGAGAAGGAGCTGACCGACAAGCTCGCGCAGACCGAGAAGGATCTCACCGCGACAAAAGAAGAGAAGGCGCAGCTCCAGAAGCAGCACGACAACACCACGTCGATGAACGCGGCGATGGAAGAGCGCCTCAGGCAGCTCGGCCAGAACGTCGACAGCCTGAACAAGGAGAAGGCCATCAACCAGGCGCGCCTCGAGGAGCTGCGCAGGCAGAAGGCGCTCGCCGAGGAGCGCGCGGCGGTGTTCCGCAACCTCGTCGCGAAGCTGAGGGGCATGATCGACTCCGGTCAGCTCAAGGTCATCATCCGCGACGGGCGCATGATCATCGCGCTGCCGAACGACATCCTGTTCGACTCCGGAAGCACCAGCGTCAAGAAGGCGGGCAAGGACGCGATCGCGAAGGTGGCCAAGATCCTCGCGAACGTCGACCGCCGGTTCCTCGTCGTCGGCCACACCGACAACGTGCCGATCAAGACCGCCGCGTACGCCTCGAACTGGGAGCTGTCGACGGCGCGCGCCGTCCAGGTGGTCCAGATCCTCATCAAGGAGGGCATGAGCCCGAAGACGCTGTCGGCAGCCGGCTACAGCGAGTTCGACCCCGTCGCGGCGAACGACACGGCGGCGAACAAGGCCCAGAACCGGCGCATCGAGATCGTGCTGCAGCCAAACCTCGCGGACCTGCCGCCGCTCGACGACGTGAAGTGACAATCGCGCGCACCCGAAACTTCCGCATCGAGCGCGAGCGTCACGTCGACGCGCGCGGCTCGACGTAGATCGCGCCACTTTCTCGACGAGCGGCTGGGCACGTTCGATGCAGCCGCACCGTGCTCAAGGAGATACACACATGGGCGCGATCATCGACAAAGTCAAAGGCAAGCTGATGAAGGCGGAAGGCAAAGTGACCGGCGACAAGGTCCGCTCGGCACAAGGCAGCGCTGTCGAGACCAAGGGCAAGGTCAAGGGCGCCGTCGAGCGCGGCGTCGCGAAGGTCAAGGGCAAGGTCTCCGAGCTCAAGTCGCGCGGCCGTGCCGCGAAGAGCAGCGCCAGCCGCAAGGCGACCGCTGCTCGTCGCACCCCCTGAAGGTGCCGAGTCCTCGAGCGCCTAGTGGCTCTCGAGGACGAGCATCGGCAACGGCGTTTCGTCGAGGCCTTGCAGGCCGTCGTTGGACGTCCAGTCTTGGCCGGGGCGGATCTGGTGAAACCGGATCCACGGCCGGGCTAGCCAGGCATTGACCACGATCCGGCATGGCGGATGCCTGCGGCGCAGCTCGTACGCGAGGTGGCGCGCGCAGGCGACCGCTGTCGCGGCCAGATCGACGGGCCGCCGGCTCGGGTCGGGCTCCAAGACGTCCGCGAGCCGGACGATGTTCACGTCGGCCTCGAGCCATGACGCGTTCCGCCCGGCCCCCGGCGACTCGGGCACGAGGTGCCGGAAGAACAACAGCCCATCCACCTCCGCGAAGCCATGCCCGACGAGCGCGCGGAACTTCGGCGGCGCGTTGTCGGCGTGTAGGCCACGCGGCGGCAACAGATCGCGCATGCGCTCGTTCATGTGCATCTCTCGCTCGCGTGGCGGCACGGCGGAACGCCACCACCAGTGATGGCTCGGCGTGCCGTCGGGAATCTGCTGCGGCACGAACAGCGTCTCGCCGTGCTGGATCATGCGCTGCTCGACGCGTGACATGTCCGTCTGCGCGACGAGCGCGGGCGCGTGACGCTCGAAGATGTCGCGCAGCGCCTCGAAGCCGGAGCGCATCGCGCAGGCGCGGTCCCACGAGATCCGCGGCCACGCGTCCTCGAATGGGCGGCGCACGCGCGCGAGCAGATCGTGCTCCTCGAGCGTCGCGAACAGCTCGTCGCGCAGCCCCGGCGGCGCGGCGTCGACGTGCTTCGCGGCGGCGCTCGCGAGGACGAGCCAGCGGACCGGGTCGGTGGCGGACTCCGCGAGCTCGACGGACGCGACGACGAGGTCGCCGAGCAGCGCGCGGGCCTCCGACACTAGGTCTTCGTCAGCGCCTTGTGGTTCTTGCAGCCGACTTCGCTGCCGAGCTTGCACGCCTTCTCGAACAGCTCGATCGCCTTCTTCTCGTTCTTCGGGAAGACCTTGCCCTCGTAGTAGATGATGCCGAGCTCGGTGCAGCCCTTGGGATTCTCGAGGTCGCACGACTTCGCGAAGAACGAGCCCGCCTTCTTCACGTCCGGGGCGACGCCTTCGCCGAGCCGGAACACGTTGCCGAGGTTGAAGCAGCCGAAGCCGTTCTTCAGCGTGCACGCCTTTTCGTAGAGCGCCTTCGACTTCACGTGATCGACCGCGCTCGCGCCCTGGTTACCGTCGGACCACGAGGTGCCGAGGTTGTTGCAGGCGCGGCCGTCCTTCGCCTTGCACGATCTCTCCCACAGCGCGAAGCCGGCCTTCTCGTCCTTTGCGACGCCGTTGCCGTCCATCAGGCGCTGGCCTTGCTCGGTGCAGGCCATGATCACCTTCGCCTTGCACTGCTTCACGAAGTGCTCGTAGGGCTTGTCGGCGTCGGGGGCGGTGTCGGCGAATGCCGGTACGGCGAGGGCGCAGATCACGAGCAAGGGGCGCATGCAGCGATGGTATCGTGAATTTGGTGTCGCGCTTCTGGGTCCTCGCGTTCGTGGTTGCCTGCGCGGATTCCGAAGAGGATCCGCCCATGATGATGGGGATGCCCTCGATCGAGGGCACACCCGTGACAACGTTCGAGTCCTCGTCGTGCTCGACCGGCGACGTGCTCGAGCTGTCGCGGCAGATCGCGGAAGAAGTCGACTGCATCATGCCGGGGCAGCTCGTGCGCTTCGAGGCAATCAACGGCATCGTGTTCACGGGCGCAGCGGTGTTGCCGTACCTCGGCGCAGAGGCGCGCGACGATCTGTACGCGGCGGCCGTGGCGGGCGGCATGCCGCTGCAGATCAACAGCGGGTTTCGCACCGTCGTGCAGCAGTATCTCTTGAGGCGCTGGTTCGAGCTCGGTCGCTGCGGCATTCCGGCGGCGGCGGAGCCCGGCCAGTCCAATCACGAGAGCGGCCGCGCGATCGACGTGCAGAACTACGGCGTGTGGATCTCGATCCTCGATCGGCACGGCTGGAAGCACACCGTCCCCGGCGACGACGTGCACTTCGATCACCTCGGGTCGCCTGATATTCGCGGCGCCGATGTGCTCGCATTTCAGCGGCTGTGGAACCGCAACGCGCCCGACGATCCGATCACCGAGGACGGCAGCTACGGCCCGATGACAGAGGCGCGCATCAAGCGCGCACCCGCCGAGGGCTTTGGCATCGGCGCGCTCTGCGCGGCCCGCGTGCGTTACGCAGACGAGTAGCGTAGGCTGCGCGCGTAGTGACGAAGAAGAAGGGCGACCACATCAAGCGCGTCGGCATCGTGTTCTCGGGCGGACCCGCGCCCGCCGCGAACGCCGTGATCTCGTCGGCCGCGATCTCGTACCTCGAGGACGAGCGCCAGGTGATCGGCTTCTTCCACGGCTACTCCGAGCTGCAGGACTATCACCCGGTCACGCACCGGCTGCTTCCCGACGAGCACTATCGGATCTTCGAGGAAAAGGACCTCTCCGGCCTCCGCAACACGCGCGGCATCGTGATCGGCACGGCGCGCGCGAATCCGGGCAAGGGCATCGAGAGCCCGAAGGACCTCGACGATCCTGCGAAGACGCAGTCGCTGCGCAACGTCTACAACGCGCTCATCGATCTCGAGATCGACGCGCTGATCTCGATCGGCGGCGACGACACGCTGAAGACGGCGAACTTTCTCTACGAGTATCAGAAGCGCTTGCCGGCGAAGGCGCGCCACGTCTCGGTCATCCACTTGCCGAAGACGATCGACAACGACTATCGCGGCATCGACTTCACGTTCGGCTTCTTCACGGCGGTCGACGTGATGGCGAAGGAGCTACAGAACCTGCGCGCCGATGCGATCGCGACGTCGAGCTACTTCGTCGTCGAGACCATGGGCCGCAAGGCTGGCTGGCTCTCCTACGGCGTGGCGATCGCCGGAGAAGCGAACCTCGTGCTCGCCGTCGAGGACATCCAGGGTCCGCTCCTGGTCAACGGTTCGCTCTCGCTCGAGGCGCTCGTCGACCACATCGTCGACGTGATCGCGACGCGCGAGCGGCGCGGCAAACACTACGGCACGATCGTGCTCGCGGAGGGTCTCGCCGAGATGCTGCCCGAGAGCGACACCAAGCACCTGCCGCGCGACGAGCACGGTCACCTCTCGCTCGGCCGCATCGATCTCGGAAAGCTCGTCGCGCAGCTCGTCACGAAGCGCTACGAGCAGAAGTCCGGCCGCAAGAAGAAGTGCATCGGCCTGCAGCTCGGCTACGAGTCGCGCTGCGCGCCGCCACACGCGTTCGACGTCATGCTCGGCAGCCAGCTCGGCATCGGTGCGTACCGCGCGCTCGTCGAGGAGAACCTCGACGGTCACATGGTCTCCGTCGAGGGCCAGCTCGATCTGTCGTACGTCCCGTTCTCGGATCTCGTGAACCCGACGACGCTCAAGACCGAGGTGCGGTTCATCAAGAACGGCAGCGACTACCACCGCCTCGCGCGCTTCCTCGAGACCCGCACCGATCGGCACGCCGACTGGAGCCCGGGTCGTCGATCGGAGCGCTGAAGCACACCGCGCTCGTTCGCACGTCGGGTGAGCGCGAGTTTGCTGATATCACGTTCAGGTGAGGTGGCACTGTCGCTGCACTCCGCTCCCACCGCGTGAAGTTTGTCCTCGTGCTCGCGTGTCTGGTCGGGTGCTACTCGCCGTCGGTGCGTGACTGCACCGTCTCGTGTGCGAACCCGAACGACTGCGCCGGCGACCAGGTCTGCACGACCGATGGCTGGTGCGCCGCGCCCGAGACCGCGTGTATGGGCGTCGCGCCCGACTCCTCGATGGCGACCTCCGACGGCTCGATCGACGCACGGCCGCTGTGCGAGCTCGGCTGCCCGAACGGCACGTGTGTCGGCGGCGTCTGCGTGATCGATTGCAGCGCGACCGGCTCGTGCACGCAGGACTTCACGTGCCCGCCGAACATTCCGTGTCGCGTCGTGTGCGGCGATCAGGCGTGCACGAAGAAGGTTTCGTGCGGGCTGGCGTCGTCGTGCGAGGTGCAATGCAATGGCATCAACGCCTGCGCCGACGAGATCGTCTGCGGCGTGGCGCCGTGCGATGTCACCTGCGCCGGCGCGGCCTCGTGCAAGAAGCGCGTGAAATGCAAGGAGGCGTGCTCGTGCGACGTCGCGTGCACCGGGACCGGCTCCTGCGCGGAGACGCCGGAGTGCCCGCTCGGGGACGCCTGCAGGCTCGGGCGCGGGTGCTCCTCGGAGCTAGCGGGCTGCGACCTCTGTAACTAGCGGCCGGACCGCCATTTCCTGGATCCTACGCTTGCGCTCGGGGGGCGTCCGAAAGGATACACAGCCCCTATGAACCGTTTTGCCGTACTTGCCATGGCGATCGTCTGCGTCTCTGCGGAGGCGACCGCGGGCGTCGAGTTCGGTGGGACCATGGGTCTCCACGTCTTCAACAAGGACAACGCCGTCGGAGAGCCCGAGATCAGCGGCGACCAGCGAGTCAGCCTCTCGAACTCGGCGCTGTTCGGCCTCCGCCTCGGCGTCTACTTCGGCCACATGTTCGGCGTCGAGGCCGAGGGCGGCTTCATCCCCGGCGAGACCCGCGACGGTGAGAGCAACGTCACGCCGCTCGTCGCGACCCAGAGCATCACGTACCGCGCACAAGCGGTCGCGCAGTTTCGCGCCGCCGATCCTTCGGTCCGCATCATCCCGTTCGTCCTCGCGGGCGCCGGCATGTTCCAGATCATCTCCACCGACAACGAAGACGTCATCAAGAAGGACACGACGCCCATCTTCTACGTCGGCGGTGGCGCGAAGTACCGCACCAAGGACGGCTGGATCATCCGCCTCGATGCGCGCGTCCTGTTCCCGAAGAAGAGCGGCGGCGCGATGGAAGACCCGAGCGGCATCACGCAGGATCTCGAGATCCTCGTCGGCGTCGGCAAGGACTTCGGCGCCAAAAAGGCCCCTCCCAAGAAGGAGGAGCCGCCCGTCATCGCCAGCGACACCGATCCCGACAAGGACGGCATCGCCGGCGCCGCCGACCAGTGCCCGCAGGAGCCCGAGGACAAGGACTCGTTCGAGGACGACAACGGCTGCCCCGACCTCGACAACGACGCCGACGGCATCGCCGACGCGACCGACAAGTGCCCCCTCGAGGCAGAGGACAAGGACAACTTCGAGGACTCCGACGGCTGCCCCGATCCCGACAACGATCAAGACGGCGTTCCCGACGCGGCCGACAAGTGCGGCGATCAGCCCGAGACCCGCAACGGCTTCGAGGACGAGGACGGCTGCCCCGACGAGATCCCGGAGAAGCTGAAGAAGTTCACCGGCGTCATCCAGGGCATCGTGTTCAAGGTCAACTCCGTCGAGCTCATCGGCGGCTCTGCGAAGACGCTCGACGCTGCCGTCGCCGTCCTCACGGAGTTCAAGGATACGAAGCTCGAGATCCAGGGCCACACCGACGACCAGCCCCTCAAGGCCGGCGGCAGGTTCTCGAACAACGACGAGCTCTCGCAGGGCCGTGCCGACTCCGTGAAGGCGTACATGGTCAAGAAGGGCATCGAGGAGTCGCGCCTCCTCGCGAAGGGCTACGGCGCGACCGCGCCCGTCGAGGATCCCGCCGCACTCAAGGGCCCGAAGCTGAACGCCGCGCGCGCGAGGAACCGCCGCGTCGAGTTCAAGCTCGTCTCGGGTGACGCCAGCGCTACGTCCGCGCCAGCACCCGAAGCACCGAAGGCCGAGGAGCCGAAGAAGGAAGAGCCGAAGCAGTAAGCGCTGCTGGCTTCACGCGACGAGCGCCGCCTTCGGGCGGCGTTCGGCGTTTCGGGTTTGCCGACCGCACATCCGCCGCACTCCGCTCGCACCGGTCCTTGTTATGATCTCTGCTCTGTGGCTCTGTGGCATCGCGCACGGGCATGTCGTGTTCCCGAGCGTTGGTCACAGAGCCGCAGAGCCACAGAGAAGAGATCTTTCTGAGAACGGTTTGCACGTGTGCTCGAAGCACGGGCGTGACCGGGCGAAGCCCCAAAAAACTTCCGCTCTGTGGCTCTGTGGCTCTGTGACCAAATCA
>JALZOJ010000092.1 GCA_030857175.1 Myxococcota bacterium | reverse complement strand
TCCAGGCTCGGCGCGTAGAAGCGATAGCCGCCGGGACCGATCGCGCGGTGGAGTGCGGTCGGCATCGTGTCGATCAGCGGCGGCAGCGCGAGGCGATCGAAGCGGCCGTCGGCATCGCGTTGCGGCCGCTTGTAGCGAAGCCATCGCGCGTAGCGTGCGGGACCCGCTTGCCAGTCGGGCTCCCAGAACTTCTCGCCGTCCGCGAGGCGGCACTCGAGCTGCTGATAGAAGCGGAACCGCGTGTGCGGATTGTTCGGCCGCTCGTCCAGCGCGAGCGGCGCGTCGGCGAGCGAGCGCACGTGCGATGGGAACGCGACGCCGCGCACGTCGGGACCTGTGCGATCGCGCAGAAACGTCACGAGCATCTCGAGGCCGACGTTCTCGTCGTCGGCCGGCGCCTCGGCGTGGCGCAACGCGACCCGCATCTGCGTCGCGCTCTTGCCCTTGCGGATCACGAACGCATCCGCGACGAGCTTGCCGGGATGGATCGGCGTCGCGAAGATCGTCGTCGCAGAGCCGAGGCGCATGACGGGATCGCCGACCGCGGCTTCGGCGGCGCGCATCGCGCACGTCATCGCGACGCCGCCCGACGGCAGCAGGTAGTCCCAGTGATCGGGCAGCGTGATGTGATAACGGCCCGGCGTCTCCGGATCGGCGCGCACCGCGGTATCGGCGGCGAGGTCTGCGAACATCGCGGCGAGCTTAGCCGATCACCATCGACGTCGCTCATCCCCGACGGCGATCTCGGCTTCCTCGAGCTCCGCGCGCGCTTGCACGAGCTTCGCCTCCGACGTCGAGAGCTCGAGGCGGAGGCTCGCCGTGCGCGCGATCAAGTACTCGACGCGCTCGCGCGCCTTGCGCTCGGCTTCGATCGCGGACTGCAGCTCGGGGCGTTCCTCGCGTGACGCGCGAAACGGTGTCTCGCCCTCGGGCCTCGGCGCGGCGCGCTCGGCCTGTCGCTTCTCGCCGCGGACACGTTCGGCCGCGGCCTCGGCGGCGCCGGCGCGCTCGCGCTCGAGCGCCGCGGTCCGTGCGCGCTGCTGCTCGAGCTCGTGCGTCAGCTCGCGTGCGCGCTCGTGTTGTGCCTGGATCTCCGCCTCGCGCTGGCGCTCCACGGTCCGGCGGCGCTCGGCGTCCTCGGTCTCGAGCTCGCGAGCGCGCGCCTTCTCGGCCGCGGCGATCGCCTCGCGATCCTGCTGGATCCGGATCTCGCCCTGGATGCGTTGCCAGTCGGCGCGCTTCGCCTCGCCCTCGGCCTCCGCGGCGCGGCGCGCTTCCGCGAGTCGCTCGGCTTCGCGCAGCTTGTCCTCGTTCGCTCGGCGGCGATCTTCCGCGCGCTGCTCCGCCGTCTTCGCTTCTTCGGCGGCGCGCTTCACGCGCTCGGACTCGATGCGCTTGCGCTCGATCTCCGCGAGCCGCGCGCGCTCCTCTTGCTCGGCGTGCCAGCGCTCGCGCCGCTCGAGGAGCTGCGCTTCGGATGGCTCGAGCGCGGCGAGGTGCTCGCGCAGCTTCGCCAGCTCCTCGACGACCGGATCGCGCATCACGCGCGAGAGCTCGCCACGGTCGAGCCACACGCCGTGCGCGAAGCACTGATCGATGATGACCTCGTTGCTCGTGCGCGCTTTCATGACGGTGACCACGCCCGTCGTCGCGCACGCGGGACACCGCACGGCGTTACGCCACCACGCCTGCGGACCCGCGGGCCACTGGTGCCCCGAGAGCTCGAGCACGGAGTTGCCGATCCAGAAGCCCTCACAGCGCGGACACATGTCGACGCCGAAATCGACCTGGTCGAGGAGCTCGTTGTCGCGCGGACAGAACATGACCGTGTGCTGCCCGGCGTGCTCGCGATACGCGCTCACGATGACACCGCCATATTGAGCGCACCGGCGAGTCGCTCGAGATCCGCGACGCAGCGCGCGGCGACGAGATCGCCCTTCGCCGCCTGCGTGCGCAGCGCGGGAAGTCGCGCGAGCAACCGGAACGTCGCGTTCTGCGCGAACCACAGGTCGACGGGCGTCTTCATGCGCGCGGCGACCTCGGCCGCACGCGACACGGTGTCGAGCGCGGCCTCGTCGAGCGTGCCGTCGGGCTGCTCGATCTGATCGATCAACCGGCGCAGGCCTTCGCTCGCGGCGTGCGCGACCTCGACGGTATCGAGGCTGACCTTGACGTGCGCGGCCTCCGCCATGTGCTCGCGCAACTGCACGAAGCTCGCGTCACGCGCGCGCAGGTTCGCGAGCACGCGGCGGCGCAGCGTCGCTTCCGCCGTCGTGCGCAGCACGTCGGGAACGGGCAGATCGTGCGCGACCAGCCAGCGGATCAGCGGCGAGTGCTCGTCGTACATCGAGGAGAGCTCGGACTCCGCGTACGCGATCGCGTCGTGGAGCACGCCCGCGAGCAGGCGCTCGCGACTGCCCGGCAACAGCGCCGAGAGCGAGAGTGGGGCGCCGCCCGGGGCGTTGAAGTGCCGATCGATCGCGCGCTGCGCGGCAAACACATCCGCGGTCTGGAGCGCGCCGGTGAGCTCCTCGATGATCGCGGTCCACTGCGCCTCGTGCGGCGGCGGCCGTACGCCGCCGGTCACGTGCTGCTCGCCGAGGTGCAGCCCCGCGAAGCACAGCGCGGTGGTTTCCTCGGTCAGCCGCGAACGCACGCGCACCGTGCCCGCGACCATGCGCGCGCGGCCGGAGCGCCGCTCGATCCGATCGATGAAGTCGACGTGATAGCCGAACACGTCGACGCTCTTCGCATGATCGGGCTCCACGAGCGTGTGCACCGCGACGTGCGCGCAGACCTTCTCTGGATCGATCCGCGCGGGCAGCACACGCTCTCGCCAGACCTGCCGGCCATCGCCTTCCTCGGGGATGTTCGACTGCGCGAGCGAGAGCCGATCGAGAAAGCCAGGCTCGATGGGATCGCCGCCGATCTCTTCGATCAGCTCGGCGACGCGCGCCGCGTATTGCATGCACTGCACGGTCTCGAGGCCCGAGAGCTCGTCGAAGAACCAGCCGCAGCTCGTGTACATGAGCATCGCGTGGCGAGCCATCTCCATCAGCGTCAACGCGCGCACGCGCTCTTCACAGTCGAGCTCGTGTGATGCCTGCTCGGCGAGAAATCGAACGCGCGCCGACTGCGAGCGTTCGAGCAGCACGTCGATGTACGCATCACGTGCGCGCCACGGATCGTGGAACAAGAGCGTCCCGACGTGCTCGAGCGTCGCGGCCGCCTGGTCGCGCAGCCAGTCGAGCGAGTCGCGAAGCGGCCGCCGCCAGCGCTGGTTCCAGCCCGGCTTTCCACCGCTGTTGCAGCCGCAGTCGTCGCGCCATCGCGCGATGCCATGCACGCAGCTCCAGCTCGTGTCGTCCGCGAGCTGCGCTTCCCACGTCGCGGGCACCTTCGCGCGATACTCGGCGTAGTTCGTCAGCCGCGTGTTCTGCCAGCCGGCCTCGACCTGCGTGAGCGCCCACGCGAGTGCCATGTCGCCGTAGCGATGATGGTGGCCGTAGGTCTCGCCGTCGGTCGCGATGTGACACAGCGTCGGCTCGCAACCCTCCGCCGGTCCGCGATCGGTCATGCGCGCGACGATCTTGTGACCGTCGGCGAGCAGCCGCTCGAACGCGACCGCTTGCGACGTGCGGCCGTCGTAGAAGAACAAGTCGATCGTGCGGCCCGACGGCAGCCGGCACTTGTACGCACGGCCGGGGTCGATCGGCGTCGTGCGCCACGTGCTCTCGTGCGGCGCGCGCCATGCTTTCGCTTGATGTGGCGCGAGCACGGTGAACACGATGCCCGCCGCCGCGAGTGCCTCGAGCGACGCCGTATCGACCGCGCACTCGGGCAACCACATGCCCTCGGGCGCGCGGCCGTAACGCTTCACGAAGTCCGCGATGCCCCACCGCACCTGCGTCGCCTTATCGCGCGGCGACGACAGCGGCATGATCATGTGGTTGTAGACCTGCGCCATCGCGGAGCCGTGGCCGAAGCGGCGAATGCTCGCGCGATCCGCGGCGACGATCGCGTCGTGCACGTCGCGCGCGTGCTCCTCGAGCCACGACATCAGCGTCGGCCCGACGTTGAAGCTCATGCGCTCGTAGTTGTCGACGATCTTGATGATCTGGTTCGAGTTGTCGACGACGCGCGCCGCCGCGTTCGGCCGATAACACTCGGCCGTGATGCGCTCGTTCCAGTCACGGAACGGATGCGCGCTCGGCTGCGGCTCGACCGCCTCCAGCCACGGATTCTCGCGTGGTGGCTGATAGAAGTGGCCGTGGATGCAGACCCACTTTTCGCTCAACGCGATTACGCTATCACGCGACGCGATGGCGCGATTTCAGTCGGGAACCGAAATCCACGACGTCGTGCTCGACGGCGACAACGGGATTGCGCGCCGCGAATACTGCGAGCGTCAGCTCGAGCTCCTCGAGCAAGGCTATCGGCGTGTGCGTGATCCGACTCGGGAGCCTGACTACCCCGACGATCCGCGCGACCCCGCGCTGGAGCGCACGCTTCACGACAATCCCGACGACGATCAGACCTGGCTCGTGTACGCCGACCACTTCATCGAGCGCGGTCATCCGCGTGGCGCGCTCATGGCGCTCGAGTCCGCTCCGGTTCTCAACGTCGTGCAACGTGCACAGCGCGAGGCGGAAGCGCACGGGCTCAGGCTCGCCGCGATGGATGTCCTCGCCGGTCCACTCGCGGGTCGCGCGGGGCTCAATCTGCGCTGGCGCCGCGGCTTCATCCACCGGGCGAGCCTGCATGGCGAATTCGATCGCGGCGCTGCAGAGGATCTGTTGTTCGAGCTCTTGCGCCACCCGTCCGCTCGCTTCCTGCGCGAGCTCGAGCTGTCGTGCTGGCATCACGATGCGCAGGATCACCGCTTGCTCTTCGCGACGCTGTTGCACGCCGCCCACGCACCGCCGCTACGCACGCTCGCGATCGAATACGACACGCCCAGGTGGGTCGGCTATCCACCGCTCGGCGATGTCGGTGCGCTCGGCGTGAGGTATCCGTTGCTCGAGGACATCTCGATCGCAGGAGACGAGACGACCCGGTTCACCGGCATCTCGCTACCTCGCGCGACGCGGTTCGCATTCACCACGACCCGGTTACAACTGCATGCGATCCGCGCGATCGCGAAGGCGGACTGGCCGGTGCTCGAAGAGATCGAGCTGTGGTTCCGCGAGAGCCCTTGCACGTTCGACGAGGCCCGCTTCGTCCTCCGCCTGCCCGCGCTCCGCCGCTTGCGCGTGCTCGCGGCGCCGTTCGCGAACGAGCTCGTCGAGGCGCTCGTCGTCTCGCCGCTCGCCGCGCAGATCGATCTCCTCGATCTGCGGCACGGCGCGCTCGACGATCACGGCGCGCGAATGCTGATCTACTACCCCGGATGTTTCCCATCCAACATGCGTTGCTACGTCGGTCGCACGAACATCACCGAGGCGGGTGTCGAGCTCCTCGAAGATCACGACATCGAGACCGAAGGCTGGTGGTGATCGCCCTGGCAGCGGCTTAGGATGCCGCCATGCCCCGACCGATCAATCGTATGTGGCGTCTCGCGAAGGACCTCCAGGGCGAGCCGTCCGACGACGACATCACGTGGCACGAAGAGCCCGCCGGCGAGCCCGGCGACGGTGAAGTGCTCGTGCAGATCACGCACGCGGTTGTCGATCCGATGCTCTGGACGATCGGTCTCCCGCCACCGGCAAAGGACTCGCCGATGCCGGGCGCCGCGCTCGGCGTGGTGATCGAGTCGCGCGACACAACGGTCGCGGTCGGCAGCAAGGTCTCCGGGCTCCTCGGCTGGCAGACCTATGCGCGCGTGCCCGCCGGGCAAGTCGTCGTGCACGACCCGGCGCAGAACCTCAAGGACGAGGACTACCTCGGTGCCGTGAGCTACATCGGTGCGACGGCGTACCTCGGCGTTCGCGAGATCGTGAAGCCGCAATCCGGCGAGACCTTGGTGCTCACGGCGGGTGCGGGCTCGGTCGGCTCGATCGCCGGGCAGATCGCGAAGCTCGAGGGCACGCGCGTCGTCGGCATCGCGACGAGCGCCGAGCAATGCGCGTGGCTGACCGGCGAGCTCGGGTTCGATGCCGCGATCGACCGCCGCGCCGAGGACCTCGGTCCGGCCCTCGCGCGCAGCTGTCCCGACGGCGTCGACGCCATCATCGACGGGCTCGGCGGCAGCGTGCTCGACGCGTGCCTCGCGCGGCTCGCCCGGAACGCGCGCGTCGCGCTGTTCGGCGCCGCCTCGGCCGCGCGGCCGACGAGCCCCGTCCACTTCCCGGCGATCGTGAATCAGCGCGCCCGGGTTCAGGGCTTCAGTTTCCTGGATTTTCCGATGCAGCTACCCGAGGCCCTCGACACCCTCGGAGGCTGGGTCACGGCGGGTCAGCTGCGCTACCGGCTCGAGACGCTGGACGGGCTCGAGCACGCGACGGCGGCGATGCGTCGGGCGAAGTCCGAGGCCGACGTTATCGTGCTGCGGGTCAGGGCCTGACCGAGATAAACTACCGATGTTGGGGGACACGTACTTCGACGACTTCACTCAGCTCGTCCTCTATCGGCTGAACCAGGACGCCGCGGCTGCGGCCACGCAGGCGCAGCTCGTCGGGTCGCGCCGCACGCCCACGTTCTTCCAGATCGCGCGCGTCGCGGCTGCCTTCAACCTCGAGGAGCCCGCAGTCTTGATGTTGACGCTGCTGACTGCCGCTGATCAAGATCCGCGGATCTGGGTGATCGCGCGCTCGCACCACCGCGATCCGTCGCGCGTCGGCATCGATTGCGCGACGGCTGCGATCGCGCTCGATCTTCCGGTGCCGGTGCTCATCGAAGCGGCCGAACGCCTTCGTCGCCTCGATCTCATCACCACCACGCAGACCACGGCCGGCTATCGCCCGTTCGTGGCGATGTTCGCGGTGCCGCGCATCGTCGACGTGATCGTCGGAGACCACACCGACGACGAGGACCTGATCGGCATCGTCGCGCCGAGCGAGCCCGCGGTCGGGGTCGACACGCTCGTGGTTCCCGACACCGCCGTGGCCTCACTGCGCGCGGTGATGTCACGCCGAAACGACAACCCGCCGGTCGTCATCATGCAAGGTACCGAGGGCGTCGGAAAGCGCGCGCTCGTCAACGCGATCGCCGCCGAGCTCCAGCTCGCGACGCTCGTGATCGACGCGCTCGAGCTGCCGCACGAAGCACCCGCGCTTCGCCGCGTGCTTGCCGCGCTCGCGCGTGAAGCGCGGTTGTCGGATGCGATCATCTTCGTCGACAACGCCGACGCGCTCGCCGAGCAGTTTCGCCGCCAGGCGGTTGCCACGATGCTCGGCGTGCTGGTGCGGTCACCGGTGCTCGCGTCGACGGGCGGTCAGGTCGACTGCATGCCGCGCGGCCGTCCGGTGATCCGCATCGACCTATCGCTGCCGGCGGCCACCGATCGCGTGCGCCTGTGGAGCCATCACCTCGAGGGCCGCTCGACACCGGAGGTCTGCCTCGAGCTCGCCGATCGCTATCCGATCACGCCGGGTCTGATCGCCCGCGCGAGCTCGACCGCGAAGATCCTCACGCCCGGTGCCGTCGAGCCCGAGCACGTGAAAGAAGCGATCGGCAGCGAGCTGTCCGAACGGTTCCGCGGCATCGGTAAGCGCGTCGAGAAGCACGAACGCTGGGAAGATCTCGTGCTCTCCGCCGAGACCAGCGACGCGATCACCGAGCTGATCGGCCGTGCACGCCATACCCGCCAGGTCGTCGACGACTGGGGCTTCGGCGCGAAGATGGCGAAGGGCCTCGGGCTGTCGGCGCTGTTCTCGGGCGAGCCGGGCACGGGCAAGACGATGGTCGCCGCGCTGATCGCGAAGGAGCTCGGGCTCCAGCTCTACCAGATCGATCTCGCGAACCTGGTCTCGAAGTACATCGGCGAGACCGAGAAGAACCTCGCGCGCGCGTTCGATGCCGCCGAGGCGGGGCACGCGGTGCTGCTGTTCGACGAGGCCGACGCGCTGTTCGGCAAACGCACGTCCGACGTGAAGTCCTCGACCGACCGCTACGCGAACATGGAGACGAACTACCTGCTCCAGCGCGTCGAGCGCTTCAGCGGCGTGGCCATCCTGACGACCAACCTCATCACGTCGATCGACCCCGCGTTCCAGCGCCGGATCGCGGTCCACGTCCGGTTCGAGATGCCCGACGAGGACGTCAGAACTCGTCTGTGGGAGCGTCTACTACCGGCGGGAGCTCCCCGGAACGGCCGTTTTGACTTCCGTTCCCTTGGTCGGACCTACAAGTTCAGCGGTGGCTTCATCCGGAACGCGGTCTTACGTGCCGCATACTTAGCCGCTGCCGAGGGTACCCATATCGAGATGTCCCATCTTTCTCGCGCTGCCGATCTCGAAGCGTGGGAGATGGGACGGGTGGTTTGAGTATTAGGTACGGGCACTGCTCTCAGTGGGCCATGCCTTCGCGCGGGAAAAGGCCATGAAAGAACACCTCGAACGATCCAACGCCGTCAGCCACGACGAGGCGCCACCCCAGGCGCTCCAATCCCCGCAGGCCGCGGGGCACGAAGCGCAGTGGTCCGGTAGTCCCGAGACCGCCGTCGCCAAGGAATCCGTGCGGCGCGATGCGAGCAAGCTCCCTGACGATCAGGTCGACGCGCTCGCGTCAGAGATCAACGTCAAGTCGCCCTCGGAGATGCTCGCGGCTTCGCCCGAAGTTGGTCCTGACCTGATCGCCGAGGTCGCGCAGCAGGATGTCGACGTCCGGCGACAAGCGGTCAGTGATGCGTATGGCGTCGTGATGGCGGGCGCCGCGCTCGCGAACGGTCAACCGCAAGCCCGGCAGGCGGTCGATGCCGCGTCGCCCGAAGTTCGCCAGGCCGCGAACAACGTCGCGAAGGATCCGGGTGGTGGCGCACCGCTGCCGAATGCGATCCGCGAGAAGATGGAGCAGCGGTTCGGCGAGGACTTCTCGGGCGTCCAGATTCACACGGGCAGCAACGACGTCGGCACCATCGGTGCCGGCGCGGCCGCACAGGGCGAGCACATCCACTTCGCAGCCGGCAAGTTCGATCCGACGTCGAAGGAAGGCGAGAAGCTGCTCGCCCACGAGCTCACGCACGTCGTGCAGCAGCGTGGCGCGCCCATGACGAAGAAGCAGAAGATCGCGGGGAGCGAGAGCAACGCCGAGCAAGAAGCCGAACAGGTGGCAGGCGGCGACGGGCCGGTCTCCGTCAAGCGCGGCACCGCGGAAGCCGAAGTTCACCTCGGCGAAGCCGGCGTGCACCGCGGGATCACGATGGAAGCCGCCGGTGTCGGCGAGAAGTACGATCCAAAGAAGCTGACGCCGCAGCAGAAGGCCGCGCTCGAGGTGTACTCGGGCAACTTCATGCGCGACTACTCGCAGCTCGCCGCGCCGAAGCCACTCTCGATCCTGTCGGGACTGCCCTCGACGAACAAGGGCGGCGTGATCGGCCAGGCGGGCGCGCGCACGATGATCGACGCGATCGTGCAGGCGATCGCGATCCTCGAGCTCGGCAAGGACATCGGCAAGGGTCTCGTCACGCAGAACAACGTCGGCGTCTACGAGGCGGAGCACCACCTCGACAACCCGATCGGCACGCAGGGCAAAGGCGACTTCATCACGGAAGGGTCGAACCCCGACTACGCGGCTTCGCCAGAGCCCAAGGCGATCGCGACGTTCGACGCACGCGGCGCCGCTGTCACCGCCACGAACAGCTCGTCCAATGTCGCGACCGCGAAGACGCACGCGGGCTCCTCTGCCCCGGGCCTCCAGTACGAGAACCCCGAGCTCTACAAGGTCGGCGACGGCGGCCTCGCGAATCACCTCGCGAACTCCACCGAGCACTCGAAGGACTGCTTCCTCTCCGCCGTGGCGCAGGGACCCACGCCTGGTGGCCGCATGAAGGCCGGCATGGGGCAGCACATCGTCGAGGATTACTTCTCGCACTCGAACTTCATCGAGGTCGGCCTCAACAGCTACATCAACGATGCGATGCGGTCCCGCAAGGCGGGCAAGGCGAAGGGCGGCGAGTTCATCGACGAGTTCTCCGACGCGAAGGGCAACGCCAAGGAAGGCGCTGCGCTCGGAGCCGCCGAGAAACGCGGCGTTCACGCCGAGTTCAGCTTCGTCGACACGCTCTACGATGAGAAGACCAAGAGCGGCAAGCAGGCGGTCACGTCCGGCACGTTCGGCGGAACCGACACGCAGGTCTCGCTCGGCCACGTGCTGTTGCCGAAGCTCCCCGTGATCGAGACCGCGCTGCACAAGGGCGTGGACTCGACGTTCGGCATCGTCGAGGCGCAGGCGAAGACGAAGAAGAAGGCGTCCTGGGAGACCATCCGCACGCTGCTCGATCAGCGTGGCAACGAAGGTGCGGCGACCGGCGTCATGCTCGAGGCCTCGAAGTCGATCGGCCTCGCAGTGCCGTGTCCGAGTGGCTTCCACGTCACGACGAAGGACATCCACATCCCGCTGTGGGGCAAGCAGGCGGTGCCGAATGGCATCTCGCTCGACTACACGAATATCGCGATCGCGGACGCGCTCGTCACCGGCGGCAACACGTACGTCGACGTGATGGAGAAGCTCGAGTCGATCAAGAAGGCGGCCGGCATCGTCGGTCTCGGCGACGTCATCTTCAAGATCCAGGAGACGATCCGCGTCGCGATGTCGAAGATGTTCACGGCGATCAAGGCGAAGGTCAGCGACCTGATCCGCCGCATGATCATCGACATGTATCAGATCGACCCGAAGAAGGCGGGTCACGCGAGCGTCTCGGAGCTCACGCACATCGCCGAGCGTCAGATGCACGAGAAGACGGATCGCACGTCGGTCGAGTCGCGCATGCAAGGCGAAGGCGACCTCCAGCCGCTCACGGTCAGCGGTGGGAAGGGCAAGGCCGAGCTCGAGCGCCGTGTCGGTCCGGTCGTGGCGAAGTATCCGAACATGAAGGACCCCGGCAGCAAGGAGAACCCGTGGGTGACGCTGCACGCGCTACCGCCGTCGCACTCGGAGATCTCGAAGGATCACCCGCCGCACAAGCACGAGCAGCCGCATGGTGCGCTCGCCGACAAGTTGGGGTTGAAACCGGGCGACGCGAAGCCGCATCACCACGAGGACTCCAAGGAGAAGCGCGACATCCACGGGCACGTCGAGGGCAAGCTCGACGAGCATCATCACGAGGATGGCCACTCGCATGACGAGGAGCACGAGGACCTCGGCGAGGGCTCGAGCTTCTACGGGCTCCACCGCGCACTCGCGGTCGAGGCCGACCGTCACATCATGAAGCAGCTCGAGACGTGCTGGCGCGGCCAGCTCATCCCGGGCCAGAACATCGATGAAGGCAAGATGGAGGTCGGGCACGACAAGGTGCTCGGCGAAGCGCAGCAGGTCGCCGGCTGGGCAGCCGAGCAGCGCGCACGCGGCGGCTTCCGCCACGCGCAGACCGACACGCGGGTCAACGCGGAGCTCCGCGGCCGCCCCGAGGTGATGGGCCTACTCAACCTCGTGGACATGTTCGTCAGTCACCCGACGTCGTCGATGTGGTGGCGCCAGATCTTCGATAACTACCTCGCGCAACACGGCGAGGAAGTGCACCAGGCGATCTTGAACCGCAACAAGACGCGCGCACGCCGCAAGAAGGCCTAGCTCTCCGCGGCGAACACGACGATGCCGAGCGGCGGCACGGTGACCACCATCGAATGGTGGAAGCCGTGGCTGCCGATGTCGTCGGCGTCCATGCCGCCGCGATTGCCGACGCCGCTGCCGCCGTAGACATCCGCGTCGGAGCTCAGCAGCTCCTTCCAGAAGCCGGCGCGCGGCACGCCGACGCGATAGCCCTCGCGCGCGACCGGCGTGAAGTTCGCGAGCACGACGATCGGGCAGTCGCTGTGCTCGCCGTAGCGCGCGAACGCGAGCACGCACGCATCGCGATCGTCGCCGACGATCCACTTGAAGCCCCACGGCTCGCAGTCGCCGCGGTGGAGCGCGGCATACTTGCGATAGATGCTGTTGAGATCGCCGAGCCATCGCGCGATGCCCGCGTGCGCGGGGTGCGCGCCGAGCGCCCAGTCGAGCTCGGCGTCGTGATTCCACTCGCCCCACACGCCGAGCTCGCCGCCCATGAACAAGAGCTTCTTGCCCGGTAGCGTCCACTGGTAGCCGTAGAGCAAGCGCAGCGACGCGTACTTCTGCCAGGGGTCGCCGGGGATCTTGCCGATCAGCGAGCCTTTGCCGTGCACGACCTCGTCGTGCGAGAGCGGCATGACGTAGTTCTCGGTGTTCGCGTAGATCGCGCGAAACGTCAGCTGCTCGTAGTGAAACTTGCGATGGACCGGCTCGCGTCCGAGGTACGCGAGCGTGTCGTGCATCCAGCCGAGGTCCCACTTGTAGCCAAAGCCGAGGCCACCGTCCTCGGGCGGGCGCGAGACGCCGCCCCACGCGGTCGACTCCTCCGCGATCGTTTGCACGTCGGGATACGCGCGATAGACGGCGCGATTGAAGTCCTGGAGAAACGCGATCGCCTCGCGATCGTGATTGCTGCCGTCTTCGTTCGGCACCCACTCGCCTGGCTTGCGCGAGTAGTCCTTGTAGAGCATCGAAGCGACGCCATCGACGCGAAGTCCGTCGATGTGATAGCGGTCGAGCCACGAGATCGCCGACGAGATGAGGAACGCCTTCACCTCGTGCCGGCCGTAATTGAAGATGTTGCTCGTCCAGTCGGGGTGGAAGCCACGGCGCGGATCGGCGTGCTCGTAGAGGTGCGTGCCGTCGAAGTGACCGAGGCCGTGTGCGTCGGTCGGGAAGTGCGCGGGCACCCAGTCGACGATGACGCCGATGCCCCGTTGATGGAGCGTGTCGATCATCGCCATCAAGTCTTCGGGCGCGCCGTAGCGTGTGGTCGGCGCGAAGTAGCCGGTGACCTGGTAGCCCCACGATCCGTAGAACGGGTGCTCCATGATCGGCATCAGCTCGATGTGCGTGAAGCCGAGGTTGCCGCAGTGCTCTGCGAGCTGCTCTCCGAGCTGGCGATAGCCGAGCACCGAGTTGTGATCGCGACGCCACGATCCGAGGTGAACCTCGTAGATCGACATCGGCTCGTTGCGTGCGGCACGCTTCGCGCGCGCCTTCATCCACTCGTCGTCGGCCCACTCGTGCTGCGAGAGCTCCCAGATGATCGATGCGGTCGCCGGCGGGTGCTCCGCGCGTGTCGCGAAGGGATCCGCCCGTTCGTGCTTTTGACCGTCGGGCCCGATGATCGCGAACTTGTAGCGAATGCCGTGCCCGACATTCGGGATGACGCCCTCCCAAATCCCAGACGATTCGCGTGGGTTGAGCACGCTCTCACCGGCGCGCCAGTGATTCCAGTCCCCGATGACACTGACCGCGCGCGCGTTCGGCGCCCACACCGCGAAGTACGTGCCGCCCTCGACGACGTGCGCACCGAGCTTTCGATACAGCTGGTAGTGCGTGCCTTGATTGAAGAGGAAGAGGTCGTCCGCCGTGAGGAGAGACTTCACTGCGCGCGGAGCATACGTTACGCTCATCTAGATGTCGGGAGATCGCGCAAACAAGCGCGATGAGGAAACGGCTCACGCGTCGACGAAGCCGGCGGTGATGGGCGCCCCCGACCCAACTGCATCCGATGCGGACGCGTTCGCCTCGAACCCCTCGACGCCCGGCCCTTCGCGCGCTTCGCTCCCGCCGATCCTCGCGACGCGGTACGAGCTCAAGCGCGTGATCGGTGTCGGTGGGATGGGCCTCGTGTACGAGGCGCTCGATCTCAACCTGCATCGCATGGTCGCGCTCAAGGTCTTGAAGCTCGCGCCGACCAAGGCCGAGGAACGTGCCGACGCGGTGAACCGGCTCGTGCGCGAAGCGCGCGCGATGGCCGCGCTCTCGCACAAGAACGTCGTGACCGTTCACGACGTCGGCTATCACGAGGATCAAGTCTTCGTCGCGATGCAGCTCGTCGAGGGCACGACGATGCGGGCCTGGCTGCAGCAGCAGAAGCGCGGCCTCTACCAGATCTTGAACGTCCTGTACGAAGCAGGCAGCGGTCTCGCCGCCGCGCACTCCGCGCGGTTGATCCATCGCGACTTCAAGCCCGACAACATCCTCGTCAGTCAGCGCGGCACCGTGCGCGTCACGGACTTCGGGCTCGCGCGCCGCTCCGACGGGCTGATCGAGCCGACCGGCATCACGCCCGATCGCGTGTCGGCGCCGGGCGCGATCATGGACGGTGACAACGTCGACGTCACGAGCGTGACGCGTTCGGGTGCGATCGTCGGAACGCCCGCGTACATGGCACCGGAGCAAGCAGCCGGCGCGTCGTGCGATGCGCGCGCGGATCAGTTCAGCTTCTGCGTGACGGCGTGGGAAGCGCTCTATGGCGTGCGCCCGTTCGCGGGGAAGAACTGGTCCGAGATCTACTCGAGCGTGCAGAAGCAGACCTATGCGCTGCCGAAGGCGGATCGCACGGTTCCGCGTGCGCTGCAGAAGGCGCTGCGGCGCGGCCTCGCCGTCCAGCCGGCCGAGCGGTTTCCGTCGATGGTCGAGCTACTCGGCGTATTCGAGGACGCGCTGCGGATTCCGATCCGCCGCCGCCGCGTGATCGCCGCGGTTCTCGCGGTGGTCGCGGTGATCATCGCGGTGATCGTGAGCCGCAGCATCGATCAGGATCGCGACGAACCAGACCCAGCGGCAACCACGACCACCGTGCTGACGCCGCGCGAGGTGCAGGCCCCGATGTCGTCGGAGTCGCTGCCGATGATCGATCGCTCGGGCAAGCGCACGCAGATCGCGATCCGCGATCGCAAGGAGAAGCCCGAAGCGCCGGTCGTCACGATCGAGCCGGGGAAGCCTGCGACGAAGAAGCCGCCGAAGTCGGACACCCAGGTCGTCGCGCAGCCGAGCACGCCCGATGCGGCCGAAGCCATCGTCGTCGAGCCGCCGCCTTCGCCGAAGACCGACAACACGGCCGCGCTCTCCGCACTCAAGACCTCACACACGCTGCTCGACGGCGAGCTGCGCCGGCGCGAGCTGCTCGAGAGCGACGTGCCCGCGTACGTGGATGCAAAGCGCGAGATGGCTGAAGCACTCGCGGCGGGCGAGGCCGACCGCGCCGCCGCGGAGCTCGACAAGGCGCGCGCCGCGATCGCAGCCGTCACGATCGATGGCCCGTTCGTCGACAAAAAGGTGCAACGCACCGGCGCGCGCATCGGCAAGTTGCCAGCGGATCGCAAGGCCGACTTGAGCGCGCGGCTCAACGAAGTGCTCGCACTCTACACGAACGGCGAGTTCGTCAAAGCGAATCGCAAGATCAACGAGATCGTGAAGCTCACCGCGACAAAATGATGAAGTCTGTCCTTCCGCTCCTGGTGCTCGCGTCGATCGCGACCACCGCGCATGCGGAGACGGGAGTGTGGCAAGGCTATCGCGCGCTCGGTGTTCCCGAGGCACAGCTCGCCGCGCTCGACTTCATCACCGTCGATGGCATGCGGCAGGGCGGCCTCGTCGATCGCGTGATCGCGGATCAACGCACGGCGGATCGCTGCGGCGTGAAGGTCGACTGTCACTGCGATTCGCTGCGCAGGCGCGGGCTGCGGTTCGGTGCGTTCGGCACGATCGGTCACCTCGGCGATCTCTGGACGGTCGAGCTCACGCTCGTCGACGCGCACGGCTGCACCGTCGAGGCGAGCGAGCTGCTCAGCGAGTCGCTCGCCGACGCCGAGATCGCCTCGCGGCTCGCCGTGCTCGCGCGCCGCCTCAGCACGCCGCAGGGTCGCGTCGTCGCGACGGCGACCGGCACCGAGCGCGACGTCGACAGCACACCCGCGATCGTCACGTCGTTCACGCGCCAGCAGCTCAAGGCACTGCAGATCCGCCGGCTCGACGACCTCCTGCCGTTCGTGCCCGGCTACGACGTCGTCGACGCGAACTGGGGCTCGACGATCTTGAACCAGGGCCTGCAGAGCACGCTGCTGTTCCTCTCGAACGGCATCCCGCTGATCAACGCGCAGACCCACTTCCGCTCGCTCGACCGCGACTTTCGCGCATCGCTGCCGCAGTTCGACAAGATCGAGATCGTGCGAGGGCCCGGCTCCGTGCTGTACGGCCAGAACGCGTTCCTCGGCGTCATCAACTTGATCTCGGAGATCCCCACGCGCCGCGAAGCAGTCGTCGATGCCGGCGTCAGCACGTCGTCGCTGCGCACCGAAGAAGTGTGGGCGCGCGCCGGCGAGAACCGCGGACGCTACGCCTTCACCGCCGCCGTCGATGCGGGCCGCCGCATCGGACCGACGACGCTCGTCGACGATTCGCCGCAAGCGACGCTCGGGCTCTCGCCGCCGGTGTTCGGCAACGCGGGCGAGACCAAGAACGCCGCCGACACCTGGTTCGACACCACCGTGCGCGTCGACCTCGACAACCGCCTGCAGCTCACGTTTCAAAACTTCACGAACGACTCGAACTGGGAGCTCAGCCCGTTCGGCGCGCTGCTCGACGAAGGCCAAGGCGGCTACTGGAAGAAGACGCACCGGATCTACGCGGTCGCCGGCCAGCACCCGCTCTACGTCGAGGACCTCGCGAGCGTGACCCTGCAGGCCCGCGTCTCGCGCTACGAGTTCTACAGCGACGAGAACTTCGTCGTGCAGCCGCTCTGGCCCGACGGACCCGAGCCAGCACCGGGCGGACGCGACCTCCGCCTCGGCATTCGCTCGCTGCAGGGCAATCCCGATCCGCGCGTCGCGAACCAGCTGGACGTCCGCGTGGTCCACGATCTCGAGAACGTCGTGACGAACCGCCTGATGGGCGGCATCAACATTCTCCATCAGTTCACGCCGGCGAGCCTCGCCACGCTGATCGGCATCGAGCAGGAACCGGATCCGCCGTTCGTCAGCTTCACGTCGCGCACGTTCCTCTCGACGTCGGCGTTCGCGCTCGACGAATTCACGCCCCTGCCCTGGCTCGTGCTGACCGGCGGTGCGCGCGTGCAGATGGATCGCATCTACAAGCACGACGGCGGGCGCCGCGTGCCGGTCTCCGATCACAAGTTCTCCGCGACGTTCCAGGGCGGCGCCGCCGTGACGCACGGGCCGCTCGGCGGCAAGATCATCTACGCCGAAGGCATCCGCGCCGCCGATGGCGTGCAGCTGTTCTCGCGCGTCGGCACGCTCGGCGACCCCGGACTCGACCCCGAACACTCGCGCTCGCTCGCGACTGAAGGACACTTCAAGCCGACGCGCGAGCTCTCGCTGCGCCTGGGCGCCGACTTCACGCGGCTCTCGAACGTCATCGTGCTCGAGCCGCTCCCGCCAAACCCGGAGAACTTCGCGTACACGCCGAAGAACAAGGGCACGACCGATCTCCTCGGCATCTTCGTCGGCGCACAGATCACGACCACGCTCGTCGACGCGTTCGCCAACTATCACTTCGCGTCGATCGACGAGTCCGATCCGAACGGCAACCCGATCCCGCTGGCGAGGCAGACCGCATCCGGAGCGGTCGTCGTGCGCCCCCTCCCCGACCTGTCGATCTTCGTCCGCGGCTCGCTCGCATCCGGGCGGACCGTGCGCGTCAACACGGCCGACATGCTCAACAAGAAGGTCAAGACCGACCCGACCATTCGCACCGCGATCGGCGCCTCGCTCGCCGACGTGATCGCCGACGCCGATCTCGAGATCTCGGTCGACAATCCGTTCCGCCTCGAGCACGACACGCCATATCGGCTCGACGGATCTGTAGCGGGGCTCATCGAACGCCGGCGAGGTACAGAAGTTTTCGCGACGCTCCGGTACGAGCGGTAGAGCACAGCGCGCGAAGCAAGCACGTCGGCGCGCGCGAAATGCCTCTAGATCCACGAAGGGGCACGATCATGCCGCGGCACGCCAGATGCTCAGGGTGCCTGCATGAACGAATACCAGAACCAAAAAGCAACGGTCAAAGATAGCGTCGCAACGGTCAAGGACAGCGTCAGCACGCTGGTGGACCAGGGTCACCAGACGGTCGACGCGATCAAGTCCAGCGTCAGTGACGTCGGCGCTCAGGTCCGCGACAACAGCTCGCAGATCCTCGATGCGACCCGCGGCTACGTGAAGGAGCACCCGATCAAGGCGCTCGGCATCGCGCTGGGCCTCGGCTACGTGGCGATGCGTATTCGCACCAGCCCCGTGATGGAGCTCGCGTTCCTCGGGGCGTTCGGCTACATCGCGAACCGCATCCTGAACAAGCGCTAAGGCCGGCCGCGGCTCGCACCGCGTTCGACACCACCCGCGATGATATGCGCGAGCCGCAGTGGCTCGGGGATATTGCCGTGTGACGTCGTCGCGGCGAGGAGCTCGGTCGCTTCGGCTAGCGTCAGCCCGACGCGCTGGACCCAGAGGGCACCGCAGCGTTCGAGTGCGCCGTGCTTCTCGATCAGCGCCCACTTCTCGGCGCCGCCCGTCGTGCGGTCGAGGAGCGCGTCCTTCACCATCTGCATCCGCGGTTGCTTGCGGACGACAACGAGCACCGGCACGTCGAGCGACTGCGAGAGCCGCTCGAGATCGACGACGTTGAAGCCGGCGAGCGCGATGCCCTGGAGCAGGATCGCGCGGATGTGATCGCTGAAGCGCGACGACTCGACGATCTCGATCAGACGGTCGGTCGCGTTGTTGCCATCGCGGCGGACCGTGGTCGCGAGCACGCCGTCGAGGCGCGTGCGTGCGCAGACCGCACCGACGACGCGCACGTCTCCGCGATGCTCGAGATCGAACGGCGAGTCATCGAAGCCGACGACGTTGCTGAACGATCGGGCGCGGCTAGTCGACCTGGTCGAGGCCATCGCCTTCGACGGAACCGTCGCCCGCCATCTCCGAAGAGGACGGTGCGCCGGCGGTCGGATCCGAGTCGCCGAGGTCCCAGCCCTCGTCGACCTGGTCGAGCTTCGGCGCCATCGAGTCG
>JALZOJ010000135.1 GCA_030857175.1 Myxococcota bacterium | reverse complement strand
TAGTCGTCGAGCAGGTCCTTCGCCCAGTCGGTCGTGTCGACGAGCGGCGTGCTCGTGCCCGTGTTCTCGGTCATCGGCTTCGCGGCGATCTCGTCGGCGATGATCGAGGTCATCTTGTTGATCTCGTCCATCACGAGCGCCTGGATCAGCGTCTCGCGCGACGAATTCGCGCGCGCCTTTGCCTCGCGCGTCTCCTTGACGGCGACCGCGACGTTCTTCGACGTGACCTTCATCTCGCGCGAGAACAAGAACTGCGAGAGCGCGTCCATGTACTCGGCGGCGGTCTGAAAGCGCTCGTCGCGATCGCGCGCGAGGGCCTTGCGGACGATGCCATCGAGCTCTGGATGGACCTGGGTGTTGAGCGCCACGATCGACGGCACACGCGCCTTCTTCACGAGGTCGATCGTGGTGTGCGGGTTGTCGTCGTAGAAGAGGCGGTAGCCGGTCAGCATCTCCCACGTGATGATGCCGAGCGCGAACACGTCGGCGCGCATGTCGACGTCGAGGCCGAGCGTGGCTTCGGGCGCGAGATAGGCGAACTTGCCTTTGACGACGCCCTCGTCGGTGATCTCGACCTGCGAGTCTGCTTTCGCGAGTCCGAAGTCGACGACCTTCACCTCGCCGTTCTTCGACAGCATGATGTTCGGCGGCGAGACGTCGCGGTGCACGATGCCGAGCGGCTGATTTGTCTGCGGGTGCTCGAGCAGGTGCGCGTAGCTCAGGCCCTTGCAAGCCTCGATGATGATGTGCAGCGCGAGCTCGATATCCTTGATGCCCTGCTCGTTGTGGTAGCTGATGAGCGCTTTCAGATCGCAGCCGTCGACGTACTCCATGACGAGGAAGTAGGTGCCGTCGTCGGCCTTCGAGATGTCGAAGACCTGGACGACGTTCGTGTGCTGGAGGAACAGCGAGAGGCGGGCTTCGTCGAGGAACATCGCGACGAACTGTGGGTTCGACGTCAGGTTCGGCAAGATGCGCTTGATCGCGACGGACTTCTTGAAGCCCTGGAGCGTCTCGGCGACGCCGCGAAACACCTCTGCTTGACCGCCCCCACCCAGCCGCTCGAGCACCTTGTAGGTCGTGCGCATGTGGCTTCCACGGTAACACGCAGCCACGGCGCGCAGAATTTTGCCGAGGGGTAGGGCATGGCCGATGCACCTGACCGCTGCATGGCGAACATTTCCCACAGCGCTCATGAATTCTGGCACGACCATGCCGGCGCCCGCTGGCTGATTCCGATGCTCGCCGTGATGGCGCTCGTCGTCGTCGGCTTCTATCTGATGCTCGGCTACGGCTACCGCTAGCAGGATCGGGCGCGCTCGCGCGCTCAGTGCGTCTCGACGGAACCAGCGTGGATGAAGCTCTGAACATGCGCGTTCGGTGAAGCTCGCACTTGCGCCGGTGTGCCGTAGGCCGCGATCTCGCCTTTGTTGAGGAGCGCGATCATGTGCGCGATGCGAAACGTCGACGCCATGTCGTGGCTGATCACGATGCTCGTGATGTCGTAGTGGGCCTGCGTCTCCTGGATCATGTTGTCGATGTCGCGCGTACGTAGCGGGTCCTGGCCCGTCGTCGGCTCGTCGTAGATCATGATGCGCGGCTTCATGATCATCGCGCGCGCGAGACCGACGCGCTTCTTCTGACCCTCGGAGATCTCGCCGGGCATGCGGTACTTGATGTCCGCGATGTGCGTGCGCTCGAGCATCTCGTCGACCTGGTCGCTGATCTCGCCCTTGCTCAGCTTCGTGCGTTCGCGCAGCGGGAACGCGACGTTCTCGCAGACGGGCAACCAGTCGAGCAGCGCGGCGTGCTGGAACAGGAGGCCGAAGTTCTGGCGCACGTCGTTCATCTCGAGCTCGTTCAGCGGAACGATGTCCTTGCCGAACACGCGGATCTCGCCGGAGTCCGGTTTGAACAGACCCATGATGTGCTTGATGATGACGGACTTGCCCGAGCCCGACGAACCGATCAGCACGGTCGTCTTCTTCGGATAGATCGGTAGGTTCACGCCGCGCAGCACCGGCTTCTTGCCGAACGTCTTGTAGATGTCCACGAGCTCGATGCTCGGCTCGTCGGTGACGACCGGCACCTCGACCTGCGACGGCCGTGACGCGCCGGCCTCGACACGCTCGAGGCGCGACGTGCCCGCCCCATCGACGAACGCGCGAATCGCGGGCAGCTGGCTCGCGAGAAACTCCTCGTACGTGCCCTCGAAGATGATCTTGCCTTCGTTCAGGTAGGCGACCGTGTCGGCGAGCCGCTTCGTGCTCGCCATGTCGTGGCTGATGATCACGCTCGTGATCTGGTACTGCGACTTCGCGAGCGCGATCATCTCGTCGACCTGCGCGATCATGATCGGATCGAGGCCGGTCGTTGGCTCGTCGAACAGCACGACCTCGGGGTTCGAGATCAGCGAGCGCGCGAGGCTGACGCGCTTCTTCATGCCGCCCGAGAGCTCCGACGGCAGCAGCTTCTCGCTGCCGACGAGGTTCAAGATCCGGATCAGCTCGTGTGCGAGCGGCTGGATGTCCTTCGGCTTCATCTCGGAGTTCTCCGTCAAGGTGAACCCGACGTTGTCCTGAACCGACAGCGCGTCGAACAGCGCGTAGTTCTGGAACAGCATGCCCATCCGCTTGCGCAGCTCGATCGTCTCGAGTGGCTTGATCTCCGCGAGGTCGTTGCCGAACAGGAACACCTTGCCGCTATCCGGCTTGAGGAGGCCCATCATGAGCTTCAGCAGCACCGACTTGCCGGAGCCACTGCGGCCGACGATCACGGTCGTGCGCCCGGGGATGATGTCGATGCTGAGCTTGTCGAGGACCTTCTTGTCGCCGAACGAGATCGACACGTCGACGAGCTGGATCACCGGCTTCGACGGGTCGAGCGGCCATCGCTCCTGCGTGGGCAGCAGCAGATTCTTGCGCGCGGGTGGAGACTGCTCGGTGGCCAAAGCTCGGCTCAGTTTGTCACGAATAGGAGCAGTGCGATCGCGCCGGCGATCACGACGAACAGGAGCATCGGGCTCCACGTCCGCGCGAGCGGTGGCACCTCCGGGGCAGAAGGTGGCACGAAGCCGCAGCTCGGGCAGTGCCCGGTCTCGGTGCCGATCACGACGCGCTTGCACGGCAGGCATCGGAACCGTCCCGGCGAACGCCGAGGGGTAATGTTGCCGCGCCGGTCCATCACGCGAGTGTATCGCGGAAGAGCGACTCGACCATCGCCTGCGCGATCGGGTGGTAGGTCGGCCGCAGGCGCTCGAACAGCGGCCGCGCGAGGTCGCGAGGTAGTCCCGCGTAGAGCGGGCGCAAGAACTTCATGCGGCCGGTCGAGGCGAGCACCTCCTCGGTGCGAGGGATCACGGCGCCGAAGCCACCCTTCAGCGCGACGGTCAGCCACGCCACGAGGACTTCATAGTTGGTGCTGTCCGTCAGGCGATGCGCGGTCTCGATCTGGTAGCAGAGCGTCTGGTTCGGGCTGCGAATTGATTCGAGGTAGAGGAGCCACTCGGTCGCGGTCCAGCCAGCGGTCAGCTCGCGCGGTGGACAGGCGTCGCCGAGCTGCTCGATCGCTTCGAGCTTCGACGAGCGCGGCTTCGGAATGTCGGGCAGGCCCTCGCCGTCGATCCACGCGCTCGCATCGACATCGGCCAGGATGCCGCGGAACGCGCCATCGAAGTGATCGATGAAGTCGTCGGTGGTGATCGCCTGGAAGCGAAACGTCGCGAGGTACGTCTTGAGCCACGCGTCGAAGGCGGGCCGCCCCACCGCGTTCTCGAGCGCGACGAGGAAGAAGTAGCCCTTCTGATACGGCACCTGCGAGTACGCGTCGTCGGGGTCGACGCCCGCGAGCTTCGTGCGCAGCCGCGTGAGCTCGGGACGGTCCGCGAACCGCTTCAGCGATTCGTCGAGCACGCGGCGGCCGAGCGCGGCGTTGAGCGCGGCAACATCGGCGCCGTAGATCGCCTCGATGATCCGGCGCTCCGCGTAGACCGTGAAGCCTTCGTTCAGCCAGAAGTGCTCGGCGTTCGCGTTCGTGACGAGGTTGCCGGTCCACGAGTGCGCGAGCTCGTGCGCGACGATCCGCACGAGCGAGCGATCGCCGGCGATCACCGACGGTGTGAGGAACGTGAGCCGCGGGTTCTCCATGCCGCCATACGGGAACGACGGCGGCATGGTCAGGATGTCGAAGCGGTCCCAGTCGTACGGACCGAACAGCCCCTCGGCCGCGCGGATCATGTCCTCGACGCCGCCGAACTCGTACGCGGCCGCGTCGACGACGTCGGGCTCGGCCCACACACGCGAGCGCGGCGAGACATCGCGGGAGGCGAGGTCTCCGACGGCGAACGCGAACAGATACGGCGGAATCGGCTGCGGCATCTCGTAGCGCTCGACGGCGACGTCGCCTTGTTCGGCGCGATCGACCGGTGCCGCGGCCATCACGGCGCGCAGCGTCTTGGGCACGGTCATCTCGGCGGTGTAGCGAATGCGCAGGCGTGGCGTGTCTTGCAGCGGCACGACGGAGCGGGCGTGGATCGCCTGGCACTGGCTGAACAGGAACGGCAGGCGCTTGCCGCTCGTCTGTGCGGGGGCGAGCCACTGCAGCGCGGATGCGTTCGGCGCCGTGCGATAGCGAATGCGTACGCCGCGCGTCTGCGCGGGCAGCGAGACCTCGAGGCGTGCTCCGAGGAATGGCTCCGGTGCGTGCAGCGTGTGCGCGAGCGCAGTCCCGCCGAGATCCGTGATCGTTTCGATCGCGAGGTCACGCGTGTCGAGGTCGAGCGTGCCACCTCCCGCCGCGCGAAACACGAGCGTCGCCTCGGCCGCGATCGTCTTGGTCTCGAAGTCGACGCGCGCGACCCACGCGAGCGACTCCGTTTCGACCTGCGAGTCATCATTGTACGAGTGCGGATCGCGGCGCGGCATGCGTGCATACTAGTCGCGCAATGTCGCGATGGCTGCTCGGGGTGCTGCTGTTCGGATGTAGCTCGCCCAAGCGGGAGGCTGCTCCCGTCGGCTCGGGCAGTGCGCCGCCAACGCCGGTTGTCATCGACGCCCCGGTCGCGGTCGCGATCGATGCCGATCCGTACGCGGGTTATCCCGAGCGCGTCGCGAGGCCGGAGAGCAAGTGCGTGCTGGACGGCGACTGGAAGGACCAGCCGAAGGCGCTCGCGCTCACCGACGGAGGCAAGCCGTTCGGCGAGGTGTTCGAGATCACGGAAGCGAGCGCGGTGTTCGGCGCCGGCGTGTTCGCCGAATTCACGACGGCATCGGTGAAGCTCGCCGGCTTCGTCGACAAGTCCAAGCTCCACGTTCACGCGGCGGCGCCGTTCCTCGTCGCCGACTTCGCTGCGCCCGGGCCAAAGCTCGCGATGAAGTACATCTCCGCGGAAGCAGATCAGATGACGTTCGAGCTGCCCTTGCCGCCGTCCGCGAAGACCAAAGCGCCGCTGCGAACCACGCGCGCGTGCGGCATCCTCGCGATCGACGACCAGTCCGACTTCTTCCCGCGTGACGCGATCGATGTCGATGCGCAGACCTACGGGCTGCTGGTGGCGAAGAAGGCGATCGCGCTCGCGGTCGAGCCAGGCAAGCCGCCGGTCGTCACGCTCACGTACAAATCGTCACCGCCGGTCGACGTGCTCGAGACAAGCGGCAAGCTCTCGCGCGTCGTCGTCGAGATCGGCTCGCTGAATCCGGCCGAGCAGGTCGTCTTCGTCGGATGGGTGCCGTCGTCGGCGGTCCTGCCGCGCAGCGGCGGCTTCGGCGGATCGTGGGCGACCGGCGATGATGGTGCCGCGCGCCGCGGGCCGCCGCGCAAGAACACGAAGTTCGTCTCGTGTTCGAGCGAGACGCCGCTGGCCGTCGAGCTCGCCGGCCAGCGAC
>JALZOJ010000134.1 GCA_030857175.1 Myxococcota bacterium | reverse complement strand
AGTTCTTCGGCGAGGACGCCGATCGCTTCATCGCGGCGGTCAACGCGACGACCGCGGCGATTCACGCAGCGAGGCCGCGCGCCGCCGTGCACGCCTCGATTCACGTCGGCGCCGATCAGCGCGTGACCTATCGCGGCGAGGAGCTGCCCTACTACTTCCTCGTGAAGCACGCCGATCCATCGATCATCTCGAACGTGCACACCGTGATGTTCTACAACCTGTTCGAGGACGCGGGCGGCGCGTACGGCCACAGCGACTTCGCGGAGCACCGCGCGTATCTCCTCGAGCAGCAGCGGGCCGGCCGCAAGCCGACGTATTACCCGGAGAGCGCGTACTGGATCGCATTCGACAACTCGGTCCCGATGTTCTTGCCGGTCTACGTGCGCTCGCGCTGGCTCGACCTCGACGGCCTGCCCGATCTCGATGGTCACCTCATCTTCTCGTCGGGCTGGGAGTGGGGCTACTGGCTCACCGACTATGTCTCGCTGCGTGCGAGCTACGAGCTGCCGCCGTCGTATCGCGAGGCGATCGCGCACGCGTACGGCAAGGACCTCGCACCCGCGGTCGACCTTGTCACCGAGCTCGCGGATCTCCAGGCGCGCCGCTCGATCGACGAGCGCCTCGCGCCCTACCTCGCCGGTCGCGACGCGCTGATCGATGTCGGCGATCAGCTCGGCATTCACTCGCAGCCGGATCGCACCACGTTCGACGACATTGCGAAGGGCGCGACGTTCGACGCGCTCGCGCCGCTCGGCGAATACGCGAACGAGCTGACCGCGCTCGCAAAGCGGGCACGCGCGCTGAAGCTGCCCTCGTCGCGGTGGTCGCGGGAGGTGGTCGACGGGTTCGAGGTCACCGCCGCGCGCGCGCGGTTCATCCACGCGGCCTACGCCGCCCAGCTGAAGGGCGCGCCGCGCAGCGCACTCGACAAGGCGCTCTCGGACGGCCGGGCCGCGGTCGAGCGCCGCCACGGCGACTTCCACTACGCCGGCGACCCCCAGGACCTGATCGGCCGCCCGGCAAACGCGACGATCTACGGCTACGGCTACCTTCATCAGGCGAACGCGCTCTGCTACTGGGAGCGCGAGCGCGCACAGCTCGCCGCCATCCTCGACGGCGCCACGACGCCGATCCCGCACTGCTGGCTATAGCAACACGAGCGGAACGATCGCGCAGAACAGCACCGCGGCGAACAGGAGCAGGAGGAACAGGCTATCGCTCGAGCTCCAGCCCATGGGCTGGACATGGTGGCGAAGCCGGTTGGCGGGAATCAACCGCGGGTGCGTCGGGGGTCGTCCTGCGGTCGTAGCGGCCATGTTTCAGAGTGCGAGCAACGCGCATGCCTCGCTGTGGGCTTGGCCTCTCGCCCGGTTACAACATCGCGCGCCTGCAGCGCGCACACGACGTGCGAGCGCGCCCGGCGTTAGATGCAGCCCGCGTTGCACGGCATGCAGCCCGGCGCCTGCCCGGCCAGTGCACAGAGCTGCGCCTCGGTCATGCCGCGCGCGTACACCTGGACGCTGTCGAGCGCGCCGTCGAACCGGCTGTGCGCCGTGCCGCTGCTGCTGAGGTGACCGACCGCGAGGCCCGCCGTCCCGGCCGCCGCCGGCGAAAAGGTCGGCGTGTGACAAAACCGTTCGCGATCCGTGGCCGACGCCCAGCGCCACGCGCACAGCTGCGTGCCGTCCCACGTGCACGCCATGAACGACCACTGCCCGACGGGCAGGCGCTCGGTGTACTCGTACTTCGCCACGCCGGTGTGCTGGCAGCGGTTGTTGATCGCGCCGGCTGCGGTCGTGCTCACGATCATCGCGTATTGCCCTTCGTGATCCAGCACGCCGCGCGCGGAGTTGTTCGGTGGCAGTGTGTCGGGCTTCACCCACGCGGCGAGCGTGTACGCGCCGGCGAGGTTGAACGGCGCGACGTCCTGCACGTACGTCGATGCCATCGGGCCGACGTCGGCGGCCATCGATGCGCCGCTACCGTCACGCGCGATCTGCGAGAACCCGGTGCTCTGCGCGTTGCGCCGTGCGGGTGAGCTGTCGTCGAGCACGCCGTCGCTGACGCTGTCCTCGAACTCGAGGCACACGACGAGCCCGCTCGCATCGGGCGTCTTGCATGCGGCGACCCCGGTCGACTGCTCGCCCTCGCCGCCCACCTCGTTCGCATCCGGCTCGCTCGACCCCGCCGGCAGCTTCGTCTCGAACGTGCACGCCGACAGCGCCACGGCCGCTCCGACGAACATCACTGCCCTCATCACGAGCCACCATGGATCAACTCGCCCACGCTTCTCAACGCTGTTTCGCAGCGCCCGTGTCGATTGCGCAACTCGTGCAGCGCTGCAACCAGTCGTTCGCAGTTACTCGCCGTGCATGCGGCCGAGCAAGCTCGCGATCGTCACGACGAGCTCGTGCGGTTCGATCGGCTTCGACAGATGGACCTGGTACCCGGCGATCAGAGCGCGCGTGCGATCCTCCGAGCGGGCGAACGCCGTCAGCGCGATCGCCGGGCACTTGCCGCCATCGCCGGCGGGCAGTGCGCGGATCTCGCGGATCAGCTCGTAGCCGTCGCGATCGGGCATGCCGATGTCGCTGATGATCACGTCCGGCTTGATCGCCTTCGCTTGCGCGAGCCCCTCGTCCACGCACGCGGCCGTGACGACGTCGGCGCCGACCTCCGACAGCACACTGCGCAACAGCTCGCGTGCGTCGGCCTCGTCGTCGATCACGAGCGCCTTCACGTTCTTCAGCTGGATCCCCAGCGACCGCATGCTGGGCATGCGTCCGGTGGTCGGGTGGGTGCGGTTGTCGCCTTCGTTGATCACGCGCAGCGGCAAGAGGACCGTGAACGTCGAGCCCAGTCCCTCGCCCGGGCTCTCGGCGCGCAGCGTGCCGCCGTGGAGCTCGACGAGCTGCTTCACGATCGAGAGGCCGAGGCCGAGGCCGCCGTGCTTGCGTGTCGTCGACGAGTCCGCTTGACGGAACCGCTCGAAGACCACGGGCAGAAAGTCGGCCTTGATGCCGATGCCGGAATCACTCACCACGATCTCGACGTGCGAGTTTACGCGACGCAACAGCACGTCGATCTTGCCGCCCCTCGGTGTGAACTTCACCGCGTTCGAGAGCAAGTTCCACACGATCTGCTGGACCCGATGTGGATCCCCGTAGACCGGCCCCGCATGCGGATCGAGCGTCGTGCGCAGCTTCAGCGACTTCGCTTCGGCCGACGGTCGGATCGTATCGAGCGCCGACTCGATGCAGACGTCGAGTGCGAGACGCTGTACGTCGAGGCGGATCTTCCCCGACACGATCCGATTCATGTCGAGCAGGTCCTCGATCAGCTGCGCCTGCGAGCGCGCATTCCGCGCGATCGTCTCGAGCCCGCGCCGGAGCTCGGGGTCCGCCGTGGCGCGGCCGAGCAGCATCTCGGCCCAGCCGAGCACGGCGTTGAGCGGTGTGCGGAGCTCGTGCGAGAGCGTGGCGAGGAACTCGTCCTTGATCATGCTCACGCGCTCGACCTCGGAGCGCGCGGCGCGTTCGGCGTCGGCCGACTTCCTCGCTTCGTCGAACAGCCGCGCGTTGTCCATCGCGATCGCCGCCTGGCCCGCGATCCCGACGACGAGCCGCTCGGCCTTCTCGGTGAAGACGTCGGCGTCGTGATGACCGAAGAACAGTCCGCCGATCACCTCGCCCGTGCGCTGCTTCACCGGCACCGCGAGATAACTGCACACCGGCAGATGGTGCGGGGGCATGCCGTGATGCGGCGCAAACTGCCCGTACCTCGGATCCTGCTTGATGTTGCCGCTCCGAATGATCTCCAGGCCCTCGAACGTCGGACCGAACAGCGCCGTCGCACGCGGATGCCCGAACTTGTCGAACGCCTCGCGCGGCGCGCCCGACAGCGTGTACAGCATGAACACGCCGCCCGTTGGATTCTTCACCGTGTAGAAGAACGCGCCGAACTCCGCGCCGCTCAGCTGCGTCGCCGCGTCCGTCACCTCCTGCACGATGCTCTGCAGATCGAGCTGCGATGCGAGCAGCTCGCCGGTCCGGTTCAGCACGTCGAGGATGCGCGTCTCCTCCTCCAGCATCACGCGCGTCCTACGGAGGTCGTCCTCCCCGCGCTGCCGCGCGACAAGGATCGCCTTTGCGTTCTGCAGCGCTGTCGAGCGCAGCCGCTGTTCCTCGTTCTCGTCCGTCATCAAGCCACTCCGAGGCGCTCCGCCGCAAGCTTCGTCCCCTCGACGCGCGCGCGGATCTTCGTGAATGCCTTCTCACGTGTCGTCGACTTGTCGTCGCAGAACGGCGAGAAGCCGCAGTCGTCCGTCGTCCCGAGCTGTGCGATCGGGATGTACTGCGCAGCCTCGAGCACGCGCTCGCAGACCTCCTCCGCGGTCTCGACGTGTGGATCGATCGCCGCGATCACGCCGACGAAGATCCGGTGCTCGGGCTTCAGGTGATCGCGAATGATCTCGAGCACGCGCCTGCGGTCCGGCTCACCGGCGAGCGCGATGTAGAAGTTCGTCGCGTCGAGCTGCAACAGGCTCGGCAATAGCTCCGCGTAATCCACGTCCGCGCTGTGCGTCGAATCGCGGTCTCCACCCGGGCACGTGTGAAATCCAATGCGCTTCTTCTCCGCCGTCGAGAACCTCGCGAGCGCCATGTTGTTGAGCTCGATGAACCGCGTCAGCAACTCGCCGCTCGGGTCGACCTTCACCGCCAATCGCCCTTCGGTGAAGTCGATCTGCACGGAGTGCGCGCCGAGCTCCAAGCACCGCCGCACCTCACCCTCGTGCTCGTCGAGCAGCTCCTCGATGAACTGCTCGCGCGGATACCCCGCGATCTCCTCCGCGGGATACAGGAGGCTCAACGCCGACGGCGAGATCACGGCCTGCTTCAGCGGCCGCGTCGCGTACTGCTGCGCGACCGTGAGATAGCGGTCCGCATACTGCCCGTATCGAAACGGCCCACTCGTGAGCTTCGGCATCCGGCGGACGTGTCCCGCTGCGAACGGAATCTTGAAGCCATTGGGCGCCGTGTTCTTGAGCCCATCGACGCAGTACGTCCAGAAGTTGTGATACTTGCGCTGCTCGCCGTCGGTGATCACCGGCGACCCCGTCGCCTCGAACTTCTCGATGGTGTCGCGAATCGCCGCCTCGTACATCGGGTCGAGCGAGGGATGTTGTCCATCCCCGCGCAGCGCGACCGCATCGATCAGCTCGACCGGGCGCGGGATACTTCCAATCGGCTCGGTGGGTATCGGCAAGGTCACGCTCCCCCGCTGCCAATGACGTGGCAAGCATCTTCATTTACCACATGCTTCTCGACGGACTACGTGTTTGTACGTACGCAACGATCCGTCACACTGGCCGCGCATCTCAGCCGTTCGCTGGCTTTTCGCTCCACCGACTCCGTACTCGTCCGAGTTCCACGCGAGTGAGACCGTGCTCATCGCGCGGGTGCGTTTCCTCTCCTGCCGCAACGTGCTCGAGACAGTCACCCGGTCGTCACTGCCGCGAGGCGAGTTGGGATTCCTCGTCTCCGGTGACGCGCCTCTCCCACGTGCCGCGCGAACCGATGAGCGCTCGGTATCCGTTTGGCGCGGCCGACTCTGGACGGTCTCGATTCTGAGGCCGTCGGCGCGTGCTCTGCGTCGAGCTCGACCATCGGACGACCATCAGCACGAGAACAGACGCAGGCGACTTGCTGTACTGCGCGATCCACGAGTGGCTGGTCGAGGTTCCCTACGCACTGACGAGGCAGATCCAGATCGGCGATGTCTATCGTGAGGAGGTGGTCTGGATGCGATGTTCCCCGCCGACACGATGGCAGCTGATCGCACCGCTGATCGAGAGGCTCTCGATGAAGCAAGAACCAAGTTCGATGCCGCAGAACATCGCGACGCGGTC
>JALZOJ010000040.1 GCA_030857175.1 Myxococcota bacterium | reverse complement strand
TCATGATCCCCGTCGATGGCGCGATCAAGCATGTGGCAAACGTCGACATTATTCCTGCGGGAATCGCAGGTCATGGCACGTACCCGAGCTCTTTCGCCGCGGCGATGATCTGCATCGCGAGCGGGCCAGCGGCCGACGCACCGGTGCCGCCGCGCGGGACCACGACCGCAACGGCGATGCGGCCTTTGGCGGTGATGCTGCCTTCCGGCGTCGCGGCGGATTCTGCAAAAGCGACGAACCACGAGTGGGGCGCGGCCGTCTTGCCGCGCGAGATCCCGAAGGGCTCTTCACCCACGAAGCCGCGCACGTCGGCGGTGCCGGTCTTGCCATAGACGCGCGTGCCCGGTGGCGACGTGAGGCGCGCGCCCGTGCCCGCGGTCATCACGCGGCGCATGCCGTCGATGATCGGGCGGAGCGCGTTCTCGTCGGTGACGACCGTCGTCGCCGTGCACGCGGCCGCGTGGTCCATCGACGACGGGCAGCGCACATAACGACCGCCGCCGGCGACGGTCGCGACGAGCCGCGCCGCCTGCATCACGCTCATCACCATCGCGCCCTGTCCGAACGCCGTCGATGCGAGCTGGCGCGAACCGGCGGGGCCGGCGTCGAGCGCGTCGCGATAGCCGACGTCGACGCCATCGGTGCGAAGCTGACCGAACGGCGCGGCGCCGAGCGCGAGCCCGAGCTGGCCGAAGTAGACGTTGCACGAGACCGAGAGCGCCTCGGCGAGATCGGGCATGCCGTGCGTGCGATCGCCGGTGTGATCGTGGATCGGCTTGGGCCACTTCGGCAGCGTGAACAGCGGGCCTTGCGCGTCGCTCTCCTTGCAGTCGAAGCGCGAGCCCGCGATGCCCGCACGCACCGCCGCGAGCGCCGTGTAGATCTTGCCGACGCTGCCCGCCTGGAACACGCCCTGGAGGCCGGTCTTGTCGGGCCACTCCCCGTACGCACCGTAGAACTTCTGCGCGAACGCTTCGTCGCGCGCCAACACGCGCGCCTGCCACGCCGGCTTGTTCGGATCATAGTCGGGCACCTGCACGCGGGCGAGGACGTGACCCGTGTCGACGTCGATCACGACGGCGGCCGCAGCGACGCGCTTGCCCTTCGTGACCGCATCGCGAGCGAGCACGGCGACCTTCGCCTGCAGCTTCGCGTCGATCGTGAGGCGCACGCTCGGGATCGCGGCGTTCTTCGCGGCGATCGCGCCGTCCCGCGTGGTGTCGTCGAGATCGAGCAGCGGGACGAAGCCGCGCAGATCCGGCCACGGCAGCGCGGCGCCCGTCGGATAACGCGGGCCACCCGTGCGCTCGGGATAGCCGCGCAGCAGCGTGTCGTGTGCTTGCTCGAGCGCCCAGCTCGGCAACAGCACGCGCGTCGGTGACACGCCGAGCAGCGTGCCCATCGCATCGCCGAGCGGATACGTGCGCGTCGTCGTCGAGACGGCGAGTGGCTCGCCATTGCGATCGAGGATCGAGCCGCGGCGAACCTTCTCGGCGATCGCGACGAGCCGCGGGTTCTGGCGATGCACGAGCGTGCCGTCGCCGAGCCGCGCGACGATGCCGCGCGCGCTGGTCTCGATGCGGTTCATGATCGCGGCGAGCATGCTCGCGACCAGCGCGAGCCCGACGAGCACGAGCGATGCGGTCCGCGCGCTGTTCGTCGCCGCGTGCAGCTCGTCGAGCTCGGTCGATTGCACGCGCACGCGACCGTCGACGGCGAGCCGCGCGATCAGCGCGCCGAGCACGACGAACACCGCCATGCTGCTCCGGCCCGACGACACGAACGGGACGACGATGCCCGTGAGCGGCAAGTAGCCGAGCGTGCCGCCGAGGATCACGAGCCACTGTGCGAGCAGCAAGATGCCGATGCCACTCGCCATCAGCGTGCGGATCGCGGTGCGCGATCGCGCGGCGACGTAGAACGCGCCGAGCACGATCGATGCGAGGACGAGCTGGTACGCGACGAGCGCGCGCGCACCGAGTTGCTCGGTCAGCGTCGCGAGCACGAGGTCGGTCTTGCCGGCGGGCACGATCGGCGTGAGCCCGCGCGCGAGGCCCTGCCCGCTCCAGCCGCCCGCGCTCATTGCCCACAGGCCGTCGCCGAGCTGGTGGCCGTTCGTGAGCCCGTTCGTCCACGGATCACTCCACATCACGAGGCGCGTCTTCACGGTGCCGCCGCCGGCGAGGTGCGGCGCTTGATAGAAGACGAACAAGAGGAGCGCGAGCAGCGCGAACGCGACGACGACCCAGCCCGTCGCGCGGCTCGCGACGAAGAACATCCCGAGGAACACGAGCGCGAGCAACAGCACCGGACCGAGGTCACCGATCACGTAGAGTCCGCCGACGATCGCGACGAGCACGCCGGCCGCGGGCGCGAGCAGCTCGAGGCGCGGCCAGCGTAGTCCGAGGACACGGCGGCGCTGCCAGCGCAGCTTCGGTGCGCGCGTGCCGAGGTACGCGGCGAGGAATGCGATCGCGAGCGGCTTCACGATCTCGATCGGCTGGATGGGGCCGAGGTTGATGCGCGTGCCCGAGCCGGCGGGTCCGGATCCGAAGACGCCGAGCGCAAGGAAGATCCCCGCGATCGCGATGGCGATCGGCAACTGCGCGCGCGTCGAGAGCTCCGCGACATCGACGGGTGCGAGCAAGAGCACGGCCGCGGCGATGCAGCCGATCAAGAAGCCTTGCGCGAATGGCTCGGCCGTCGGGACGAGCGCGACCCCGCGCGAGACCTCGACGGTCGCGAGGTGGATCGCGAGGCCGAACAACGACGCGAAGACGAGCGCCGGCAGCACCCACGGGACCGCGATCGGGTCATTGGCTCGGCTGCCGGCCATGGGGGTCTCGGGCAGGCGACGACGCAGGAGACGTGCGCCGGGGCCGAGCACGCGCGCCGCCGCGAGCACGGCGACGCCGATCGTGAAGTGCATCGCGGCCTGCTGCGCGAGCGCGCGCACGTCCGCGCCCGGTGCAGTCAGCGAGAGTCGCGCGATCCGCGCGAGCCAGGCGGTCGTGGCGATGCTCGCGAGCCACCACGCGAACGCGATCGCGATCGCGAACAGCGCGAGCTCGGCGACGAGCCACTTCGACCTCGGCATGACTAGCCCGTCCTATGATCCCCAGCGCCCGCGCTCGGTGGACATCATCACTTCGCGAGCACGGTGATGACCAAGTCACCGTGCGAGAGCGAGATCTCCGCCGGCAGCGCGACCTCGACCTCTTCCCCGCCCCCGATCGACTGACCGTTGACGTGGACCGGGTTGGCCTTCGCGAACCGGCCGACGCGAACGGCCGACGGGGTCGCCGCGATCCAGAAGTGCTGCTTGTTGACCTTCGTGCCGGCGCCGATCAGCGAGATGAAGCGCGAAGGCGCCTCGGGGTGCGGGCGACCGACGACGATCGTCGTGCCCGCCGAGAAGTGCGCGACGCCGCCGGACCACCGCAGCGCGTGTGTGGTCTGCGTGGAGTCGTCGACGATCACGGTGTCGGTCGGTGAGCTGGCTGCGCGCGCCGCGATCTCGCCCGAGACCGCGAACGAGTCGAGGCGCATCGTCATCTCGCCGAACCGCGGCGCGGCGAGCTGCGCGGTCGGCACGAACGCGACGCGCACGACGCCTTCGGAGAGCGGCAGCTCGTCGGCCTCGTCGAACACGACCGTGATCCGCAGCTCGCCGACGAGCTCGGCCGCGCGGGCCTTCGCTTCCTGTGCGAGGATGTGCTTCAGGTCGCGCTCGAGGATCGTCTGCAGCGGACGGATCAGATCGAAGTCGCGGCGCGACAGGATCAGCCGGTACTCGTTCCACACGATCGGCCGGCCCGTCGCCGAGCGGACGGTGCACTCGCGCATCACGCCCGCGATCGCCTGTGCGATCAGAAACGGATCGATCTGGATCGGCTGGCCCCGCTTCGCGCGCGCGAGCTCGACGAAGCGAACGCGGTACTGGTCGAGCGCTTCGAGCGTGAGCGCCGCCATCACACCCTCTCGAGCACGAGGCGAAGTGTGGTGCCCCGACCGTCGCCGAGCTCGATGGCATCGCCGGGCGAAAGCGTCGCGCGACCGCGCGCGGTGCGTGCCGGGCGGATCGCCTCGCCGCCCGCGCGCTTCACGACGAGCTCGTCCCCTTGATCGAGCGACAGGACCTCGAGCTGATGACCCGCGCGAAACAGCCGGCCCGCGCGACGCGACACGAACTCGGTCTTCTCGCACACGACGAGATCGTTGCGCGCGCCGTGGTCCGCGCCGTGCCACGCGCCGCGCCCGAACGCGAGCTCGGTCCAGCCCGCGGGCAGCGCGAGCGTCTTGCCGTCCAGATCGCCGCCCGCGATCGCGAGCTGCCAGGACTTGGGGCTGCCCTCGCCCGCGGTCACCGACGTGCCGTCGGCCGCGCTCACGGCGTACTCGCGCGCGGGCACTGCGTCCGCGGTGACATCGCAGCGGTTCGCGACGGCCGCGACGACCTCGCGGTCGAGCTCCGGCCGATCGATGAAGCCCTGCACGACCGCGAGCGTGCCCTCGGGCACGGTGATGCGAACGACGATGTCGTCGGGGAATGCGATCTCGCCGCGCGGGCCGTACTGACGAAGCCCGGCGATCGCGTCGACGATGCGCCGCACGAGATCGTCCCAACCCAGCTCGTCGCCGCCGCCACGCAGCTTGGAGAGCCAGCCCATGGGCCGATCTTAACATCGGGACCCACCTCACACCCGGGACGACGCTCAATTGACACCGGTCACCGGTCGGCAGATCCTCGACGATGATGAGGTCTGCATTAGTCCTGGCAACCGTCCTGGCGGCGTGCGCACTGTTCGGCGTCGTTGCGGTTGGCTGTCTCGGCAAGCCGCAGTTCGAGTGCGGCGCCACCGGCGACTGCCTGCAGGCCGGCGTTCAAGGTGTCTGCCAGCCCGACCGGTTCTGCAGCTTTCCGGACTCGTCGTGCGACTCGGGCCAGCGCTACGGCGATCTCTCGGGACCGCTGGCGAACCAGTGCGTCGGTGTTCCGATCGATGCGCCGCCCGACGCGTTCGTCGTCGATATGTACGTCCACGACGCGCGCGAGTGCTTCGGCGGTAGCGGCGCGTATCAGCTGTGTTTCGGCATGATGCCGCCGATGGGCAACGTGATGCTCGCCGGCACGCTCAACACCGACACGGACGCGCGCTGCATGACGCCGCCGTCGAGCTGGGCGGCGGCGAACCAACCCGACGCCTGCATGATCCTCGGCAAGACGGTCACGATCGCGACGATCGCGGTCACCGGCACCAAGCCGCTCATCATCCTGGGCGACACGATCGCGGTGAACGGCACGCTCGATGTCGCGAGTCATCGCGGCGGGACGCTCGGTCCCGGCGCGCCGTTCGGCACGTGTCCCGCGTATCCCAGCGCGCCGGCGAATAACGTGACCGGCGCCGGTGGCGGTGCGGGCGCGAGCTTCATGCGCATCGGCGGCAGTGGCGGCTCGGGCAATGGAGGCGCCGCCACGCCCGGAACGCCGTTTGCGGCGCTCGGCGCGAGCCCGACGGTGCTACGCGCCGGCTGCGACGGTCAGCTCGGCGGCGCGGCAGGTGTGGCGGTCGCGGGCGCACCCGGCCGCGGTGGCGGCGCCGTGTTCCTGACGGCGAGCAAGATCACGTTCTCGACGACGGGCGTCATCAACGCGTCGGGCTCGGGCGCGGTCGCCGCGGGAAATCTCACCGGCGGCAGCGGCGGCGGATCCGGCGGCATGATCGTGCTGCACGCCACCGAGTCGATCACGGCGATGGCGGGCGCGAAGCTGATGTCCAACGGCGGCGGCGCCGCGTCGGGTGCGAGCAACGCCGCGGTCGGTGACTTCGGCGACGATCCGAGCGTGAGCACGCCGACGACGCCCGCCGCAGGTGGCGACGCCAACAATGCGGGGCTCGGCGGCGCTGGGTTCGCGGGCGCGACGAACGCAGGCACGGGACAGAGCGCCGGCGGTAATCGCGACACCGGTGGCGGCGGTGGCGGCGGCGGCGGCTTCATTCAATCGAACCTGATGATCTCGAACATCACCGCATCGCCGGGCGTGACGGTCATCCCGTAGTCGTGCGCTTCCGCGCGACCATCCTCGTCAAGCTGCTCGTCGCGCTCGTGTTGCCGACGGTCGCGCTGTTCTCGGTGTTCGCGTACGTCGCGTACGACGTCAGCCGCCGCGATCTCGACGACGAGCTCGGCCGTCGCCTCGAAGCAATCTCCGCGAGCGCCGCGACGCAGATCCGCGGCAAGTATCTCGTCGAGGGCGAGGACGAGACCGAGCAGACGTTCCAGAACCAGGTCCATCGGCTGAAGCAGATCGCGCAAGCGACCGGTGCGGACATGACCGTGTTCGATCGCAACTACACGACGCGTGCGGACACGACCGATGAGACCGCGGTCGGCACGAAGAACTTTCGCGCCCAGCTCGATCGCGAGGAGCTCGCGAGTGTGTTCGAGAGCGGCAAGACCGTCTCGTCGGTGACGTTCACCGGCAGAAGCGGCAGGATCTACAAGGCCGGCTACGCGGCGGTGCGCGCGAGCGAGAGCGAACCGGAGATCGTGCTCGCCGTACGCGCGCAAGCGCCGGCTTCGTACTTCGCGCGGCTCGCCGAGCTGAAGGGCCGCTTGTTCGTGTGGGGTGCCGGCCTCGTGCTCGTCAGCATTCTGGCGGCGCTGATCACGACGCTCGTGATCACGCGCAACATCCGGCGGCTCGCGAGCGCGGCGGAGCGCATCGGCGCCGGCGATCTGCGCGAGCCCGTGCGGATCCGCACGCGCGACGAGATCGGTGTGCTCGGGCAAGCGATGGATCGCATGCGCGAGCAGCTCGCCGAGCGCGACGCGCGCACGCAGCAGATGCTCGCCGGCATCGCGCACGAGGTCCGCAATCCGCTCGCCGGCATGACGCTGTTCGCGGGGATCCTGCGCGACGAGATTCCCGCCGACGACGAGCGCCGCGGACACGTCGACAAGATCCAGCGCGAGCTCGGCTACCTCGAACGCGTGGTCAACGACTTCCTCGAGTACGCGCGGCGGCCGAAGCCCGAGCTCGGCAACGTCGAGGTAGCGGAGCTCCTCGCCGAGGTCGCGCAGCTCGCGTCGAACGACGACATGCCGATCACCATCGAGGCCCAGGACGAGATGCTGCGCGCCGACCGCGGACAGCTGCGGCGCGCACTCCTGAACCTCGCGAAGAATGCGGTGCAAGCGGCCAAGGCGGCCGGCCACACGGGCAAGGACGCGGTGAAGCTGTCGGTCGCGCGCGACGGCGGCGAGACCAAGCTCGTCGTCTGGAATCGTGGCAAGGAGATCCCGCCGGAGACCTCGGGGCGCTTGTTCGAGCCGTTCTTCACGACGCGCGAGAAGGGCACCGGCCTCGGGCTCGCGTTCGTCCGCGAGATCGTTGTCGATCACGGCGGGCGGATCGAGGTCGCCAGCGCGGGTGGGGAGACGACATTCACGATCGTCCTTCCGGCATAATCGAGCCGTGGCTGTGACCCCCGCGACGCTCGGTCGCTACACGCTGCTCAAGCGGCTCGCGAGTAGCGGCGATGCGGAGGTGTTGCTCGCGCGCGCGAGCGGCGCTGCGGGGTTCGAGCACCACGTCGTGATCAAGCGGATGCGTCCCGCGCCGGGGCAGGATCCGCGCGCGGTCGACATGTTCCTCGACGAGCTGCGGCTCGCCGGCTCCTTGCACCATCACCACATCGTGCAGGTGCACGACGCCGGTCGCGAAGGCAACGACTACTTCTTCGCGATGGAGTACGTACACGGCGAGGATCTCCGCAAGATCCTCACGCGGGTCGTGCAGCGCGGCGAGCTGATCCCGCTCGATCACATCGTGACGATCGGGATGGCCATCGCATCGGCGCTCCATCACGCGCACGAGCAGAAGACGCCGGATGGTCAGCCGCTGGAGCTCGTGCACCGCGATGTCTCACCGGCGAACGTGATCGTCGGCTACGACGGCACCGTGAAGGTCGTCGATTTCGGGATCGCGAAGGCGGCGCTACGCACGGTGCAGACGCGCGCCGGCACGCTGCGTGGCAAGGCGCCGTACATGGCGCCCGAGCAGTGTGCCGGGCGGCCGCTCGATCGCCGCGCCGACATCTTCGCGCTCGGCATCGTCCTGTGGGAGCTCGTCACCGCGCGCCGGCTGTTCAAGGGCGTGAACGACTTCATGACGATGGCGTCGATCGTCGCCGGCAAGGTGCCGCCGCCGGCGCGCATTCGCGAGGACCTACCTTCGGACTTCGAGAAGATCATCCTGAAGGCGCTGTCACCCGCGCCGGAAGCGCGCTTCCAGACCGCCGAGCAGGTCGGTGTCGCGCTCGAGGAGATGGCGACGAACAACATCATCCGCGTCTCGCAGGCCGCGCTCGCGACGTACTTGAAGCACCTGTTCGGGCAGCGGCCCGAGCCGTGGCTCGTCGAGGAGGACGATACGATTCCGGTCGAGGTCGACGTCGACTTCGATGGCGCGCCCGCGCGCAGCGTCGTGAAGGTCACGAAGGAGCAGGTCTCGAACCTCGACGCCGTGCGTGAGGTGATGAGCGCGCAAGAGGAAGAGCGCGCCGACAAAGCCGACGACGACGAGTTCGACGACGCGCCGATGACCGAGCTCGTCGAGGCCGACGTCGCGTCGCAGCAGGGCATGACGGACGTGCGCGAGGTCGCGGCTGCCGTCGAAGCCGCGAAGCTGCTCCGGCCCACCGCGTCGCCCCCCGCCGTGCAGGCAGACTTGGACACCGAGGTGCTCGGTGACTCTACCGCGACGGATCGGCTGCCTACGTTCGTGGAAAAACGCGTGCCGCCAGCGCCGGTATCACGGGCGCCGGTTCCGAGGCCCGCTCCACCGACGGCGCCACCACCACCGCGCGAGTGGTCGACGGGCACGGGCCAACCGATGGAGTGGGAGCCGCAGGAACCCCTCGTCCCGCAGGCACCTCCACGTAGCCGCTGGCCGGTGGTGATCGTCGTCGGTGTGACGGTGCTCGCGGTCCTGGCGGTCCTCGTCGACATGTTGCTCCATTGACGGGTACGATGGCTGCGCGCATGGCCACCATCCTGATCATCGACGACAACGAAACGATCCGTGAAGGTCTCGCGCACACGGTGAAGAAGCTCGGGCACGAGCCCGTGGTCGCCGCGAGCGGCACGGCCGGCATCGAAGCGTTCAAGGCGAAGCGCGCCGACTTCGTGATCACCGATCTCAAGATGGACGGCGCGACGGGCGTCGAGGTGCTGCGCACGATCAGCGGCCTCGATCCCGATGTGCCGATCATGCTGATCACCGGGTTCGGGACCGTCGAGACCGCCGTCGAGGCGATGAAGCTCGGCGCATTCGACTTCCTCACCAAGCCGATCCAGACGGAGGTCGTGAAGCTCAAGGTCGAGCGCGCGCTCGAGCTGTGCGCGGTACGGCGTGGTCGCAAGAAGGCCGACGCGACGATCGAGTACCTGCGTGCCGAGGCGGACGGCAAGTTCCCCGAGCTGATCGGCAACGGCGACAAGATGGCGATCGTCCGCCGCACGATCGAGAAGGTCGCGGCGAGCGACACCACCGTGTACATCGCGGGCGAGTCCGGCACGGGCAAGGAGCTGATCGCCCGCGCGATCCACCGGCTCAGCAAGCGCGCGAACGGACCGTTCATCAAGGTCAACTGCGGTGCGCTCACCGAGACGCTGCTCGAGAGCGAGCTGTTCGGTCACGAGCGCGGTGCATTCACCGGCGCGATCAAGCAGAAGCTCGGGCGGTTCGAGCTCGCGGATGGTGGCACGCTGTTTCTCGACGAGGTCGGTGACGTGCCGCCCTCGATGCAGGTCAAGCTGCTGCGCGCGCTGCAAGAGCAAGAGTTCGAGCGCGTGGGCGGCGAGCAGCCGATCAAGGTCGACGTGCGCGTCGTGTCGGCGACCAACAAGCACCTCGAGGACGAGGTCTCGGCGGGTCGGTTCCGCCAGGACCTCTACTTCCGCCTGGTCGTGTTGCCCGTGAAGCTGCCGCCGCTTCGCGAGCGCCGCGAGGACATCCCGCTGCTCTGCACGCACTTCGTGCAGAAGCTCGGGCCGAAGACGAACGCGCGCGTGCGCGGCGTCGGCGACGCGGCGCTCGGACGCATCATGGCCTATCACTGGCCGGGCAACGTGCGCGAGCTCGAGAACGCGATCGAGCAAAGCCTCGTGTTCGCCGAGAGCGACGAGATCACGCCCGCCGCGCTCCCCCAGTTTCTCCAGGGCGGCGCGGAGGAAGATCGCCTCGATGTTCCACGCGAGCTCTCGCTCCCGGAGATCCTCGACGATCTCGAGCGCCAGCTGATCCTCAAGGCGTACGCGAAGGCGAACCACGTGAAGACGGAGACCGCGCGCCTGCTCGGCATCAAGACCAGCGCGCTCTATTACAAGCTCGAGAAATACGGCATCGAATAGAGCCGCGTGCTAAATCGCGAGCGTGAACTACACGCTCTATTGGGCTTCGCATACGTGCTCGCTCTCGCCGCACATCGTGCTGCGAGAAGCGGGCTTCACGTTCGACCTCGTGCGCGTCGACCTGCGCGAGAAGAAGCTCGCGGGCGGCGCGGAGCTGGAGCGGGCCGGATCCACACCGGCACCCGGGATCGAATGGCTCGCGATCAATCCGAAGGGCTACGTCCCTGCCCTGCGGATCCCGTCGGGCGAGATCCTCACCGAGGGCGCCGTGATGATCCAGTACCTCGCCGATCGCGCGCCCGAGAAGAACCTCGCGCCCGCGTACGGAAGCATGGAGCGCTTCCGGCTCATGGAGTGGCTGCACTTCATCGCGACCGAGCTGCACAAGGGCATGAGCCCGCTCTACAACCCGCTCGCCGGCGATGACTTCAAGAAGGCGCTCAAGGAGCAGCGGCTCGTCGGGCGCTGGACCACGCTCGCGGAGGGCATCGGCGACAAGCCGTACTTGACCGGCGACTTCACGATCGCGGACGCGTACGCGTTCTACGTGCTGCGCGCGTGGCAGTTCGCGCAGAAGGAATCGCTCGAGCGCTGGCCAACGCTGAAGGCGTACTACGACCGCGTCGCCGCGCGTCCCGCGGTGGCCGCCGCGCTCGCAGCGGAAGGCGTGGCGCCATGAACGCGCTCGAGAAGTTCGAACCGCAGGCGTACGCGCTGCTCCGCGTCGTCGCGGGCGCGTTGTTCGCGTTTCACGGCGTGCAAAAGGTCTTCGGCTGGCTCGGCAAGACGATGCCGTTCGGCTCGCAGCTCTGGGTCGGCGGGCTCATCGAGCTCGTCGCTGGCGTGCTGATCGCGATCGGCCTGTTCACGCGCTGGGCCGCGCTGATCGCATCGGGCACGATGGCCGTCGCGTACTTCCAGTTTCACTGGAAGCTCGAATTCGGTGGCTATCAGTGGCTGCCCGCGATCAACAAGGGCGAGCTCGCCGTGATCTACTGCTTTCTGTTCCTATTCATCGCGCTGCGCGGATCGGGCATCTGGTCGCTCGACAGCACACGGCGCCAGGTCGGCGAACGTCATCCGGCGCCGCGTGATCGACGCGGTGGTTGATTCGTCGGACGCCCGACGCGGGAATTCGTTCTCGATGAACACGTAGACGAGCTCGAGGTTGATCGGCTCGCCGGCGTCACCCGCGAGCTGCACGCTCGTGACCTCGAAGTGCTTGGTCTCGCCGGGTGCGATCGTGGAGTCCCAGATCGTGCGCTTGCCGCCGTCATCGGCGGGTTCGAAGCGGCGGCCGAAGAACGCCTGGAACATCGCCTCCGGCGCCGACGAGCGCCACACGCGCAGGTACATGTGGCGATGGATGTCCCCGGTCGGCACGGTGTGGCCCGCGTTCGCATTGCGAGCTCGGATCCCCAGCGACTGGTCGTTCTTGCACCACGTCACGTCGAGCGCGGCCTCGCGCATGCCGCGATCGTGCGCTCCGGGGAACGCGTGATTGGTCTTGGAGCCGTGACACGTCATGCAGCCGTCGCGTTCGTTCGCGAAGGGGCCGGCCGCGAACGAGGCGACGGTCGTCTGCATCGGGTGGCGCGTCATCGACTGCGCGGCGCCTCGCTCGTCGAGCACGGGGAACGTGAACTGGTGGCAGTCGGCGCAGAACGCCGGCGTGCCGAACGACGCGTCCGCGATCGTCGCGTGCGGTGACGTCGCCGCGCGGCGTGCACTGACGAGCTTGCCGGCGCGCACGTGACAGGTCGCGCAGTCGACGCCTTGCGCCGCCCGCCTGCCCGCGAGGTCGAGTTGCTGGGTCACGAGCGGCGCGTGACAGTTCACGCACCACGCTTGCGGGCGGGCGCTGTATTCCCGCTGAAAGATGCTGTTCGTCCACGCGAGCGCGTGCCGGCTCTTCGACCACTCGTCGACGATCGCGGCGTGACACGACGCGCAGCCCTTCGCGTCGAGCAGCTCGTGATCCGCGCGCACGCCGGGATCGATCGCGCGCGTGCCTCCCATCGGCCGCGCTTGCCACGCGGGTGGTGCGTCGCGTGGCGTCGCCGGCACGCCACACGCGGCAGCGGCCGAGCCGCAGGCGGCGGCGAGTATCAGCAGCGCGGACTTCACTTCTTCGCGACGGCTTCGCGCTTCTTCGCTTCGATGGCCATGTTGCCGATCGCGATCAGAGATCGCGCCCCCGCGATCATCGGCTTGCCGTTCTCGGACGACCAGCGATAGCCCTCGACGTGACCGTCGCCAATGACGAGCACAACCTTGCCGCTCGCGTCGTACACGAGCATCTCGGTCACGCGCGCGTTCCACGAACCCTCTCGGCCTTCTACCTTCGCGCAGCGTCCGAGCACGACGGCCTGCAGCTGCGTCGGTCCCTCCTTCGAGTCCTTGCGCTGCGCCCACAGCGTGTCCTTGCACAGCCCCTTCGCCTTCGCGAACGTACTGATCGTGGTCTTGTCCTTGAATTCGAGGACGCGCAGCTGATCGGCGAACAGCGCGGCGACCGTGCCGAGCATCGGCAACCGGAACACGTCTTCCTGGTGGTACGGGCCTTCACCGGTCGCGATATCGTAGACCTGCGTCACGTGTACGCCGTCGACGGCGACGAGCTTCGTCGCGCTGCGCGGTGCGATCTGCACGCGCGGCATCGCGTCCTGGTTCTTCGTGACCGCCGACGCGATCGCGAGTGCGTCCTTCCACTCCTTCGCGAACAGCTTGTCCTGCGACGCGGTGTCGATCATCGACGCGAAGTCGATGCCCGCCATCTCGATGCCGCTCGGCGCGGACGTGATCTCGTACGCGGGATACAGCGGAATGTCGGACTTGCCCGTGAACAGCTTCGCGGCCGCGATGCGCGCCGCGCGCCACTGCATGAGCTTCTCGCGCTTGCCCTTCTCGAACGCCGGATTGTCGGCGGTCTCGCTGGTCGCGAACACCTGCACGTCGCTGATGGAGAGGTCGGTGTACTTCGTCCCGTCGTAGACGCTCGCGACCGCGAGCTCGATGGACTTCACCTCGCCCTTCGGCTGCTCGAGCGTGAGCTCCTGCCAGCCGTCCTGGTCCGCCAGCGTGAGCTTCTTCTCGGTCTTGCTCGGCAAGAGGCGCACGGTCACGTCCTTCACGCGCGCGTTCGCCTTGAACAAGTCCTTCGACTTTTGATAGCCGTTACGAATACGCAGGCGAATCTTTGTCGTGTTGTCGAGCGGGGTCACGTTGAAGCGCACCCACTCGCCCGCGCCGGTCGACTTCGCACCTTCGACCCACGCGGTCGCGGCGTCATCGTCCGCGATGTAGTTCGGATGATAGTTCTCGACGAACTTGTTCCAGTCGTTCCAGAGAAACGTGCTGGCGTCGACGTTATCGGTGTGGAGGCGCCGCTCCGTCGGTGCGGCGAGCGCGGCGGTCGAGGCGAGACAAATGGCACAAGCGAGGTACGTCCTCATCGGGAGGACAACGTTCGCACATCGGGCCGCTATTCCGACGCGGCGATGAAGCCGTAATGTCGGCGACATGGCTGTGAAGAAGAAGTCGGTTGTCGTCGATCCAAAAGTCAGCACCTTACTGGCCGAGGTACTCGCGAACCCCGCCGACGACGACGCGCGGCTCGTCTACGCCGACGCATTGATCGCCGCGGGCGACCCACGCGGCGAATTCATCGCCGTGCAAGTCGAGCTCGCGAAGCGCGGCGACAAGACCGAGAAGCAGGACAAGAAGACCAAGCCGCTGTGGGACAAGTTCCGCGAGCTGCACTCGAAGCACTCCGGCAAGTGGAACAAGCCGGTCAAGCAGTTCGGTCGCGAAGCGCGCTGGTGGTGGCACCGCGGCTTCTTGCGCGCGATCGAGATCAACACGATGGACACCGACGGGGCGAAGTGGCTCGCGGACATCCTGGCGGGCGAGCCGGTCGTCGATCTGTCGACGGGTGCTGACAAGAAACAGCTCGACGTGCCGGGCATCGAACGCGTCGAGCGGCTCGCGATTCACGACGAGAAGCCGGCGCAAGCCATCGCGCAGGCGAAGCGTCTCGTGAACATCCGCGAGCTTCGCATCGGGACGCACGTCAAGGACGCCGGCATGCTCGCGCTCGTGAAGCCCGCCGCGCTCGGCAAGGTCACGCACCTCTCGCTCGGTGCACCCGGCGTGAAGTCGGCGGCGTCGCTCGCGAAGCTCGCCGCGTCACCGCTCGGCAAGCGGCTCGAGATCTTCGAGTGGCTGCGCGAGGACGTCACACCCGACGTCGCGAAGATCGTGCTCGCGATGCCGAAGCTCCACACGTTCGTCTATTCGTACGGCTACGCGGATGAGACCCGCGACGTGCTCGCGAAGAAGTTTGGCGACCGTCTCGTGGAGGAGGACGAAGGCGGCACCGACTACATCTTCGAAGGCGTGACCGGCGTCAGCCATCGCCGTCTGCCGTATCCGTGATCAGCCGGGACGCCGGACGACAACGCAGCCGCTGTCATCGATCGTGACCCTGCGTGCCTTGAGCAAGCTGCCGACCGCGCGCTTGAACGCCTTCTTGCTGAGGCCGAACAGCTCGCGGACGAGCTCGGGATCCGAGCGATCGCCGACGCGCGGCGCATCGGGGCGCGACAGCGCGCGAAAGATCTTCTCGGCGTCGGCCGCGAGCTCCTCGTGAGCATGCTTGCGGAGCGACAGCACGACCTTGCCGTCGGGCTGCACGTGCGCGACGCGAAACTCCGCGCGTTCGCCGCGCTGGAGCCGATGCGGCTCGCTCGCCGGCACGAGCCCGACAAACGACTTCTCGAGGATGACGAACAGGCCGAACTCCGGATCGTTGCGCCATGCCTCGCCGGGGATCCACTCGTCGCGAGCGACCCGTCGCGGGGGCAGCCCGAGCAAGTCGCCGACCATCATCGTCCCGGCGAGCCGGCGGCTCTTGTCGAGGTACAGCCCGATCGGCTGGTGCTCGCCGACGTAGAGCTCCTTCGACTGCTCCGCGTACGGAACGAGCAGCTCCTTCGCGAGTCCCCAGTCGACGAACGCGCCGATCGGAGTCACTGCGGTCACCTCGAGAAACGTGGCCTGGCCGAGCTCGAGCACTGGCTCGCGTGTGGTCGCGATCGGGCGGTCGTCGGAGTCGAGGTAGACGAACACGTCGATGCGATCATCGATGTGCGCGTCTCGCGGCACCTCGGCGCCGGGCAGCAAGATCACGTCGGCGTCCGGATCGGGGTCGAGCGGATCGACGGCGAGCAGCGCGCCCGGCGACACGATCCGACGGATCGGCAAGCTCGTGCGGCGGCCGAGCAGCGCGACGATCGGATCTCCGTGCACGCCCCGACTGTACTGGTTACGCCCGTCGCCGTGCGGTTCCGGCGCCGGCGGTCACGTTCCGGGCTGCGTGCCCTTGGCAAACGGAGGGCTCGCCGTTGGTGCGGCCTGACCGTAGCGATCTTTTGCCCACAACAAGAACTCGTCGCTCGGCTTCTCGAGCGCGGCGCGACAGACCTCGGTCACGTGCGTCGGGAAGTCGCGCTCCAGCATCCACGTGAGGAACGAGCGGTCTGGCCCGGCAGCGAGCTCGTGGATGGGCGTGTTGCCGTGCTTGCCGAAGCCGATCACCACGACCTCTCCTTCCCAGCGCAGGTGCCGTGACGGGCCGACCCACGCCGCGCGCGCGCCCGATAGCGGATCCGCCTTGGTGGCGATCTGATCCCAGTCCTGCCCGTCGAGCTCGAACGCGCGCAGCATGCCGGCGAGCACGCGGCCCGTGGCGGCGACATCCGCCGACGCCGTGTGCGCGGCCTCGAACGCGTTGCCGACGAACCGCTGGTGCGCGTGCTGCAACGAGCGCGGCTCGCATTGCTGCCACAGCCGAAACGCGTCGACGATCTTCTTCGACGTGAAGTCGAGCAGCGGGCGACCGATCCGCGCGTATTCGGCCTGCAGCATGTCGATGTCGAACGTGATGTTGTAGCCAACGATCACGTCCGCGGTCGCGAACGCGGCGGCGATCTCGTCCGCGAGCTCGCCAAACGCGGGGCACGCGTCGAGGTCTTCTTGCTTGATGCCGTGGACTGCCTGCGCGCCCGGATGGATCGTGACGGCCGGCTTGATCCGCCAGGTCTTGATCTCGGTGGAGGGGCAGTCATCCGAGAGGCCGCGCTGGATGCAGAGCTCGATGATCTGATCGCGCACGCGATCCGTGCCGGTGGTCTCGCAATCGAAGATGAGGACGTTTGGAACCGCAGGCGCAGGAGCAGCGCGCTCCACGGGCTCCAAACTTGGCCGTGACTCACTTGGCGATGTGGGGCGCCAATCAAACAGCGACAACGTGCCTTCCACGCGAACGACTCTAGGGGGTCCCTCTGACAGTCCTGGCGTGTGGAGAGATCCCGAGATCTGTAAGCGATCGAATACGTTAGCTTCATCCGGGATCGTCCGGCATCCGGACGTCGCTTCAGGAGAAGACGTCGCCGAAGCGCGCTTGCAAGGCACTCTTCGTCTGCACCTTCAACCGCGTCGTCCGCAGCCGCAGCTCCATGAGGTGCGGCCACTCGGTCTCGATGATTCGCTTCGCCCCGTCTTCGCCGAGCGGATTGCCCATCAAGTCGAGGCGGCGAAGCGTCCGTGCCCACGGCAAGAGGACCTCGACAGACTCCAGATCGAGGCTTCGCAGCCGGAGGCGCCGCATCTCGGGACATGCCGCGACGACCTCGGCGAGCTCGTCGAGCGTGATCCGATCTTTCTGGACCTCGAGCGACCTCAGCCCTGGCATCGCCGTCACGATCTTCGCGAGGTTTCCGAACTGCCGCGACAGCTGGCAATCGATCAGCGCGAGTGATTCGAGCGCGAACAGCGTCGCGGGCTGATCGACGCGTCCGAAGTCGAGCCTCTCGAATCGCAGCGACCGCAGCCGATCGCGCTTCGGCGCCGACGCGAACCGCGAGAGGAATGTCGCGCCGAGCTGCACGCCCTTGTGCGCCTTCTGAGAGACGCCGAAGTGCTCGACCGCGACCGGCCACGTCGCGAGCCGGTGTGGAGGTCGATCGTCGAGGAACGGCGCTTCGAAGTCGAGCGATCGCAAGCGGCCACCCTCGAGCCGCTCTTCGAGCCGCATGAGCTGCTGGATGTCGATGCTGAGGTCCTCGAACCGCAGCTCTTCGAACCGCGACGACGCCTCGTTCATGATCAAGCTATGGAATGCGGCCGGCTTCACGCGTGCAGCGCGCAGCAACGGCGCATGGTCGAGCAGCGCCTCGGCACTCGCAAAGTTGAGCTCGGCAGCGTGCTCGACGAGGCCGCGCCGGAACGTGAAGATCGCGGGCGTGATCGAGAGCAGCCGTGCACACCAGGTTCCGGCATGTGCCTTGAGGAGCGAACGGATCCCCGCTTCGACGCGGGCGCGCTCGGGCAGCACCACGTCGTCGGCGTCGGCGCGGGCGAGCCGCACCTGTAGTGCGATCAGCTCGCCCTGGGGCTCACCCCGCTGCGACAACCAGTCCGCATAGACGAGCCGCGGCTCGTCGTCGTCCGGAGCGGACGCGATCGCGTCCAGGAGCGCGCTTCCCTCCACGGCGCGGCGACAGTAGCATCCGCGCGTGCGCCTCCTCCTCGTCCTGGCACTGGCTGCGTGCAAGGTCAAAGACCCGCCCCCGATCCGCGACGAGTGGACCGACAACTTCGACCGCGACTCGGTCGGCGAGAACTACTACGCGACCGGCGATGGCTATCGCGTCGTGAAGGGTGCGCTGTCCGCGAAGGGCGCGCACAACCATCCGCTCTGGCTGCGGGCCAAGATCCCGCGCGACATCCGCGTGGAATTCGAGGCGTGGTCGACGGACCCGCGCGGCGACATCAAGATCGAGATCTTCGGAGACGGCAAGTCGTACGACGAGGACGGCGGCGCATACATGGCGACGGGGTACGAGCTGATCTTCGGCGGCTGGTCCAACAGCCGCTCGATCATCGCGCGGCTGGACGAGCACGCTCCCGATGTCGTGGCGCGCACCGCGCCGAAGGTGATTGCCAACCAGCGCTACAAGTGGCGGATCGATCGTAAGGCTAACCAGTTGACCTGGTACATCGACGACATGACCACCCCGTTCCTCCAGCTCACCGATCCGAAACCTCTCGAAGGGATGGGCCACGAGTATCTCGGGTTCAACAACTGGGAGACGGATACGTGGTTCGACAACGTCGTGATCTCACCACTCTAAGCTACAATCGTTGACCGTCGCGTGCGGGGCACTCGTCGCGTCTCCCATGGAGCAGTTCGGCAAATACACGCTGATCCGCAAGATCGGCACCGGCGGAATGGCCGAGGTATTTCTCGCGCGCACGACCGTCGCGCAGGGCCTGAACAAGACGCTCGTCATCAAGAAGATTCACACCGCGTACGCGCGGAGCCGCCAGTTCGTCACGATGTTTGTCGACGAGGCGAAGATCGCGCTCGGTCTGAACCACCCGAACATCATCCAGGTCTTCGACTTCGGTGCCGTCGGCGACACGTACTTCCTCGCGATGGAGTACGTCGAGGGCATGGACCTCTTGCGGCTGCTGCAAGAGGCGGCGAAGGCACGCCAGCGCCTGCCCTACGGTCTGTCGGCGTACATCGTCCAGCAGCTCGCGAAGGGCCTCGACTACGCGCACCGCAAGTCCGACGAGTTCGGTCAGCCGCTCGCCATCGTGCACCGCGATATCTCGCCGCAGAACATCCTGTTGTCGTGGGATGGCGGCGTGAAGATCGTGGACTTCGGCATCGCCCGCGCGCGCGACGTCCACGAGGAGCAAGGCGTCATCAAGGGCAAGTTCGCCTATATGTCGCCCGAGCAAGCGCGCGGCGAGCCGGTCGATTGCCGGAGCGATGTGTTCGCCGCGGGCATCGTGCTGTTCGAGCTCGTATGTGCGCGGCCGCTGTTCCACGGCAAGGGCAAAGAAGCGCTCGAGATGGTGAAGTCCGGCGCGATTCCGAGGCCCGCGGAGTTCGCGCCCGAGCTCGAGCCGACGCTCGAGAGGATCATCCTGAAGGCGCTCGCGTTCCATCGCACCGACCGCTATCAGACCGCGCGCGATCTGCAGCACGAGCTCGGCAAGTTCCAGCTCGAGTGGGCGCAGAAGACGGGCTCGATCACGGACTCCGGCATCCTCGCGCAGCAGCTCTCCGGCTTCGCGGGCGAACGCGCCGCGCAGCCGCGGCCGGTGATGGAAGGCGCGCCCGCCGTGCCGCGGGCGATCGCCGACGACGCGTCGGGTCCGGTGCTGCTTCCGGACTCCGGACCGCGGGCGATCATCCCCGAGATCAGCGTCTCGATTCCCGGCACGAAGTCGTCCCAGGTCGTGCGATCGAAGACGCCGACGCCGGGGCCCCCCGTCGCGCGCGAGCGCAAGTACGTCTACGTGCTGCAGGGCATCCTGCGCGGCATGGCGGCGCTCGAGCGCAAGCTCGGTCAGACCGGCGCGCAGCGGCTCGTCAACGACTTCTACAAGGTCGCGCGGGACGTCGCGTTCAAGCATCAGGCGCTGCTCGACTTCCCACGCCTGTCTCCGACGGAGCCTGCGAAGGACGAGGGCCCGCTCCCCGCAGCGACGACCGGCGTCGGCGGCGAGACCACGATCCGGATCGTCGTCGGTCTGCCGATCGCGAGCGAGGACGATGCGGGCCGTGCGATCAAGCTGTCGCTCGCGCTCGTCGACGCGCTCGACGGCATCGGCAGTGACGTCGAGCCCGAGCTGCGGCTCGCGCTCGCCGTGCAGCGCGGCGTCGCGCTGATGAAGCGGACCTCGACGAAGACCGAGCCCGCCTTCGAGATCGAAGAAGCGACGGCATCGTTCGCGCAGAAGCTCGCGCGGCAAGCGCGCGGTGCCGAGATCCTCGTCGGTGGACGCGTGTTTCGCTCCGCGCGCAACGAGTGGAACTTCGAGGCGCTGCCCGCGATCGACTTGCCCGATGACTCGCCGGGCGGCACGGCCGCGAGCAAGTCGAACGTCGACGAGGACACCGACCCGGGCGTCAAGCGCGCGCGCGTGTATCGCCTGCGCGGACCGAAGGAGCGTTCGCAGCGGCTGCGCGAGCGCCGCGAAGATCGTCGCCTGCACGGACGCGAGCTCGAGATCAAGGCGCTGCGCGATGCGTGGCGCGACGTGCTCGTCACCAAGCGCAAGCGCCAGATCGTCATCATCGGTGATGCCGGCGTCGGCAAGCGCACCGTCGTGCGCACGTTCCTCGAGGGCATCGACCCCGGGCAAGCGGTGATCATCCGGACCAGCGGGCGCGTCGGTACGGCGATGACGCCATATGGCGTGATCGCGGATCTCGCGCGCGACGTGCTCGGGCTCGCCGAGGACGCCGAACCGCACGAGGTCGAGCGCCGCTTGCTCCGCGCGATGCCGCTGATCTTTCCCGGCGAGGAGGCCTCGCGCGAGGCACGCACGGCGCTGCAGATCTTCGGCATGCTCCTCGGCGCGCGCGGCGCGGCGCCGACCGCCGGCGACATCGACGCCGACACGCGCCGGCAGACGTTGATCCAGCTGCTCAACCGCATCGAGCAGCGGCTCGAGAGCGAGAAGCCGATCATCCTCGTCGGTGAAGACGTGCACTGGGCGGATCAAGACAGCCAGGAGCTGTTCGCGTCGCTGCTCAAGGTCGACACGCCGCGCCCGATCTTCGGCCTCATGACGTCGCGGCCCGAGCCGCGCATCTTGAAGCTGGCGAAGGAGCTCGGCACCGAGCTCGTGCACCTCGACGAGCTTCCCGAGGCCGCGCGGCGCGAACTGCTCGCCGAGCGCTTCGTGCCCGGCCACGACATCGACGAGCTGATCGAGCAGATCGCCGCCCGCGCCGGCGGCAACGCGTTCTTCATCCAAGAGCTGCTCGACACGCTGATCGAGCGCGGCATCCTCGTGCCCGACGCCGAAGACGGCGAATATCCGGGCCAGCTCCGCTGGGTGAAGCGCGAGGCGCCGATCCACGTACCGTCGACCGTCGAGGATCTGATCCTCACGCGCATCGACGGCCTGCCGCAGACGGAGAAAGACACGCTCGTGCACGCCGCCGTGCTCGGCCGTCACATCACCGCCGGCGCGCTCTCGCAGCTGCTCGGCCGCGCGGTGCGGCTCGAGCTCGACGAGCTCGTGCGCCGCGGGCTGCTCTCGCCGCAAGATGGTGAGTACCGCTTCAAGAACGACATGACGATGACCGTCGCGTACGGCTTGATCCCGCACGACGTGCGCATCCAGATGCACCGCGCGGTCGCGGCGCGCATCGCAGGTGCCGCGGGCTATCGTCTCGGTCAGGACGACGCATTGATCGCGCGCCACCTCGAGCTCGCGGGCGACGAGACCGCCGCCGCCGATCGCTACCTGCGCGCCGCCGGTCACGCGGTCGAGCTCGGTGGCAACGCCGACGCGTTCCGCCAGCTCTCGCGCGCCCTCAAGCTCTTGCCGAGCACCGATCACGAGCGGCGGTTCTCCGCGCACCGCCTGCGCGAAGAGATCCTGCGCCGTCTCGCGAAGCGCCCGCAGCAGCTGCGCGAGCTCCACGCGCTCCGCAAGGAAGCCGACGCGCTCGGCGAGCCGGGCAAGCTCGCCCAAGCGCACTGCGCGCTCGCGCAGTTCTACATCGACGTCGGCAAGGCACCGGCCGCGCTGCGCGCCGCTGCACCGGCCGCGCAGTACGCACGTGATGCGAAGGACCCGCTGCTCGAGGCCGAAGCGCTGCGCCTACGCGCGGCGATCGCGCGGCTCGTCGGCAATGCGGAAGAATCACTGCGGCTCGTCGAGCAGGCGCTCGAGCTCTGCAGCGTCAATGAAGCGACGGGGCGCCCGCCGACGCCCGTGTTGATGGCGCGCGCGACGATCCTGAACCAGCGCGGCACCACGCTGTGGAACATCGGCCGCCTCGAGGCAGCGATCGAGAGCTACGCCGAGGCGCTCGTCATCTACCGGGCGATCGGCATGGCCCGGCACGAGGCGCGCGCGCTCAACAATATGGGCATCGTGTTCGCCGCGCTCGGCGAATACGAGGAAGCGCTCGCGCACTACAAGTCCGCGCTCAAGATCGATCAAGCGCTCGGCGATCGCAGCGGCATCGCGCTCAAGCTCGGCAACATCGGCCAGTGCTACTCGGACCTCGGCGATGTCGATCGCGCGGAGTCGTATCTCAACAAGGCGCTCAAGGTCGCAGAACAGACCGGTGACCTGTCTGCCGCCGCCGACGCCGCCATCTCGTGGGGCCAGACGAAGATGCAGCGCAAGGACGTGAAGGGCGCGCTCGATCTCTTCGAGCGTGGACTCGCGCTGGCGACCGAGAACCGCGAGCGTTACCAGGAAGTGCGCGCGCTGCAGTACATCGCACTCGCGCATCTCTCCGTCGGCGATCCGCCCGAAGCCGCGCTCGAGATGGCGCGCTCCTCGACGGAGTGGGCGCGCAAGATGCCGATGCTCGTCGGCATCATCTACGGCCTGACGTTCCAGGGCCTGGCGCTCTCGCGACTCGGCCGCCACGACGAGGCGATCACCGCGGTCGACGAAGCCGTGAAGCACCTCGAAGGCGCACGCCCCGAGGGTGCCGAGCACGTCTATCGCTGGCGGGCCGAGATCCTCGCCGCCGCGGGCAAGACCGCCGAAGCAAAGGCCGCGTCGAACCGTGCCATTGCCGAGGTCGAGGCGAAGGCGGCGAAGCTGCGCGACCCCGAGCTGCGCAAGCACTTCCTCGCGTCTCGCGCGCGCGTCTAGAACTGACCGTCACCGAAGCTGAACGACGCGGCGACGCACCAGATGCTGACACCGTCGAGATCGTCGAGCGTCTTGCCGACCGGCAGCTGCACCGTCAGCGTGCCGCCCGCCGAGGCCATACCGACGAAGTTCTTGCTGATCGGATAGCCCCCATCGTAGTCGCCCTGCTTGCCCGCATAGACGCGCACGTCGATGCCGCCGCCGTCGTAGTGAAAGTTCTCGATAGCGATCGTGCAGTCGTCGACGATGCGCGCCGTCCCGCTCACGCCGTGCGCGTGACGGACGAGCGTCGCGGTCTGGCCGATCTTCGCGTGCGTCTGCGTGCAGCTGCGTGGCGGATCGATCGTGCCGCCACCGGGCGACGTCGGCCCGCGGCCCTCGCTCTGTTCGACGTACGCGACGAGATCGAGCAACTCCGCATCGCTCAGGCGATCGGCGCTCCAGAACGGCATGCGTCCGCCGGTGAGACCTTCGTAGGCCTCGCTGTTCGCGCGGCCGCTCGTGCGCACGCGCTGCGCGACGAACGCCGGATCATGACCAAAGCCCGCGACGGCCGGCCCACGCTCGGTGCCCGCGCCGTCGCGCCCGTGACACACGATGCACGTGCGATTGAACAGGGCCTGCCCGCGCGCGGCGTCGCCGCCGTCGACCGCGGCCGGGGGCGCGACGATCTCGAACGCGAGCGGCGCGACGGGCGCGGCCGGTGCGAGCGTGGCGAGCCAGTCGCGCAGCGTGGTCCACCGCTCATCGCCCTCCTCCCACGGCGAGGCAGCCATCCACTCGGTGAGGCACGTGTTGACGGCGCCGCGCAGCGACGGTTCGTGACCGTTCTTGTAGCTCGGGCGGCGAGCCGCATCACCGAGCGCGTGGCCGGGGCGGCGTAGTGCGTCCTCGCCCTCGTCGATCGCGTGGCAGGTCGCGCACGCGAACGTGTTGCCGTCCGCGACCGGCGCGCGAAAGATCATCTCGCCACTCGGCGCGCCGTCCGAGGTACAGCCCGCGATGACGAAAACGAGGAGCCAGATCGTGCGTGCCACGGCGGGTATACGGCGGCCCCGCCGCCCGGTTACAACGCGGACATGGCAGACGAGCAGCCCGGCGGCCTCGCACGCACGATCGGCGGCAAGATGCTGGTCGTCTTCATCGTCGGGGACATCCTCGGTGCCGGCATCTACGCGCTCGTGGGCAAGCTCTCCGGCATCGTCGGCGGGGCGATCTGGATCCCGCTGGCGATCGGCTTTGCCGTCGCCGCGCTGACCGCGGGCTCGTACGCGGAGCTCGTCGGCAAGTACCCGCGCGCCGCGGGTGCCGCGCTCTACACGCACCGCGCGTTCGAGCGCCCGTTCCTCACGTTCATCGTCGCGTTCGCCGTGATGATGTCGGGGATCGCATCGGCCTCGGCGGCGGCCCTCGCGTTCGGCGGTCGCTACCTCACCGTGTTCATGCCCGACTTCCCGACGCTGCTCGCGGCGTACGGCTTCCTCGCGGCCGTGACGTTCGTGAACTTCCTCGGCGTGTCGGAGTCCGTGAAGGTCAACCTCGTGCTCACGATCGTCGAGGTCACTGGCCTCATCATCGTGATCGTCGTCGGCCTGATGGGCATCTTCAACGGCGAAGGCGAGCCCGCGCGCGCGATGGAGATCAAGGCGCCCGACGGCGCGGTGATCGGCATCATCGGGGCGACCGCGCTCGGCTTCTACGCGCTGATCGGCTTCGAGGACTCGGTGAACCTCGCCGAGGAGTGCAAGGAACCGGCGCGCACGTTCCCGCGCGCGCTCTATACCGGCATCGCGATCACGGGCGTTGTCTACGTCGTGATCGCGCTCATCGCCGTCACGCTCGTTCCCCCCGCCACGCTCGCGAAGTCGTCGGGCCCGCTGCTCGAGGTCGTGAGTGCCGCCGGCGTGTCGTTCCCGCCAAAGCTGTTCGCCCTGATCGCGCTGCTCGCGATCGGCAACACGGCGCTCATCAACATGATGATGGCGTCGCGCCTGCTCTACGGCATGGCGAACGAGAAGATCGTTCCCGGCGTGCTCGCGAAGGTCCACGCGCGGCGCAAGACGCCGTACGTCGCGATCGCATTCACCGTCTCGATCGCGCTCGCGCTCATCACGTACGGGCGCTACTCGCCCGATGCGGTGCGCGACCTCGCCGAAACCACGGTGCTGCTGCTCCTGGTCGTGTTCGCGATGGTCAACATCAGCGCGCTCGTGCTGCGCAAGAAGCCCGTCGCGCACGCTCACTTCCGCAACCCGACCTGGGCCGCGGTGCTCGGTGCCGTGACGACGCTCGTGCTCGCGAGCCCGATCACGGGACGCCCCGGGCGGGTCTACGCGATCGCGGGGATCCTCGTCGGTGTCGGTGCCGTGTTGTGGCTGATCAATCGCATCGTCAGCGGCAAGGTCACGAAGATCGACGCCGAGAACCTCGTGAAGTGAGCGGCTCGCCGTGGTCGTCGTACGCTGGCGGCACATAGATGTTCATGGTCACGAGCCGCGATCGCTTGCCCGCGCGGATCTTGTGCGGCTCGCGCTTCTCGATCAGCACGAGCGAGCCCTCACGCAGGCGGATCGTGCGCTTGCCGATGCGGGCCGTTCCTGAACCCGAGACCACGTACATCCACTGTTCGGCCCACGCGTGCTCGTTGGCCGAGTCCTCGTCGCTCTCCCCGCCGGGCGCGAGCGTCATCGTCGCCGCTTGAGAGCTTCGTGTTCGAGCCAACAGAAAACGCTTTGCGACGGTGCCGCGACGTCTCGATCGACTTCATGGGAGCCCTCTCGTCAGAATTAACACCACGTGTCGGCCGGTCGTGTTATCGAGCCGGCCATGTCGGTCGAGATTCACGTTGCTTGCCGCCGTGACCCATCTGCCGTCGCGCAGATCTTCCAGTCGTGCCGCATCGCGCAAGTCGAGGTCGGCCCCGCCCGCACCGTCCGCGCGTGGTCGCCGCGCGCCCGTGCCACATTGCTCCTGCGCGAGCGTGACGTCGCCGGGGTCGTGACGTTCCGCTCCGTCGACGGTGGCCAGTCTGACCTCGTGTCCGAATACGCGGCGCTCGTCGCCCGCGCGCTCGAAGGTGTCGCCGTCGCCGACGGCGAGGTCGTCGAGCTCTCGCAACACACGGCGCTGACAGCCGCCGAGCTCGCGTCCGCGTGGCACGTTCTCGAAGGCCGCACCGACCGCATCCTCGAGGAGCGCCAGGCCAACAAGCGTCGCCGCCGCGATACCTGGGAGCGCGCCGAGTCGCAGGCCGGTGAAGGCTCCAACCGCGACTACTCGACGCACTGAACGCTGCGGCCTTTCTGCTAGGGTGCGCAGGTGTCCAGTCTCGCAAGCCGGCTCTCGGGCAAGCGCGTCCTGATCGCGATGCTCGTGATCCTGCTCGCCGCCGTGATCCCCGGCGTGTTCTTGCCGACGCTCGCGTGTCGCGAGGACCGCAAGCTCGACGATCTCGGAACCGTGCCGGCATTCTCGCTCGTCGACGAGACCGGCCACGTGTTCACCGAGGAGGCGCTGCGCGGGCACCCCACGATCGTCAACTTCATCTTCACGCGCTGCGACACCGTCTGCCCCATCACGTCGATGAAGATGCAGCGGCTCGAGGAGAAGACGCGCGACAAGCGCGGCATCGCGGTCAAGTTGCTCTCGATCAGCGTCGATCCCACACATGACACGCCGGCGCAGCTCGCGGCGTTCGCGCAGAAGTACAAGGCGAACCCCGCGCGCTGGCGGTTCGTGACCGGCAAGCCGGAAGAGATCTCCGCCCTCGTGCAGGGCCCGTTCATGAGCCCGATGGATCGCGACGGCACCACGACGCGGGGCGCGCCGAACATCGTGCACAGCGGCTACTTCATGCTCGTCGACGGAGACCTCAAGATCCGCGGCGCCTACGACTCGAACGACGTGCACCGGCTCGACCAGATGCTGCACGACGCGCGCTATCTCGCCCGTACGCAGCGCAGCGGCTACAAGTTCGGCGGCACGTAACGCGATACACTGTCGGCGTTGCTGCTCACGCTGGACATCGCGTTTGTGGTCGGCGGAATCGCGATCCTCTACTGGGGCGCCGAGTGGCTGATTCGCGGCTCGGCCGCGGTCGCGCGTGCGTTCGGCGTGAAGCCGCTCGTGATCGGGCTGACCGTCGTCGCGTACGGCACGTCAGCGCCCGAGCTCGCGGTCGCGACGAAGACCGCGCTCACCGGCCACCAGCCGATCGCGCTCGGCACCGTCATCGGCTCGTGCGCTGCGAACATCTCGCTGATCCTCGGACTGACCGCACTGATCGCGCCGCCGACCGTGGACGGCCGCATCATCCGCCGCGAGGTCCCGGTGCTGCTCGGCTCGGCGATCGCCGTGCCCCTCGTCCTGTGGAACGGCATGCTGTCGCGGCTCGAGGGCGCGATCCTGATCGGCTGCGCCGTCCTGTTCACCATCGTGACCCTGACGGTCTCGGCCCGCATGGAGACCATCGACGAGGCCGAGTCCGACCGCCACCCCGACCAGAGCGGCGCGCTGATCGGCGGCCGGGCACGCCCGCGCGCCTCGAAGCTCACGGCGGCCCTGATGACCGGCTTTGGCCTCATCCTCCTCGTGGTCGGCTCGGACCTGTTCGTCCGCGGCGGTCGCGGCATCGCAACGTCGATCGGCATGTCCGAGCGCATGCTCGGGCTGACCGTCATCTCGGTGGGTTGTGCCCTGCCCGAGCTCATCGCGTCCCTGGTCGCCGCGTCCCGTGGACACGCCGCGCTCGCCGTCGGGTCCGTGATCGGCTCGAACCTCCTGAACGTGTTCCTCGTGCTGGGCGTGGTCGGCTACCTCCAGCCGATCGACCTCGGGGAGCGCATGCACGTCGTCGAGCTGATCGGGCTCGTCGCGATCACGCTACTCGGCATCCTCACCCTGCGCGGGTCACGCCAGATCACGCGGTTCGAGGGGGCGATCCTGGTCGGTGCGTACGTCGGATTCGTCGTCGCATCCGGCCTCTTCTAGCGTCGACTGCGCACTCTCGTGTGCACTCCGTTGACGCGCATTCGATCGATGCGACCAAGCATCGAGTTTGCGACATCACCGCATCAATGGGGGCCATGTAGTGACAGGCGCCACCCCTTCAAAGTGATCGCTCAAACCCGTTAGAACCACGGCCATGAAGCGCACTCTCCTCCTCTCGATCGCGCTGACCGCCGGGCTCGGGACCCTCGCGGTTGGTAACGCGCAGGCCGACGTCCAGAGGAACTACGACGACGCGCTGGAGAACCCGCTCGAGACGCCATGGACGCGCCCGAAGGCGACGTACTTGATCCAGGACCCGGCCCTTCCGGTCCTGACCGGCGACGCGGTCCACGCGTCCCCGCAGTTCTCGAACGTCATCTACATGAACAACTGCAAGCCGAACGGGTGCCAGGTCAACCCGGGCAACAACAACGCGACGGCCACGCCGATCCTGTCGTCGATCCCCGACGTCCCGTCGACGGTCGCCGCGTTCGCGTACTCCGACACGGTCTGGCAGTCCGTCATGCAGTGCATGAAGGCGACGTACGCGCCGTTCGGCGTCGTGGTCACCGACGTGCGTCCGGCCTCGGGCAACTACCACATGGCGATCGTCGCCGGCTCGCCGCAGAACGTTCAGATGGGCCAGGGCGTCGGCGGCGTGTCGCCGTTCTCGTGCGGCTACATCCCGAACGCGGTCTCGTTCTCGTTCGCGAACATCTACGGCGGCAACGTCGACGACATCTGCTGGACCGTCGCGCAAGAGACCGCGCACTCGTGGGGCCTCGACCACAAGTACGACAACAAAGATCCGATGACGTACCTCGACAGCGGCCCGTCGCGGAAGGTCTTCCAGAACACGGCCGGTCCGTGCGGCGAGTACAACTCGCGCGCGTGCCAGTGCGGCGGCAGCTCGATGAACAGCTTCGACGCGATCATCAAGACGTTCGGCGGCAGCACGCCGACGCCGCCGATGGTGAAGTTCAACGAGCCCACCGAGGGCGCGACCGTGATTCCGATGTTCCCGATCAAGGTCGCCGTCAGCGACGACATCGGCGTGACGAAGGGCGAGCTTCGCATCGACGGTCAGCTGATCGCGACGGCGACGACGATGCAGCAGGGCCAGTTCGTGTGGAACGCGCCCGCGACGCTCGGCCAGGGCAAGCACAAGATCTCGGTGACCGGTTACGACGTGGCGAACACGCCGGCGACGGTCGAGATCAACGTGACGCTCGGCGCGGCCTGCGAGGCGGCGGACGATTGCCTCCGCGACGGCGAGGTCTGCGTCGACGGTCGCTGCGTGCTGGGTGACGGCGTGCAAGGCGGCCTCGGCTGGGCCTGCGCGACGAACATGGAGTGCTGGTCGGGTCAGTGCGCGGCCGATGCAGAGGGCGAAATGCACTGCGTCGAGAACTGCAGCATCGCGGCAGATGCATGCCCGAGCGGCTTCGACTGCATCGACAGAGGCCAGGGCGACAACGGCGTGTGCTGGCCCGGTGCCGAGAGTGGCGGCGGCTGCAGCAGCGGCAAGGGCGGCGCGACGGGGTTCCTCCTCGTGTTCGGTCTCGGTGCGATTCTGGTGACGCGCCGCCGTCGTCGCTAACAAGCGCGATCGCTCACAGGACCCGCGGGTTTGATCTCGCGGGTTTTGCGTTTTCGGGACCGTGGTTGTCGGTGTTCGTGATAATTCGGGACTGGTTCCTATGCGCGCACTCCTCATCCTTGCCTTGCTCTCGACGCCTGCCCTCGCGGAGCGTCCGCGGCCCACGTTCATCGATGTCGGCATGAAGCAGCGTGGACCCGTCATGGTCCCTGCCTCGTCGCGCATCGTGTACCTGCACCGCTGCCCGCCGGCGGGCTGCCCGATCATCAAGGGCCAGAACGACGACTCGCGCCAGAACATCTCCCAGATCGCCGGTGGCAACACCGTGATCGGTGCGTTCACGCAGAGCGACGACACCTGGAAGAAGATGCTGTCGTGCGTGCGCGCCACGTTCGCGCCGTTCGACGTGATGATCACCGACGTCGATCCAGGCCCGCAGACGTCGCACTACGAGCACATCGTCGGTGGCCGCCCGGGCGAGCTGCGCCCCGACATCGGCGGCGCGGGCGGCGTCGCGCCGGCCACGTGCACGGAGATCCCGAACGCGATGTCGTTCACGTTCGATGTCTATGGCGACGACTTCGAGACGCTTTGCTGGACCGCCTCGCAGGAGGTCGCGCATGCGTTCGGCCTCGAGCACGTGCTCAATGCGCGGGATCCCCTGACGTACCTCTCGGGCTTCTTGCCGAAGCGCTTCCAGGCCGCGGACGCGCAGTGCGGCGAGGGCATCCCGCGCACGTGCATGTGCACCGGCAACACGCAGAACTCGTACATGCACATGCTCGCGATGTTCGGCCCCGGCACGCCGACGCCACCGACGCTGATGGTCAAGTCGCCCACGAACAACAAGAAGCTGCAGCCCGGCTTCATCACGCGCGTCGACGCGTCCGACGACAGCGGCCTCGACCACGTCGAGATCCTGATCGACGGCACCAAGATCGCCGACTCGTACGAAGCCCCCTACACGATCATCGCGCCCGATGTCGTCGAGGCAGGCCCGCACACGCTCGAGGTTCGCGCCGTCGACATCCAAGGCACGCCGACGTCCGTCATGCTCGACGTCACCATGGGACCCCCATGCACCGCGTCGGCGGGCTGCGACGGCGTCGACGTCTGCGTTGCCGGCGTCTGCGTCCCCGGTCCCGATGCGGCCGGCGGCCTCGGCTACGAGTGCTCCGCATCGACGGAGTGCATCTCGCGCAGCTGCGTCAAAGACGGCGGCTCGTTCGGTCACTGCACGGAGGCGTGCAATCCCGCCGTCGAGGGCGTGTGCCCGTCGGGCTTCGACTGCATCGATGCAGGCGGCGGCGCCGGCGTGTGCTGGCCCGGCGCTTCGGGCGGTTGCTGCGATGCCGGCGGCTCGGGCAAGGGCGCCGCGCTCCTCGGCTTCGGCGTGCTCGCGCTCGTGCTACGCAGACGACGTGGACGCTAGGGACTACGCGCTCGGCATCGTCACGGGGGACACCCTCGCGGCCAAGCTCGTCGCGCCGCCCGATGGGCTGCAGCTCGAAGACACGCAGCCTCCGCTGCGCCTCGATGCACCGGGGCGGCCCGCTGCGCTCGCGATCGTTGCTGGCCGACACGCCAAGGTCCCGCCGATCGCCGGCATGCGCGACCGCTCGCAGCGAGCACGCATCCTCCACGCTCTCGCGAATCACGAGCTCCAGGCGATCGAGCTGTTCGCGTGGGCGCTGCTCGCGTTCCCCGACGCGCCGCTCGCGTTTCGCCGCGGCCTCGTCGCGATCCTCAGCGACGAGCAGCGTCACTTGAACCTCTACAACGAGCGCCTCGCCGCACACGGCATGACGTTCGGCGATCTCGCCGTGACCGGGCATTTCTGGAACAAGCTCGATCACCTCGCGACGCCGCTCGCCTTCGTCTGTGCGATGGGCCTGACGTTCGAGAATGCGAACCTCGACTTCGCGGGCGAATACGCGGCGGCCGCGCGCGCATGCGGCGACGAGGCAACGGCGCAGGTTCTGGTGCGCGTGCACGAGGACGAGATCGCGCACGTGCACTTCGGCTACGTGTGGCTGCGGCGCTTGTCGAGCGACGACGATGCGTGGCGCGCGTACAACGCGAACGTGAAGTTCCCGCTCGGGCCGCGTCGCGCGCGTGGTGCGACGTTCGACCGCGAGGCGCGCCGGCGCGCCGGGTTCGACGACGCGTTCATCGAGGCCCTCGCCGCGACGGATCCGGCGCGGCCATCAGGCGAGCCGCGCTGACGCGTGTCGATCAGACGCTTCGCCGAGCGCGGACCTCACGCGCGTGTGCTCGCGCGAACGACCTGACGCAGAACGCGAACGCGAAGAGCCTCCACAGAGTGGGTGACGATGCCGATAGATCTTGCGCGCGCATCGCGACTGGCGACACCGAGTGTTCGGGCACGCCCGCAGAAAGCTCTTCGCCCGTCGTGCGGTCCGGTCTGGGACGAGGTGCTCGCGCGATCGACCTGACGCAGAACGCGAACGCGAAGAGGCTCCGGAGAGAGCGAGACGATTCCGAGCGATCAGAAGAATCATAAGAGTCAGAAGAAACTGCTTGACAGGGTTGCGCGTGCATCGCGACTGCGATCGATGAGACCAACGAAATCCTCGTCGAGGCGTTGCTCTGATCTCACAACTCAACGTTCGTGACGTCGATGCAGAAATCGCTGCGGGCGACGCGAAAACGCGCGCAGCGCGCACGTCAGAGCATCGGATTTTCGCGTGATAGGAGTCTTGGACGCGCACGCGCGTTGACGAGGAGAATGACGATGCTCGACGGTAATTGGACTGCTTCCACGGTGGGTGACGAGACGACGGACGCCGCGGACTGGAAAGCCTTGCATCACCGACTGCGCTCGATCGCGAAGCGACGCGTCGCTCTCGAAGCCGAAGAAGCAACGTGGCTCATCGAAGCGGAGGAGACGCGCCTCTACCGCCGACTCGGGTACACCACCATGGTCGAGTACATGGAGCGCGAGCTGTTCTGGGGGCCGCATGCGGCAAGCGAACGGCTGCGCGTCGCACGCGAGCTACGCGAGCTGCCACTGATCGCCGAGCTGTTCGCCGGCGGTGAGCTGTGCTTCTCCGCCGTGCGCGAGTTGACGCGCGTCGCAACACCGGCGACGGAAGAGGCGTTCCTCCGCAATGCCCAGGGCAAGACCGCGCATCAGATCCAGCAACAAGTAACAGGGCTCCCGCGCGGCGCTCGACCTGACGACCGCCCGAACCCGCAGCTGATCAAAAAGCGGGACGATCGAGATGTCGGTCGAGACCTACGCGATGTGGCGGAGCACGCGGACGGCGCTCGACGGCGAGTCGGAGGAGAGACTGTCGGATGACGCCTTCGCTCAGACGCTATGCCGGCGAGCCACCGAGCCCGCTGCCACCGCCACCGATCACGTCCCGCCACCCCGCGTGCAGACCGCCGTCACGACCTGCAAGACGTGTCAGCAGAGCTTCGTGGAGAGCGGCGGCGAAGCGCTCCCGATCGACCGGCCTACTGCAGCGCGCCTGCACTGCGACGCCGAGCACATCGGCGACCTAGAGAGCGATGAGCTCACGCGCGTGACACCGACCGTGCCGGCAGCGATCCGTCGCAAGGTGTTCCATCGCGATCACTTCGCGTGCGTCGTGCCTGGTTGCCGCTCGACCAGGCACCTCGATCTGCACCATGTTGTTCATCGAGAGGACGGTGGCGATCACTCGATGCGTAACCTTGCGGTGGTCTGCTTCGGCTGCCACCAGCGGCACCACGCTGGGCATCTCAGGATCACGGGAGACGCGCCGAACCTCCAGTTCGAGTGGCAACGCGACCACGACGTGGAGAGCGTGATGACGCCGAGTCCCAGCTGGGACTGGACGTCGATCGAGCTCGAGCCACAAGACTCCGCGTGACGAGTATGTGGGATTGCTCGGCTCGTTCCGGGATCCGCATCGCATTCGCCGTCGCGTTCGTCGGCTCGGCAGCGGTCGCGCCGTACCAGCTCGAGATTCCGACGAACGCGAGCAGGATCATGCGTCCCGACCTGGTGCTCGTCGCATCGCACCGAGGTTCTTGGTGCTCGCGTTCTACGTCAGGTCGATCGCGCGAGCACGGTCAATGGTGTGGCACCGCCCATCGACGCGCTGCAGGGCGCGGGCAAGCTTCAGTTGGTTAGCGACGGGGAAAGGTAAGACCGGGCGCCTCCTGACCCGGTGCTCGTGCTCGGGGCGTCGAACTCGGCTCGCGCTGAGGAGGCTCACACAGACTCCAAACCGTCGACGTTTTCACCTCGAAACCTCCGTGGCAGGTGACACCAGTTAGGCGAGGGCGTACACGACGAACGCGGCGAGCGCGATGCACGCGACGAGGCCGAACGCCGCGATCGCGCGCGGATACTTGCGGTGCTCTGGCGGCAAGCGCAGCGCGGCCGCGTTCGTGATCGCGTAGTAGAGCAGCACGCTGAACGCGCTGACCGACCACGTGAGCTTCACGTCGCCGATCAGGACGAGCAGGCCGATCGCGATGCCGACGACGATCACGGCGTTGCGCGGAGACTTGCGATCATCGATCGTCGCGAGCCCGCGCGGCAGATCCCCGCGACGGCCCATCGCGAGCACGACCCGCGATAGCCCGAGGACGAGGTTCAAGAGCACGCCCTCCATCGCGGTGGTCGCGGCGAGCGCGATGATCCAGCGCACGGCGCCGTTCGACGATGCGGTCTCGAGCGGCGTCGCCGTCGCTGCGAACGCGGGCGCGCCCACTGCACCGATGCCGACGCAGACCACCACGATGTAGATCGCGAGCGTGATGATCAGCGCGAGGATGACCGCACGCGGGATCGTGCGCTGGGGATCGCGGACTTCTTCGCCGAGCGTGGCGATCCGGCCGTAGCCGGCGAACGCGACGAACAACAGCGCGGATGCGTGCAGCGTGCTGGTCGGATCGAGCTCGAATGCGAAGTTCGCGGTGTCGACCGCGGTCAGGTTCGAGATCACGAACGTCGCGAGTCCCGCGAGCGTGACAGCGACGACGATCGCGTTTGCGCGCGCGGTGCGCGAGATGCCGCGGGACACGAGGAACGTCGTCGCCGCGACCATGCCGAGCGCGACGCCGAGCCGAGCGAACCGGCCATCGAAGAGATAGCTCGCGAACCCGAGCGCCGCGGTCGCTGCGGACGCGGACTTCGCGATCAGGAACGTCCAGCCGGCGACGAGGCCGGCGGGACGGCCGAGGTAGCGATAGCCATATTCGTAGGTGCCGCCGCTGACGGGATGACTCGCGGCGAGCTGCGCGCTCGAGAGGCCGTTACAGATCGCGACGACGGCCGCGATCGGGATCGCGAGCAACACGGCCGGGCCGGCGATCCCGGCGGCGATGCCGACCGACACGAAGATGCCGGTGCCGAGGATCGACCCGAGGCCCATCAGGACGGCACCGGGAACGCCGATCGCGCGTTCGAGCTGTCCGGCGGTCACGGCGCGGTTATAACGCGGAGGTGGCGGCGACGTTCATCGTGCACGCGAACCTCGACTGCGAAGCACGCTGGGCGGGCGTCGCGCTGCCGCAGAAGATCCAGCAGCGCATCAGCCTGCTCGGCAGCCTGGTCGCGACGCTGGCGCCTGCGGAGCACGAGGTCGAGGTCTGGGTGCCCGCAGCGGTCGATCTCGCGCGCCTCGCGCAACCGACGACGATGCGCGTCGGCGTGCCTCCGCGCTGCGATCTCGCGTGGGCCAACCCACTCGCGAAGACCGTCAACGATCGGCGGCTCGCGCTCGAGCTCGCGCGCACGCACGAGGTCGCGCTGCCCGGCGCCAGGGTCGTCACGCGCGTCGACGACATCGACCTCGCGGGGCTGTGGGTCGCGAAGGCGCCGTGGACCGCGGCGGGTCGCGATCGCTGTCACGGCGACGGCGCGCCGACCGCCGAGCAGAGGACGCGCATCGGTCGCTTGCTCGAGACCTTCGGCGCGCTCGTGCTCGAGCCGTGGTGCGAACGCATCGTCGACGTCGGCGTCTGCGCGACGGTCGCGCCCGATAGCCTCGTGGTCTCGCATCCCGCGCATGGCCTCTTGACCGACAAGCGCGGCGGCTTTCTCGGCATCGATCTCGCGCCGCCCGCACTCGAACCCGGCGAGCGCGCACAGCTCGGCCTCATGGTCGCGGCCGCCGGCGCCGCGCTCTGCGCTCACGGCTACGCCGGTCCGTTCGCGATCGACGCGTTCGCATATCGCGACCGCGACGGCGCGCGGCGGTTTCAACCGCTGTGCGAGATCAACGCGCGGTTCTCGTTCGGCTGGATCGCACGCGCGCTCGAGCAGCGCACCGGCGCGACGCAGCTCGGGTTCGGCGAGCCGCCGCCCGGCGCGACGATCCTGATCGCGCCCGGCGACGATCGCGTGACCGCGTGGGCTCGCTAGCGCTCGACGGCGATCGGGATCAGGCGCTCGCCGCTCACGCGCAACTGGACGTCGATCGAGCGCGAGAACACCGTGAGCACGACGGTGAGATACGGATCGCCTGCGAATCCCGAGCGGCGGCGTGCCTCCGCGAGGGCGGGCGCGAGATCGATGACGAGCTCGCCCCCCGTCTCGGTCACCTGCCCGCGTGCGAGCGTCGGGTCTGTGCGAAGCGTTCGGCTCCAGCGCACGGCGTACGAGACCGGGCTCGAGGTGAGCCCTCCGAGCGCGCGCAGATCGTCGAGGCGCAGGACCGTGCCTTCGGTGCGCGGCCGGTCGATCGCGATGTGATTCGCAAACGCAAACTCGAGCAGCTTCGTTCGCCGCGCGAGCAAGACGTCGACGACGGCGCCGATCGCGGCATCTTCGCGGTAGTGACCCGCGGCGACGGCGGCGCGCACGTGATCGGGCTGGATGCGCGCGAGGATCGACGCGGCCCAGAACACGTCGTGGGTCGTCCGCTGATCGAACGCCGGGTTCGGAAGCTCGGGTCGCCAGTCCTCGGCCTCGAAGATCTCTGCTTCGAACAGACCGATGGCACGCACCGGGCTGCGCTTCGCCTTCCCGTGCTCCGGGTAGCGAAGGCCAAAACTAAACAAATTACCCAGGATCGAGGTCCAGTCGATGAGATACTGAAACCCTGAGACCGCGGGCTTCTCGCCAAGACCCGACGACCCGAACGCATCGCCGAAATCGATCAGGTAGTGCTCGATGATCCCACGGCCGTCAGGCGCGATCGGCCGGAACATGTCGAGCGTGTTTGCCTCGCGCGTGTCGGTGTTGTTGATCCACGCCGAGAACAGCCAGAGCCCGCGCAGGCTGCGGCGATGCTCGTGCTCGATCGTGTCGTTGACATCCTCGCCGCGCAGGCCGCTATAGGAGAACGGCCCGAGGACCTCGCCGGGTGGTTTCTTGGAGATCAAGACCCGGATCTTGCCGTCCTTGTCGGGGTTCGTGTTCGCGAGCAAGCGTGCGAACGCCGCCGGCGTGAGCAATATGCTGCGACCGTAGCGGTCCTTCGCGCGCGCCTTCGGATCGAGCTCGAAGCGCGTGCGCTCGACATCGGTGATCAGCATCGCCGGCACGCGATAGCCCGCCAGCCAGAGCAGCCGCGAGCTGATGACCTCGGCGCTCGTCGACAGCTCGGGGAACGCCGGGTGATCGAGCTTGAGAAACCAGGTGTCGCCGGCGCGGTCGCGCACGACGAACCCGGCGCTGACGCCCTCGATCTTGCCGCTGATGACGGTGAGCGGACCGCTCGCGAGGCCGCTGCCCGCGGCTGCCCCGCCGAACGCCTCCGCGACGCTGTACGCGCGCCGGCCGATCCGATTCTCGAACCAGCTCGAGTCGGGCACCTGGCCGAGGTGGGTGACGTCGCGCGCGGGGCGGCCACCGAACGCCACCTTCACGTAGGTGCCTGGGCTGATCATCCGGCCGAGTGGGCGCACGAAGAGCTTGTGGACGTGGTCCCCCCAGTTGGAGGGCGAGCGCTCGGTCGGGCGGCGCATGAGCCCACGACGCTGCTCGTACTGGAATAGCTGATCGTGCGGCGTGTCCTTCCACGCGGGCCCACACGCGGCAAGCACGACGATGATCACGAGCCAACGCCTCATAGCGGCTTCTCCGCGCCGATCGTAATCTCGAAGCCTTCCGGCGAGAAGCCGATCGTGGTCGCGAAGATCAGCTGCGTATCGTGCGCGCCGCGAATGCCGCCACCAACCGACCACAGCGGCATGGCTTCGAACTTCGACGTGCCCCAGATCGTGCCGGTGTCGACGAACGTGAACGCGTCGAGACCCACGCGCGAGGCCAGGTACTCGTAGATCGGAAACCGATACTCGAGCGAGCCGAGGAGCGCATAGCGATCGCGGAAGCGCTCTCGGTCGTAGCCGCGTACGGTGCTGCGGTCGATCACCGCGAGCGACTCCAGCGGAATCTCCGAGCCGGGTAGCATCGCGAAGGACGCGGTACCTGACACCGAGAGCACGAGCACGCGGTTCTGGGGCAACACGGGGATGTGCCAGCGCACGCCGCTGTGGAGCGTGATCCCCGAGAGGTCCTTCCCGGTGACCTCCTGGCGCACGCGCGCGCTCGCGTCCGCGAGCCACCCGCGAGAGGGGCGTCCGAACGTGTCGCGCGTGTCGTAGCGTCCTTCGACGCGGGCGTCCGCGTAGACGGCGGTGTCGCCGAAGGCCGGGGGTGGCATCACCGAGTCGCCGGGCTCGCCGACCGGCGCGTGCTTGATGCTCGTGCCGGCCGTGAGCTCTTGGCGCCGCACGCCGATCCGCGCGGTGCCGGAGTACGTGTAGCGATCGATGGCCTGCAGATCGATCTCGACGGACCCGCCTTGCTCGAACGAGCGCATCACACGCCGATCGGCGAGCTCGGTGTCGCCGCCGATTCCGAAGTAGCGCTGGTTCTTGTCGTCCTCGACGAACGCCCGCGCGCGCAGACCGCGCCCGCCGGGAAGCAGCAGCGCGTGCTTGTATTCGACCTCTTGCTGCCAGTCGAGATCGAGGCGAATGAAGCCGCCGACGCGCAGCTCGGCGCGCCGGTCGAACAGCCTCTTTCGGCGGATCCACAGCCCGACACCCGCACCATCGCCGAGGCTGAACTTGAAACGCGGCGAGAGCTTGATGCGACCGTCTTGGAGCGTCAACAAGTCCTTGAGCCGCTCGTCGAGCCGGTACTCTTCCACGGCACCGACGAACAGCGTGACCGGCAGGAGCGCGAGCTCGACCGCGCGCTCCGGTAGCATCATGATTCGCCAGTGCAGCTCGAAGCGGTACCTCGGTCGCCACGCAGCAGCCGTGGTCGCGTCTTCCGCGGTGATCGCCTCGCGCGCCGGCGTCGGCGGTGGCGCTTGCTCGATCGGCGCGGGCGTCGTCGGCGCTGGCGGTGGCGCTTCCTCGATCGGCGGGGGCGTCGTCGGCGCTGGCGGTGGCGCTTCCTCGCTCGGCGGCGGCGTGGGCGTCGGCGCTGGCGGCGTCGGCGCTGGCGCTGGCGCTGGCGCTGGCGCTGGCGGCGTCGGCGGAGGCGGTTCGACCTGCGCGTGGACGATCGTCGCGAGCGCGGAGACCAGGATGATCGCGAGGGTACTGCGGGTCACTGCGCGGATCTGGGTGGGTTTGCCGGGATCAAGGCGTCGTCGAAGACTTCCCCGCGCAGGTTGATCGCACGCAGAGCGAGGTGCTCGGCGTCGACATCGACGAGCACGTAGTGTGGCTCGGTGCGCGCCTCGGCGGTGAACTCGCTCGGCAGCACCGGCCGCACCGGCGCCCCCGCGGAGCCGCTGACGATGAAGGTCGTGCCGTCGACCGGCTTCGTGCGTTCGTAGTGGTGGTCGTGGCCGGTGATCACCAGCTCGACGCCGTACTTCTTCGCGAGCGATCCGATGACCTCGCGGAGCGTGAGGTCCGACCCGTGCGCGCCCGACGAATACGGCGGGTGATGGAGGAACATCACCATCAGCTTGTTGGCCGCCGCGCCTTCAGCGAGTGCGCGCTCGACACTGCGGTACTGCTGGCACCGGCGCTCGCAGATGATGGTGATGTCGAGCGAGATGACGCGGAGGTTTCCCCAGTCCGTGACGAAGTAGCTGCGCCCGTTGCTCCACTTGTCGAGAAAGAAGTAGCGCTCGTAGTAGCCGCGATTTCCGAGATCGTGGTTGCCGACCGCCGGCACGATCGGTGCCTTCGCCATCAGCTCGCGCTCGATCTGGAAGAACGTCGTCCAGTGCTCGGGCTTGCCGCCGCGGTCGACCATGTCACCGGTGTGCAGGAAGAAGTCGATGTCCTCTTGCACGAGCCTCTCGACGACCGCGCGGTGAACTTGATGATTCGTGCGCGTGTCGCCGAACGCCGCGAACCGGAACTTCGGCTGATCGACGCGGCGCTGCCCGCGGCACGACCCGCGCGCGACCTCGGTCCCCTCGATCATCACGCGATACGTGACGTCTTCGCCGGGCGGTAGATCGCGCAGCAAGGCCGAATACAAGTCTCCCTCGCGCGCCGCGGGCACGCTGCCGCGGCCCTTCGCGCTCTCCCATTCCACGACGGCTGACACACGGCCGAAGTGGCGGAATGCGACCAAGGCGTCGCTCGTGCCGACCAGCATCACGTAGGGCCCGACGAGCAGCGAATGCCGCGTGGGCTCGGTCCACTCCGGCGCAGCTCCCGAGCATGCGGAGCTCGCCGCGATGATCGCGATCAGGAGGATGCGTGGGAATAACATCGGCCGAGTCTACCGTCTTTCGCGCCGCACAGGACTGGTCACCGTCGTGTAACCGAAGTGAGACAGAGCTGGGTGAAATCGCGCGGTCAAAACGCAAGCCTTAGACGCGGTGAGAGGATCTCCAGGTTGCCCAGCTTGTCGCGATAATCGTCGGCGCGGCGGGACGCCCAGATATCGAACAGCAGCGTCGCGGCCGCTTCGATCGCGATTCCGATGCCCGCGCCCGCCAGCCGCAGGTGCCGCTTCTTGTAGCCGTAGTAGGCAAGCCCGGCTCCGCCGGCGATGAGGCCTACCTCTACGAGCTTCAGCACCGTGAACTGCGTCTGCACGCCGTCCATGCGCTCGCGCTCGCGCACCGTCCAGGCTTGCCCGTCGCGATCGATCTCCTTGCCGAAGTCGTCGATGCGGCCATCCGATGCGATGCCGATGTAGACGCCCGCGAGGACGTGCAGCGTGCCGACAGCGAGTAGCGGATAAGACATCCCCTGACGAATCTTGCAGTGCGCCTTCAGGAAGAACGTGCCGGTCGCGATGCCGGCGATGCCCATTCCGACGAGCACGTACCCGCCCGTCTTTTCGCCGTCGAAATAGTCCTGCATCAGCGACTTCGCCTCCGCGGGCGTTTCTGCGCGCGCCGATGATGCGGCGGCGAGACATGCGACGAGGGCGAGTGCTCGCATCGGCATTCACGCATTCTAATCGTACAGGGATCGGGGACTAGCGATTGGGCCGGCGTTTTGGCAGGGTGACACCAGATGTCCTCGCCTGATGACGGAGTGCCGGAAGCGATCATTCCGGCGTCGCCCGACACCGGCGAGATCACGGTGCTGCCTCCCGAGGAGGCGCAGAAGGTCGCCGCGGAGATTCGCGCGATCGCCGAGCAGCGCGGCGATGATTCCGAGGTCGTCGAGCTCAGCGAGCTCCCCGACATCCTGCCGAGCGGTCCGCTCGATCGCCAGACCGGCAAGATCATCCCGATCAAGGTCGAGGACGACGACGCCCTCACCGACGAAGAGCTGCGCGATGCGTGGCCACTGCTCGATCTCGAGGAGCGCAGCGACGGTCTGCGCGTGTTGCCGCGCGAGGATGCCGAGGAGTTCTTCATCGCGCTGTCCTCGCAAGATCAGTCCGCTCTCCTGCTGCACTTCCGGCCGGGCCAGCGCCGGCAGTGGATGCGCATGCTCGAGCCCGATGACGTCGCCGACGTGATCCAGGCGGTTCGCGAGGACCAGCGCCCGACGCTGATGGCGCTCCTCGACGTTCCGACGCGCAAGGAAGTCAACGCGCTGCTCGCGTACGCGGAGGACGAGGCCGGCGGTCTCATGTCGACGCGTTATGCGCGACTGCGCCCGCAGATGACGGCGGACGAAGCAGTCGCGTTCCTGCGACGGCAAGCGCAGGCGAAGCTCGAGACGATCTACACCGCGTACGTCGTCGATCCCGAAAATCGCCTGCTCGGCGTGGTCTCGTTCCGCGAGCTGTTCGCCGCGGATCCGGGCAAGATCGTCGCCGAGATCATGGAGACCGACGTCGTCCGCGTTTCGGACGAAACGGATCAGGAGACGGTGTCGCGCATCTTCGCGGAGCACGACCTCAACGTGATCCCCGTCGTCGATGCCGACGGGCGCATGAAAGGTATCGTCACCGTCGATGACATCGTCGACGTCGTGCAAGAAGAAGCGACGGAGGACGCCCAGAAGTTCGGCGGTATGGCCGCCCTCGAGGTGCCGTACCTCCAATCGAGCCGGCGCGAGATGCTCTGGAAGCGCGGACTCTGGCTCGTGATCCTGCTCGTCGGCTCGACGCTGACCGCGAGCGCGATGGGCGCATTCGCCGGGCAGATCGAGAAGGAGCCGCTGCTCGCGCTGTTCATCCCGATGATCATCTCGACGGGCGGCAACTCGGGCTCGCAGGCCTCGACGCTGATGATTCGCGCGATGGCGCTCGGCGAGGTCCGCGCGGCGGACTGGTACCTCGTCCTGCGCCGCGAGCTCGGTCTCGGCATCATGCTCGGCGGCGTGCTCGGGCTCGTCGCCACGATCCGCGTCCTCGTGTGGGGCGTGGCCGGCAGCTACGGCGAGCACTTCGTGTTGATCGGCCTGACGTGCGGGTTCTCCGTCATCGGCTGCACGCTCGCCGGCACGCTCGCTGGCTCGATGTTGCCCTTCATCCTGCGCAAGTTCGGCGCCGACCCCGCGAGCGCTTCGGCGCCGTTCGTCGCCACGCTCGTCGACGTCAGCGGCATCCTCATCTACTTCGCCATCGCGAACTTGATCTTGCGCGGTGTACTGCTGTGATAGGGTCCGTGGCGCCGATGTTCGCCACCCGCGTCTATCATTATCGAGACCCGGCGGCGGTCATCCTGGGGCTGAAGGAGCTCCGCAAGCAGGGGCTGACGCCGCGCGGCCTGCTGTTCGTCGCGCTCGATCCGCGCGGCGAGACCAACATCGCCGTGCCTGAAGACTTCGACGCGATCACGAGCATTCGTGTCGGCGACAAGCTCTCGCTCGTGCCTCCTTGGGAGGGACAGCGCGTCTTCCACTTCGATGCGGTGCATCGTCTGCCGGGCGACACGGTGCTCTGGAACGGCGATCGCCGGCTCGGTGATACGGGCAGCGCACCCGAGGTCGCGTGTGCGCTTTCGGAGTGGCTCAAGGGCAGCTCCGCGAAGAACGTGTTCCTCGGCTGCACGCCGCACGTGCCCGGCTCCTGGTGGACCGTCGATCACCTCTCCGCCGTGACCGACCTGCACGCGATGGGGTTCCTCGACTGCGTCGTGACGACGGGCGGAATCATCGCGCGCAAGATCGACGATCGCCGCCTGTTCTACCTCGACTTCCAGTCGCTCTCGCAGAACGGCTCGCCGACCGACGGCTGGCAAGAAGTCTTCACCTCGGAGATGGGCAACATCCTGCTCCTCGAGCGCCGCGTGCTGCAGTACCGGCTCGTGCTCACGTGCGAGCAAGGACTCATCGAGATCGACGTCTCGCACCTGCCCGACCTCGTGATCGAGACGGCGCGCGTGCCGATGCGCTCGGGCTTCGGCGTCGTCGGTCGGATCGACAACGGCGCGTTCGCAGTCACCGCCGGCACGATCGAGCCGTGGGGCCTGACGAACATGAGCCCCGCGATGCTCGTCGGCTCGCCGACGGAGAAGCTGCTCGACTTGCCGCGGACGCTGCGGCAGTCAGAGCGCGAGATCGATACGTCGCAAGTCCGAAAAGACTAAGTACCGATCCGGTTCTCGGTTCCGGTTCCGGTTCCGCTTCACTATTCCCTATTCGATCGCGGCGGTTTGCTCGCCGAATCGCCCGGTTCTTGCGGACCGGCCGCGTCGCCGTTCATCTGCGCGCCATCCCAGAAATAGCCATCCCAGAAATAGTGAATAGGGAAGCGGAAGCGCGAAGTCGAATTTCAGATCAAGGCGCCGACCAGTACGTCGCGGAGATCAGCAGACCGACCATCAGCAGCATCACCGCGATCAGCGGCCACATGCCGACCGCGAGCTCCGCGGCCTCGCGGAACTGCTCCTTCACGTCGTTGGGGCGACGCGCGCGCGCTGGTGGTGGTGGGGGCGCGAAGTGCTGACCACCCTGCTTGACGATGCGTGCCTGCGGCAATTGCATGTTCACCTCAGTATGACGGTCATCCTACGGCTGGCATCACCGGACTAATCCCTCGGTGTAACGTCGGTCACCATGGCGAGCATCGCGGCGCTGTCGTTTGGCTTCCGAAACGCGTACCTCGACTACACCCGACTGACCGGTCAGTTGCATCAGTGGGCCGAGGCCTATCCCCATCTTTGCCGGGTCCGGTCGATCGCCAAGACTCCGGAGGGGCGGGATGTGTGGCTGTTTGCCGTCGGTGCCGAGCCGGACCGCGTGCGCCCGGCCGTGTGGGTCAACGGCAACTTGCACGCGGCGGAGCTCGCGGGGTCGAGCGTCGCGCTGTCGATCGCCGAGGACGCGCTGCGCATCCACCTCGAGCCCGAGTCGTTCGACCTGCCCGGCCCGCTGATGGACCGGCTGCGTGACGTCCTGTTCTACATCGTGCCGCGGGTCACGCCCGACGGCGCCGAGTGCGTCCTCTCGAGCGGGCGCGTCGTCCGGAGCGTGCCGCGTGACAAGCGCGCCGAACGTGGACAGCCGCGCTGGCAGCTCGGCGATCTCGACGGCGACGGCCGCGTGCTCGCGATGCGCGTCCTCGACCCCGGTGGCGAGCTCGTCGAGGCGCGGGAGTTTCCCGGCCTGCTCGTCGAGCGCACGCTCGAGGACGACGGTCCGTTCTACAAGCTCTATCCAGAGGGCACGATCGAGCACTGGGACGGCAAGCGCGTGCCGTCGCCGTTCTTCCTCGGCGACAACCCGATCGATCTCAATCGCAACTTCCCGTACCAGTGGGCACCGACCCACGAGCAGGTCGGCGCGGGTGCGTTCGCGGGCAGCGAGCCCGAGTCGCGCGGCGTGATGGAGTTCGCGAGCGAGCACCCGGAGATCTTCGCGTGGCTCGATCTCCACACGTTCGGCGGCGTGCTGATCCGTCCGCTCGGCGCCGCGCCCGACTCGAAGATGGATCCCGAGGACCTCGCGATCTTCCGTCAGCTCGAAGCGTGGATGACCGAGCACACCGGGTATCCGACGGTGTCGGGCTACGACGAGTTCCTCTACGAGCCCGAGAAGCCGCTCTACGGTGACCTCACCGAATACGCGTATCACCAGCGCGGCGCGCTCGCATACGTGATCGAGCTGTGGGACCTGTTCAAGCGCCTCGGCATGGAACGGCCGAAGAAGTTCGTCGACTACTACCAGCGGGTCACGCGCTCGGACCTCGTCAAGCTCGCGTGGTGGGATCGCGACGAGAACGAAGGCCGCTGCTTCCCGAAGTGGCAACCGTTCGATCATCCGCAGCTCGGACCGCTCGAGCTCGGCGGCGTCGATCCGCGCATCGGCATCTGGAACCCGCCGCTGCACGAGCTCGGCACCGTCTGCGCGACGCAGGCGAACGTGTTCTTGCGCGTCGCCGCGATGGTGCCGCGTGTTCGCATCGCGCACGTGGCGCGCCAGCATCTGCCCGGCGGCGTCACGCGCGTCGAGGTCCGCATCACGAACGACGGCTACCTCGGCACGTACGGCATCCCGTCGGCGAAGAAGCTCGACTTCAACGAGCCGCTCTACGCGAAGGCGAAGGTCGATGGCTGCGAGCTCGTCGATCCGGGCTCCGCGTACCAGACGCTCGGCCACCTCGATGGTTGGGGCCACGGGTTACACACGGGTCAGAATCTTCCTGCGTACCCGGGCACACGCGGCAACACGAACTCCGCCTGGGCAACTTATCTCGTGAAAGGCACGGGCGCGCTCGAGCTGGAGATCGGTTCCTGTCGCACGGGCTTCGTCACGACGCGCATCGCGCTGTAGCCTGAGACGTGGCGCGCTACGCGATCGGAGATGTCCAGGGCTGCTTCGCGAGCCTCCAGCGCCTGCTCGCGCTCATCGACTTCTCACCGGGCCGCGATCAGCTGTGGTTCGTCGGCGATCTGGTGAATCGCGGCCCGCGCTCGCTCGACATGATGCGCTGGGCGCTGCAGCACGAGCAGCACGTCACCGTCGTCCTCGGCAATCACGACCTCCACTTCCTCGCGCGCGCGGCGGGCGCCTCCGGCGAGAAGAAGCGCGACACGCTCGACGAGCTGTTGGCGGCGAAGGACCGCGACCGGCTCGTCGACTGGCTGCGCCGCCGCTCGCTCGCGCACGTCGACGGCGAATACGTCATGGTGCACGCCGGCATCCATCCGCAGTGGACGGTGCAAGACACGCGGGCCCGCGCCGCGGAGATCGAGCACGAGCTCGCGGGCCCGTCGTGGCGCGCGTTTCTCACGCAGCTGCACGGCTCGCCGCCGCGCTGGGACGCGCGCCTCGGCGGCGGCGATCGCTGGCGCTCGATCCTCGGCTACCTCGTGCGCGCGCGAACGCTCAAGCCCGACGGTCGCCTCGAGCCCGACTTCGACGGCCCACCGTCGCAAGCGCCCGCCGGCTGCGTCCCGTGGTTCGCGTTTCCCGAGCGCGCGTGGGCGACGCACACCGCGGTGTTCGGTCACTGGGCAGCGCTCGGCCTCGACATCGGACCGCGCCACGTCGGTCTCGATACGGGTTGCGTCTGGGGAAAGACCCTGACGGCGATGCGCCTCGACGATCGCTCCGTCTTTCAGGTCAAGGCCGTCGAAACTTCGAGCTGAGCACGCGCGCGGTCTCGGGCGCCTCCACCTCGTGGGTCGCGAGGAGCCGGCGGAGCCGCGCGAGGTCTTCCACGGTGTCGACGTCGAACCACGGCGCGATCTGTGCGACGCGCAGTCCTGCACGGCGCAAACCTGCGATCGTACGCTCGCACGTCGCGGGTGTGCTCCACGGGATGTTCGCGAACAGGTCCGGTGGGCAGCGCCTGAGCCCCAGCAGATAGAAGCCACCGTCAACGGCCGGGCCAACCACCGCATCGTGCGTCGAGAGTGCAGCGCGTGCGTCGTCGAGCAGCGGCGCAGGCAGCCCCGGAGAGTCGGCGCCGATCGCGATCGCGATCGCGCTGTCGCGTAGCGCGCGCACGAGGATGCGCTCGAGACGGTCGCCGAGATCGCCATCTCCTTGCAGCCACACCGAGCTCGGTGGTGCCGGTAGGCCACTGTCGAAGTCGGTGGTGGCGAGGATCGGCCGCGCCCAGGCGCGCCGCTCGATCGTGCGCCAGGTGTCGAGGAGGAACGCACGAGCGAGCTCGGCGGCAGCCACCGAGCCGATCGCGGATGCGAGGCGCGTCTTCACGGTCCCTGCGCGCGGTGGCTTTGCGAACACGCAGATCGTTGCGCCACGCGCAACGTCGCGTGCGAATGGTTCGCTCGAAGGCTCGTCGCCGACCGCGCTTCCACGCTCGCGTGCACGCCGCCCACGTGCCTCGGCGCTCGCTGCCACCATCAGGCGCTTCATGTCGTCGCGCCTCCGCAGCTCGAGCCCGCGCCGGCGGTGCATCCGAAGCAGTGACGATCGGTCGCGATCTCGCGGTGCGCCAGCGCGGTCGCGTCGAAGTCGCGGATGTGCTGCGGACCGTGGACGGGCATGCCGAGCATCTGATTGAAGTCGCAATCGTGGAGCGTGCCATCCCATGCGACCGACAGCGTCGTGCGGCACATCAGCCCGTCGACGGTGGCGGAGTTGAAGGCGCCGACGAGCATCGTCATGTACGCCTCGAGATTGTTCGTGCTCTCGAGCCACTCTAGGTAGCGGCTGATCGGCATGTTCGTGATGCTGTACAGGGCGTCGAACGTGACGCCGTGCAGCCGGGCCAGCTCGCGCTTCCACTCGCGCTCGAGCGAGCGTTGCTTTGCGGGCAAGTACGCGCCGACGGGATTGGTGACGAGGACGAGCCGGCGCGCGGGATCGCCGGCACCGTAGCCGACTTCGTTGAGCCGGCGGAGCGCGGCGATCGACTCCGCGAAGACCCCGTCGCCCCGCTGCGCGTCGGTACTCGGCGCGCGATAGTGCGGTAGCGAGCACACGACCTCGATGCCGAGCTCGGCAAACAGCGCCGGCAGGTCGCGCATCGGCCAGGTCTCGAGGATCGTGAGGTTGCAGCGGTCGATGATGCGGCGCCCGCGGGCGTGGACTTCGCGCACGAACCACCGAAACGAAGGGTGCATCTCGGGCGCGCCACCGGTGATGTCCACCGTCGAGATCGGCACGCGATCGAGGACCGCGAGGCAATCCTCCATCACGGCGCGCGACATCATCTCGCGACGGTCGGGACCCGCATCGACGTGGCAGTGGCGGCAGGTCTGGTTGCAGCGCTTGCCGACGTTGATCTGCAGGACGTCGATGCCGGTCGCGCGCAGCGTGCTGCCGAGGCAGTCGTCGAACGAGCGCGCGAGCGGGAGCGCTGCCAGGCGAGCGCGCTGGGCGGCCGGTGCGGCGAGTGGTGCACGCCGGCGGTCCAGCGTCGGTAGTAGTCGCGGCACGATCACATCCCGATCTTCTCGACGTGGCCGCGCATCTGGACGCCGTGCACGAGAGATGCACCCCCGCGGATCGCCGCGGCGACGTGGACCGCCTCGGTCATCTGATCGAGATCTGCCCCTTTGGCCAGTGCGTCCTTGCTGTAGGCATCGATGCAATACGGGCACTGGACGGCGTGTGCGACCCCGAGCGCGATCAGCGACTTCTCGCGCATCGACAGCGCGCCGTCCGCGAACACCGCGCCGTACCAGGCGAAGAACTTCTCCGCGAGGTCGCCCGCATTCTTGCCAACATCACCGAACCGAGAGAGGTCGCTCGCGTCGTAGTAGTGCTGACAGGCGCGTGGCGCGGCCTTCGCATCGGGAGCAGTGGTTGTCGACATGCCTGCCCGTCTGTGCAGCGGGTGTGCCACCGGAGGCGGAATGACTGCGACAGTTGGAATCATCGGCGGAAGCGGGTTCTACACGGCGCCCTCGGAGCCGCGTGAGGTGCGAGAGCTCGAGACGCCGTTCGGTCCACCGTCGGGTCCGCTGACGTTCGGCGTGATCGCGGGTCATCGCATCGTGTTCTTGCCGCGCCACGGTTCGACGCATGGGCTGTTGCCCTCGGAGATCGATGCGCGCGCGAACATCTGGGCGCTCAAGCAAGCGGGGGTCGAGCGCGTGATCTCGGTGTCCGCGGTCGGTTCGTTGCGCGAGCACATCGCACCCGGCGATGTGGTGTTACCGCGGCAACTGATCGATCGCACGAACGGGCGACCATCGACGCTGTTCGGCGGCGGCGTGGTCGCGCACGTCAGCTTGGCGGATCCCATCTGTGATGACCTCGCGACGCACCTGGGGCGCATCGCACGCGCGCATGGCGCGAACGTTCATGACGGAACGTACGTGTGCATCGAGGGCCCGCAGTTCTCGACGCGCGCGGAGTCCGAGCTCTATCGCAGCTGGGGTGCCGATGTCGTCGGGATGACGAACTTGCCCGAGGCGCGTATCGCACGCGAAGCCGAGCTCTGTTACGTGACGCTGACGTTGCCCACCGACTACGACTCCTGGCGGCCGCACGCCGGCGTCGAGGCCGTCGACGCGCTCGCGGTGCTGCGCGCGAATATCGAGAGCGCCCGTGCGATCGTGGTCGCCGCGATTGCGGAGCTGCCGCCCGCGCGGTGCACGTGCCGCACGGTCCTCGACCGCGCGCTCGTCACGCCGATCCAGCACATCTCCGGCGCGGCGCGAGAGCGTCTCGCACCGATCCTCGCGCGCCGACTCGGAGTCGCGCGATGAAGCCAGACGACGACAATGGCCGCCGCCCGACGGCGGAGCGCCCGCTCCGCGTGCTCGTGATCGCCGGATCGAACCGACGGCAGTACAACTGCCCGGGCGTCGACTCGAAGGCGCGAACGCTGATGTACCGGATGGCGGATCGGTTGCCCGAAGACTGGGAGATCGATGTCGAGGATCTCGGCAACGTGTTCGGACGGGCGCGCATCCAGAGCTGCAACGCATGCGTCTCGACGTCGATGGCGCTCTGCGTGTGGCCGTGCAACTGCTACGAGCCCGACAACACCGACGAGCCCGACCTCATGTGGGACCTCGACATGTACGCGCGGCTCGATCTCGCCGACGCCTGGGCGATCATCGGGCCGGTCAACTGGTATGCGCCATCGAGCAACCTCAAGCTGCTATTCGATCGGCTCGTCTGCGCGAACGGTGGCAATCCGCGCGAGGACCTGATCGAGCACAAGAACCCCGAGAAGGCGATCGCGTTCGAGAAGACCGACGAGTTCAAGCAGCTGTCGCAGAATCACCTCGAGGGCCGCACCGCCGCGTTCTTCTCGTACGGCGACGGCGGCGGCGACGAGATCGGGGAGGATGGCCGCCCTCGCCTCGTGCGCCACAAGGCGTACTTCGACCCCGACAAGGAGATGGAAGACGATCGTCGTTGCTACGCGCCGCTGGTCTGGCAGTGCCGCTACGGAGGCATCGAGGTCCCCGATCCGCTGTGGCGTCACGCGTACATGGGCCAGGGCAAGTCGTACAGCGACATGCAGGCCGAGCACATGGTGGCCAACGTCGAGCACGTGCGCGCATTCGATCAATGGACCGAAGCGTTCGTCGAGCACGTCGTCGCCAAGGGCAAGGTCCAACCCGGCGAGTTTCGCGCGTACGGCTACGAAGCACCCGGGCATCGCTGGGCAGACGTCAAGCTCGCGTGGCGGCACGCGCGCATGGCGATCGGCCGTGCACCGGCAGGCTCGTCACCACGCGTGCAGCACGACACCGATCTCAATCGCGATGCGCGGATTCGCTATCGCCGCGGCGAAGGCAAGAAGGTCCGCGACTAGCGCAATGCCGACCAGATGGCGCAATCGATCGAAATGATCCGCTCTTCCGGACAGCTGTCGATCTGGACGCGCGCCGGATCTCCAGTTCACGTGGCAGCGCGACGACGACGTCGAGAGTGCAGTGGCGCTCAGTCCCCGCTGGGACTGGGTGCCCGTCGATCTGTCCGAGCCCAGAAGAACGCCGCAAGACGTCGATACCCGCGGCTCGAAATGACCCTGCACTTCTCGGGATCAAACCGAGAAGCCGGCGGCCGCCGACCACATCAACCGGGTTCAGCTTCAGCGCAGGTCCGCGTAGAGCCGCGCGAGCCGTGCCGGCGCGACACCCGCGGACGCGAGCGTCTGGATCGCAGTCCAGATCGCGAGCGTGCGGAGCGGGCGTTCAGCGAAGCGGCGCGCGCTCGCGATGATCGCGATGTCGTCGACGTACACCGTGCGCGAGGTGCGTTCGAGACGGCGCACGAAGTCGTGGTCCTCCATGATCGGTAGCGACCGAAAGCCGCCCAGCGCGTCGTAGACCGTCCGCCGAACGAACAGCCCGGAGTCGCCGTAGTAGATGCGCAGCCAGCGGCGCCGCTCGTGGTTGACGCGCGCGAACACCCAGGCCCAGGCGCTGCTCGACGCGAACCGCAGGCGAAAGTTTCCGCCGGCGACATCGGGGTCGGCGAGCGCGCGTTCGATCGCCCCGCGCGCGCCGGGAGGCAGCCGCGCATCGGCGTGGAGGAACAGCAGCACGTCACCGCGTGCCGCCGCGGCACCGGCCGCGAGCTGAGGCCCACGACCGCGCGTGGCGCTGACAATCGTTGCACCCGCGGCCCGTGCGACCGTCTCGTCGGTGCTGCCGCCATCGACGACGACCACCTCGTCCGCGACCATTCGCGCCGCGGCGACCGCCGCACCGATCTCGGCCGCCTCGTTCCAGCATGGGATCACCGCCGAGATCACGCGAGCACCTCGCGGACGCGCTTCACCAGCGCGTCGAGATCGGAACAGGCATCGATCTGGGGCTTCGTCAGCAGCGTCACCCAACCCTCGGGCGTTCGCTCGAGGAGCGCTGGTAGCGCAGGCAACTGCACACCCTCGTGCCGCAGCTGGTCGCGGTACGCGAAGCGAACGGCGTGCGGCAGTGTCTTCACGAAGCTCGCCCATGCACGCTTCATGGACACCGCGCCGTAGGTCAACGCGCAAAGACTGCAGGCATATGTCGACGGCGAAACGAGCTTGTGCGCGGCGTCGAACATGCCGTTCCAGAGCCCACTCTCGGCGTTGTAGACGAAGACGAGCTCGCGCCGGCGTGACACCCGCAGACCACTACTTCTTCTTCGTCAGCTCGATCGGATCGACGTTCGCTTCGGCCGTCGAGAACTCGACGTCGACGCTGTCGCGCTTCGGTCGCTCGTGCTGCGCGGTGGTGACGAGCGAATCGTCGACGACGTTGTCCTGCGTCGGCATCTGGTTCATCGAGGCAGTCGGATCGACGCTGCGCGCGGCCGAGACGGCGGCGCCGAGTGCGCTTGCCGGGTTGACGCCGACCGCTTGCTTCATCACCTGGCCGAGCGCCTGGGCGAACTCGTCGGCGCTCGCGTAGCGATGTGCGGGATCCGCGGTGAGCGCGATGTCGAGCACGGCGATCAGCGATGCCGGCAAGTCCTCGCGATACTCCGTTAGCAGCGGGACCTTGCACAGGCGGATCTTCTTGAAGATCTCGATGTCGGTCTTGCCGTCGAACAGGCGCTCGCTCGTGAGCGTCTCCCACAGCACGCTGCCGACGCCGAACAGATCGCTCTGCACCGAGTTCGGCTTGCCGAAGGTGACCTCGGGCGCGAGGTACGAGAGCTTGCCCTTCACGGTGCCGGGCGCGGTCATGCTCGCTGCGCGATCGCGCGCCTTCGCGAGGCCGAAGTCCGAGAGCTTGACGACGCCGTTGATCCCGACGAGCACGTTGTGCGGCGAGATATCGCGATGGATCACCGGCGCGGGCTGACCGTTCTCGGTGACGCGACCGTGCGCAGCGCCGAGGCCGCGCAGCGTGCCGATGCCGATCGCGACGGCGAGTGGCCACGGCACGAGCTGACCGTTGTCGCGGTAGAACTTGATGAGCGCGCCGAGGTCGACGCCTTCGACCCACTCCATCACGAGGTAGTACGAGCCGCCCTCGCTGCAGAAGTCGTGAACCTGGACGATGTTCGGATGCGCGAGCTCGGCGCCGACGCGCGCCTCCTCGATGAACATGTCGATGTAGTTCTTGATCGCGCGGTACTCGGGCTTGATGTGTTTGATCGCGACCGGGCGCTGGAAGCCGGCGGCGCCGCGCACGACGGCCTTGTAGACCGTCGCCATGCCGCCTTCGCCGCAGATCCGTACCAGCTGGTACTTGCCGTCGATCAGTTGACCGCTGAGATCCACGAGCGCAGCTTACAACAGCTCGCGCGTCACTCCTCGGCGGCAAACGCAGCTTTCGCTGCTTCGAGCTCGGCCATCGATTTCTCCCAACGCACCGTCAGCTCCTCGAGCTTGTCAGCCGACGACTGATAGTCCGACAGGAGCTTGTTGCGGCGCGCTGCGTCGTCGTAGACGCTCGGGTCCGAGAGCTCCGCAGAGCGCGCCTTCTGCTCGGATTCGAGGACCGAGATCCGTTCCTCGAGCTGGCCGACGAGCTTCTCGAGCGGGCCGAGCTTCGTGCTGCGCTTCTGCCTGTTCTCGGCCTCGCGCCGCTTGCGCTGCTTTTCGTCATCACGCGAGATCGCGCCCTTCGGCATCACGGCGCCGCGGGGATCGCGCATCGCGGTGCCGGCGTCGGCAGCGGCGACGGCCTGGCGGCGCAGCGCCATCGAGTAGAGATATTCGTCGAGCGAGCCGGGATAGGTCTCGACCTTGCCGTCCTCGACGTTCCAGATCCGGTCGGCGAGCGTGCGGATCAGCGAGCGGTTGTGGCTGACGAACACGAGCGTGCCGTCGAACGTCTTGAGCGAGCCGGCGAGTGCCTCCGATGACTGGAGATCGAGGTGGTTCGTCGGTTCGTCCATCAGGAGCAAGTTGCCGGGCTTGACGAGCAGCCGCGCGAGCGCGACGCGGGCCTTCTCGCCGCCCGAGAGCACCTTGATCGGCTTGTCTACGTCGTCGCCCGAGAACATGAACGCGCCGAGGATCGAGCGTACGCGTGCCGGCGGCGTGTCGGGCGACTTGCGCTGCACGACCTCGTACACCGTCGCGGTGAGGTCGAGCGTGTCGGCGTGGTGCTGCGCGTAGTAGCCGACCTCGACGCCGTTGCCGATCCGGATGTTGCCGCCATCGTGCGGCAGCTCGGCCGCGAGGATGCGGAGCAGCGTCGTCTTGCCCGCGCCGTTGACGCCGATGATGCCGATCTTCTCGCCGCGGCGAACGGTGAGATCGATGCCGGGAAACACGACGTGCGAGCCGTACGCTTTCCTCAGGCCCTCGACGCGAATCACGTCCGCGACGGTGCGCTCCGTCGGTGGGAACGAGAACCGCATCGTGTTGCGCTTCGCGTAGAGCTCGACGTCGTCCATCTTCTCGAGCATCTTCACGCGCGACTGCACGGCCTTCGCCTTGTTCGCCTGCGCACGGAAGCGGTTGATGAACACGGTGAGCCGCTCGCGCTCGGCTTTTAGATTTTTCGCGCGGCCGGCGAGGATCGTCTCTTCCTCCGCGCGCTGCGTGAGGTACTTGTCGTAGTTGCCGGGATAGCTGCGCACGCCTTCGAGCTCGAGGCTGACGACGCGATCGATCTGCTCGTTGAGGAAGTCGCGATCGTGCGAGATCAAGACGAAGCAGCCCTTGTACTGCTTGAGGAAGCTCGAGAACCAACCGACCGATGGCATGTCGAGGTGGTTCGTCGGCTCGTCGAGCAGCAGCACGTCCGGACGCTGGAACAAGAGGCCCGCGAGCACGCCGCGCATCTTCCAGCCGCCCGACAATTCGCCGATGTCGCGCTGCTCGTCGCCCGGGCCAAAGCCGAGGCCCGCGAGGATCGCGAGCGCTTCGTGCTCGCCGAAGAAGCGCTCGAAGTGATCGATGCGCTCGTGGAGCTCGGCGACGTCCGCGGCGAGCTCGAGGAGCGTCGCCTCGTCGGCAGCGCCGTCTTTCGTCGCGGTCTCGAGCTCGATCTCGGCGGATGCGAGCCGCGCGTCGAGCTCCTTGCGGCCGGGCACCGACGACAGGATCATGTCGATCAGCGAGCGCCCGCCCGCGACCGAGATTTCTTGTGGCAGCCAGCCGATGCGCACGCCATTCGCGCGCGCGACCCTGCCGTCGTCGACCTCTTGATCGCCGGCGATGATCTTCAGCAGCGTGGTCTTGCCCGAGCCGTTCGGGCCGATGAGTCCGACCTTGTCGCCATGGCCGAGCCGCAGCGACGCCGCATCGAGGATCATCCGATCGGCGAAGAACAGCGTGACTTCGTCGAGCACGACTAGGGACACAGCGGCCGGTTCTTAGCATGTGTGGTAGCAAGGCGTGGGTGCCCCAGGAGCGGAACGGCGATGAATGGCTCTGGGGCTGGGATCCCACGCCCGGCATCGTCTCCGTGTGGGCCGAGGGCGATGGCCTGGTGCATGTCTGGCGGCGGGTCAGTGGCGCGCTGGTCCACGAGACCACCCGGTTTCGGCCCTGGGTGCTCTCGCGGAGCCGCGATCCCCGGACCACGCGCGAGCTCGAGGGGCCGGGCGAGCTGCGCTACGTCGTCCGCGCCGACGACATGCGCGCTCTCGGATTCTCGCGAGACGAGGCGCTCGTGCTGCCGCCCGAGGAGCAGTACCTCGTCGCGTCGGGGCGGACGTACTTCCGCGGCATGCGGTTCGATGACGTGCGGCGCATGCAGATCGATCTCGAGACGACCGGCCTCGATCCGCAGCACGATCGGATCTTTCTGATCGCGGTCCGCGATCACACCGGCGCTGTCGAGATGCTCGAGAACGACGACGAGGCCGCGCTGATCCGGGCGCTCGTCGACCACGTGCGCGCCGCCGACCCAGATGTCATCGAGAACCACAACCTGCACGGCTTCGATCTGCCGTTCCTCGATCGCCGCGCGCAGCTGCTCGGCGTCCCGCTCGCGCTGGGCCGCATCGGCCACGGCCTTCGCCAGCGCGGTGCGCGGCGCGGCGTCGCGATCGGTGATGATCGAAAGGTGCGGTTCATCGCGCCGGGTCGCGAGCTGATCGACACGCTCGACGCCGTGTTGCGGTACGACTTCTCGACGCGCGAGCTCGGCGGGCACGGCCTCAAGGGCGTCGCGAAGCACCTCGGCGTGGCGGGCGCCGATCGCGAGCACATCAGTGGAGATCGGATCCACGCGGTCTATGGGATCGACCCGGATCGCGTTCGCCGCTACGCACGCGCCGATGTCGAGGAGGTCGCGCAGATCTCGCGGCTGCTCGGCGGCGCCGCGTTCGCGCTCGCGCAGATGGCGCCCCGCCGATACGAGCGGCTCGCCGATGCGGGTCCGGCGACGGGCGTGATCGATCCGCTGCTCGTGCGCGCGTACCTCCGCGCGAACGAAGCGCTGCCGGCACACGCACCGGGCGACGGAACGGAGCACTCGGGCGCCGCGCTCCACCTCTACGCAGCGGGCGTTGCGCGGCGCGTGGTGAAGGCCGACGTCGCGAGCCTGTATCCGTCGCTGATGCGCGAGTTCCGGATCGGCCCCGCGCGCGATCGGCTCGGCGTCATGCTCGCGCTCGTCGATCGGCTCGTCGAGCAGCGCCTCGCCGCGAAGGCCGCCGCGAAGCTCGCGCCTGCGGGTTCCGCCGAGCGGCACACGCACGAAGCGATGTCGGCGGCGATGAAGCTGGTCGTCAACTCGGCCTACGGGTACCTCGGCGCGGGCGGCCTCACGCGGTTCTCCGACGTCCACGCGGCCAACGAGGTCACGCGCCACGGTCGCGAGACGCTCGCCCTCATGTGCAACGAGCTCGCCGCGCGCGGCGTCACGCTCCTCGAGGCCGACACCGACGGCGTCTACTTCGCCGTCCCCGAAGGCTGGACCACCGACGACGAACGCCGTGTCGTGGCCGAGGTCGGCGCGTTGTTGCCGCCGCTCGTGCAGCTCGAGCTCGAAGGCCGTTACGCGGCGATGCTCTCGCACGAGCCGAAGAACTACGCCCTGCTCCACCACGACGGCACGCTCACGCTGCGCGGCGTCGCGTTTCGCTCCAGCCGCACCGAGCCGTTCGCCGAGCGCTTCTTGCGCGCCGCGATCGAGCGCCTGTTCGCCGATGATGTCGCCGGCGTGCGCGCCGTGTTCCTCCACGCGATCGACGCGCTCCGCCGCCGCGAGGTGCCCACGTACGATGTCTCGTCGCGCACGCGCCTTAGCAAGTCGCGCGACGAATACCTCGCCACGCGCGAAGCACGCCGCGAGCTGCCGTACGAAGCGCTCCTCGCCGCGAATCGCCGCTGGGACGTCGGCGAGCGCGTCCGCGTCTATCGCACGCGCGAGAGCGCGGCGCTCGTCGAGGAGGATCGCGATCCGCGCGACTACGACAGCGAGCACTACGCACGCATCCTGCGCGAGCAATACGCGACGCGGTTCTCGCGCGCGCTCGCGCCCGAAGACTTCGCCGCCGTGTTCGCGGATCCCGATCAGCTCCAGCTGTTCGCGCGCTCGCTCGCCGATGCGCGCCCGGTCCTGACGCGCGTCTCGTAGCGCTGAACGACGTTTCTCGCGCGCGCGGTCGATTTCGTGCGACTTCGCCGGCGCCGCGCGTTTTTGCTGCATGACACGTCTGATCGCACTCGCCTCGCTGGTCGCCGCATGCGTCCCGCTCAACCGCGGTGACTACGAGGCCGCCAACGCACAGCACATCTACCGGATGTGCCAGGACCAGAACTTCGCGTACGAGTCCGGATACAACGCGGGTCTCAAGCGCTATCGCCTCGATACCGGATGGGTGGAGACCAGCTGCGCGCCCGAAACGCGCGGCCGGATCCGCGAGCACTATCACGCCGGCTACAACATCGGGATCGCGAATGCGCCCATCGTCGTGCCGACGCGCGCGACGACGTATTCGTACGCCGAGCACTGCACGTTCTCGAGCGATTGCGGCGAGGGCCGCACGTGTCGTTCGAACCAGTGCATGGGCGAGGGCTATCGCGGTGACGCCTGCTGGTTCTCGAGCGACTGCGTCTCGGGCTCGTGCAACCACAGGGTCTGCAAGTGAGGACCGTCGCTGCCATCGCGGCGTGTGCGCTGGTGACCGGATGCTTTCGTCACAAGCGATACGCCGCACCAATGCCGCCCGCACGAATCGCGCCAGGGATCGCCGTCGGCGGTGCGCCGGCGCCGGGCCTCGGCCGCGTGATCCTCGACGTGCAGGAAGGCCCGGCCGTCGTGGAGCGCGTGCACGGCGGTACGGCATCCGGTGTCGCGGGGACACGCGCGCTGAGCGGCTCGTTCGAGCTCGCGCATCGTGTCTGCATCACGCCGTGCGTGATCGACGTGCAGCCGGGTCCGCAGCAGCTGCGGTTCACGCTCGTCGACGATGACGAGCGCACGAGCGAGGGCTTCGTCAACATCGACGATCGCACCGCGGTCTATCGCCACGCGATCGGCACGCAGCGCTCGCGGGCATGGCGCGGCTTTGTCGGCTGGCCGCTGCTGCTGTTCGGCGCGGTGCTCGACATTGGATTTGCGACGGTCGCGGCCAAGCGCGACGTCGAAGCGAGCGGCGGTGTCATCGCGGGGGTCGGCTTCGCGATCGGGTTCACCGTGCTCGGAGGCTGGCTCGTCGCGAGCAGCGTTGTCGAGCAGCAGCCGGGCGCCGGCGTGCAATGGCACCCGTAACTCAAATCTTCTCTGCTGCGGTCGCGAGCAAGCGATCGAACGACAGCTCGATGCGGCTCTCGATCAGCTCGACGACACGCTCGAGCTCGGGTCCGCGCAATTCGAAGCGCTCCGCGAGGAGCTTGTTCGTCAGCGTGCGCAGGCTTCGCTTCGCGCCGTCGATCCACCGCGCCGCGGTCGCGCGATGGACGCCGTAGACGGCGCCGACCTGGTCGATCGATTGGCGCCGCATGAGGTGCAGCCGCAGGACCGAACGGTCACGTGGCTCGAGCCGGCGCACGGCTTCTTCGAACGCTTCCTTGAAGGCCGCGCGGTGACGTGCCTTGAGCTGCGCGAGCTGCGGATCGTCGTCGGGAGACGCGAGCTCTGCGAGCCAGTCGTCGCTCGACGACGACGCCGTCTTGCGACGCCGGATCAGCGATAGTGCCTCGCGGGTGAGCGCGACGCGCACGAGCCCTCCGAGCGTGCCGTGCCCGGCATAGTCGACGATGCGCGCCGGCTCGCCACCGTCGCTGACCAGCAAGCGCAGGCGCACCGCTTGCTCGACGTCTGCGATGTCCGCATCCGCGAGCGCCATCGCGCGCAACGCCGGCCGCACGGGCGCGAAGTAGCGTGCTTCGAGGTCGCGGATCGCGGCGGCGTCGCCCGCGGCGACCGCCTTTGCGAGCGCGAGCTCGTCGTCGTCCGTCATAGCGTCACGCCGCGCTTCGTCGCCCACTCGCGCAGACCGTCGGCGCGCTTGTCCGCGAGCGCGGTCAGCTCTGCGTACCCGTCGCGCACCAGTTGTGCGGCGCGCTTGCGATCGCCGTTCGCGTCCCACAGCGCGCGGGCGAGCCCGTACTTGGCGTGCGCGAGCGCGACCTTGTCGTCGGCGGTGATCGCGGGAGAGGCCGCGCGGATCGCGAGCGATCGTTCGAGCGGCGCGACCGCTTCGGCGGCGCGGCCGAGATCCACGTAGCAATCGCCGGTGGTCTGCAAGACGCGCCCGACATCGACGTGCTTCTCGCCGAGCAGCCCGACGCGGGTCTCGAGCGCGGCGGCGAGCAGCGGCAGCGCTTCTCCGCAGCGGCCATGCGTGCGCAGCGCCATCGCCACGTTGACCTGTGACTGCGTCGTCTGCGGATGTTTGGGGCCGACCGACTTCAGCAGGATCGCGAGCGTGCGCTGGTGAACCGCGAGCGCGTCAGCCGTCTTGCCCGCGCGCGAGTAGGTCGCCGCGAGCGTCTGCAGCGCGACGGCGAGGTCCGGCGAGTCCGGGCTCGTCGCCTTCTCCATGAGCTCGACGGAACGCACCGCGTACGGGATCGCAGCGTCGTACTTCCCCGCCATGAGATGCGCCTGCGCGGCCATCCCGACGGAGAGCGCCACGTCGCGATGTTCTTCGCCGTACGCTGCCGTCAGGATCTCGTACGACCGCTGCTGCGCGGCGAGCGCGTCCTCGAGCTTGCCTGCCCGTGCCTCGACCTGCGCGACGGTGTGCAGCGTGCGTCCCGTGTTCGGGTGAGATGGCCCGAGCGCGGCCTCCTGGATCTGCATGACCCGCGCGAGGAGCTGCCTGCTCTGCGCGTACTCCTTTCGCGTCAGGTGCACCACCGCGAGGATGCCGAGCGGCTCCGCGATCCGCGCATCACCGGGACCGTACAGTTGCTCGCGCGCCGCCAACGCCTGCTTCAGTGCGGCTTCTGCGGGGGCGAGCTTGCCCTCGCGCAGGAGCAAGTTCCCGCGGTGGTACGCGAGCTCCGCCGCGAGACCACCGTCATTGCCGAGGGCCTTGATGATCGCGGCCGCGTGGTCGTCGCTCTTGTGACCTTGCTCGAACGTGGCGCGCTCGGCGGCGACGGAGACGAGATAGATCAGCGCACGTGCGCGCCCGCGTGGATCACGCCCGGCCTCCGCCGCGAGCAACGCGCGGGTCAGCGCGCTCTCGGCCTCGGGCCACGTGCGCAGGCGCGTCGAGGCGGTGCCTGCGATCGTCTCGGCCTCGGCGATCGACGGTTCGTACGCCAGCTCGTGCGCACGCTTCGCGGCGGTCGTCGCGCACTCGTGTGCGGGCCGAACCTCCCCCGCCGAGAGCAGCGCGCGGCAGCGTGCGACCTCGGCGTCGAGCGCGACGACCTGCTCGCGCACCGCGGGTGGCGGCGTGGCGATGTCTTGCAGCGACTCGACGTCCTCGCAGTCGCTGATCGGACGCAGCGCTGCAACAGCGGTCACCGCGTCGCGCACTCGACCGCTCGCGAGCTGCGAGACGACCGCCTTGGCTTCGTCGCGCCGGCGCCGCAGGCAGGTCATCCGCGTGTCGAGCAGCTGCGCGGATTGCACCGCCTTGCACGTGCTGCCGTATGCGGCGATCCAGTGCTCGCGGTAGCGATCGAGCTGGCCGGTCACCGTCGCGAGCGACGTCGGTGCGTACGCGAGCTTCGAGGCCTCGAACGCGCGGGTGACGTCACGCCGCGACGTCTCGTCCCAGACGCCTGCGAGCTCGTTCGCACCAAGCGCGCAGGGATCACGCTCGGCGCGCGTCACGAACAACGTGGTCGCGACTGCCGCGCCCGCCGCAGCGAGACCCAGCGCGATCCACTTCGCACGTCCGCTCGACGTGTCGAGCGCGGCGAGTAGCGCCGCCATCGACGGAAACCGATCGCCCGGCGCCGGGGAGAGCCCGCGCTGGAGCGCCCGCACGATCCGCGCGGGCACACCGCGAGCGCGCGGAATCGCGACCGGTTTCGCGAGCGAAACACGCAGGCCGGCGACATTGTCACCCGCAAACGGCCGGTGTCCGTACAGCCCCTCGAACAAGGTCACGCAGAACGCGAACTGATCGGACTGCGTCGTCGCGACGGGCGCCTCGAACTGTTCTGGCGCCATGTACGCCGGCGTCCCGGCAAACGTCGCCGTGCTCGTCGCGCTCGCTCGATCGTCGGCGTGCTCGCGCACGAGACCGAAGTCGGTCACGAGCACGCGCCCGTCGTTGGCGACGAGGATGTTGTCGGGCTTGAAGTCGCCGTGGGTCAAGCCGGCCTCGTGCGCTGCGCGCAGCCCACTGCCCGCTTGCCGCAGCGTGCCGACGACGTCGCGCCACGCACGCGTCCGCGCGAAGTGCGCGCGCAGCGTGACGCCCTGCACGAGCTCCATCGCGAGGAACACGTCGTGCCCGACGGTGCCGACGTCGTAGATCCGCATCACGTGTGGATGCGTGAGCTGCGCCATGGCCTGCGCCTCGCGCAAGAGGCGCTTCTGCGAGCCGCCCGGGCGCACGAGCTTGATCGCGACGTCGCGCCCGAGGTCCGGGTCTGTTGCGCGATAGACCTCGCCCATCGCGCCGCCACCGACGAGCTCGATGATCTCGTAGCGCCCGACGCACTGACCGATCCGGCGCGTCACCGCGACGGCGACGATCAGCTCGCTGCACGTCTCGCAGCGATCGAGGTGCGTGCGCACGAGGTCCGCCTCGGCCTCCGGCATCGTCCCCGCGATCCAGGCCTGCACGGAACGATCGTCCAGGCAGTCGTTCAGCGATGCGTCCCGAGCCACGTCTGGATCCTCGCGCGCAAGACCTTGTTCGTTCCGGGCGGCAGCTTGCCCAGCGGGATCGCCGTGTCCGTCACGACCTGCTTCGCGCGCGCTTTCTCGCCGAGCTTCCACAGCGCATCGCCGAGCGCGAGGCGCGTCTCCGAGTTGAGGATCGGGTCGAGCTCGGTCGCGTCGATCGTCTGGAGCGTTCGCGCCAGCGTCGCCTTGGCCGTGCGCGCATCCCCGAGCCGCAGCTGCGCGACACCGAGCCCCCACGTCGCGTACGGGATCAGCGGCGACTCGACACCGATCGTTTCGACGAGGATCTGCTCCGCGTCGGCGAACAGCTTCTCGGCTTCTTTCCAGCGCGCTTGCGCGAGCCGCAGCTCGCCTACCTCGGTCAGGGAGGTCGCGTAGTCCGCGTGCTTCTCGCCGAGGACACGCTTCCGGATGTCGAGCGCCTGCAGCGTCAGCGGCTCCGCCTCGGCGAGCCGCCCGAGCTCGCGCAGCGCAGCGCCCTCGTTGCTGATCGCGAGTGCGGTCGATGGATGATCGATGCCGTTCTGCTTCTCCGAGATCGCGCGGACGACGCGCGCGGAGCGCAGCGCTTCCGTCCAGTCGCCGAACAGGCCGGCCATGATGCCCGTGTTGTTCTCGATGAACAGCAGCTCCGGCGAGTCAGGGCCGAGCGCCTCGACGACGACCTTGTGTGCGCTCGCGAGGTCGGCAAGCCCGGTCTCGAAGTTGTTGCGTGCGAAGTGTAGCGTCGCGCGGGTTGCGAGCACGAACGCGTAGTTCGGATGGCGCACGCCCTCGTACTTTGCGCGGAGCTCGAGCTCTTCCTGGTTCGCCGCCGCCGCATCGTCGAAGCGCCCCTGCTCGAGCAGGATGAGCCCCTTGCCCGAGAGGATCGGGATCATCTGCATCTCCTCGCCGATCTCCTTCACGATCGCCGTCGCTTCCTCGATCTTCGCGAGTGCGGGCTCGTGTTTGCCCTCCATGAGCGCGATGCGGCTCTCTGTCACGAGCAGCTGGATCCGATAGAGCGGCGGACTGCCGATGCGCTCGAGCGCCCCACGCGCGATCTCGATGAGCCGGTGCGCTTCCTGGGGGCGTGCGAGCTCGTAGCCGACCACGTCCGCGAGCTCGATGAGGATGTCCGCGAGGAGCTCGTCGTAGCTCGAGGACATCGCCTCGGTGCTCGCGCGGCGAAGGTGCTTCTCCGCGCCCGCATAGTCACCAGCATCCTGATCGAGCCACGCGAGCGTGAGCAGCGCGGCCGCCGCGGACGGGCGGTACTTGATGCGCTCCGCGTCCGCGAGTGCTTGCTCGGCAAGCTTGCGCGCCTCGACCATGTTTCCCTGCAGCCGCAACGCGTGTGACTTGGCGAGGAGCTCGTCGATCGCGGCGACGTCGAGCAGCAGCGACGGTGGCGGCGCCGAGCGCGCGAGGCTCTCGGTGTTGTTGCAGATCTCGATCTGGGCGAGACCGTCGACGAGCTCGCGCGCACGCACCACGATCGCGGGCTCGCGCTTCGCGAACGCACTCGCGATCGCATCGACCGAGTGCAGCCGGCGCATCAGACACGCGACGCGAAGGTCGAACATCGTCGGCGACTGCTCGCCGCGCGTGTTCGCCGCGCATGCTTCGTTCCACGCGGTCGACCACTTCTCCGCATAGACGTCGAGCGCCGACACGGTGCGCGACGCGACATCCGCACCGAACGGCGCGGCCTCGGTGATCGCGCGGCGCGTCTCCTCGCGGCGCTTCTTGTCCCACACACCCGTGAGCTTTGACTCGGCGGTCGGGCACGACGTCTCGACGGGCTTGTCCCCGGCGGCGAACAAGTACATGCCGACGCCCGCCGCGATCACGATCGGCACCGCCGCGAGCAGCAGCAGCTTGCGCTTGCGCGGCGTCTCGATCTCGAGCTCGGCGAGCAGGTCGTCGATCTCGTCCCAGCGCTCGCTCGGGACCTTGCGCAGACCACGGCGCAACGCCTCGCGCACGCGCGGCGGCACTTCACTCTGCGCCGGCGCATCGCGAACGTTGCCGTCGGTCACGTTCGTCACGATCTCGGCGTAGTTGTCGCCGGCGAACGGACGCTGACCGTAGAGCGCTTCCCACATGGTCACGCAGAACGCGAATTGATCGGAGCGCGCATCAGCGGCCTCGCCGCGATGCTGCTCCGGTGCCATGTACGCGGGCGTGCCGACGATCGCGCCGGTCTTCGTCAGCCGATCGCTCGGGCGATGCGCCGGCACGACGCCCGCGCCGAACGACGGCCGCGTGCGATCGTCGACGGCGCGCGCGAGGCCGAAGTCGGTGACGCGCACACGGCTGTCGCTGCCGACGAGCACGTTGTCGGGCTTGAAGTCGCGATGCACGAGCCCCGCGCGATGTGCGGCGGCGAGACCGTGGCCCGCTTGCCGGCACACCGCGAGGATCTCGCGCCAGCTGCGCGATGCGGAATCGAGCCAGCGGCGCAGGTCACCACCGGTGACGAGCTCCATCGCGACGAAGATCTGGTCCTCGTGCGTTCCGACCTCGAACACCGTGATGACGTTCGGATGGTCGACCTTCGCCATTGCCTTTGCTTCGCGCAGCATCGCGTTGCGCGTCGCTTCGGGCTTCTCGTCGCGCAGCTCGGTGCGCACGAGCTTGAGCGCGACCTTGCGATCGAGCTGCGCATCGAACGCGGCATAGACCACGCCCATGCCGCCCGCGCCGAGCAGGTTCAAGATCGTGAAGCGGCCGATGCGATGCGGGATGTCGCCGGACGATCGCGCACGCTCCGGCGCGGTCTCGCCGGCCACATCGAGACTACTGCCCATCGCGCGCGCGCCGTAGAGGACGAGCGCGCGACACGCATCGCAGCCATCGAGGTGCGTGCGCATCGTGTCGCGCATCGTGTCGTCGAGCGCGCCGCCGAGATACGCGGCCGCGCCTTCGTCCGTGAAGCAGCCCGTCTCGGTCTGCGCGATCCGATCGGAGCGCAGCGTGTCCTCGACAGCGCCGACCTTCCGGCGGCCGTCGGGTGTCGCTGCTTCGTTGGACATCGCGCCGATATTGCGACGGCTCGCCCGTCGACGCTAGGGCTGTCTCAGGGTCGTCGTGAACGCCGGTCGCTCCGGGCGACGAGCGAGCTCGGCAACTTACCCTCGGCCTCGAGCCGGCGGATCTCCTCGCCGAGAGGCTTCAAGGTCTTCAGACCTTCGGGGTCATCGCGATAGCGATCGCACAGCTCGCCATAGAGCTCGCGGACCGCGTCGTCGTCGGCCGGATTGGCCATCACGTGCTTCAGGACCGCCACGCGCCACGCGAGCGCGACCTCGCCGCCGACCTCGATCGCGAGCGCGTCGCCTTCAGCACGCGATGCCACGATCGCGGTGGGGTCCCCCGCACAACGCTCGACCAGCGCCGCCAGCTTCGACGCAACGTCCCGACTCACGGCCCCCAGCGTAGCACGCCGGGATCACCCGGCGAGCCCCGGCTATCGGTGCTTCGCCAGCCAGTCGGCGATCTCGCGGCGGTGCGACGCGAGCGGATGGTTCTCGAGCCGCGCGAGCGCCTGGGTCGCGAGCTCGATCGCGCGCGACCGCGAGCCCTTCGTGGCGACGAGCGCGCGGGCGAGCGTGAAGTCCGTGAGGGCGATCTGCGACGCGGTCGCAGTCGGCGTCGCGTCGGCGATCGGCTTCGCTTTCTCGAGGAGGTGCTTCGCGCGGGCGGCATCTCCCGCCGCGAGCGCGCACATCGCCTCGCCGAGCATCACGCCCGCGACTTGCACGGACTGCTCGCCATGCACCTTCGTATGTCGCGCCTTGGACAGCGCGAGCAGCGGCGCGGCGTCGGCGCACTTCTGCCGCCGCACGAGCACGTACGCGAGGTGACCCGCGGTGTCGCCGACCGAGGGGTCATCGATTGCCTGCGCGATCTCGAGCGCGCGGCGGAACGCACGCTCGGCGGCGGCATCGTCCTCGGCGATCAGCGCGATCGTACCGAGCGTATCGAGCGCCATCGCGTAGTCGGCGTGCGGCTTGCCCTTCTCCCAGTGCGCGACCGCGGCGGCGAGGTCGCGCTTCGCCGCGTCCCACTCGCTGCGCTTGCTGCGGAGCAGGCCGACTGCGAACGAGGCCTCGGCGATCGCATCGGCGTACGTGGTCGTCGACAGCTTCGACCAGCACGAGAGCGCGCGCTCGAGCTTCGGTTGCGCTACATCGGGCTCACCGCGCTGCGCGTGGATCAGGCCGGCGCGCGCCGCGACCATGCAGCGCAACGGATCGTCTTCGGGGAGCTTCAGAGCCGCGACCTCGGCGCTGAAGATCGCGCTGTCGACATCCTTGTCGTGGCCACGCAATGCCATCAGCAGGATCGCGTTCCAGCTCTCGACGATGATCGTGTCCTCGCGCGCGACCGTCGAGATCCGGATCGCCTCGAGTAGCATCGGGTACCCCTCCGCGAACTGCTCGCGCTCGGCGTGCACGAGCCCGAGCACCGAGAGTGTGGCGCCGAGCACCTCGGGCTCCGGCTGCAGGCGCGCACCCGCGACGGCGGCCCGTGCTGCGACCTCTGCGTCGTCGATGCGGCCCTCCGCGAGCGCGACACGCGCTGCGATCAACTGCTCGACCATCGGCATCCAGCGCGCGCGCGTCGCGTCGTCGACGGTTCCGCGCTCGAACGAGTCACACACCGGGGGCGCGCGCGTGTGCGCGAGGACCACCGTCGGATCGAGCTTGCTCGTCAGGATCACGCTGACCGATGCATCGAGCTCCGTCACGCGCCGGCGCAGGCAGCTGACCTGTTGCCCGACGTCCTGACTGCGATCTCGATCGCTCTGCATCATCTGCACGCAGAGCTCCTTGCGCCGTGCGATCCACGTCTGCATCCAGGCGTCGATGTTCGCCGCGACGGGCTCACCCGCGCGTGCCACGAGCGTGGCGCGACGCTCGGGATTCCACACGCGCAGCGCATCGTCGGTCGCGACGGCGCACGCATCGTCGACCGACGGCGCGCGCGTGGCCCACAGCGCGATCGCGCCGGCCGCGAGCGCAGCGACGGCGACCGCGGCGATCGCGATCTGAATCCGCTTGGTGTCGCGCAGCGCGTCGATCAAGACGTCGATCGACGCATGCCGCGCCTCGGGGTTCGCGCGCAGCCCGATCGACAGCGCACGCCGCACGCGCGCAGACACGCCGCGCTGCGTAGGTGGTTTCACATCGCGCTGTGGCCGTTCGCCGTAGAGCGCCTCGTACAGCGCGACGCAGAGGCTGTATTGATCGCTCTTGGCATCGACGGCGAACCCGCGCTCTTGCTCGGGCGCCATGTACGGCGGCGTGCCGGCGACCGCGCCGCTGCGCGTGACGCGTGCGAGCGCGTCGCGATCCGTCGGTGCGCGCGACGCGTCGGCCACGCCGGCCGAGCGTGCGAGCCCGAAGTCGAGGACGCGCACGCGGCCGTCCTCCTCGACCATCACGTTCTCGGGCTTGAAGTCGCGATGCACGATCGAGAGCCGGTGCGCAGCAGCGAGCCCGCGCGCCGCGGCGACGAGCACGTCGATGATCTCGCGCGGCGAGCGCTGCTTCGCGCGTAGCCACTGGCGCAGCGTGGCGCCGGCGACGTACTCCATCGCGACGAACACGTCCTCGCCGATCGTGCCCACGTCGTGCACGGCGACGACGTTCGGATGCGAGAGCCGCGCGAGCGTCTTTGCTTCGCGCACCAGCCGTTGCCGCGCCGCATCCGGCTCCTGCTCGCGGTCGATCGCGACGAGCTTGAGCGCGATCGCGCGGTCGAGCTCGGGATCGAACGCCTTGTAGACGATCCCCATCCCACCCTTGCCGATCACGTCGAGCACGACGTATCGGCCGATCAACGCGCCGCGCTCGAACACTGCCTCCGCGCGCGTGAGCTCGGCATAGATGACGCGGCAACCTGCACAGCCGTCGAGATGTGCGTCGAGCGCGCCGTCGCCATCGCCACCGAGGTAGCGCAGCCACGTGTTCTCCGCCGGGCACTCCACGGCCGTTCCTTATCACGCGTGCTACCGTGCGCGCCCGTGAAGTCTGCTGACGATGCCATCGCACGCTGGTGCGAGGTCGGTCACACGCGGTGGCCGAGCATCACGGTCTCGCCCACGACGCTCGCGGCGCACCTCGACCGGCTCGGCATTCCACACGCCGATCACGCGTACGCGGACGACCTCTACCTCGCGTGCGCATGTTGCGCGGGCGACGCCGCCGCGATCGGCGTGTTCGAGCAGGAGCTCGCGCCGGTCATGCGCGCCGCGATTCGCCGGCTCGACAGCGCCGAGCACTTCGTGGACGAGGTCGTGCAGGTCGTGCGCGAGCGCGTGCTCGTCGCACCGCCGGGCGGCGTGCCGCGGATCTCCGGCTTTGCCGGCCAGGGGCCACTGCGCGCGTGGGTGCGAATCGCGGCGATGCGGATCGCGATGAACATGCTGCGCGATCGCCACCGCGACGTGCTCGTCGACGACGATCGTCTGTTCGAGACGATCGCGGCCGACCACGGCGAGCGCGGCTCGGCGGAGAAATATCGCGAGGCGGCAACCGAGGCGCTACGTGCGGCGTTCACGGCGCTGTCGGCACGCGAACGCAACCTGCTTCGCATGCATCACCTGCACGGACTCACCGTCGACGAGCTAGCGCCGACGCTCGGCGTGCACCGCGCCACGGTCGCGCGCTGGATCGCCGCCGCGCGCGAGCACCTGCTCGACGAGACCCGCGCATCGCTCGGTTCGCGGCTCGAGGTCGGTGCGTCCACGATCGAGAGCATCGTGCGCGGCATCGCGAGTCAGGTCGATGTCTCGGTCGTGCGGTTGCTCGCGGACGACTGACCGAGATTTATTTTTGCGACGGCCGCGTGCGCCCGTGTCCTACCAGCAGAGCCATCCGCTCTCCTGAAAGGTTTCACGCTCATGGCTTCACGTATCGGCACCCTGACTGCATGCGCCCTCCTGTCCGGATGTCTCGTCGGCGATACCGACGACGACGACTGCACGGTCGGCAAGTGTGATGGCGATGGCAACAGCTGCAGCGACAAGCGCTACGGCAATGGCACCTGCGATCTGCAGCTCGACTGCGCCGCGCCCGACATCGATTGCTTCGTGACCTTCGACGACGACGCGGCCGCGGCCACGTGGTTCGCCGAGTTCGAGGCGAAGTGGGCCGAGGAGGAACATCGCGAGCCCCGCAAGCTGCTCGGCCCGAGCGATCCGCGGTGGGCGAAGACCCGCGCGCTACTCGACGACGGCTGGGCAGCGTTCAAGGCGAACCGCCCCGTCGGCGAGCTCCGCGAGAAGCGGCCCGGCCTCGTCCTCCTCGACGATTCCGCGCCGAACGCATTCGTCGCGCCGGACCTTCACAACGGCAACGCCGGGTTCGCCGTCATGGTCCAGACCGGTCTGTTCGAGACCGGTGGCTCGCAAGACGGCGCGATGGGCGTGATGATGCACGAGTTTCAGCACGTGATCGGGCTCCACATCGTCGGCGACACGAAGGAGCGGACGCGCAAGTTCTACTTCGCCGGCATCGAGGAGCCGCTGGGGAAGTTCGAGACCGACGACATGGTCGCCCGGCGCTACGGCGAGACCTGGCTCGCACACGCCGACGACGTTGGTCGTTACCGCGAGGCGGCGCTGCGCGGCTTGCCGATGGACGGCCAGCTCGTGCAGATGCTGCAAGCCGCGGTCGGGCAAGCCGGCACGATGCAGGTTCCCGCATGCCTGACGGCGCGCATGAACCTGTCCGCGCTCGCGAACGAGATCGCGGGAACCGCGGATCCGATCACCGGCGAGATCGTCGTCGCGGCGAACGTCCCGTCGCGGGTCGACCAGGTGATGGGGTCGCTGAAGAGCGCGTGCTTCGCAAACTTCAACGTCGACTTCATCGGCGTGGTCGCCGCAGCCACCGGCGTGACCGCGGCCGCGATCGAGGCGCAGATGATGCCGAGCGACGTCGCACTCGTGAAGGGCAAACACGTCGTCGATGGCTTCATCGCCATCGTGAGCGATCGCCGCGCGCAGATGCGCACGCTCGAGGCCGAGCTCGCGTCGAAGGTTGGCAAGCAGTGGAGCAAGCTCCGCTACTTCTCGACCGAGGAAGACGCCGACGATGTCAGCGTCCTCGTGCTGCGCGGCGCGAAGATCCAGCCCGATGCGATCGGCCCGTTCTTCGTCTCGTTCCTCCTCGGCGATGGCCCGCAGCGGTGTACCGCGATGCTCGCGCGCCGCGAGCTCCCGCCGTACGGGCAGGACCTCACCGACGACCATCACAGCACGTGCTGGCGCGCGCACCACGTGCGGCAGCTCGCCGAGCACGACGGCAAGTCGGCGCACGTCGCGAAGTCGCCGATGCCGTCCGTCGCCCAGCCGCGCCGGCTGCCGATCCCGCGCCCGCTACGCGAACGCGTCGCGTACTGAACCTAGGTAACCACCGCGCGGGCTATGCTCCGGCGTGGTGTGCCGGCTTCTGATCGTGATCGTCTGCGCGACGAGCATCGCGCACGCACAACGGCTCTCGGAGGCCGACCTCGCGCGGAAGAACGAAGGTGGCTACGTCACGGGCCTTCCGCTCGTCGCGTACTCGACCGACATCGGCTTCGGCGGCGGCGCGCGGGCGTATTACTACTTCAACGGCAAGCGCACGGATCCGCGCTTCCGCACGACGCCGTATCTGCACCGCGTGTTCCTGCAGGGTTTCCTCTCGACGCGCGGCGTCCAGTTTCACTGGCTCGACTACGACGCGCCGCGGATCGCGGGAACCCGCTATCGCATTCGCAGCCAGCTGATCTACGGGCGCAACATCAACCAGAACTACTTCGGCCTCGGCAGCCGCGCGCTCGATCCGCTGCGATTTCCCGGCTCCCCGGACACATTCGACTCGTACGCGGACTACTACGCCGCGCAGCAGCGCATCGACGGCGGCCAGACGTACACCAAGTACGATCAGCTCGACCTCGCGAAGCCGCTCTGGATCGCGAGCATCGAGCGCTCGTTCGGAGGCGATCGCGTGCGCGTGCTCGGTGGACTCGGCTTCTCGTACGCGACGATCCGTGACTACACCGGCAAGCAAGTCGATGCGATCGACGACGCAGGCAACGCCGTCGATGCCACCCAAGCGCCCACACGTCTACGCGTGGACTGCGATGGCGGCGACCTCGTCGGCTGCAGCGGGGGCTTCGACAACTTCTTTCGCCTCGGCATCTCGTATGACACACGCGACTACGAGCCCGATCCGAACTGCGGGACGTTCATCGACGTCGCGCTCGACGCCGGCTCGGTCGCGCTCGGTTCCGAGTACGACTACCTGCGTCTGCTCGCTGCCGCCCGCGGGTACTACAGCCCGATCCCGCAGCACGCGGATCTCGTGCTCGCAGGCCGCGGTCTGATCCAGTTTCAGAGCTCGGGCGTCCCGTTCTTCAGCATGAACGGGTTGCCATTCACCGAAGACTTTCGCAGCGGCCTCGGCGGACATCGCACGCTGCGCGGCTATCGGCAGGATCGCTTCGTCGGGCGCACGATGGCCGCGCTCAACGCCGAGGTACGCTGGACGTTCACGCGCTTCAAGCTGTGGCGTCAGAAGTTCGGACTGATCGCAGTGCCGTTCTTCGATCTCGGCCGCAGCTTCGATCACGCCGGCGCGCTGACGCTCGACGACTGGCGTCCGTCGTACGGCGGCGCGCTGCGCATCTCGTGGAACCTCGCAACGATCGTCACGATCGACTACGGGAGGTCCTCCGAGGACACGGGGCTCTACATCAACTTTGGCCATATCTTCTGAGGTAGTGTCCGCGAATGGCCGCGCGCGCACCTCGCAGGATCTTTGCAAGCCCATTTGTTGTCACGCTCGCCGCGATTCCGGCGTGCTTCACCGAGTCATCGCCACCGCCACAACAACCGCAGCCGCAACCGCAGCCGCAACCGCAACCGCAACCGCAGCCCGGTCCGGATGTGACGCAAGGCGGCGGCACGGCGCAGACGTACACGTTCGACCAGCGCTGGACGGTGATGAAGAGCGGTGAGACGTGCAGCGCGATGCAGAGGGTCGAGTGCCCGAAACCGAACAAGGCCGGCGATCCGGTGCCGACGTGCAATCCGCCGCCGCCGATGAAGATCGCCTGCCCCGATGCCTGGGATGGCAAGCAAGCGATGACGATCGTGCAGTACGCGAATCAGGCGACCTGCATGGTCGAGCCGGCGCCGATCAACTGCCCGAAGAACGCCGCGTGCAATCCGCCGCCGCCGCGCAAGGTCGCGTGTCCGACGTTCCAGTAGCCGTCCGCGAAGAGTGGCGCGCCCGCATCGCGGCCGAATACACGTCGGCCGCGATCACGCAGCACCTCGTGCTCTGGTTGATCCAGGCCGGCGCTCCGCCCGACCTGATCGACGAGGGTCTCGCGATCGTCGTCGACGAGCTCGCGCACTCGCGCCTCTCGCACGAGGTCTACGTCGCCGCCGGTGGCGATCGTCCTCCCGCACTCGTTCGCGAACAGCTCGGCCTCGCGCGCGAGCACGCGCGGCTCGAGGAGGACATCCTGCGCGTTGCCGTTCGCGTGTTCTGTCTCGGCGAGACCGTCGCGGTCCCGCTGTTTCGTCACCTGCGCGAGACCTGCACGCAGCCGGTCGCGAAGGCCGCGCTCGACCGCATCCTGCGCGATGAAGTTCGTCACCGCGATTACGGCTGGGACCTGCTCGACTGGCTGCTCCAGATCGACGACGACGTCCCCGTGCTCGCCACCCGCGCCCTGCCCGCGATGTTCGCGGATCTCGAGCGTAGCTACGGCGCGGGCAACGCCGCCGTCGCCACCGATGACGGCGTGATCACCACCGAAGAACGCGCGTGGGGCCTCGCGCCACCGCGCGAATATGCCGACATCCTCGCGCGCACGTTCGAGCGCGACTGGATTCCGCGGTTCGCCGCGCGCGAGATCGAGGTCAAGCGATGAAGTCCATGAGCCCGGCACAGGCCGCGCGTGTTCACCCGATGCGCGGCGAGTCCGCGCCGATGCCCGACGCCGACGCAGGCGGACGCCGCCTCGCGCTGTTCTTGAATTCGCCGCTGCCAGGGACGAAGGGCACGATGCTCGACACGTGGAAGCACGGTATCGAGCACGCCGAAGCCTCGCATGCGGCGCACATGCGCGCCGCGATCGAGACGTTCGAGAACCAAGCGCCCGCGAAGGATCCGGCCGTCGAAGCGGTGATGTTGTGGATGCTCGACTACTGGTCGCGCCGCGGCCTCGTCATCAAGGATGCACAGGGCGGCGGAAACGATCGCTACTACCCCGTCGACGCGTGGTTCGTGCGGCGCTGGCAAGCGGCCGGCGGGATCCCGTTCGCGCTGCGCGTGCTCGAGGCCTTTCCGAAGCTCGACTTCGGCGTCGACACCACCCCGAAGGCGCACGCGCAGTTCATCAAGCCACGTGCGGGCGAGCTCAAGTGGTGGTGCCTCGAGGTCGGTCACCTCGGCCTCTTGCACGTGCTTCGTCGTGCGATCGCGATCGCACCGGACTACGCAAAGGGCGTCGCCGAGGCCGAACGCGTGCGCGAGCAAGCGCCGCTGTTCATGCGCGGCGCGCTCGCGTTTGCGTTTCCCGACGAGCCGTTCTGCAAGACGGATCTCCGCTTCGCGACGCCGACGAAGAAGGGCGCACGTGTGAGCCCCGAGGCGTGGGGCCTCGTGACGACGTCGATCGATGCCGACCAGCTCGCGCCGATCCTCGACAGCATGGCGCGCGACAGCCAGCCGTTCGCGACCGACACCGCGCTCTACGGGTACACGCTCGTCAAGCGGCTCGGGGACGAGGCCGCGCCTCACTTGATCTCGTACCTCTCGATCGTGAAGGGCGAGTACCCCAAGGAGCACTTCGGAGAGGCCTTGGCGCTCACGGAGACTCCGGAAACAGCAGCGTTCTTCGCATCGAAGGCGAAGGACAAGGTGTTCGGGAAGCTGGCGAAGGCGTACGTGAAAAACGCGTGATCCCGAAACTGGCGGCTGTCATTCAGGTGCAACAATCTCGATAATTGGATGGACCTTTCGAGCCCTAAGATGCCCACGGGAATGATGAGGATCCTGGTTGCACGAGCCGCACTCGTGTTTGTTGCTGCGTGCGGCAGCAGCGACGATGCCACCACGACGTACGTGTTCGGTCCGTTCCACATCGAGCCGAGCCAGGAGATCGACGGCAGCTGCGTCCAGATCTCGCTGAACAACGACGACTACGTGAACGTGAACGCCGTCGAGCTGACGACCGGCACCGGCTTTCATCACTCGAACTGGTTCTACGTTCCGCCGACGACCTTCAACGGTCCTGACGGCACGTTCAACTGCGATGACCGGCTGTTCGATCAAGGCGTCGCGGCGATCTTCGGTGGCGTCATCTTCGCGCAGTCGACGCAGGCGCCCCACGAAGTGCAAGCGTTCCCCGAGGGCCACGTCGTGCGCGTGCCGCCGCGGAGCAAGCTCGTCGCGCAGATTCATCTGCTGAACCCGACGGACAGACCGCTCGACCTCGAGCCAAACATCAAGCTGACCAAGATCCCCGACGACGAGGTCACCGTGCGGCTCGCCGGCATCTCGTTCCAGAACGCGGCGCTCGCGCTACCGCCAAACATGAGCTCGAAGTTCAGCGTCGAGTGCGACGTCAATCAGGAACATGTGGAATCACTGAAGCGGCCCATCGACTTCAAGATCCACTACGCGCTCGCGCATTATCACGAGCTCGGCACCGGCCTGACGATCGAGGCGGTGAAGCCCTCGGGTGAGGCCGACATCGTCTACACGACGAAGACGCAGGTCGGCGATGTGATGGGCGGTCCGATCGCACCGGCGTTCGACATGACCGGCTACCAGAAGCTCCGCATGAGCTGCGAGTTCTACAATCCGCGCTCTCAGGTCGTCGGCTGGGGCATCGGAGATCAGGAGATGTGCGTGTTCCTCGCGTTCACCGACTCGACGTGGAACTTCGGCGGTGGCGTCCTCGACGAGGTTCCGCCGGAGAACGAGATGCGCGTCGGCAACACGATGACGTATTCGAACGACTGCTTCCTGATCTCGAACGACGCGGACCGCGGCTGACTCGCGCAGATCCGGCGTGGCATAGTCCGCGCCGCATGAAGATTCTCATCACCGGTGCCGGCGGACAGATCGGTCACGATCTGATCGGCAACCTCCTCGCTGCCGGCCACGATGTCACCTCGACGGATCTCGCGCCGCGCCCGCCGAGCCATGCACACGCGGGCGGCTCGTGGCATCGCCTCGACGTCACCGACGCGGTCGCCGTGCGCGACGTGTTCTACGAAGTGCAGCCCGAGCTCGTGTTTCACCTCGCCGCGATCCTGTCGGCGCGCGGCGAGCAGGATCCGAAGCTCGCGTACGAAGTGAACCAGACCGGCACGTGGAACGTCCTCGAGGCGTGTCGCAAGGGCAAGGTGAAGCGGCTCGTGTTCACGTCGAGCATCGCCGTGTTCGGGCCGATGCCGAGTGGCCCGCTGCCCGACCCGACACCCGACGACGTCGCGCTTCACCCGACGACGATGTACGGCGTCACGAAGGTCTCGGGCGAGCTGCTCTGCAGCTACTACCGCGAGCGCTGGGGCGTCGACTGCCGCGGCGTGCGGTTCCCAGGTCTGATCTCCGCGGCGATGCCCGGCGGCGGCTCGAGCGACTACGCGCTGTTCATGTACGTCGACGCGGTTCGCAAAGGCGGCTACGAAGCGTTCGCGCGCGCCGACACGAGGATTCCCTTGATGTACATGCCCGACGGCGTGCGCGCGCTCAACGAGATCGCGTTCGTCGATCGCGCGAAGCTCACGCGCGCGATCTACAACATCGCTGCGTTCTCGCCGCGCGCCGATCAGATCGCGGCGAGCGTGATCACGGCCGTGCCCGACGCGAAGTTCACGTATTCGCCGGATCCGGCACGCCAGGCGATCCTCGATTCCTGGCCGAAGTCGCTCGACGATTCGGCCGCGCGACGCGACTGGGGTTGGAAACCGAAGTACGACCTCGACGGCATGACGAACGATCTGGTCCCGCGCATCAAGCGAATGCTCGAGCTCGGCGCGATCCTGTCCACGCACTGAGGAACCCATGTACGAGAACGCGAAATCTGTCTACGCCGCACAGCTCGCCGAGATCGAACAAGCGGGCCTGTGGAAGCACGAGCGCACGATCACGAGCGCGCAGTCAGCGCACATCACGACCGCCGGCAAGGAAGTGATCAACTTCTGCGCGAACAACTACCTCGGCCTGTCGAGTCATCCGCGCGTCATGGCCGCGGCGAAGAAGGCGCTCGACGAACGCGGCTACGGCCTGTCGAGCGTGCGCTTCATCTGCGGCACGCAGGACGGTCACAAGACGCTCGAAGCCGCGGTCTCGAAGTTCCTCGGCACCGACGACACGATCCTGTACTCGTCGTGCTTCGACGCGAACGGCGGTTTGTTCGAGACGATCCTCGGCGAGGAAGACGCGGTGATCTCCGACGCGCTCAATCACGCGTCGATCATCGACGGCATCCGGCTCTGCAAGGCCGAGCGTCACCGCTACGAGCACGACAACCTCGACGATCTCGAGGCGAAGCTCGTGGCCACGCAGGGCAAACGGCTGCGGCTGGTCGCGACCGACGGCGTGTTCTCGATGGACGGTGACATCGCGCGTGTCGACGCGATCTGCGATCTCGCCGAGAAATACAAAGCGCTCGTGATGGTCGACGACTCGCACGCGACCGGCTTTGTCGGCAAGACGGGCCGCGGCTCCGCCGAGCTGCGCGGCTGCATGGATCGCGTCGACGTCTACACGTCGACGCTGGGCAAGGCGCTCGGTGGTGCATCGGGCGGCTTCACGTCGGGGCGCAAGGAGATCATCGATCTCCTCCGCAACCGCTCGCGGCCGTACTTGTTCTCGAACACGCTCGCACCGCCGATCGTCGCGGGCTCGATCGAAGCGATCAAGCTGGTCAGCGAGTCGACCGCACTGCGCGACAAGCTCGAGGCGAACACGACACGGTTTCGTGAGGGCATGACGAAGGCGGGCCTCGCGATCCGCCCGGGCACACACCCGATCGTTCCGGTGATGCTCGGCGACGCGAAGGTCGCCGTCGACATGGCGCAGCGCCTGCTCGCGCACGGCATCTACGTCATCGGCTTCGCGTTCCCCGTCGTGCCGAAGGGTCAGGCGCGCATTCGCGTGCAGCTCTCCGCGGCGCATTCGACAGACGATGTCGACAAGGCGATCGCCGCGTTCACGACCGTCGCGAAGGACATGGGCGTGTGAAGCCGGAACAGATCACGGACAAGATCCGTGTGTCGATCCCCGACGCCGACGTCGTTCTGAAAGATCTGACCGGTACTCAGGACCACTGGGAAGCCGTCATCGTCAGCGCGGCGTTCGAGGGCAAGTCCTTGATAGAGCGACATCGCATGGTCAATCGCGCCCTCGCCGAGGAATTGAAGGGCCCAATTCACGCATTGACGCTCACACTAAAAAGTCCAACTGAAGCTGGATCGGGATAAAGCTTCACATTAATCAGCGCTTGCGCAGCAGATTCCAAGTGCGGGATTGGCTACGCATGTGCGACGCTCTCGACACCGGCACGGTTTGGCGTCCGGTACGTCATGGGCGTCGACTTCGCCGAAGATGAACCGTTCGGACCTTATCTCGTTTACGAGAGGCTCGGCGTTGGCGGCATGGCCACCGTGCACCGCGCGCTCGAGCGAGGCATCGAAGGTTTCGAACGCATCGTCGCGCTGAAGCGCCTGTTGCCGCATCTCGCGGAGGACGCGAGCTTCATCAAGTCATTCGTGCGCGAAGCGAAGCTCGCGTCGCTGCTCAACCACGTCAACATCGTCCAGATCTTCGAGCTCGGTCGCGTCGGCACCGAGTACTTCATCTCGATGGAGTACATCGACGGGCGCGACATCCGTCGCATCCTCCGTCACGCGCGCAAGGTCACGGGGCCGCCGCCGATCCACGTCACCGTCGGCCTCATGATCCAGCTCTGCGAAGCGCTGGACTACGCGCACTCGAAGGTCGACGACCAGGGTCACCCACTCGGCCTCGTGCATCGCGACGTCTCGCCGTCGAACTTGCTCGTGACGTCGGCGGGTCATCTCAAGGTCATCGACTTCGGGATCGCGAAGGCGCAGTCGCAGCAGCTGCGCACGCAGACCGGTCGCGTGAAGGGCAAGCTCGCGTACATGGCGCCGGAGGCGGTCTCCGGCAAGGAGCTCGACTCGCGCAGTGACCTGTTTGCCGCGGGCGTGATCCTCCACGAGCTGCTCACCGCGCGTCCGCTGTTCGCGAGCAAGAACGAATACCAGACGCTTCTCAAGCTACAGCGCGGCGACATCATGCAGCCGTCGACGTTCAACCAGGCATGCCCGCCGGAGCTCGACTCGATCTGCCTGCGCGCGCTCGAGCGCGATCCTGACCAGCGGTTCACGTCGGCGGCCGACATGCGCGACGAGCTGCACGCGCTTCGCCGCAAGCTCAATCTCCAGACCGGCCATCGCGACGTCGCGCAGTGGGTGACCTGGGCGTTCTCGATCGAAGCGCCGAGTGCGTCGTTCGGTGCGCTCGGCTCGCGCGATCACAGCGTCTCGTTCGATGCGAAGCACATGCGGCGCACGCCGCAGCCGCGCCGCGAAGACGACGAGGCCGTCGAGATCGCGTGGGGTGGCGGCGAGGACGCGGAAGGGAGCGGCGGCGCGCCGGTCGTGCTCGACGACGTGCCCGACGTCTCCGATCGTCACGAGAACAGCATGGCCGCGCGGCTCGCGTTCAGCGACGCGATGCTCGGCGAGGACGACATCCCTGCATCGACGCCGAGCGACGGCCACGGCTCGCGCGTGATGGCGCAGCTCCGCGACGAGCTCGACTCGATTCCGGAGCTTCCGGCGCCGCCGCGCCACCGCGCCCCGACCGCCGCATCGCTCCTGCCCGCCGCGGCGCCGGTCGCGCGGCCGCGCACCACCTCGCAG
>JALZOJ010000133.1 GCA_030857175.1 Myxococcota bacterium | reverse complement strand
GGGTCGACACCGGCGCGCGGCGTCGTGACGTGAGAGCGCAAGGCGCGACCGTCGACATCGATCCCGCGCGGCGTGAGCACGAAGGTCTCGAAGCCGCGCTGCGTGCGTGTTGGAGATGCGTTCGCGTGGATCGAGACGAAGAGGTCGGCCGGGAGCTGGTCCGCCATTGCGACACGCTGGCGCAGGGTGAGGGTGCGGTCGTCGGTGCGCGTCATGGTCACCAAGATTTCCCGAGCGCGAAGCCGCGTCGCGACGAGGTTCGCGAGCACGAGGGTCAGCTGCTTCTCGTGGAGAGTTGCGCCCTTCGCTCCGCGGTTCGTGCCGCCGTGGCCGGCATCGAGGACGACGGTGCGCGGCGCGGCGTGGGTCGCGGTGGCAAACGCCAAGATCGCCAGCAGGGCGCGTTGGATCACGAGATGTAGGATACGAGCGTGCGGATCGCGTCGTTAGTTTTCGGCGGCCCGTCGGCGCACCTTGATTTAAGTGGTGTAGACAGCTACGTTTTTTTAGTTGCCGTCTCGCCGGACACTCGGGTGGATCAACATCATCGGCGGGGGGCTCTGGCTCCTCGTGGCGGGGTATCTGCTCCTGACCTTCGGCTACGCGTTTCAGCGCGTGTTGTCGGTGACCGGCGCGCTGACCGTCATCGGTAGTGGCGTCTACACGCTCTCGCGCGCGCCGGCGGTGCCGAAAAGCGAGGGGGCGTCGCGCGGGATCAGCGCGACGGCGATCCACGTGTTGCTCGGGGTGGCGCTGCTCGAGGTCGTGATCAATCGCGTCGCGGTGCCGATGCTGCGGCCGGCGAGCGGCGTGCCGCCGTGGTGGCACACCGGTCTCGATTACCTCGGCCTGTTCCTGTTCTACTTCGCCGGCACGCTCGCCGCATTCGTGATCCTCGCGCGCAGCTACTCGGCGATCGTCGCACGCCGCGGCGTTCGCGACACGCTCGCGCATGGTGTGCTCGCGGTGGCGGCGGTCGTCGCGCTGCTGCCGATGCTGCTCTCCGCGCCCGCGTGGTTGAGCCTGCCGATCGAGATGTCGTTCGCGGCCGCGATGCTCGCGCTCGTGTCGACCGTGTTCGGTCGCGATCGCGACCTCGGCGTGCAGATCGGGCTGCCGGTCATCTGCATCCCGCTCCTCATACACACCGCGAACGTGCTCGGCGGCGAGCTCCTCTGGCCCGAGAACACGTTCGATGGTCCGGGCCAGACGCTCTTGCGCGTCGGGGTGATCGCGCTGTGTATCGCCGCGCTCGTGAGCCCCTACGCGTTCGCGCCGCGCCCGTTTGCGCGCGCGGTGACCAAGCCAATTCCCGTCATCGTCGCGATGTCGATCGCGGCGGTCGGCGCCGTGCTCGCACGCATGTCGTATCTGACGACGGCAAAGGCCTCGACGCTCGCGATCGGCGTCGAGCTCCAGACGACGCAAGCGGATCCGAAGCTCGCGCTGTACCTGCTCGCGATCGCCACGCTCGCGTGGTCGCTGACGTCGTGTGCGCTCGCCACGAGCGAAGCGCGGCGCACGATCGGAGCGGGCATCGCGTTCGTTGTCCTCGGTGGGTATGGCTTCAAGTGGTCGCATCACTACCTCTTGCCGATGCTCGGCCTGGCGCTGATCGCGGACGCCGCGCGCCGCGTTCGCGAGGAAGAGCTCGCCGACATGCCACTGACGAGCGAGACGCCGCCGATCGCGGACACCGCGTGGTCGCGGTACGTCGGCGCAGTGGCGGCGGGCCTGCGCGAGAAGCTCGGCGACGTCCACACGCTCACGACACGCGGCGACGGCGGCATGACATCGAGCGTGATCGTCGGCGAAAAGCACGGGCTGCCGGTCCGCACGCGGATCGAGCGTATCGACGGCTCCGTGCTCGCGCTCGACGTCGTCGTCGGCCGCGAGATCGACGAGTCGCACTCCGCCACGCTCTCGATCTGGGCCATCCCCGAGCGCCGGCTCGGCGGGAACCCAGAGGCACCGCCCGCGTCGCCCGCGTTCCGCTCCGCGGATCCGCAGTTCGACGAGCGCTTCAAGCTGCGCGGCTCCGAGGCCGTGTTCGCGACCGTGTTCGACGATGGCCTGCGCGCCCGCGCGATCGCGACGCTCGACGGCTGGGTCGCGATCTGGGGCACCGAGGGCCTGCGCTACCGGGTCTATCCGGGCCGCGGCGCGCCGCTCGATCATCCGATGCCATTGTCAGATCTCGCGCTTGGCCGCGTGCCGGCAGGAGATAGACTCGTCGCCGTGATCGAGCTCCTCGTCGAGATGGCCGAACGAAGCGTAAAACCGTCTCGGGAAGACGCGTCGTGAAGGCGGCGATCGCGCTGTTCGCGATCGCGGCCTGTTCCTCTCCCTACCAAGGCGGCAGCGGCACGCCGGCGTGGGTGAGCGAGACGGGCTCGTATTCGTCGCCGGCGATGAATCCGTCGTCGACGATCGCCGCGCGCTATGGCGACGTCGCGACGAAGATCATCGCGCACGCGCGTGCGGATCGCGGCGCGTTCGCGAAGCTCGCGTACCTGACGGATCGCATCGGTCACCGCCTGTCGGGGTCGGCAGCGCTCGACCGCGCGATCGAGTGGGCCGTGAAGACGATGAAGGACGAAGGCTTCGACGCGCGCGCCGAGCGCGTGATGGTCCCGCACTGGGTGCGCGGCTTCGAGGAAGCGACGATCACCGCGCCGGTCGAGCGGCCGATGAAGATCCTCGGCCTCGGAGGTTCGGTCGCGACGCCGAAGGGCGGCATCACCGCGCCGGTCGTCGTCGTGAAGAGCTTCGAGGAGCTCGACGCGAAGGGCGCGCAGCTCAAGGGCACGATCGTGCTCTACGATGTCGCGCTGCCGCCGTACAGCCCGACGAAGGGCTCGGGCTACAGCGACATCGCGCCGTATCGCTCGCGCGGTGCGATGCGCGCCGCGAAGCACGGCGCCGCCGCGGTGCTCGTGCGCAGCGTGACCGCACACAGCTTGCGCACGCCACACACCGGCTCGACGCGCTACGAAGACGGGACGCCGAAGATCCCGGCCGCATCTGTCACCGTCGAGGATTCGATGTTGATCGCGCGCCTCGCCGCGCAAGGCCCGGTCACCGTCAAGCTGCGCATCGAATCGCAGCTGTTGCCCGACGCGCCATCGGCGAACGTGATCGGCGAGCTGCGCGGCAAAGAAAAGCCCGACGAGATCGTGATGATCGGCGCGCACATCGATTCGTGGGACGTCGGCACGGGCGCGAACGACGACGGCGCCGGCTGCGTGATGATGATGCAGGTCCTGACCACGCTGAAGCATCTCGGCCTGCAGCCGAAGCGCACGATCCGCGTCGTCCTGTTCACGAACGAAGAGAACGGCCTCAAGGGCGCGGAGGCCTATGCGAAGGATCACGCGGCCGAGCTACCGAAACACGTGTTCGCGCTCGAGGCGGATTCCGGCAGCTTCGCGCCGCGCGGCTTCTCGATCGAGACGAAGACTCCAAATCCGAAGATCGTCGCGCACTACGCCGAGATCGCGTCGCTGCTCGCGCCGATCGGCGCGACGCGCGTGACCGCCGGCGGCAGCGGTGCGGATCTGATTCCGCTGATCCCGCAAGGCGTCGTGGGCATCGGCCTCGACGTCGACGGCAAGACCTACTTCGACACGCACCACACCGAGGCCGACACGCTCGACAAGGTCGACCCGCAGACGCTCGCGGATGGCGTCGCCGCCGTCGCAGTGCTCGCGTACGTCGCAGCGGATCAGTGATCGCGCTGCTCGAGCGGCCGCTGGTCATTCGCGGCGAGCCGCTGCGTGCGCTCGATGCGATCGTCGTCCTCGGCGCACCGCTGCGCGCTGACAAGCTTACGCCGCCGCTCGTCGAGCGCGTCGAAGCTGCCGCGCAGCTCTATCACGCGGGCGGCGCGAAGCGCGTGGTCGCGACGGGTGGCACGACACGCGGCGCCGGTCGCAGCGAAGCCGCGGCGATCGCCGAGGGCCTCCGCGCGCGTGGCGTGCCCGACGTCGTCGTCGAGGATCAGTCGCAGACCACCGCCGAAAATGCCACGCGCACCGCCGCGCTGATCGGTGCGTGCTCGATCTGGTTGGTCACCCAACCGTTCCACGGTCGCCGCGCCGCACGACTGTTTCGCCGCGCCGGCTTCGATGCACACGTGTGGCACATCGCCGACAGCCTCCAGTATCGGGACCGCCGCCGCGCCCTTCGGTGGGTCGCTCGCGAGTACCTCGCATGGGCCTCGCTACTCGTGCGCGGTCGCTAGCAACCCGACGGGAAACGGGCGATTCTCGGGTCTGGATGCTCACTTTCAGCACCAATCCCGACGTCGCCGAGCAGCAGATGAACGCGATCATCTTCTACCTGACCGCGTTCGGGTACATCGACGGCGAGTTCGACTTCACCGAGAAGACCTTCGTCCGCATCTACATCCGTCAGCTCGTGAGCTCGCGCGCGAAAGATCTGATGCCGGATGCGGATGAGAAGGCGCGTGAAGAAGTCGTCAACAAGTTCGTCGGTCACTTTCACGAGGTGTTCGAGCAGATCGATCGCAGCGTGAGAGACCTGTTCGACGAGGCCGTCGCCGACGGGGAGAACGTCGAGAACTTCGTCTACGCGAAGCTCAAGCTCCGTAGCTACGAGATCTTTCAGAGCTTCGAGCGGCACAACCAGCAGGCGTTGCTCGCCACGGTCGACGAGCTGATCTACGCGGACGGCAGCGCGCATCCCGCCGAGAAGAAGTTTCGCGCCGAGCTCGACGCGCTGCTCGACTCGCACGGCACGCCACTCGCGCCGAGCGACATCGAGATCGTCCGCGATCAGAGCAAGGTCGAGATCGCAGATCCCACGTCCGGCGCGCGCCCGCGCGTCGAGGATCACCCGTTCTTCTCGAGCTTCGAGCATCACTACTCGGCAGATCCGAACCGCATCCGCCAGCAGGCCGCGGCGGATCTCGAGCTCATGAAGCGCTTCGTCGCCAAGCTCGAGGAGCAGCGCGCGGCGGGCGCCGGCAGGCTCGCCGGCAAGAAGACCATCGCGGACTTCGCCGGCGAGAAGCCGTTTCTCGACGGTCACGTCTACATGCATCCGACCGAGCCGGGCCGCGTGTACGAGCTCACGGTGCTCGGTGATCTGCACGGCTGCTACTCGTGTTTGAAGGGCGCGCTGCTCCAGGCGGACTTCTTCGCGAAGCTCGAGGCCTGGAAGCTCGACAAGACGCGCCCCGAGCCGAAGCTCGTCATGCTCGGCGATTACATCGATCGCGGCCGCTTCAGCTACAACGGCGTGCTCCGCGCGGTGATGCAGCTGTTCCTCGCCGCGCCCGATCACGTATTCCCGCTGCGCGGCAATCACGAGTACTACATCGAGTATCGCGGCCGCATCTACGGCGGCGTGAAGCCGGCCGAGGCGATCAACACGCTCGTCGGTCACATGCCCGGCGAGATCTTCGCCGAGTACATGCGCATGTTCGAGGCACTTCCGAACATGTTGTTCTTCGACGACCTCATGTTCGTGCACGCGGGCATCCCGCGCGACGCGGACATCAAGGCGAAGATCACGGACATGTCCGCGCTGAACGATCCAGACCTCCGCTTCCAGATGTTGTGGAGCGATCCGTCGACGGCCGATTACATCCCCGACGATCTGCAGGCACAGAACGCGCGCTTCCCGTTCGGCAAGCTGCAGTTCGAGTCGTTCATGCAAAAGCTCGGCTGCAGCATGATGGTGCGCGGCCACGAGAAGGTCGATTCGGGATTCCGCTCGCTGTACAGCGATCAGACGTCGCTGCTCTCGCTGTTCTCCGCCGGCGGCGCCGACAACAACGACCTGCCCGAAGATTCGAGCTACCGCACCGTCACGCCGATGGCCGCGACGATTCGCCTCGAGGCCGGCACCGCACAGGTGACGCCGTGGCTCATCGACTACAAGCGCTTCAACGATCCGAAGCGCAACCGCTTCTTCGCGACACCGCCGGAGATCGAGCACAAAGTTGGCTA
>JALZOJ010000132.1 GCA_030857175.1 Myxococcota bacterium | reverse complement strand
CGTCGTGCGCGGGATCTTCTTCTTCGCTCCAAGCGTTCCGTACGAGCTCTCGTCGAACGGCGGCGGATCCACCTCGTCGAAGCCGCGCAGCTCGAGCAGATGCTTGTACTGCGCGTTGTAGAGGTCGTCGAACGTCCGGATGCCATCGAAGTGCTTGAACGGGCCGTCCCCACGCGGGCCGACGTTGCGTGGCCCGGTGCCGATGACATCGAGGAGCGCGTCCCACGCGTGCTGGCCGGGCGGACGCAGCGCGAGGTCATCGAGGAAGATCGACACCGCTTCCAGCGTCGACCAGAACGCACGATTGCCTGCGTAGGTGTGGTGCAGCCACGGGCGTCCGTCGCGCTGGAGGTCGGCGAGCGCCGCGCGCCAGCGACGCAGCACGAGCGGGAACGCATGCGCGCGCACGACCGAATCGATCGCGGCAGCGATCACCATGACCTCGGCGCCGGTGGTGCGCGGCCAGCGCTCGCCGGTGGACAGCACGATCGATCCACGGATCTCGAAGGCGTGATGACGAAGGGCGAGGTGCCCATCGAGCCAGGTATGAATGGGGGCAAGCATCGTGGTCACGGCTTCCTCGTCGGGGCCGGCTTCATCGCGGGTTGCTTCGCCGGCTTGCCGCGTGGCAACGCGGCGGGCGTCCCTGGCACGCGCAGCCCGGTCGGCAATTGTCTCGGCACCGCCGAGACTTTCTGTGTCGCTGGCAGCACTGCCGCATCGCGTGCGCTCGCGATCGTCGAGAGCCGTGAGATCGCCAGGTCGAGCATCTGATCGAGCGTCGGCCTCGTTGCCAGCGACGTCGCGAGCAAGCTCGGCGGCACGAGCGGATTGCCGGGTTCGGTGTCGAGCGCGGCGATGATCGTGCGGCACGCCTGGAGGCCGGCCGCCTTCTGCTCGTTCGTCGCGCCCGTCGTGACGGCTGCGCGGATCATCTCGATGAGTTCCTGCATGACGTTTCTCCGTTTGGTTGAAATGCGTGGGCGCGTGGTGGGCTCGATGTGCGCGCGTTCAGAACGGCGCGTCCTCGAGCTCCGGTTGACCGATCTGGTTGTCGCGAGGCCGAAGCCGCGCGATGCGAGCGCCCGCTGCTCTTCATCGCGTCGCCCGCGACGCTGCGCCGCCGTACCGCGCGCGTCTTCGTGACGAACGAGAAGCGCGAGCTTCAAGAGTTCCAGCAAGAGGCGCCCACGAAGTGACCGCATTCGACCAACGGACCCGCGCGAACACGACGTCGAAGTGCATGGCCCGATTCGGCTCGCCGACATCGCGCGGATCAACCGGACCGACTTTGCGTTCACGGGCGCCGAGGTCATCGCGACCTTTGCGGAGCGCAAGGCGGCGGCGCCCACGATGAAGGAGCTGCACGCCGCGAACCGCCAGTTCGGTGGGGTGCTTCTTCACGGGGAAGCTCATCAAGACGACATCGATCCGATGTGGCACTCTCGCCCATGGTCGTCACGACCTTCGATCCCGCCGACGACCTCATCATTGTCTAGGCCCGCGAGCTGCCGATCTTCGTCGACGAGATCGAGCGAGAAAGCGCGATGATGCGTCAATGAACGATGGCTTCGAGCTTCGCGAGCTGGACGTCGCGATCCTCGACGAACGCCCCATTCTCATCGCGCAGCATCAAGTCGTATTCGTGTGCGCCCTGGACGACGTCGAGTCGGCGCGCGCGTGACCACGGATCTTCCCACCCGGGCGCGGAGCCGACCACCGCGACGATGCCCATCGACAGGGCGTGTGCCTCGCGCAGCAAGTGATGGAGCACGCGGTCGTCGCGGTGGCACCACGGCGCGGGGAGAATCTCGTCGAGGAAGCCCCAGCGCAAACGCACGCACCCGTGCAACCTGCCGTACTGGTACATCGCGAAGATCGCCTTGGCGTCTGCTTCGAGGCGCCGCTGGAGCTGGGTGAGCTGACGTTTCGCGAGGTACTCGCGAAGCTTGCCCTCATCGCCGAGCGAGCGGCTGATCCCGCATGACCCTTGGATCAGCATCGCGGTGGTGATCTTCAACGTGCGGCCGGACTTGTTGAGCGTCATCGACTTCTGTGGCGGGCCCAGCTCGGCGAGGCGAAGTTCGCTCGCGTCGAGCGCCAGCTCGCGGAGTGTCGCGCGGATGTCGACGCCGCACAGCATGTCGTAGGCACGCAACCGTTCGCCGATGGTCGCGAGCTGGTCGTCGAACAAGGTCGTCAGCTCGCGCTGCTCGACGTCCAGGAGCACGACGACGCGGGGAGCGCGCGCCGGGAATGCGTGAACGATCACTCGACGCAGCTTCGCCAGCTCGTCGGCGTGTGCAGCGCGGCGTCGCTCGGAGGCTCGCGTGGCCTCCGCGATCTGCGCGGGTGTCGAACGCGGGTAGCGGTCGACGCGCCCCACGACGTCGCGAACCGCGTCTCGCGCCATCACCACCTCGGCCGCGCCAGGCACGGGGGACCATGTTCCGTCGTCACCTACCACCACCGCGGAGTTCCGGCGACGAAACGACTGCTGGTCGGCACTCAGCCGGTGCCACTTGGTGCGTGCACCGATGAACGAGACCACCTCGTCGGGCGTCATCGGGCGTCCGTGGGCATCGAGGATCGCGAGCGCGATCCGTTGGGCGGACCAGCTCATCAGATCGACGTCGCTGCGCCAGGCGAGATCGAGCTCCTCGACGCTGAGCGGCTGGCTCGGCAATGGTCTCGGCGGCGGAGGCGGCGGCACGGCCCGCGCCACTCGCGGCGGTCGGAGCCCCAGGCGAAAGACCCACAGGTCGAGCTCGGCGTCATGGGGATCGAGCGAGTAGAGATCAGCGTCCCGATAGACCGGCGCGCGTGCTGGGCGGCAGCGCGATAGTGAGAAGAGGGCGTCGTCGGCATGGTCGACGATGCCGGCGGCTTCGAAATCGAGCGCGACATCGGCCAGCGTCATCGGTCGTCCGCGCTGCAAAAGCGCGACGATGAGCAGGGCATAGGTGTTGGCGTCCGGACGGGAACGAGCCGCGGCGAGCGACGGCACCGCAATCCCGAGGCGCTCGCAGTACGGGTTGGGTTCCTCGCTCATCGCGCGCGCTGTGGTAACAGATCGACCGGACGAGATCGAGCCGACGTTGTCGCGTGCGATGCGCACAACGCCCCACGGGGGACCCAGAAAGTGGCAGCGCTGCTGCACCAATCTCCTGACGGTCAACGCCGCCGCGCTCGCACGCGACCTTGGCGCGTGATCGACGAGGCCCTACGGGGCCGAAGCGCTTGCCCGACGTGATCGGGCTCGGTGGCCGATCCCGGCACGACTCGAAACTTGACAATCCTCGCAACGAGTAGAGGCTTCCATCATGGTCACGCACCGAGCAGCCGAGCCCGTCGAGCGCCTCACGTGGGACGAGATCTGCGCGCGCTATCCCGACCGCTGGGTCGCCCTCGCCGATATCGCGTGGGTCAACGACACCGACTTCGAGTTCACGGGGGCCGAGGTCATCGCGACGTTCGCCGCGCGCAAGGAGGCGTCGCCAACCATGAAGGCACTCCACGCGGCGAGCCGCCAGTCCGTGGGCTGCTTCTGGACCGGCGAGCTCGTGCCGAAGAACGCGCTCCCCTCCGTGTTCTGGCTTCGATGAAGGTCACCAGGTTCTCGCCGAACCGCGACTTGATCGTCGTCCCGGGTCACGTGTTGGGACCACGAGGCCGCGAACAATCCCTGCGCTTCGCGGTCGACACCGGCGCCGGCCAGACGATCATCTCGCCCGAGCTCCTCGACGAGCTTGGCTACAGCGCGCGTGAACATGGTGACCAGCTCGCCGTCACGCGTTCTGTCGTTGGGCGCGAAGAGGGCTACATGTTGCGCGTGGCGCGGTTCACATGCCTCGGCTTCCAGGAGCAAGACTTCCGCGTCTACGCGCAGGACCTTCCCTCGGGCTGGGACATCGAAGGTCTGCTCGGCCTGAGCTTCCTGCGTCTATTGAACTACGAGGTGAGGTCACTTGAGGGACGCATCGTGGCCGAGCGCGCGACCACGCCGAGCGCGTGATCGGCCGAGCCCGTCCACGTTCTCATGCCCTCGCGCAACGGCGACCTTGTGCATCGTCGAGCTGAAGGTCGGGCTCGCGGACCATCGCGATCCTCGACCACGAAACGAGGACTTCGACGCTCCAAATGGATCGGCGATTACCTCCGGACCCCACCTCTCGCGGCCGAAATCGCGCGCAGCAAATCGAAGACGATTTCCTCGTCGGAGAATCGTCGTCGAGACTTCGCTGACTTACAGACCGAAGCTGAAGGTCATAGCAGCAAGATCGACCCCACCTAAAACCCCACTTCGAGTGCTCCACTCGACCGTGAACCGCCGACATATCAGGTGACGTTGAAGGCGCTTGAGGATCTTGCGGCTGTCGTCGACGAGACCAACTCGCTTCCCTTGGTGAAGTGACCGGGCAACGGGTCTCGTACTCGAAGTGCTTTAGCCGAGTTCGCAGCCTGCCTGTCAACGCGCACAGCTCGATCGTTACCTGGTGCCGCAAGAAGATGCAGGCAGCACGCGCCCGAGCGATCCTTCGACTACGCCCGCCTCGAGCTCGACGTCACGACTCGGATGGGAAGACCGCAATCCTGCAGGCGCTGTGCAGGCCTCGATGAGGCACGGCGCCTCACCGCCAGTCCAGAGAGTGCCGCGCTAGTCGCAGAGCTCGCGGAGCTATTGAAAGCAAAGTCTCTCGGCCTACTCGTATGGAACACCCTCTTGGAAGGCTCGTTTCCAAAGTTCTTGTACTTCGACGAGTACTACCAGATGCGCGGACACGAGAACGTCGATGCGCTCAAGCAACGACAGACGCAGAACAAGCTGAAGGCGTCCGATCATCCATTGCTCGGCCTCATCGAACTCGCCCGTCTCGATATTGACAAGATCCTCGCCGTAACTCGTACACAGGAGTTGAAGAACCAGCTGCAGGGTGCCAGCAACCACCTGAGCGAGCAGATCCTCAAGTACTGGTCGCAGAACCGTCATCTCCGCATGAACTTCGACGTGTGAACCGCCCGAGCGTTCGATGCCAGCGGCAGCTAGCCGCTCGGTGTAGCGGATCGACACGTATTGCCCCCCGCGATCGCTGTGATGCACGAGCTCTTCGTCGTGCGGTCTCGCATGGAGCGCCTGTTCGAGCGCGTCGAGGGCGAGGTCACTGCGTAGTGAGTTCGAGACCCGCCAGCCGACGATGCACCGTGAGAACACGTAGATGACGAAGGCGACGTAGACGAAGCCGACCCAGGTCGCGACGTACGTGATGTCCGCGACCCAGAGCTGGTTCGGCCGCCTCGCCGTGAACTGCCGCTCGACCAGGTCGGGCGGGCGCACGGCGTTCTCGTCGGCGACCGTCGTGATCTTGAAGGCCCCGCCGCGGACGGCGCCGCGGAGCCCCATGCCCTTCATCAGCCGCGCGACAGTGCAGCGCGCCACCGACCGCTTCTCGCGGGCGAGTTGCTTCCAGACCTTGTCAACGCCATACACGGCCATGTTGTCCTCGTAGACGCGCTCGATCTCCGGGCGCAGCGCCTCGTCGCGCTGCTCGCGCGCAGGGCGTCGGTCGGGATCTTCTTTCCGAGCCCGGTGCTCGTAGTACGTCGACGGGGCGATCGGCAGCACCGCGCAGATCGGCTCGACCCCGTACTCAGCCTTGTTGTCGTCGATGAAGGCCACCATCATCGAGGTCGGCGGTCGAGCTCCGCCTGCGCGAAATACGCCGAGGCCTTCCGGAGGATCTCGTTGGCGCGCTTCAACTCGCGGACCTCACGCTCCAGCTCCTTGAGCCGCTCGCCCTCACCGGTCGTCAGCCCCGGCCGCTTGCCGACGTCACGCTCCGTCTGCCGGACCCACTTCCGCAGCGTCTCCGCCGTGAAGCCCATCTTGGCGGCGATCGACCCGATCGCCGCCCACTGCGACTCGTGCTGACCCTGCTGCTCGTAGACCAGGCGCACCGCTCGCTCGCGGACCTCGGGTGGGTACTTGCTCTTGCGTCCCATGACTCCATCCTCTCAACGATTGGAGTCTCCGGGAAACCCGGGGCGGTTCA
>JALZOJ010000039.1 GCA_030857175.1 Myxococcota bacterium | reverse complement strand
TCTGCGGCGTGATCGGCACGTGCACGCTGATCTTCGCGGCGCTGATCCTCATGCTCTTCGTGATCGGCGGCTAGCGTGAAGCACCTCGGACGGTTCGCCGCGGGACTGTTCGCGACGGCGATCCTCGCCGGCCTCGCGATCGGCGCGAGCGGCGCGGAGCACGCGCGTCACTTCCTTCAGACCGGCGGACCGATCTGCCCGTTACTGGCGCTGACGGGCCTCCCGTGCCCGTTCTGCGGCATGACGCGCGCGACGATCGCGATCGGCGCGGGCGAGTGGGACCGCGCCTTCGCGCTCCATCCACTCGCGCCGTTCGTGCTCGTGGCGTCGTTCGTCGTCGCGGCGTCGATCGCGGTCGGCCGGGATCGCTGGCTGCGCGCTCGGTGGGCTCCACCGTCTGTTCTGTCCGCGATCGGGCTCGTCTGGATCGCGAAGCTCGTTACACTCGCCGCGTGACGTCCGCACAATCGAGCTTCATCTGCGAGCGCATCGCGCGACTCCTCGCGACGAAGCAAGGTTGGCCTGCGCAGGCGTGGGAAAACCCGCCGGCGTTGCTCGTCTATGCGACCGACTCGATGTTCGCGTACTACCTCGCGGCCGACGGCACGGCGTACGTGTACGACATGGACCGGTTCCTCCCCGAGCTCGACGTCGTCGACGAGGCGACGAAGCGCGAGGTGTACCGGCGCGCCGGCGAGGAGTTTCCGGTGCTCGCCGGCCTAGTCGTCTGAGCCGTCGCGGTACGGGCCGTACTTCGCGATCTCCGCGAGCTCGAGCTCGAGCGCGGCCGCTTCGCGCGACGTGAAGTCGTCGATCGCGGCGGCGAGGCCCGGGTGCCGGATCCAGTGCGCCGAATACGTCTTCGACGGGGCGAAGCCGCGCAGGAGCTTGTGCTCGCCTTGCGCGCCCGCCTCGAACAGCGGCAGCTTGCGGTCGATCGCGCGCTCGATGCCCGCGTAGTACGCGGTCTCGAAGTGAAGCAGATCGACGGAGACGTCCGCGCCCCAGTAGCGGCCGTAGAGCACCTGCGGCGTCTCGAGGAAGACCGCGCCCGCGACGCGCTTGCCGCCGTTCGCGATCACCTCGACCATCGCGAGCTCGTCGGGCATGCGCTTCGCGAGCTCGTGAAAGAAGCCTGGGCGCAGGTAGTCGCGCCCGCCGTGCTGATCGGTCGTGTTGCGGTAGAAGCGATCGAGATCGTCGAGGCGCGCTTGATCGAGCTCCTTGCCCGTGACCCACGTGATGCGCTCGACCGCCGCGCGCGCTCGCTCGCGCTCCTTGCGCAGTTGCTTCCGCTTGCGCGACTTCAGTGCGCCGAGGAACTCGTCGAACGATGCGTAGCCGCGGTTGTGCCAGTGAAACTGCATCGTCGTGCGCGCGAAGTGCTCGTGCTCGGTGAGGAACGCTTGCTCCTCGGCGGTGCAGAACAGCCAGTGGATCGACGAGCACTCGGTGTCGTCGGCGAGCGCGCGAACGGCGGTGACGAGCGCGCCGCGAATGGCATCGACCGCGCGCGCGTCGAGATCCTTGGCGAGCAAGATGCGCGGCCCGGTCGCCGGCGTGTGCGGCGCCGCGACGACGAGCTTCGGGTAATAGCGGAGGCCGGCGCGCTGCGCCGCGTTCGCCCAGCCCCAGTCGAAGATGTACTCCCCGTAGCTGTGGGACTTGAGGAAGGCCGGGACGGCGCCCACCACACGGCCGCCGTCCTCGGCCACCAGGTAAATGCTGGTCCAACCGCTGCTTCCTCTCCCAGAGCGCGGAAACACGCCGCGCGCACGCATCGCATCGATCGACTCGGTCGCCTCGAGTGCGGCCAAGAAGCCATGCCGCAGGAACGGCGACGGGCCGTGCTCCAGCGCGTCCCAGACGCCTGCGTCGAGGTCCGTGACCGAGCCGTGCGCACGTACGACGAGGTTCATGCTAGACACGGCTCGTGGCACTCGACTCGCAACTCAAGAAGAAGATCGACGACCTGGTGAAGAGCGACGAAGTCGTCTTGTTCATGAAGGGCAGCCGAAGCTTTCCGCAATGCGGCTTCTCGGCATCCGTCGTAAACATCCTCAACACCTTGGTACCCAAGTACACGACGGTCAACATCCTCGCGGACGTTGACGTGCGCGGCGGCATGAAGGAGTACTCCGACTGGCCGACTTTCCCGCAGCTGTTCATCAAGGGCGAGTTCGTCGGAGGCGCGGACATCGTGCGGCAGATGCACGAGTCGGGCGAGCTCGAGAAGAAGCTCGGTGGGCTCATCGCACCGGCGAAGCCGCCGACGCTGACGGTCAGCCCGCGCGCCGCCACCGAGCTGCAAGCCGCGCTCAAGGACGGTGGTCCCGGTGATGTCATTCACCTGACGATCACGCCGACCTGGGAGCACCAGCTCGATCTCGGGCCGAAGGAAGCGAGCCACGTCACGATCGAATCGAGCGGCCTCACGCTGCAGCTCGACCGTGCGAGTGCGGGCCGCGCGAACGGCGTGACGATCGACTTCATCGAGGGCGCCGGCGAGGCGGGCTTCAAGATCGAGAATCCGAACCGCCCGGCCGCGGTGAAGCAGGTCGACGCGAAGGCGTTCAAGGCGCTGCTCGACAGCGGCACCATCAAGCACATCTACGACGTGCGCACCGACAAGGAGCGCGGCATGGCGAAGCTCGAGGGCAGCAAGCTCCTCGACGACGCCTCGATGCAGGAGATCGAAGCGCTGCCCAAGGACACGCACATCGGGTTTCACTGCCACCACGGCACGCGCAGCCGCGGCGCCGCGGAGCACTTCCTCAAGCTCGGCTTCACGAACCTCTACAACCTCGCCGGCGGTATCGATGCGTGGTCTCGCGATGTCGATCCCAAGGTTCCTCGCTACTAGCGCGCTGCTCTTCGCGGCCTGCAAGGACGACCCGAACCAGGCCGTCTGCGAGCACTACGCGAAGCTGATGGTGGAGTGCCGCGAGGACAAGTCCGACAGCGCGAGTGTCGTCGAGGACACCGCCGAGAACTTCTGCCTGAAGGGCATGAGCGGCAAGCACGAGGGCGTGTTCGGCGCCGGATACAAGGCGATGATCGAGTGCACGCGGACCGCCAAGGACTGTGCGGCGTTCCGCGCGTGCCAGGACCGCCCGTAGTTCGTCCTTGATCGGCGGCGTCCGCGGCGGCAGTCTCCGCCGGTGCTTCGTCGCCTCGTCGTCTTTCTCGCCGCATGCGGCGGCAGCTCCGCGTCACCCGACGCGCCGACGCTCGGCCCCACGCCGAACGCCGCACGCGGCATCGCAGACACCAAGCTCGCGTTCGACGTCGGCGCGCTGAGCGCGACCGCGACGATCACGTTCGAGCCGAGCACGGATCACGGCGCGACGCTCGAGGTCGGCGACCTCATGATCGACAGCGTGAAGGTCGGCGGGCAGCCGATCCAGTTCGCGGTCGCCGCTGCGAAGCTCGACCTCGGCCTGTCCGCGAGCGATCAGCCGATTCCCGTCGAGATCGCGTACCACTACAAGACGCACGAAGGTTTCCAGGGCGCGTCGACGAAGGGCTACACGCTCCTGTGGCCGTACTACTGCGGCAACGTGTTTCCGTGTCACTCGTCGCCCGCCGACGGCACGACGTTCACGCTCGACGTCACGAACGTGCCTGCCGGCAAGACCGCCGTGTTCCCGGCGATGATTCCGAACGAAGCGCCGTCGTATCAGATCGCGTGGTCGATCGACGCGTACACCGAGGTGCCGCTCGGCACCACGACCGCCGGCACGCAGCTCTCGGTGTGGCACCGCGCGAACGAGGCGACTGCTGCGACGAACGGCACCATCCACCTCCGCGACGCGTTCGACTGGCTCGAGAAGAACATCGGCCCGTACAAGTTCGGCCCGAAGGCCGGCACCGTCTCGACGGGCTGGGGCGCGGGTGCGTTCGGCGGCATGGAGCACCACCCGTACTGGCACGTCGGCAGCGCCGCGCTCGGTGACATCGAGACCAACATCCACGAGGCCGCACACGGCTGGTTCGGCGGCGGCGTGCGCATCCAGTGCTGGGAAGACTTCGTCCTCAGCGAAGGCACGGTCACGTACCTCGCAGGCCGCGCGCTCGACGCGGTCGCACCGACCGTCGGCGCGCAGGTCTGGCAGTCGTACGAGCAAGACCTCACGGCGATCGACGCGAATGCGAAGGTCTGGCCGGCGTCGTGTAACGCGATCGACATCCTCAAGGACAAGCTGTTCACGCGCGCGCCGTACATGCGCGGTGCGTTCTTCTATCGCGCGGTCGCGCTCAAGGTCGGCGCCGCCAAGCTCGACCAGGCGATCGCCGCGTTCTACACCGCGAACGCGACCAAGCCCGCCACGATGGCGAGCATGCTGACCACGATCGCGCAGGTCACGGGCTACGACCCGACGACGTGCGCCGAGATGTGGCTCCGCTCGACGACGAAGCCCGCCGTCGGCCCCTGCCCCTAGCGATCAGGGCAGGCGCGGCGCGACGAGCTGGCGATCGCCGACCTGAAACACGACCTGCCTCACGACCTCGCCGTCCTTGTGAAAGAACGCGACGGCTTGCAGCGCCTCGATCCAGAACGCGACGTCGGTCAGCGGCACGAGGCGATGGCGCGGCTCACCAGGACCCTCGACGTACAGCCGGTTGTTCGCCGCGACGATCGACAGCTTCGTGCCCGTGAAGTCGTAGTTGCCCGCGTAGGCCGCGAGCTGCGCGGCGGTCGGTAGCGCGGCGGGCGGCTTCGCGGTGTTCTCGAGGACATCGAACATGAGGCTTCCGAGCCGATCGACGAGCGAGCTGCCCGTCGACGCGAGGATGACGACGCCGCGCCGCGTTTTCGGATCGAAGCCGATGAAGCTGCGCGAGCCGGTCGTGCCGCCGTTGTGGATCAAGCGGCCGCGCGGATCGATCAGCCAGCCGAGGCCGGCGTTCTCGCTCGGGCGATCGGCGAGCTGCTCTTCTTGCGTGAACCGCATCGCGGCGCGCAGCGTGGCCTTGCTACCGGCAACGGCGTCGAGCTCGGCGTCGATCAGCTTCAGCTGATCGCGCACCGACGACGTGAGGGCGCCCGCGCCGGCGAGCGCGTCGGTCCACGTCCATGCGGGGACGGGTGCGAGGTCGTCGTTCGTCGGCGTGGCGCGGCGCGCGGCCGCATCGGCGGGCACGGTGATGAACGTGCTGCCGAGCGCGAGCGGCTTCAAGATGCGCGCTTCGAGGACCTTCGTGTAGCCGCCGCCGATCTTCTTGCCGAGCACGAAGCCGAGGACGCCGGCCCCGAAGTTCGAGTAGGCGATCTGCTCACCCGGCGGGTTGTCGAGCTGCGCCTGGATCAGATCCTGGAGCAGCATGTCCTCGGTGTACTTGCCGTAGGGATCGACCGCGTCGGGCTTGATGCTCGCCGGCAAGCGCGGGAGGCCCGAGCTATGGAGCACGAGGTGGCGCAGCGTGATCGTCTGCTTGTCGCGCGTGGGCACGGTGACGCCCGGCGGGACAAGCTCGGCGAGCGGCGTGTCGAGCTGGACCTCTCGGCGCTGCACGCTATCGGCGAGGAGGAGGCCCGTGTAGACCTTCGTGATCGACCCGATCTCGTAGAGCGTGTCGCCCGTCGGTGGCTTGTCGCCGGGCCCTTTGCCGAAGCCGTAGATCTCGAGCTTGCCCGCGTCGTAGAGGCCGACCACGAGCCCCGAGAGGATCTGACCATCGAGGTAGGGCTTCACCTGAACGGCGACGGCGGCCTTGTGCGGACCGTCGACGTCCGCGGTTTTTGGCTTGGCGACGGGCTTTGCGGGGCTGCTGCAGCAAACAATCATCAGCAGCAGCGGGAGAAACCGAGTCATCCTTGCACTCTAGCCGATGCACCCCATGTGCAGGCAATGCCGCGACTCGTGTCCGCGATCGTGCGAGCAGGTGCCAAGATCGGCACAGCGAAATTCGGGTCAGCTATGCGAGAGTGTTTCGTCATGCGGTTCGTTAGATGTGCATTGGTCGCCCTGCTGTTGCCAGGGTGTTTGTCGGAGATGACCGAGGTCGAGGTGTCGGCCGACGAGGCCGCGATCCTCGGTGGCAGCGACGTCATGCCCGGCAAGTGGTCCGACGCCGCCGCGATCCGCACGAACAACAACTGGTACTGCACGGGCACGCTGATCGCGCCGAACGTCGTGCTCACCGCGGGTCACTGCAACGAGGACCTGCCGAACAACGTGCTCGTCGGAACCAGCTCGCTGTCGCGCCCGACCGAGGGTGAGGTCATCCCGGTCAAGACGCGCATCGAATATCCGCTCTCGCAGCGCAACGCCGACCTGCTCGTCCTCGTGCTCGAGCGCGACTCCAAGTTCGAGCCGCGGCCGATCGCGACCGGCTGGGCGCGCGCGGAGATCAAGAACGGCGCGCAGGTGCAGATCGTCGGCTTCGGCGCGATCGATCGCGACGGCAACCAGTACACGCCGTCGCTCAAGGAAGCGACCACGTCGATCACCGACTTCGACTGCTCGCTCGCGATGGGCTGCAAGACGCCGATCAAGCCGGCGGGCGAGCTCGGCGCGGGCGGCATGGGTATCGATACCTGCGGCGGCGACTCCGGTGGCCCGCTCTACCTCGCGACCGACTTCGGCGTGTTCCTCGCCGGCGCCACGTCGCGCGGCTACTCCGACAACCAGTTCTACTGCTCCGAGGGCGGCATCTACGTGCGCCCCGACAAGTTCGTCGAGTGGATCGAACAGGCTGCGGGCGTCAAGGTTCGCCGCGCGCCCGAGCCGACGGCCGAGCCGATCACCGCGGTGCGCGGCCACGCCGGCGAGACGAAGATCGAGCACAACGATCCGAAGTCGAAGGACCACTCGTTCGCGATCACGACGCCGCCGGTCGCCGGCGCGGCCGCGGTGCGCAGCGACGGTCGCGTGCGCGTGTGCACGAGTGACATGGTCGGCGCGGCCAGCGTCGTCGTCACGGTCACCGACAAGAACAACCCCGCGCGCACCGCGGACATCAAGATTCCGATCACCGCCGAAGACGGCGAGGCGGGCGAAGACTGCGACCCGAATGACTTCGGCGACGGCGGCGGCTGCTGTGACTCCGGTCGCAGCGCCGGCGGTGCGTTGCCGCTCGCGCTCGGCGTGCTCGCCATGCTGCGCCGGCGCCGCCGCTCCGTGCGATAGTCTCGGCGCATGGCCGAGATCTGGAAGAAGTGCACCGAGTGCCGGATCGATATCGTGTTCGGCGCGACGTACTACCAATGCAGCGTGTCGACCTGCAATCGCACGCGGATGCCGCTCGTGTTCTGCTCGGTGATCTGCTGGGACAGCCACCTCTCGACGGTGCGCCACCGCGACGCGGGCGCCATCGAGGCGAAGGCGCCGAGCAAGTCGCAGTGGGAGCAGGAGCTCGCCGGCGAGACGGCTTCTCCTGCACCGGCACGCCCGGCCTCGACGCCTGACTCCGTCCAGCCGGTGCACCGCCGCTCCGACGAGACACGGCCGAACTTGATCCCGCCGCCGCCCGCCGCTGCGACCGAGCGACGCGTCGTCGTCGCGACGCCTGCGCCCGCACCAGCCGCTGCCGCGGGCGACCTCGCGCTGTCCGACGCCGTCGACAAGGACGTGCTCGTCGTCGTGTCGAAGCTGAAGAAGTACATCAAGGATCGGTCGGGCTTTAACACGTCCGATCAGATCTTCGACTTGATCTCCGATCACGTGCGCGCGATCTGCGACGAGGCGATCCGCTGTGCCGCGCGCAACGATCGCAAGACCGTCCTCGAGCGCGACATGCCTCGCCCTCCCCGCCGGTGATCAGCGCGGCGTCGCTCGCGCCGTCGCCAACCAGAAGCCCTCGTGCTCGCGCCAGGTTGCCTCGATCGCGAACGGGAGCTCCGAGCGCACGAGGCAGCTGTCACCCTCGAGGTCGAGCTCGACCTCGGTGAACCCGACGTAGCGACGCACGTATGGATCGACCGCCTTGTAGATCGCTTCCTTGATCGCGAACCTGAGCGTCACCGCGAGGCCGCGCGCGAGGGCATCCCCGGTGAGCGCGGTCTGCTCGCGCGGCGTCAGGATCCGGCGCGCGATATCGATCTTCGGCGGCGCTGCGCGCTCGAGATCCAGCCCGACGTGCGCGCCGCCGAACGCCGCCACGATCGCCGCCGCGCGCGTGCCCTTGTGGCTGACCGAGCCGGTCCAGCCCGGCGGCAACACCGGCGCGCCGCGATCGCTGATCGCGATTGGCGTCGTGAAGTCAGCGAGTGCGTGATGCAGCGCGAACCGCCCGCCAACGTGCTCGCGACGGCGGATCTCCGCGAGCGTCTGCGCGTGTGCTTGCTCTTCGGGCGGCAGTGCAGCGAGCGTGCCCTCGACATCGTCGATGTCGACGAGCACGCACAGGCCGTGCGCCGTCTCGAGCTTCTGGATCAATTTGCCTTTGGCTTCGTGACCAGCAGGTGGTTCTTCTTGTCCTGGTCGGGATAGCCGAACCGGAACGGCAGCGCGCGCAGCGGCTGCTTCTTCCACATCTTCACGAACTCGGCGCGCGTGTTCTTCGGATCCTGGATGAAGTACGGACCGCCGAACTCGCCGTATGTGACCTGCTCGAAGCCCGCGGGCCCCGCGTAGCTGGGCGGGATACCCGACGCGTCGGAGACCATCCACGTCATGCTCTGGAGGAGGTAGTCGCGGATCTTCGAAAAGTCGTCGTACCAGAGGAGGAAGCTCGCGGCCTTCGTCATCACCGAGACCTTGCCCTTCGCGCGCAGGTGCACGAGCACGCGCTCGTCTTGCGCCATGTGCGCGTCGTCGAGGTTCGCCACGATGTGGCGATACGTGCGGACCGGCGCCTTGCCGTCGCCGCCGCGCGGCCGGTACTGGATCTCGACGTTGGAGAACGGCGAGTCCTGCTCGACCCAACCGTGACTGCTCCGCTTGCCCCGCTTCTTCTCGTGCTTCGCGGCGAGAAACTCTTCGGCGCGCCGATCGAGGTCGCCGCTCGTCAGGTACTTCAGCGAGCCGTCGGGCTGGATGTCGAAGTACTTCAGCGAGAGCGGCTCCATGCCGTGCACCGCGAGCGCGGCGAGCGCGAACATCAGCGTGCCGGGGAGCTCCGAGTGCGCCGCGTTCTGCAGCGACTTCGTCGTCGAGTGTGCCGAGCGATAGAGCCGGCGCACGTCGCCGCCGATCGTCACGATGTCGTCGGCGAGCTGCGACTTGCTGATCGACTCGATGATGCGCGCATCCCCCGCCGCCTCGAGCGAGATCGTCGTGATCTCCTGCGCGTCGGGATACACGACGAGCGCGCTCGTCAGATCACCGCCGCCGAACGGATAGACGACGGTCTTCGGCAGATCCGCGGGGCGTAGCGCTGCGATGAACTTGCCCGCCTGGTCGGCCCACGCGCGCTTGTACGATGCGTAGAGGTCCTGCATCGACTTGCAGTGCCGGTCGATCGACTTCGCGCTGAAGCGCTCGGGGATCGCGTCCTCACTGCCGCACGCCGAGACGCGAAACAGCAGCTTTGCCTGCGCGGCGAAGTCCGTCATCTCGACCGGCAGGTTCGACTTCGCGAACGACTGCTTCGAGTACTTCTTCTGTTTCACCGGCGCCCACGCCGACCCCGACCCGGAGGCTTCCGGCGGCGGCTCCGGCTTTTGCGCGAACGCGACGGCAGCTGACAGAACAAGCGCGAACAGGACGACCACTCTCATCGGGATCCTCCTATCACATGTCTTCGAAAGCCGAGCCACGCGGGTTTGACGGTGTCCGACCACCGTCATGCAGCGTGTCAGGACCTCGGCACTTGCGGCACCTAAGCCAGTGACATCGCTATGGTCTGACCGCGAGAACGCGTGGCACGCCGCCCGCACATCATCGGGGACATGAAACGCCTGCTGCTCGCCTGCCTGGTTTTGTCTGCTGCCGTCTCGGGCTGCGCCCCGACGCAGGCGAAGTCGGTGCTCGTGCATCGCCCCGAGGACAAGGCGGCCGACGTGGCCGTCAGCGAGCTGTGGGCGTCGGAGATCCGCAACGTCGCGCGCGATGGAGACTGGTTTCTCTCGCGCTCGTACTCCGCGCTCGGTGACGTCGTCGCGGTCGCGACGCTCGGCGAGGATCTCTCGCACGCCTCGATGTACGACGCGACGCGCGACATGGTCATCGAATCCATCAACGAGGGCGTGCGCGAGGTTCCACTCGTCAGGTTCTTGAAGCGCAACCACTACGTGATCGTGGTCCGTCCGTCAAACATGACGAAGGCGGATCAGGCGCACGCCCTCGCGCGCGCCAAGACCAAGCTCGGCCTGCCGTTCGACATCCGCGGCATGTTCGGGTTCGATAACCCGGACGCCTGGTACTGCTCGGAGCTCGTGTACTGGGCGTCGCAGACCGAAGCGCGCAGCGGCATGCCCGAGACGGTGGTGACGCCGCCGGATCTCATGAAGTACGGCGAAGTGATCTACTGGTCGGGCAAGCGCGACGACGCGCAGCTCATGCAGATCGCGACGGAGCGCGCGAAGCACAAGAAGCACATGGCGCTGCGCTAGCAACGCCGTCCGGCTTGTCCGAGTGGTCCGACATAATTAACTCGTCCGGCTCGTCCGACTGGTCCGACATGATTGGTGCGACCTGTACTTTTTCGATTACAGGTCGCACCCATACTTTGTTGATGACAGGTCGCACCCAATAGCGGGATGCGTCGAGCACGGCACGAGGGGCTAGGAGCTGCGGATCGCGGCGCCGAGCGTCGAGAGCGCCGCGACGAAGCCCGGATACGACGTCGCGACATTGTCGGCATCGTCGATCACGGTCTCGCCCGACGCGACGAGCGCAGCCACGGCGGCGGCCATCGCGATGCGGTGGTCGCCGTCGGCGTGCACGCGGCCGGCATCGAGCGGGCGATCGGGGCGGCCCTCGACGGAGAAGCCGTCGGGATACGCCTCGCACGTCACGCCGAACGAGCGCAGCATGGCGACCGTGGTGGCGATGCGGTCGGACTCCTTCACGCGGAGCTCCTCGGCGTCGCGCACGAAGGTCGTGCCGTATGCGCGTGCGGCGAGGACGCCCAGGATGGGCAGCTCGTCGATCGAGCGTACGGCGAGGTCGCCCTTGATCTCGGTGGCGCGCAGCTGCTCGGGACGGCCGCGCACGACGAGCGTCGCGATCGGCTCTGGGCCATCGTTGCGCTGATCCTCGAGCGCGACCTGGCCGCCCATCAGCGCGATCGCGTCGAGGAAGCCGGTTCGCGTCGGGTTCACGCAGACGTTCGGCAGGCGGACTTCGTCGGCGCCGGCGACGAGTGCCGCGGCGACGAGGAACGCGCTCGATGACGGATCGCTCGGGACTTCGAAGGCCGAGCCCGCGAGCTTGCGATTCCATCCGCGCGTCTCGATCGTGGTCTTGCGACCCGTGACCGTGAGCGGCGCGCCGAGATACGCGAGCATGCGCTCGGAGTGATCGCGGCTGGGGCCGGGCTCGGTGACGCTCGTCGCGCCGTCTGCGTAGAGGCCGGCGAGCAAGATCGCGGTCTTCACCTGCGCCGACGCCATCGGCAGCGTGTAGTCGATCGCGGTGAGCGCGCGCTCCGCGGGACCGATCGTGAGCGGCGGCGTGATGTCGGCGCCCGTGCCGGGCCCAGAAATCTTCGCGCCCATCTGCGCGAGCGGATCGATCACGCGTCGCATCGGGCGTTTCGATAGCGAGTCGTCACCGAACAGCGTCGCGACAAAACGCTGGCCCGCGAGCAGGCCGCACAGCAGGCGAATCGTGGTGCCCGAGTTGCCGCAATCGATCGGCGCGGCGGGTGCGCGCATGCCGTCGAGGCCGACGCCCTGGATCACGAACGCATCGCCATCGCGTGCGATCGACGCACCGAGCGCGCTGATCGCCTTCGCGGAGCGGCCGTTGTCGGCACCGTCGCCGAGGCCACGCACGCGGACCGGCGTCTGCGAGAGCAGCGAGAACAACAGCGCACGGTGGCCGATCGACTTGTCGCCGGGAATCGTGATCGTGCCGGTGAGCGCACGCGTTGCTGGTTCGACGAGAAATCTCACGATGAGCCTCCGGCGAGGAATGTATTCGCACGCTCGATGACGCGGCGCAGGTGCGCCGGACCGACCGCGATGATCGTGCGGATCCACGAGCCGCCCGCCGCGAGCCGCGCACGGCTGATGCTCGACGACAGGCCGAGCGCACGCATCTTCGGTTCCTCGGCGACCGAACGCAGCGCGTGACGGATGAGCTTCTCGAGCCGCGCGGTCGACTTCTTCGTCGCCTTCTCGCCGGGGTCCACCGCATCGGCATCGATGACGATCACGAAGTCGTCGACGACGTCGGCCCAGATCGAGATCTGCGCGGGCGCACTCTCGAGCCCCGAGTCCTTCGCGAGCGCGACACGCGCATCGAACGGCAGCCGCGCGGTCACACGCAGTGACGCACCCGGTGCCTTCTCGGGCATCGAGCGCTCGCGCAGACGCAGCAGCTCCGGCGGTGCGATGACGGGTGTCTTGCCAAGCGAGAGCGCCGCGCGCGCCTCGAGCTGCCGCACCCATTCGCTCGGTCCCATCGCCCAGATGCCGATGTCAGCACCGGTCGAGATCCGCGTCGCATCCGGCACGTCCTTCGTCGTGGCGATCACCGCGATCGTCGCCGCGTTCGACGTGCCGATACCGTACGACGCGAACACGACGGCATCCGCCGCTGCGAGCGGTGGCGTCGGGAGATCGCTCGGCATGTTCATCGGAGCGGCGAGCGCCTTCGTGAGCGTCTCGCCGATGACTGCGTTCCCCCGCAGCCGCGCCAGGTCGATCTCGACGACGATCTGCGCGCCGTGCGGCAACAGGTGCACGATCTTGTCGGTGATCGTCTTGGGCTCCGGCAGTGGATCGGGCTTGGACGTCTTCGCCCGCTTGCCGCCTCCGCCGCACGCGATCACCACGAGCGCGATCGCCAGGAACCTCATCCGAGGACTTCGTTCAGCGTGCCGATCACGCGCGGCATCTCCACGGAGCGCGCGACGGAGACCCGGATGTGATGCGGCAGCCCCCACGCCGCCATCGGCCGCACGATCAGGCCCTTCCTGAGGAGCGTGTCGTAGATCGGCCCCGACGGGCGACCACAATCGATCAGCACGAAGTTTGCGAGCGAGGGGTACATGCGCGCTTTGGACCCCTCACCGAAACACTCGCGCTGCAGCCGCTCGATGCATGCGCGTGCGTGCGTCGCGCTCGCTTGCACGTGGGCATCGTCGTCGAGCGCCGCGATCGCGGCGACCTGCGCGAGGCTCCCGACGTGGAACGTGCGGCACACGCGGCCGAGCACGTCGACGACGCTCGGATCCGCGACCGCGAAGCCGACGCGCACGCCGGCGAGCCCGTAGATCTTCGAGAACGTGCGCAGCACGACGACGCGCTTCGATTGCCGGAAGAATGCGAGGCCATCGGCGTGATCGACCTCGGGCCACATCGCCGCGTACTCCGCGTACGCCTCGTCGATGACGAGCAATGCGCGCTCGGGAAGCGCATCCAGGATCCGCTGCATGCCGGCCTTCGTGATCACCGAGCCCGTCGGGTTGTTCGGCGTGCCGACAACGACGAGCTTCGTGCGCGGTGTGATCGCGGCGATCAGCGCGTCGACATCGCAGGCGAGGTCGGTGGTGACCTGCGCACCGACGAACGTGCGACCGAGCACCTGCGCGGCGAGCCGGTACGAGAGGAACGCGTACTGGTGTGACAGCACCTCGTCGTCGCCTTCGCAGGTCGCGAGTGCGAGCTGGTACAAGAGGTCGTTCGACCCGTTGCCGAGTGCGAGCTGCGCGAGCTCGAGGCCGTACTTGCTCGCGAGCGCGCGCCGCACGGCGAACCCGCCTGCATCCGGATAGAGGTGCAGCGTCGACAGCGCCTTTGGTAGCGCTGCGAGTGCCTTTGGTGATGGCCCCAACGGATTCTCGTTCGACGCGACCTTGATGGCCCCCGAGATCCCGAGCTCGCGCTCGAGCTCCTCGATCGGCTTTCCGGGCTGATACACGTCGAGGTTCTGAACGTGTCGGGGAACAAAGGCGTCGGTCACGGCCGGGGCACCCTACAACGGCACACGCCCGAGCGGAATGCCCGGAACAGCGAGTCCGGTCTATAGTGGCACCACATGCGGCGCGCCCTGCCCTTCCTCGTCGTCGCCGCCATGCTGCTCGTGCCCGCGATCGCATTCGCGGGCGGCGATGGGGAGTTCTCGGACTACGAGCAGCGCGGCTGGGGCTGGATGTATCTCGCATCCTTCGGCTTCGGCTTTCTGACGTCCCTCACACCGTGCGTGTATCCGATGATTCCGATCACGCTCGCGATCTTCGGCGCGCGCGGCAAGGACGTCTCGAAGCGCCGCGCGATCCTGCTCGCGGCCGCGTACGTCGGCGGCATGGGCGTCTGCTACTCGATCCTCGGCGTCGTCGTCGCGCTCGCGGCCGGCGCCACGGATTTCGGCGTCTGGCTCGCGCACCCCGCCGTCGTGATCCCGCTCGTGGTCCTGTTCATCGCGCTCGCGCTCTCGATGTTCGGCGCGTTCGAGCTCAACCTGCCATCGAGCCTGCAGGCGAAGCTGAACCAGATCGGCGGCAAGGGCTTCCTCGGCGCGTTCTCGATGGGCCTCGTCGGCGGCCTGATCGCCGCGCCGTGCACCGGCCCCATCCTGCTCGGCATCCTCACGTACGTCGCGACGACGGGCAGCGTTGTCGGTGGCGGCTCGCTGTTGTTCGTCTACGCGCTCGGCATGGGCGTGTTGTTCTTCATCCTCGCCGCGTTCGCGATGTCGCTGCCGAAGAGCGGCGCGTGGATGGATACCGTCAAGTCGATCGGCGGCACCGCACTGCTCTGGGCCGGGTTCTACTTTCTGCGCCCGCTCGTCTCGCAGCTGCGGTTGTTCTCGCCGCCCGACACCTGGTTCTTGTTCGCCGCGCTCGGTGCGGTCGCGCTCGGCATCTTGCTCGGTGCCTTCAAGCTCTCGTTCCACGGGCCGCTCGGCGAGAAGCTGCGCAAAGGCGTCGCGGTCGCGCTCGTCGTCGCGGGTGCCTACGCCGCGTGGGATTGGAAGAAGACGCCGACGAAGCACCTGCCGTGGGTCCACGACGAGATCGTCGCGTTCGAGCGCGCGCGCGCCGAGGGCAAGGGCGTGATGGTCGACTTCTCGGCGACCTGGTGCGGTCCGTGCGAAGAGCTCGAGCTCACGTTCGGCGCCGACGACGTCTACGAAGAAATCACCGCCAACTTCGTCCCGCTCAAGTTCGACGTCACCGAGGGCAGCGAGCTCGACGAAGAGCGCAAGGCCCGATACAAAGCCGGGACCCTGCCGGCCGTGGTGTTCGTCGACAGCGAGGGCAATCGGCTCGCACAGATCAAGAAGATGATGGAGGAGGACGAGATGCTGAAGGTCCTCCGTCCTGCCGTGCGGAAGCTGAAGGCTGCGACGCGCGCACAAACGCCGTAGTCGCACCGCGGCGCGCGGCTGGATCGAGCTCGGCTAGCGACGGCGGTTTCTGATCGCGGCTTCCGCCGTGCGCCGAATCTCGTCGGTGCCCGCGTTGTGCCTGATGCGTGCGAGCACCTTGCCGTCCGGATCGACGAACGCGATGCCCGGCTGCATCGACGGCGCGTTGCTGACGTCGATGCGAAGCGGGATGAACGTGCCCTCGAGATTCGGGCGAAGCTCTTCGAGCGAGCTCGACATCTCCATCGACGGCACCGACCAGGTCGCCTGGTAGTCGACCAGCAGGGGCTTGTTGCGAGCACGTGCGCTTGCGAATGCGGCGCGCTCATCTGTGAGCCACCACTCGTCGGTTGGGGTCGGGGTCAAGATCTGGCGAACGAACACGATCGCGCAGAGCGCGACCACGGCCGTGACGAGCGTGACGGCGAGGTTCGGCGGTTGTTTCACAAGAGCTTGAGGTTCAGCCGGAGATACGCGAGGCCTTCGAACTGCATGCCTTGGTAGTGCGTCGAGACGTCGTTGGACTGATCGTCGACGCCGTTCTTGAAGAAGTAGCCCCACGAGCCGGTCACTGCCACACCAACATCGAGAAACTTGTTCAGGTGCTTGCCGAAGCTGAACCGGCCCTCGAGCAAGAAGCCCTTGTCGGTGACCTCGTCGTTCGAGAGCGGCGGGTCGACCTGGCGGCCGGTGCCGAGGCCCGCTCCAAAGAGTGTCCCGATCTCGACGAACGTCGACTTGTGCGCCTTCTTCTGCTTTTCGTCGCCGACATCGATGCCGACGCCAAGTCCTGCCGAGAACTGCGTCCAGGTGGCGAGCTCGCCGCCCCCGCGGTACTGGTGATGCTGGATCTGCGCATCGATGATCAGGAACCGCGCGGCGACCTTGAGGCCGTACATCCCGTTGGGTGCGTTTGCGAAGAACGCCTCGTCCTTCTGATCGCCGCCGGTGCCCTTACCGACCATGCCGCCGCCGTGCACCTCCCCGAAAATCCGGAGAACATCTGCCTGCACTGGCGCAGCGCACAGAACCATCGCGAGAGCGCACCCGAGTGCTCGCATTCAGCAATTGTCGCCCGTTTGCCGGGGCAACGCCAACGCACGCACCGTGCACGTGCCCCTACTCACATGCGCCGCGTGTCGTATGCTGTCGGCTCGATGGTCAAGAGCCTCGTGATCGCCGTCGCCCTGCTCGGATGTGGCGACAACCAGCTCGAAGAGCTCGAGACGATCCGCGACGAAGTCTGCGCGTGCAAGACGCCCGCATGCGGCGAGGCCGCGCTGAAGAAGGTCCGCCAGGACAAGATCAAGTCGAGCCGCAAGATGCAGCACGTGGCGAACGCGATGCTGGACTGCATGTCGAAGCTCTCCGACGCGGAGCGACCGTCGACGGATCCCGACGCCGAGACGCCGTAGCTACGGCTTGTCTGCGGGAGGCGCGTCCGGATCGATCGGCTTGCCCGGCGGTCCGAGCTCGGGATCGAGCATCGGCCCGTCGCCCTTCGCCGACGCTTCGGTGGCCTGCGCCTCGAGCTCGATCGCCGCTGCGATGTCGTGAATCGAGGTTCCCTTGTCCCAGGGCTCACCGGTCCAGATCCAAGGTTGCCCCGGCATGACCAGCGCCATCGACGGCGTGATCACGACGTCGGCATCCGACTCGCGGCCGAAGAACGACGTGGTCTCGTAGTAGCGAACGGCGTAGCGCACGAGGACGGCGACGGTCGCGGCGATCGGCACCGCGAGCACGACACCGACGAAGCCGAGCAGCTTGCCACCGGCGACGACCGCGAGCAGCGCCGCCGACTCCGAGAGTCCGACGCGATGCCCGACGATCTTCGGCGTCAGCACCGCCGCTTCGAGGAGGTGCAACACGACGATCACGGCGCCGACCAGCGCGAGCGTCTGCATGCTCGCGCCCGAGCCGAGCGTCACGAGCGCAGCGATCCCGGCACCAACCGCGGTCCCGACGAACGGGATCACGGTGAGCGCACCGACGAGCAGGCCGATCGGCACCGACAGCGGCATGCCGACGATCGAGAAGCAGATCGCGTAGAGCACCGCGAGGATCGACGTCACGATCGCCTGACCGCGGACCCAGCCGGAGACCACGGCGTCGACCTGGCGCGCGAGCTCGCGCACGGTCGCGCGGCGGCGCGGCGGCACCATGTGATCGATGCGCAGCAGGAGGTTCGGCCAGTCGGCGAGGAAGTAGTACGCGAACACGGGAACGAGCAAGAGCTCTGCGAGCACACCGAGGACGCTGAAGGCGCCCATCGCAGCGGCGGTCGCGAGCTCGCGCAGCGGGCCTTGCGCGGAGCCGAACGTCTTCTTCGCCTCGGCGCTCTGCAGCCAAGCGAGCCAGTCGTCGGGGATGTCGAGGCCGAAGCGAGCCTCGATCCACGCGGACAGATTGATCGCGAAGGTCGGCAGGTTTGCGATGAACTCGCCGACCTGCTCGGACACGCGCGGCGTGGCGATCATGATCCCGACGACGAGCAGCCCGATGAAGCCGACGAGCAGGATGCCGGCCGCGATCGGCCTCGACATTCCGCGCCTCGACATCGCATCGGCGACGGGATTCAAGAGGTACGCGATGACGAGCGCCGCCAAGATCGGCGCCAGCACGTGCGCGAGGTAGCTCAGCACGATGTAGCCGATGACGACGAAGCCGATGATCAAGAGCCATCGGACAAGACTGAGGACCTGCTGGAGGTCCGAGCGGTTCGGTTCCGTCTGCACCCGCGCCGGACGTACCACGAGTCAGGGGAGGATGGGCGCCAGCTCCATCGAGACCTTCTTGCGCTCTGCCTTCACGAGCGTCAGCTCGAGGTAGCTCGAGAAGTAGTCCTCGTGGCGCAGCTCGAAGCGATGCGTCCCGGGCGTCACCGCGATGCCGCCGCCCGCTGCATCGAGCGGCGTGACGAACCGGCCGTCGACGTAGACCTGCGCGTCGCGCACGTTGCTCTTGATCGAGAGGATCGCGTCGTTGCGCGTGACGCCGGTCTCGACGGGCTTGGGCCCGCAGGCGACGAGGAGGGTGACGAGCGCGAGCCTCATGGCGATCCCGACAGCGACACTTCGACGATGTTGCCCACGATCTTCACCTTCGCGCTCGTATCGCTCGCCGGCGCCTTCTTCGCGATCTGCGCGATGCGCTCGACGGACTCGGTCGTGGTCACGCCGATCACCCACCCACCCGGGGAGAGCCGGCGAATCACCGCGCGCTGCACGCCCTTCGCGCCGTTCAGATACTTCTGCTCGGCCACCACCAGTCCCCATGGCGTCTTCGGCGACAGCCGCACGAGCACGACGCCCTCCTGCGGGATGGGCGTGTCGTCGCCCGAAAACGTCGGCGCCTGCGGCAGCGACGACTTCGATGACGGCACGACATCGGAGGCTGCCGCGACGAGCGCGCGCTCGATCGCCGACGCGATCACCGTCGCCTCGCTACCGCGCGCCGCCGTCACCGCCAGCCCGTGTCCCATCGGCTTGCCGCCGCGCGGGATCACCTTCACGTGCGCGGTCACGAGCACGCCGTTGCTCGGCACGCCGCGCACCGCCAAGGGGTCGCCGACGGTCACGCCCGCGATCGCAACGACATCTGCCTTGGCCTCCGCCGCGAGCGCATCGGCCTCGCCGTCGTCGAGCGGGAGGTCCCCGCCCGGCTTTGCTGCCGGCCCTGATGCCGACGCGCGCTTCGTGGTCATCCCCGCGCCGCGCAAGGTCGCGGCGAGCGCGCCCATCCCGGGCAGCTCTTTCTCCGCGGTCGCGCCGTAACTCGCGCGCGTGCCCTCCGGCGTGGTCAGCCGCATCAGCACGACGACGGTCTTCGCGCCCGGCTTCGGGGTCTCGCCGACCTGCACCGTTGCGATGTTCAGCTCCGCGAGCCGCGCGCGCATCTTGTCGCGATCGATCCGCACCATCACGGTCAGCTCGCGCCGGCTGTCGCTCGTCGCGTCCTTCGTCACCGTGAACTTCACGACCCAGAGCCGCGCGCGCCCGACGATCTCCTTGTCGATCGTCGCCTTGTTCGCCTTGCGAACGTCACCCTCGACGAGCTCGCCGACCGCCGCCGACGCCGCGCGCGAGAACGCCTCGTCGAGTGCGGCCACTCGCGGGTCTGCGCCGCCGGCATCGGAGTCGCCTTCCATCTCGTAGGACGCGATGTCCTCCGCGTGCGCGACGCTCGTGACGAACAAAAGTGCGAGTACCAGGCCAACGATCTTCACTGCACGGACTAGCCTAGCATCATGCGAGCGCAGCCACTGATCGTGTGCCGTGATGTCGAGGCGGCGAGCAGGTTCTATCAACGTCTACTCGGGTGCAAAAGCGCGCACGGTGGGCGTGAATACGAGCGCCTGGTGGATCCGAAGCTGCACACGTCGGAGTACGGCAGCGACGGGCTCATCATGCAGCTGCACGCGTGGGACACCGATCATCACCACGGGAATATGGGGGACCCGACGCTGCCGATCGGGAATGGCGTGCTGTTGTGGTTCGAGGTGGACGACTTCGATGCAGCAGTCGCTCGGGCTCGCGAGCTCGGCGCGACGATCGTGCTCGACGTGCACCGCAATCCGCCGGAAGGAGACGGTGGACCCAATCACAGAGAGATCTGGATCAAAGATCTGGACGGATACACGGTCGTGCTCGCGTCCCCCGATGGTGAAGCCAGATGATCGGTCACAGAGCCACAGAGCCACAGAGGACCTTTTTAAAAGATCTCTTCTCTGCGGCTCTGTGGCTCTGTGACCAATTCCGATCAGCGCAATGCCCGCGCGATGAGATCGCCCGGCACCGTCGTCGATGGCACCGGAGTGCGCTTGCGACCTCGCGCGGTGAACCACGACCGAACATCGGCCTCGAGCCCGAGCCCATGCATGTAGTTGTAGATCGCCCGCCTCAGCCCCTCGGCGAAGAAGTCGTGATCGCATCCCGTCGGATCGTCGAACGCGAGGTCGTTCTTCGCAAACGTCGATCTCGGCGCGGCGCGCAGCTTGATCCCGAACAGCTCGGGCTGCTTTCCGATCGGCGCGTGCGCCGTCGCCGTGAAGCGATGCCAGAACGCCGACTGGATGCAGCCCTCGGCGAACAGCTGCCGAACGCGCTCGAGCGCATCGACGGTGTCTTGCGCGGTCTCCGTCGGGAAGCCGTACATGAGGTAGGCGTGGACCATCACGCCGGCGTCGGTGAACGCGCGCGTGACGCGCGCGACCTGCTCGACCGTCACGCCCTTCTTCATCAGCGTGAGCAGGCGATCGGAGGCGACCTCGAGGCCGCCGCTGATCGCGACGCAGCCCGAGCGCGCGAGGAGCTGCGCGAGCTCGGGCGTGAAGGCCTTCTCGAAGCGGACGTTGCCCCACCACGTGATGACCACGCCGCGTGCGAGCAGCGCATTCGCGAGTGCTTCGAGGGCGGCGGGTGGCGCGGCCTCGTCGACGAAGTGAAAGCCGGTCTGGCCGGTCTCGGCGATCAGCGCCTCGATGCGGTCGACGAGGAGGTCGGCGGGTGCGCGGTCGTAACGCGCGATGTAGTCGAGGGTGACGTCGCAGAACGTGCACTGCTTCCAGTAGCAGCCGTGCGCGACGGTGAGCTTGTTCCACCGGCCGTCGGACCACAGGCGATGCATCGGGTTGAGCATCTCGAACAGCGAGAGGTACCGATCGAGGGCGAGGCCGGCGTACGTGGGCGTGCCGGCGTCCTTGATCGGGATGTCCTGGATGGTGGCGTCGCTGACGAGCTCGACCTTGTCCGCCCGACGGACAAAGGTGCGGAACAGCGGCTTCGTCGCATCGCGCAGGTGCGCGATCAGCGCGAGGGTCGGGGCCTCTCCATCGTCGAGCGTGATGAAGTCGAAGTAGTCGAAGACGCGTGGGTCGGAGAGCTCGCGCAGCTCGGTGTTGACGTAGCCGCCGCCGAGGACGGTCTTTGTCGACGGAGACACGGCCTTGATCGCGCGCGCGATGCGAAACGCGCCATAGACGTTGCCGGGGAATGGTGCCGAGAGACCGACGACGTCGGGCCGATGCTGCGTGACCAGCTCGCGCGTGATCTCGTCGAGGATCTCCGCGACGAGGGAGGGCTCGTCGTCCTCGAGCGCGTCGTGCAAGGCATCGAACGACGGCGCGCTCGCCGCGAGCGACTCGCCATAGCGCGAGAGCTCGAAGCTCGGCTCGATGCCGTCGCGGATCGCGTCGGCAACGTCGTCGATGTAGAGGCTCGCGAGGTGCTTCGCCCGATCGGCGATGCCGAGACCGCCGAAGGCCCACGCGAGCGGATCGTCCTCGGACGACTCGTGGATCGGGGCGAAGCGAGGACCTTCGGGCAACAGCTCGCGGCCGACGATGCGCAGCGCGAAGTTCGGGTCGCGGCCCTGCAGAAAGCGTACGACCGCGTCGACCGTCGCGACATATCGATCACCGTGCTCGAGGAAGCTCGCGATCGACGGCGGCGGCTCCTCCTCGGTCTCGACCGCGCGCAGTGTGGCAAGCACACGCGCGAGGCCGGTCCGCGAGAACACGCGCAGGAACAGATCGATCGCGGCGTCGGCCTGCGTCACCTGGACGTCGAGCTCTGCGGCGTGCTGGCGCAGAAACCCGGTCAGATACGCCGTCGCTGGGTACGGCGTATTGAGCTGGGTCATCGGCGGCGTGACGAGCAGGATGCGCAACGCGATCGTTATACGTTAGTGTCTCTGCATGAAGGCGACGCTCTACTGGAAGTCCACTTGAACCAGCTGCCGTGACGCGAGGAGTTCCTTGCGCAAGGTAGATGGTGTCGAGCTCGAAGAGATCAACTACGCGAAGAGCGGGCTCGACGAAGATGTCGTCAAGTCGCTCGTCACGAAGGCAGGCGGCGTGAAGAACGTGCTCAACACACGTCACGCGATCGCGAAGGAAAACGGTTGGGCCGACAGCCCACCGGACGCCGACACGTTCGCGAAGGCAGTCGTGAAGGATGTAAATCTTCTGCGCAGGCCGATCGTGGTGGCCGGCAAGAAAGCGATCGTCGGCTTCGATAAGTCCGCCTACGCCAAGCTGGGCGAGTAAGGACGATAAGGCGGGCTACAAAAGCAACGGAACGACCTGGCAGTATTCCTCCTCGTTCCACAGCAGCTGCTGACAACTCTGCGCGACCTGCGCACTGCGTTTCTCGGCTCAGTTTTTCGTCGCCAAGATCTGCACGTCCCCCAAATTTTGGAGCTTTCCGGGGCGCCGAGTCCGTGCAAGCCTCAGCCGGCCTATATGCGTCCACACCATCTGGTTGCCGTCGCGCTGGCGCTCGCGGCGTGCGGCAATGACGTCCGGTTATTCCATCACGCCGAGCCGCGCATGCGTCGTCTGCTCTCGCGGCAGTACGCGAACGCGGTCGCCGCGCTCGTCGGCCCCGACGCTGCAACCTTCGCGAAAGCACCGGACGACATCTCGGCCGAAGGCTTCGATGCGATCGGCGCCGCGACGGTGACGCCGAGCGACTCGGCGCTCACGCAGTACGAGAAGTCGGCGCGGCTCATCGCCGACAAGGTCGTCAGCGACGTCAGCAAGCTGCCCGCGCTCATCGGCTGCACGCCGTCGAGCCCCGCGGACGCGGCTTGCTACGAGACGTTCGTGAAGAAGTTCGGGCGCCGCGCATTCCGCCGAACGCTCACGCCGGAAGAAGTCACGCGCTACGTCAACGTCGCGATGGTGACGGCCGGTCGCTACAAGAACGCGAACGCCGGCATCGGCTTCGTGATCACCGCGTTCCTCCAGTCGCCGAACTTCCTCTATCAGGTGGAGATCGGAGAGGTCGACCCGGACGAGAGCTCGCGCAAGAAGCTCACCGGTCCCGAGGTCGCCACGCGCATGGCGTTCTTCCTCACGGACCGTCCGCCCGACGACGCGCTCCTCGACATGGCCGAGTCCGGCAAGCTGAAGACGAAGGAAGAGATTCGCGCCGCCGCGCAGCAGCTCGTCGAGCGCGAGGAAGCCAAGTCCGCGCTCGACTCCTTCTACTCGGAGCGCTTCAAGCTCCGCCAGCTCGACTCGCTGGCGAAGGACATGACGCTGTTCCCGAACTACAAGCCCGAGCTCGCGCAGGCGATGAAGCAAGAGAGCCTCATGCTCCTGCGCGAGGTCGTGTGGAACACGAACGTCGACTACCGCGGCATCTTCACCGCGGACTACGCGTTCGTGAACAAGGACCTCGCGACGCTGTACGGCACGTCGCCGGTCACCACGACCGCCTTCGAGCGGCGCGAGCTGCCGGCGAACCGCCGCGGCGTCTTCGGCCAGGCGAGCTTCCTCGCGATCGAATCGCACCCCGGCACCACGTCGCCCACGCGCCGCGGCCGCTTCATCAGCGAGCGCATGCTGTGCGCCGAGATTCCGCCACCGCCGCCTGGTGTCGTCACCGAGCTGCCGCCGCCCATGCCCGGCGTGCCGCAGACGATGCGGCAGCGGCTCGCAGCTCACAACGAGAACCCGTCGTGTGCGAGCTGCCACGTCCGCATGGACGGCATCGGTCTCGCGCTCGAGAACTTCGACGCGCTCGGCGGCTTCCGCACGCACGATCAAAACCTGCCGATCGATGCGAGCGGCGAGGTGTTCGGCGTCGGCAAGTTCGACGGTCTCGCAGGCCTCAACCAGCTCGTCGTCGCTCAGCCGGACCTGCACCGCTGCTGGGTCCGCTCGCTGTACCGCCACGCGACCGGCCACTACGAAGCCGAGGCCGACGAGGACGCACTCCTCGACGTCGACGCCAAGTTCGAAGACTCCAACTACCGTCTCAAACAACTTCTCGTCGAGATCGTCACGAGCGATGCATTCCGCTTCGTCGACAACAGGGGCTTCTAAGTCATGCCGAAGTTCACACTCTCTCGTCGTAGCTTCCTGCGTGGTCTCGCCGCTGGCACCGCTGCCACGGTCGCGCTGCCCGCGCTCGAGATCATGCTCAACCGCAACGGCACCGCTCACTCGGACGGCTCGCCGCTCGCGCGCCGCTTCGTCGGGATGCACTTCGGCAACGGCGTCATCTTGAATCGGTTCGTCCCGGCGGCCGTCGGCGCCAGCTGGGCGCTGAGCGAGCAGCTGATGCCGCTCACGAACGTCAAGGATTACGTCAACGTGCTCTCGGGCTTCGAGAACAAGCACGCCGACAAGATCACGCACCACGAAGGCATGGCCGGCATGTGGTGCGCGCATCCCTTCATCCAGCTCGGTGGCCTCAACTCCAAGGCGGGTGGCCCGTCGATCGATCAGGTCCTCGCCAGCGTCGTCGGCAAGCGCACCACGTACCCGTCTCTCGAGGTCGGGTGCTCGAAGCGCGTCAGCACGAACGAAGGCCCGACGATGCAGTTCATGTCGCACAAGGGTCCGGACCAGCCGCAGCCGCCGGAGTACAACCCGCGCAACGTCTTCCAGCGGATCTTCAGCGCGCCGCCGCCGGACGACCCTTCGCGTCCGTCGCGCATCGACGTTCTCGACGCCGTGCTCGCCGACGCGAACGCGCTCAAGCAGAAGGTCGGCAAGCCCGACAAGCTGCGTATCGACGCGCACCTCGAGTCGGTCAGCTCGCTGCAGGCGCAGATCAACGCGCTGCCGCCGGTCTGCATCGTCCCCCCGATGCCGACGGAGACGAACACGGACACGGCCGGCCGCGAGCCGCTGGCAGCGGTCTCGAAGGCAATGTCCGATCTGCTCGCCTACGCCTTCGCGTGCGACCTCACGCGCGTCGCGAGCTACATGCTCTCGCCGGGTGTCGGCTTCTCGGTTTTTCCGGGCGACACCGAAGAACAGCACATCATGAGCCACGACCCGGTCGGCTCGGCGGCCGAGCTCAACCAGACGATCATCTGGAGTGTCCAGCAGTACGCCTACCTCCTCGAGCGCCTCAAGGCGACGCCCGATGGCGCGGGCAACTTGCTCGACAACTCGTGCGTCCTCCTCGGCAGCGACTGCTCCGAGGGCTGGTCGCACTCGATCAAGAACATGTGCGTCCTCGTCGGTGGCGGCGGTGGCGGCGCGCTCAAGACGCCGGGCACGCACGTGCGCTCGACGGCTAATCGCAACCTGTCGGACGTCCTCCTCACGTGCGTCCGTACGGTCGCGCCGGAGATCACGGAGATCGGTTCGAGGGAGATGAAGTCGACGACGCCCGTCGCCGAGATCCTGCGCTAGCCGCGCAGGTTCGTCTTACTCGCCGGCGCGCTCGGCGTTCAGGCCGCCCTCTTGCGATTCGTACGCAGTGGGCGTCATCGCTTTCGACACGCAGCTGGTCATGCGTTCGCTCAGGACCTGCGCCTTCTTCATCATCGACTCGTCGAACTTCGCGTGATCGGGCTCGATCTCGTGCTGGAGCTCGTTGCCCCACTTCGTCATGCGTTCGGTTATCGCCGTGACGCATGCGCTGTCCTTGCACTCGCACGCTTCGTCCACGAACTTCTCGAACTGCACCATCACGCGCCGGTAGAACGCATCGCGATCATTCCCGCGTGAGCTCACCCGGCCCATCGCGATGAACCCCGCGACGACCGCCAATCCCGCAGCGATCAGGATCAAGGTCCGGCGCCTCCGCCGATCCGGACCGCCCGCGGCGTGGTCGGCCGCGCGATCCGCATCGCGTTGCCGCGCGCGTGCCTCGTGCAGCATGCGCGCTGCTTCGTCGCGTTGCCGCACGCGATCGTTCACCTCGACTTCGAGGGCCGCGTGCCTGGCTTCGAGCGCGTCGAGGTCGCTGCGATACGGCTGCATCCTCTCGAGCATAACGCGCAGACCGCGCGGTTCGAGAACTTAGTCGTCGTCCTCGTCGTCGTTCAGCTCCGCGATCCGCGCGTGCCACGTCTTCTCGTTCGCAGCGACGACCGCGAGGAGCTCGGGCATGCCTTCGTATTTCTTACGGGCGTGGGCGATATACGGGCCGACACCTTCGGGCCCGTCGTACTGCGTGAACTGTCCTTCGCCGTACGCGGGTGTAAGCGGTGTGCCCCACGCGAGGAACTGGACGAGCTCGACGAGCGCCGCGCGTGCCTCTGCCCCGTACGTGATCCCGCTCCCCGGGAGTGCGATCTCCGCGAGCGTCTCGACGTTGACCTTCCGCAGCGCCGGCAACAGCGACAGCAGCCGACCCCGCGGCTCATCTCGCTCGAGCAGATGGTCGACGTACACCTTCCGCGCGCCGTCGTCGGCGGGCGCCGCGAGGATCGCTTCGCAGAGCCGCTTCGTCGTCGCATCCACCGGGCGCGCCTTGATCCGCACGCTCTTCCGATTCGGCAGCTCCGGCGCGCGAACGCCGAGCCCGAGCTGCGCGTAACGCTTCCACGCCGTCGCGCCGTTCTTCGCCACCGCCTTCACGATCGCGTCGAACACGGCGCCCTCGACCAGCGCGAACGACACCGCCCGCTCTTTCCACGTCGCGCCCGAGCCGTCGCCGCGAAGCTCGTCGAGCATCTCCTCGAGCCCGACCTTCGCGGCCTTCACATCCTCGTCCCGGTACGCGAGCCCTCGACCGAACGCGACCACCGCCTTCATGTTCGCGTCGAGCTTGCGCGGCACATCCATCGTCCCGCCGCGATCGTTCTTCCCATCGATCGGCAACGCGATCGGCGCCCACCGCACCTCCGTCTCCCCCACCCGCCTCTTCTGCTCTGCGATCAAGATCAGCCGCTGTCGGCTATCGATGATGAGCCCGCTCTGCACGCACATGCTATCGAACAGCCCCATCCGCCGACCCTACTTCGTCTGGATCACGAACAGCGTCGCCTCGGTCGCATTCCCGGAGGCCGCATCGATCGCACCTGCCTTCGCCGCTCCCTTCGCCTTCACGCGCGGCGCATCCTTCGCCCACGCGGGCACTTCCTTCACGAACACCACCGCCGCCGCCACGCCGCCGACCTTGTACCCAACCGCCGGCTTCGTCGCGCCCGCGCCCTCCACCACCATCACCGCCGCGCCATCATCGCTCGCGAGTGTCCTCGGCCCTCCGACGACGGCCGCCAGCCGCAGCGCCTCGATCGGCACGGCCATCGTCACCTTCCAGCTCCCATCCGTCTCCGGCTCCGCCGCGATCACGATCGCATTCGCGACCGCCTTCTCCACCGCCGCCTTCACGGCCGCATCGGCCTTCACCTTCGCCTCGACCGTTCCACCCTCCGCGATCGGCACCGCACCTACCACGCCCGCGAGCTTCTTGCGCGCCGCCTCCTCTGCCATTCGCCGCGCAGGCCCGCGCGCCGATGCCGGTGTCGGCGCCGCGCGATTCGCGACGCCAATCCCTTCGGCCGTCACGAGCCCTCGAGCCCAGTCGACGTCGGCGTGCGCTGTCGAAGTCGCGATGATGAACGCGGCCGCCGCGGACAAGCGCATCGTGGTCGACGACATCGACGTCGAGTATTGCATCGCTCGCGCACGCATGCGACGCGGCCGATGACACGGGAGTAAATGCTGCGACCCATAAGGGTTCCCCGCGCACGACTCGTTACTTGTAACGTCCGACTGCGTGTGCGACCGTCACCGGTGGCGTGAACGGTGAACAGCTCGACCTTCCGTTCGTGTCGGTGATCGTTCCCGTCTACAACGACGCCGACTCGCTGAGCGTGTTGTTGCGAGCGCTGGCCGAACAGGATTACGCGTCGCGGCGGTTCGAGTGCGTGGTCGTCGACAACGGATCGAAGGTGCCTGTCCGGATCGACCAACAATTCGAGTTCGAGGTGCGTGTGCTTCGCGAGGATCGAAAGGGTGGGTACGTGGCGCGGAACACCGGGCTTCGTACCGCGCGTGGCACCGTCCTGGCGTTCACGGATTCCGACTGCATCCCGCGCTCGGACTGGCTGTCGTCCGCGGTCGCGCGGCTTCGAGAAGCCGACCAACGACCGACGATGATCGGCGGCAAGATCGAAGTGGTCACGTCTGGCCCGACGCCGTCCTCCGTCGCCGAGTGGCACAGCCTCGTGCATGACCTCGACCAGGCTCGTTATGTCTCCGCGTTTCATTTCGCGGCCACGGCCAACCTCGTCGTCGGCTGCGACGTGTTCGCGACGGTTGGCGAATTCGACGAGTCGCTGTACTCCGGCGGAGACTTCGACTGGGGGCGGCGGGCGTGGTCGGGGGGCGTCGACCAAGTCTATGCAGACGAGGTCGTCGTCCGTCATCCAACGCGAACAAGCTGGCGGACGCTGATCACCAGACACCGCCGGCTGATCGGTGGTCAATACGTGATGAATCAACGCACGGGAGGTTCGGTCGGCCGCGTCGTGAAGCTGGTCGTGAAGACGGCGTTGGCCTCCGCACGCCGGGCGTTACGCGACCCGCGAATGACGCCAACCGAACGGATCCAGGTGACGACGCTCGATGCGGCTCTGCGGTGCATCCAGCTCGTGGAGTGCGCTCGGCTGTCGCTGGGCGGCGGGCCACTGCGAGCCTAGTCAAGACGAGGGCTTTCGCGCCGACGGAGCGAGAACACGGTCCGAGCGGCCTCGTTGGCAGAACGTGATGGCGAACTTCTTGCCGTCGTTCGCGGGCGCGCGGTTCGGCCGCGACGGCGCGGGCGGCTTGCTACTCCCACTCGATCGTGCCGGGCGGCTTGCTCGTGATGTCGTAGACCACGCGGTTGATGCCCCGCACTTCGTTGATCACGCGCGACGAGATGCGCGCGAGCAGGTCGTACGGAAGCTGGACCCAGTCGGCGGTCATGCCATCACGCGAGTGGACCGCGCGGAGCGCGAGTGCTTCCTCGTACGTGCGCGCATCGCCCATCACGCCGACGGAACGGACCGGGAGGAGGACGCCGAAGGACTGCCAGATCGAGTCGTAGAGGCCGGCGGCGCGGATCTCTTCGTCGATGATCGCATCGGCGGCGCGGAGCACGTCGAGGCGCGGCTTCGTGAGCGAGCCGAGGCAGCGGACGGCGAGGCCCGGTCCGGGGAAGGGCTGGCGCGAGACCATGTGCTTGGGGAGGCCGAGCTCGAGGCCGAGTTGGCGAACCTCGTCCTTGAACAGCTCGCGGAGCGGCTCGACGAGGGTGAGGTTCATGCGCTCGGGGAGACCACCGACGTTGTGGTGGGACTTGATCGTGTGCGACGGGCCCTTGAACGAGACGGACTCGATCACGTCGGGGTAGAGGGTGCCTTGGGCGAGGAAGCGGGCGTTCTGGATCTTCTTGGACTCTTCCTCGAAGACGGCGATGAACTCGTAGCCGATCAGCTTGCGCTTGCGCTCGGGGTCGGTGACGTCAGCGAGCTTGTCGAGGAAGCGATCCTCGGCGTCGATGACGCGGAGGTCGACCTTGAAGTGATCGCGGAAGATGGTGGCGACGTAGTCGCGCTCGCCTTTGCGAAGAACGCCATTGTCCACGAAGATGCAGGTGAGGCGATCGCCGATCGCCTTGTGGATCAGGGCCGCGGCGACCGAGGAGTCGACGCCGCCGGAGAGGCCGCAGATGACACGGCCGTCGTGGCCGACCTGGGCGCGGATGCGCGAGACGGATTCGTCGACGAACGAGGCCATCGACCAGTCGCCAGCGGCGCCGCAGATCGAGAACAGGAACTTGCCGAGGAGCTCGGCGCCACGCGGCGTGTGGACGACCTCGGGGTGGAACTGCACGCAGTGGATCTTCTTCGCCGCGTTCGCGAAGCCCGAGTACTTGCAGTTGTCCGACGAGGCTGTGTGGACGAAGCCCGCGGGGATGCCTTCGACGTGATCGCCGTGCGAGGCCCAGACCGCGAGCTCGTCGTTCTTCGCGGCGAACTCCAGGACGCCTTCGGACTCGAGCACGCGCACGGTCGCGCGGCCGTATTCGCGGCGCTCGGCCGGGCGCACGTCACCGCCGAGGAGCCGGGCCGTGAGCTGCGCGCCGTAGCAGATGCCGAGGATCGGAATCCCGAGGTCGTAGATCGCCGGCGTCATCGTCGGGGCGCCCTCGTCGTAGACGCTGTTCGGCCCGCCCGAGAGCACGATGCCCATCGGCTTCATGTCGCGGATCTGCCGGAGCTCGGGATCGAGCGCGAGCGTGTACGGATGGATCTCGCAGTACACCGCCTGCTCGCGAATCCGCCGCGCGATCAGCTGCGTGTATTGAGACCCGAAGTCCAGAACCAGAATGAGCTGATGCGCCATATGTCGTTCGACCTTCGCCGCGCCGCGCTGGATTACTCCACTCGGTAGTTCGGGGCTTCCTTGGTGATGATCACGTCGTGCACGTGACTCTCGCGCAGACCCTGCGACGAGATCTTCACGAACTTCGCGTTCGCATGCAGGTCCGCGATGGTCGCGCACCCGAGATAGCCCATCGCTGCGCGCAGCCCGCCGACGAGCTGATAGATCGACTCGCGCAGCGGCCCCTTGTACGGCACGCGCCCCTCGATGCCCTCGGGCACGAGCTTCTGCGGCGTCTCGACGTCCGCCTGGAAGTAGCGGTCCTTCGACCCTTCCTTCATGGCGCCGATCGAGCCCATGCCGCGGTACGACTTGTACGAGCGACCTTGAAACAGGATGACCTCGCCGGGCGCCTCGTCGGTGCCCGCGAACAAGCCGCCGATCATCACGGTGTCCGCGCCGGCCGCGAGCGCCTTCGCGACATCACCCGAGTACTTGATGCCGCCGTCCGCGATGATCGCGACGCCCGTGCCCTTCGCCGCCTGCACCGCGTCAGAGATCGCGGTGAGCTGCGGAACACCGACGCCTGCGACGATGCGCGTGGTGCAGATCGAGTTGTGCACGATCGCGTTGTTGCAGATGAAGCTGTGCGTCTCGCAGTCGACCTCGATGTCGTAGACCGGCACCGACACGTTCAGGCGGTGGCGGTCGAGCATCTTCACGATTTGGTACTGGTCGGTGACGCGCTTCTCGTGCGTCACGTTCAGACGCGAGACATACGACTCGCGGCAGTTCTCGACGCTGGTGCCCCGCAGGCCGCCCGCGCTCGGCTTCTCGGTATGACAGTTCGGGAAGCTGCCCTTCACGAGATAGCAGACCATGTTGAACAGCTCGGCCAGCGGGCGTGAGGTGGTGCGGAAGCAGAGCCGTCCGTCGGCGCCGATGAAGCCATCGCTGTCGACGAGACCATCGAGCAGACCGCGTAGATACCCGGGGTCCGTGCAGCGATACGCGGCCGGCAGGTGCTTCTCGTGCCGCTTGCCAAACTGCGCGAGCAAGCGCGCCCACTGCAGCGAGTAGAAGTGAATGTTGATGAGCTTCTCGCCTGGGTCCGCCTCGACGGCGACACCGCTCGCTTGCCCGAGACAGCGCACGAGCTTCGCGGCGATGTCTGTTTCATGCTTCGCGAAGTACCAGGAGACGCGCCCGGCCACGCTGTTGCGACTCTTCGCGAGAAACGCGTGACCGTCGCCGAGGAATGTACCGAACACGTAGCCGAGCTCGTACGTGGCATCGATCTGCCGCGTGTACCGCGCGAGCTGCCTGTCCTTGCGCACCGCGAAGTCCGCGAGCTCGATCGAGAACGTTTGCGGTAGCTCGAAGGCGATCTGATTCGGCAACAGGCACGTGGCGCGATCGACCGCGCCGATCTCCTGCCAGCCGAGCTTGTCGTTGCCCTGCTTGGTCGGCTGCGCGAGCGCCTTCGCGTAGCCCCTGGAACGTACGGTTGCTTCGCTCACCGACGACAGATCGCCGACGAAGTAGCGATGGTCCGGCGTGACGTGCGTCTCGCCGAAGTGTGCCGTATGCCGGAGCGACATCACCTCGCGCACGCCGGTGCACCACGCCTTGGCAACACGCACGGACTTGCCGTGCATGTTGATGACGCGATCGCCGGCGACGACGTCTTCGATGTTCTTGTAGCTCATGTCCGCCATGAGCACGCGCGCACCCGCCTCGAAGCACCCAGGCCCAACACCGACCTTCACGCCGTTGACGCCCGTCTCGATCAGCGCCTTCGTTGCTTCACCCGTCGCCACGTTGCCCGCGACGAGCTGCAGCTTCGGAAACTTCTTTCGCGTTTCACGGCATGCGGCGAGCACGCCGGCCGAGTGACCGTGCGCCGTGTCGATGCACACGAGGTCTGCGCCCGCTGCGATCAGCGCCTCGATGCGCGCCTCGCGATCGCCGCCGACACCGACGGCCGCGCCGACGCGCAGGCGGCCCATGTCGTCGGTGACCGCGGTGGGGTGCGCCTCGGCCTGCTCGATATCGCGGGTGGTGATCAGGCCCTTGAGGCGGCCGTCCTTGTCGACGACGAGCAGCTTCTCGATGCGGTGCTTGTGGAGCAGGTCCTTTGCCTCCTCGAGCGAGACGCCATCCTTCGCGGTGACGACGGTCTTGGTCATCACCTCGCCGACCTGAAGACTGAGGCGACGCTCGAACCGCACGTCGCGGTTCGTGAGGATGCCGACCGGCCGCTTCTCGGCATCGACGACCGGGAGGCCGCTGATGCGGTAGTGGCGCATGAGCGCGAGCGCTTCTTCGAGCGTCTGTGACGGCGCTACCGTCATGGGATCGACGACGATGCCGGTCTGCGCCTTCTTCACGCGCAGGACCTCGCGCGCTTGTTCTTCGATGGTCAGGTTCTTGTGGATGAAGCCGATCCCACCTTCACGCGCCATGCGAATCGCAGTGGCCGCTTCGGTCACCGTGTCCATCGCGGAGCTGACGAGTGGCATCCGTAGCGGGATGAGCGGAGTCAGTCGCGTCGAGACATCGACGTCTCGCGGAATGATCTCGCTATAGCCCGGGACGAGCAAAACGTCGTCGAAGGTGAGCGCTTCTCGAAGCCGGTCCTCGAGCATGGCGCACTCTACGCGGGGGGTCTGACTGCGGCAAGACGGCCCGGCGCGCGCCGTCGCTCGCTGATCGGATACGTCTGACGTTGCGAGACGCGTCGAGGCGGCGGTCCGCCGATTGCTGCGCTTGCCATCGGAGGAACACCATGAAACGGCTCAGCAAACTTCTCGCACCGGTGCTCGTGCTCGGCTTCGCCGCATGTGCCGGCGAAGCCTACGTCGTCGAGTCGAGTCCGCCGCCGATGCGCTCTGAAACGGTCGTCTACCGTCCGGGTCACGTCTTCGTGCAGGGCCACTGGACGCGCCGCGGCTCCGACTGGCGCTGGAACAACGGCTACTACATCCGCGAGCGGCAGAACCACGTCTATCTGCAACCGCGCTGGGAACGCCGTGGCAACCGCTACGTCTACTTCCAGGGCGAGTGGCGTGCGCGCGGCCGCGTCTACGGTCTTCGCTAGTTGACCTTCTTCGTCGGCGGCGGTGGCAACACCGGATCCGTCGCGATCTCCGGCGGCATCGGCGGAATCGCGACGAGTGGATCGCCATCACCGCGCTTCATGGTGTTCTCCGCGATCGCGGCCTTCGCGAAGCGCCGCAGATCGAGCTCCACATCGATCGCGAGGTCGGGCGCGTACCGGCTCGTCGCATCGGCCGCGAGCTTGTCGAGCTTCTCTTGCTTGTTCCACTGGTTGGTCTTCTGCGTCGCGTAGATCGATCGGCGCGTCGTGAACATGAGGAGGCCGGTCTTGACATCGAACATGCTCGCTTCGATGTAGCCGTAGACCTCTTGCCGCTGGCCCGGCAGGAACAGCGCACCGACGCCGGTGACGTAGCCCCATGCCCACGCGCCGAGCCGCCGGTTCTTCGCGAGCACCTCGCGATAGAGGAGGACGTAGCGGAGGCGATAGCGCGCCGCGATCTCGCGCAGCGCCTCCATGCCGAGCGCACCGGACGGAATCACCATCGTCTGCGTGACGAGCGAGAACGCGGGGTCCTTGCGCAGCTTGTTCACGAACGACCCGACGCCCGCTGGAACGTGATAGTCGGGGTTGGGTCCGCGCCAGTCACGCGCCGTGAGCACGGGCAGGACGCCGACGCGCGCCGGCAACTCGAGCTCGATCGGCGCGGCGAGGATCTTCTGCAGCGCATCCTCGCTGAGCTGGCCGCCCAAATCGCGCGCGAATAAAGAGCGATCGAGGGGCGGTGGTGCCGCCGCTTGCGCCGGCTCCGGCTGAACCGCGGCCGTCATCGGCGCGGACGCCATCTTGTTAGCGCCGGCACACGCGGCCATCATCAATAGACAAAGCAGTAGCAATCGGGACACGGGCTCCTCCTGGGAAGGCGACGTCGCCGTCGCGCCAGGTAACGAGCCGGGTGTCCTGCGCTTACGGACTAGCAGCCGCGCGAGAACAAATAGACGAGGAGCAGCACCGGCAGCGGGACGCCGAGGATCCAGGCGAGCGCGTAACCAACCTTGCCTTGTTCTGGGACTCTGGGGGTCATGCCCGGAGCTATTGCAGTGGGCGTGCCCGCAGGTATCGTCCGTTGGATGATCGCGATCTTCGGAGCTGGTGCGATCGGATGCTGGGTTGGGGGCAAGCTCGCCGCCGGGGGTGCCGATGTCACATTGATTGGCCGTGCGCGTGTGATGAATCAGCTCGCACACGGGCTGCGGATTTCGGAGATCGACGGAGACGAGCGCACCGTGCGCGTGCGGACGTCCGTCCAGGCGAGCGACGCCGCGCGCGCAGCGATCACGCTCGTCACGGTGAAGTCGGCACAGACGGCCGAAGCCGGGGCCGCCCTCGATGCCGTGCTCCCCGACGGCGCCGTCGTGATCAGCCTGCAGAACGGCGTGCGCAACGCGGGCGTGTTGCGCGCGGCCCTGCCCCGCCGCCGCGTGCTCGCGGCGATGGTGCCGTTCAATGTCGTGAAGAAGGGCGACGGCTATCACCGGGCCTCGTCGGGCGGCCTCAAGATCGACGACGATGCCGCCGCGCTGCCGTTCGTCGCCGCGTGCCACGCCGCGAAGCTGCCGATCGAGATGCGCGACGACATGCTCGCCGTGCAGTGGAGCAAGCTCGTGCTCAACCTCAACAACGCGATCAACGCGCTGTGTGGCTTGCCGCTCGCCGAGGAGCTCTCGCAGAAGCCGTTTCGCCGCTGTCTCGCGGCCGCGCAGCAAGAGGCGTTCGAGCTGCTCGCCGCCGCGCAGATTCCGATCGCGCGCGTCACGCCGATTCCGCCTCGCTGGCAGCCGCGCCTGCTGCAGATGCCCGATCGCTTGTTCCAGCTCCTGTTGCCGCGCATCGTGCCGATCGATCCGACCGCGCGCTCGTCGATGTACGACGATCTCGAGTCGAAGCGTCCGACCGAGATCGACTACCTGCAAGGCGAGGTCGTCGAGCTCGCGCGTCGTCTGGGTCGCGGCGCGCCGGTCAACGCGGCGCTCGTCAAGCTCGTGCGCGAGGCCGAAGCCGGCGGACGCCGCGACTGGACCGGCGACGATCTCGCGCGTGCGCTCGGCGTTACTTCCAGAGCGAGCGCTTGAGCGTGACCGAGAGCTTGTCGTCGGAGACCTTGCTGTAGATCCGCTTCGTCACGGTCTCGAAGCCGTTCTTCTCGAGCTTCACGTCGAGCCCGGAGAAGCCCATCAGCGAGACCCTCGTCGGCGTGGTGCCGGCGCGCCGGCCCGCGATGAACACGGTCGCGCCCGTCGGGTTCGATGTCACCAGCAGCGAGTGCGTCGGGCGCGAGAGCGTGACATCGAGCGAGGTGGGCTTGTCCGCTTCCAGCGTGACCAAGCGCTGCTCGATCTTGTAGCGCGCGTGCACGAGATCGACGCGCCGCTTCGTGCACGGGCCCGCGATCGTGATCGGAGACGGGCCGATCGTGGCGCCGTCGAGCTGCACCATCGTGCCGGCCGGCGTCGTCTTCACCTCGAGACGGCACGGTCCATCGCCGACGACCGGCGTACCTGCATTCTCGGACGTCGCCGCGAGCTCGTCGCCATCGACGTCGACCTTCGAGCCGTCGGTCACCGGCTTGTCGACCGGATCAGCCGGCTTCGGCGTGGTCGCCGCGACGACGTTCGGCTTGTCGGCCTTCTTCGCTTTCGGCTCGGCGTTCGAGCGGGTCGCGACCACGAGGATCGCGACCGCGATCGTCGCGACGGCCGCGCCGACTGCAACGAGCAGCCACTTCGACCGCGACTTCGCGCGCGTCTTCGCCACTTGCAGTGCGTACGCTTCACCCGCGGCCAGCGGCGTCGGCCGCGAAGGCTCGTCGATGGGCTTCGACGTGTCGCGCGTGTCGAGCGTGTCGAGGATCTGCGCGACCGGCGTGATCGCGGCCTTCATCGAGGACTCGTTCTCGACGCGGGTCGGCGGCGGGGGCAGCGGTATCTGGAGCGGCGGCATCTCGTCGGTCGGCCGCACGTTCGTCGGCCCGCTCAGGTCCACGTCGGCGGGGAACGCGTTCTCGATCACCGCGTTCGGGCTGAACACGGGCAGCGCATCGAGTGGCGCTTGTGGTGGTGGCGGCGGCGCGACTGGATCCTCGGGCTCGAAGTCGTTCGCGGCATCCGCGCGGAAGAAGTTCGCGGTCTCCTCGTAGAGCGTGCACTCGACAAAGCCGACGATCGCATCGTCCGACAGGCTCGAGAGCGGATTCGCCGGCAGCACGAAGTCCGAGCCGGGGGTTCGCTGTTCGTCGACCTCCGTCGGTCTCGTCGCATCGACCTCGACGACCTCGACGACCTGCGCCGACTCGACGACCGCGACAGGCTTCGGCGGCTCGACGACGGCAACAGGCTTCGGCGGCTCGACGACCCTGATCGGCTCGCTCGGCGTCGACCTCGGCGGCACGCTGATCACCGAGCCGGCGCGCGGTGTCACCGTTTTTCTTATGGCCGGCGGCGACACGCGCGGCGCGGTCGGAATCGGCGGCAGCTTCACCGGCACCGGCGTCTCCGAGAGCGGGACCTCGGTCGCCTCGGAGGCCTCGTTCGAGAACTCCTGCGGCGTCGCCGTACGCATCGCCTGCAGCTGATAGAAGACCGCCTCGCTCTCGGGCGTCAGGCGGCGAATTCCGAGCCGGATGCCAGGACGCTTGTACGGATTCGCGGCGGTCGTGTACGCGGCGAGCACGACGCAGAGCCCGCGTAACACCGGCGTCTTGTCGGCGAGCTGGATCGAGAACGGCGTCTCGAGCCCGACCGTGCGCATGTTCATCGTCGCGACGAAGAACGACTGCTCGTCACAGAACCGATGAAACGTCTCGATGAATTGCTGCGCGCTCGTGCAGCGCGTCGCGACGCACAACGCCTTCTGCTTCGCTGCTGGCGCGACGCCCACCGGTTGCGAGTGTATGGAAGATCCAAGGCGTTCGCCAAGGACCCGATGTCGTCAGGTCGCCCACAGGAGGGTCGCGACCGACCCGAGGATGGCAAACACGAGCATCGCGTCGAGGAACCGGCCATAGCTCTGCAGCCGCTGGCGGAGCGGCGCCTTGACGTCGTGCTCGGCGATCGGGAGCTCGGCCCTCCGGACCTGCCGGGCGAGCGCGTCGAACCGATCCCAGTCCCGGGCTGCGAGGAACCACTGCGAGCCCCGCTTGGCCTCGAGCGCGATCCCGTCGCGGTAGATGTGGGCCCGCACGATCTTCGACGCAGGCTGCTGGAATCCGAGCGCCTCCCATCCCCAGCGCACGCCGTCGCGCGTCACGGCGACGCGAGCGCGGCGCACCAGGAACCCGAGGGCCGAGAGCATCATGAAGACGAGCGGGAGTCCGAACAACGTCCCGGTCCCGCGGCGCCAGGGCCGGCGCGTGATGATGTACCAGGTGATCGCGCCCAACACGACGGCGACGACGAGCGCGACCGCGCTGAGCCGCGCGGACCGACGCGGCGCGCGGAACACACCGAGCGGTGTTCCGACGAGCCCGAGGCCGGGCGGCAGGTCGGTCGTGCTCATGCGCCAGTCAGTCCCGGCGACTCGACGGCGACGCGCAGCCGCACGATCAGATTCGCGCGCTCGGCCGCGTCGGTGATGCGCTTGCCGCCGCGCGTGACGTAGAAGACGTCGGCGACCTTCTCGCCCTCGGTGGACACCTTCGCGAGCGAGATGTCGAGACCGAGGTCGGCGAGCGTCTGCGTGATCGCGTAGAGAACACCGACGCGATCGCGCGTGAACACCTCGATGATCGTTGCCTGCGTCGAGTCGTCGTGGAGGCGAATGTCCGTGAGCACGCCGGGCGTCACGCGCTTCGGCAGCCCGCTTTTCGGGCGGCGCTTCGCGATCAGGTTCGCGACCGCGACCGGATCGGGCGCGTTGCCCGCGAACAGCGCCTTCAGATCGCCAAGGAGGCGCTCCCAGCGCGGATCGTCCTCGGCGATCGCGGAGCCCTTGAGGTCACGCACGTAGAACACGTCGGTGACGAGGCGGCCGGGCCCGGCAGGCAAGCGCCCGGCTGGCAAGCCATGTAAGTCGACGTGACCGAGCACGGCGCCGAGCACGTCGACGCGGCTCGCGGTCAGCGCGCCGGCGATCGCGGCGAGTGCACCGGGCGCGTCGGGCGCCACGATCGCGATCTCGCTGTGGCCCTTGAGCGGGAAGCAGTGGATCTCGAGCGCGACGTGCGGCGTCACCTGCGTCGCGCGCTCGACGAGCTTCACGTTGCGCGCGGTCTGACGCGGCGTGAGCTGCGTGTAGAGGCGCGGGTCGATGCCGTCGACGATCGGGGACTCGCCGGCGAGCTGCTTCACCCGGGCGCGTGGGTCTTCCACAGCGCCGCTGGTCTCTGCTTGCGGCACCGGCACGCCCTTGAAGAAGGCGCGCGTGCGCAGCATGAGGTCGCGGAGCAGGTCGTCCTTCCACGCGGACAGGTTCTCGGGTGCGGTCATCGCGGTATCGCAGAGCGTGAGCAGATAGAGCTGGACGAGCCGCTCGTCCCCGCGGGCCGGAGTGAATCCGGCCCGCTCCATCTTTGGGGTCTCGACGATCTTCTGCGCGAACCGCTCGATCACCTCCGGATCCGAGAGGTCGCGGCGCTGCGAGAGATGCGACATCGTCAGGTGCTGGCGCACGAGCATCTCGGTGAGCTCGGCGTCGGCATCGCTCATGCCGAAGCGCTTCGCGATCGCCATCGCGATCACCGCGCCTTTTTCTGCGTGGCCTTTGCCGAGCGGCTTGCCGACATCGTGCAGCAGCGTGCCGAGGAGCAGCGGACCCGGGCGCGTCACCTCGCGCCACAGCTCGGTCGCGGTCGCGTGTTGCTCGGCGAGCTCGCCGCGCGCGATGCGCTTCTGCATCGCGAGCGTGTAGAGCTGGTGCTGGTCGACGGTGTACGTGTGATAGAGGTCGTGCTGCACGCGCGCGGTGCAGTGGCCCCAGTCGGGCATCAGCACCGAGAGGATGCCGAGCTGGTGCATGATCTCGAACGCGCTCGGCTGCGCGGCATCGCGAATGTCGACGAGCGCGTCGAACAAGAGGCGAATCGCGATCGGGTCGTTCGCGAGCGGCGCCGGATCCTTCGCGATCGTCTCGGCGATCAGCTCGCGCGTGTGGCCGTAGACCGGCAGCTTCTCGGCGACGGAGACGCGAAACAGCCGCACCATCTCGCTCGGGCGCTCGACGAACAGCCGCGGGTCGCGGATCGCGAGCTCGCCGTTGAACGTGATGAAGCTCGCGTCGATCTGCGCGATGCGGGGCTTTCGCCGCGCGGGCACGCGTGCGCTCTCGAGCAGGCGATCGGCGACTTGCACGACGCCGCGCGCGTTCAGGTAGTAGTCGCGCATCAGCGCCTCGACCGCGGGTGCGACGGCGGAGCGAATCTCGCCCTCGTGACCGCGCGCCGCTGGATACAGCGCCGGTGCCACCGCTTCCTGGATCTCGAACGTGAGCTGATCGAAGCGACGCTTCGTCTGCAGCTGCACGAGCGCGCGAATGCGAAGCAAGAAGTCGCGCGCGTTCGACAGCACGGTCGCCTGCCGGCGCGAGAGATGGCCCATGGTGACGAGGTTCGCCATCAGCGCCTCGGGACCCACCGGATCCTCGCCGGCGCGTGGCGCATGCCAGCGCACGGCGGCGGCCCACAGCGCGGTGTTGAGATCGCGCAAGGCGCCGATGCCTTGCTTGAGGTTTGGCTCCAGCAAATACAGCGACGCGCCGAACCGATCGTGGCGCGCCTTCTTCTCGGCGGCGAGCGCCGCGACCAGATCGTTCGGGTTGCCGCCCGGCGCGAGGTGTCCGAGCGTCGCGCGCACGAGCTCGGCCGTCAGCTTGCGATCGCCGGCGATGTGCCGCGCGTCGAGGAGCGCGGTCGCGGTCGCGAGATCGTCCTTCGCGAGGCGCGCCGCAGCGCGAGGCTCGCGGACGGAGTGCCCGATCGCGAGCTTCTCGTCCCAGAGCGGGTACAGCAGGCGATCGCAGACCTGCTTGGCGCCCGCTTCATCGTTCTCGTGCAGCACGATGAAGTCGATGTCGCTGTGTGGCGCGAGCTCGCGGCGCGCCCAGCCGCCGGTCGCGACCAGCGCGAACGAGCTCACCTCGCCGCATGCGGCTCGGCCGCGCGCCGCTTCGAAGCGCTCGGCGATCGCGCGGTCGTAGACGTCCACGATCGTCTGACAGACCGCCGCGCCCTGCCCCGGCACACGCGCGCGCTCGATCAGCCCGGAGAACGCAGCATCGAGCTGCGCGCGAAGGGACATCGGTGCGGAGGCGGGTGCGGCCACCTTCGATAGATAGCCGATTTCGTAAGCTACGGCGCGCCGACGTCCATCACGAGATAGCCGGCGTTGCCCTCCACGGTCGGGGCGCCGAGCTGGATGCCTGCGATGGCGGGCATCGGGATCTTGCCGAGCGCGTCGTCGGCCATGCCACCGACCACGCCCCACACGCCGGTGATGATGCCTTCGAGCTCGCTGGCGTCGAGCGGGTTGTCGACCGCGGCGCTCTGCGAGAGGATCTGCGCCTTCACGACGGGAGTCGTCGTCGTCAGCACGAGGCGGTTGTCGGCGGTCGGGCCCGCGACCATCGTGGTCGAGAGCGAGAGCGCAAACGTCTGCACCGCGGTGCCGGCTTCGTCCTTCGCGGTGACGATCAGGTCGCCGACCGCGAGCTCGAGTCCCGTGCCGGCGGTCTTCATCGTCGGGGGCAGCGACATCGTGACCTCGAGCGTGCGGACGTCGTCGTCGAGGAGCGCCGCGATGATGCCGATCTTGTCGCCCGAGAGCGTGAGATCGAACGCGCCCGCGGCCCACAGGCCGGCGAACAGCTGGTTCACGACATCGTCGGCGACGGCGACGCCGAGGTGCTCGGCCTTCGCGACCAGCGCCGCCGCGATCGGCATCGGGTTCGAGGCGTAGGTGCCGCCCTCGCCACCCGTGACGACGACCGACGTGTCGAGTCCGACGAACAAACCGGTGGTCGCGAGCTCGACCTTCGCGGGGGTGACGGCGAACTTCGTCGCGTGACCGAGCAGCGACGTCGTCACCGGCTTCGCGACGAGCTCGGCGAGCTTCGCATCGGCGAGCGCGGGCACGCGTGCCTTGACGATCGCGGCGAGCCGCGTCTCCGCTGCCTCGCGCGCCTTGTCGCGGAGCAGGCTCTCGATCTGCGACGGCACGCCGCCGACATCGACGGTGAATCCTTCGAGCGTGACGATCGGGCTCGGCGCCGCGGTCTTCAGCTTGCCGGCGACGAGCGTGACGCCGAGGTCATCACGGACGCGGGCCATCGTCGCGCGCGCCGTGATCGTCGTCGAGCCGCCGATGCAGGCGACCTTGTAGTCGGCGTTCAGCCTCACGACGAGGTTCGAGACGTTCACGTTCGTCTCCAGCGCGCCGGCTTTGGGGGCCATCGTCGCCGTGATGTTCGAGAGCGTGATGCTCGTGATGTCGATGCGAGCGCCGAGGCAGCCCGTGTTGTTGTAGACCGGGTTCATCGCCTGCGCGGCCGCGGTGAAGTCGATGCCCTTGGCTGCGGTCGCCACGGCGGTCGCCACGGTCGCGAGGCCGCTCGGCGAGAGCCGCGCACCGAGCTGCGCCTTGACGCTGCCGTCGCTCGGCGCGACGTCACCGGCGAGCACGGCGCGGATATCGCGCGCCGCTTGCCCCCTCGAGTCGATCGCCTTGGTCTCGACGAGCGCGATGCCCGGCTCGACCGTCACCATGGTCGAGAACGTGCCGTCCGCGTTCGGTTGGACCGCAACGCCCTGCACGGTCACCGTCGCACCCGGCTGGTCGTCGACGACCCGCCCGCTGACGGTGATCTGCGTTGCCTCGGAGAACGTGCCGCGCTGCGGCGAGGTCATCTCGATGGACGGCGGAAGGTCGTCGACTTGCTCGGTGGCGCTGGAGCACCCCACGAGCATGGAAATGGCGATGGCTGCCCTCATCCCTGGGGAGGTTGCAGCCGATATGCCGTCGGCTCCCGCGCGCAAGTCCGCGTCACGCCTGGCTGGAAGCTCGATTAGCCAGAGGACTCAATCAAAGTGGGCGCCCACAGCCGTGGTCACTTCGCGTCGAGCTTCAGCTGCGAGAGATCGATCCAGCCGTCCCAGATGCGGACGTTCTGGACGCGCTTGTGGACGAGGCCCTTCGGCGCGTCGGCGACGATCCCCGCGATCGGCCACGACTCGTCGAACGCGGCGGCGAGCTCGGTCGCGAGCTTGGTCCGCTCGGCGGGATCCCACGCGGCGGCCATCGCATCGAGCACGTGATCGATCTTCGGCGACGACGCGACCAGCGGGTTCTTCGAACCGAAGCGCTTCGCGAGATCCATGTCGACCATGCCGGTCCACTCGAGCTCGGCGACGTCGTACGCGCCTTCCTCGATCCGCTTCTCGACCCACGACTCGCCGCCGGTCTTCACCTCGATCACCACGCCGATGCGGCGCGCGGCATCGATGAAGTATTCACGCTCGGTCTTCGCCGGTGGGCCCGACGAGTCCATGGCTTGCTTGTGCTCGACGCCGACCATCACGAGCTTGAGCTGCACACCCACGCGATCGCGGATGCCGTCCTTGTTGCTGTCAGTCCAGCCCGCGGCGTCGAGGAGCTTTGTCGCGGCGGCGGGATCGAACGCGGGGACGGTGACCTCGGGTGCGCTGACGAAGCCGCCCGGCCAGATCGGCCACAACGCAGGACGTGCGAGGCCGTCGAACACGCGCTTCTCGATATCGCGGCGATTGACGAGGAGCGCGAGCGCGTGACGGACGCGCGCGTCGTCGGTGCCGGGGCGTGTCGCGTTGAACGCGAGATACCGCAGGCGCGGCGGGCGCAGATCGAGCGCGGCGAACGAGGCCGCGATGCCGGGCGCGCTCGCCTGTTCCGGGTAGTGCGCGGGGATCATGGCGGGGATGATGTCGAAGTCGCCGCGCTTGGCCTCGACGAGCGCGATCGCGGCGTCGGGCTGATAGACAAACTCGATGTTCTGGATCGCGGCGGGTCCACCCCAATACGCGTCGTTGCGCGCGAGCGTGATCGTGTTGCCCTTCGTGGAGCCGACCTTGTACGGACCCGAGCCGACCAGCGCACCGCCCGCCATCAGGCTGCCGTCATAGACGTGCATCGGCAGGATCGGGATCTCAGCGAGCGCCCGTAGCACGTAGCCGCTCGGCCGCTTGAGACGGAGCCGCAGCTCGTACGTCGTGATCAGCTCGACGGCCTCGACGTCCTCGAGCATCGAGTAGAGGTGCGTGATGTCCCGGCGGGGCGTGCGGATCGCGTCGAGCGTGAACTGCACGTCGCTCGTCGTCAGCGGCCGGCCGTCGTGGAACTTCACGCCGGGCTCGATCTCGATGCGGATCTCGAGTCCGTTCGGCGCGACGCGCCAGGAGCGCGCGAGGCGCGGCGTGTAGCGACCGGCGGTCTGCCCGGCCTCGGGGGGCGTGTAGCGGATCAGTGGCTCGAACACGGTGCCGAGCGTGATGCGGCGGCCCCACAGGGTCGGGGACACCAGTGGGTTCAGGCGGCCGGGCTCGGCGTCGAGCTGAATACGGAGCGTATGTTTGCGTGCCGCACGGATTTCTGCACCCGTGGACACGTCGACCAGCGCCGGCGATCCGGGCGCATTCGCGGCTTCTGCCGTCGGATCCGGCGCATGCCGCCAGGGCTTCACACGTGCGGGCGACTCGCACGAAGAGGTCAAGCCGACGACGACGGCTAAGACCGCAACTTGAGAGGCCTTCCGCGCCATGTTATGACCTGTGGCATGCCGCACCGTCACGGTCTGCGCACCTTCGTTTTCGCAGTGGTCCCGAGCTTGCTCGTCGTCGCCGCGTGCGAGGACAAGGGCCTCAAGGTTCCGGATCCCGAGGTCCGCAAGAGCGACGTCAAGCTCAACCTACCGGCGCTGCCGGCGTTCGACTTGCCCGCGGCCAACGCCGACGGCTCGCGTTCGATCAAGGAGATGCGCGTCAAGGGCCGCAAACTCCTCGATACCGAGATCACGGTCAAGGGCATTGTGACGTGGGCGTATGACTGCCCCACCGCAGTGCGCGAACCCGGCATGGACGACAAGACCGTCCAGAAGATCATCGACGAAGATCCGACGAAGTGCGAACGCGCGAAGTTCTACCTTGGCGACGCGGCGGACACGCCCGCGGAAAAGTCGATGTGGGTCGTCGACGTGCCGCGCCCGTTCAACAAGCTCGAGATCGAGCGCCTCCCCAAGGAGGAGCTCAAGAACCCGCCGCCCGACCGCTGCGATCCGAAGAAGGACAAGGGCGCAACCTGCCCCGTCTACAAGGTCGGCGATCAGGTCGAGGTCACCGGCATGTGGAAGATGTCGTCGCCGCACTCGGAGCGGAACAGCGATGGTCTCCTCGTCTTCAAGAAGATGAAGAACATCACCCAGAACTGGGAGTCGCCGCCGCCGGCGCCGGAAGCCGCCACCCCGGGTGGCGAGCCCGCGAAGCCGTCGCCCGAAGATCTCGTCAAGAAGCCCGGCTGATCCCGGCTTCGTTCACGCAAACGCCGCTCGTCGAGCGGCGTTTTTTTATTTCGGTCGTTTCGGGACCGCCCTACATCCGGCCCACGGCAGTCTTCGCGGTGGCGATCATCGTGTCCTTCGCGAGCTCGGGCGTGCCGTCTAGCTTCATGGTCGCCTGAAGATCTCGTCAAGAAGCCCGGCTGACCACCTCTTCTGTTCGCTACCGCGCCGCTCATCGAGCGGCGTTTTTCGTTTCGGTAACCTCGAGACCGGCGGCGAACGCTTTGGCAGCGGCCAGGATCTGCTCGCGCTCGTCAGGCGCGTGGGTGGCCAAGGCGGGGTCGATCTCGAGGAGCGCGACGTCGACGAGATCGCGTGGCCAGCTCTCGGCGAGGGCGCGCATCTGGGGGACGGACGTACCGCGGCGGTATGGACGATCGTCGAAGCGGACGACGATGCGCACGCGCGGCGCGCCGCTGTCGTCGCGATCGATCCAGAGATCGAACGTGCTGCTCACGGTAACGAATTCGAGCCGCGCGATCTCGCTCTCGATGAAGCCTTGCACGAAGGCTTGAGGACGGTCGTTCGACGTGCGCAGCGCTTGCAAGCGGCGTACGAGCGGCATGCGCATGAACGCGAGCACGCGCTCGGTCTCCGGTGGTTCACGCGACGTCTGCAGATGGAGACGCTCGAGCGGCCACGTGCTCGAAAGTCCCTCGAATCGCGATGGCAGGAGCTCCTCGTCGGTGTGGCGCGAGATGCGGACCGCGCGGATCGCCGGTGTCGTCGGTGCCGTGGCGAGCCCTTCGAACGCAACCCAGCCGATGCCGATGACCGCGCGCAGTCCGTGAAACGCGCGTGTGGCGAGCAGCCGGCCGTCCGCTGCCTCGTTCGTGAAGGCGCCGAGCGACGCGAGAGTCGAGATCTCGGGGATTGCGAGGGCCGCGAGCGGGACCTGTCGCGCGAGCACGCCGCGGTACGGAAACCCGCGCTCGAACACGATGTCCGAGAGCAGCGCGCCGAGCGGACCGACCCATACCGATTGGTGCGTCCGCAAGAGCACGCGCTCGCGTGCCGGCAGCGGGTGCTGGCTGTAAGACACGTCGAGCTCGTGGGACATCAGGTCTCGCGCGAGCTGCAGCGCGATCAGCTCGCCGCGTGGATCGCCCTGCTCGGTGAGCCAGTCGCCGTAGACCGCGCGCGCGTCGAGATCGTGCGGCTCCTCGTAGATCTTCGCGAGCAGCGCGGCACCGCGGGCGGCCGGCGTGGGTGTCGTGCGCAGGATCGCCGCGAGCTCGTCGTGCTGCGCGCGTTGCGCGGGAGAGAGGTCGAGGGGCGGCGCGATCGCCTGAGCGACCAGCGCGATCGCGTTGACCGTTCGTGCGCGCAGCGTGCCGGCATCGAACGGCGACGGCGCGCGATCGTGCGCGAGCCACGCGAGTCGCTCGTGGATCGTGCGCGTGCGCGGATCTGCGATCCGGCCGAGCTCCGCGAACACCGCGTTCCACATCGCCAGCGACGACGACTTCACGAAGGCGACCGATGGCGGCGACGCGATCATCGCCTCGAAGCGCGCTGCGACGCGCGGATCCGGCGGCAGGGTCGCGAACGATGCAATGCGCTCGCGCGCCATCGTCAGATTGCCGTGTGCGAGCGTCGCGAGCAGACGGTCGAGGTCGAGCGGATCATTCGCCGCGCGCACGGCGAGCCACGCAGCGTGAAGCGCGCGTTGCGAGTGACCGGTGATCGGCGGCCGACTGGCGCGCGCCGAAACCTGCTCGATCAGCGCCGCGAGCTCGGGCGCGCGCGTTTCGCGCCACGCGGCGAGCAAGTGCGCGAGCCCCTCGTCGAACGCACCGGCACGCGCGGCGGCAATCGCGAAGGCAAGCGTCACCTCGCGATCTTAGCCGTTCTTAGAACAGCCAGCCGACCTCGAGTCCCGCGAAGGCCGTCGCCCGGTTGTACGAGGGCAAGCGGCCCGACAGATCGATCTGCCGGCGCGCGCCGAGGCCGACACTGGGCGTGATCTCGACGTGGCGCCACGGCGATGCGATAGCCGATGAGCCCGCTCGTGCCGACGTCGAGCGACTCGCCGATCCAGCGATCCTCGACGCGATCCTTCGTCGCGCTGAGCGCGAGCTCGAGCCGCGCGCCGAGGAACCAGCCGACCATCGAGTCCTTCGGCAGCGTCGAGAGCCACGCGTCGGCGCGCCACTACCAGCGGACTTCACCGCCGGCGCCGAGGCTGTAGCCGCCGTAATCGCAGGTCGCGGTCTGTCGAAACTGGCCGAGCGCCGCGATGCTGATCTCGTGCGTCGGGAACCAGCGCTCGTAGCTCGCGCCGATACCGCGCAGGTGGCGCGCCCGCGAAGCCGTCGCCCGAAGATCTCGTCAAGAAGCCCGGCTGATCCCGGCTTCGTTCACGCAAACGCCGCTCGTCGAGCGGCGTTTTTTATTTGGCCGGACACTTCCACGCTGGCAGCGGCGGCGTCTTCGTGCCCGCTGCCCATGCGGGTGGCGCGATACCGACGCCGTCGTTCGTGACGGTGAGCTGCATGCGTCCGCCGAGCCCGTGCGGCGCGAGGAGCTCGTCGGGGAGGTCGATCGTCGGCGGGCACGTGCCGCTCGCGGCTCGGCGGCCGAGCTCGAGATGAATCCGCACGGCCGCGAGCTTCGCGATGGCGTTCCCGCGCTTGCGAACGTAATCGCCGAAGGCCGGTCGCGCGACCGCACCGAGCACGTCGACGAGCGCGCCGCGGATCTTCAAGCGCGCCGCGTCGAGGTCTCGCGCGTTCGCCAGCTCGTCGTAGATCTTCGCGAGCGACGCCTGATCGTGCTCGGTCGCCGGCGCTGCTTCGCCGAACGCCTTCGCGCACGCCTCGAGCGTCGCGGTCGGCGGGCATGCCGCCGCTGTGTCGCGCGCGAAGCCTTCGCTCGTCAGGAACAGGATCGCGTGCTCGTCGCGCGGGTTCTTGGTGAGCAGCTCGCCGCGCGCGCCGGCGCGCGTATCTTTGCCCTCGGGCCAGCCGCCGGGTGGTACCCATTCCTTCGGCTTGAGTGGCGCGAGCGCGTAATGCAGGTCCATCAGATCGCGTTCGCCGCGAAACGTATCGGCGAACGGTTGCTGGTGCGCGAGCAGGATGCCGAGCGCCGCCGACAGCTCGGCCGCCTTCTCCGGTGGGAGTGGATGCGCCGCGACGATCTCGAACGCGTAGTCGGCGAGGGTGTTGGACACGGCCACGGCGATCATCAGATCGAGCATGGACGTGTGGCCGCGCGCGAGATCGTCCGCGAACCGCATCGCGTCGAGCACGAGCCACAAGCCACCGACGGCGTCGCCAGCGGCGGCGCGGTCCACGGCGCGTACGCCGATGACGCGTGCGGTGCGTAGCGTCGAGATCAAGCTCTGCGCGGTCAGCACGCCCGCCTGATACGGGGAGCACGCGTCCTCGTGCGCGACCGCCTTGACGAGTGCGGCTTCGTAGCGCGGACCGCACTCGTGCACGATCGCAACGAACGCGGCGTCGCGCGCAGCAGCGGCTGCCGTGATATTGCCGAGCTTGGCGAGCTGGGCGTCACACGTCGCGAGCTCACCCGCCGGCTGCGCGAGCGCGTGCAGATCGGCGGCGGCGGTTCCCGGTACCGGGCGACCGCGGAGCACCGGCCGCTTGCACGTACGTGATCTGGTCTCCGCGATGCGCCCCATGAGCGCCGCCTCGTACGCGGCGATCTCAGCCTCCGTGATCAACCGGGGCGTCTCGCCCTCCTTGGATTTTCCGCAGGCGACGACACAGACCACACCGAGCAGGAGGCGATACACACCGCGATCATAAGCCCTGCACGGCGCGACGCAAATCACGCGCGGCGAACGCGGCGGCGGGTACAGCTATTCGAGGCAGCGCTGGTTCGTCTGGAGCACTTCGACGAGGTTCGGCGGCGTCGGCAGCTTCATGCTCTTCATCGAGTCGCAGAACTCGGACTGGGCGAGCTTGAGCCGCGCGTTCTGCTTCCGCTCGCGGCCGATCGTGGTGGCGCGCCGGCCGTCGTAGTCGTGGGCCGGGAACACCGCGGTGTCATCGGAGAGCTGCAGCAGGCGCTGCAGCGAGTGGAACAGCGAGATCGAGTCGCCGCTCGGTAGATCGGTGCGGCCGCAACCGCCGATCAGGAGCGTGTCGCCGGTCAGCACGCGATCGGGCAGGACGAGGCAGATCGCGTCGCTCGTGTGGCCCGGGGTCGCGATCACCTCGACGCGTAGCTTGCCGAGCTCGATGACGTCACCGTCGGCGAGCCCGCGATCGACGCACGAGACCGGCGTGTTCGCGGACATCAGCATCTTGGCGCCGGTGAGGTCCTTGAGGCGCGGCGAGCCCGAGAGGTGGTCGGCGTGCGTGTGCGTCTCGATCGTGTAGACGAGCTGGTAGCGCTTGGCCTGGATGATGTCGAGGTAGTCGTCGACGTGCTCGCGCAGCGGATCGATGATCGCGGCCTGCTTGGTCTCGGGATCCGCGATCAAGTAGCTGCGGCAACCGCCGTCGGGCTGCAGGATCTCGAAGTCGTAGCCACGCGGCGCGCCGATCTCTTCGCCGAACGTGAGGCCCTCGCCTTCGTGCGTCGCTTCCATCCAGCGATCGGCGCAGCGACCCGCGAGCTCGGCGGACATCGTGTCGCCCTTCATGCGGTAGCGGCCGACCCACTTGCGGGCGCGGACCTTCGCGACGTACTCGAGCAAGCGCTCGACATCGGTCTCGTCGTTGTAGAGGCCGACCGATGCACGCACGGCGCCGGTATGCGGCGTGCCGTCACGCTCGGTCTTCTTCATCGCGTCGAGCGCGAGCAAGCGATCCATGTAGATGTGCGCGCAGAACCGTCCGCTGCGCACGGCGATGCCGCCTTCTTCGGAGAGCACGGCGGCGGCGAGCAGCTCGCTCACGCCGTCGATGTTGAACGACACGACGCCGAGCCGATTTTCGGCCTTTGGTGGGCCGTACATCGTGATGCCGCCGATGTTGGTGAGGCCGTCCATCACCTTCTTCGTCAGCTGCACCTCGTGATCGCGGATCTGCTCGATGCCGATCGACTGCAGGAACATCAGCGAGCGTGCCATCGCGACGATGCCCGCGATGTTCGGCGTGCCGCCGTGGTGGCGATCTGGCGCGGGCAGATATTCGGCCTCGCGCGGCGTGACCTGCTGCGCGGTGCCGCCGCCCGGCAAGTACGGCGGTGCTTGATCGAGCACGGCGCGCGGGCCGTAGAGAAAGCCGGCGCCGAACGGCGCGTACGCCTTGTGACCCGCGGCGGCGACGAAGTCGATGTGCTCGGGATCTTCGAAGGGTCTGACGTCCAGGCGATGCCGCGCGAGCGCTTGCGCCGCGTCAACCATGATCAGCGCGCCGTTGTCGTGCGCCATGCGCGCGACCGTGTGGATCGGCGGCATCGAGCCCGTGATGTTCGAGCCCATCGTGACGGCGACAAGCTTGACGTCGTTCTTGCGGAGCAATTCCTCCATGTGGCCGAGGTCGAGGTCGCCGTGGTTGTCGACGCGACAGCGCAGCACCGCGCCGCGGCGGCGATGCGTCAGCTCGTTCGAGTGATGCTCCATCTCGGTCGTGATCACCTTGCCGGGGCGATCCGCCATCACGTGGCTGCATAGATCGATCGCGTGGGTGGTGTTCGCGGTGAACACGACGCAGCCCTTCCGCAACTCCGCACCGATGAAGTCGGCGACGACGTAGTACGCCTCCTCGAAGCGCTCGGTCGCCTTGCGGGAGAGGAGGTGCGTGCCGCGATGCACGTTCGCGTATTCGCGCTCCATGAACTCGACGAACGCGGCGAGCACGGTGTGCGGCGCGTGCGTCGACGCGGCGTGATCGAGATATACGAGCGGGCGCTCGCCGGAGCCGAGCACCGGCACGTTGCGACCGACGATCGCGAACTCGCGGCGCACGTCGGCCCACGACAGCTTGACGCCCGGGAGGCGGCAGACGTTGACGGCGCCGCCCGCGACGCCGCGCCCGTCGTGACGCCAGCGTTCGATGCCGCCGGCGAGGCTGTGCACGTCGGCGTATCCCATGTGCTTCAGCACGTCGCAGACGAGCGCCGACCGCTGGCCGGTGCCCGAGTAGACGAAGATCGGCTTCGCGCGATCCGTCAGGTGCTCTTGCGCGTGCTTCTCGACGAGGCCACGCGGCAACACGATCGCGCCGGGCAGGATGCCGGAGGCAATCTCGTCGTGCTCGCGGACGTCGAGGAGGATGCCCTGCCCTTGTCGCTTCTCGAGCTCGGCGCTGCTGATCTCGGGAACGCGGGTCAGCGCGTCGCGGACGAGGTCTTTGAAGTACGACATGGTCGCATCTATATACCGCCGTGTTAGCGTGCGCGCGTGATCTTGGATTCGATGCTGGATCTCGTCGGCAAAACGCCGATGGTCCGCCTTCGCCGCATCTCATCCGGTATCGCGGACATCGTGTGCAAGCTCGAGGGACAGAACCCCGCGGGCAGCGTGAAGGACCGTGCGTGCCTCGCGATGATCGAGGCGGCCGAGCGTGACGGACGCCTCTCTCCGGGCGACACGATCGTCGAGCCGACGAGCGGCAACACGGGCCTCGGCCTCGCGCTGGTCGCCGCCGTGAAGGGCTATCGGCTGATCCTCTGCATGCCAGACGACGCGTCCGTGGAGCGCCGCGCACTGCTCGTTCACTACGGCGCCGAGGTCGTGCTGACGCCGGCGCGCAAGCTCATGAAGGGCGCCGTCGATCGCGCGAAGGAGATCGCGAAGGCGAACCCGCGCTGCTTCACGCCGCAGCAGTTCGACAACCCGGCAAACCCCGAAGCGCACCGGACGACGACCGCGCAGGAGATCCTCGCTGACACCGGCGGCGCGATCGATGCGTTCGTCGCGTGCGTCGGCACGGGCGGCACGATCACGGGTGTGGGGGAAGTCTTGAAGAAAGCGATCGCCGGCATTCGCGTGATCGCGGTCGAGCCTTCGTCGTCGCAGGTGCTCGGAGGCAAGCCGCCCTCGATGCACGCGATCCAGGGCATCGGCGCGGGCTTCGTGCCCTCGGTGCTCGCGCGCGACGTCATCGACGAGGTGATCGCGTGCGACGACCGCGCCGCCTTCGACATGGCAGGCCGGCTCGCGCGCGAAGAAGGCATCACGGCCGGGATGTCGAGTGGCGCGGCGGTGTGGGCCGCGATCGAGATCGCGCGCCGGCTCGGTCCGGGCAAACGTGTCGTGACGGTGCTGCCCGATACGTGGGACCGCTACACGAGCATCGACAAGCCCGCGGGCCTCGACTTCATCATCTGATGGCGGCGCGGTACTCGAAGATCTACGGCTTTCTCCTGGCGCTCGCGATCGCGGTCGGCGCCTACTTGCTGCACACCCGCTCGTCGATGATCGATCCGATGCTCGTCGCGATCGTGGTCGGCGTGGTGATCCGGAACGCGATCGGCTTGTCGCCGCGGTTCGTCGTCGGCGTGAAGTGGTGCGTGCTGACGCTGATGCCGCTCGGCATCGTGCTGATGGGCGCGCGCCTGAACTTCTTCGACGTCGTCCGCACGTCGGCGAAGGCGCTCGTCATCAGCGTCATCTGCGTCACGCTCGCGCTGGCGATGACGGTCTGGATGTGCCGCAAGGTCGGCGTTGGCCAAAAGCTCGGCATCCTGATCGCGATCGGCACCGCGATCTGCGGCGGCACCGCGATCGCCGTCGCAGCGCCCGTGATCGAAGCCGATGACAACGACACCGCGTTCGCGATCACGACGGTCACGATCTTTGGCCTCGTCGCCGTATTCGTGCTGCCGCTCCTCGGTCACGCGTTTGGCATGAGCGAGCTCGAGCTCGGCGTGTGGGCCGGCACGTCGATCCACCAGACACCGCAGGTCGTGGCCGCTGGCTTCTCGTACGGGCCGATCGCCGGCGACGTCGCGACGATCGTAAAGCTCGTGCGCGTGCTGCTCCTCGCGCCGATCGTCATCGGTCTCTCGATCTGGTACGCGCGACAGAAGCGCGCCGCGCAGATCGCCCACGTCACGAAGGTCGGCAAGCTCTCGACGCTGTTCCCGCCGTTCATCCTCGGCTTCGTCGTGGTCGCGCTCGCGGCAACGCTCCACCTGATCCCGGATTTCACGCTGCACCTGCAAGACAGCTTTCTGTGGGACGCTGGCGAGGTGCACGTCGTGGTCGCGAAACGCGTGACGTGGCTCTCGACGTTCATCTTGACCATCGCGATGGCGGGCGTGGGCCTCGGCGTCGACCTGCGCGGTCTCAAGAAGATCGGGCTCAAGGCGCTCTACGTCGGCCTTGCGTCGGCGGTCCTTCTCGCCGTATTCAGCTTAGTTTTGTTGTCAGTGATCCTGTGAGCTTCATCTCCGAGCCTCCGAAGCAGCTGGTCCTTCCGGACGGCTTCACGTTCAGCCACGGCGACGTCATCGCGCCGTTTGCGATCACCTACGAGACGTTCGGCACGCTCGCGGCCGATCGGTCGAACGCCATCCTCGTCTGCCACGCGCTGTCGCCCGGTGCGCACGCGGCCGGCAAGTACACCGAGGCCGACGCGAAGCCGGGCTGGTGGGACGGCATGATCGGTCACGGCAAGGGCATCGATCTCGATCGGCACTTCGTCGTCTGCGTGAACTTCCCCGGCTCGCCGTGGGGCACAACCGGGCCGAAGTCCCCGGACACGTCGGGCAAGCCCTACGGCTCGCGCTATCCGCAGGTCACCGTCGAGGACATGGTCGAGTCGCAGCGACTTGTCGCCGATCACCTCGGCATCACCGCGTGGCGCGCGGTCGTCGGCAGCTCGCTCGGCGGCATGCAGGTCCTCATGTGGGCCGCCCTTCACCCGCAGCGCGTCGGCTCGCTCGTCTGCATGGCCGCCGCCGCCGCGGTCCCCGTCGCGGGCGTCGCCTGGCACCTGATCGGCCGCAAGCTCATCCAGTCCGACCCGGCGTTCAACGGCGGCGACTACTACGAGCGCGCCGACTCGCTGCGCGGCCTGCAGCTCGCGCGCATGGTCGGCCACATGACGTACCTCTCCGACGAGGCGATGGAGGCGAAGTTCGGCCGGCGTCGCCGCGGTGGGACGCGACAGTTCGAGGTCGACTCGTACCTCGAACATCAAGGCCAACGCTTCGCCGTCTCCTACGACGCGAACTCGTACATCCGCGTGCAGGCCGCGATGGACGAGATGGATCTCGACGAGCAGTTCGGCTCGCTCGCCAAGGCGTTCGAGCGATATGGCGGTAAGCGCGCGCTGCTCGTTTCGTTCGATACGGACTGGCTGTTCCCGGTGAAGGACTGCGAGCGCGTGCACGCGGCGATGAAGGAAGCCCACGTCGAGGTCACGCACTTGGTGATCCAGACGCCGAACGGGCACGACGCGTTCCTCGTCGACTACGACCTCATCACGCCGCCGGTGCGCGCGTTCCTCGACGGAGTCTGAGATGCGCGCCGTCCTGATCATCGCGCTCGCGACGGCGTGCGCGACGTCGCGTCGATCGTGCTCGTCGACGGGCCCTGAGTCTGTCGCGGGTCGTCGCGGGACAGGCCGCACGACCCGAACGTTTCGTTACACGGGACACGCGCACGAGACGTAAGACCGCGGCGTGTCTCGGCGCTTGCTCGGGCACGTGAACTGCAATCACATGGCTCGATGACCAATCCCCTGCGAGCGTTGATTGTCTTCCTCGTCTTCACGGCCGCTTGCAAGAGCGAGCCGGTCAAGACGATCGAGTGTCCGTACTACTGGTCCGTCGAGAAGGACGGCAAGACGACGCACTTGCTCGGCACGATCCATGGCGGCGTCGACGCGAAGCAGCTGCCGCAGCACGTGTGGGCCGATCTCGATCGCGCGCCTGCGGTCGCGATCGAAGCCGACATCTCGGACCCGAGCTTGATGGCGAAGATCCAGCGCACGGGGCCGTCCCTGCGCGAAGAGCTCGGCGACGCGTACTGGAAGAAGCTGGAGAAGGTCGTCGGTGCACCGACCGCGAAGGCGCTCACGTCGCTCAAGACGTCGATGGCGGCGGCGGTGATCATGCACCAGCAGATGCCTCGTCAGGTGCAGACACCGATGGATCTCGAGGTCCTCACGACGGCGAAGCGCAAGAACAAGCGCGTCGTTTTCCTCGAGTCGATCGATGACCAACTGGAGCTACTGGACAAGTACATCACCGTCCGCGATGTCCGGAACATGCTCGACGATTCGGGCCTGCTTCGCAGCGAGATGGCTGCGATGGTGACGGCGTATGAAGCCGGCGACGAAGCGGCGCTCTCGAGCACGATCGCGAAGAGCCGCGCGCAGGCGCTGACGCAAGGCTACACGCAGGCCGAGGTCGACGAGCAGTACGCGGCGCTGTTCGATCGCCGCAACCAGGCATGGATCATGCCGCTCGAGCAGCTGCACGCGGCCGGCGGCGGCTTCGTCGCCGTCGGGTCGGGACATCTGATCGGCCCCGAAAGCGTGACCGCGCTGCTCGCGAAGAAGGGCTACACCGTGCAGCGCACGGCGTGCGCGAAACGCTGACTAATGCGCTGTCCGTCGAACGGCATGTCCGACATCTTCATGCGCGGATCGGTCCGCATCTTCACCTGACCAGCGTCGCGCTGCTTCACGCGCCGCACCTCGCTGACACCTCGCTGTGCGTCAACGCGCGATCGCGTCGCGACGTTCGCTCCGGATCTTGAGCACCGCGATGACGCCGAACAGTGCGGCCTGCACGGTGGCGAAGATCGACGCGAAGTAGAGCATGTGCCCGCAGTCACCCGAGCGAGCCCCCATCCACACCGCAGGATGAACGACGGTGGTCCCGATCGTCAGCCACAGCCAGATCGATGCGCGCTTCTTCACGATCGCGAAGCTGACGACGGCGATCGCGACGAGGCCGGCGATCGCGAACATCTTCCAGCCCCATGCTTCGTTGCGCTCGATCGCGGCCATCGCGCCGGGACCCGAGCATGCGATCACCATCCACATCATCGCACCAGCTTTCCGACCGCGTCGCAGAGCGCCGGGCCCATCACGACGGCTCTCCCGTCGACGAGCGCAATACAGTTCGCGCCGATCTGTAGCGTCCGCGTGACCGGCGCGCCACTCGGCGGTGCGGTCGTGAACGTCAGCGTCTGCGTGCGACCCGGCGGTCGCGGCGCTTCGAACGCGCGCGGCTTCGCGAGCGCGCGGGCGAGCTCGGTGACGAGAGCGTCGTCGTCGGTGCCCGTCCACTCACCGACGACCGCACCACGCGCGTAGGTCTTCGCGCCGAACGTGATCGTGCTGATCGTGAGCTCGTCCTCGGACCACAGCGTCGGATCGCCGAGCGCGCTCGACGGGCGCGTGAGGATCTTCCAGCCGCCATCGCCGAGGACGAGCGCGACCGGCTCGCCTTTTCGGCGGACGAGCTTCCCGGGCAGCAGCTCGAGCTCGATCGTCTCGCCGAGCCGGTTCGTGACGGAGAGCGTGGAGAGCGGCTTGGTCGCCGCGTCGCTGTCGACGGCTTCGAGCGTGGTGTGGAGAAGCGCGATCAGCTCGGCGACCTGATCGGGGTCGGCGTCGCGGTCGCCGATACGTGCACGCTTCTCGAGATCGAGGACGGCGCCATCGGGGAGCGTGATGCGAACGGGCTCGATGCGCGCGGGCGCTTGATCGACGATCGCGAGCGACGGCGTGCGGATCGCGTTGACCGCCTCGTCGATCGCGCGGTGGTCCTCGCGCGAGATGCACGCGTGGCCGAACGAGCCGCTGATCGCGATCATGTCCTTGCAGGTGCTCGTCGTGCGGACCTCCAGGGTGACGAGCTCGGGCGTGTCGATCGAGATCGTCATGACGATCTCCGGGTCGACCGATTGCGGGATCTCGCGGATCGTCATCTGCGCGAGCGCCTGACGAAGCCGCGCCATGTGGGCCGGATCGATGCGCAGGTCGATCGGCCGCACCAGCTTCGAGCCTTCGATGCGCACCGCGAACCGCTGCGGCGTCGCGCGGTCGATCACGATCGTCTTCGACGTCGCGGCGGCTGCCATCGGACGCGACTCCCGGAGTGCGAGCGGATCGGGCGCGAGTGCGCGGGCGACCCAATCGTCGACGAGGTATGCGTGGTCGCCGATCGCGAGCCACGTCTGCCCTGCCCCGGAGAGCGGCGCACCGACGGCGATCTTCACGGTGCGGCCGTTCGATGCGGTGGCCTGCAGCGCGACACGTAGCGTGCCCGCCTTCGCGATGGCGGCGCGGCGATGCCAGCGAGCGGCGCGCAGCGCAGCGATCGTCGCGTCGACGGTGCTCGCCTCCGCCGTGACGCCCGCGACCGGCCTCACCCACTTCCAGTCGGCACCTGCGCGCTCGATCACGACCTCGGGCTGGCCGCCGCGCGACCACGCGAGCCGCGAGAGCAGCATCGTGTCGAGATCGCCGGCGAGCGCGCGTGAGGTCGGCGCTTCGCCGGTGCGCCCGAGGTCCACGACGAGGATCACCGCGAGCACGAGCGCGATCAGCGCAGCGACGATGACGCCGATGCGACTCGCGATCATCGGGCCGCCTTTCGGCGGCGCCACAGCAGCACCGCACCGCCGAGGACGAGCCACGCGAGCGGGATGCCACCGACGGAGAGCGCGATGATCGTGTTGCGCTGCCCGCCGGTCAGGACGAGGCGAACCTGGTCGGGCGTGCGCGCGGCGATGTCAGGCGCCCGCATGCCCGCGAGGTAGCGGATGCCACTCGCGAGCCAGAGGTCGAGCGCCGACGCGCCGCGCACGAGGATCGCGGTGATCAGCGACTCTGCCGTGCTGGTCACGAGCACGCGATTCGATTTGCCGAGCGCGGCGAGCGTCACCGGGCCCGCGATGTCTTTCGCGTCTTTCACCGGCGGCGGCGAGTCGAGGTTCGTCTCGCCCCAGCTGTCCGCGGACGCTTGCACGAGCGGCGTCGTGCCGCGCTCCGCGATCAGCGCGCGCGGCTGGAACCACAGCGTCGCGCGCGTGCCCGCAAAGCCTTCGTTGATCGGATGCTTCGCGTAGTTGTCGAGGATGTAGAGCGCCCCGGGCAGCTCGCGCACCGACAGGGACGGATCGATCGCGAACGCCGCCGGGAGGCCGAGCCCCTCGTTTGCGAGGATCGCATCGAGGCCGAGCGGCGGCGCGTAGCCCGCGAGCGTGCGCGTCGCGGCCGCGATCACGAGCGCGCCGCCCTTGCCGAGGTAGTTCTGGATCGAGAGCGCTTCCTCGGGTGCGAACGCCGACGACGCCCCCGCGACGAGCACGACCGTGCACTGCGCGGGGACTTCGTTCGCGACGGAGATCGGCTCGATCGTCATGCCATCGCTGCGTAGTCGCTCGGCGACGAGGTGCCAGTCGTTCTTGGTGTCGGTCGCCTCCATCGGCAGCTCGCCGTGCCCGGTCGTCGTGCAGACGACGATCGGCCGCGTCTGTGCGAGCTGCGCGAGCGCGCCCGCGACGGTCCGCTCGACGGCGATCTGCTCGACCGTGGTCGCCTTGCCCGGCCCTTCCTCGACCTTCGCGAGCGCGAACACGTCGATCACGCGGCGGCGACCACCGAGCTCGACGACGACGGCGCCGCTGTTCTTCAGCTGCTGTTCGTCGAAGCCCGTCGCGCGCACGAGCTCGGCGAAACCTCCGGGTGCATCGACCGGATCGACCCAGCGCACCGCGAGGCCGTTCGGCGCGTGCTCGCGCATGCGCTCGGCAACGCGCGCGACCTCCTCGTAGATCGGCTCGAGTCCGCCGAACGTCGGCCGCACGATCGTGATCGCCGCCGGCTGTGACAGATTCGCGAGCACGCCGACGGTCGCGGCGTCGAGCGTGTTGAGCCCGCGCGCGCTGAGATCGAGGCGCATCGGATGCCGCACGGCGAGTACGCACGCGAGCAGCGCGATCGCGGCGAGCGCGACGGTGCCGAGCACGCGTGCGCGCACCTCGCGCGGCCGGCGGCGGCCTGCACATGCGAGCGCGATCGCGAGCGATAACCCGACGACCGCGAGCCCGACGACGAAGACGATCGACGACAGCGAGATCTCACCGCGCGCGAAGTCGACCGCACGCTGGCGGATGCTGGCGTGTGCGAGCGCGGAGTCTTGCAGATCCGGCCACAGGCTCGGCAGCTCGCCGACGAGGAACAGCCCGACGAGGAGGCCGAAGCCAAGCCCGCCCGCGCCGAGCGTCGACGACATCGCCGCGCTCGCCGCGATCGACCACGCGAGCAGCGCCGCGCCGATCGCGATCGCACCGACGTAGCCGGTCGCGATCGCGCCGACATCCCAGCCGCCGCTGTCGGCGCGATAGACCGCGACCAGCGCGAGGTACGCGAGCGTCGGGATCCAGAGCAGCGCGTAGAGCGTCGTCGCCGCGAGCCACTTGCCGATCACCGCAGCGCCCTCGCTCACTTGTGCGGTGAGCAGCAGCTCCCACGAGCCGGTGCGCTTGTCCTCCGCGATCGCGCGCATGCCGAGCAGCGTCAGCACGACGAGCGCGAGCACCCACGTGAGCAGCGTGCCCGCGAGCTGCCCCTCGAGCAGCGCGCCGAGCGGTGCGGGCCGTCGCAGATCCGAGAGCTGACCGACGAGCCCCGCGAACGCCACGCCCTGCACGACAAGGAACAGCCCACCGACGACGTAGAGGATCGGCGCGCGCAGCATCACGTGCAGCTCGCGTCGCCACACCCAATACGTCGCCCTCATGACTCACCGAGCAGCTTCACGACCGCCGCCTCGAGCCGGTCGACACCGTGCGCCTTGCACAGCGCGGCCGGCGTATCGACGGCGACCAGCTCACCCGCCCGCAGCACCGCGACGCGCGTCGCGAGTGACTCGAGATCCGCGACGGCGTGGCTCGACACCAGGACAGCGCGATCCTTCGCCGCACGCACGAGGTGCTCACGCAGCTCCTTGGTCTGGATCGGATCCATGCCGCTCGTCGGCTCGTCGAGGATCAGCAGCGGCGGATCCCCGAGCAGCGCATCCGCGAGCCCGACGCGCTGGCGGTAGCCCTTCGAGAGTGCGCCGATCGGACGGTCGAGCTCGGGCTCGATCTGCGTGGTCTTCGCCGCGGCGACGACCGCATCCCGGCCGACGCGCTTCTGGCGCGCGCGAAACATCAGGTGATCGCGCACGGTCAGCTCGACCGGCGCAGGTGCCTGCTCCGGCAAGTAGCCCAGCTTCTGCTGCGCGGCGGTGCGATTCGTCGAGAGCGAGATGCCGTCGATCGTGACATCTCCTGCGTCCGCGTCGAGGAATCCGGTCGCGATGCGCAGGAGCGTGGTCTTGCCGGCGCCGTTGCGTCCGACCAGCAGCACGGCCTCCCCGGCGCGGACCTCGAGCGTGACACCAGCGAGTGCGCGGCGTTCACCGAAGCGCTTCTCGATCCCGCGTAACGCGAGCATCAGTCCGCGTCGGTGTTGGCTTTGCGCATCGCGGGCATCCGGATCGTGAACGTCGTGCCCGTCGGGCCCGTGTCGCAGCGGATCTCGCCGTGGTGATCGTCGATGATGCGCTTCACGATCGCGAGGCCAAGACCGGTGCCACCTTTGCGGCCCGTCGCGAACAGCTCGAACATCCGCGCGTGCACGGTGGCGGGAATGCCGAGCCCGGTGTCCTTCACGGTCCACACGAGCTCGTCGGCCTCGCGCTCGATCTTCACGCGCAAGCGGCCGCCCTCGGGCATCGCTTCGATCGCGTTGCTCGTGAGGTTGTGGAACACGCGCATCAGCTTCTGCTCGTCGAACCACGCGATGCCGTCGTAGCGAGCCTCGACCTCGAAGTCGATGCCGCGACCCGCGACCGCCGCGCCGAGCTGCGTCGCCAGCTCCTCGGAGAACTTGTTGATGTAGACCTTGCGCACGACGAGGTCGGTGTCGCCGCGCGCGAACGCGAGCACCTCGCGGGTCATACCGGCCATCAGATCGAACTGGCGCTGGATCTGCTCGACGTATTTCTCGCGCTGCTCGGACTCGTCCGATGACGCCATCAGCTGCGCGTAGCCCGAGATGATCGTCATCGGCGTCTTGAGGTCGTGCAAGAGGCCCGCGAGCATGCGGCCGATCGACGCGAGGCGATCGCGATTGCTCTGCTCGCTGCGCCTGCGCGCGAGGCCGATCGCACTCGCGGTCTGCGCGGCGATCAGCACCAGCAGCTTGAGGTCGTCGTCGCCCCACGGTCCGTCGCCGTCGCGCGCGGCGCGGCGCTGATCGATGATCTCGATGCCGCCGATCACGTCGTCGCCCTCGACGAGCGGCGCGATCATGAGGTGCTGCGGCGCGACGCCGGCTTCCTTCGCGATGTCCGCGGCGTGGCGCGGATCCGTGCCCGGGCTGTCGACGATCAGCGGCGTGCGATGCGCGATCGACCAGCCGAGCAGGCCCGTGCCGTGCGGCAGCGTACGCTCGATCAGCCGCGGCGCTGCGGGACCGAGCACGGTGCGGAAACGCAGCTCGCCGCCGGGCTCGCACAGCGCGATCGAGCCGGCGCCACCGCCGAGCACGTTGATCGCCTGCGCGAGGATACGCGAGAGCAAGTCGTCGAGATCGAGCGCGGCCGACGTCTCCTTCTCGACATCGTAGAGCGCGTTGAGCTCGCGCTGGCGACGCTCGAGATCACGGCGTGCGCGTGACAGCTCCTGGTTCTGCTTGACCAGCGAGTGATAGAGCCGCGCGTTCTCGATCGCGATCGCGGCCTGGCTCGCGAGCGCGTTCAGCAGCTCCTCGTCGGCCTGCGTGAACGGACCGTCTTGCTTGTTGAGGACCTGGAGCACGCCAACGAGCCCACCGAGTGCGCCGAGCATCGGCACGCTCAAGATCGAGCGTGTGCGGTAGCCGCTCTTCATGTCGAACGACGGCTGGAACCGCTGGTCCGCGTACGCGTCGGGGATATTCACGATCTCACGCGTCTGCGCGACCCACCCCGCGATCCCGTCGCCGACCTCGAGCCGGATCTCCACCCGCTCGCCGCCCTGCACGACCTTCGACCAGAGGTGCCGGCCATCTTCGGTGAGCATGAAGAGCGTGGAGCGGTCGGCCTCCATCAGCTCCTGCACCTTCGACATGATCAGCGTGAGGAGCGCGTCGAGATCGCCGGCCTCCGAGAGCGCGCGGCTGACTTCCTGGACGAGCGCGACCTTCTTCTGCTCCCGCCGCAGCGCCTCACCGAGTAACCGCTCGTTCGAGGTCGAGGTCTCTTCGCCTGCGCTTGCAGGCGCCAGCCCCGACCCTTCCGACATGCCCCATCCTACCGCAACGGCCGGTGGTCCGGCCTCTTGGCACGGCTATTCCATGCCGCGGCGGCGCAGGTCGTCTTCGTCGAGGCCTTCGAGGTGACCGATCTCGTGCAGGAGCGTGTCGCGAATCTGCTCGGTCAGCTCGGCCCGCGTCTTCACGGCGCGGCCCAGGTTCTTGCGATACAGCACGATCGAGGGCGGCTCACCCTCGGGCATCGGCGCGACGTGCGTGCGGCCGACCGGCCCGCGATACAGGCCGAGGATGGTCGGCGGGAACGGCGGCTTCACGGCGGCGAGGTCCGCGGGATCCGGCAGGTCCGCCACTTCGATCTTGATCGCCTTCACGTGCGCCCGCCGGTCGCTCGGGAGCGCTTCGATGATCGCGTCGACCTCGCGCTGGAACTCGCCGACGCTGACGACCACGGCGGGCGACAGCTCGTTCGGTGCAAGCTCGAGCGCCTTGGCCAGCTCGCGGTCCGCACCGACTTGATCGCCGAGTTGCTCGAGCGTCAGCCCGAGCATCTGGTGGGAGTACGCGTCGTCGGGCTGGATCACGAGGGCGCGCGTGAACGCGGCCTTCGCATCGGCAAATCGCGAGAGATCGAACAGCGCGACGCCCCGCTCGTGTAGCGCGTCGCCGCGGCCGGGCGCGATCCGCAGCGCGACGTCGATGCGCCCGAGCGCCTCGTCGCTACGACCGAGATCGTTGAGCGCCTGGCCCTCGAGGAGCGCGAGATCCGCCGCGAGCGGTGGGTTGCGACGACGCCGCGCTTGCACGCGCCGGCTGCCACGCTGCGCGAGCTCGAGCCCGAGGCGCAGCGAGTCACGGCCGCGGTCGCCCTTGCCGTTGACGTAGAAGTCGGCGACGGCGCGCAGGGTCTCCGGATCGTCGGGGTCGAGTGCGAGCGCGAGCGAATACGCGAGCTGTGCTTCGGAGTCGCGTCCCATCGCGGCGAGCGCCGAGCCGCGCAGGTGATGCGCCTCGACGGACGCGGGCACGAGGTCCGCGGCGCGATCGGCGCACGTCCACGCGGCGCCGAACTGCGCAGCAACGATCTGCTTGTTCGCGGCGTCGAGCAGCGCCGCGAGCTTCGCGTCGTCCTCGGAACCCTCGACCAGCGTGGCCGGGCACTCGACGACCGGCATCTCGTGATGCGGCCGCACCGGCTCCTGGCTCGCCTTCGGCGCGGTCGCGGCGGCGACGCCAGGCGTGACGGCACTACCGGCCGCGGGCGGCGTCACGACCGGTGCTCTCGCCGACTCGCCGGAGCAGGCCGCGAGCAGCGCGGCGAGAGCGAGCACAAAGCGCATCGGCCTAGGATAGCCGGACCGGCCGATGGTCTCCACTAAGGAGCTCATGCTTGAATCTACAGGTGATTACGCGCCGTGGGTTTCTCGCAGGCACGGCGGCGTTCGCGTGCGGGCCCGTGGTGAAGCCCCGGCGTGTCCCCTCGATCACCCACGGCGTGCAGGCCGGGATCGTCGCCGCGGACGCTGCGATCCTGTGGGCGCGTTGCGACGAGCCCGCGAAGATGTTCGTCGAGTGGGACACGACCGAGTCGTTCGCGAACCCGCGCCGCGCATCCGGAGCGCTGGTCGATCGCCTCGAGATCACGGGCTTGCCGCCCGGTCAGACGATCGTCTACCGGGTGCGGTTCGAGCGCGAGGCCGCGCGTGGCGCGAGCGCGTGGGCGACCGGCCAGCTCTCGACGCCGCGTGCCGACAAGCTCCGCATCGCCTGGACCGGCGATACGTGTGGCCAGGGCTACGGGCGCAGCACCGAGTGGGGCGGCTTGCGCGGCTTCGCGGCCGTGCGCGCCGCCGAGCCGCACCTGTTCATCAACTCCGGCGATCTGATCTACGCGGACAATCCGATCCTCGCCGAGCACAAGACGCCCGATGGCCGCGTGTGGCGCAACATCACGAACGAGCGCGTCGGGCGTGTCGCGCAAGAGCTCGACGATTTCCGCGCGCGGTTCGCCTACAACTTCGAGGACGATCACGTGCGCGCGCTCGCGCAACACGTCGGCTCGATCGTGCAGTGGGACGATCACGAGACGCACAACAACTGGTGGCCCGGGCAACAGCTCGACGACGATCGCTACCGCGAGCGCGATGCGAACAAGCTCGCCGCCTTCGCGCGGCGCGCGATGCTCGAGTGGTCCCCGCTCGGGAACGGTCCCATCCATCGCGTCGTGCCGTACGGCCCGCTCTGCGACGTATTTGTCCTCGACTGCCGCACGTTCCGCACGCCGAATGACACGGGCACGGGCACCGCGATGCTCGGCACCGTGCAGGCGCAGTGGCTCGTCGATGCACTCGCCGCGTCGAAGGCGCGCTGGAAGATCATCGCGAACGATCAGCCGGTCGGCGTCTTGATCGGTGACGGCCCGCGATTCGAGGGCTGGGCGAACGGGCCGGGTGGTCCACCGGTCGGCCGCGAGATCGAGCTCGCGAAGATCATCACGACCGCGAAGGCGCGCGGCGTGAAGAACGTCGTGTGGATCACCGCCGACGTGCACTACGCGGCGGCACATCACTTCGATCCGGGGCGCGCGAAGCTGGATCTCGACTTCGATCCGTTCTTCGAATTCATCGCGGGTCCGATCCACGCGGGCACGTTCGGCCCCGAGCCGCTCGACACCACGTTCGGCACCGAGGTGAAGTTTCAATGGGTGCCACCGCCGGGGACCGGCAACCTGCCGCCCTCCGACGGCGTGCAGTCGTTCGGCACGCTCGATGTCTCGCCCGACGCGCTCGTCGCGGCGCTCTGGGGCATCGACGGCAAGCAGCGCTATCGCGTCGAGCTGCCGTTCACAGGAGCTTGAACGAGTCGACGAACTTGTCACCTTGCGCGCTGAAGTCAGCGGCGTCGGCGGCGTAGAGCGACTGCACGAGATAGAGCCGCTTCGCGTCGAGCAAGAACTTCACGTGCACGTGGAGCTTGCCCATCTGCGGGTGCTCGCCATCGAGCCAGTACTCCCTGCCCTTCGCCTTGCCCATCGTGATGTCGGCTTGCTTCGTCACCTTGCCGGAGAACTGCGTCAGCATCGAGTCTCGCATCGCGTCGAACATCTTCTTCGAGTCGACCTTCACCGCGGGCTCGAGCTCGGTGAACATCACCTGCACGGCGCCCGGACCGTCGGGGACGTAGTGCGTGTACATCGTCGTCGGTAGCGGCGTGCCGGTCGCGGTCGTGTTCTTCGTCGAGACTTTCGGATCCTGCGGCGCGAGCACCGAAAATCCGTCGCCCTTGCGCTCGGTCCACTCTGCCGGTTTCGCCTCGGGCGGCTTTGACTCGGGCGGCTTCGCGCCGGGCGGCTGGCTCGGCGCACTCATGTCCGTGCGCTTCAAGTCCGACGGCTTCACGACCGCGGGCGGCGGCGTCTTGTCCTCGGCCTTCTTGTCACACGCGGCGAGTGCGAGCACGACGAGCCAAACACGCGAGCTGAGCATCGATTGACATTACACTGCGCCGCATGTCGCGTTGTGTCCTGGTGCTGGTCGTCCTGCTCGCCGGCTGTAAAGACAAGACGCCGTCGCCATCGGGGTTGGCCGAGCGCGTGCGCGATAAGATCACCGCCACGCTGCCCGACGTCACCGTCAAGATCCAGGACCCGCGGACGCTCCTCGTGAGGCGCGGTGACTACGACGTCACGATGAACCTCGACAACCTCGCGACCACCTGCCGCGGCGGCGAGGTTGTCTGCAACGACGCGATCGCAGGCGCGATCGCGAACATCAAGCTCGCCGACGACAAGGCACAGGTCGTCAAACCGGAGCAGCTCGTCATCACGATCAAGCCGGGACAGTGGTTCCTCGACACCGACAAGATGCTGAAGGAGAAGGCGCCCGAGCAGTACGAGGTCAACAAGCTCGTCGCGCAGCTCCTGCCCGGCGACCTCGTCGCGGTGCTCGGCGCGGATCATTCGAACGGCATCACGATGGTCTCCGCGGAGCAGCTGCGCGAGATGAAGCTCGAGGCGAACGCCGCGTTCGCGCAGGCGCGCAAGAACCTCAAGGCCACACACGAGACGCTCGACCTCGAGCTGCTCGCGGGCACGCCGGTCTGGACGAACCGCTCCGACGACAACTACATCTCCGCGATGATCATGCTGCCCGAGCTGTGGAAGCCGCTCGCCGCGAAGGTCAAGGGCGACCTGCTCGTCGCGTTCCCCGCGCGCAATCGCGTGTTCGCGACCGGCACGAAGGACCCGGGCGCCGAGGAGGGCATCGCGAAGATCGCGAACGTCGCGTTCCAGACCGAGGACCACCCGATCGCCCCGACGATCTTCAAGTGGTCCGCCACCAGCTGGACCGTGCACGAGATACGCTAATCGCATGGGCAAGGAGGGAGAGCTCTGGCACCTCGTCGAGGCGAAGCGAGAGGACGACTCGCCGACGATCTTCCGCATTCGCGAGCTCGAGCCGCGCCTCGATCAGCCGCGCATCTTCGTCGCCGAGCTCCCCTACCCCGTCGCCGATGGCTCGCGCCTTCCCGACGCGCCGTCGTACCGCCGGTTCGCGACGTTCGAGGAGCAGTGGCTCGACCCCGCGTGCAACGCGCTCGGATGGACGGCCGTCGCGGTCAAGATCGAGGACGGCTCGTTCTTCGTCTATCTCTACGGCGCGGATGATCCCCGCGCGATGATCGAGCGCCTGTCGCCGTTCGATGGCGCGCTCGGGTTCTTCGACGAGTCCGATCCCACGTGGGACGAATACCTGGCGCTGCGCGAGCTGCTCGAGGAAGCGAAGACGATGGCCCCGTCCGACGACGAGGATGACGACGAAGCGCCCGTGATGCAGGTCGATGACGAGCTGGCGTCTGCCGAACATACGAAGCCGAACGCGCGCGCGCGCCGAGCGACGCAGACCATGAACGCGGCGGCGCCGAAGAAATCGAAGGCGGCGAAGAAGAAGCCGGCGCCGAAGAAGAAGCCCGCGCCGAAGAAGAAGCCGACACCGAAGAAGAAGCCGGCGCCGAAGAAGAAGCCGAAGAAGCCGGCACCGAAGAAGAAGCCCGCGAAGCGCCGATAGCCCGCGCCCCGATATCCCGTGTGCGTATCCGGCGCGCGATATCCGCCGGTATCCCGTCGGTCCTGTCCACTGCCTGACGCCGCGGGCCTCGAACATCGCGACGTTGCGCGCGGCACGCGTCGTGCGTGTGACCTGCGCGATGCGCGCGCTGCTGCTGATCCTGTTCGTGTTACCGGCTTGTGCCACCACCGAGGTCCGCTACCACGCGACCTCGACGAGCTATTGGCCGTCGCCGAAGACGGGCCCGATCGACATCTATATCCGGCACGTGCCGCAGGTGCCGTATCGCGTCGTGGGCCTCATCGTGGTGACGCCGAAGTACGACCTCGAAAAGGCCGCGCGGGTCGCCGCGTCGACGGCGCGGTCGATCGGCTGCGACCTGCTCACGATGCGTCGTGATGGGGAGGTCGCGAGCACGGCACGCCCACGCATCCTGATCGCATCGATCGGCAGCTGGGGCAGCTTCGGCAGCGATGGGGACGGCTGGGGCTCCGGCGGCTCGCGCGGCAACTCGTCGTCGGGCTACACCGGGCACGCGCCGCCCGAGGATCCGATCGATCCGAAGATGCGGAAGTTCTGGTGCGGCAAGTACGTCACGGCTGACGGTTTGCTGAAATATTGAGCTGTGACGACGGCGTGAGAGTTGCTTCGCTGGTCGCCATGAGATTTTGGATCAAGCTCCTCGGACTCGCCGGCCTCATTGGTGGCACCTACGCGGCGGCAGTCGCGATCGATCGCAAGCGCCGCCTGGCTGGACCAGGCGCAGGCGCACGTCCCGCGGATCGCATGGCGGTCGCTCCAGACGTGGTCATCATCGAGGCAGAGATCATCGGACTCGCGGACGTCGACCCGCAGGCGCTCACGCAGATGGGCGAAGCGATCGATCCGGAGCTGACGAAGTCGGCGCACGAGGACATTCCCGAGCAGCGCGCGAAGCTGCCCGTGCGTGGCAAGAACGTCCCCTGAGCGCCTACGCGTCGGCCGCGCCACGGGCTAGAGTGCCGCGGCTGTGGCGGAGAGGCTCTACATTGTCGACGGGCATGGATACATCTTCCGCGCCCACTACGGCCTGATGAACGCGTCGCGCGGCGAGCGCCGCGAGGTGCGCCTGTCCACGAGCGAAGGCATGCCGACGGGCGCGCTCTACGTGTTCTCGCGCATGCTGATGCGGCTCGAAGAGGACACCGCGCCGAAGCGCATGGTCGTCGTGTTCGACGACAAGAGCGGCAAGCAGACGTTTCGCGCGGAGATGTATCCCGCGTACAAGGCCACACGCAAAGCGCCGCCCGAAGAGCTCCAGGTGCAGATGGAGTACTTCGCGAGGATCGTCGAAGGGCTCGGCTGGCCGGTCGTGACGGTGGCCGGCGTCGAGGCGGACGACGTGATCGCGACGCTCGTGAAGAAGGCCCGCGACAAGGACTGGGAAGTCGTCATCTACAGCGCCGACAAAGACATCATGCAGATGGTCGGCGATGGCGTCTCGATGATCGACGCGCTCCATCAGAAGACGTACACGCGCGACGAGGTCATCAAGAAGATGGGCGTGCCTCCGGAGAAGATTCCGGACTTCCTCGCGCTGGTCGGTGACACGAGCGACAACATCCCGGGCATCCGCGGCGTCGGTGACAAGACGGCCGCTTCGCTGCTGGAGCAGTACGGCACGCTCGAGCAGCTGATCGAGGCGAACCCCGTGGTGCCGCGCATCCAGGTCAAGCAGCCGTTCGCGGATCCGGAGCAGCTCGAGCGCGTGAAGATCTCGCGCAAGCTCGTCGAGCTGCGTCGCAACGTACCGCTGCCGGTCGGGCTCGAGGATCTCGTGGTCAAGGAGTGGGACCTCAAGAAGCTCTACGAGCTGTTCACCGAGCTCGAGTTCGCGCTGCTCGTCGACAAGGTGAAGATGAAGATGCCGCCGGGCGAGGACGTCGTCATCGTGCCGGCGCCCGAGGTCGCGCCGCTCACGACGGTCGAGGCCGCACCCGATGCGCGCATCGTGTTGCGTGCGGATGCGATCGTCGAGCTCGTCGCGGCCGCGCGCGAGGCGAAGCGGTTCGCCGTGACCGTCGAGCTCGATCCGACGCGCATGGACACGGCGGGCCTGGTCGCGATCGTGATCGCGGTGCCCGGGCAGGCGCCGGTCTACATCCCCGTCGGGCATCGCTACATCGGTGCGCCCGCGCCACCGCCGGCGACGGATCTCCAGCCGCTCTACGATCTGCTCGCGGATGCGTCGATCGAGAAGGTCACGCACGATGCGAAGACGGTGCTGCGAATGTTCTCGAACCTCGGCGTCGAGGTGAAGAACATCACGGTCGACACGATGATCGCCGCGTTCCTGATCGATCCCACGGCCGTGGTCGAGCCCGGCGAGGTCGTGGTCGAGCGTCTCGGGGGCGTGCTCGGTCTGCCGGCGCGCGCGACGATCGCCGGCCGCGCCAAGACCAGCCTCGAGGCCGTGCCCGTCGAGCGTGCGGCGCCGTGGGCGGGTGCGATCACGCACGCGTTGTTGCCGATCGCCGAGCAGCTGCCGAAGCGGCTCGAGGAGAGCGGACTCGGTTCGCTCTACAAGGACGTCGAGCTGCCGGTCGCGAAGCTGCTCGCGCAGATCGAGCGCGTCGGGATTCATATCGACACCGCGCACTTCAAGAAGCTCGGCAACGAGGTCGCCGAAAAGCTCGGCGAGCTGGAGTCGTTCATCTACAAGTCGGCGGGCGAGGAGTTCAACATCGGCTCGCCGAAGCAGCTCGGCGAGCTGTTGTTCGAGAAGATCGGGCTGCCGACGAAGGGCGTGCGCCGCACGAAGACCGGCTGGTCGACGGAGGCGGAGACGCTCGAGGCGCTGATGGATCAGCACGCCGTGATCGCGCCGATCCTCGAGCATCGCGAGATCAGCAAGCTCAAGGGCACGTACCTCGACGCGCTGCCGCCGCTCGTCAATCCGAAGACCGGCCGCGTGCACACGAGCTTCAACCAGGTCGTCGCCGAGACCGGCCGCATCTCGTCGCAGGATCCGAACCTCCAGAACATCCCGATCCGCAGCAAGCTCGGGCAGTCGATCCGCAAGGGCTTCGTCGCCGCGCCGGGTCACGTGCTGATCGCGGCCGACTACTCGCAGATCGAGCTCCGCATCCTCGCGCACCTCTCCGGTGATCCGAAGATGGGCGCCGCGTTCCGCGATCGCGTCGACATCCACACCGAGACGGCCGCCGAGGTCTTCGAGGTGCCGCGCGAACAGGTGACCAAGGAGCAGCGCCGCATCGCGAAGGCGGTCAACTACGGCTTGTCCTACGGCCAGTCCGACTTCGGTCTCGCGCGCACGCTCGAGATCACGCGCCAGCAAGCAGGCGAGTACTCGCGCCGCTACTTCCAGCGCTTCCCGACGATCCACAAGTTCATGGACGACATCGTCACGCTCGCGCGTGCGCAGGGCGGCGCGCGGACGCTACTCGGCCGCTGGCGTCCGATTCCAAACTTGATGTCGAAGTCGCCGCAAGCGCGCCACGCCGCCGAGCGCGTCGCGCAGAACACGCCGATGCAGGGCGCGGGCGCCGACATCATCAAGCTCGCGATGCTCGCGACCACCGCGCGCATCGTGAAGGAGAAGTGGCCGGTTCAGATGCTCCTCACCGTCCACGACGAGCTCGTGTTCGAGGCCCCGCCGAAGATCGCCGAAGCGGTCGGCGCCGCGCTCAAGCAGGAGATGGAAGCGGTCTTTCAGCTCAGCGTCCCGCTCGAGGTCGATATCGGCATCGCGGACAACTGGGCCGACGCGTAACGCCCGCATCACGGGGCGCGGTATCGGGAGCAGAACTTCGCCATCGCTTCGAGCAGTGGGCCGCTCGGGACGCCGCCGCCCCAGCGCTCCATCTTGACGTCGTCTTTGCCGATGCACGCGAGCACCGTGCACTGCACGACGATGTCGACGCGCGGGACATCGCCCCACTCGAGACACTTCTCGAGGCCTTTCGCCCACTGGTGATCGACGAGCGCGCGGTGGATCGCCTTGCGGTCGTCGTCGCGCCCGAACTTCTGGATCAGTCGCTTCGCTTCCTGCCGCGCCGCGCCGAGGCGTGGATCGTTCGGGGCCTCGACCTCGAGCAGCATGAACGCGCGGCTCGCCTCCCAGTCCTCGGTCGACCTCGAGAGGACATCGAGTCGCTTCAGGATCGCGGTCTCTTTCGGTGACGATGCCGGGGCCGGTGCGTCGGCTTGCGCGAGCTCTGTGGCGTCGACGCTCGCGTCGGCGCGCGCGACGGCCGTTGCATCGCGCGTGCGCGCATCGGCTCGCGCGGCCGGTGCATCGATGCGGTTGCCGGCGATCGCCGCATCATCGACACCGGGTGCGTCGGCGAGCGCCGCGTCGGCCGTCGCGACGACCGCATCGATCTCGACCTGCGCGATCGCCGCATCGATCGGCGCGCTACCGCCGCGCGACCGCGTGACCGCCCACACCGTCACCGCGATCCCGACGAGCCCGAACGCGGCGGCGATCGCGAGCACGCCACGCCGTGAGGACCGCGGCGCGTCGCGCACCGTGTCGGCATCGTTCGGCTCGGGCCTCGGCTTCTCTGGTGGCTTGATCGACGGCCGCGCGCGACTGGCCCTCTCCGACGACGGTGGCACCGTGTCGACCGTCTCGTTGGACGAGATCGCCATCGGCAGCGTCTCCGCGATGCCCATGTCGAACGTGCGCGGCACGATCGCGACGTGATCGTCGTGTGTGGGCGACCACGTGTCGAGCGCGCCGACGAGCGCGGTCGCACTCGAGAACCGCTCGCCCGGATCCTTCGCCATGAGCTGCGCGACGATGGCTTCGATCGCGGGTGGGGCCGTCGGCAGCACCATGCGCAGCGAGGGCGCCGCCACGTGCAGGTGCGCGCCGATCACCGCGCCGAGCCCGCCCTCGAACGGCAGCTTGCCGCTCACCATCTGGAACATCATGCAGCCGAGCGAATAGAGGTCGGAGCGCAGGTCGATCTCGCGCTCGCCGTCGCACTGCTCGGGCGACATGTAATAGGGCGTGCCGAGGAGCGCGCCGGTCTTCGTGCGGAGGTCACCCGATTGCAGCGCGCCCGTGAGCTTCGCGACGCCGAAATCGAGCAGGACGACGTGCAGGCTCCGCGGATCGTCGACGAGGAAGATGTTGTCGGGCTTGAGATCGCGGTGAACGATGCCGGCGGCGTGCGCGGCGGCGAGCGCGAGCGCGATCTGCCGCGTGACTGCGACGGCGACCGGGACCGTGAGCGGACCACGCGCCCTCAGGCGCTCGGCGAGCGATTCGCCCGCGAGCAGGTCCATGACGAGGAACGCCGCGTCGCCGACGACGCCGACGTCGTGCACCCGCACGATGCCCGGGTGGTTGATCGCGGCGGCGGCGCGCGCTTCGTTGAAGAAGCGCTGCACGACGTCCTCGCGCTGCGAAAGCTCGGCATGGAGGATCTTCAGCGCCGCTCGGTGCCCCAAAATCGCGTGGCGTGCGGCGAAGACCACGCCCATGCCACCGCGCCCGAGCTCGCGCTCGATCATGTAGTTGCCGAACCGATCCACCCGAGAACGAGGCTAGCAGCGCCAACCCGGCGGGTCTCGTGGCAAGATGCCCGCCATGCACCGCATTGTCGTCGACGCCATGGGAGGCGATCACGCTCCGGACGAAATCGTCCAGGGCGCAGCCGAAGCGTCGCTTCAGCTGACGGCGGCGGAGATCATTCTCGTCGGCGATGCAGCGGTGCTCGGCCGGCTGTTGCCGCGCATGCGGCACGACGGCGCGCGCGTGCGCGTCCATCACGCCGCGAGCTATGTCGAGATGGACGAGAAGCCATCCGAGGCGCTCGCCGCGAAGCCCGATGCATCGATCGTGGTGGCCGCGGACCTCGTCGCACGCGGGGAAGGCGATGCGCTCGTGTCGGCGGGCAACACCGGCGCGAGCGTGCTCGCCTGCGCCCGGCGCTGGCCACTCCTCGAAGGCGTGCGGCGGGCGGCACTCGCCGCCGTGTATCCGACGGAGCTGCGTCGCGGCGAGAAGGACGATCCGTTCTCGCTGATCCTCGATGTCGGCGCGACGATCGACGCGACCGCGGAGGACTTGGTGGGCTTCGCCGTGATGGGCAGCGCGTATGCGAAGCTCGTGTCGTCGAACCGCCGGCCGCGGGTGGCGCTGCTCTCGAACGGCACCGAGGCCGGCAAGGGTCCCCCCTCGATCGTGAGTGCCCACGCCGCGCTCGTCGAGACGACGGAGCTCAACTTCATCGGCAACATCGAAGGCCTCGACATTCCGCGCGGCGTCGCGGACGTCGTCGTGACGTCGGGCTTCGTCGGGAACGTCGTCCTCAAGATGCTCGAAGGCGTGTCCGAGACCGTCGTGCGGCTCGCGCGTTACGCGCACAAGGAGCGGCTCGCGTGGAAGCTCGGCCTCCTCGCCCTGTCGTCGGCGATCGATCAGCTGAAGTCGATCACCGACTGGCAGCAGTACGGCGGCGCGCCGCTGCTCGGCTTCACGCATCCGTTCATCAAGGCGCATGGCCGCTCGAACTCGCGCGCGATCACGAACGCGGTGAAGGTCGCGTACAAGGCACTCTCGGGCAATCTGTGCGGCAACATCGCGCGCACGATGGCCGAGCTCGACGAGCGGCAGCAGCGTCGCCCGCGCTCGGGCTCGGTTCCGCCTCCGATCGCGAGTGGAGATGCGTAACGGCACATGAGCTGGTCGCGTAGGTTGTCAAGACTGTCGTCGCTGCCGATCAAGGTCGGCGAGCGCATCGGACTCTTCGATCACATCCCGCCCGGCCTGCCCGAGGGAGCGAAGCTGCCGAAGCACACGTTTCGCTGGGACCTCGACAAGACGTACCTGCGCACCGAGTTCGACAGCTTGCGCGATCTCGCGAAGAGCGCGATCGAGACCGCCGCCGACAAGCAGGCATTCCCCGGCGCGACCTCGCTCTTGCGCGCGCTCAAGCAGGATGGCAACCGGATCTGCATCGTGTCGGGCTCGCCGACGCAGATGCGCCAGGTACTCGCCGCGAAGCTCGCGCTCGACGGCATCGAGTACGACGAGTTCGTCCTCAAGAACAACCTCAAGAACATCCTGCGAGGTCGGTTCCGCGCCCTGCGCGCACAGATTCCGTACAAGCTGCCCGCGATGCTGCACTCGCGCATCGGCGCGCCCGCCGAGGCCGAGACCTTGTTCGGCGACGATGCCGAAGCCGACGCGATCATCTACTGCCTCTACGCCGACGTGATCGGCGGCAAGGTGTCACTGCAGGATCTCGAGCGCGTGCTCGTCGCGTCGCGCGCGTACGACGACGACGCGAATCGCATCCTCGAGCTCGCGCGCAACGTGCCCAAGGGCGACATCGTGCGCCGTCTGTTCATCCACCTGGATCGCCGCTCGCCGTCGCTCGGCTTTCGCCGCTTCGGTCCGCGCCTCGTGCCGGTCTTCAACTACTTTCAGGCCGCGCTCGTTCTCTACGAGGACAAGGTGCTGAGCGCGCGGCAGGTGATCTTCGTCGCGCTCGAGATGCTCGACTCCAAGCAGTACGAGCTCGGCCACCTAGCGACGAGCGTGCAGGATCTCATCCGTCGTGGCCGCCTCTCGCGCGAGATCGCGCTGCAGCTCACGGCCGAGGCGACCGACGCCGCAAAATCAGGCGCGCTGTCCGGTCGCAGCGATCTGCCACCGTTCGAGAAGATCGCGGAAGAATTCCGAGAGCGCGTGCGACAGCTCGGCGGCACGCAGCCGGTGCCCTGGGAGAGCGCGGAACCGCTGGATTACGTGCGGCTCGTCGACGAGGAGCACGAGCACCGCCGTACGCGCCGCAAGCAGGGCATGGACTGAGCTGTAGCGCACGCGGTGTGACCCGGACACCGCAACGGCAACGTCGCAACGCGATCAAAGCGTGTCATTGGAGCTGCAGGCGAGCGTCCTGTAAGACCGCCCGATGCGCGTCGTACCAGTTCTCTTCGCAGCCGCCCTCGCGGCTTGCGGGGATGGCGCGCAGGCCCTACCGCTCGCGCCCGATGCATCCGCACCCGACGCGCCGGTCTATCCCGCGTGCGCGGAGTTCGGCGTGTCGGCAACGGCGGTGCCCGCGCGCGTGACGTCGACGGTCTCGGGCGCGGACGTCGAGAGCCCGGCGTCGTGCGCGACGATGGATGCGCCGTACGGCGCCGAGTCGAAGGGACCGGATCGCGTCGTGCCGGTCAGCGGCCTCCGCGTCGGCGCGACCTATGTCGTGAAGCTCGAGGCGACGAGCGACCTCGGCTTCTACGTCTCGACGGGCTGCGCGACCGCGACCGGCCCCGCGGCCGATCAGTGCCTGCTCTTCGAGGACGCATCGCTCGGCGGTACGGAGGTCGGACGGTTCGTCGCGACGTCGGGGGTGTCGTATGTCGTCGTCGATTTCTATTCCTCGCAACAGCCGACCTCGACCGTGTTCGCGCTCGAGGTCTACGAAGAGCAGTGCACGAGCGACGCGCAGTGCGGCGGCGCGACGCCGGCGTGCGCGGATGGCCTGTGCGTAGAGTGCGCGACGAGCTTCGACTGCACGACGAGTGCGAAGCCGCGCTGCGACCTCGAGACGAACGCGTGTACACCCGGCGTCGATCAATGCGCGATGGACGACACCGCCGAGCCGCTCGACGACGGCCCCGCCGGCGCACGCGTGCTCGTGTCGGGCGTCGCCCAGACGGGCAGCGTGTGCTCGAAGCCGCGCAGCGAGGCCGACTTCTACGCGTTCGACGTCACGTCGCTCGGCGAGGTCTGGGACCTCTCGCTCGCGTGGAGCGGCTCGGCCGATCTCGACCTCGAGCTGTACGACGCGAACGGCGCGACCTTCGGCCTCTCGTTCTGGGAGCAGCCCGAGCGCGCACGCCTGACGCACTTGCCGATCGGCCGCTACTACGCGCGCGTGAGCGAGTTCTCGACGGACGTCGAAGGCGTCGCGTACACGCTGACGGCGTCGCGCGGCTACGGTGCCGCGTGCACGTCGTCCGCGGATTGCGCGAGCGAGTATCGAAACCAGATCTTCCGCGGGGCGTGCACCGCCGGCGCGTGCGTGAAGATCGAGGGAGCCGGCACGCTCGCGGAAGGCACCGCCTGCGACTCGCAATCCGATTGCGGCGCGAACCTCTCGTGCCCGGCGTTCTTCTTCGTCGCGGACGCAGACACGCGCGCGACCTGCACGCGCGGTTGCACGTACGACGCGCAGTGCGACGTGGGCGACGTCTGCACGACCTACTTCGCGAGCAACTTCTGCGTGCCGGCTTGCACGACGGACGCGCAATGCCCGACCTCACTCGACGACCAACCCTTGTCGGGACCCTGGTATCAGCTGCGGTGTAATTTATCGTCGGGCCGCTGCACGCAGTGAGCTATAGAATCCGCGCGTGCGATTCCTGCTCGTGCTCGTGGTGCTCGCCGGTTGTTACGAGCCGTCGCTCGCGCCGTGCACGGTGCGCTGTCGCCTGACGTTCGATTGTCCCGGTGGCATGGCGTGCGGCGACGACAAGTTCTGTCACGTCAACACGAACGAAGCGGCGTGCCCGTGCATCCCGCTCAAGTGCAGCGACGTGCCGAATGCGTGCGGCATGATGCCCGATACGTGCGGCAACATCGTGCAGTGCGGAGACTGCACCGGCACCGACGAGTGCGGCGGTGGTGGCGTGCCGAACCAGTGCGGCGATCCCGGCAACTGCACGCCGCTCGCGTGCGAGCCCGGCGCGTGCGGACCATCGACGGATAGCTGCGGCAACCCGCGCACGTGTCCCGGTTGCCCCGTCGGCAAGAAGTGTGATGGCGGTACGTGCGTGCCGTGCACGCCGAAGTGCGTCGCGGGATCGCTCGCGTGTGGTGACGACGGTTGCGGGCGCAGTTGCGGCATGTGCCCCGACTCGCGATGGACGTGCGTCCCGTCGAACGGCGCGGGCTCGCCGGGCGTGTGCTGCATCAAGAACAACCAGCAGTGCACGCCGCTGACGGAAGGCTGCAACTGCTGCCCCGGCCTGTTCTGCATCTCCGGTTTCTGCACGCCGGCAGCGGGTTGTGCGGCGGCGACCGGCGAGGATGCTCCCGCCGAATCCACGGGGTTTGACCCCGAGGTGTTCGCGCGAACGGGCGAGATCATCCTCACCCTTTGAGAGTTCGGTGGGCCTGCTCACCGGCCATACGCACCGGCGAAACCGTTGCTTGAAGCGCGCTCGAAAGTGAACTAAGACGCTGCGACTTCACGCGTAACCCGGCATCGAAGACGGAAGCAAATGTTCGCGGTCGGCACCCAGATCGGCAAGTACACCCTCCGGCGCAAGCTCGGTCAGGGTGGCTTTGGCGTGGTGTTCGCGGGCTATGACGAATCGCTCGAGCGCGAGGTCGCGCTCAAGATCCTGAACGCCGAGCACAAGGCGAGTGACGACGTCATGCGCCGCTTCCTCCAGGAAGCGCGCCTCGCCGCTCGCATCGGTCACCCCGGCATCACGACCGTGTTCGAGTGCGCGATGCTCGACAGCGGCGTCGCGTACATCGCGATGGAGCTGCTCGACGGTGAATCGCTCGCGCATCGCCTGCATCGCAGCGGACGCATGGCGCCGCCGATGGCGATGGAGATCACGCGCCAGATCGCGTCCGCGCTCGAGGCCGCACACAAGAACGGAATCGTTCATCGCGATCTCAAGCCCGACAACATCTTCATCGTGAAGGACCCCGCCGTCCCCGGCGGCGAGCGCGTGAAGGTCCTCGACTTCGGCATCGCGAAGCTTCACCACGTGCAGTCGTCGGACGTGCACACGCAGACGAGCGAAGTGTTCGGCACGCCGCGCTACATGTCGCCGGAGCAGTGCCGCTCGTCGACGCAGATCGATCAGCGCAGCGATATCTACACGCTCGGCTGCATCCTGTTCGAGCTGCTCGCTGGTCGCCCACCGTTCGTCGGGCAAACCGGCGAATTGTTCGCGCAGCACCTGCTGGTCGAAGCGCCGAGCGTGCTGACGGTCGTGCGCGAAACGCCGTATCACGTCGCCGATCTCGTGCAGCGCATGCTCGCGAAGGACGTCGACGCGCGGCCGCCGACGATGGTCGACGTGCAGCGCGAGCTCGTGCAAGGCGGCGCGGTCTCTGCCGGCGTGCCCGCGACCGAGCCACCCGGCTTGAGCCGGCAGATGCCATCTCCGCCACCCGAGGCTGACTCGACGCTCAAGGCCGCGGCGGGCGTCTCGATGATCAGCGAGTCGGCTCGCACGCCGCGCGCGGTGATCGCCGCTGCTGCGGGCATCGCGATCTTGCTCGCGCTCGCGCTCGTGTTCTGGCTCCGCGGCTCGGGCGGCGATGCGGACAGGGTCGCCGCGGCCGTGCCGCCGGAGAACACGGTCCAGATGAAGGTCGAAGAGCCGGCGCCGGCGAAGATCGAAGCGCCGGCGAACCTCGAAGCGCCGGCGGCGAAGGTCGAAGCGCCGGCGGCGAAGGTCGACGCGCCCGCCAAGGTTGACGCATCCGCGAAGGTCGACGCGGCCGCGCAGGTCGACCCGCGCGACGCGAAGCGCGATTCGAAGCGCGAGGCACGTCACACAGACAAGCTCGCCGCTGACAAGGCCGCCGCCGACAAGGCCGCCGAGAAGCCGCGCGATCCGAAAGCAAAGACGATCAATCCGTTCGCGACGCAACCATCGGCGACACAACCGCAGCCGGCGGCGATGGGCACGCTCGTGCTGCGCTCGTCCCCTGCGTGCGAGATCCTCGTCGACGGCAAGGCACTCGCCGCGTCGACGCCGCAAGAGCTGAAGCTCGCGGCGGGCAAACACCGCATCACGCTCGTGCACGACGAGCTCGACATCAAGGAGACGTTCACGGTGCAGATCAAGCCCGGCGAGTCCGAGCGCGTGAATCGTGACCTCCACGAGAAGATCAAGGCGAAGAAGCGCAACGCGACGATCAATCCGTTCGGCGGAGGCAGCTGATGCGCGCCGTCGTGATCGCCGTGGTGCTCGTCGCGCGGTTCGCGTCACCCGCGCACGCCGAGAGCGAAGCCGAGCGGCTCTACAACCAGGGCCAGCAGGCATACGAAGCGCTTCGCTACGACGACGCGCTGACCGCGTGGACCCAGAGCTACGCGCTCTCGAAGCTCCCGGCGCTCGTGTTCAACATCGCGCAGGCGCAACGTCTACGCGGCAAGCCAGGCGATTGCACGAAGGCGACCGCGAGCTATCGCAGGTTCATCTCGCTCGCGCCGAAGTCGAACGAGCGGCCGCAGGCCGAAGGCTTCATCGCAGAGCTCGCGCCGTGCGTCGAGCAAGAAGCGAAACCAGCGCCGGCGCCCGCGCCGGTCGTGCCTCCGCCGCAGTTCGTGGCCCCTCCTTCGACGACGCAGCCGGCACCAGTGATGCCGCCGCGTGAAGGTGGCGGTGGCAAGGGCAAGCGGGTCGCGGGTTATGCCGTCGGTGGCGCGGGCATCGTGCTGGTCGCGACCGGCGTGTACTTCGGTGCGAAGGCGCGACGGCTCGGCGACGAGGTCAGCGACGAGTGCCGGGATGGTTGCGACTGGAACCTCGTCAAAGACAAGGATGCCGAGGGCAAGAGCGCCGAGACGACGCAGTACGTGCTCTACGGCGTCGGGCTCGCGGCGATCGCGACGGGCGGCGTGCTGTGGTGGATGGGCAACAAGGACGCATCGTCTTCGAACGTGGCCGTGACGCCGACGCACGGAGGCGCTGCGGTCAGCTGGAGCGGCGCCTGGTGAGAGCCCTGCTCGCGTTCCTCGCGATCATCGCGCTCGCGAGCGGGTGCACGTACAGCGCGTCGTTCGACGACTGCCGCGTCTCGACGTGTCAGGGGCCACAAGATTGCCCCGGCGGGTTCACGTGCGACGGTGACGGGTTCTGCCGTTCGGCCGGCGCGACGATCTCGTGCGCGGTCGTCCTCGTCGATGGCGGCGTCGACGGCAAGCCCGGTGACGGGCCGACGGCGCGCTGCGCGGGCACGGCGACGACGTGCACGTCGTACACGATGATGAACGCGTGCGTCGCGCAGACCGGCTGCGGCTACACCGCGACGACGTGCACCGTCACGACGAACTGCGCGATGTACACGACGAACCAGGCCTGCTCGAACGCGCCCGAGTGCATGACGGACTTCACGACCTCGACGTGCGTCAAGCGGCCGAGCTTCTGCAGCGGCGCGTCGGAGGCGCAGTGCGAGACCAGCACGAAGTGCGTGTTCGGCGGCGGCTGCCTCGGCACCGCGAACACCTGCGAGGAGTTCGCGAACCAGAGCACGTGCAACGCCCAGAGCGGCTGTTCCTGGCACTGAGGCGCGCGCAACTCGCTCGGGTTGGCAGCGTCTTCCGCTCGTGCCCGTCGCGCGCGTGATAGAACCGCCTCCGATGTCAGCAGAGCGATCCGCGTCGATCCTTGTCGTCGAAGACGATGAGGCCATGCGAGATCTGCTGGCCGAGGAGCTCGAGGATGCCGGCTTCGACGTCGAGGCCGCGGGCGGTGCGGCTTCCGGGCTCGAGCGTGCACGCGCGCGCCGCTTCGATCTGGTCATCACCGATCTGCGCATGCCCGAGATGGACGGCTTCGATCTGATCCGCGGCGTCGGCGCGTTGCCCGAGGCGCCGCACATCGTGATGATCACCGCGTTCGCTTCGATCGAGACCGCGATCCGCGCGGTCAAGCTCGGCGCGTACGACTACATCACCAAGCCGTTCGAGATCGAGGAGCTGCTGCTCGTCGTCGACAAGGCGCTCGACGCGCGCGCGCTCAACACGAAGGTCAAGCGGCTCCAGCGCGAGGTCGAGGAGCGCTACGGCTTCGGCAACATCATCGCGAAGAGCGCGTCGATGCGTGACGTGGTCGCGCTCGTCACCCGCATCGCGACGTCGACCGCGTCGGTGCTGGTCACCGGCGAGTCGGGCACCGGCAAGGAGCTGATCGCCCGCGCGATCCACTTCAACTCGGCGCGCGCGAACGGCGCATTCGTTCCGGTCAACCTCGCGGCCGTGCCCGAGGGCCTGATCGAGAGCGAGCTGTTCGGCCACAAGAAGGGCGCGTTCACCGACGCACGTGCGGATCGATCGGGCCTGTTCGTCGAGGCGGACGGCGGTACGATCTTCCTCGACGAGATCGGCGAGCTCGCCCTGCCCCTCCAGGCCAAGCTGTTGCGCGTGCTGCAGGAGCACGAGGTGCGCCCGCTCGGCGCGACGAAGAACCAGCGTGTCGACGCGCGCGTCGTCGCCGCGACAAACAAGAACCTCGAATCGATGCTCGCCGACGGTAGCTTCCGCGAGGACCTCTACTACCGGCTCAACGTCATCCACCTCGATCTACCGCCGCTGCGCTCGCGGCCCGAGGATATCGTGCCGCTCGCGGAGCACATCCTCGTGCAGCTCGGTGCGCGCCAGGCGCCGCCGCGCCGGATGCGCCTCTCGCCCGAGGCACAGCAGCTGCTGCTCGCGTATCACTGGCCCGGCAACGTGCGCGAGCTGATGAACGTGCTCGAGCGCGGCGTGGCGCTCTGCCAGGGCGAGCTGATCGCCGACGACGATCTCCCGCCACAGGTCCGCGAGAAGCGGCCGGCCGACTTCCTCGGCGCCGCGGTCGCGCGCCGCATGACGCTCTCCGAGCTCGAGCGCGAGTTCATCGAGCGCGTGCTCGAGGACGAAGCGGGCAACAAGACGCGCGCCGCGCAGCGCCTGGGCCTCGATCGCAAGACGCTGTACCGCAAGCTCGACGAATACGCGAAGGCCGACGGCACGCTCGCGCCAACGCGCCCGTCGTCGCCGACCCCGACACCCGAGGGAGATTAGTGGCCCGCACACGCAAGCGACGACCCAAGGTGGCCGAGTCGGTGAAGCAGCCGGTGATGATCGCGGTCAAGGTGCCCGCGTCGCCGACGAGCGATACCGCGCCCGCGCGCAAGCTGCTCGAGGCGATCGGCCGCCCGAAGCTCAAGATGACGAAGAACCGCACGCCGAAGAGGACGCCGAAGAAGTCGCCGAAGAAGTCGCCGAGGAAGTCGTCGAGCAAGTCTCCGAAGAAGACGCGCGCGAAGAAGCGCCGCTGACTACCGCGGCGGCGCGTTCGCCTTCTCGCGGCGCCGCTCGATCGCGCGGATCGCGTCGAGACACGCGCGTGCGACGGACCGGTCCGTCGACTTCGCTTGCTCCGCGAGGAACGAGGTGACGTCGGGCTCACCGAGCGCGCGAAACACCGCGGCCGCTTGCTGGCGCCACTGGCTCCACGCGAGCCGCGACTGCTTTCGCTGCCAGCCCTCGAGCGTCTGCTCGCGGTGAGCGGCCTCGTCCATCGAGGACTTCCAGACCTCGAGGACGCGGGTCACCGCATCGCGATGTCCGAGCTCCACGTAGAGCGGCAGGACGCGCGCGCCGCCTTTCCACGGGTCGTGCTCCCAGCCGCGGAGCTCGGTGAAGAAGTCGATCCCCATGAGGGCTTTCTTGCCCAGATGGATCGCGCCGCGGATGCAGGTCGGATGCGCACCGTCACGCGCGAGGATCGTGTTGCAAGCCGTCAGGAAGAAGGCGTCCCGCTTCGGGCTCGGCTTCTTCGCGTCGACGAGGTCGCGGTCGCAGCGATCGAGGTAGCTGATGTCGACCTTCGCGTTCGCGTCCTTCGCGAACTGGTCGAGCGCGTTGAGGGCGGCGGCCGCAACTTCCTCGTCGTGGCATGGGGCGGCGTCCGCGCGGTTGGCGGTCGCGAAGAGCACCAGGATGACGACCCACCGCATACCGCGAGCATAAACCGGCGCACAATCAGAAGTTGAACGTGTAACTTCTATGTTCGTCGAGATTGCGCGGATTCGCGCGATGGTCGGCCTCGATGAGGGTCCTTATCGCGTTCGCTTTCCTTACCGCGTGTGCGGGATCACCGGCGCCGGTCACGATCGTGACCTCGCCGATCAGCGATTCCGCGCTCCGCGAATTTGTTTCGCTGACGCCGTACGAGGGGCTGCGGGTCGGCGCACCAGCCGGCGACGGCTTCACCATCGAGGTCCTCGACGACGCGGTCTGCCGCGAATGCTACGTGATCGAGGCGCTCGGCGCGCGTGCGTGGCGCGTCCGTGCCGGCGACGTGCTCGGTGCGCAGTACGGCGTCGCGCACGCGCTCGAGAACCTCGGCTTTCGTTTCCGCGCGCCCGATGCGACGTACGTCCCATCGGAGCTCGCGTTCGAGGGTGAGAGCTCGCTCGGCGTCGTGCACGAGCCGGCGGTAAAGGGGCAGCGCGGCCTGCAGCTGCACACGCTGCATCCGATCGAGGCGCACTTCGCCCTGTGGCAGCCGGGCGACGAGGCAGCGGCGCGGCGCATCTTCGACTGGATCGTGAAGAACCGCGGCAATCACGTCCAGTGGCCCGCGCTCGACGACATCATGGTTCCCGCGCGCCACGCTGCGTGGAAGGAGCTCACGCAGCGGCTGCTCGCGCACGCCCACACGCGCGGGCTGACGGTCGGTCTCGGCATGCAGATCTTCGGCAGCGGAAACATGCAGCAGGCGTTCGATCTCTCGGACGGCGCGGACTTCGAGGCCGAGCTCGCGCAGCGCCTACCGCTCGTGACCGCAGATCTGGAATTCGACGCGTACGTGCTCGCGTTCGGCGAGTTCTTCGGCGAGGACGCCGATCGCTTCATCGCGGCGGTCAACGCGACGACCGCGGCGATTCACGCAGCGAGGCCGCGCGCCGCCGTGCACGCCTCGATTCACGTCGGCGCCGATCAGCGCGTGAC
>JALZOJ010000131.1 GCA_030857175.1 Myxococcota bacterium | reverse complement strand
GCTCGAGCTCCTCAGCGGCGACTTCGCCGAGGTGCCGCAGACCGACGGCCCGCTCAGCGTGGGCGACGAGACGCTGATGGTCCGGCCCGTCACCGTCGTCACCGGGCACGGCAAGTACATCGCGATCGCGGTGCTCGCACTCGCCGCGATCGTCGGCGCGTTCTTCATCATTCGCTCGCAGGGGAACGACGACGACGACCCGCGCTACAAGGCGAACCCGAACATCAAGCTGCCGCCGCCGTCGAACCCGATGGTCGTCCAGCCGGTCATTCCACCCGATGTCGCCGAGGAAGAAACCGAAGAGGTCGAGGTCGAGGAAGACGTCGTCGACGCGGGCAGTGGCTCGGACGAGCCAGGCACGCTTCTCGAGCCGCCTGCCAAGAAGAAGAAAAAGATCCGGAAGACGGTCCGCCGTCCTCCGCGCGACACGCAGAAGCCAGCCGAGGAACCCACCGAACCAACGGAACCGGCGGATGGCACCTGGGATCCGAATGGACTCTTCCCGAAAAAGTGAACCCATGAAGCACGCGCGATCGATCCTGCTGCTCCTCGCTCTCGCTCCGGCGACTGCATCCGCAAATCCGAAGTCGGAAGCCAAGGCCCACATCGAAAAGGCGACGACGTTCCACGGCGAGGGCAAGTTCAAGGAAGCGCTCGACGAGCTGACACTCGCGTACGCGCTCGATCCGAGACCCGAGCTGTTGTACGCGATCGGTCAGGTGCACGTGCAGCTCGGCAACTGCGCGCAAGCGATCTCGTTCTACGAGCGCTTCTTGACCACCAAGCCCGCCGCGGGTCCCGCGTCCGCTGCGAAGGAAGCGATCCAGACCTGCAAGACCGCACCCCCGCCCGAGGTCAAACCCGACCCCGTGCCGGAGGTGAAACCGGATCCCGTGCCCGAGAAAGCAGATCCCGCGCCGATGCCGCAGCCGCCGCGCCCGGAGGAACCACCGCGTACCGGCGGCAAGCCTTGGTACAAGGATGTGATCGGCGACGCGCTCGTCGGCGGCGGTATCGTCGCGGGCGTGCTCGGCGTCGTGTTCTACCAGCAGATGAACGGCAAGCTCGATGACTCCGAGGATCGCACCAAGGCGCCGACGATCGAGGCGCACAACAAGCTGCGCGACGAAGCGGCGAGCAAGCGAACCCTCGCGATCGGATTCGGTGTCGGCGGTGTGGCGCTGATCGGCGCGGGCATCGCGCGCTACATGCTGCGCGACAACGGCGAGCGCAGTCACAAGGTGGCGGTCACTCCAACTTCGGACGGTGGCTTGCTCACCGTGATGGGACGGTTCTGATGACGCGAATGCTGATGTTGTTGGTCACACTCGCGAGCGCCGGTTGCCTTCGCAGCACGACGTTCCAGTGCGAAGAAAACACCGAGTGTGGAACCGGCGGCATGTGTGAAGCCGACGGGCTTTGCAGTGTCGCGTCGTCGGGCTGCACGAGCGGTCGCGAGTACGGCCCCAACTCGGGCGGCAAGTCCGGCGACTGCGTCGGCGGCAGCGGCGGCGAAGCAGGCATGGAGATGCCCGGCGAAGCAGGCGGCGAACCGGCGCCGATGGGCTGCCGCGCCGACTACGTGGCGCTCGCGAACTCCGGTCCGCGCGCCCACCGCTACCTGCTCGTGAACGTGACGGGCACGTGGAGCGTGCAGCGCGACTTCTGCGTGGCGAACATGGGCTTCCTCGCGTTTCCCGACGGCACCAACCTGGCGAACGCGCAGCTCGAGCACGACGCGCTGCGCACGCTCGCCGCCGACGGTGCGTGGGTCGGCGTCAACGACATCGTGACCGAGGGGCAGTACCGGACCTCGCTGAACATGCCCGCATCGGCGTCGACGCAGGCACTCATGAATCTCGGCGGAAATCCCAATCCTGCAGACTGCATGTTCATCAACACGACCACGCTCAACCACACGAACTGCGGTGATGACCGCAAGGCCGTCTGCGAATGTGTGCCCTGAGGAACTAGTGCCCGCGACCTTCCCCACGAAGCTCGGTCGTTACCAGATCGTCAAACATCTGGCGAACGGCGGCATGGCGCAGGTTCTCCTCGCGCGTGCGACGGGCATCGAGGGCTTCGAGCGACACGTCGTCGTCAAGCGGATCCATCAGAACCGCGCCGAGGATCCCGTCTTCGTGAAGATGTTTCTCGACGAGGCGCGCCTCGCCGCGCAGCTGCACCACAACAACATCGTGCAGGTGCACGACATCGGCAAGGAGAAGGGCGAGTACTTCTTCGCGATGGAGTACGTGCACGGTGAAGACCTGCGCAAGCTCCTGATGACGGTCAACAAGAAGAAGGAGAAGGTGCCGTTCGAGCACGTCGTCACGATCGTGACGACCGCCGCGCTCGCACTGCATCACGCGCACGAGCAGCGCGGCGCGGATCGCAAGCCGCTCGGGCTCGTCCACCGCGACGTCTCACCCGCGAACATCATCGTCGGCTACGACGGCAACGTGAAGGTCGTCGACTTCGGGATCGCGAAGGCCGCGCTCCGTACGACGGAAGATACGAAGGCCGGCTCGCTCAAGGGCAAGGTCGCGTACATGTCTCCGGAGCAATGCGCCGGGCTGTCGGTCGACCGGCGAGGCGACGTCTACTCGCTCGGCATCGTGCTGTTCGAGCTGTCGACGGTGCGCCGGTTGTTCAAGGGCAACAACGACTTCCTCACGATGAGCTCGATCGTGCAGGGCAACATCCCGAAGCCGTCGAGCTATCGGGCGGATATTCCCGCGGAGCTCGAGGGCATCATCCTGAAGGCGCTCTCGATCGAAGCCGCCGATCGGTATCAGAGCGCCGACGAGATGCGCGAGGCGCTCGAAGCATTCGCGGCGACGAAGGGCCTGCGCACGTCGACGGGCGCGCTCGCTGGCTACATGAAGCAGCTGTTCGGGCACCGGCCCGAGCCATGGCTCGTCGACGATACGCCCGCCGAGCTCGAGCTGTCGGTCGACTTCGATGGCGAGGCGACCGGGGCGGCGCCGGTACCGGAGGGCGACGGGGTGCCGAGCCTCGTCGAGCCGACACCGAGCTCTCCGATCCAGCGCGCGCGCAACAAGGCTGCGACCAGTGCGAACGCGCTGAACAGGACCTCGGCCGTGGCAGGCGCCGCGGCCAAGCCACGGCCGCAGCTGCCCCCGCCGAGCATCGGGCGCAAGACACCGCCGGCTTTTCCGGTACCGGCGGCACGCGCGACGCCGCCGGTTCCGTTCCCGGCGGTCAAGCCCGCCAAGGTCGAAGCTTCGAAGGTCGAGGAGCTGCAGCAGGCGAAGGCAGCACTCGCGAACCTCCGTCTCGAGACCGTACAGCCCGACGACGACGAAGAGCATACGTCGACGCTGGATGTGCGCATCGAGCCGCTCGTCCCGAAGCCGCCGATCTTGCCGGTCGCGCTCGAGACCCAGGACAAGCCGCCGAAGGACGACGGGTGGACAAACGGCTCGCCGACGACCGGCTCGGGCACGCCGCTCGCGTGGACCGCCGACGTCACGGCCACGAGCGCGTCGTCGCCGAAGAAGAAGCTGTTCGCGATCAGTGGCGTGTTGCTCGCCGGTATCGCCGCCGCGGCATTCCTCGTGATGCGTGGTGGTGGCGATGCCGAAGACCACACGCCGCCACCGCCCACGCCTGCGAAGTCGGTGACACCTGCGCCGCAGATCGTCGAGCCGCCACCACCACCGCCGGTGCCCGCCGACGCTGCAGAGCCCGCGCAAGAGGCGGGCGCGGGATCCGGGTCGGATGTCGATGCCGGCTCGGCTGTCGCGGCGGGCAGTGGATCCGCCGAGGTGAAGAAGCCGTTGAAGCGCAAGAAGCCGCCGAAAGAGCAGTGGAACCCCGACGAGCTATTCCTCCCAGAGGACAAGAAGTGAGCACATGAAGCGAACAATCATTTTTATCGCGATCGCGTGCACCCTCGGCGGCTCGCCGGCGTTCGCGGACTCGAAGGCCGATGCGAAGACGCACATGGAGGCGGCCGCGACCGCGTACAGAGAGGGTCGCTTCGAGGACACGCTGCTCCAGCTCAACAAGGCGTACGCGCTCGATCCCAAACCCGAGCTGCATTACTCGATCGGCCAGGTCTACATCAAGCTCGGCCGCTGCGACGACGCGATCCTCGCGTACGACAGCTTCCTCGCATCGAAGCCGTCGCGCGAGCGCGCGGATCTCGCGAACCAGGCGATCGCGACGTGCAAGGCCCAGAAGGCGCAGAACCCGACGACGCCAACGACCACCGACACGAGTGGTGGCGCCGGCGTCGACAACGAAGCGCCGCCCGGCGTGGGGCCGACGACGACGACCGCGCCGACGACGGAGCCGACCGCCGGGACGGTCGATGCGCCGCCGGCTTGGTACAAGGACAAGCTCGGCCTCGGCCTCACCGGTGGTGGCGCCGTGCTGACGATCGTCGGCCTCGTCATGTACTCGAGCGCGCGCGGCAAGATCGATGACGCCGAGAGCGCCGCCAGCTATGACGAGAGTCAGTCGCTCTATGACGATGCGAAGAGCCAGCGCACGACGTCGATGGTGATCACCGCCGTCGGGCTCGCGGCGACCGGCGTCGGCGTGTGGCGGCTCTTGAAGAAGCGCAGCGAAGAGCAGCAGGGCGTCGCGTTCGTCCCGACGACGAGCGGCGGCATGATCACGTACTCCGGCGGCTTCTAGTAAGGGTCCGCGCGCGGTCGCCAGCGGCGCTTGCCGCGGCGTTCGAAGCGGCGCACGCCATCGAGCTCGGTGCGCGCGTTGCGCTCGAGCTCCTGCAACATCTTGCGGGCCGTGTCGTCGTCGACGAGGTTGCCATTCTGATCGAACAGCTGCGACGTCCCCTGGTCGGCCGGCGCGGGCCACGGATCCACGGCCGGTGGTGTGGGCTTTGGCGGCGGCTCCGGTGCCGCGGGCTCGGGCGCAGGTGCCGGCGTGGGCGCGACGACCGGCGGCGGCGGCCGGGGCTTCGGCGCTGGCGTCGCCGGCCTGTTCACGCGTGGAGATGCGAACACGGCGGGCTTGGGCTCGCTCGTGTCGCGCACGCGCGTGAGGATCGCGAACACGAGCAAACACGCGGCGACGAGCGCGACGGCGACCGCGACGTGCGCGATGCGCGGAGGCGGGCGCGGCGGTGGCGTGACGACCGCGATCTCGTCGGTGCCGGCGATGCGCTGCGCGAGCTCGTCGGCGGTGGGACGCGCCGACGGATCGCGCGCGAGCGCGGCCATGATCGCGTCGGCCATCGCGCGCGGTACCGGGCAGCGCAGGTGCAAGGGCGGTGGATCGTGCTCGAGCTTGCGCACGACCGATGGCATGTCGTGCTCGCCATGCGGCGGCGCGCCGGCGAGCGCTTCGTAGAGCGTGGCCGCGAGCGCGTAGATGTCGCTCGCCGGTGTGAACTGACCGGCGCGCAGCGACTCGGGCGCGGCGTAGCTCGGCGAGCCGAGGAACTGGCCGGTGTCGGTGAGCGTGGAGTCGGGCAGCCGCGCGATTCCGAAATCGGCGAGCTTCCACACGCCGGTCTCGGTGGAGAGGATGTTCGCGGGCTTCACGTCGCGATGGAGGATCTTCGCGGCGTGTGCGGCGGAGAGCGCGCGTGCGATCTGGATGCCCGCACTGCGTACGGCGGCCGCGTCGAGCCGGCGTCCGTGCATCGCATCGCGCAGCGAGCCGGTCGCGATCTCGATCACCATGAACGGCGTGTCGCCTTCGGTGCCGGCATCGAACACCGCGAGGATGTTTGGGTGCAGCACGCTGCCGATCGCGCGTGCCTCGTTGAGAAAGCGCGTCCGCACGGCGACATCGCAGCGCGGATGCAGGGCCTTGATCGCGACGGTGCGGTTCAAGACGTCGTCGTGCGCGGAGTAGACGGAGCCGGTCGCGCCGGTACCGAGCAGCGCGAGCGCGCGAAACCGACCGAAGCGTTTGTGAGCCTGCGGGTCTGTGGCGACGGGACGTGCGTGCTCGTCGGGCACGAACTGCGTTTCGTCGACGGGCGGCGGGCTCACCCCCGCATCATGATCCCCGTCGATGGCGCGATCAAGCATGTGGCAAACGTCGACATTATTCCTGCGGGAATCGCAGGTCATGGCACGTACCCGAGCTCTTTCGCCGCGGCGATGATCTGCATCGCGAGCGGGCC
>JALZOJ010000130.1 GCA_030857175.1 Myxococcota bacterium | reverse complement strand
CGTAGCGTGACCTCGCCGGTCATCGCGATGGTCTGTCGCACGGGGATGCGGAGGAGCGCGCTCGCCATCGCGGTCGCCATGGTGATGCCGGCGGATGGGCCGTCCTTCGGGATCGCGCCCTCGGGGAAGTGGACGTGGACGTCGGTCTTGTTCTGGAAGTCGTTCGACAGACCGAACGTGCCGGCGCGCGAGCGCAGGTAGCTCATCGCGGCCTGCGCAGACTCCTGCATCACCTCGCCGAGCTTGCCGGTGAGCGTGAGCTTGCCTTTGCCGGGGACGATCGTGACCTCGGCGGTCAGGAGGTCACCGCCGAACATGGTGACGGCGAGGCCGTTCGCGAGCCCGATCTCGTCTTCCTTTTCGCGACGCGTCTCGCGGTACTTCTCGATGCCGAGCCACGCGGGCAGCTTCTCTTCGGTGACCTCGAACGAGGTCTGCGTGCGGTTTTTGGCGAGGTAGTCCTTGGCGATCTTGCGACAGACGGTCGCGATCTCGCGCTCGAGATTTCGAACGCCGGCTTCCTTCGTGTAGCGATGGATGATCGCGGTGAGAGCGGCGTCGGTCCACGTCACGCTGAGGTCCTTGACGCCGTTCGCCTCGGCTTGCTTCGGGATCAGGTATTGCTTCGCGATCGCGACCTTCTCCCACTCAGTGTAGCCGGGCAGTTCAATTATCTCGAGGCGGTCTTGCAGCGGCAGCGGAATCGCGTGCTGCTGGTTCGCCGTGGTGACGAACATCGTGTCGCTGAGGTCGTAGTCGAGATCGAGGTAGTGATCGTTGAACGTGTTGTTCTGCTCGGGGTCGAGCACCTCGAGCAGCGCGCTCGCCGGGTCACCGCGGAAGTCCATCGACATCTTGTCGATCTCGTCGAGGAGGAAGACGGGGTTTTGCGACCCGACCTTCTTCAGCGACTGGATGATCTTGCCGGGCAACGCGCCGATATACGTGCGGCGGTGACCGCGGATCTCCGCCTCGTCGCGCACGCCGCCCAATGACTGGCGCACGAAGCGGCGGTTCGTCGCGTGCGCGATCGAGCGCGCGAGTGACGTCTTGCCGACGCCGGGCGGACCGACGAGGCACAGGATCGGTCCTCGCTGACGCGGCACGAGCGCCTGCACCGCCAAGTACTCGAGGATCCGCTCCTTGACCTTCTTGAGGCCGTAGTGCTCGGCCTCGAGGATCTTCTCCGCCTCGTTGATGTCGTGACGATCTTCCGTCTTGTCTTCCCACGGCAGCGCGACGACCCAGTCGAGGTAGTTGCGCACGACGGTCGCTTCCGCAGACATCGGCGACATCTGCTTCAGCTTCTTGAGCTCCTTGAGGCAGCGCTCCTTCGCCTCCTTGCTCATCTTCTTCGACTTGATCTTCTGCTCGAGCTCGTTGAGCTCGTTCTTGAACTCGTCACGCTCGCCACCCAGCTCCTTCTGGATCGCTTGCATCTGCTCGTTCAGATAGAACTCTTTTTGCTGCTTCTCCATCTGCTTCTTGACGCGAGAGCGCAGCTTCTTCTCGACCTGACGGATCTCGATCTCGCCTTGCATCAGCTCGCCGAGCCGCTCGAGCCGGCGCGCGGGCACCGGCGTCTCGAGGAGCTCTTGCTTGTCTTTGAGCTTGAGCGCGACGTGCGCGACGATCGTGTCTGCGAGGCGACCGGGCTCGTCGATCGTACGAACACTGACGAGCATCTCGGGCGGGATGCGCGTGTTGAGCTTCACGTAGTCTTCGAACACGTCTTGCACCGAGCGCATGAGCGCCGAGATCTCGACGGTCTCGTCGTCGGTCTCGTCGACATCTTCGACGTCGCACACGAAGAACGGATCGTTCTGCACGAAGTTGCGAATGCGTGCGCGTGCGCGACCCTCGACGAGAACCTTTACCGGTCCCTTCGGAAACCGCAGGAGCTGGATGATGTGGCCGACGGTGCCGATCGAGAAGATGTCCTCTTCGTTCGGATCGTCGGTCTTCGCGCGTCGCTGCGCTGCGAGCAGGATCTGCTTGTCTCCCGCCATCGCTTCTTCGAGCGCCGTGAGCGACTTGTCGCGTCCGACGAACAGCGGCACGACCATGTGCGGGAAGACGATGATGTCGCGCAGCGGAAGCAATGGCAGGCGGTAGCCCGCCGCACCCCGGTCGTCGGCTTTCATGGCTATTACTTTAGGGGACTCGGATACTTGGGCAAGAATTCACGCCTGTTCGTGGCATCTGTGCCACGTCATGCGTGGCATTAATGCCACGATATCGAGCAAACCGCTGAACAACGCAGGCAAAGGATCACTCCATGATCCAGCCCTGCTTGTAAGGCTGCTTGCGAACCGAGTGCATGGCATCGGCGCTGCTCGATACGGCACTGCCACGTCCATGCAGCCCCGGTCCTACCCGCCCCTTATCGAGGCGTTCCTCATCATCGAACAGCCTCGGCAGCGCGTGAGTCACTGGATCTCGACGCTGTCTGCACTCGATCGCGACGAAGCGCCACCGCTCGCCACGATCACCGCGTACTGGGATCCGCAGACCGACCACGCGTTGCTCGGTCTTCGCTACGACGAGCTCGCGCTCGGACCGAAGGGCCTCGACTTCGTCGTCAAGCTCGCGCTGCTCGCCGAGATCGGAATGATCCAGCCCGCGGAGCTCGCGCTCGGCGATCGCCGGCGCTTCCTCGCCGAGCGTCTCTCGCGTTGCACGCTGCAAGTCTCCGGCGAGCGCAACGTGACCAACGCGATCACCGAGCTCGCACGTCGCATTCGCGAGCTGAAGAAGATGTCGGTCGTCAGCGAGCTTCCCGACAATCCGAGCAAGGCGATGCGGCCGCGCACCAGCAGCGATGCGAATCCCGTGATGCTCGTCAACGCGAAGGGCACGCGCGATATCGATCGCGACCAGCTGCGGAGCCTCCAACCGATTTCACGGCCCGACGACAGCAGCTCGCGCTTGCCGTCGCCAAACGTGATCAGCAGACATCAGCGCGCTGCGACGGTGGAAGTGCCTCCAGCGGAGCTTCAACAAATGGCGAGGTCGGCGATGGCAGCGACGGTGACTCCTTCGGGTCCGGTGATGGTGGCGGCGGAGACGACGTCGGGTGAAAGCTCCAACAGCATTCCGAGGCAGGTACGCGGCACGAAGACCGACCAGTTCATGCCGACGGCAAGTGGTCCGATGCCGCCTGGGATCATCTACGCGCGATACCTACGCAGCGGGCGCTGGGTGCCGATTCGCATCGGCGCGCTCTCGCTGAAAGGCGCGGCGCTGATGGCGGGTGCGTTGCCGCGAATCCAGGACAACGTCGACATCGCGCTGTCGTTTGGCGATTACCGCGCGCTCGTCCGAGGGCCGGTCAGCAAGGTGTCGTCGGTGCAGGAAGCGCAGCTGTCCGGCGCCGCGACGTTCTCGATCACGTTCGAGCTCGACGACGCTTCGCGCCGCCAGCTCACGACGCTGCTCACCGCCGCGCGCGATGCGAAGGTCGTGATCAAGCCGCCGCCGCCGCGCTCGAATCGGCGATTCCCCGTCGAGTGGCTGATCTGCCTCGGCAGCAATCGCGGCGCGATGCGCGCGAACGCACTCGATGTCTCGCGCGAAGGCATGTTCGTGCGGCCGCAGAATCCGCTCGTGCTCGACATGGACATGATGTTCTCCGCTGTCCTCGACGACGGCAGCGCTCCGGTCTCCGGCCGCGCGAAGTGCGTGCGGCACATCACCGAAGCCGACTCGCGCTCGTCTGGGCTCACGCCTGGTTGGGGGCTCAACATCATCGAGATGGGCGACGACGATCGCACGCGCTGGAACGAATTCCTCACCCGCGTCGAGAAGCGCTCGAACAAGCGCGTGCTCATCGGCGCATCGCCGGCGCGGCTCGCAGAGCTGCAAGCGGGCCTCGCATCGGCGGGCTACGCGGTCACCGGCGGCACGGATGCGGGTGCCCTCGTCCAGCTCGCGAGCGCCGAGTCGCGCCCCGTCGACGCTGCGATGATCGACGGCGGTTGGCTTACGCCGGGCACGCCCGTGCAGTGGGTCGAATCGCTGTTCAGCGCGCGCAATGTCCCATGCGTCACCATCCACGGCGCCGACGGTCGTCGTGCCCGTGCGACGGTCGACAAGCTGCTGTCGGTCGTGTGATCTCCTACCTGTGGCGTGCCGTTCCAATACTCGTGTGAATGGCTGTTTATGATCGACCAGCGCTAACTAGCTGTGTCTTGGTCGTTTCCAGCACTCGCGCGCTGGCCTCGGACTTGCGAAGATTAGGAACCATGAAGCTTATCAAGTCGGTTCTCTTGGCTGCGGCGGTTCTGGCTCCGCTCTCGTTTGCGTCGACGGCGGAAGCACAGCCGGGCGGCTACTACCAAAACCCGGCCTCGACGCAGCACGCGGGCGGTTTCCACAATCGCACCGGCCGGCTGATCTTCGGCTTCAGCCTCATGCTCGGTCACCTGTCCGACAGCGAAGGCACGATCGGTGGCGACTCGAGCGTCGGCTACTCGACGATCTCGGGCGGCGTGTCCGCGCACCTCGGTGGTTTCGTCGGCCCGCGCCTCGCGCTGATGGCCGAAGTGCAGGGCAACGCGGTGACGCTCTCGAGCGATTTCTACGAGGGCACCACGACGCTCGTCCAGAGCTCGCTCATGTTCGCCGCACAATACTGGGTCACGCCGCAGTTCTGGCTCAAGGGCGGCATCGGCTTCGCGAGTCTCGACCTCCAGAACAACGAGTATTACGAAGAGGCACACATCGATAGCGGCATGGCGCTCATGGGCGGCGCCGGCTTCGAGCTGCTCTCCTCGCAGCGGTTCTCGGTCGATCTGCAGGGTCGCCTGATGGCGGGCTCGTATGACGGGATCGAACAGCAGATCACGTCGGCGAGCATCGGCGTCGGGATCAACTGGTTCTAGGCTAAGCAGTCTCCCGACTCGCAGACCGCTCGGAGGATTCCGGGCGGTTTTCGTTTTCGGACTTACTGCAGAGCTCGGCCCCCACATCGCCTGTACTCCCGGTCGCTTGAGCAATTTTTGCGACCTCGAGAAATGCCCTCCTCTTTCAAGCAGGAGGCATGATGAAGGACGACTCAGATAGCTATACGAGCCTAGCGTTCGCGGCGTGTGCGGCGCTCGCAGTGGGTAGCGGGGCCTTGATGGGCCTCGCGGGTTGCGGCTCCGATTCGAAGGGCGACGACGGTCCGGATCCCGGACAGGTCGCGTTGCACGAGTCGCGGTCGAGCACGATCGCGCTCGCCGATGACGGCAGCCGCGTCGCGATGGTGAACCCGGATGACGGATCGCTCTCGGTGTTCTCGACCACCGACAACGCGCGCATCTCGAAGGTCGCGACGGGCAAGAACCCGTCGAGCGTCGTGATGACGGCCGATGGCAAGTCGGCATTCGTCGCGAACCGCGCGGACGGCACGGTCGTGCGCGTCGCCGGCATCGATGGCGGCACGCCGGCGATCGACGCGACGATCGCGGTCGGTAGCGAACCGGTCGCGCTCGCGCTGTCGCCGACGGGCAAGAAGCTGTTCGTCGCGGAGTTTGCGGATAGCCGCGTCTCCGTGATCGACACGGCGACGATGCAGATCGTGCAGTCGCTGAGGCTCGACCGCCCGCGCGCGCTCCTCGTCACGAACAACGGCGACGCGAGCGACGAAGACGAGCGCCTTGCCGTCACGCAGTTCTACGGCACGCCGGTCCCGGGCAAGGAAGCGAAGGACGATGGCCGCACCGGCAAGGTGCGCCTCTACGCGCTCGCCGATCTCACCCAGTACAAGGACATCTCGCTCGCGCCGATCGACTCGGGATTTCCGCGCGGTGGCGTCGCGGGCAACCCGTCGATCCAGACCTCGCCGAATCAGCTCGCCGCGCTCGCGACCGCGCAGGGCAAGCTCTTCATCACGTCGGTCTCCGCATCGCCGGAGCCGCCGGCGCGCTTCGACAACAACGTGTTCCCCGTCGTGTACACGGCGGACCTCGAGTCGGCCGCGCAAGAAAACGCGGTCAACCTCGCGCGCAAGCTCGTCGACGCGAACCCGTCGCCGACGGCCGCGAACCCGCGCTTCTTGCCGGGCGAGCTCTCCGACATCGCGTTCGTGAACGAATCGAACGTCGGCTACGTCCTCGGGCGCGCCGGTGACGTGATGATCCGCGTGACGTTCGGCGC
>JALZOJ010000038.1 GCA_030857175.1 Myxococcota bacterium | reverse complement strand
CACCTCGACCGCCGCGCCGACGCGGTGCAAGCGTTTCGCGACGCCCTCGCGATCGATCCGAGTCACGGCCCCGCGCTCGAGGGACTCGCGAGCAGTGGCGAGGCCGAGGCGCTGCTCGATGCGACGGAGGCGAGCGTCGACGCGCAAGGCCGCGAGGAGCAGCTCCGTCGCTATGGTGACCTCGCGGGCGCGTGGCAAGAGCACGGCCGGCTCGATCGCGCCGTCGCGACCTGGCAGAAGCTGCTCGCGCTCGACGGCAAGAACATCACCGCGCACCACGGCCTCGTGCGCGCGCTGCGTGCGGGCGAGCAGTGGGGCCCACTCGTCGTCGCGATGCACATGATGCAGAAGCTGCTCACCGATCCGCACGAGCGGATGCAGCTCTTGCTCGAGCTGGCGTCCGTGTTCGAAAAGCCGATCGGCGATCTCGAGGGCGCGGCCGCTTCGTATCGCGAGGTGATCACGATCGCGCCGCATCATCACCAGGCGCTCGACGCGCTCGCGCGGATCTACGACAACGCCGGCCGCTCGCAGCAAGCGCTCGAGCTGCTCACCCGGATGCTCGACGACATCACCGACTCCAAGCCGCGCGCGGATCTGCTCCAGCGCATCGGCCAGGTGCACCTCTCGCTGCGCGATGCGGTCAACGCGCGGCTCTCGTTCGTGCAGGCCCTCGCGCTCGACATGAACAACGCACGTGCACGCGAAGGCATGGCCCGCGCACACGTGCAGCAAGGCGAGCTGATCGCCGCGGGCGAGGAGCTGCTGCGGGCGGCGCAGCTCTCATCCGATCGCAACGACGTGATCCGCTGCTTGATCGATGCGGCGTGGCTCTACCTGCATCGCCTCGACGACACCGCGCGTGCACGCGAGTGCCTGCAGAAGATCCTCGACCTCGATCCCGAACACGCCGACGCGAAGCAAGGCCTCGCAGATCTGCTCTCGAAGACGCGGCAGTGGGAGACGCTGTGGCCACACCTCGAGGCCGACGTCGCACGGGTCTCGTCGGATCCGAACGCCACACCCGCGGAGCGTAACGAGACATATCTCAAGGCCGCACGCTGCGCCGTCGAGCTCGACAAGTTCTCGCACGCGATGGAGCTCTACGACGCCGCGATCGCGATCGAGCCCGTTCCGACGATCCAGCTCGAACGTGCCGACGCGCTGTATCGCAGCAAGGCGCGCGACGCCGCGGCAGCCTCGTATCAGACGGTGTTGACGACGCACGCGCAGTCGCTGCCGAAGCCGCTGCTCGTCGAAGTCTATCGCCGGCTCGCGACGATCTACACCGAGCTCGGCAAGCCGGCGCAGGCGCAGACGTTCCACAAGAAGGTGCTCGATGTCGATCCGCAGCACCGCGAGACGCTCGCGGATCTGACGGAGCTGTTTCTCGCGCAGGGTCAGGTCGACGAAGCAGTCGGCGCGCTACGCACGCTCGCGGCAAATGCGTCCACGGGCGATCGCCCCGCGTACCTCGAGCGCATCGGCGATCTCTATCGCGACAAGCTGCAGAGCCGGCCCAAGGCGATGTCGACGTATCTCGACGCGCTCGAGCTCGATCCGTCGAATCGCCGCCTGCTCCAGCGCATCCTCGATCTGCAGACCGCCGCCGGTCAGTGGAAGCCTGCCGTCGACACGATCGCGCGCTTCCTCGAGCACGAGACCGACCCCGCGCGCCGCGGCGCATACTTCCTCGCCAGCGCCGAGATCCGCCGCAACGAGCTCAAGGATCCGACGGGCGCGCTCTCCGACTACGAGGGCGCGCTCGACGAGCTGTTCCGTGCGCCGCAGGTCGAATCCACGCGCACGCGCGCGGGCGATGCGTTCCGTGCCGTCGTCGAGATCGCGAGTGCCGACGGCAACTGGAAGTACCTCGAGCAGTCGTACCGCCGCATGATCAAGCGGCTCCCCCAGGACGACTCGCTCACGCTCCCGCTGTGGCACAACCTCGGCGACATCTACCGCGTGCACCTCGAGCATCCGCAGAGCGCGATCGAAGCGTACGAGGTCGCGCACTCGCTCGATCCGCAGAAGTCCGCGGGCCGTGGCCGCCTCCTCGCGGAGCTGTACGGCGTCGTCGGGACGCAGCAGCCGACGCACACGAACCTGCGCGCCGCGAAGCTCGTCGCCGACGATCCCACGAACCCCGACGCGTACCGAGCGATCGGCCGCAACGCGTTCGAGGCCGGCAAGATCGATGAGGCATGGTGCGTCTCGCGTGCGCTCGTCTTCCTCAAGCAAGCGAACCCGCAAGAGCAGGCGCTCTACGAACAGTACAAGCAGAACGAGCCGCGCAAGGCGACCGGCATCATCGACGAGGATACGTGGGCGCTCGTCCGTCATCCCGACGAGAGCCAGGTGCTCGGCTCGATCTTCGCGCTGATCTGGGAAGGCGTCGCCGCGACGCGCGGTGGTCCCGCGAAGAGCTTCGAGCTGAAGGCGAAGGAGCGGATGCCGGTCGAGCACGACACGCGCGTCGTCGCGAAGATCTTTCGCCACGCCGCCCGCCTCGTGAACGTCTCGCTCCCCGACGTCTTCGTCCAGCCGCGCCGCCCCGGCCGGCTCATGCTCGCGAACGTCGTCGACAAGGGCCGGCTCGTTCCCACGATCATCGTCGGGCGCGATCTCATGACCGGCTATCGCGATACCGAGCTCGCGGCCGCTGTCGGCTCGATGCTCGCGCACCTCCGGCCGCAGTACTACTTGAAGCTCGCGCTCTCGACGGGCGAGGAGCTCGCTGCCGCACTCGCCGCTGCAGCGCACGTCGTCGGTGTGGCGAATACGCGGCCCGAGCTCGATGCCGCGGTCGCCGCGATGGCGCCGGAGATCCAGGCCCGCCTCAACCAGGGCACGGGCCAGGCGCTGCGCGCGCTGCTCGCGCGCCTCGCGAATCCAGTCGATCTCTCGCGGTGGCGCAACAGCGTCGATGCGGGCGCGCAACGTGCGGGCCTCCTCGTCTCGGGCGAGCTCGCCGCCACGTGCCGCATGCTCGCGAGCGATCAAGCCGCGAACAGCTTGCGACCGAATCAGCGCGTGCAGGATCTGGTCGCGTATTCGGCGTCGCCGAACTACTTCGCGGTGCGCAAGCACCTCGGCGTGACGGTCACTTCTTAGGCGGGTAGTTGAACACGACGGTCTTCGTGCCGTCGGCGTAGGCGAGCGACACGCGGTCCGCGTGCGCGCGGTAGTAGTCGTCGCAGAATTCGTAGAGGTAGACGAGGACGAACAGTGCGATGACGTCCTCTTGGGACAACCCATCCGCGACGACGAGCTCGGTGACCTGAAACTGGCGATCGCGCACGCCGCCGATGCCGTGCACTGCTTCCCGTGCGGTCTCTCGATGCTGGACGATGATGGGGCCGAAGCCGTCCTTGTCCACATCGCCCGCCGCGCCTTCGTACTCGGTGATGTCGATCACGGCGGACAGCTCGTCGTCGCGGTGATCCAGTCGGCGATCACCGTCGTCGCCGCACCGTGCGTGAGCGAGCGCGCGATCGGCGGCATGCGAATCGCACCGTCGGTCGTGTTGACCCGATGCCAGAGCACCGACTGCGCGGGGGCACCGGGCGCGAACAAGCGCGGGTCGCTCGGAATCAGCGTGGCGAGATCATCGATCGTCGGTAGCTGATCGCAGACACCGGCGTTCGCGAACGTCGTCGCGAATCGGAGATCGGGCGGCGTGAACGTCGGCCCGTCGGGGCGATGACAGCTCGCGCAGTTCGCGTGGAGATAGCTGCGCGCGCGGTCGGCGACGGTGCGCGTGGTGTCGCCGATCGCGGCGAGCTTGGGGAGCGTGCTCGACGAGGGCGCGCCGAACGGAACATCGAGCATGTCGATCGCCCACAACGTGTCGAGCTGGTTCGCGGTGCGGCCGGTCGCCGGGTATGTGATCGCGTGGTTGAGCTGCGCGAGCTCGGGCCCGAGCGTCGAGCCTGCGACGTTCGTGTGGCACTGGTGGCACTGTGCGCGGCTCGGGAAGGTCCACGTCTGCGATCCGACCACGAGCGTGTCGGGCCCGATCCCGACGAGGTCGGCGTCGGTCTGATCGGCGCGCCACTTGTACGTGTAGCCGGCCCAGCGACCGTTGGCGTCCTGCCGGATGAAGAACCGCGTCTCGATGCGCCTCGTGCCCAGCGAGAACTCCTTGACGAGGACGCTGCCGGCGGGGAAATCGAGATCGCCATCGTCGGCGACCGCGATCGTCTTGCCGTCGGGGAGCGCGAGCCAGCGGCGCTTGGTCGCGTCGTCGGAGAACAGCTCGGCGACCGGAGCGAAGGGAACGAGCGCGGGCAGCGGCGTGGTCGCATCGGGCCCGAAGCAGCCCGTCATCGACAACAGAGGGGGAGGGCCTTCGAGCGGGTTCGGCGTCGTCGGCGGATTTTCCTCGAGCGCGAGGATGGTGCCGGCGCCATAGGTCGCGGTCGGGAACAGGATCGTCACGTAGAGCTCGCCGTCCTGATCTTCGGCGAACGACGAGACCGGTGCGCCGCGGAATAGCAACTCCTTCGCCGGCACCACGCCGGGCGCGAGCGTGTCGACGTTCCTGACCGCCCAGATCCGCTGACCCGACGAGTCACCGAAGATGTATGCGCCCCTGAGCGACGGCACCGCATTGCCGCGATAGACGAGGCCGCCGGTGACCGCGTTGCCTTGCTGGTCGCCCGAGCCGTGCGCGTAGTCGAGGAGCGGCATCTTCAGCGCCGCGTTGTTCGCGCACAACGCGGGGAAGTGATTCGTGCAGTTGAAGCCCTCGTATGCGGACCACCCGTAGTTGCCGCCCTTCACGACCGCGCGGTTGATCTCCTCGCGCGCGCTGTTACCGACGTCGCCGAGCCAGATCGATCCGTTCGCGCGATCGAAGTGCCACTGCCAAGGATTGCGAAAGCCCGATGCCCAGACCGCGGGATGTCCACCGCCGGCGACGAACGGGTTGTCGGCTGGGATGTCGGCGGCGATTCGCTGACGACCGGAAACGAAGTCCTTGGTCAGCGACTTCGTGAGATCGGAGACGTCGATCCGCAGGAGCTTGCCGCGGAGGTCGTTGGTGTTCTGCGCTTGCGTGCCGCCGCCGATGCCCTGCGGCCCACCGTCGCCGATCGCGGCGTAGAGATATCCGTCGGCGCCGAACCGCGTCGCGTCGGAGGTGTGGAGGCCGATGTTCGGATGCGCGGCATCGTACGGGTGATCGAGCGCGACGACGACTTGCTCGCTCGCGGGATCGAACGTCAGGCCGCCGTCCTGCGTCGCGAAGCGCGAGACGCGAACTTGGAGACGGTTCTGCGTCTCCGGCCCGCGATAGCAGTAGCTGACATAAGCGCGCTTGCTCGTCGCGAAGTTCGCCGGGAAGGCGACGCCGCTCAGGCTGCAATCCCACTCCGTATGGGTGACCGCGCGGAGATCGAGCGCGACCTTGATGTCCGCGTTTGTCGCGGCCGGGTTGTTCGGAAAGCTGACGAGCCGACCACCGCGCTCGGTCACGTACCAACGCGCGCCGTCGCCGGGCCGCTGGAACATGCCAGTGGGATTCGCGAACGTGAGTGCGGGGAATCGACTGACGAGACGTGTCTGCCCGGTCGCCGGCGGCGGCGTGAACGCCTTGCACGTCGGATTCGCCGGTCGCTGATCGAGGCCGATCACTGGTGGAGCGACCGCATCGATGGCCGCGTCGACGGGTGGCGCGATCGCACCATCAACCAGCCCCGGGCGGTTGTCACCGCAGCCCGCGATGACCGCGACGATCAGACAAGCTCGAAGGGAACACACGTTCGCTCAGTCTCTCTCGGTTGCGCGGGCGGCGACAAGATGAGACGCGCGACAGCGTTGTCAGCAGGTGTGATTGTCATGGCTCGCACACTGGCCAGCGACATTCTCCCGCGTTGCGGCGGCACCGATGTTGAACCAAGGCGCTGTATGAGAACGATCTTCGCTTCCCTTCTCTTGGTTTCTGCGTGTGCAGTCGCCGACGATAGTGACCTCGACGCGAACGGCGGTGGCGGCAAGGCAGATGATGCCGCCGCGTGCACGACACGCGAAGTGCGGCGCATCGAGCGCCCCGTGATCCCCGGCGCGAGCAAGTCGAAGAAGTTTTCATATGCATTTCGCGTGAGCCCCGGTACCGACCCGAACGCACCCACGGTGATCTTCCTCCCGGGTGGTCCCGGCCAGACGTCGATCGAAATGGCGCGAGAGGACCTCGCCGTCCCGCCTCGCTACACGGTCGTGTTCACAGATCCGCGCGGCGTCGGCTGCAATGCCCCCGCGCGCGGCGAGCAGTTTCCCGACGACTTCTTCACGAGCGCGAACCTCGCCTCCGATGTCGTGGCGCTCGTGAACGAGCTGAAGCCGTCGTCGTACATGCTCTACGGCATCTCGTACGGCACGCTGCTCGGTACGACCACCGCGGCGCAGCTCGATGCAGCGAAGGTCGCGCCGCCGATCGCCGTCGTGCTCGAAGGTGTCGTCACGCGAGCGTTTCAGCCCGGCGAGGAAGCGGCCGAGTACAGCCGGCAGTGGGCCGCCGCACTCGCGCGCCAGGCACCGGAGATCCAGCGCCAGTTCACCGGCGACACGCTGCCGCTCGGTCTCGACGCCAAAGCCTGGGGTGGCGCGATCTCGCAGTGGCTCTCGATGGGCACCATCACGGGCACGGGCAACCTGCTCGACATGCACCTCGGTGCGCTGACCCCCGGACAGTCGCAGATGACGCTCGACGCGGTGAAGATGGGCGTCGAACAGTACGCGGCCGGCTCCGCGCACAGCTCACACGCACCGCAACTCCTTCACCTGTTCGAACGTGTCGGCTGTCGCGAGATCACCGAAACGAACTTCGACCTGTTTCATCTCACCGGCGGCAAGCTCCAGCCCGTCGGCGATGTTTGCTCGCGGTTCGATCTCGCGACGCCATACGATGCGAAGGACCACCCGGTGCGGTCGCCGATCTTCTACCTGAACGGCGAGCGCGATCCGAACACGCCGCACACGCTCGCGCTCGCGCACGTCGCAGCGCAGCCGCAGACCGACCGCGCGTTCATCAGCGTTCCCGACGGCGGCCACAACCCGTTCTCGCTCAGCCTCGGCGGTTGTGCACCCGCGCTGTGGTCCTCGTTCGAGGCGCGCGGCGCTGGCCTCGAGCAGGCGCTCGCGACGTGCGAAGCAGCGACGAAGCTCCAGCGCTTCCCCGCCGCTCGGTGATCACGGGCGACTTTGCTACTCGCGACGGGGCGCGACGTATGGTCGTCGCAGGCGAATTCAACGTACCCTCCGCGCATGCGCGCACTCCTCTGCCTGCTGCTGCTCTCCTCGACGGCGACCGCGAAGCCCATCGCGATCAAGGCCGCTCGCATGTTCGACGGCAAGTCGGACCAGCTCGTCGCGCCGGGTGTCGTCGTCGTCGATAACGGAAAGATCATCGCGGCCGGTCCGAAGGCCGTCATTCCTGCGGGCGCCGACATCATCGATCTCGGCAACGCGACGCTGATGCCGGGCTTCATGGACGCGCACACGCACCTCTCGTTCGAGATGAGCGAAAACTGGAGCAAGGACATTCTCGACTCGATGCAGAAGCCGATCGCGCAGCTCGCGCTCGAAGCTTCCGTGTTCGCGAAGCGCACGCTCCTCGCCGGCTTCACGACCGTGCGCGACGTCGGCGCGATGGACTACATCGATGTCGGACTGCGCAACGCGACGGCGAGCGGCGCGGTCGTTGGCCCGCGCATGCTCGTCGCGGTCAAGGGCATCTCCGCGCGTGGCGGTCACTGCGATCCGACCGCCGGCTTTCGCCCCGACATCATGAAGGAGCCGGGCATCGAGCAAGGCGTCGCCGACGGTGCGGACCAGATGCGCGCCGCGGTGCGCTTCAACCTCAAGCAAGGCGCCGACGTGATCAAGGTCTGCGCGTCGGGCGGCGTCCTCTCGCTCACGGACAAGGTCGACTCGCCGCAGCTGACGCAGGCCGAGCTCAACGCCGTCGTCGACGAGGCGCACGCGCTCGGTCACAAGACGGCCGCACACGCGCACGGCTCGGAGGCGGCGAAGCGCGCGGTGCGCGCCGGCATCGATTCGATCGAGCACGGCTCGTTTCTCGACGAGGAAGCGCTCGAGCTCATGCGGCAGAAGGGCACGCACCTCGTGTTCACACCGGTGTCGTGCATCGTCGAGCGCCTCAAGCGAGCGAAGGCGCCCGCGAACATCATCGCGAAGGCGAACGCGGCCACGGCGGCGATGGGCAGCACGTTCAAGCGCGCGATCGCGAAGAACGTGAAGATCGCGTTCGGTTCGGACGCCGCGGTCTGCCCGCACGGCACGCAGGCCGCGCAGTTCGGCGTGATGACGAAGCTCGGGATGAAGCCGCTCGCCGCGCTGCGCTCGGCGATGTCGGTCAACGCGACGCTGATCGGCGTCAACGCGGGCGTGCTCGAGGTGAACCGGCTCGCCGACGTGATCGCGGTACCCGGCGATCCATCGCGAGACATCTCCGTCGTCGAGAAGGTGCTGTTCGTGATGAAGGACGGCGTCGTCTATCGCAACGACGGCAAGGCGCCGTAGCTCACCTCTTGCCAGTCGCGCCGCCCGCGACCGACGGTTTCAGACATACTCGCGGCGTGCCCACCGCGGTGATCGTCGGCGCGTCGACCGGAATCGGCCTCGCGCTCGCACGTCGGCTGACGGCGCAGGGCTGGTCGGTCACCGGGCTCGCGCGCAGCGCCGCGGGCTTCGAGCACGAACGTTACGCGCACGTGATCGCCGACGTGCGCGCTGCCAACTATCGCGACATCCTCGCGACGCTCCGCGTCCCCGACGTCTGCGTCTACTCGACGGGCATCGGCCACGAGCTCGACTTCGCGCAGATCACGCGCGAGTCCGACGTCTTCACGACCAACCTGACCGGCGCAGTGATCACGGCCGAGGTCTTCCTGCCGAAGATGGTCGACGCGCGCGCCGGCCACTTCATCGGCATCTCGTCGCTGGCCGATCGTATGCTCAACAAGGACGCACCGAGCTACTCGGCCTCGAAGGCGGGCATGTCGAGCTATCTCGAATCGCTCGCGCTCGCGTGCCGTCCGTACAACGTCGCGGTCACGAACGTCCGCTTCGGCTTCGTCGACACGGCGATGGCAAAGGCGCCAGGCGGCAAGCCGTTCATGGTCACCGCCGATCGCGCGGCGCAGGTTCTCCAGTCATGCATCCGCCGCCGCCCGATCCGTAAGTCGTTCCCGTGGCGCATGGCCGCGGCCGTCTGGCTCATCCGCTGGCCGTCGCGGATCCGGATCTGGTTCTCGTGATCGCGCGCTCGCCGCTGTCGACTTTGCTGGTGCCTCGCGGTCTGTCGTTCTCGTCGCGCTCGCCGTCGATGCGGCCGCACGCCCGCCGCTCATGACCGCGGCGACGACATACGATGCGATCGTCGTCGGCGCCGGTCTCTCCGGTCTTGTCTGCGCGACGCGCCTGCGCGCGGCCGGCCGCTCGGTGCTCGTGGTCGAAGCGCGTGATCGAGTCGGCGGCCGCCTCCTCACCGGCTCGCTCGCCGGCACGACGATCGATCTCGGTGGCCAGTGGATCTCGGTCGGTCAGCCGCGCATCGCCGCGCTCGCCGCGCAGCTCGGCATCCGCACGTTCCCGCAGCGCCGCGACGGCCAGCCGCTGTTCGCGATCGACGACACCAACCGCATCGCATCCGCGATCTCGCGCTGGCGCGCGGCGAAGCAGATCGAGCGGCTCGCAAAGAACCCGCCGCCGCGCGACTCCACGCTGCGCGACTGGCTCACGAACAACATCCGCCGCCGCACCGCCGCGGATCTCATTGCGATGCACGCCGAGCTCGTGTTCGCGATGGACGCGTCGTCGATCTCGCTCTTGCACTACCTCCACACGTTCTCGCGAACCGGCGGCTTCTCGCCGAAAGGCCCCGACCTCCCCGGTGGCGGCCGCGAGCATCGCTTTGTCGGTGGCGCGCAGTCGCTCGCGCTCGCGCTCGCGGCGACGCTCGGTGATGCGGTGCGCCTGTCGTCGCCGGTTCGAGCGATCGTCGATGACGCGTCCGTTCGTGTGCGGACCGATGTTGAGGAGCTGCGTGCGCATCGAGTCGTGCTCGCGCTGCCGCCGACGCTCGCGCGCAAGATCGACTTCGCGTTGCCGACCTACTTCCCACCGTCACGGCTCGGCCCCGTCGTGAAGTGCTTCGCCGCGTACACGAGCGCGTTCTGGCGCGCCGACAAGCTCTCGGGCGAAGCGTTCCGACCGACCGGCGACATCCGCGCGACCGTCGCGCTCGATCCGCCCGACAACCAGCCCGTCGACGGCGGTGCGTCCGTGCTCCTCGCATTCGTCGTCGGCGAGGTCGCGACGACGTGGCACGAACGATCTGCCGCCGATCGTCGCGACCTCGTCCTCTCGGTGTTCGTCGAGCAGTTCGGGGAACGGGCCGCCTCACCGCTCGACTACACCGAGGTCGACTGGAGCACCGATCCGTGGAGCACCGGCTGCGTCGCGTCGCTCCCACCCGGCACGTTCGCACCCGCCGACGCGTGGCGTGTGCCGCACGGCCGCATCCATTTCGCCGGTACCGAAACGGCCGATGCATGGCCCGGCTACATGGAAGGCGCGATCGATGCTGGCGAGCGCGCGGCAGACGAGATCATCGCCGGCGAACGGTAGCTTCCCGCTCGCGCGCTCGCGAATCGCCACACCTGCGCTCAATCGACCCTCAACAACGCCGGCAGGTGATCGACCGCGAGGGCCGTGATTCGCTCGAAGCGCCGTGTGCGTATGAGCTCTCGTCCGCCTGTCGTTCGACGCTGACGGGCGATCGAATCGATCGGCCGATTCTTGCAACGAGTTGCTTGACACGTTGCTGGGCTGCATCGACGTCGCGATCGACTCCCGCATCCATTCGTCGTCGAGGATTCGCTCTTCGACGCGCTGTGTGCGTTTTTCGAGCGGCAGGACTTCACGCGCATTCGCGATGTCGATCGTCGCGCACAGCGCAGCTCCGAGCATCCGAAACCTCGATGGTAGAAGCGAGACAAGCTTGCAAGGAGAGTGTCGTGATCGATGAAGACTGGCGTGAGGTAGATCGAAACCTGCGAAGCCTGGCGCAGCGGCGTGCCGCGCTCGATGCGGAAGAAGCGCGGTGGTTACGCGAAGCGGAACGCGTACAGGTCTGGCGTCCGCTCGGGATGGTCTCGGCGCTGGACTACATGGAGCGCGTGCTGGGGTATACGCCGCACGCTGCGATGGAACGATTGCGAGTCGCACGTGCGCTCGGTTTCTTGCCTGCGCTCGACGCAGCGCTCGATGCGGGCCAGCTCAACTTCTCCGCGGTGCGCGAGCTCACGCGTGTCGCGACGCCATCGACCGAAGCCGCATGGCGCGATCGTGCGCTCGGCAAGAACGTCCGGCAGATCGAGGAGCTCGTCGCGGGGCACGCGCCCGGCGATCATCCCGACGAGCCGCCCAAGCCCGAGCTGCGCCTCCACGACGTGCGCTTCCGGCTGTCGCCCGAGATCTATGCGCGGCTTCGCCAGGCCCAGACAGCGCTGGCCGACGAACGCGATGGTCGCCTCGACGACGACGCTCTCGTCGGTGCGTTCTGCGAAGCGGTGCTCGCGCGCGACGACGTCGAGCGGCACGGCCGCGCGAAATTTCAGATCATGATGACGATTTGCGAACGGTGCGATCAGGGCTGGCAAGAAGGCTCTGGCGCGCAAGTCCCCGTCGATGCAGCGACCGTCGAGCGCGCCCGCTGCGATGCGCAATATATCGGCTCGACGACCGATGACCTTCCAATGCGCGCGTCACAGGACATCCCGCCGAGCGTCGTGCGGTACGTCTATCACCGGGATGGCGGGCGATGCACGACGCCGGGTTGCCGCTCCACGCGGGGCCTCGAAATTCACCACTTCACGCCGCGCTCGGAGGGCGGCAGTCACCACCATACGAACCTCGGCCTCAAGTGCTCGGCGTGTCATCGAGGCGTGCACCGGGGTACGCTCGAGGTCGTTGGCAACGAGGTGAAGCGACCGAACGAGCCGTCCCACGTGGGACGAGCGTTCGGTGCCGATGTGAGGCCGAACGAGCCGTCCCACGTGGGACGAGCGTTCGATGTCGATGCGAGGCCGAACGAGCCGTCCCACGTGGGACGAGCATTCGACACGGCGGCAGCGCGAGCACAGGCGCGCGACGCGCTCGTCGGTTTGGGCTGGAAACCAAGCATCGCACGCACAGCAGTCGGCGAGGCAATCGCCAGATTGGGACTCGATGTACCGCTCGAGGAGCTCATCCGCGAAGCGCTTCGGTGTTGCCCTCGACCCACATCATCTGCGTGATATTGCCGTGGCGCCGTGTGTGGTCCTTGCCTGCGGCCGCGACGATGTGCGCTCCGAGAGCCGTCGTTCCGGATCCGCATCGCTGCGGTCAATCGCCGGCGATCGCGTTCTCGATCCGAAATTGAAGCCATCCGACCGTTCGCGCGACCATGAGCCGAAGGCGAAGGGTATGGGTCCTCGGCGGTCGATCGTTCCTGCAGAACGCGGACACCTGCCGGCGTTCTTGCCGGCCGATCGTGCGAGCAAGTACTTCGGCTTCGGACCGCGTGAGGATCGGCGGGCTCGTGGAGTCTCGCGGCCGCTCGCGCGGGTCACACGTTCAGCGACCTCGCGCGGACGCTGAACGCCACGCGGTCTGCAGCCCGCAGCGGCGCAGCCGATGCGCTCCTCACGTTACGCTGTCCCGATGCGGTTCGTGGTCCTCTGTCTGCTACTCGTTGCGTGCTCGGAGAAGAAGCGCGACGAGCCGCCGCCGGTCGTGAAGCCCGCGGGTCCGCCGCCGTCGTGCGTCGAATTCGAAAAGCTCCTCGCGCACCTCGAGACCTGCGCCGACAAGGAGGACTCGAGCTACGTCGACATCCCGATGACGAAGAGCTCGCTTCGCATGAATCGCGACACGGACCCCACGAGACTCGCCACGTTCTGTACGGACGGCATGCGCCGGTTTCGCGAGTCGTTCCCTCGCTGCGTCACGGCCGAAGCGCGCGGCTCGGCCGCCGCCGCACCGATCGAAGCCGTCCCTCTCGAACCGAGCATGCTCGGCAAGACTCCCGCACCGTTCGGCCGCCTCGCGTTCCTGCGCGCCGGCATCACGCGCCACCAGATCCTCGACGAGCTCGGCCTCCGCGGACCGCGCGGCGGCTCGATCCCCGTCGAGCTCGGAATCCTCGGTATCGGCGCGCGCATCGACATCGACTTCGCGAGCACGTTCGACGTCGTCAAGCTCACCGTGCCGAGCGACATGCGCGACGTCCTCGTGAAGGCGTGGGGCGAGCCCACGCGAACGACCTCACGCGCGACCACGTGGCTCGATCCCGCAAAGCGCTGGCGCGCCGATCTCGGAAGCGAGCTGATGATCGGCCCCTACGTCCCGTTCGAGGAGTTGCTCGGCGCTGGCGCCGACGGGCTCGCCGAAACGACGACGCTCATCGGCCTTACCGAGGGCGCGCTCACGACCAAGTACGGCGCGCGCTTCAACCGCACCGAGATCCTGATGCCCGCAACCGACGTCTGCGCCTACTACACGAAGCTCTACGTCGACTTCGACCCGGACAGGAGCCGAGTCACCAAGCTCCGGTTCGAGCAGTGCTACGACGATGGCGCCGGCGCCGACCTCGTGCTGGCCGCGATGCAGAAGCACTGGGGCAAGCCGACGCCGGTCCAGCGTGCGGGCAAACTCGCGGGCATCACCTTCACGCGTCCGGGCCGCTCGCTCGAGGTCAGCTTCGATGCGCGCATCGTCACGACGATCACGGCGACGGCGGAGCGGTGATCACTCGACCGGCGCTGTCACCGCCGGCGGTGGCAGCTCGAGGCTGATCTCGCCGAGCGTGCCCGCACGAAACTCGTGCACCAGGATCTCCGCCGCGGTGTGCAGGTCGACCTTGCCGCCGCGGCGAAGTCCGCCCCGCCGCTTGCCGACCTCGAACAGCAGCGCCTCGGCCGAGTCAGGAGGTGCGGGGAGCTTGTAGCGCCCGACGATGAGCTCCGGGTAGTGCTTTAGGAAGTGCGTCGCGCCGAACATGCCGATCGTCAGGTAGTCGATCGCCGTGTCCGGAATCGAGCCGGCGAGCGCGAGGCGAAACGCGCGCTGCTCGTCCTCGATCTTGGGCCACATCAGGCCCGGCGTGTCCGTGATCGTGGTGCCGTTCGGGAGCGTGACGGTCTGCTGCACCTTCGTCACCGCCGGCTTGTCGCTGACCTTCGCGACCGGCTTGTTCATCAGCGTGTTGATCAGCGTCGACTTGCCGACGTTCGGCACGCCCGCGATCAGCGCACGCACGTGTTTGTCCGCGCCGCGATGCGCGGCCATCCCGTGTGTGAGCTGCGCGAACCGTTTTCGCGTGGTCGCCGGATCTCTCGTCGTCGACGCGAGCACGAACGTGTTCGGCTGCGCCGCGAAGTGCGCGACCCACTGCTCGGTCACGCGAAAGTCTGCGACGTCGCACTTGGTCAGCACCTTCACGACCGGCTTTTCGCCGCGCAGCTCCGCGATCACGGGATTCGAGCTCGCCGCAGGCATCCGCGCGTCGAGGACCTCGATCACGACGTCCTGCGAGGGCATCAGCGCGGCGAGCTCGCGCCGCGCCTTCGTCATGTGCCCCGGGTACCACTGCAGCGACATCTGGCCTCTGTTCTACAGTGCATCCCTCTCGTCGTCAGGCCGACGGTCCCAACTTGATTCCGGCGCTGCTTTTCAGCGGTACGTCCATCGACGAGATGCTTCGGCGCCGGGCCCGTTCGCCGCGATGCGAACAGCGCGTGTTAGCGTGCGCGCATGCGGAGACTGATGGCGCTCGGATTCGGTCCACCCCGAATTGCACGCGCTATGGCATGAGCACACTTGCCGAAGGCGAAGCCGTCGAGCTCACCGGCGCGGCGATCTTGCTCGGCGATCCGCTCGTCGCACCGTTCACCGGGGACCGGTGCCTCGCACACGTCTCGGTCGCGCGCGTCTTCAATCGCCTCGACGTCGCCGGAGATCTGATCGAGCGCATCGAGACCTTCTCGATCGCGCCCTTCATGATCGAGACGCCGGAAGGACCGGTGTTCATCCTCGACATGCCATCGATCATCGACCTCGAGACGATCGATCTCGTGTGGGTCCGCGGTGACCGCGCGATCGAGTATCTCGCCGCGCGCGGTCTCGCCGCCTACGTGCGCTCGTCGTTCTTCGAGCACGCGGTCGTCGCCGACGGCGAGGCCGTCACGGTCTCCGGCATCTGCACGCGCGAGCCCGATCCCACGCTCGAGAGCAGCTTTCGCGACCTGCGCGTCCGCACTCGATTGACCGGCTACACCAAGCATCCGCTCACGCTTCGCCGCGCGCGCTGAGGCCTCGAACGGAAAGAGCCCGCCGAGTGGCGGGCTCTTCTCACCGCGTACGGTGACGAGTCGTCGAAACTACGAGCAGCCGGACGTCGAGCCGCAGTTGGGGCACTTGTGGCAAGCGCCGTTGCGGACCATCAGCGTCCCGCACTCGTGGCACGGCGGAGCATCGGTCTCCTGGACCCATGCGCGATCCTTCGCGGCGACCTCGACGACAGGGATCGAGGAGGCATCACCGGACTTCACCTCGACGGAGATGAAGTCTTTCGAGAGGACGGGGATGCGCGGCAGGTCGAGCTGCGCGAGGCGGGCGGCCGGGTGGCGCTCGACGAGCGGCGAGGCGCCCTCGACGGGGAAGCGCAGCGCGAGCCAGCGGAAGAGGTAGTCCATGATCGAGGTGGCGATCGGGATCTCTTGGTTGCCGGTGAAGCCCGACGGCTCGAAGCGCGTGCCCTTGAACTTCTCGATGAGGACGTGGAGCGGGACGCCGTGCTGGAGCGCGAGGGAGATGGAGGTCGCGAACGAGTCCATCAGGCCGGCGATCACGGAGCCCTCTTTGGCCATGCGGACGAAGATCTCGCCCGGGGTGCCGTCGGGATAGAGGCCGACGGTGAGGTAGCCCTCGTGGCCGCCGATCGAGAACTTGTGCGTGAAGGAGGCGCGCTCGTCGGGGAGCTTGTAGCGGTTCGCCATCGGCGGGCCGGCCGGCCGCGACTTGCGGAGGCGGAGCTGCTCGACGAGGCGGCGCTCGTCCGGCGCGAGCAGGTCGAGCGGGTCGACGTTCACGGCGGCGGTGGCGATCGCGACGATCGGGGAGGTGTTGCCACCGGCGAGTGCGGCCGCGTTCGTGGAGTCTTGCGACGCGGAGCCCGTGGAGGTGGCCTGCTTGAGGCTGGTGGAGAGCGGTTGGGTGCGCTTGCAGCCGTCGCGGTAGACCGCGATGGCCTTGAGGCCCATCTTCCACGCCTGGATGTACGCGTCCTCGATGTCCTCGACGGTGCACTCGGTGGGGAGGTTGACCGTCTTGGAGATCGCGCCCGAGAGGAAGGGCTGGACCGCGGCCATCATGCGGATGTGGCCCATGTAGTGGATCGAGCGGCTGCCGGTCGACGAGCGGAACGCGCAGTCGAAGACGGCGAGGTGCTCGTCCTTGAGGTGCGGTGCGCCCTCGATCGTGTCCTTCGCATCGATGTGCGCGATGATCGCTTCGCACTCTTTTTCGGTGTAGCCGAGCTTGGAGAGAGCTTCCGGAACCGTGTGGTTCACGATCTTGAGGAGGCCGCCGCCGACGAGGCGCTTGTACTTGACGATCGCGATGTCGGGCTCGACGCCGGTCGTGTCGCAATCCATGAGGAACGCGATGGTGCCGGTGGGGGCGAGGACCGTGGTCTGGCCGTTACGGAAGCCGTACTTCTGGCCGAGGTCGATCGCTTCGTCCCACGAGTCGCGCGCGGCCTGCATCAGGTCGTACGGGACCAGGGCCGAGTCGATGCGCTCGACCGAGCCGCGGTGCTTGCGCATGACCTTGAGGAACGGGGTCTCGTTGTCGGCGTAACCGGCGAACGGACCGGTCGCGTCGGCCGCGATCTTTGCCGAGGTCTTGTAGGCCTCGCCGCACATGATGGCGGTGATGGCGGCGGCATACGCCCGCCCGGGCTCCGAGTCGTACGGAAGCGAACGGGACATGAGCAATGCCCCCAAGTTCGCGAATCCGAGCCCGAGCGGGCGGAACTTGTACGAGTTGTCTGCGATCTGCTCCGTCGGGTAGTGAGAGTTATCGACGATGATTTCCATCGCGGTGATCGTTGTCGAGCACGCGCGGCGGAACGATTCGGGGTCGAGATCGCCGGCGGCAGGACCGGACGTGCGCTGGAACTTGCGAAGGTTCAGCGACGCCAGGTTGCACGCCGAGTCATCGAGGAACATGTATTCGCTGCACGGGTTCGACGCGTTGATGCGCGACGTGTTGATGCAGGGGTGCCAGTCGTTGATCGTGGTGTCGTACTGGATGCCGGGATCACCACAGATCCATGCGGCGTCGGCCATCTTCCGCATGAGGTTGCGGGCCTTGAAGCCCTCGAGCTTGCGGCCGTCCGTGACCGAGCGCGTGTGGAACTCGCCGTCGCGAAGGACCGCGTTCATGAAGTCGTCGGTGACGCGAACGGAGTGGTTCGCGTTCTGGTAGTTGACCGAGTCGTACGCGCCGCCGACGACGTTGAAGCCGCCGTCGTAGCCCGCGTCGATCAGCGCCCACGCCTTCTTCTCCTCGATCGCCTTGCAATCGATGAAGTCGACGACATCGGGATGATCGATGTTCAAGATCACCATCTTCGCCGCGCGGCGCGTCTTGCCGCCCGACTTGATCGCGCCAGCGAACGCATCGAAGCCGCGCATGAACGAGACCGGCCCCGACGCGGTGCCACCGCCGTTGAGGTGCTCGCGCGAGCTGCGTAGCGAGGACAGGTTCGAGCCCGTGCCCGAGCCGTACTTGAAGAGCATGCCCTCGGTCTTCGCGAGCCCGAGGATGGAGCTCATCGAGTCATCGACCGAGTTGATGAAGCAGGCGGAGCACTGCGGGTTCTCTTCGACGCCGACGTTGAACCAGACGGGAGAGTTGAAGGCCATCTTCTGATGCAGGAGGAGGTGCACCAGCTCGTCGCGGAACGCCCACGCGTCCTGCTCGGTCTTGAAGTAACCGTCGGCCTTGCCCCAGCCGTAGATGGTGTCCGCGACGCGCGCGATCATCTTGCGAACGCTGTCTTCACGCGTTGGCGTGCCGAGCGTGCCGCGGAAGTACTTCTGCACGACGACGTTGGTGGCGGTCTGCGACCACGTCTTGGGGAACTCGACGCCGAGCTGCTCGAAGAAGACCTTGCCGTCCGCGCCCGAGATCTTGGCATCGCGGCGCTCCCACTCGACGGTGTCGAACGGGTCCACACCCTGGCGCGTGAAGTAGCGCTCGAAGGTGAGCCCAGGGCGCTGATCCTTGATGACCCGGCTCTGGACGGTTTTCTTGTGCCCCTCACTGGCCTGCGGAGCAACGGCGGTCGACTTCACGAGCATATCCCCTCCTTCATCTTTCTCTGGCGCTGTGGACTGTGGCGGCTTGGGCTCGAGCGACTCGGCTTCTTGGCTGGGAGTCCGGGTTCGCATCGGTGCAAGCAGTCGGTGGTCTGGTGTGAACTAGTCGAGGTCGATCGATGGCGTCGGATTTGGCGCAAAGCTTCCCCAGAACAGATCCCTGATCTGCTCGGAATCCCCGAAGAATGTCTGCTCTGAAACCCGACTCTGTAGTGGTGGCGGCCGAGGCGGTCTTTGTGGAAGGTGCTGCTTTTATCAGGGCCCTATGACGGCGAAGCCCGGAGGTACCAAGAGGACCCGGCGGCTCGGGATCGGCGTTATGTGGCGAGCTGAATAGAAGAATTGATCCGTGTGGGACAACTGCGGCGGAGTTCCCTTTTAACGAGGAGCGAAAATGAGGGCAAGAAAAAGAGCCACTAGATTTGGGGGGTGTACCGGGAGTCAATCCTACATCTAGTGTGTGATGGTGTGAGATATCCACGTGACCAACCTGTGGATTGAGGGTGGATTGTGGAGATCGGCCCCCAGGTTTCTTGAGGGATTTTCAGCCGTTGTTTTGGGCTGTGGATAACCCTGTGGACGCGTGAAAAGCCGTGAATTGACGCGATGAGCTACGGGGAGATCCCGGTGAGAAAAAAATTTGCGCTGTTGTCCGGATTGCGTTTCAAAGGACGGTTTTCGGAAGCGATCTCGCCGCCGCCACGCCACGTTGACGCGTTGCGACCGTAGCGAACCTGACGTTTGCTCAGCGATGATGTCCGCGTGCGGAGCTGGCTCTTCATTCTCGTCGCGTTTGGGTGTGGAAACCGCGGCGACGATTCCAAGAAGCAGGTCGAGCACAAGTCGCCGGTACCCGTCGAGCCCCGGCGCTGCGAGAACCCGGGCGGCAACGTGTGCGTCGACGACGAGGTCGTCATCTGCGCATCCGACGGCAAGCTCGGCTCGGCGGTCGAACGCTGCAACGGTGGATGCAACGCGGGCAAGTGCGTCGAGACCTGCGCCGTGCGCGACGTCGAGCTCGTGTACGTCGTCGACGATGCGCACCAGCTCCATAGCTTCGACCCGAAGAAGCTGCCGAACGATCCGTTCCACAGGATCGGCAAGCTGACCTGCGATCCGCGGAGCTCGCCGAACTCGATGGCCGTCGATCGCAAGGGCGTCGCGTGGATCAACTATCACAGCGGCGTCTTGCACAAGGTCTCGATCATCGACGGCAAGTGCAAGCAAGCGATCACGCCGAGCGGGGCACCGACCGCATTCGGCATGGGCTTCGTGACCGATGGTCCGAACGCGACGACCGAGAAGCTCTTCGTCGCCTCGATCTCTGACTCGCAGTTCGCCGAGCTCGACGTCACGCAGAAGCGGCCGCCGTGGAAGGCGATCTCCACGTTCACGTCGGCGAAGAATCCCGAGCTCACCGGGACCGGCGGCGGTCAGCTGTTCGGGTTCTTCCCCGCCGGCGAGGCCTTCATCCAGGAGATCGATCGCGCGACCGGCAAGCTCGTCGGCAAGCGGATGCCGGTCGGCTCGCCCAGGGGCAAGGTCGGCGCGTGGGCGTTCGCGCACTGGGGCGGCAAGTTCTACGTGTTCGTCACCATCGACGACAACTCGATGGTCTACGAGGTCGACGGCAAGACCGGCAGGTTCGCGCGCGTGCGCGAGAAGCTGCCGACCCAGATCGTCGGCGCGGGCGTCTCGACGTGCGCGCCGCTGCTCGAGTCAGTACCGCCGTAGCTCGGCCGCGGCACGCGCGCGGATGCTCGGGTTCGGATGATTCGCCGCGGTCTCCTCCAGGAGCGGCTTCGCCGCAGCGCCGACCTGGTCGCGCAGAAAGCTCGCGAGCGCGCTGTCGTAGCGCGGTGTCGTGTTAAAGGCCTTGAGCACGGTCTTGATCAGCTCGGCGTCGGACTTGTACGCGGGGTCGAGGCGCACGGCGTCGCGAAACTGCTTGAGGCCGTCCGTGTACCAGAGCTTCGCGAAGTACAGCTTGCCGCCGAGGTATGCGAGCCGCGCGTCGTCGGGGAACGTCTTGCGTGCACCCGACAGGAGATCGATCGCTGCCTCGCGCCTGCCGTTCGCGACGAATTCATTCGCACGCGAGAGCACCTCGCCGACCGGATCGCCCTTCTCCATCGTGATGTTCGGATCGTCGGTGTTCACGGCCGGGTCGCCCGGTGTGACCACCACCGTGGTCTTGCTATCGCCTCCGCGATTCGCGAGGACCGCGATGATGATGACGAGCAGGACGAGCACGCCGCCGCCGATCGCGAGCTGCTGCTTCGTGAACGGAAACGGACGCGCCGCGGGTTGCGGCAGCAGGGTCTGCGACGCGGGTGACGGTGCGGGCGCGGGCGTGGGCTCTGCCGCGATCTGCGTCGGGATCCCGACGGCGGGAGTGATCGGCGCGCCGTGCCGACCGATCGTGGCCGCGAGCGCGGTGGCCATCTCTTCGGCCGACTCGTAGCGATCACCCGGGCTCTTGGCCATCGCCTTCGTGATGATGCCTTCGAGCTCGCCGAAGTCCGTGCCCGGCCGCGTCGCGGCGAGCTTCGGTGGCGGCGACTTCAGGTGCATCGAGCAGACCTCGATCGGATCGTCCTTCGGCGAGAAGAACGGCTTCTTGCCGGTCAGGAGCTCGAACAGCAAGATGCCGCACGCGTAGAGGTCCGCGCGCTTGTCGATCTCGACGCCGCGGATCTGCTCCGGCGCCATGTACGACGGCGTGCCGACGACGATGCCGGTCGTCAGGTTCGAGTCCGCGCTCAGCCGCGCGAGCCCGAAGTCGAGGATCTTGACGTGATCGCCGAGTCCGGACTTCTGCGAGAGCACGATGTTCGCGGGCTTGATGTCGCGATGAATGATGCCGTGCTCGTGCGCGTGCGCGAGGCCCGAGAGCGTCTGCCGCACGATCTCGACGGCGCGCGGGACCGGCAACGGGCCGTTCGCGATCAGCTCCTTCAGGTTTGGCCCCGAGACGAAGTCCATCACCACGAACGGCTTCTCTTCGTGCACGCCGACGTCGAGCACCGCGGCGCAGTGCGGGTGCTCGAGCTTGGCCATCGCCATCGCTTCGATCTCGAATCGCTTGCGACTCGAGAGCTCGTTCGGCAGCTCGTCGTGCAGCACCTTGATCGCGACGATGCGGCCGAGCTTCACGCGCTCGGCGCGATAGACGACGCCCATCGCACCCTCGGCGATCGCGTCCAGCACCTTGTAGCGGCCGTCCAGAACGGCGCCGATCAGCGTGCTCGACTCCACGAGACGAGGATAGTCGATCCGAGCATCGCGCTCAGTGGATCGTGCTAGATGATTCGCCGTGCGTTGGCTCCTCCTCGTGTTCGTCCTCGCGGCTTGCCGGGAAGAGGCGCCGGCGCCCGCACAGCCGGCGGCACAGCACCGCCTGGTGTCGCTCTCACCGTCGGCGACCGAGGTCGTCGCTGCGCTCGGTGCCACGCCGCTGCTCGTCGGCGTCGATGACTACTCGAAGTTTCCGCCCGAGGTCGAGAAACTGCCGAAGGTCGGAAGCTTCCTGACGCCGAACCTCGAGGTGATCGTCTCGCTCCGGCCGACGCTCGTGATCGTCGACGACGTGCACAAGCCCGCGGCGGGCGCCTTGCGGGATGCTGGCCTGCAGACGATCGAGTGCCCGATCCACTCGCTGCCCGACGTGAAGAAAGCGCTCCTCAGCGTCGGCGCGAAGCTCGGCAAGAGCGACGACGCCAAGCGCGTCGCCGACCAGATCGAGAGCGCGCTCGACGCCGCGGCGGCGAAGCGGCCGGCGAAGCGCCCGCGCGTGCTCGCGATCCTCGATCGCGAAGCCGGCGGGCTCGGCAACCTCGTCGCGGCGGGTCCGGGCAGCTGGCTCGACGAATTGCTCGCGGTCACGGGCGGCGAAAACGTGCTCGCCGCGTCGGGGGTGCGCTATCCGAAGATCTCGATGGAGGAGGTGCTGCGCTCGAAGCCAGACATCATCCTCGACGCGTCGTATGCCGCCCGCGCGAGCGCGAAGGAGTGGACGACCGTCGACGTACCCGCGGTCAAGTCGGGACGCGTCGTCGTGATCCGCGACGAGTACATGATCGCGCCGTCGCCGCGCGTGCAGCAGGCGCTCGACACCATGGCGAAGTCGATTGCGATGCTGGCCCAATAGTGTACACTGGACACTATGTCTGAATATACGTTCTTCTTCACCGAGGCGAACCCGTTCTCGCAGTGGTACCCGTGCACGTTCACGGTCGAGGGGAACACGTTCAACTGCGCCGAGCAGTTCATGATGCACGGCAAGGCGCTGCTGTTCTCGGACACCGAGACCGCGGCGAAGATCCTCGCGGCGAGCCACCCGCGCCAGCACAAGGCGCTCGGCCGCAAGGTCACGCCGTTCGACGACGCCGTGTGGAAGCGCGAGCGCCTGAACATCGTGCGCGCCGGTAGCCACGCGAAGTTCACGCAGAACCCCGAGCTCCTCGAGAAGCTCCTCGCGACGGCGGGCACGATCCTCGTCGAGGCGAGCCCGTACGACAAGATCTGGGGCATCGGGCTCGGCGCCGCCGATCCACGCGCGAAGGATCCCGCACAGTGGAAGGGACAAAATCTGCTCGGCAAGATCCTCACCGAGCTGCGCGAGCTGCTGATCGCCGAGCGCTAGAATCGGCGCATGCGGATCGCGCTCCTGCTCCTCCTCGCGGCTTGCCCCGCCTCTCGAGGGACCACGCCACAACCGGTGCAGCGCACGACGAGCGACAACACCTGCGAGGACGTCGCGTGGTCGTGCGTCGGGATGAAGCCGAACACGCAAGACGCATGGGGCTGCGTCGAGGGCAACGCGTCGCAGACCGCGCAGTATCAAGCGTCGTGCACCGGCGAGAAGCACGGCCGGTTCGCGCTGAACGCGTGCCTGCGCGACAACCTCGTCGGCGGCTGCACGCTCGCGCGCGGCTCGCAGTGCACGACCACCTGGTACTACGGGCCGTCGACGCGCGAGTCGGTCGAGGCTGACTGTGCAAAGCAGAGCGCGCTCTACGTCGCGCCGTGAGAAGATGGGGAGGGCGCTGGCTCGTCGTCCTCGCGCTTGCAGGGGTGGCGGCGGCGGCGGCGGTGGTGGCAGCGTGGGCTACATCGAGATCATCCCGATGCCCGCGCCGACGATCCAGGATCGCACCGGCGTCGAACTAGTTGCGCCGTCGGGCTTACGTGAATCTCACGGCGCGTGAGACACCGCGCGTGAGAACATCAAGGCATGCGCTGGCTCGTCCTTCTGGCCCTCGCCAGCTGCTACTCGCCGCGCGGTACGCAGTGCGATCCATGCAATGGGATCGACCAATGCCCCGGCGACATCGCATGCCTCGGCGGGTACTGCCAGCCGAGTCTCGGCACGTGTGGCCCCACCGATGACGGCGGCGTGCGCGACGCGACGCCCGACGCGATCCGTACGTGCTTCGGGGTCGACCAACCGCCGTTCTTTGTGGCCTGCGCACCCGAGCCGATCGCATTGCAGACCACGCTCTCGGAGACGATCAACACCGACGTCGTCGGCGGTTCGAACTGTACGCGCATCGAGCCGGCCAGCTCGACGGCACCGTCGGTGTGCGTGATCGCCGCGAAACAAATCTTCGTCGACAAGACGACGCGCGCGATCGGAACCCGGCCACTCGTGTTGATCGGCAGCGCCTTCGAGCTCCAGGCCACGGGCAGCCTCCTGCTCGCCGGTTCTGTGATCGACACCGAGATCACGCCGACCGCACCCGGCGCCAACGTGGCGAACTGCGCGGGGACGAACGGGCAGAGTGTCACTACCGGCGGTGCGAGCGGTGGAGCGGGCGGCAGCCTCCGCGGACGCGGCGGCTCGGGTGGCGCGGGCCAAGCAGGCGGCGTCCCTTCGTTGCCGGGGAACACCGCGCAGACGAGGTTGCGCGGCGGATGTCGCGGCGGCAGCGGCGGGATCGGCGCGAGCACGCTCGCGGGTGGGCTCGGCGGTAATTCCGGCGGTGCGCTCTACGTGGCGGCCGACGCGATCACCATCGCCGGCATCATCAATGCGTCCGGCGGTGGGGCACGACCCGTCGGTGAGCAGTCGGGCGGCGGCGGCGGCGGTTCCGGCGGCATGATCCTCCTCTGGTCCAATCAGACGCTCTCGCTCGAAAACACGGGCGAGATCTTCGCGCTTGGCGGCGGTGGTGGCGCCGGTGGCGGCGTCACCATGATCGGCTCCCCCGGCCACGACCCGAGTGGCGCGCTGATGCCCGCAACCCCGTCGACCGGCACGGACAGCGCCGGCACGGGCGGCGCAGGCGGTAGCATGCTGAACGGTGCCGCGGGCACGAACGCTGCGAATGGGAACGCGGCTGGCGGCGGTGGCGGCGGTGGGGTCGGGCACATCAAGATCGTGCCCGCGGTCTCGTCGACGAGAATCGCGCCGGCGTCGATCTAGCTGCGCGCGGCTTCGTCGGTGCGGCGCGCATGTTCCATCAGGAGATGCGTGACCGTGGTCTCGAGGTCGGGTACGCCGTCGAGCTGCACACCGGATGCGAGCTCGAAGTAACCCTCTTTCCAGTCGAGCACTGCCATCAAGATCGTCTGCGAGTCCGCGTCGAGCTCCGACGAACGCGCGCGCACGATGCGCCCCTCGACAAAATCGATCCACGCGACCGAGTGTTCGCGCGTGACGCTGAGCTGACCGGTCTTGCGCTCCTGCTCGAACATCGTGAGCAGCGACGCGAGTGCGAGCTCTGCGAGCGTGCCGCGAAGCACGACGCGTTCGGTATCGCGCTGGCGTGCACGTGCCCAGCGGCGCGCGCGCAGGATCACCTCGAGCACGGTGAACGGCTTCGGGATGAAGTCCATCGCGCCGAGCTGAAACGCCTGCAGCCGCACGAGGTCCGTGGCCTCGCTCGACATCATCATCACGGGCACGGCGGCGAGCTCCGCGTGGCGGCCCATCTCCTGGATCACGTGCAGGCCGTCGACGACGGGCATGTCGCGCTCGAGCAACACGACGTCGGGCGTCTTCGTCAAGCACGCGCCGATCGCTTCCATGCCGTTCGTGCAGGTCGCGACGGAGAAGCCGGCGTTGTCGAGGGCGGTCGAGAGGCGCTCGAGCACGCGCGTCTCCGGATCCGCCACGACGATCCGCAGCGGCTGCACGTTCGGCTTGTTCTGCGCGTGGCGCTCGAGCAGGCGCAGCACCGCCGCGCCAAACAGGTCGTCGGCAGGGCGTACCGGATCGCGGAACACGACGCCAACGCCGGGATAGCGCCCGAGCGTCTTGGCCTCGGCCTCGGACAGCGAGTGCGTGACCTGACCGGTGGTGACGAGGCGCTGACCGTTCGGCGACAGCACGAGCTGCACGATCGAGCCGACCGGCAACGGCGACGTCAGGCGGATGAACATGCCGTAGGGCGAGAGGTCCTGCGTGACCGCACGTAGCTTCTTGCCGTCGAACACCAGCTCGACGGGCAAGTTCATCACTACTCGGTTTTGCCGCCGACGCACGAGGCGAGTCTACATCGCCAACTGTCGCCGTGCTTCATCGCTCTCGCGCGCATGCTCGAGCAAGAGATGCGTGATCTGGAGCGCGAGCTCGCACGGTGGAAGCTCCTCGTCGCGGCTCGTCGTCAGCTCGAACTGACCGTCGGTCCAGTCGAGCAGGCTCATCACGACGCGGCGCGGATCTGCATGCAGCTCCGTCGAGCGCGCGTTGACGATGCGGCCGTCATCGAGATCGATCCACGCGTTCGCGTATGCACCGTGCGCGCTGAGGCGGCGAAGCGCGAGCTGCCCCGACTTGCGCTCGAGCTCGAACATCGTGAGCAGCGCGGGCAGTGGAATCTCGGCGAGGTCTCCGGAGAACACGACGTGTTGCGGACCACGCACGAGGCGGCGCACGCGCAGGACGAGCTCGTCCGTCGAGAACGGCTTGGTGACGAAGTCCATCGCGCCGAGCTCGAACGCAAGGGTGCCGTCGCGCGGATCATCGGACATCACGATCATCGGCAAGCCGGCGAGCTTGGGCGTGGTGGCGATGCGCTCGACGACCTCGATGCCGTCGATGATCGGCAGCGTGCGCTCGACGACCAGCACGTCGGGCTTCGCGCGCAGACACGCCGCGATCGCTTCGAGCCCGTTCGCCGCGGTGCCGACCGAAAACCCCGCCGCGCCGAACGCGGCCGACAGTCGCTCGAGCAGGCGCACGTGCGACGTCGCGACGATGACCCGGCGATCGGCGGCGCGGGCCGGGTGCGTGTGCGCGACGCCTTCGAGCAGACGCTCGACCGCGATCGCGAACAGCTTGTCGTTCGGGCGTGTCGGCAGCCGGAACTCGATGCCGATGCCGACCCGGCGGCCGAGCGAGCGCGCATCGGTCTCGTCGAGCGAGTGCATCACGTTGCCCGACGTGACGAAGCGCTGCGCGCCAGCGGTGAACGCGACGTGCACGAGCGTGCCTTCGGGCGGCGGATCCTCGACCCGCACGAACATGCCGGTGCGCGAGAGATCTTCCAGCTCGGCCACGACCTTCCGACCGCCCGCGAAGATCTCGAGCGGCAGGTGCAGCGCGTAACGTTCACTCTGCCTGCGCACGAAGAATGTTCGTACCGCTGTTTCCGCGGATCCGCATCGCTTTTCGTGGGATGGCATCCCCGCCCATACCCGACGCTGTATCCTTCGCGCCCAGTGCCCTGGCTCGAGCTAGACGACGTCTCGGTCGCCCTCGGCGGTCGCGACGTGATCGCGGGCGTCTCGGCACAGGTCGGGGCGGGCCAGCTCGTCGTGATCGTCGGGCCCAACGGCGCGGGTAAGACGACCCTCCTGCGCGCGATCGCGGGCCTCGTCGCGCCGCGCGCAGGGAAGATTCGGACGTTCGGTCTCGACCCGGCCACGGGCGATCGCCGGCGCATCGCCCGCGATCTCGCGTATCTACCGCAGCAGTACGAGCTCGCGTTCCCGTTCATCGTCGAGGAAGTCGTCCTGCTCGGTCGCTACGCGTCGCAGCGCGGGCTCGGGCTCGCGACCGAGGCCGACGTCGCGGCGGCGCGAGCGGCGATGAAGGCTTGCGACGTCGAAGCCCTCGCGAGCCGGCGCTTCGACGAGCTCTCGGGCGGCGAGGCACGTCGCGTGATCATCGCGCAGGCGCTCTGCCAGGGCGCGAAGTGCCTGCTCCTCGACGAGCCGACCGCTGGCCTCGACCCGGCGCACGCGCGCTCCGTGTTCACGATGCTCCACGCGCAGTGCGAGGGCGGCAGCGCCGCGATCGTCGTCACGCACGATCTCGATCTCGCGCTCCGGCATGGCGGCGCGATGTGGCTCGTCGCGAACGGCACGCTCGCGGCGCGCGGCACGCCGGCCGTGGTTCTCGCATCCGAAGCGACGCGCGCGGCGTTCGGCCTCGCGATCCACGTCGGCGCGCTGCCGAACGGCGAGCGATTCGCGGTGCCGTCGTGAGCGGCTTCATCAGCGGCCGCGGCCAGCGCCTCACGACAAAGCGCATGCTCACCGTGCTCGTGATCTGCGTGCTCGTGTTCGCGATCGTCTGCGTCATCGCGCCGCTGTTCGGCATCGCGTATGACCGCAGCGGGCGGCACATCGAGTTTCTCGGCCTCGATGCGTTCACCACGGACGGCGAAGCGAACACGATCTTGTGGGTCCGCATTCCGCGCGTGCTCGCTGCGATCGTCGTCGGCGGCGCACTCGCCGGTGCGGGCTGTGCGCTGCAAGCGCTGCTCCGCAATCCGCTCGCAGATCCGTTCACGCTTGGCATCTCGTCGGGCAGCTCGCTCGCGGCCGTCGTCGCGATCCGCCTCGGCATCGAGGGGGCGCTCGGCGAGAACGGCGTCGGCGTCGCCGCGCTCGTCGGCGCGGTCGGCACGCTCGTCCTGGTGTCGCGGCTCGCGCAGATCGGCAAGCACCTGCCGCCCGCGACGCTCGTCCTCGCCGGCGTCACCGTCTCGATGTGGTGCTCGGCCGCGTCGGTGCTCATCCAGTACACGAGCGACTTCGCCGAGGTCAGTCACATGCTCCGCTGGATGATGGGCAGCCTCGATGCGATTCGCATCGGTCCGGTGACGTACACGGCGCCGTGGATCGTGGGTGGCCTCGTCGTGCTCTGCGCGTATGGCCGCGAGCTCAACGCGCTCGCCGCCGGGCCCGAAGCGGCCGCGAGCGTCGGCGTCGCGGTCGCGCGCACCGAGCTCGTCGTGTTCGGCCTCGCGTCGGTCCTCGTCGGCGCCGCGATCGCGCTCGCCGGACCGATCGGCTTCATCGGCCTGATCGTCCCGCACACGTTGCGCGCGCTGCTCGGTCCCGATCACCGCGTGCTGCTCCCCGCGTCGATCCTCGGCGGCGGGATTTTGCTCGTCCTCTGCGATACCGTCGCGCGCACGATCGTCGCGCCCGCACTCCTGCCCACCGGTGCGGTCACCGCGGTCCTCGGCGGTCCCTTGTTCGTCTCGATCCTGATCCGCCAGAAGCAGCGCGCCGCGATGTGGGGCCGCGCGTGAGCGTCCTCCGCCACGTGATCGATTCGATCTCGCCCGCGTCGGCCGCACACGCAGAGGGCGCGCGGCAGAACGTGGCAGCCGCGGGCGCGCCCGTCCTCGAGCGGCTCGCGGCCCTGCTCGGCGGCGCGCAACACACGGCGCGTCCGCGCTCGGAGCGGCGCATGATCGTCGTCGTCGCGGCCGATCATGGCGTCGGCGATCCGGGCCTCGCGCTCGGCGCTTCGCACCCGACCGCGATGGCCGCGGCTGCGATCACCGACGGCACCGCCGCGCTCGCGCAGGTCGCACGCGCGAGTCACGCGCCGATCCTCGTCGTCGATGCGGGCGCGGTCGAGGCGATGCCGCCGAGCGCGGTCGGTCTCGGCCGCGGTCCCACGCGCAACCTCCTCGTCGAGCCCGCAATGACCGTCGTCGACGCATCGCTCGGCCTCGAAGCCGGCATCGCACTCGCGGTGTCGCTCGTCGATCAGGGCCTCGATCTGCTCGTGGTCGGCGCGCTCGGCATCGGCGCGGAAGTGTCCTCGGCCGCGCTCCTCGGCACCGTCGGGCTCACGATCGAGACCAGTGACACGGGCGCACGCGAGGCGTGGGACAAGGGCCAAGCGCTCGCCGGCGCCGGCACGCTCGAGCACCTCGCCACGTTCGGCGGCTCGGAGACCTGCGTGCTCGCGGGCGCAATGCTCGCGTGCGCGTCGATGAACGTGCCCGTCATCCTCGACAGCTACGCGACCGGGAGCGCGGCGCTCGTCGCGGCTGCGCTCGCGCCGAACGTTCGCGGCTACTTGATCGCCGCCCACGCGGGCACGTTCACGCACCGGCGCATCCTCGACCACCTCGGCCTCGTGCCGGTCTTCGAGGTCGGCCTCGGTCACGGCGAGGGAACAGGCGCGGCGATGGTGATCCCACTGGTGGATCAGGTGGCGGCCCTCGTGTGTGGCGGCTAGCCTGATTCTGGATGCCGGAGCGCAAGCGGAACACGGGGTCGTTCGAGGTGGAGCGCACGACCGGCTCGCACGAGGTGCTCGATCGCCTGTTCGTCTACGGAACGATGCGCCAGGGCCAGACGGCGCGCTCGCTCGTCGCGAACTCGATCAAGAAGAGCGCGAAGGCTTTCACCTCCGGACACATCTACGCATTTCCGATGGGCTACCCCGGCTACACCGAGGGCGACGGCCGGGGCCGCATCGTGGGCGAGGTCGTGTGGCTGACGGACCTCGCGGCCACGTTCGGCCTCCTCGACGCGTACGAAGGCGAAGATTTTGCGCGCGTCATCAAGCAGGTGACGACCGACGCGGGCGAGAAGACCTGGGCGTGGATCTACACGCTGGCGGATCCGGGCGCGATCAAGCTCGGGACGCTCATCGAAGACGGCGATTGGGTCCGGTTCTGGACCGAGCAGAGCTGACCGAGCGTGCGCAGGCGCTCAGATAAAGAAGTGTCCGAGGACCGCCATCGAGAGGGCGGCGAGAGCGGCGGCGATGGTCCCAAACCCGACTTTGCAGCCCTGGTTGGGGAGACTGAGTTGCTGTGGCACGACTGCAGCTTCCCTCTTTGGCTGGCAAAATCAAGTTACGGGAACCAACTGTTGAAACGGCTAACTTCGCTAGCGATACCATCGAGATACCTGACATGAGGCGTCCCAAAAACTCCCTGTCATTTGCTTGACCGACGGGAAGCTTTGACCAGGTCGGGAGTCGGCTACGAGCCGCGAGCCTGGCGGATCAGACGCAGATACGAGCTCTGCGCGCGGCTCGCGAGGTCCTCGAGCTCGGTGATCAGCTGGCGCGGCGGCTGCCCGCCGAGTGTGTGGGCGTAGATCAGATTGACCGCGCGCTGCTTCACGAGGACCGGGACCACGAGCACCGTCACCGGCTCGGGCGCCACCTGGAGGGTCGACCACAGCTGCGTCTCCACCGGGTGCGCGGCCGAAGGCGGCGGCCCGACGAACGTCTGGTTCGCATCGTGCGCGGACTGGAGCGCGGACACGCCGCCGAGCGGCAGCGAGAGCTCCTCGATCGGCAGGGCGATGCGCGCGGGCGGGCTCGCATGGCCCTTCCAGCCGAGCGCGTTGCCGTCGCGGATCAGGAACACGACGAGCACGTCGCAGCGGCCCTTCGCGTATTCGACGAGCGTGCCCGCGATCTGATCGCGCGTGCTCGCCGTATCGATGCGCTCGCACGCGCCGCCGTACGTGATCGCCGTCGGGACGCCCTCGACCGCCCCGACCTGCGAGGCGCTGCGCTTGCGGCGGGGCTCGAGCGTGAACGCAGGCGGCATCACCATCCCCTGCGCGGGTTGCTGGCGGCGGCGATCATTGGTCTCGGACTCGCTGCCCGCACGCGCGGTGCGGATGAAGCGTGCGCGCCGCGGCAGACCGAAATGCTTCTCGAGGTAATAGAGGGCGCGCAGCTCGGGGACGACGTACGGCTTGATGTCCGCGCCGAGCAGGCGCTTGAGATCGTCGAGCGCGCTGACGTCCATCGGGTCGACCATCGCGACCGCGACGGTGTCGGTGCCCGAGCCCAGATATCCGAGCGGGACCGAGCGCAGGCGGTGTGCCTCGTCGGGACCGAGCGTGTCGAGGACGTTCTTGTCGATTTCGTCGAGGAGCGTCGGCGTCGCGATCGGAAACCCGGTGAGGTCCGAGAGGTACGTCGAGAGCAGCTCGAGATCGATGAAGCCGAGCTCGACGAGGTTCGTGCCGAGCCGGCCGCCGTACAGCACCTGATTGCGGAGCGCGGCCTCGAGCTGTGACAGCCCGATCGCGGCGTTGCGCAGGAGCAGTGTGCCGAGCTTCACCGCGCCAGCATACTACGCGTACCGCGTCGGATCGGAGATCCCTGCTTCCGCGAAGCCTTTCCTGCGAAGCGCGCAGGCATCGCAGCGCCCGCATGCGGCACCGCCGACCGGGTCGTAGCAGGAGTGCGTGATCGCGTAGTCGATGCCGAGCGACACGCCAAGCTTCACGATCTCGGCCTTGGTCATCTCGATCAGCGGCGCATGAATGCGGAAGCCGCCGCCGCGGGTCGCGACCTGCGCGAGCGCCTCGAACGCGCGCACGAACTCGGGCCGGCAGTCGGGGTACCCGCTCGCGTCGAGCACGTTGACACCGACGTAGATGTCGCGCGCGCCGATGGTCTCGGCCCACGCGAGCGCGAGCGAGAGCAGCACCGTGTTGCGCGCGGGCACGTAGGTCGACGGCACGTCGCCGGGCGCGCCGATCTCGGCGAGCGAGCGATCCTTCGGGACGTCGATCGTGCTGGACGTCAGCGCCGACGTCGCGATCGGCGAGAGGTCGACCGCGACGACCCGATGCTCGGACGCACCGAGCGCGGCGGCGACCCGCGCGGCCGCATCGAGCTCGACCTGATGCAGCTGACCATAGCGAACCGTCAGCGCATGACATTCGGCGCCGCGGCTCTTCGCGACGGCGAGGGCCGTCGTCGAATCGAGGCCGCCGGAGAGCAGGACAACGGCGCGGGACGACACGCGCGCAGCCTACCGAATGCGCGAAACTCGGATGAGAAATCGGCCAATGAATTGACCCCGATCGCGCCGTTCACTACCGTTCGCGACGGAGGAATCGATGCGAAGCTTCAAGGTGATCTCGGTCGCGCTCGTGCTCGTGCTCGGCGTTGGCTGCAAGAAGAAGAAGGCGGCCGACCCGGGTCCAGGCACCGGCGGAACGATGGCCGGCACCGGCACCGGCGGAACGATGGCCGGCAGCGGTAGTGACACGATGGCCGGCAGCGGCAGCGACACGATGGCGGGCTCCGGCTCGGCTGTTGCCCCGGAACCCCCGAAGAAGGAGATCGTCGTGATCCTCGCGGCCGACCAGAAGTGGGGCCCGATGGATCCGTCGGCGCCCGACAAGTCGCCGCAGGTCGCGCCGCTCTGGGGCGACATGACCAAGGAGGCTAACGGCTTCCTCATCAAGGTGAAGGGCGGCTCGCCCGGCATGGCCCACACGCACTCGGGCAGCTATCACGGCGTCACGCTCGCCGGCTCGCCGAGCCACCTGCAGGACGGCGACAAGAAGCCGGTCGCGCTGCCCGCGGGCTCGTACTGGTTCCAGCCGGGCGGCGTCGCGCACAACTCGCAGTGCCTCGGCAAGGAAGACTGCATGGCCCTCGTTCATTACAACGACGGCAAGTCCGACTTCGCGCCCGCCGAGCTGAAGAAGGACGGCAAGCGCGACCCGAAGCACGTCGAGAAGGTCGTCAAGGACATCAAGTGGGTCGCCCTGATGCCGGACATGAAGGACAAGGGCCCGATGATCGCCGATGTCTGGGGCGACTCGGCCTCGGGCGCATTTGGCCGTCACTGGAAGCTCCCGGCCGGCTTCGCGACGCCGGCGCATACGCACGCGTCCGACTATCACGGCGTCGTCATCAAGGGCACGGTGATGAACCACACGCCCGACGACAAGGCGCCGAAGGAGATGGGCCCGGGCTCGTACTGGATGCAGCCCGCCGGCATGGGGCACGTGACCGCGTGCAAGGCAGGCTCGGAGTGCATCGCGTACACGTATTCGCTCGGCAAGTTCGACTTCATGCCCGTCGAGGGTGCGGGCGGCGGTGCTGGTAGTGCAGCCGCCGGCAGCGGACACGAGGGCCACGACATGAAGGGTCACGACATGAAGGGCAGCGCGAAGTAGCTCAGGTCGCTACGCGGACAATTCGGCCCCGCACGTGCGGGGCCTTCGTCGTTTCGGCTACAGTCCGTCGACGCGCGTGATCTCGGTGTGCAGCTCGCGCACGCCGATCGCGATCTGGCTGCGATCGCGGCTCACGGTCGGTCGCGTGTAGACGCGTAGCGCGTCGCCGGGTGGCAGCGCCTTCGGATCGAAGCGGACCTGCATCGTCGCGCGGTCGAGCGTGAGTCGCAGGAATGCGAACGGCCGGCCGTGCACGTCGCGAGCGGACGCCCAGAGCTCGTCGTTCGCCGCGAACGTGATCGAATCGAGCGCGCCGACACCTTCGAGCGTCACGGTCTGGGGCTTGCCATCGGCGACGAACGTGATCGTGGCGCTCTCGTCGACGATCGCCACGACCTTGCCGTCCGGTGAGAGGGCGGCGTTCGGCGTCGGGCCCGTCGTCGAGATCACCGGATACGCGTGCAGCAGCTTCCCGCGCTTGCCCGTCACGGGATCGATCTCGAGGTAGTTCGTGTGGTCGTATTCGACGTCCTCGATCATGCACGGCGCGGCGTGCTCGCCGGCGCATCGCACGAGCTGTGGGCGCCAGCGCGCCTGCGCCAACGAGATCTGCGCGAGCGTGGTGCGCTTGCCCGCCGCGTCGAGACGCTCGACGGCGATTCCGCTCGAGACCATCCGATGCAGGATGACGGCGTCGCCGACGACGGCGTCACCCTCGTCGCCGGCTTTCGTTCCAGGCCACGGCTCGCTCCCTCGCATGATGCGCTCTTCGCGCCAGAAGCCCGACGCGTAGACCGGCCGGCCGTCGCCCGTCCACCCGATGACACGCGTCGCGGCCGCATCATTGGCGCGCGCGAGCGGCCATGTCTTTGGCGTTGCAGCGGTCTGCACGCTCGTGCTCGTCTTGCCGCGGATCACGAGGAGGATGCCCTTCGCCGCGCTGCCGAGCCCGACGTAGCCATCGAGCGGCCAGATGTCACGCGTCTCCGGCAGGCCGTCGTCGACGCCGGCCGCGTAGACCTGGATCGGGTACTTCTCGTTCGCGGCGTCGCCGCCGACGAACACGAACCGCTCGTTGTCGATCCATGCGAGCAGCTCGTTCCCGAATCCAGTTGCGTTGCCGAACCGCTGTTGCCTGCCGAGCTCGGCGCCGGTCATGGACGTGACGAACACGGACTCGGTGGCCTCGTTCGAGCGGCTGCGCATGCTCGCGATGCGCGTGCCGTCGGGCGAGATCGCGATGCCGCGGATGCGCTCCTCGGGTTTCACGGCGAGGACCTCGCGCAAGGTGCCGCCGGGCACGACCTCCGCCAGCGTGGACTCGGTCGCGACGATGGTCTTGTCACCCACCGGCGAGATCGCTGCGAACAGTCGCGATCGCGCGGAATGCACGAGCGTCGCGGTGCCCGCCGCGGTGAGGCGAGACAGCCGCCACTCGTTCGCGGCTGTCGTCGAGAGGACCGCGAGCGAGCCGTCGCTGTAGAAGCCGGCGACGTGGAGAGAGATCGGGCTCTCGATCGCGGTGGTCGTCCAGCGCTTCGCTTCACCACCCGCGAGCGGCTGCACGTAGAGCTCGCCGCCGGCGGTCGTGTACGCGAAGTTCTTCGCATCCGGCGCGAGGGCGACGCTGATCGGCGCGGCGAGTGGCCAGCTTGCGACGGTGGTGGTGACCAGCGGCTTCGCTCGAACCTTGGTTGGTGTCGCGCGCATGCGAAACGGTCCCTGTGGTCCGCTGCTGCCGCCACCACACCCGTTGCCAACGACGAGCCAGACGCAGGCGAGTCCGATGCCAAACCGCTTGGGCATACTCGAAGCTAACGTGCGCGCCGTTCACGGAATTGCGTCGGTCACGAAATTGCCATGCCATGCTTCGGCGCGTGAGCGAACCCAGACCCCTGCCGACGTGGCTGCCGACGGTCGGCGTCGCGATCGCGCTCGCGGGACTGGTCACGATCTCGTTCCTGCAGCGGTGGGCGATGCTGACGGAGTCGCCGTTTCCCGTCGGTGTCGACGGCTACTTCTATCCGGTGCAGCTGCGCTCGCTGCTCGAGACCGGCGCGCTCGAGTATCCGGCCGCGCCACTCGCGTTCTGGCTGATGGCGCCGCTCGCCGCACTGACCGATCCGGTCACCGGCGCGAAGCTCGGCGCCGCGCTGTTCGGTGCGCTCGTCGCGGTTCCTGCGTACGGCGTCGGTGCGCGGCTCGGGCGCGGTCGGGGATCAGGTCTTGTCGCATCGGCGCTCGCGACGACGAGCGCGGGCTCCGCGTTTCTGACGATCGAGTTCGTGAAGAACGGCATCGGGCTCACGGTGCTGCTCGCGGCGCTGTGGCTCCTGTTGCGCGCGCTCGAGAAACCGGTGGTGTCGCGCATCGTGCTCGCGGTCCTCGGTGCGTTGCTCGCGGTGCTCGCGCACAAGATGGCGGCCGCGCTGCTCGTCGTGTTCGCGGTGCCGGCGATCCTCGCCGCTGCGGTCGGTCACGGGATGCTGCGCGGGCGGCGCCTGCTCTACGTGCTCGCACTCGTCATCGGGACGACACTCCTGCTCGTGCTCGGCATGGCGTTTCCGAAACGGCTGCCGTCGCCCGGTGACGTGCAGCTCGAGCTGTTCGCGGACGCGCACTGGCTCGCGCCCGCCCTCGTCACCAAGAACGCGACGCTCTCGTTCGGGCACGAGGCGCTGATCGGTGCCGTGCTCGGCATCGTCGGTGCGGTCGTGCTCGCGAATCGCCGCCGCATCCGCCGCATGCCGGTGCCCGCCGCGATCAAAGGCGCACTCGCGCGCCAGAGCTACCCCGGCGAGACCGTGGTCGCGTGGACCGTCATCGTGCTCGCGATCGCGATCGCGTGGCCGCGCCTCGACGTCACCGACGCACAGGGCCTGGGCTTTCGCGTGCGGCTCGCCGCGTTCGTGCCGATGGCGCTCGCCGCCGCGATCGTCGCCGGTCATCTGCTCGCGCGCGTGAAACATCGCGACTTCGTGCTCGCGATCGTCGCGCTCGCGCTCGCATCACGCACGCCGGGCCGCCGCGACGAAGGGCGAATCCAGGCGCACCCCGCGATGGTCGCCGCGATCATGGCGCTCGACGGCATCGTCCCCGCCGGGGACACGATCATCGTCCCCGAGCGGCACATCGTGTTCATGGTCGCGTGGTACGTGCGCGCGCCGGTCCGGATCAGGCCCGAGGCCGTCGCCCCCGCGCATCGCTGGCGCCTGATGCCACTCGCGTGGATCGGCCTCGGCTCACCGCTCGACAAAGCGCTGACCGCCGCGCGCACCGGACCGCAGCCGCCGCTCGGTCTGCATCCGCGGCATCCGAACGGGCTCGTGCTCGTGCGTGACTCGACGTATCAGCGCGTGCTCGAGACCCTGCCCGCCGAGGTCCGCGCGCACTGGTCACGCTGGCGGACGATCTGACAGCACGAGCTTCTGCAGCACGCGCTGAAACTCCTGCACCGAGACGCTGATGTGCTCGACGACGCGGCCGTAGAGCATCGCCGTCGGCACGGTGTGCCGGCCGGTCTCCTTCTGCACCAGGTCGAGCTGCCACAGGATGATGCGCTCGAGGCGGGTCAGCCCGTCGCGCGCATCGGGCAGGTCATCGACCATCAGTCGTCTTTGTCTTTATGGACGCGCGCCGTCGGCAACGGCTCGGGCTCGGCCTTCTCGCTCTTGCCCGCCGGAGCGGTCGCGGTCGCATTCGCGCCCATCATCTTCTTGATGAGCGGTGCGACGACGAACAGCGCCGCGGACACGACGAGCGACGCGATCAGCAGGAACGTGAACAAATAATCGAAGCCCTTGCCCGACGAGATCGAGGTCGCGCGCCCGGCGAGGTAGATGCCGATCGCCGTCCCGAAGAACCACATGCCCATCACCATGCCGGCGAGTCGCTTCGGCGCGAGCTTGCTCATGCTGGAGAGTCCGACCGGCGAGATGCAGAGCTCGGCCAGCGTGTAGAAGAAATACAGCCCGACGAGGTACATGAAGCTGTTCGAGTTCTTCGCCGCGCTGTGCGGGATCATCACGACGAATGCGAGCGCGAGCAGCACCATACCGATCGCGAACTTCGCGACGCTGGTTGGCTCTTTCCGGCGCCGCGCGAGCCAGACCCACAGGAACGCGAACACCGGGGCGAGCGCCACGATGAAGATCGCGTTCACGCTCTGGTAGTACGAAGCCGGTACGTAGAACCCGGACGCGCACGTGATCTTGCCGGCCGCATCGAGCACCTGTTCCCCGAGCACGCAGCGGTTGGTCAGCTCCTCGGCGAAGATGTTCAGCGTCGTCGGCGCTTGCTCGAAGATGGCGAAGAACGAGATCGCGCCCAGGTAGAGCGGCAACATCGCGAGGATGCCGCGCCGCTCGCGTGCGTCGCGCGCCGCCTTGTAGAGCCCGACGAACAGCACGATCGAGCCGATGATGAGCCCGATGCCCATCACTTCCTTGATCAGGTCGGCGGACGGCTTGGTCACGACGACGATTACACCGATCGCGACGAGCGCGCCGATGATCACCTTGAGGACGGTGCGGTCGCGCTCCGCACGAGCCGGATCCTCGGGGATCGTGGGCTTCAGTCCCGCGTCGCCAAGCCACTTGTTCCAGAGCGTGTACTGGATGAGGCCGCCGACCATGCCGATCGCGGCGAGACCGAATGCGAAGTGCCAGCAGTGGTTCGGGTTGATGCCCTGCTCGACGAGAAACCCTCTAAACGACGGATCCTGCGCGAGGTAGCCGCACGCGAGCGGCGCGAAGAACGCGCCGATGTTGATGCCCATGTAGTAAATCGTGTAGCCGCTGTCCCGCCGGGGATCGTCCTCGTCGTAGAGCTGACCGACGAGCGTCGAGATGTTCGGCTTCAGGAACCCGGTGCCCATCGCGATGAGCACGAGGCCGATGTACATGCCGTCGCCGAGTCCCGGGATCGCGAGGACGCCGTTACCGAGCGCGATCCCGATGCCGCCGATCGTGACCGCCTTGCGTTGGCCGAGGAAGCGGTCCGCGATCCAACCGCCGGGTAACCCGAGCAGATACACCGACGCGCCGAACATGCCGACGATCGCGCCGGCGATCGGCAGGGGCGCATCCTTGACCTTGTCGTACATGCCCTGGCCACCGAGCTCCGCTGGGGCACCGAGGTAGAAGATCAGGAACGCGCGCATCCCGTAGTACGAGAAGCGCTCCCACATCTCTGTGAAGAACAGGTTCGCGAGGCCCTTGGGGTGCCCGAAGAACGCGCGGTCGGTTGAGCCAGACATCGCGTCGGACCATAGTGGAGAAGCTTCCCGATTGGGAGCCCCTAGCGCCCGTGCGACATCATCCTGTGTCGCAGCTTGAGGTGGCTTCGCCTCGACGGACAGAACACGGCTTCTGACGCCTGTTGCAAAAGGTGCGGAGTTGGCAAAGATCCGGCCCGATGAAGAAGATCTCGACCTGCATGGCTTGGGTCGTCGCCATGCTGTTGCTCTCGACGTGCGGGAACTCGAACCCTCGCTTCGCCTTCAAGAGTGCGGAGCGACGCGGCGTCCTCGAAGTAAACGGGCTGCGGTTCGTGATCATCCCCGACCCGACGACGAACCTCGTCGAGGTCGACGTGCACTACGAAGTTGGTGCCGCGGAAGATCCGGTCGGCAAGGCCGGGCTCGCGCACTTCGCGGAGCACCTGATGTTCCAGATGCGCCCCGACGGGCCGACGACACCGCCGATCTTCCAGACGCTCCTCGAGCTCGCGACCTTCGTCAACGCGTTCACCGCAGCCGACATGACGCACTACTGGACGACGGTGCGCAGCGAGAACTTCGACGCGATGCTGAAGATCGAAGCGATGCGCATGTACTTCGCGGCGGACTTGCCCGCGACGCCCGAGCTGCCGGCGTTCGGCTGCTCGACGATTCCGGTCCCCGAGTTCGAGCGCGAGCGTGATGTCGTGCGCAACGAGATCCGCGCGCAGTCGGGCGCAGACTCGTATATCGAGCAACTCGTCGAGGAGAAGCTGTTCCCCAACGGCCACGCGTACGAGCGCAGCGTCGGCGGTGACGACGCACAGATCGCGAGCATGCAGCTGTCCGAGGCCTGCAAGTTCCTCAAGGACTTCTACGCGCCCGAGCGCGCAACGGTGATCATCGCGGGCGGCATCGACGTCGACACCGCCGTCGCGGGCATCCAGAAGTGGTTCACCAAGATTCCGAAGCGCAAGGCCGCGCCGCGCACCGATGTCGCCGCGTTCACGCCGAAGCACGACAAGGTCGAGATCGAAGCCGACGTCGAGCGGCCCACGCTATGGATCGGCTGGGCGTTGCCGCCGCAGAACACGCCCGAGGGTGAAGCGGCGCGGTTCGGTGCGTTCTCGGCGTTCAGCCGGATCGCCCGCAAGGCCGACGAATACGGCTTCGCGTACAGCGTGCAGCCGCGCTTCCTAGGCGGTCAGCTCGCGCCGATCTTCGCGGCGCGCATCGAGCTCCGCAGCCTCGGCAAGGTCGACGAAGCGCTCGCGTTCGCGCAGCGCGCCGCCGAGAGTGCGTACCGCGGCTGGGACGAAGGCTCGTATGCCGAGCTCGAAGAAGAGAAGAATCGCGCGAAGGCCAACCAGATCCGTGATTTCGAGGCACTGCCGAGCCGCACGCTGCAGGTCGGCTTCATGGTGCAGTACGAGAAGGACATGGAGTTCGGGTCGGACAAGATGTACCTGTTCCACGCGCTCGACAAGATCGACAAGTTCGACGGCGCTCGCGTCGCATCCGCGACGAAGAAAGCGCTCGTTTGGGACAAGGCGGGCATCGTGCTCGTCAAGCCGAGCGAGAAGGGCCTGAAGGGCGACAAGCGCTCGGCCGTGACGTTCAAGGCGCAGGGCGAGCACGTGATGGCGAACGCCACGATCGATCCGAACGAAGCCAAGCGTCCGCTCAAGGTGGCCGCCGAGCTCAAGACGCTCGCGAGCGCGCAGCGGTTCACGATGGGCAACGGCATGAACGTCGTGATGCTGCCGATTCACGCGATGCCGCTCGTCACCGCGCGCATGATCTTCAAGAACGCCGGCGACGCGTCGACGCCTGACAATCCCGCGCTCGCCGCCGCCGCCGGTGGCTTCCTCTCGCGCGTCGGTGACATGGATCCGAACCGCAAGCAGAACACCGACGTGTTCTCGCGCACCGGCATCGAGATCCAGTGCGGCACCGACGACGACTCGATGGTCTGCGGAACGTCGGGCATCAACATCTACCTCGACGTCATGGTGAAGGGCTTCGAGCGCATGATGAAGGCCGGCGAGTATTCGCAAGAGGGGATCGAGCGCTGGCAGAAGCGGACGAAGGACAGCTGGAAGCTGCCGTCGACGCAGGAGACCAACGAATACATCCGTCAGGTCGTCAGCGCCCTCTACGGTCCCGATCACGCGTACGCGAAGACCGCGATCCTCACGCCCGACATCGCCGGCAAGATCGGCAAAGATTCGCTCGATAGCTTCCGCGACAAGCACTACCGCGCGGGCAACGCGACGCTGATTCTCGTCGGCAGCTTCGATCCCGTGAAGACGGAGAAGATGGTCCGCGGCGTGTTCGGCGACATGGGCAAGGGGACCGTCGACCCGCCCGTCGAGGCGAAGTCGGCGGAGCGCACCGGTCCGGTGTTCGTCGGCGTGAAGAAGAAGAAGGAAGACCAGCAGGTCACCGTGACGATCGCGTATCCGGCGCCCGCCGGCGTCGACGGTCAGGAAGCCGCGCGGCGCGTCCTCAGCGAGATGCTCTCGCTGCGTGCGCAGGACATCCGCTTCAAGCTCGGCTCGACGTACGGCCTCGTGTTCGCGCGCCAGGCGAAGGTCGGTCCGACGTCATACATGCTGCGCGGCGGCGCCGTCGTCGGTGGCACCATCGACGCGGAGCGCGCAGGTGAATCGATCAAGGCGATCCGCGACAGCCTCGACGGTCTCCGTCAGGGCGACAAGGACTTCAACGAGCACTTCGTCCGCGCGCGCCGCAAGCTCATCACCGGGATGATGGCCGAGTCCACCGTGACCGCAGAGCTCGCGGGCCGCCTCGGCTTCCTCGCGATGTACAACCTGAAGGGCGACTACTACAACACGATGCTGCAGCAGCTCGCCGCCGTCTCGCCCGCGCAGATCCGCGCGCTCATCAAGACGGAGCTCGATCCGAGCAAGGAGATCGTGGTCGCGCTGGGCGACAAGGTCCACCTCGATAAGGCGTTCTCCGAAGCAGGTATCAAGGACGTCAAGATCGTGGAGCCCGACTACAAGTAGTAGAGTCCCGGCGCATGTTCGAAGTGCGCCTCGCCACCGCTGACGATCAAGAAGAGGTCCTCGCGCTCGTCAGCGAGATGATCCCCGGCGTCGATGTCTACGCGCGGTGGCAGTGGCTCTACGAGACGAATCCCGGCGGCAAGGCGCTGACGTGGATCGCGACGGCGAACGGCAAGGTCGCGGGCTGCACGTCGTTCTTTCCGTTTCGCATGTGGCTCGACGGAGGCCAGGTCCTCGGCGCGCTCGGCGGTGACGGCTACGTGCGTCCCGCGTTCCGTCGCCGCGGCCTCGGTGGGCTGTTGCACGATGCCTCGCGTCGCGACATGCAGGCGCAGCGCATCGGCTGCATGTACGGCGCACCCGGCGCGATGAACCTCACGCCGCTCAAGCACGGCGGCTCGCGCGAGGTCGGCACCGTCACGCGGTGGGCTCGCCCGCTGCGCGGCGCCGCGCTCAACCTGTCGGCGTTATCATCCGGAGTCTTCGACGGCGTGATCGCGAGCGCGCTCAAGCCGCGGCGCACCGCGCGCCTCGAGCCGATGGAGCCGATGGACGAGCGCGTCGATCAGATCTGGAATGCGGCGAAGCACGAGCTGCGTCTCGCGTGCGTGCGCGATGCGCCGTTCTACACGTGGCGGTTTCTCGCCGCGCCGGCGGGCGCCGAGCCGGCCTTCGTGATCGTCGATCGCAAGGGCAAGGCGCTCGGTGCGTGCGCGCTCGAGACGATGCACGAAGGCAAGACGCTGCGCATCGTGGATCTGTTCGCGCTGCCCGGCGAGTGGCACGCGTGCCTGCGCGCGATCGCGCGGTACGGCGCCGAGGAGACGAGCGCGCGGATCGCCGACATCAAGCTGTTCACCCTCGACGGGCGCAAGCGCCACATGTGGCGCTCCGGCTTCACCGAGCGCGAAAACAAGCCATTCCTCTGCATGATCCCGAAGGACGGCGATCGCCGCTTCGTCGACCCGGATCGCTGGTTCTTCTGCGGCGCCGACTCGGATCTCGATCGCCTAGAGTAGGTCGACCCAGAGCTCGTCGCCGACGAGCGTGATCGGGTACCGGCGCAGCTCGAGCGCGGGGTCGTGACCGCAGCGGCCGGTGCGCAGATCGAAGCGATAGCCGTGGGCGGAGCACGTGAGCGTGCCTTCGTCGAGGTCGCCGGTCGCGAGCGAGACGTCCTCGTGTGGGCACACGCCGGGCACCGCGACGAGCGCCTCGTCGACGAACGTGACGATCACCGGCCACGTGACGCCGGGGACCTGGAACGACCTTAGCTCGCCGGGCACGACGTCGGCGAGGCGGCAGACGCGCACGCGCATCGCCATCAGCCGCGTCCTCGCTGGCGTGGATCGAGCCGATCGCGCAGGCCATCGCCCAAGAGATTTGCGCCGAGCACGACCCACATGATCGCGATGCCGGGGACGAGCGTGTACGCGACGACCCAGTCGGTGAGGAAGATCAGCTGGCGCGACTGATCGAGCATCGCGCCCCAGGTGTAGTCGAGATTGGGGCCGAGGCCGAGGAACGCGAGCGCTGCTTCGATGAGGATCACGCCGCCGAAGCCGAACGTCATCTGCACGATCGCGGGGCCCATGAGGTTCGGAATCAAGTGCCGCCACATCACGCGGCGGTTCGATGCACCGAGAGCGACGGCGGCGGTGACATAGTCGCGCTCGCGCAGTGCGAGGACCTGGCCACGCGCGACGCGCGCGTAGCCAACCCAGCCGTTCGCGCACAGCGCGAGGATGATGACGCCGAGGCCCGGCTTCGCGACGACGGCGACGATCGCGATGTTCAGCAAGATGCCGGGGAACGACATCAGGATGTCGACGAAGCGCATGAGGACCTCGTCGACCCAGCCGCGATACCAGCCCGCGATGGTGCCGATCGTGAGGCCGATCGTCGAGCTGATCGCGACGACGATGACGGAGAGGACGAGCGCCTTGCTCGCACCCCAGAGCAGCTGCGAGAGCGTGTCGCGGCCGTTCGAGTCGGTGCCGAGCCAGTGCGCGCCCGACGAGCCTTGAAACGCTTCCTTCGTCGTGTCGTGCACGACGCTCATGTCGTACGGCGCGATCCAGGGGCCGAGCACGCCCGCGAGGACGAACACGCCGAGCATGGCGCCGCCGATCTTCGCGCTCGGTGACACCTTCATTGGTGGCGGATCCTCGGGTCGACGAGCCCGTACGCGAAATCGACGAGGATGTTCACGAGGACATAGATCGTCGCGATCACGAGCACCGTGCCCTGCACGACGGGATAGTTACGCTCGAGGATCGCCTGCAACAGCGTCGAGCCGAGCCCCGGCCGCGAGAACACGTTCTCGACGATGATCGCGCCCGAGAGCAGCGAGCCGAACTGCAGGCCGATGATCGTGATGACGGGCAGGAGCGCGTTGCGGAGCGCGTGCACGAGGATCACGCGGCTTTCAGGCAAGCCCTTCGCGCGCGCGGTGCGCACGTAGTCTTCGCCGAGGACCTCGACCAGCGACGACCGCGTCATGCGCGCGAGCATCGCCATCAGGTGCGTCCCGATGGCGAAGGCGGGCAGCACGAGCGCGGCGAAGCCGGTCTCCGTCGGACCGGGGAACCACGCGAGCGTCGCGAAGAACACGAGGACGAGCAGCGGCGCGAACATCATCTGCGGGACCGCGATGCCCGAGAGCGCCGTCGTCGTCGCGAGCGTGTCGACCCACGAGCCGCGCCGGATCGCCGCGATGATGCCGAGCGGCAGCGCGAAGATCAGCGCGACGATCATGCCCGCGAACGCGAGCAGCGCCGTGTGCGGCAACGCTTGGAGCAGGCGCGCCGCGACGGTGGGCTTGCCCTTCGGATCGGGACACTGATGACCGAGCGTGCCGTCGGCGATGTGGCCGAGGAACGTGATGAACTGCCGGGCCATCGACTGGTCGAGGCCCATACACTTCTCGATCTTCTGCCGCTGCTCGACCGTCGCTTCACCGCCCGCGAGGTGATCGACCGGATCGCCCGGCACCATGTGCAAGAGCAGGAACGTCAGGATCGAGACGCCCAGGATCGCGAGTGCCCCTGATGCGAGGCGCCGCAACAGGAACGTACCGATCGACACCGTTACAACGTATCAAGTATCAGCTTCGCGGTCGCGTCGCCGGACGGCGCCGCTCCCCTACGCTCAACGTATCAGCTTCGCGGTCGCGTCGTCAGACGGCGACGCTCCCCTACGCTCAACGTCCGGCGGTCGCGCAGAATCTCTCCGCGGTCTCATCGTTGATCGGCGTGCCCGGGGACATCACGGGCTCACCGCCACGGGCGCGCATGTCCGTGAGGTCGCGGCACTCGTAGCCATCGCGGCAGTCGTCGTCGTCGTCGCACTTCTTCATGCAAAACCGAAGCTCGGCGGAGCGCGGAACGCACGAACCGATGAGCGAGCACAGCTCGTCGAGCGTGCAGCCGTTAAACTCTTGCGTGGCCGTCGGATCGCACGGCCGGTTCGTGAAGCTGCCGGTGAAGAACCGCACGCAGACGGCTTCGTCCGGGCAGGTGTTGAAGTCGCAACCTTGAATGGTGCAGTAGCCGCCGCGCGACGAGGAGTCGCAGAACCGGTCGCCGCTCGGGCTGCAGTCCGAGCTGACGACGCAGTCGTCGCCGATCTCCTTGTTGCAACCGATCGCGACGAACAGCGCGACAACGAACGCGTACCTCATGAGCGCGGGCATCCTAGCGGCAGGTTCGACCCGGGTAAAGCCGCTGGGGTTGCCCACGTCATGTGCGTAGAATCACCCGGTGAGAGCAGTGGTTCAGCGGGTCTTGCGCGCAAGCGTCACCGTGGACGGGCGAATCACCGGCGAGATCGACCAGGGCCTGCTCGTCTTCCTCGGTGCGGGCGCGGGCGATGGCCCGGCCGACCTCCAGTACATCGTCGACAAGATCGTGAACCTCCGGATCTTTGCCGACGACGCCGGCAAGATGAACCGCTCCGTCCTCGACATCGCCGGCGGCGTCCTCGTGGTCTCGCAGTTCACGCTCTACGGCGACGCCCGCCAGGGTCGCCGACCAGCCTTCACGGGTGCGCTCGAGCCGGCCGCCGCGAAGGCACTGTACGAGGCGTCCCTGGAGCAGATTGCGGCAGGTGGGGTCAAACGCGTGCAGTCCGGCGAGTTTGCGGCCGACATGCGTGTCGAGCTCGTCAATGACGGCCCCGTGACGATCCTTCTAGATTCGCGCAAGCTCTTCTAGAATCAGTAAAAGGACGGGGTTAGGTTCGCGAGTGGCGCGTCAACGCCCCGAAACATGAAGGTCAGGTTCTGGGGAGTCCGCGGCTCGATTCCTGTACCCGGTCGGTCGACCGCTCGGTACGGAGGAAACACGTCGTGCGTCGAGGTCCGCCCCCGCGGTGGCTCGCCGATCATCATCGACGCGGGCACGGGCCTGCGTCGCCTCGGCAAGTCCCTCATGGAGGAGTCGTTCGGCGACGGCAAGGGCAAGACCGCGATCCTCATCAGTCACACGCACTGGGATCACGTCCAAGGTCTGCCGTTCTTCTCGCCGCTGTATCGCGCGGGCAACGAGGTCCAGATCTACGCGCGTTCGCGCGACATGCACCTCGAGGCGGTGTTCTCGCAGCAGCACGACTCGCCGTACTTTCCGGTGCCGCTCTCGGCGATGCACGCGAACATGCAGTTTCGCGAGCTGATCGAGGGTCAGAGCTTCGACATCGGCAACGCGCACATCACGAGCGCGCGGCTCAATCATCCGTGGGTCGCGATCGCATATCGCATCGACGTCGACGGCGCGTCGGTCACGTACTGCGCAGACACCGCGCCGTTCGCGGACATCCTGTTCGGCCGCGAGTTCATCGTGCAACCGCCGTCGCTCGACGAGCCGCTGCCTCCCGATGTCGTCGCCGAGCTCGCGCAGATGCGCGCGAGTGTCGTCGCGCTCGCGAAGAACACCGATCTGCTCATCTACGACACGCAGTTCACGCGCGACGAATACCGCGCGCGCCCGCACTGGGGCCACTCGCATCCCGACGACGCGATCGCGATCGCGCGCGATGCGAACGTCAAGCGGCTGTGCCTCTACCATCACGCGCCGATGCGCTCCGACGACGAGAACGACAAGATCCTCGCGACGTATCGAAACGTGGTGCACCAGGCGAACGATCGCTTCGAGCTCGTGAGCGCGTTCGAGGGCCTCGAGATCGCGTTGGGGGACGAACGATGAAGATTCGCTTCTGGGGCGTGCGCGGATCGATCCCCGCCCCCGGCCCCGACACGATTCGCTACGGCGGCAACACCGCGTGCGTCTCGGTTCACACGAAGGCCGGCGGGCTCATCATCATCGACATGGGCACGGGCCTCATGCACCTCGGCAACACGCTGATGGCCGGCGCATTCGGCAAGGGCCAGGGCCGCGCGACCATTCTGCTCAGCCACACGCACTGGGATCACATCCAGGGGCTCGGCTTCTTCGCGCCGGTCTTCATCGGCGGCAACGAGTTCACGGTCTGGGGCCCGGGCCAGTCGCCGAACGTCCTCGAGGAGATCCTCGAAGGGCAGATGGATCCGAACTTCTCGCCGCTGCAGTCGCTCAAGAACTTCTCGGCGAAGTTCGACGTTCGCGCGGCCGTGTGCGGCACGCAGTTCGACGCCCAAGGCCTCACCGTCACCGCGCGCGAGCACCCGCATGGCGCGACCACCGCGCTCGCGTTTCGCATCGTCGAGGACGGCCGCTCGTTCGTGTACTGCTCCGACGTCGGTCAGCCGTTTCCGAACACGCCGCCGACCGCCGAGACGATCGCGTTCCTGCGCGGCGCCGACGTGCTCCTGCACGACACGACGTACAAGCCCGACGATCAGGCGACGCGGCGCAACCGCGGCTTCTCGTCGTACGAGGACGCGGCGCAGGTCGCGACGGCGGCGAAGGTCGCTCGCCTCGTGATGTTCCACTACGATCAGGACTACAGCGACGACGACGTCGATGAGATGGCGAAGTCCTGCCGCGCGGCGCTCGACGAGCGTGGTGGCAAGTCGATCGTCCTCACGCCCGCGCGTGAAGGCGAAGAGCTCGAGATCTAGATCAAGTAGAGCGCGAACGCCGTACACGCGGCGGCGATGCCGGCGCCGATCGCGAGCATGCTGCGCTTCGAATGCTTCATCTCGCTCACGAGCGCCTTCATCGAAACGTCGTCGTCAGACTCGATGTGGATCGTCGCCACGTACTCGGTCGTGCCCGTGTGCAGCCCGAACGCGCGCGAGTCTTCCGCCGTGGCGCTCTCGGTGTAGCGGTCTTCGATCGGAAGCGGCACGACGGCCTCGTCGCTGGTGTCTTCCTCGGCCTGGCCCATCTTGAACCACGTCGTCTCGCGGAAACTCTTCTTCGCCATGTTTGGTGGGTCGGCCGGTCCACCCAAAGCTGCGGTTAGCGTCGGGATAGCGCTTACCGAGACGCAGCGAATGCGCGGGTGTAGCCGCCCAGAAATACACCTACGTTCCAGTCGCGCTCGTCGATCACGCTCGTGCCGAGCTGCGCACCGAGGCTGATCATCGGCGTCAGGAAATACGATGCCCGCGCACGGGCTTCGATGACGCCGCGCGCGACGGCGACCGTGGTCGTCTGCACGCAGGACAGGTACTGCGAGCGATAGCTGTACGACACGGACCGCACGCCAGCGAGGAGCTCGGCGCCCAGCAACATCCGCTTCGTGCCGCGCTGAAACCCGACGACACCGAGCGCGCCCAGCACGAGCGCGCTCTGCTCCTCGAGCTTTGGCGCGCCGTACATGCCCGTCGACGTCATCTCGGCGCGCCGGTCGGGCTCGTGCACGAGGCCACCGATCTCGAATTCCGCCGCACCATAGAGGCCGATGCGCGAGCCCATCCCGATGCGCGCGCTCGTGACAACCGCGACCGCGCGCTCCTGCGAGCCCTCGCCGCGGCTGGGGTTGCTCACGCGATACGTGAAGTGCTCGCCCTCGTGAGCGACGGAGCCCGTGCCTTCGCGAAGTGGATTGTCGAACGTCTGCACGGCGAGGCCCCACTCGAAGATGAGGAGCGGGATCTGCGTCGTCGTCGACCACTTGCCGTACTTCGTGCAGTTCCGGTAACCGTGCACGTCGGTCGAGTCACTGCAGCCGCTGCTGCCGCCGCCGCCGCCACCGCCGCCACCTCCACCACCGCCGCCGCCACCGCCGCCGCCGCCACCACCGCCGCAGCTACCCGCGTCGGCAACGTGCACGCGTGCGACGAGCGCGCTCGCCGCGAACATCAGGGTCATCGCGATCTTCATGGCCTCACCTCTTCGTGCTCGAGCACGGGCTCGGCGTCGGGATCGTCTGGCAACGCGCGAAATGCATCTTCCTCGAGCGGCGTCGCGGGCGGCAGCTTCGTCGCGAAGCACATCAGGCGCGACTGCTTCGCGTCGGCGAGCGCGGCCGCATCGACGCAGATCTGAACGATCGGCTCGTTTGTCGGATACGCGATCGCCTCGCCGCCCGCCTGCCGAGCGTCGAGCTTCAGCTCTCTCATCTCGAAGCGCGGGTCGTACGGCGTCAGCGTCAGCTCCTCGCCCGCCGCGGTGCGGCCGAACACCGGCACGCGCGAGAGATCGACGACAACCGGGTCGTCGCACCGATTGCCGAACTGGTAATCGATGACCGCGACGTTCTCCTTGAGGTCGGCGCGGCGGTCGACGGAGATGTCGAGGCAGCCGACCGTCACGCGCTGGCCCGGAAAATACCGGCCGGGATACGAGAAGCTGTCGGGGCTGTACGAGCAGCCAACGAGGGCGACGAGGATCAACGCGCGCATGCCGCCGCCGACAGAAGCAAACGGTCGGCCGATCGCCGCTTCGCGCGATTCCCGCCAATTACGCGGGCGCGTGCCGGCTCGTGCCGTCGTGTTTCTGACACGGCGTTGCAACATCATCCTCATTGCTCGTCGAGCATGCCCGGATGAAGTTGCGCGCGTGTTGCGAATCCATGCCGCTCTCTTAATCGCCGCCGGCTGCACCTCTGAAGGCGCGTCGGTCAACCTCGCGACCGGCGAGGTCGAGCCCTGGCAAACTGCGGCGCCGCTCCCCGTCGCACGGGCGAATCACTGCAGCACCGGACTCGATGCCACCGTGTTCGTCGTCGGCGGTAACCGCAAGGTCGGCGACACGTTCGCAAAAACGGACGAGATTCACGCCGGCACGATCGCGCCCGACGGCACGATCACGTGGGCGCTCGTCGGCAAGACGCCCTCCCCCGTCACCGAGTGCACGGCCACGGCGGTCGCGATCGCGGACGGCATTCGCCTCTACATTCTCGACGGTCTCTACGACCGCGAGTCCGACGCCCGCCAGGTCTTCGTCACCGACTTCGTGAACGGCCAGCTCGGCCCGCTCTCCCCGTTCGCGACCCTGCCGCAGATCGCCACCTCGTCCGAAGCGACGATCACGAGCAGCGCCGCCCTCCTCCTCATGGACTCGGTCCTCCCCGCCGACGGCGACAAGACCGTCACGCTGCGCACCTCGATCGCCGGCGCGCCCGCGTGGTCGACCGACGACTGGAGCATCGGCTTCCGCGCGCAGGCGCAGTTCGCGTTCACCGACCGCTTCGCGTACACGCTCGGCGGTTACAAGGGCGACACCGGCAACCCGGTCACCGCGGACGTCTTCGTCGCGACGATCGATGCGAAGACCGGCGCGATCGGGCCCGCGCGGCCGACCACACCCCTCCCCGCACCGCTCTCGTTCGGCGAGGCGATCGCCGTCGACGACTACCTCTTCGTCGCCGGCGGACGCGGCCAGGTCTTCGGCGCCGCCGGCGTCACCAGCGTCTACGCCGCGCAGATCCAGGACGACGGCTCGCTCGCCGATTGGCGCACCGTCGCCGCGCTGCCGATGGGCCGCACGAACCACGAGCTCGCGCTCGCCGGCGACTTCCTCGTCATCACCGGCGGCGCGGTCAGTGGCCCCGGTGATAGGAACGTCTTCACCGCGCGCGTTCGCTACCCGAAGTGATCCGAAAACGTCGAAAGCCCGCCGGAGCGGGCCTTCGTTTAAGCGAGCGACACAGAGACAGCGTTACAGCGCGAGGATCTGATACGCCGAGCCGTGCGCGCTCCGGCCGTACACGACGAAGCCGTGGATCTTCCGCGCACCGTCGACGCGAATGTCGAGCGTCGGGTTCCAATTGCCGAGCGTGCGGTTCACCTTCACGAGTTGCTCCTCGCCATTCTTGAAGCGGATGAGCACCTGCTCCACCTTCGTTTGCCCCGTGACGTTCTGCAGGCGGACCGTGTGGAACCGGCCGAGGTCGGGCAGATCGGTGACGAACTGACGGCCGCGATCGATGCGCGTCGGAGCGGTGATCGCCAACCACGAGCGCGACTGGTAGTGCCCGTAGTAACCCTCGTCATCTCCGGTCGGCAGCGGGCCCTTGTACGTGCTCGCATCCTCCGTGATCAGGTTGTTGTCCGGAAACATCATCGGGTCCTGCACGCGGATAGGGTGCGTGTACGTCGGCTCGTACGTCGGCCGGAACGTGCGGTTGTCACGCACCACGGGACGGTCGCCGTAGTTGTAGCTCCACGAAGCCTCCGCGGTTGCCGTGAAGCCAGGGCGCGCCATCGCAACAGACGACGAACCAATGATTGCAGCGGTAGTGATGAGCGCCTTGATATTCATAATGTTCTCCTGAAGAAGCCTTTCGACTTCGAACTGGAGAATGTGCAGCCAGCGGGCCACTGCGTAACTTGTTGATATCTCGATTGAATATCAATCTAGACCCTGCGGCTCCCGCAGCATGGCTGCGAAAACTGCAGTCGCTACGACAGGTACCGGTAGAGCGAGCGCACTCCGATCTCGAGCGCCTTCGCAGCGGCTTCGCGATCGTCGCCACTCCGTTCGAGCGCGAGCATCACATAGCGGCGCACCAGCTCGTCGCGCAAGGTCGCGAGTGCCTGCACCGGTGCCCCCGGCGCGATCGCCGCTTCGATGATCTCGAGCATGGCGGCGGCTGCACCCTCACGCGCCGATGACTGCATGGGAGCGGCGACGAGCGCGCGCAGCCCCAGGTCGGTCGACCGGATGAGCTTGCTATCGGCGAGGATCGCGACCCGGCGCATCGTTGCCTTGAGCTCGCGCACGTTCCCAGGCCAACCATACGAGCGCAGCGCGGACAGCGCGTCATCCGTAAGCGTGTGCATCACGAGCCCGAGTTGCAGCTCGGTCTGACGCAAGAACGTGTACGCGAGCAGTGTGACGTCGTCGTCGCGCTCGGCGAGCGACGGAACCGCGATCGTCACCTCGCGCAGCCGGAACAAGAGATCCGCGCGAAATCTTCCCGCTTCGACCTCCGCTTCGAGGTCGCGATGCGTCGCACAGACGAGCCGAAAATCAACGGTGCGGGGAACGGTGTCGCCGAGACGCTTGACCTCGTGTTGCTCGAGCACGCGCAAGAGCGCGGCCTGCATTGGCATCGGCATGTCGCCGATCTCGTCGAGAAACAACGTCGATCCATGCGCTGCTTCGATCAAGCCGATGCGATCCGCCACCGCACCCGTGAACGCACCCTTGCGATAGCCGAACAACTCCGCGTCGAGCAACGTGGCCGCGACCGAGGCGCAGTTGATCGCGACCATCGGCTTGTCCGCGCGCTGACTCGCTGCATGGAGCGCGCGCGCGACGAGCTCCTTCCCCGACCCCGACGGCCCGTGGAGCAGTGCCGAGAGATCGCTTGGACCGACACGGCGAACGAGCTCGCGGAGGCGCCGGATCGCGGCCGACTCACCGAGGAGCGTGGACTCCGTGGTCGCGGGTGTGCGCCGAAGCTGCGCGATGAACGGCACGGAAACGGCTGCGAGGACACGCAGCTCCGTCAAGACAGGATCCGCGAAGGCTGCGCGACCGTGCCGCGCGAGGAACACCGCGCCGAGCGTCTTTCCATCGAGGCGCATCGGCAGACAGAGCGCGGAGCCGAGGCGGAGAGCGGTCACCGACGGGATTGCCCCGTACCGGCTGTGTGCCGCGACGTCGTCGAGCTGCACGCGCTCACCCGTACCGAGCACATCACGCACGATCGTGTCGGACAGCAGCGCAGCGGCGTTCTCGAGCGGCGCACCGGTCCGATCGCGCGCGGCAGTGACCCGATACGAATCCCCGTCCGAGAGAATGAGCGCACCGAGGTCCGCACCGGCGGTACGGATCAGTCCCTCGAGCAAGAGCTCGACTCCTCGCTCCGCCGAATCTACGGCCGCGAGCGCCGAGACGAGCGCGTCGAGCGCCTGCTCGCGCTCGTGAGTCGTCGCGGTGGACTCCAGACCGAGCCGCATCGTATCGACATCGAGCGCTTGTCCGGGCGCGAGCGTGTGGCGGGCACCCGACGCTGCGATCACGACTTCCACCGATTGATCACTTCGGTGAACGACGACCCAATGCGGTGGCGCGGTGACGATCCGGATGTCCGCCGTGCCGTCGGAGCCGATGGTAGTGATCCGCTTCGTGATCGCGATCCTGATCGGTTGTCCCCCGCGAGCCGGTGTGATCACCAACAGCAGCGCCGGCTCGATCATGACCGCTGGAGCCACTCCCAGTAGCGCGCGATGCCTTCGTCGGGACGTGTCGTCGGCTGGTAGCCGAGCAGCGCACGTGCGCGGTCGACGTTTGCATACGTGACTGGAACATCCCCCGGCTGGTCGCGCTGGCGATCGATCAACGCGCGCTTGCCGACGACTTGTTCGATCGTCGTCACGAGCTCTGCGAGCGAGATCGTCTGTGTGCCACCGAGGTTCACGATCTCGAAACGTCCCGCTTCGATTCGCTCGATTGCCGCGACGACACCCGCGACGATGTCGGCGATGAACGTGTAATCACGCCGGGACGATCCATCACCGAACAGCGTGATCGGCGTGCCTTGCGCGATCGCGGCGACGAACTTCGCGATCGCCATGTCGGGACGCTGGCGAGGTCCATAGACCGTGAAGAACCGCAGCGCGAACACACCAAGCCCGAACAGGTCACGGTAGGCCGACAGCTGCAGCTCGTTCATGCGCTTCGTCGCGGCATACGGTGAGGCCGGGGTCAGGCATGGATCGTCCTCGCGAAACGCCACCGTCGCGTCCGGCTTGGCACCATAGACCGAGCTCGACGACGCGAACACGAGCTTCCCTAACCCGAGCGCGCGCATGCGCTCGATGATCACGCCGGTGCCCTCGATGTTCGTGCGTAGGTACCGCAGTGGTGCCGCGATCGACGGCCTCACCCCCGCAAGCGCCGCCAGGTGGCAGACAACATCGACGTCCTTCGTGATGACGTTCGAGACCGCGGATGGATCGCAGATGTCTCCCTCGACCAGTGCGAAGCGTGCACCGAGCCTGGAGAGCGCATCGGCATTGCGGCGCTTGACGTCGGACGGGTAGAGGTAGTCATCGAACGAATCGAGGCCGGTTACCTGGTGTCCTGCTGCGACGAGTCGTTCGCACGTATGCGATCCGATAAATCCGGCAGCGCCCGTGACTACGACGTGCATGCGCTAACACCCCGAGCAGTCGATGCCTGCCTCACGATTCGTCATGATCTGTTGTGGCGTGAGTGCGCGGTCATAAATCGCCATGTACCAGACCGTACCGCGCCACTGCCGATCGTAGTTGATCGCGTCGCCGATTCGAATCTTGTAGCTCTCATCCCAAACGGCAGCCCCGGCAGCGTTCGGCGTCGAGCTGTGTGCTGCAGCATTCACGTAGAGCGTTCGTGTGCTCGTGCTCGTGACGAGCGCCAGCTGTGTGACCGCACCCGTCGTCACGCTGCCGGAGACCGCCGCGATCTCGGGACTCGCGTCTGCCGTCGTCGCGGTCGTGCGACTGCGTCCCGCCCATCGATCACCGATCTGCGTGATCATGGCGCTGTTCGAAGCGATGCTTCCCGAAGCTTGCACGACCGACGCGAAATCCAAGCCGCCCGCATCCGGTGGGTCGATGCCTTGCGTCGTATCGAGCGGTGTCACCCAGATCTCGAGGGTGAACTCTCCCGACATCGAGATCGCTCGGCCAACGTGCGGGTTCGGATCTGACGCGATCGTCACGCGCGAGTCGAGACGAAGCCCGCCGGCGACCCAGGTGACGGCACCGGGACTCTCGATCGTCAGGTGCATGGGGGGAGACGCGGCGGGCGGTGTTGCAGCGTCGCGGACCTGCGCGCCAGCGCCCTCATTGAAACGCCAAACCCCCCGCTCTCCGGGAGTGCGCTGAGCCGGAATTATCATCTCCATCCCAAGGATGTCGGGTGGCGCATCGGCAACGACTGGAACGGCCGTTGAAAATTCGCATCCAACCCACCCGAGAAGTCCGAGAACGATTCCAGCCCTCACGCGCGCAGAGTCTAGCCCAGATCGCGGCGAATCCTTCGAGCGAGCGTTACCGCACAGCGACGAGCGTGAACGCGAGCATCGCAAGCAGCAACTAATGCACCATCATGACACCCCGGGTTGACCCTCCCTTTCAACCGTCTGTAGGATGACCGCGGTTTTGCTTATGAAGCGTTCATTGATGATCGGTGTTGGCTTGCTCGCGGTGACCGCGAGCGCGTCGGCGGACAATGGGTCACCGGACAACGTGCCAGGGATCTCGAGTACCGCACCCGGCATCAGCCCGGAGGGTGCGCTCGCTCCGATCTCGATCGTCGAGGGGCCGGGCATCAAGATCGGTGAAGGCACCGTTCTTCACCCGATCATCGGCCTCGAGACCGGCGTGGTCTCGAACGTGTTCTACGAAACTTCGGACGAGCAACCGCGAACCGCAGGACTCCTGCGAATCATCGGTCAAATCGGCACCGGATCGTTGTCTCCGCAGCGGTTGGCAGTGTCCGGCGAAAGTGACGGCGCAACGAACCCCGGCACGATGGAGTATCGTGCCGACCTTCGCCTTTCGTACGACCTGTACCTGTCGGGCCAAGACACCGTTCAGGAGCAAGGGGGCCTCGGTGTCGGGGCGCTGCTCCGAGGCACCGTATTCCCTCGCCGTACGTGGTCATTTCACTATCTCGAGCACTTTCAGCGGCTGATCCGTTCGACGAACTTCGAGTCGAGCCAGCAGACGAATCGCGACATCAATCGCATTCAGCTCGGACTTCAGTTCGCACCCGTCGGTCGCAACATTTCAACACTGCTTCACTACCAGAACGTGATCGATTACTTCGAGGACGACGACCAGCAGTTCGCGAATCGCATGCAGCACTCGGCCGGCCTGACCGTGAGCTGGCGGTTCCGTCCGATGACGGTGTTCTTCGTGGACGGCACGATGGGTTACTACACGGGCTTCGGCTCGGAGAGCACGAAGATCGATTCGACGCCCCTGACCGTCTCCGCCGGCGTGCAGACGCTGTTGTCTCTCAACACGTCGGTGATCGCGCGGGCCGGCTACACGAACGGGTTCTACGACTCCGGGCCGAGCTACTCGTCCGTCATGGGCGGCGTGCAGCTCGGCTATCGCTACTCGCACACGGGTCGCATCACGATGATGTACGACTACACGCATCAAGACTCGATCAACGCGAACTTCTACCGAGATCACACGTTTCGCGTCGACCTCGAACAACAGTTCGTGCCGCTGCTGGTGCACGTCAGTCCCGAAGTGCGCCTACGCCAGTACCAGGGCGTGATGGGCGTCGTCGGCGGTGCTACGTCGAATACGCGCGATGACGTGATTTTTGCGGTCGCAGCGGGCGCTCGCTACAGCTTTCGCGACTGGTTCGCGGGCGTCATCGAATATCGCTTGAGCTTGGTCGACACCGATTTCCGCTACATGAGTGGAACGGTGATCGATGATCCGAGCTACGTCCGGCACGAGATCGTGGTCGGCGTACGCGCCGCACTTTAGTCCCTCGGGACAACAAGTTAGCTGCGCTTGATCTGAACCTTGATCTGTTGTGGGGGTTTGGTACAACGGCCGCCCGGCTGAACGCAGGGAGCCCGTGTGACCACTAACCGAACCAAACGTGATCGAAGTGTCAGCGAATCTCGATAGCAACCCCGGCAGCTCTGGCGGTGCCGGTGAAGGCGAGCTTCTCAGCTTCGACTTTCGACGTTACATCAAGGCACTCAAGCGGTTTCTGTTTCCCCTGCTCGCGCTCGTCGCAATCTCGGTCGTCGCGGCAATCTTGTACACGAGCCGACTGCCGAAGATCTACGAGGCGTCGGCGTCGGTACAAATCGAGCCGAGGCTCCCCGACCTGCTCGGTCAGGGTGAGAACGGCATCTACGGGATCACCGGCGGGCTCGAGTACTACAAGCAACAACGGCAGGTGTTGGGCAGCTACACGCTCGTGCGCCAGACGATCCAGAATCACCAGCTGATCCCCAAGCTGTTGACGGAGGGAGAACGGGCGAAGATGAAGCCCGACGAGCAGCTCGAGCTCGCGATCTCGCGGCTCCAGAGCGCGCTCGCCATTCGGTATCCCGAGCAGAACCGCATCATGTACGTGCACGTTCGCAGCGAGGACAGGCACCTCGCGGCCAAGATCGCGAACGATCATGTGACGACGTACGTCGCCTATGCGAAGGGACTGCTGTCGACGGATACGCGCCAGGCGTCGAAGGCGCTCCAGGCCGAGTTCGAAGAGGCGGCGCTCAAGCTCGAGGAGACCGAATCCAAGCTGCACCAGTACCAAAAAGAGAACGAAGTCTCGCTCGAGGATCGGCAGACCCTGGTCTCCACCAGCATCACCGCGTACACGGCTCGCATGAATGAAGCACGCGCGCGGCGCATCGAGCTCAGCGCGAAGCTCGATCGCATGCGCAAGGCCTCCGAGCTCGAAGTGCTCGAGTCGCCGATTCTGATGATGGGCGACAGCGCGTCGTTCGACATGCTCCGCGCGCAGTACTACACGGAACGCAACGCGCTCCTCCAACTAGAGAAGGAGCTCGGAGCGAAGAACCCCGAGATCATCCGCCAGAAAGCAAAGGTCGAAGACCTCTATGCAGCGCTCCAATCCGAGGCCAAACGCATCGTCGGTGGCGTGTCCGAGCACTACGAAGCTGCGCTGACGACGGAACGCGCGCTCGGCGCGGAGGTCGAGCGTTACAAGAAGGAAGCGTTCGACCTGGGACCCAAGATCGTCGAGTACAACAAGCTGCAGCGCGCGAGGAAGAGCTTCGAGGACAAGTACACGATCCTGCGAAGCCGACTATCGACGAGCGAGATGACCGGACGGATGAACAACGAGATCACCACGACATATGTTCGGCCGCTGGACCCCGCGAAAGTGCCGACCAAGCCGGTTTCGCCCAAGGTCCAGGTCAACATCGCGTTCGCCGCCATGCTGTCGCTGTTCCTTGGACTCGGTCTCGTGCTGGTAAGCGTGTACCTCGACCGCACTGTCAAGACCACGGCCGACGCGCAGCAGGCAGCCGGTGTCCCCGTGCTCGGCTTCATTCCGATGCTCGATCAGGGCGGCGATGACCGCGGCCGCGACCTCTACGTCCACGAGCATCCGAAGTCCCTCATCGCGGAGTGCTGTCGATCGCTCCGAACCAACATCTTGTTCTCCGCTGCCGACCGCAAGCTCAAGACCTTGATCGTTTCGAGCGCGAACCAACGCGAGGGCAAGACAACAAGCGTCATCTACCTCGGCACCACCATGGCGCAGAGTGGGCAGCGTGTGCTGTTGATCGACGCCGATATGCGACGTCCGCGCCTGCATGCGTCGCTTGGCTTGCCGCGCCAGAACGGACTCTCGAACCTGATGCTCGGGGACACGGACTACGACGACGTCATCAAGACGACCGAGATTCCAAACCTGTTCGTGCTGCCCTGCGGTCCGCTCCCGCCAAACCCTGCCGAGCTGCTCATGACGAAGCGCTTCGAGGTAGTCCTCGCGGAGCTCGCCACGCGCTTCGATCGCATCATCCTCGACTCACCACCGGTCCAGGCCGTCACCGATGCCGTCGTCGCGGCCAAGCTCGTCGATGGCGTGATCCTCGTGGTGCGTGCCGACAAGACGCTTCGCGAGGACATCCGGCGATCGACGCGTCAGATTCGCGACGTCGGCGGCTCGATCTTCGGCGTCATCGTCAACGACATCGAGGCAGGAGATCGCTCGTATTACAGCTACGGCTACGGCTACGGCTACGGCGCGGACGAAGAGCCCAAGCCTGTCGGCTGAGCGAGCTGCTACGACTCGCGGCGCCGCAGCAGATAGACCTGGATCGGCGAGTAGTTTCCGACCGGCGGTAGGAATCGGAAGAACTTCACGAAGTGCGTGTTGTAGATAACCTCGCGCTTCGTGACGCTCGGGTACAGCACGCGACTGATGAAGTAGTGCGACGATAGAAAGTTCGGCGGCGCGAGCTCGGTGTGCTCGTCCTCGTTCATGACGTCGAAGATCGGCGCGATGGTCTCGCGGAACCACGCCTTGTCAAACCACATGTTGTGGTGCGGTTGCTCGTTCGGTGGCAGGCCGAGCTCGTCGCGCGCGGCGTTCAGCGTATCGAGACCATCGACAAACGCCTCGACGCAGATGAAGTAGCCGCCCGGACGGAGGATCCGTGCGACTTCGCGAAGCGAGGTGGCCTGATCGGCGCGATCCATCACGTTGATGATGCAGCGTTCGGTGATCGCAACGTCGACCGAACGATCGGGGAGCGGGAGTTGACGAACATCGCCCTGGAGGATCGTGCATCGCTCGATGTTGCGCGTGCGGGCGACCTCGACCATCTCGGGCGTGTACTCCACGGCCTTGAGCTCGACTTGTGGAAACTCGTCGCGCAGCGTGTTCAGGAGGTAGCCATTGCCGCAGCCGATATCGACGACCGTCTTGACGTTCGTCTGGCTCGCCACGTGACGAAGCATCGAACGGATCGCTTCGATTTCGCGGTTACGGGTGACGTCGTCGCGCATCGTGGACGATGCATCGAGCCCGTGACCCTCGACCTCGCTGCGGTAGTGGCGAAGGATAGTTTCGCTGTAAGAAGCGTTACTCATGGCGCGCACCATAGCTGAAACCGTGGCCGTCGCGCGTCTCGGACCAAGCCGGATGAATGCGGACGAAGATCACGAATACGGAGATGCGTAGCCCGGCGGTTCCAGCACGGTCCCGTTGTCCTCGAACGGCAGGCCGGTGGTCGGATCATCGGGGATGATCGGCGGCGTGAAGCTGTTGCCGGTGTCCCCCATGGGCAGATCGATCTTGCCCGAGCAGCGGTCCGCCTCAAGACGAAGCTCGTGCACTTTCCCGGCGCCGTCTTCGACCAACACCAGCGCGCTGCCGCGGTTGTCGGTCTCGAGAACCGCAGTGAGCTCGCCGCGCGCCTTGTCGAACAGGTTCGCCTCGGCCTTGAGCTTGACCATCTTATCGTTGATGCAGGAGAGCTTGATCACGTCCTTCTCCACACGCGCCTGCGCCTGGAGATGTTGGACGTGTTGCGTATCCACACGAACCTGCGCCTCGAGCTCCACCACGCGGGCGGTGGTCTCACCGACCGTGAGCCGTACCGTCGCCTTGGCAGAAACCTCGACCGTCGGACCCGGCGCTGGAGCTGGAGCTGGAGCCGGAGTCGGCGTCTGCGCGTAGAGCTGTCCCCCGAAGACGAGGCCCGCGACAACTACGCATTTCCTTAGGGTTTTCATTTACTCTCTCGACCTGGTGGCGACCATAGCTCGCAGCAAAGAAGCGTGTCAATCCAAGCATCAGACGTCGGGCACGTGCGTGGCGTTCAAACACGAACGTCTCACGCTCCTTCTCACGCTCGTCCTCACGGTCCATCCGGAGGGCGATTGAAGTTGAACGCGGTGGTGGCGCCGGGTATCAAACTCACCGTTTTCCATGCCGCGCCTCGCCTTGGTCTTGCTCTTCGTCCTCGGGTGTTTTGGGGATAACCCTCCAATCATTTATCCAACGACGGCGCCGCTCGACGATTCGCAGCTCACCCTAGGACCCGGCGACAAGGTCGAGCTCGTCGTCTATGCGGGCACGCGGCAGACCAAGGCGGCGTACATGCTCGACGCATCGGGCGAGATGGAGATCCAGTACATCGGCACCATCACCGCGGGCGGGAAGACTGCGAGTAAGGTGCAGGACGAGATCCGGGCGAAGCTCGCGGATGGATATCTGAACGAGCCGATCGTGTCGCTCACCATCGTCGAGATCAACTCGCGCAAGCTCTCGGTGTTCGGACAAGTGCTGAAGAGCGGCACGATCAAGTTCACGCCCGGAATGATGATCACCGAGGCGATCGCGCAGAGTGGCGGCTTCGCTCCGATGGCGCGCAAGAACATGGTGAAGGTGATCCGCAAGCTGGACGGCCGCTCGGAGACCTACAAGATTCCAGTCGAGAAGATCGCGGAGGGATCGCGACCCAACTTTCCGATGATGCCCGGCGATCAGGTCTTTGTTCCCGAGCGCCCCTGGTAGCCGTGAAGGGTGGTCGCGATCGAATCACAGCGGGCCTCGTCGCGCTCGCGGCCGCAGTCGCGATCTTCGCGCTCGGATCTGCGCAGCGCTGGGGACAGGCGGTTGTTGGCGGCGTCGTCGCCCTCGCGGTGCTCTCGCAGCTGACGTCACGCCGTGGGCTCATCGAGCGGTCGCCGCTCATGCTCGGGATCGGCGGCGCTCTCGCGGTCACGGTGCTGCAGCTCGTCCCGCTCCCGGACGCCTTGATCACGAGTCTCTCCGAGACGCTCGATGGCTACCGCCGTGACGGTGCCGCGGTCGCCGGGGTCGACGTCGCGTCGACGATCACGATGGATGTCCCGGGGACCCTGCGTGCCGCCGCGTTCTTCGCCACCCTACTCGGCCTCGCTTGGGTCTCACTGCGCCTCGCGGCCTCGGAGCGTGGCCGCTACTTCTTGACCGCATCGATCGCGGGGCTCGCGGCACTCGCGGCGCTCGTCACCGGGATCCACGTGCTGGTCGGCGCGACTTCGCTGTACGGTCTCTACGAGCCACGCCACGCCTCACCCCCGATCCTCGGTCCGCTGCTCAACTCGAACCATCTGGGCAACCTGATGGCGATCGGTACCGTGACGAGCATGGGACTGTTCCTGCATCCCAAGCAGCCGAACAGTCGCCGCATCGTGTGGGCGGTCGCCGCTGTCGGATGCCTCGTCGCGACGCTCGCGAGCATGTCGCGAGGTGCGGTGATCGCCGTCAGCGCCGGCTTCGTCGTCACGGTTGGCACCTACGTCGCGCAGCGCCTCAGCACGCATCCATCAGGGTCGCGGCGGCGTGGCGAAGGCTTTTACACGCGTACCGTGCCGATCGCGATCTTCGTCCTGTGCTGCCTCTCGATCGCGGTCTACATGAGCGCGGGGTCGATGATGCAGCAACTCGAGAGCACGAAGCTCGACGAGCTCCATGACCCACACAGCAAGTATGCCGCGTGGCGCTCGGCGACGATCCTCGTCGAAGAGAGCCCGTGGGTCGGCGTGGGCCGCGGCGCGTTCGAGCCCGCATTCACGCGCGTGCATCCGGCGAGCTCGGTCGTCACCTTCTCGCACGCCGAGAACGAAGGACTTCAGGCCATCGTCGACTGGGGAATCCCCGCGTGCATCGTGCTCGCGCTGCTGGCGGGCTGGGCGCTGTTACTCGCGATCCGGAGGTGGAACGACGGCCCGCTGGCGGCGGGCGCGCTCGGCGCGCTCATGGTCGTCGCGTTCCAGTCGAACTTCGATTTCGGAATCGAGTTGCTCGGTGTCGCGGCGCCCGTCGTCGTGCTGTTCGCGACGCTCACCTACCATCCGCTTCGCGAGGTGCGCCGCGTTCCCGCGACCTACGGCGCGCGGCTCGCGCTCGCGCTCGCGATCGTCGGCGGCGGCGTCGTGCTGCTGTCCGATCGCACGCGCACGATCGATGATGACCACGAGGCCCTCGCCGAACCAAACGTGCCGCGCGAAACGGTCCGCGCGGCGATCGAGCGCCACCCCCTCGACTACTACGCGTACGCACAGCTCGCCGGCAGTTACATCCGCGCCGATGATCCGCACGGCGTGCGGCTACTCAACCACGCGATGCGCCTCCACCCAACGCACGCCGGCCTGCATCGGATCGCCGCGCGCCTGCTCGTGCGTGCCGGTCGCCTCAGCCAGGCCGAGTCCGAATACGCGGCCGCGATGCGCGGCAGCCGCGACGTTCGCGCGATCCTGACCGAGGCCGCTGCCACCCTCCCTGTCGCGAACGCGGCGTCGGCGATCCCGACGGAGCTCGACATCGACACCGTCACGCGCATCCTGATCCGCGAGGACAAGATCGATCTCGCGCTCGCATGGCTCGAGCGCGTGCTCGCGGTGCGCGGCGACCTCCACACGTCCGAGGTCCTCTCTCAGCTCGCGCTCGAGCACGGCAAGCTCGGTCCGGCCGAGCGCGCGGCGCGTCGCCGCTGCCAGTTCCTGCCGAGCCAGCAGTGCCGGCTCGCGCTCGCGAAGATCCTCGTGAAGGCAAAGGATCACGCCGCGGTTGTCGTACAGCTCCAAGACATCTCCGATTGGAGCGGGCATCACGACGACAAGATCGCAGCGTGGCTCATGCTGTGCGACGCGTACACTGCCGTTGGCAACATGAGCGAGGCGAGGTTTTGCGTGCGCCGACTCGACGCGACGGGGCTATTGCCGGCCGGGGACGGTGAGATCCAGCGCCGGCTCGATGCGCTCCGCGAGAGCAAACCGAGCGAAAACTAAGAGCGCAACGAGGAGGCGGACGTGAGGTGAGGGCGCGTCGGGACCGATCCAGGAGATTCTCCGGTATACCGCCCCTGCATATCGGCACGAGAAGTTCGTCTACAGTGCCTAGGAGGACCTATGAAACGCCTTGTTCTTATGTTTGCAGCGACGATGATTGCTTCAGGTTGTGTTGCATCGGCCGGTGCCGGTCCCGTCTCGCGCCCGGGCCGCCCAATGCCCCAGGAACCCGGCCCCGGACCGGGGCCTGAAGGGCCTGCTTGGGTCGTGCTTGGCAACAACTACCCCGCGCATACCGAGCGTCAGATCGTGAAGCCGGAGCGACCCTTCAGGCAGATCCGCATCGAGGCAGTCGAAGGCTCGCCGCTGATCACGCGCATCGGCATCGAGTACGGCGAGGATGATGTGCAGGTCGTCGAGATCAACGCGCGACTGCGCCCGGGTACGGGTGAGACCGTGGACGTCGCGCGGACCGACTCGATTCGCCGGATCTTCGTGTACAGCGATCCGAAGTCGGGCGGCTCGTATTCGATCCTCGCGATCTAAACTCCAGCGCCCGCCCGACACGCTCTGCGAGAACGAGCCGATCGGGAACTGAGATGGCGGAGGAGCCCGAAGCGAACCTCGGGAAGCAGACGGCACGCGGACTGAGCTGGAACCTGCTCGGGCTCGTCGTGACGAACGTGCTGCGGCTGATCACGATTCCCGTGCTCGGCCGCCTGCTCGCGCCGTCGGAGTTCGGTCTCGTCGCCGCCGCGATGACGGTCATCGCGTTCGCGATGTTTCTCAAGGATGCCGGCGTCGGCACCGCGATCGTGCAGCGCAAGGTGCTCAGCGATCAGCACGTCGAGGCAGCGTTCAGCTTCTCGGTGCTGTTCGGGCTGGTGCTCGCAACCGTCCTCGTCGTCGCCGCGCCGCTCGTCGCCAACTTCTACGATCTGCCGCACCTCACTTCGATGGTGCAGGTGCTGTCTCTGATGTTCGTGATGCGCGGCGTATTCACGGTGCCGATGGCCGTTGCACGCCGGCGCATGCGGTTTCGCGCGCTGGCGCTGATCGATCTCGGCGCGTTCACGATCGGCTCCGCGACCGCCATCGCGTGCGCGGCGTCGGGCGTCGGCCCGTGGTCGCTCGTTGTCGGCTATCTCGTCGAGTCGGCGCTGGCGACGATCTTCCTCGTCGTCCTACAGCCGATGCGCTACCGCATCGTGCCGGCACGCGAGCCGCTACGCGATCTCGTGGCGTACGGAACCGGGCACACGCTCGGCGAGATCGCCGGCTACTTCGCCTACCAAGGTGACCACATCGTCGTCGGTAATCAGCTCGGCGTGCACTTGCTCGGCCTCTACACGCGTGCGATCGATCTGATGCGCTATCCATCGGTAGCGTTCTCCAATGTTGCAGGTGCGGTGCTGTTCTCCGCATTCTCGAAGATCCAGGACGATCGAGAGCGACTCGGCCGCGTCTACCGGCGCTCGATCTTCGGCACATCGGTGTTCGTGCTCCCGACCAGCGCGGCACTCGCGATCCTCGCGCCCGAGCTGGTGCGGTTGCTGCTGGGCGAGCGCTGGACCGGCATGGTGCTCGCATTTCAAATCCTCGCGATCAGCATGCTGCCACGCACGACGTTCAAGATCGGCGCGACGATCGCGCGTGCCGCGGGCGACGTGTTCTCGGTCGCGGCCGCGACGGCGTTCTACGGCGCGACGGTCGTCGGTGGCTCGCTGTACGCCGTGCAGTGGGGGATCGAGGGCGTCGCGGCGGCGACCGCGATCGCGGTCTACTTCAACTTCTTCCTGCTCTCGTACCTCGGCCTGCGCCGAACGAATCTCTCGTGGGGCGGCTTCTTCGCCGCGCACGTCGAGCCGCTCTTCGTGACCGCGCTCGTCGCCGGAGCGGTCTATCCAAGCGCGCTCTGGCTGCGCGCGGAGGCGCTGCCCGGCCCGGTCGTGATTCTGATCTCGTCGGTTGCCGGGCTCGCCGCGGCGCTCCTCGCGCTGATCGCAGGCGTGATCCGGCGGCAGCCCGATTGGTTGTGGTTGTATGGTGGCGCGTGCTCGCGCCTTCGCTTCCTGCCACGGATCGCCCCATGACCGATGCAACGTGCCCGATCTGCTCGGCGTCCGGTGCGCCGTTCACCTCCCACGAGCGCGAGCGCGAGCGCTGGACCTGCTTTCACTGTCCGCAGTGCGCGAGCGAATACTGGTCGCCGCGCGTGATCCGTCCTGGCTTCTACGAGGACGGCCACGAGGACACGTACGAACGGCGCCACGGTGGCGAGCGCTTTCTTCGCCCGCGACACAGACTCTTCCTCGCACGCGCGCAGCGCGGAACGCTCCTCGACATCGGCTGCGGTGAGGGCTCGTTCCTCGGCGAGGCGCAGGCGCGCGGCTTCGCGGTGCACGGCATCGATCTCGACGAACGGTCGATCTCCGTCGCACGTGAGCGCGGGCTCGCGAACGTGTGGGCCACGCCGTTGTTCGACGCTGACTCGCGGACGCTCGCTGCACCGCTGCGTGACCTCCGAAATCTCGACTACGTCACGGCGTTCGAGGTTCTCGAGCATCAAGCCGATCCGCTCGCGTTTCTCGGTCACACGCGCGACCTCCTCGCGCCGCGCGGCATGCTGTGCGGGTCGGTGCCAAACCGCGAGCGACTGTTCGCGAACCGCCAGCGCCGCATCAACTTCGGCGACTTCCCGCCGCATCACTTCTTGTGGTTCTCGGCAGAGACCCTCGCGCATACGCTGCGCACCGCCGGGTTCACCGACGTCCACGTGCAACCCGTCCCCGAGGACGAGGTGACGCCGTACGCGGCTTACCTCGAAGACGCGCTCTTGGGCGTGTACACGAAAGGCGCGAAGGCCAAGGTCAACGCGCGGCTCGCGAGCGGCAAGCGCGGTTCCAAGAAGCTCGTCAAGCGCATCGCGCGTGCGGTGAAGAACGTGCCGTTCCTTCCGCTCGCGCTGGCGGTTCGCACGCTCGCGCCCCAACGACAGCGCACGCTTTACTTCGAAGCGCATCGCTGAGCGCGAGCGGAACGTTCGGCGCGGTCAGGGATCGAAGACCTGCACCCAGCCCGTCTCGAAGACGGTGATGCCCCAGTAGCGCCCGACGACTGCGATGCGCCCTGTCGTGCTGATCGTGACGTTCGACGGCTCGGTTCCATAGCGCTCGGGAATCGCTTGCAGAGGGAAGCGCGGCAACGTCCAAGGGGTTGGGCCGACACGCCGAGCGGTCCACCTCATCGGACGGTTCTCGGCCTCGCCGTAAAGAAACACCCAACCACTGTCGGTGCCCGAGCGCGAGCACCAATTCGGCGCCACGGGGGAACTGCCGATGGACGAGGACCCACCGGTGCTGATGTGCGCCTGGTTGTTGCCGGTCCCGCACGCAACCACCGAGCCGGCGAGGTCCGAGTTAAGCATCGCTCTGTACCCGTTCGTGATGTACATGATGTCGGCGAGCGGCGTGCCGTCGGCGGCGAATCGGCGGGCATCGGTGCCCTCTCCGGCACCCGGGCTCGGGACGTCAACGAGCACGTTGCCGCTCGCGTCGATCGCCACCGAACAGCGACCGGACCCCGTGAATGTGCGAGTCCAGATCGGCGCGCCGTTGGTGTCTCGGCGCTCGATCGTATTGCCGCCGCGCGTGACGACCGAACCGTCGGACGCGACCGCGACGCCGTGGCACTGACCAATGCCGCCGCCAATGGTCGGCCGCGACCAGATCTCGGCACCGCTGGCGTCGAGCTTCTTCAAATCTGAGCCGATCACGACGTAGATCGTGTCGTTGGGACCCGTGTCGAGTCCGCCGATACCGACGTGATCTTGCGACCACAGCGTCGAGCCTGTCGGCGACAGCTTCGCGAGCCGGGTGCTGCTCGAGACGATGATGAGGTTACCTGAACCGTCGAACTCCACGCCGCGCGGCTGACCGCCTGGGATCAGCCGCGTCCACTGTTCCTTCTGATCTTTTTGGATGCTGACGTTCACGTTCGTCGTGCCCGGTTGCACAGTGAACAAGCACTGGGCGGTTGCATCGACGCAGCCGTCGCTGAAGCCGCCGAACGTCGAGAACGTCGCTGCGCGCAGCCGGATCGTGTCTCCGGCATTGACCGGTATCGGGCAGGTCCCGAAGCAGTTCGCGAGCACCCCACCGCCCGCGCCGGTCTTCACGACCTCGACCTCGCCCGTGCCATCGCCGACGAACGTGACATTGAGGCTCGCGGTGCCGGTCAGCGTGAAGCTGACGTTGACCGTGACGCCGTCGGACACGAGGCACGTCGGGGACTGACCGCAACTTGCGAGCGACCAGCTCGTAATCTGCGAGCCCGCGCCCGGCGCGGCGGTGAGCGTGACCGCATCCTCGAAGAGACCCGTGCATGTCGCTCCGCACGTGATGCCGGAGGGTGTGGACGTCACCGTTCCCGAACCGTTGCCGCTCGTGGTCACGGTGACTCGTTGGAGGCCGCGCGCGGAGAGGGGCGCACTGAACACGTCGGTGCCACTCGTCACGCTGATGCTGCCGGTCGTCAGACCGAGCGACGGGTTCGCGCCCACCGCGATGTCGCAGCTCGAGCTCGCGGCGAGCATCGCGCCGCACGTCGAGAAACCTTTCGTGAAGCCGGCGCCGACGACCGCGATCGCGGTGATCGGCACCGCGGTCGCACCATCATTGCGAAGCTCGATCGTGGTCTGCGCTCCCACCCCGATCTCGAGCGGGCCAAACGCGAGCGACGTCGGATGGAAGTGGAGGTCGGGCATGATGCCCTGCCCCTTGAGCGCGATCGTGCGTTCGCCGCCGGGGTTGCTCGCGATGGTGAGCGCCGCGAGACGTTCGCCTGCGGCCGTCGGTCGAAACCGAATGACGATGTCACAGCTCTCGCCGGGGCCGAGCGCACGCGCCGCGCACGTGGTCAGCGTGTTATCGAGGATGAAGTCGTTCGCTGCGGCGCCGGTGATCGAGAGCGCGATCGGACCGGTCGCGACGGTTCCCGTGTTCGCGACCCGCAGCTGACCCGACGCGTCTTGCCCCACGAGCGTCTGCGCCAGCTCGATCTCCGTGACGACGGTGCCGCCTTCATCGGTGACGTCGAGTGCAGCAGCGGGCTCTTCGGTGTCGTCGCCTTTGCCATTGCCGTCGCCGCAGCCGCCCGCAACAAACATCACCAACGCCGTCAGGAGGAGTCGAACGTCCCGCATCACTGCGATTATGCCCAAAAAAAGGAGCGCGAGGATACTGTCCTCGCGCTCGCGCGGCTCGCGCCCCGACGACAGCGCACGCTTTACTTCGAAGCGCGCCGCTGACGAGATCGTAGCCTCAGTGCACCAGGAGACCTTTCCCTGGGCTCACGGCATACAAGCGGCCGCTCGGTGCGCGCCATGCGTGATTCGGCGAAAAGAATCCGTCACCGACCAAGCTGGAAGTCCCGCTAAAACCGCTCGGCCACTTTCTGATCCCTGATGGGCTGATGATGTACATCTCGGTGGCGGACCCGAGTGGCATCCCCTCCGCTGGGAGATTCACGAAGAAGGTGCCGTCGTAGTGCATCGCCGTTGGCACGTTGCCCCCGAGCCAGATGTCGGTCGCGGAGTTCGCCCAACCCTGATCGAAGCGCGCCGGCATCGTCTTCGAGCTCCATGCGGAGCCGTTCCAGTGCCACAGCTCGGTGCCCGCCAGGCTGATCACGTAGACGCTGTTTGCGGCCGAGCCGAACACGTCAACGCCGCCGGGCACCGCGGCGACCTGGGTCCAGCTCGTGCCATCGAAGTGATAGAGCGCGTTGGGCGCGACGGCATAGACATCGTTCTTCGCCGACCCCCACACCGAAGCGAAGCCCAATCCGTACGCACCAGAGGTCACGCCAAACGGCCCGTGGATCGACCAGGCAGTTCCGTTCCAGTGGAACAGGTAACGCTCCCAATCCCCGCCCGAGATTCGCTTGCCACCGGCGATCCAGTAGTTGTCCGCAGCGCTGCCCCACATCTTACCAAAGCGATACGAGATGTCGCCGAACGGCACGGCGACCTCGCTCCAACTCGTGCCGTTCCAGTGCATCAAACGATTGCGGAACGGAAACGGAACCGATGCGATCCAGATGTCGTTTTCGGCGCTGCCGAACGCGGTCCACGCGGCGTTGTCGCCGACGGTCTTGCGCGACCACGCCGTACCGTTCCAGGTGCGAACCTCTGCATTCTCCATCGCGGCCCAGACCGAGCCCGCGGGATCGTACCAGAGCGCCTCCGGCCGGCCGGTGTCTCCCGGATCAAGAGCGGGTAACCACGTGGCGCCGTTCCAGCGGTAGCGATGGATGACTCCATCGCGGATCCCGACGACGAACACGTCGTCGAACGCGCGCGCCGCGATTGCATACCAGTTCGCCGAGACGGGTGGCGAATTGGTCACCCACTGCCCATCCCAGAATTGCACCGCTCCGTCCTGCGCGATCACGATGTGCGTTGCGTCGATGACCACCGCTTGGTTGGTCGGGCGACTGCCGCCATCAGCAACGCCCCACGCAGCGCCGAGCCACTTCATGATCCCGCCGCTGCTCGTCACGGCCATCAGCGAGCCCGGACTTCCGCCAAGCGCGATCGCACCTGTCGGAGTCAGCCGATCAGACCATGCGGTCCCGTTCCAGTGCTTCGTTCCGGCGCTCGTGAGCGCCAGCACGTCATTCGGACCCGTGCCGCCGATCAGCCCACCGCCCGTGGTGAGTGACGTCGCCCAGCTCGTGCCGTTCCATCGCCACACCGCCGAGTTCCCGATCGCCCACACATCATTCGCAGCCGTGCCCCACAGCATCCGCACGTCCATCTCGTAGTTGGTCCAGCTCGCGTTGTGATACCGGAGCAGCGTCTCGCGATCTCCCGCGATCCAAACGTCGGTGCTTGATGCGCCCCAGATCGCACGCAACGCGTTCCCTTGCGGAAGCGGGTAAACCCAGCACCACTCGAGGCGGCAGCTGCCAATCGGCGGCGCGCCGGGAGGCAACCCTGCATCCGGCGCTGCATCCGGCGCAGCATCCACGTTCGACGCGCCGTCAGCGGCGGCGTCGGCCGGCTGGAGGGCGTCGTTGTTATTGTTAGAGCCGCCCTTACAACCGAGCAGCACACACGCCACCACCAACCAACGAAAGGTACACATCAGCTCTGCATTATGACGCAGGCGCGTCGCGCTGCGCCGAAAAAGACGACGAGCACGAGGAGGCTGTCCTCGTGCTCGCTTCAACTCGCGCGTTTGCTACTGGCAGACGTGCGGTGCGCCACCTGAGCCCGCCGCCGGACAGATGCCGGCGCCGCCGCCCGACGTCGTGCACGACTGGCCTGCCGTGTCGGGATTGCCGATGTCCGCCGGGCAGCTCGGGTTCGTACCGTCGCAGTACTCGCGTGCATCGCAGCGGAAGTCGGCATAGTTGCGGCAGATGTACTCGATCTGGATCACCGTACACGTACCGTTCGCGGTGCCGCCGCGTGCGATCGAGCAGGCTTGGCAGTCGGCGAGGTCGCCGTTGCCGCATGCCGTGTCGCAGCAGTAGCCATCGACGCAGTTCATCGACGTGCACTGCGAGTTGTCCGAGCACGTGACACCCGGCGGGTTGCCCGCCGAGGCGAACGAGATGAGACGACGGAACACGCGGGTCGTGCCGAGATCGGGGCGATACGTCTGGTAGACGAGCGCGATGCGCTCGGCCGCGTTGAGGTCGTTCTGGTAGCTCGGCGATCCCTCATTGTTCGTGTTCGCCGAGATCGCGAATCCGGCGCTGTCCGTCGGTGTGCCGGCCGTCGTGAGCTCGACACCGTAGATGTCAGTGCCGGTCGTCAGCACGTTGCGGTGATCGACCCACGCGACCGTCCAACGACCACCCTGCAGGCCGACGACCGTCGGGGCGTTCTGGCGGCCCGAGAAGACGAAGCTGATCGGGATGCCGCCCGGATCGAGGTTGACGAGCGTGTTGTTCGCAGCCGTCATCCGCGCGCCCCAGATGTCACCGACCGGGTCGGTACGACGATCGTCCCACACGACCATGATCACGCCGCTCGAGACCGCGAGATCCGGCTGAACCTGCGAGCCCTGTGCGGTCGTCGCGGCGACGTATCCCGGATCGAGCACCGTGCCGGTCTCGCTGACACGGGTCGCAAGGATGTCGGTCGTCGCACCCGCCGGATCACTCCACACCACGACGTAGACGCTGTTGACCGGATCCCACGTGACCGCCGGCGACACCTGGTCGTCGGTCGCGGTGGCGATCGCGATCTCGGTCACCGTCGCGCCCGTGACGAGCGCGCCATAGATGTCGAAGTTGCCGGCGCGACGGTCCATCCAGACAACGAGCGAGTTGGTTCCGCTCGATGCGACGTCGGGCACGAGCTGATCGCCGGTCGCCGTCGAGATCGCGAGCCCCGTCGCATCGAGGACGGTGCCGTCGGTGCTCATGCGCGCGGCATAGATGTCGCGGTTGAGGCCGTTGCGAGCGTCGCTCCAGACATAGACGAAGTTCGTGCCGTCCCAGACGACCGCAGGCGTGCTCTGGTCGTGCTCCGCGCCGCTCACCGTCCGAGCGGTGCCGTCGAGGCGGGCGCCGCCGGTGCCGTTGTAGCGCACGGTCATGATGTCGTTGCCGAGCACGCGGCTATCTGCCCAGCCGACAACTTCCGTCGTCGGGCCGTGCGAGGTGACCGCTTCCTGCTCGTTGTTGTTGTTGCGCGTGACCACGAAGCCGACAGCGTCGGTGACCGCGCCGGCGGACGTCACGCCCGTGCCGATAATCTGCGAGTTGCCACCCGTGCGGCCGTCGTCCCACACGCCGATGTAGCCAGCACTGCCGATCGCGAACGCCGGCGTGACCTGGTAGCGAGCGGCGGTCTGGATCGCAAAGTTTGTCCCCTCGAGCGTCATGTCGAAGTTGAACCGCTGGCCGTAGATGTCGTAGCCGGTCGTCGCGAGGTCGCGCGTGTCGTTCCACGCGACGAGGCACGCGCTCGAGTCACAGTTGACCGTCGACGTGTTCTGGAGGCCTACACCACTTCCAAGCGCGACGCCGTTCGGATCGGTGACGGTGCCCACCGTAGTGACCCGCGCGCCGTAGACGTCAGAGCCGATGTTGAACGTGACGACGTAGTCGGTGCCGTTGAACGTCGCGGCCGGCTCGCCGCCGGTCGTCGAGTTCAGGTTGATCGTGAATGCCGTACCCGACGGGGCGCCGGCGAGGTCGAGGAGCTGGCCTTTGAGACCGGCGTCATCGCCGTAGACCACGAGGTAGCCCATCGGGCTCGCGGCGACGGCAGGATCGGTCTCGTTCGCTGCGGTCGCGGCGATCGCGACCGGCGCGCCGAAGCTCGTGCCGTTGTAGAACGATTGGTAGACGTCGCTACCAGACTGCCAGGCGAGGACGGCGTTCGTGCCGTTGCCGGCGATCGAAGGTGCAGTCTCGACCGCAGCCGTCGCGTGCACGGTGCCGAGTTGCGTCACGACGTTCTCGTCGTCGACGGTTGCGGCGGCGAGATCACCGGCGCTGCTGAACGCGACGACGTAACGCTCGTTCGCGCGGCCAACGGCAGGCGCGGTCTGCGTGCCGGTTGCCGCATTCACGAGGATGCCGCGGCTGTCGAGAACCACGCCGGACGGCGTGATGCGCGATGCGTAGATGTCGTGCTGCGCGCTCGCGCGCTGGTCCGCCCACACCGCGAGAAAGCCGTCGACGCGACTCGCGATCGCGGGTGCGACGGCATTCTGGCCGAGCGTGCCGCTGATCGGATCGTCGACGCCCTCTTCGGCTTCGATCGTGGGATCGAGCGTGGCCGGGAAGACCGTCACGTCGAGGAGCTGCTGCGGAACGCGGAGGACGATCTTGCCGTTCTCCCACGTCGCCGGAACATCCCAGGCTTCACCGGCGCCATCGAGCCAGCGGCCGTGCGAGTAGCGAAACCCGAGACCGTCGGCCGCGAGGAAGTGCAGCCCGTGCTTCGAGGTCGCGACACTGGCGTGTCCCGTGACGGCGACGCTGATGACGAGGTCGCCGGTGCCCGACGGCGCGTTGTCGAAGTGCCAGCGCTGCTCGACGCCTTCTTCGCGATTCTCGATCTCTTCGACGACCGAGCCGCGGTCGAGCTCGACCGTGCCGAGCATCGAGAGTCGTGAGCCACGCAGCGTCGATGCGATCGGCTCGCCGCGCGAGACCGCGTGGGTCTCGAAGGCGATGTCGCTGCTGAGCTGGGTTCCACGCTTCGCCGTCACGCCGACAACGCCGCGGGCGACCCGCGCATCGTGATTGACGTAGTTGCCGCGGAACGCGCCCTGCTTCGCGACGAACGCGAGGCGCTCGTTGCGGACCGGGTTGCGGATCTCTTGCTCGGTCTGGACGAGCACCATCGACGTTGGCGTCGGCTCGCCATCCGGCTCTGATGAGGGGAGCGTGGTTGCCGACGATTGGCATCCCAGCAACGCAACTCCAACGAGATATACCTTTGATAAACGCATCACATGCTCCCCTACGCGATCAGATTTGGCGCCAGTCTATGGACGGCGTTTGTAAATTGCGAGCGCTAAACCAGTCAGAAACCCCATCGATACCTGGGTGATTGACGAGAGTCGTCCGCTGATTCCCTTCCCAACAACTCGGCCGGCCGTGAGGAACGTGTATAACCCGCCGCGATGAATGTCGCGATCGTGACGGCTCGGGCCGGATCGAAGTCGATCATCGACAAGAACGTCCTCCCGATCGCGAACGCGCCGATCGTACAGTTCCCTATCCGAGCGGCCCAGGCAGCGCAGCGCATCGGCGGCGTGTGGGTGTCGACCGACGGTGAGGCGATCGCGAACGCCTCGCGCGAGGCCGGCGCCAACATCATCCCGCGTCCCGACGAGCTCGGCGGCGACTCGGTGAATCACGGCATCGTGATCAAGCACGCGGTCGAGTATGTCGACGCGCTTGTCGACAACCTCGAGAACATCGTCCTTTTGCTCGGGAACACGGTCTACATCGACGGCCCGATCATCGACCGGGCGCTCACCATCCTCGACGAGAGGCCGGACGTCGACTCCGTGATGACAGTGTGGGAAGCGGCCGACGATCACCCATACCGTGCGCTCCAGATCACGAGTGATGGTCTGGTCGAGACGTTCGGTGGGCCGCGACAGGTGTCGACCGAGCGCCAGAGCTATCCGAAGGCCTACTACTACGATCAAGGTGTGTGGGCGTTCCGCAAGCACACCGTGCAGTCACAGGACGGCCCGAACCCGTGGTGGTGGATGGGCAAGCGCGTCGTGCCGATCGTGCGCCCGTGGGTGACTGGACGCGACATCCACGGACTGATCGACGTGTTCTTCAGCGAGCAGTGGGTCGCACATCCCGAAGTCGTCGCGAAGATCGATGAGGAGAATCACTAGATGGCTGCAATCGTTGCCTGGTCCACGAGCTCGTTCGGCAAGGAGAGCCCACGTCCACTCGAGCTCCTGAAAACAGCCGGCTACGACGTGCGCGCGAATCCGCATGGCCGCACCCTGACGACCGATGAGGCCAAGGCACACCTCGATGGTGTAGTCGGCCTGGTTGCCGGCACCGAGAAGTTGACGGGCGAGCTGATGCGCTCGTTGCCGGCGTTGCGCTGCATCTCGCGGGTCGGCGTCGGCATGGATTCGATCGATCATGCCGCGGCCAAGGAGTGCGGCATCGTGGTCGTCAACACGCCCGACGCGCATGTCGACGCGGTCGCCGAGCTCACGCTCGCCGGCTTGATGGCGATCTTGCGCAAGATCCCGACGAGCGACGCTTCGATCCGCAGCGGTGGGTTCGAGAAGCCGATGGGGCGGCTCCTCGGCGGCAAGACCATCGGCCTCGTCGGGTGCGGTCGCGTCGGTCGGAGGTTCGCGGAGCTCGTCGCCGGTTTTGGCGTGACCATCCTCGCGCACGACCCGCAAGTGACTGCTGCGCCGCCTGGCGTCGCGCTGTCCAGCCTCGACGACTTGGTCGCGATGGCCGACATCGTCTCGCTGCATCTGCCGTACTCCGCCGCGGCGAAGCACCTCCTCGGCGCGGATCAGCTCGCGCGGATGAAGAAGGATGCCGTGGTCGTGAACACGTCGCGCGGCGGGCTGATCGACGAGGCCGCGCTGCTCGCGTTCCTCGAGGCCAACCCCAAGGCAGGCGCGTACCTCGATTGCTTCGAGAAGGAACCGTACTCGGGCCCACTCGCGAAGCTGCCGAACGTGGTCGCGACGGCTCACATCGGCTCGTACGCCCGTGAGGCGCGCGTACGGATGGAGGTCGAGGCCGTCGAGAATCTGCTGCGCCATCTGAAGCCCATGTGAGCGCGCGTCGCGGCGTCGGTGAGCGCCGCACCATGGAGCCACATCACGTCCGTAGCGTGATAGTCACGACCCATGCTCACGCAGGCGGTCAAGCGAGCTCTCGAGAACATCGGGATCGAGATCCGGCGCAAGGAGCATTCGCTCGCGCTCGTTCCGCCGGAGCTCGCGCGGATCTACGAGCGAACAAAGCCGTACACGATGACATCGCTCGAGCGGATGGCGGCCCTCTACGATGCCGTTCGCTATCTCGAGGCGAACCAGATCGCGGGCGACTTCGTCGAGTGTGGCGTGTGGCGAGGCGGCAGCGCGATGAACATGGCGCTCACGCTGCTCGAGTGCGGTAGCCACACACGGCATCTGTATCTGTTCGACACCTTTGCGGGAATGTCGGAGCCGACGAGCGAGGACGTCGACGTGCACGGTCGTCTCGCGCAGCGCATGTTCGATCGGTCGCGAACCGGGGAGTCCAATGCGTGGTGCTACGCGCCGCTCGAAACTGTGCAACAGAACATGTCCTCGACAGGCTATCCGGAGGATCGACTCCACCTCGTGAAGGGCAAGGTCGAGGACACCCTTCCGGGGTCCGCGCCCGAACGCATCGCCCTGCTACGGCTCGATACGGACTGGTACGAGTCGACGCGGCACGAGCTCGAACATCTGTTCCCGCGCCTCGTGCCGGGCGGCGTGCTGATCCTCGATGACTACGGACACTGGCGGGGTGCGCGAAAGGCCGCCGACGAGTACTTCACGCAGCGCGGCATGAACCCGCTGCTGTTTCGCATCGACTACACGGCGCGCATGATGCTCAACGGTTCAGCGCACTCGCGATGAAGAATTTTAACCGGCTGTGATCGCTGGGGATTCATCTCGAACGTTCGGGTGCGTGCGCGCCACTAACTACGCTATAAACCCGCACTCTCGATGGCCAAGCTCCTCGTCACCGGCGGCGCCGGATTTCTCGGCAGTCACCTCGTCGACACGCTCCTCGCGCGCGGTCACGACGTCACGAGCTTCGATCGCGTCCGCTCGAAGTGGGCATCCGATCGAGTGACCCAGGTCCAGGGCGAGCTCGGAGATCGCGCTCAGCTCGCCGCCCTCGTCGCGGGCAAAGATGCGGTGTTCCATCTCGCGGGGTTTGCGGATCTCAACGCCGCGAAGACGCGCCCGCTCGACACGGTGACCGCGAACATCCTCGGAACCGTGCATCTGCTCGAGGCGATGCGCGAGGCGCGTGTCCCGCGCCTGCTGTTCGCGTCGACCGCGTACGTTTACAGCCGCGATGGCGGGTTCTATCGCTGCTCGAAGCAGGCCTGCGAGAGCTACATCGAGGAGTACGGGCGCACGTTCGACCTCCGGTACACGATCCTGCGCTACGGCAGCTTGTATGGTCCGCGCGCCGACGCGACGAACGGCGTCTATCGCCTGCTGCGCGCGGCGATGGCCGAGGGCCGCGTCAGCTATAGCGGCGCGCCCGACGATATCCGCGAGTACATCCACGTCGAGGATGCTGCGGCCCTCACCGCCGACGTGCTCGCGCCGGCCTGGGAGGGTCTGCACGTCATGCTGACCGGACCGGCGCCGACGCGCGCGCAAGATCTGTTCACGATGTTCCAGGAGATCCTCGGTCGCCCCGTCGATGTCGACTATCGGCGGCTCGAAGGTCCGGGCACCGGACACTACGCGGTGACACCGTATGCGTACACGCCGCGCCCGGGGAAAAAGCTGGTGACAACGACGTACGTCGACATGGGCCAGGGCCTATTGCGTATGGTCGAGGAGCTGCACCACGAGATGGAGCGCCCGTGATGCTGCGCGCGATCGTGTTCGACTTCGACGGCGTGATCCTCGAGTCCGCGGACGTCAAGACCGATGCGTTCTGCGCGCTCTACGCCGCGCATGGCGCCGACGTCGTCGCGAAGGTCCGCGCGCACCACCTCGAGAACCTCGGCGTGTCGCGCTTCAAGAAGTTCGAGTGGATCGAGGCGAACGTGTTCGGCCGCACACTGTCGTCCCACGACAGCCAGCAGCTCGGCGAGCAGTTCACGGCGCTCGCGCTCGAGAAGGTGCTCGCCGCGCCGTTCGTGCCGGGCATCGCCGATGCGATGCCGGGGCTCGCCGACCGCTATGCGTGCTTCGTCGCGTCGGGCACGCCGCACGCCGAGCTCGGCCTGATCGTCGAGCGTCGCGGCCTGACACGATGGTTTCGAGAAGTTCATGGCACGCCGCGGGAGAAACCCGAGATCGTGCACGACTTGATCGCGCGTCACGCGCTCGCACCGAACGAGATCTTGTTCATCGGCGACGGGCTCACGGACTACAAGGCAGCGATGGCGGTCGGCACGCACTTCCTCGCTCGCGACACGCCCGCGCTGCACGACGAGTGGACGAGGCTCGGCGTGCGGCGGCAGCCGGACATGCGCGGGCTCGCCGAGGTCGTGGCCACGTGGTGAAGCCGCGCAAGGTCCTGTTCTTTCGTCCGAGCCTCGGACAAGGCGGCGCCGACCGCGTGACCGCGACCCTCCTGCGCCGCCTCGATCGCGAGCGGTTCGACCCGTCGATCGCGCTCGTTCGCGTCGAGGGCGAGTTTCTTCCCGATGTCCCGCCGGACGTCGTCGTGCACGCGCTCGGCTCGCGCCGGCTCGCGACGAGCGTGCCAGCTCTGATGCGGCTGATCCGCAAGACGCAGCCCGACGTGATCTTCTCGACCGCGAGTGCGTGCAACCCGATCGCGGTGTTCGCGCACCGGCTCGCACGCTCGCGCGCGAAGCTCGTGCTCTCCGAGCGCAACGCACTGTTCCGTGGCCGCGCCAACGACTTCAAGCAGCGCGTCGAGGTCGCGCTCAAGAAGATCACGTACAACCGCGCCGACGTCGTCACCACCGTCTCGAGCGGGCTCGCCGACCAGCTCGCCGCGGACATCGGCGTGAAGCGCTCGAAGCTGCAGGTCGTCTACAACCCGATGATCGACGACGATCTCGACGCGCGCGCCGCCGAGCCGGTCGAGCATCCGTGGTTTTCGCCCGAGCAACTTCCGGTCGTGGTCGCCTGTGCGCGCCTCGTCGAGCAGAAGGATTATCCGGCGCTGCTCGCCGCGTTCGCGAAGGTGCGCGCGCAGCTGCCGGCGCGGCTGTTCGTGCTCGGCGAAGGCCCGCTCAAAGCGACGCTCGAGGAAGAGGCGCGTCGCCTCGGGATCGGCGCCGACGTCTGCTTCTTCGGCTTCGACAAGAACCCCATGAAGTACATGTCGCGTGCGCGCATCCTCATGCACGCGTCGCGTGCCGAGGGCCTGCCGGGCTCCCTGATCCAGACCATGGCGTGCGGGACGCCGGTCGTCTCGACGGACTGCGACTTCGGTCCGCGCGAGGTGATCACTGAGTCCGGTGTCGATGGTTACCTGGTTCGCGTCGGTGACACCGATGCGCTCGCCGCGCGCTCTCTCGGTCTCCTCACACAACCCGCGCTGCGCGACTCGATGGGGCAACGCGCGAAGATCTCCGCGGGACGCTTCACTGTTGCCGCGTCGCTCGCGCGGTACGAGGCGGCACTCGGTGCATAGATGGCCGGCGTGATCTCGTTCGTGTTCTCCAATCCGCGGCATCACGCGGAGATCCTCTTGCCGGTCGTCAAGCACCTGCAGCGTACCGGCGTCGCATGCCGCGTGGTCTCGATCGCCGAGCTGCGCGGGCTCGCGACGCCGCGCTGGGACCTCGGCGGCGCTGCGGTGAAGAAGGCGCTACCGATCCCGCGACCTGGGCGCATTCCGCCCCCGTCGCCAGGTGAGCTGTCCGGACGTCGGACAATCGGCTGGCGCGCGCTCGCGCAGCAATCCCTGTGGAGGCTCGCGCTCGGCCCTCGCCTGCGCTGGCTCCTACGCGGGACGAGCTGCGTCGTCGTGCCGAACGACGCTGCGTTCCCATATCTGCAGCTCGTGCGCGAGCTCGGCGAGCGGGACGTGCCGGTCGTGCTCGTACAGGAAGGCATTCGCTTTCCGTTCCCCGCCGACACCGGCAGCGAGTACGGGAAGACCGGTGCGACGCGGGTCTGTGTGTGGGGTGAGGGCAGCGCCGAACACTTCGCGGCGATCGGCGTGCCGCCCGCTCACCTGCGCATCACCGGGAATCCGCGCTTCGACTCGTTCGACGTCGGTGGATTTCGCGCGCGCCGCGACGCGACGCTCGCCGAGCTCGGGCTCGCGCAGGCGCCGCTCGTGTTTCTGTCGAACCCCGTCGAGACGCAGGGCTTCTGCTCCGCCGAGGACAAGCTCGCGCTGTTCGCGAGCTTCTTGCGCGATGCAGCGAGCGTGACGAACGGTGTGCCGATCGCGGTCAAGCTGCACTCCTACGAAGACCCCGCCGTATTCGCGCGCGCCGCGGAGCGCGCGGGCGTCCCGATCACGATGGTTCCAGCGAGCACGCCGCTGTTCGCGCTGCTCGCCGCCGCTCGGGCCGCGGTCGTGCTGGCGTCGACGGTCGGGCTCGAGGCGCTCGTGTTTGGCGTGCCGCTCGGCGTGCTCCAGATTCCCGGGCACGACTTCGCGTTCGAGTACGTGCAGCGCGGCGCGGCCGTCGGCATCGCGGCGGACGCCATCGCGGCAGGCGTTGCCGCGCTCCTCACCGACGGATCCTCCGATGCATCGCACTTCGTCGAGCGGCACCTCGCGCATCGAGGACACGCGGCCGAGCGCGTCGGCGACGCCATCATGGAGGCCACGTGATGAGCGCCACGGCGACCGTGGTCACGCGTAAGCCGTCGACGCAGCAGACGATCCGCCGCGAGCTGCGCAAGCTGTGGCGCGAGCCGGTGCTGGTGCTCTGGTGCCTGTTCATCCTGCTCGACCCGATCTACGTCGTGAAGAGCGGCTTGCCGCAGCCGGCGGACTTCCTGATTATCCTGATCGCGCCGCTCGCGCTCGCGAAGTGGAGCGGCAGGCTGCGACTGTCGTCGCTGCGCGTGATGCGCGCGCTGCTCTTCTTCATCGGCTATGTCGTGCTGAACGCGCTCGTGTGGTCGGTGCTCGCGGGCAGCTTCACGCCGAATCCGAAGGCCGGCTTCCTGATGGCGCCGGTGTTCTACATCTTCGACGCACTCGTTTTTCTGACGCTGCTCGTGCTCTACGAGCGCTTCGGGGAGCGGTTCGTCTGGCTCACGGTTCGCGTCGCGTTGTTCGGCGTCGCGATCCAGGTGTTCCTGACGTTCGTCTACACGCGGCAGGGAACCCTGCGTACCTTCGGCTTGTTTAACAGCTCGAACCAGCTCGGCTACTACGCCTTACTCACGGGCTGCATCCTGCTCCTCGGCCAGCGCCGGTTCTCACTTCCGACGCTGTATGCCACCGCCGGGCAGCTCTGCTGCTGCTATCTCGCGCTGCTGTCAGCGTCGCGTGCCGCGCTGTTCTCGGCAGCGATCCTCGTCGTCGTCGCGGTCGTCAACCGATTCCGCACCGTCATCGGGATCGGACTGGTCGCGGCGTGCTTCACGTTCCTGTTCAATCCGTTCGAGGCCGCGATCGAGCGCAGCCGTACGCGCATCAGCACGGATCACCAACTGTCGCACGCGCAGGAGCGCGGCTACGATCGCATCTTCCAGCACCCCGAGCATCTCCTGGTCGGCGCCGGCGAGGGCTGGTACATCCGCTACAAGGAGACGAGCGCGATCGGCACGCACGAGATCCACTCGTCGGCGGGCACACTCCTCTTTTGTTACGGCATCGTGGGGTTCGGCTTGTTCCTCGCGTTTACCTGGCAGGTCGCACGAGGCGCGTCCATCCGGCGCATGCTCCTCTTGCTACCCCCGTTCGCGTTCGGCCTCACCCACCAAGGCCTGCGCTTCACACTATTCTGGGTCGTGCTCGCGCTTGTCGTCATGCTGAACGATATTGAAGCGCGCGCGGGACCCAAGAGATCGAACGAAGGACGAACATGAGCGAGCTATCCGTTGGACTCGTGGGCTGTGGAGTGATCTCCGAGGCCCACCTCGATGCATGGAAGAGAACACCCGGCTTCAAGGTCAAGGGCGTGCTCGACACCAACCGCGAGCAAGCGGAGGCGCGTGCGAAGCAGTTCAACATCGATCGCGTCTACACCCACCTCGACGAGCTGATCGCCGATTGCGCTGTGGTCGACGTCTGCACGCCGCCGGCGTCGCACGCGAAGATCGCCGAACGCGCGCTCTCGAACCAACGGCATCTCGTGATGGAGAAGCCGATGGTCACCGAGGTTGGCGATTGGGAACGCATGGCGAAGCTCGTGCGCGGGACCTCGACGCGGATCGCGGTCATCCACAATCTCAAGTTCGCGCACGCAGTACGCACCGCAAAGCGATGGGTCACCGAGGGTCGCATCGGCAAGGTCATTCGCATCCAGCGCGAGTTCCTCACGCACCCGAGCACGGATCGCATGCTCGTCGGTGAGGGGCACTGGTCGCACTCGTTGCCCGGCGGGCGCTGGTTCGAGACCCTGCCTCACGAGCTCTATCTGACACACTGGTTTGTGGGTCCGCTCGAGCTCGCGAGCGTGACGACCCAGTGCTCGCCGAACGCGCCGAAGGGTGCGCCCGCCGACGAGGTCATGGTCTCGATGCGCGGCAACGACTGCATCTCGACGTTCCACTTCTCCGCGAACTGCAAGGAGAACCGCCGGATGTTCACCATCCAGGGGACTGAGGGGCGAATTGTCGTGGACCTGCTGAGCGACTTCGCGTCGCTTTCGCGGCTCGAGGACAGCACGCTGCGCCGCGCGATGGGCAGGTCGCTCCTCGAGGCGGGCGGCACACTGCTGCACGGGGTTGCGGACCGCGGCCGCTACGGGCTCCAGCGACTCAGGCGCGAATCGCCGCATTCGCGTATCATCCAAAGTCTGGCAAAGAGCCTCCGCGGCGAAGGCGAAGAGCCAACGCCGATCGAGGAGGTCGACTACGTCGTCACTAACTGTGATCTGATCGGCCGCGAGATCGATCGCCAGGTGCGAGTTGCACGCGGAACAGACTCCACCTCATCGGTCTCACCGTGATCCACCTCTCAACCGCGTGCACGCCGTTGGGCACACGCAACCGAACGTCCTACAATCGTGAACTTGGAGGCTCCCATGCGTAAACTGCTGCTCCTCGCCGTCGTCCTCGGTTGTGGTGATAACAAGACTGGGACTCCAACCGACGCCCGCGATCCCGACGCGATCGACGCCGCTGTGATCCCCCCGCAGATCGGACCTGAGATGGCGGTCGACGATCCGGCGGTGAACGGCAACACGGGCCAGAACACGTTCACGCCGTATCTCGCGTTCAACGGCACGTCGTACCTCGCGGTGTGGTCCGACACGCGCATCAGCCGCGACAATGACATCTTCGCCGCTCGCATCGGCACCGACGGAACCGTCATGGATGCGACGGGCATCCATGTCAGCGCCGATGCCGGCAGGCAGATCACGCCGGTCGTCTCGTGGGTCGGCGACCGCTGGCTCGTGGTGTGGAGCTCCGCGGGTGACATCGACGCCGCCACGATCTCGGCGACCGGCATGGTCACGCAGCTGTCCGCGATCTCGATGGCCGCTGCGACCGAAACGCTTCCGTCGATCGCGGCATCGGGTACGACCGCGATCGTCGCGTGGCAGTCAGGGAACGACATCCGCGCGGCGCAATGGGCAAGCAACAACTTCGGGTCCCCGTTCGCGGTCGCGGACACCGTGTCGGCCGAGACCGATCCGGCCGTCGCCGCAGCAAGTGCGACGGAGTTCCTCGTCGCGTACACCGACGCGGGCGTCGACGTTCGCGGCCGACTCGTCGCGAGCGGCGCGGCGACCGGATCTAGCTTCGAGATCTCGCCGGCGGGTGCTGACCAGAACGAGCCGGCCGCGGCCTTCAACGGCAGTCACTACGTCGTGACCTACAACCACGGCAGCGATGTGTTTGGCACGCGGGTAACGACGACGGGCACGCTCGAGGGCCCCCCGGGGGTCGCGCTCGGTGTTGGCAACGCCACGCAGTCAACATCGAGCGTCGCCTGTGACTCGGCATCGTGCTTTATCGTGTTCACCGACACGCGCGCGTTCGGCGCAACCGACCTCGACATCTTCGGTCAGCGTACGAACCTCGATCTCACGCTGGTTGGCGCGAACATCCCAGTGTCGGACGGCACGCGCTACCAAATAGCCCCGACCGTCGCTGCTGCCGGCACGGGCTACTTCGCTGCGTGGGAAGACTTCCGCACCGGCGGCGCGACGCTGGTCATCGGCACGCGCGTGGCGAACACCGTGATCGACGTGAGCGGCATCGTGCTCAACACGAACAAGAACCTCATGCAGGACGCGGCGGTCGCGACGGGCTCGGCGTCGACTCACCTCGTCGTATGGTCGGATAGTCGCGCTATCGGCAACGACATCCAGGCCGTGCGGTACGCGGGCCCGGCCGGGGCCAAGCTCGACACCCCGGCAAAGGCCGTGTCCACCGCGATCAACGATCAGGCCACCCCGTCGGTGACGTTCGACGGCACGCAATACCTCGTCGTGTGGAGTGACGCGCGCACCGCAAGTCGCGACATCTACGGGTCACGGTTCACGGCCGCCGGGACCGCGCTGGATCCGACCGGCATCGCGATCACGACGGCCGCACGCGACCAGCTCGTCCCCGACGTCGTGCATGGAGTCGGCGCCTCGCTCGTCGTCTGGCAGGACCGCCGGAATGGTGACTTCGACATCTTCGGCGCGATCATCAACCCCGCTGGGGCCGTCGTCGTCACCGACATTGCGATCTCGGTCGCGGCGAACGATCAAAACACCCCGGCCGTCGCGTTCGACTCCGCCAGCAACACGTTCGTCGTGGTGTGGAGTGACAACCGCACCGGCACCGCGGACATCTACGGCGCGCGCGTGAACCCGAGCGGCGTAGTGCTCGACGCCGGTGGCATCAAGATCTCCGACGCGGCGAATGGCCAGTTCCGGCCGGACGTCGGCGTGACCGGCGGCGTCGCCTACGCCGTGTGGGATGATCGACGCACCGACGCGCAGGGCGACATCTACGGCGCGCGGCTCGCGGTGAGCACGACCTCGTTGGCCGTCACGGACGCGACCGGCACCGCGATCGCCACCGCGGCGGAGCAACAGACGGCGCCGACGATCGTCGGCATGCCCAACCGCGAGCTCGTGGTCGCGTGGACCGACAACCGCAACTTCGCCGCGACCGGCACGGACATCTACGGCGCCCTGATCACCTCGTCGACGGGTCAGTTGCGCGGCATGGAGTTCGTGATCTCGAACCAGCCCGGCAACGAGGCGCAGCCGGCGCTCGAGAACGGCACGACGACCGTCGCGGAGAGCGCGCTCATCTATCAGGGCTACCGCGCTGAAGTGGGCACGACGCGCGTGTTCCGGCGTACGATGTTCTTCCAGTGAACGTCCTGATCATCGCGCCGCACGCCGACGACGAAACGATCGGCGTCGGCGGCACGATCGCGCGCTACGTCGCCGAAGGCCATCACGTCACCGTCGCGATCGTGACCGGGCACGGCGCCGAGCCGCACCCGCTGTGGCCCGAGTCCGTATGGCATCGCGTACGCGCGGAAGCGGCGCGCGCGATGGAGGTACTCGGGGTCCGCGACCTGTTGTTCGAGGAGATCCCGGCGGCGCGCGTCGCGGAGCAACCGCTCTACAAGCTGAACGCGATCACCGGCGCGCTCGTCGAGAAGGTCGGTCCCGACGTGCTCTATGTGCCGTTTCCGTTCGATCTGCACAAGGACCACCGCGAGATCTTCCACTCGCTCTCGGTCGCGTGGCGGCCGACCAACCCGAAGGGCCGCGCGATCCGCGAGATCTATTGTTACGAGGTGCTCTCCGAGACGCACTGGAACATTCCGTACGTCGAGCCGGGTTACTTGCCGAGCGCGTGGGTCGACATCTCCGCGCACCTCGATACGAAGCTGCGCGCGCTCGCCTGCTACGAGAGCCAGCTGCGCCCGAGCCCGGACACGCGCTCGATCGAAGCGGTCCGCGCGCTCGCGGTGCTCCGCGGCCACATGATGGGCTTTGCCGCGGCAGAAGCGTTCGTCACGGTGCGGCTGCTTCGGTGATCAGCGCGCGCGCCTCTGGACCGACGTTGAAGATCGCGTCGACGACGGCGAGGTCCGGGATGAAGCCGTGCTGCGGATACAGCTGCGGATA
>JALZOJ010000037.1 GCA_030857175.1 Myxococcota bacterium | reverse complement strand
CGCGCACCGAGATGGCCGAGGCCGTCGAGAACGCGTTGCTCTCCGAGATCGATCGCGTGCACTTCGAAGAGCTGATCCACTCGCATCCGCAGCTCGGCCTCGCGATGACGCGCCTCATGATCGTGCGCCGCCGCGAGCTCGAGAACAAAGTCGAAGCGCTGGTGTTCCGCGACGTCTCGAGCAAGCTCGCCGAGCTGCTCGTCAAGCTCGGGAACGAGTACGGCGTCGACGACGCGCGCGGCACACTCGTCGCGCTCAAGATCACGCATCAAGAGCTCGCGAACCTGATCGGCTCCACGCGCGAGACCGTGTCGCTCACGCTCTCGCAGTTCAAGCGCAAGCGCCTGATCCAGACGGAAGGCCGAAAGGTCATCATCTCCGACGGCGAAGCACTGCGCGCCCTGTACTAGGCTGCGCGCGTGGCGGACGCCGTGAACGGTGTCGCGGCGCCGCTCGGTGCGTTCGACGTGGTCAGCGGCGGCGGCGCACGAAGACGCGCACCTCGCGCGACCGCGCGACCACGGCCGCGAGCTCGCTGATCGCGAAGTCGTCATCGACGCTGTCACCGAGGCTCGCAAGCGGAGCGCGCCACGGCGCGAGCAGCATGTCCGCGGCGGGCTGCTGCTCGTACATCCAGAAGTCCTCCGGTTCGAGCGGCACCGAGGCGAGCTCGCTCCACAGCTCGAGCCACGCATCGCACGTGTCGTCGTCGAACGTCGACCAGCGCGCGGCGACGAGCTCGCCGAGACGGCGCATCGAGACGTGCTGCTCCGCCGCGTGGTTCGCGATCGCGAGGCTTAACGACGGCGCTTCGAGCTCGTCGTGCAGCGGCGCAGGCAGGTCGTTGCCGGTCTCGAGCAGCTCGAGCGCGCGGATCTGCGAGCGCGCGTGCGCGAGCGCCGCGGCTTCCTCCTCGGAGCGCACCGTCGGAACGCGCAGCCGGTGCAGGTGCGCGAGCACGCCGAGCTCGGAGAGCAGCTCGAACACGGCGACATGACGATCCTCCCACGTGCGCTGCAACTCGTTCGGGCCGACGTCCAGCGTGGCGAGCGACGGCAACGTCTCGCGCGCGAGCAGCGTACGCGGCAGGCCGTGTTCGCCGAACGCGATGCGTCCGTACGGATCGCACGAGAACGCGAACACGAGGTCGCGCACGGACGGCATCGTACCGCCCGCCTCGACGAGCGCGGCGATCGCGTCGTGACCGACCACGCGCAGTCGCTGGAGCGACGGATGCGGGAAGCTCGCGAACAGGCGGTTCCCGACGACATCGAGGTACTCGAGGCTCGGCGTGGCGCGAACGAGCGTGGCCGTGAGCTCCGCGTCGACGACGAACGGCGCCTTCGGACCGCGCTGCTCGCCGAACCGGCGCGCGGTCAGGATCGCCAACCGCGTGAGGTGCAGGCGCGGCTCGCTCGCGAGCGTGCGGAGTACGCCGAGTGCGTCGGTATTCGTCCCGGTGACGAACACCGAGCGCACGAACGGTGCGGCCGGTGTGCCGATGACACGCGCGAGTGCGCTTCCTACGACGTGAACGAAGCCAAAGCGAAACCGCACGCCGGGGATGCCGCGCGGATCGAAGCCGAGCCAGCGCTGCATCATCGCGAGGTGGCGCGCCTCGATATCGGGGCGCGGAGCCTGCAGCTCGAGCGCGATGATCTCGCCGCGGAGGTCACCTCGAATCTGGAGCTCGTCCGCGTAGACGGACAGCTCGTCGCGATTCATACGTTCGAGCGCAGCGCGCCGCAGAGACCCTGCTCGTCATCCCAGATCCACACGTGCATCGAGAGTGGTGTCTCGGCGGCGGTGTGGACCGGCCACATCCACTTCATCATCATCGATGCTTCGAAGCGGTGATCGCCGTCGAGCGGCAGCTGCATCGGACGCACGAAGCACATCCGGCGGCCCGGGATCATGACGTAGAGCCGGCGCGCGTCGAGGATCTCGCACGCGGCGAGGAGCGCCTTGTCGTCGAGGAGGCGCTCCGCACCGTACGGATCTTCGCTCTCCCACGTCAGCGTCGGGCTCATCGCGGGATCGCGGATCTCGTTGTCGGGAATCCGCTCCCACGACCCGGGCAACTTGCGCAGCTCCTCGATGCCCTCGCGTTCGACGTCGACGGGCGACACGTTCTGGAGCGTCTCGGGCGCGTACGCGACGTGCGTCGTGTTGACGTACGCGATCACCCACGTGACCCACGGATCCGAGTCGTGATCGAGGAGGCGCCAGTGCGGACCGACCTCGGCCGGATCGAAGCGTTGCGGCTGGAGCAGCGGGTAGTAGCGGAGCTCGGGTTTCGTCACGCGTTGCCTCGGCGCGCGATCATATCGATCGCGAGCGACAGCGCGCGTTGCATCGAGATCGGGCGCGCCTTGCCGGTGCCCGCGATGTCGTACGCGGTGCCGTGATCCGGTGACGTCCGCGGGATCGGGAGGCCGAGCGTGCAGTTCACCGCTTCGTCGAAGTCGATCAGCTTGACCGGGATCAGACCTTGGTCGTGATACATCGCGATCATCGCGTCGTACTTGCCGTCGAGCGCGTCGCGAAACGCGGCGTCGGGCACGAGCGGACCGAACAGCTGCGCGGGCGGCAGCGGCACCTCGATCGCCGGCTCGATGATCTCGTGGTCCTCGTCGCCGAGCAGGCCGTCCTCACCCGCGTGCGGGTTGAGCCCGACCACGCCGATGCGCGGTGCGGCCATGCCGAAGTCGCGCACCATCGAATCGACGACGAGCTCGATCACCTCGCGTACGCGCTCCGTCGAGAGATCCTCCACGACCTCGGCGAGGGGCCGGTGCACCGTGGTGAGAGCGACCTTGAGTCGCGGACCCGCGAACAGCATCGCGACCTTCTTCGCACCGAGCCGCGCTGCGAGAAACTCCGTATGGCCCATGAACGGAAAGCCGCCACGGCGTGCCCACGTCTTCGAGATCGGCGCGGTCACGATCGCCGCCAGCTCGCCGCGAACCGCCGCCGCACACGCCGCCTCGAGATAGCCAACCTGTGCCGCCCCCGCCTGCTCGTCGGGCTTGCCGGGGGTCGCCGCATCACCGAGGCCATCGCCGATGATGGTGATGGCGGGCAGCGTCACCGACATCGCGCTCGCACCGCGCTCGAGTGGTGCACGGTCGCCGTAGACGATGACGCGGTCGAGCCATTCACTCGGCATGGTCGCAAGCGCCGATGCCACGATCTCCGGCCCGATACCGGATGGATCGCCCAACGTGATTCCCAGCCTGGTGACCTTCACCACGGCGCTGACGCTAACACTCCTTGCCGTCGGAGCTGGTTTCGTTCATCCATGAACAATGCCTCGCTGCGCGCTTCTCGTCCTCGCCTTCGCTGGCGGCGCCGTCCTCGGGTGTGCCGGAGCCGACGCGGCAACCGCGCCTCAGAGCCCGACAACCGTGGCACCGCAACAGGGGGAGCTCGGGCTTCATCCCGGCGAGACCATGTCGTTCGAGGTCCAGCTTGCCGGCGTGCTCGTCGGTGAAGCGCAGCTCGCCGTCGGCGAGGTCGGCGATGTTGCCGGCCCGGCAGGCGAGCCACGACGGCGCGCGATCGTCGTCAAGTCACGCGCGGCCACCGCCGGCGCGGCCGCGCTCGTTCGCAAGATCGTCGACGAGGCCACGACCGTGATCGACGCGGACACCGGCGCCGCGATCAGCGTCGAGACCAACGTCGAGATGGGCGACAAGAAGACCGTCGCGAGCGCGACGTTTCTCCCCGCGTACGCGGAAGTGAAGTTCCAGCGCAGCGAGGACAAGCAGCCGAGCGTGTTCCGGGTGGATACGCGTCTTGGCAAGCTGCACGACGCGCACTCGGCGATGGCGCAGCTGCGCGGCTGGAAGGCCACGCCCGGCACGGTTCGCACGGTGAGCGTGATCGGCGGTCGCCGGCTCTGGCACGTCGAGGTGAAGTACGTCGGCGAGGAGACGATCGGATCGGCGGCCGGCAATCGTCGCGCCGTCGTCTACGAAGGCGTCTCGTTCCGGGCGCGCCGCGGCGATCTCAAGCCGGAGACCAGCAAGCCCTCGCGCAAGTTCCGCGTGTGGCTCTCCGACGACGCGGACCGCGTGCCGCTCAAGGTCGTCGCGAACACCGAGCTCGGTGAGGTCGTGATGTCGCTGACCGAGTACAGCCGGCCTTAGTCTTCCCAGCCGTCGGACATTCGCTTGCTGCGCGGACCGGGTTTGTCCTCGGGGATCTTGATCGTGCCCGACACGACAACCGTGTCGTTCGCGGTGATCGGGCGCTTCTGCGGAACGACGTCCTCTTCGACGGAGACCGTCATCGTCTGAGAGCTCGTGTCGGTGACGGTCTCGGTGACGCGTGCACCATCGTCCTCGACGGAGACCGTCATCTCTTCATGTCCTTGCGCGAGCTTGTCGGCGGTGGGCTCGTCGGGTCCGGGATCCTCGAGCACCGTTTCTTCGCCCATCACGACGGTCATCTCGATCTCGTCGCTGTCGTCGTCGGCGGCTTCGGCGAGGGGTGGCGGATCGGCCTCGATCTCGACGACCTCTTCGATCTCGGGCTCGTCGTCCGCGCTTGAAATGCGCGGCTGCGACACCGGCGCGCGCGCTTCGAGTTTCGGCGCGGTCGCCCGGCGCTGCGGTACGGCGTGATCCCCACCGAGATCCGCGCGCAGCTCGGAGCCGAGGTCGACGACATCAGATACCGGCTCTGGCAGCTTCGCCGACTTCAGCGGTGGGATCGCAACCATCTGCGGCGGCGTGATCGACCTGACGACCTTCGGGATCGGAATCGCCGGCGCTGCCTTTGGCGGCACGACCTTCGCGGGCGTCGGCGGCGGGGGCGCCGCGCCGAGTGGCGTCTTCGTGCGCGCGACCGCGGGAGCCTCTTCGACGGGAACGGGCACGCCCAGCTTCGGCTTCGTGAGCGGAATGATCTCTTCGTCGGGCAGCGTGATCGGAAGTGGTGGCGCGATCGGCGGTGGCGGATCGGCGAGCTCGGAGGTCTCCGCGCGCGAGCGCATTGGCTGCGGCTTATCGGGATCGAGCGTTGGCATGCGAGCGACGTCTTGCTCCACGTCATCCTCGTTGTGCGTCTGCTGCCCGCCGCGTTTGGACACCAGCGTGCCGAGCGTCTCGTGCAGCAGCTCGGCGAGCTCCGGGTCATCCTCGCAGAGCTCGTTGAAGTCGTCGGCGCGCAGCACGAGGCCGCGCAGGTCGGAGCGCGTGATCGCGAGCGAGTCGCGATCCGGCGCGACCGAGCCCTGGATCAGCGACTCGGGATAGACGAACGCGCCCGGCCCGAGCGTCTTGCCTTGATGCTCGAGCGCGCCCTCGATGACGATCCACGATACGCGCTCGCCGAGCGTGTGCGCCGGCAGCCGCTCGTTCGCGCCGACGTCGCGCGAGATCGCGATCCGCAGCGCGCGCAGGCGCTGTTGCGGCGAGACCTTGTCCCAGAGCGCGCACGACTGGATCGCCGCGTCGTCCTTGCGACGCAGCTCGACGGGCTGAGGCGTCTCGCCCGCTTCGAGCACGCGGATCACGAGCGCGGTCGCGTTATCGCCGCCACCACGCTCGAGCGCGAGCTCGATCAGCTTCTGCGCGGCTCGCGCAGGTGATGGTGAGCTCGTCAGCACCGTGCCGACCTCGGGCTCGGGCACGTATTCGGTGATGCCGTCACTGGCCAACAAGAACCGATCGCCGTCCGCGAGCGGCACGACGAACATGGCGATCTTGCATTCCTGTCCGATGCCGAGCGCGTTCGTCAGCATGCTGCGAAACCGCGAGCCCTCGCCCGACAGATCGACGTCGATGCCCGCCGCGAGCAAGCGCGAGAGCAGCGTGTGGTCCTCGGTCAGCTGCATCGCGATGTTGTCGCGCACGATGTACGCGCGCGAATCGCCCGCGTGTGCGAACACGAGCTCGTTGCCGACGACCATCGCGCCGACGAGCGTCGTACCCATGCCACTCTTTTCATCGTCTGCAGCGGCCTCCGCGAGGATCGCTGTATGCGCCGCGAGCGCGCCCTTGCGGATCGCGGCGAGCATTGCCTTCTTCGCCTCGGGCGTGCCCTTCGCGGTCCACTGATCGATCGCGTCAAGGACCTCGTCGCTCGACCACGTCGCGCGGATCGTCTGGATCGCGATGCCGCTCGCTACTTCGCCGGCCGCATGACCGCCCATGCCGTCACAAACGACGAACAGACCCGCATCCGCATCGAAGTAATGCGCGTCCTCGTTGTGCTCCCGCACCTTGCCGACGTGCGTTGCCGCAGCGCCGACGATGGAGGCTCGGCCGGCCACGTCGTCCACTCTACGAGGAAACGCGGCCGGTTTGTGGCTTCAGCCACGCATCTTGTATCCGACGTTGCGAACCGTTTCTACGATGGACCCTGCATCACCTAACTTGGCGCGCACGCGACGCACGTGGATGTCGACCGTCCGCGTTCCACCCGCGTACCGGTAGCCCCACGCGCGCTCGAGCAGCGCTTCGCGCGTGAACACGCGGCCGCGATGCTGCCCCAAGAACCGCAGCAGCTCGAACTCTTGATGCGTGAGCTCGATGCGCCGTCCTGCTAGGCGAACCTCGTAACCGGCGATGTCGATCACGAGGTCATCGATCTTCAGGATCTCGTCCGAACCGAAGGTCGCGGTTCGCCAATCGAGCTGGCGCATCCGCGCGTAGAGCTCCGCCGGGACGATCGGCATCAGCACGAAGTCGTCGAATCCGATCGAGAAATCGAGCGCCGGCAGCCGCGCCACGGTGACCGCGATCAGGATCGGGACCTCCATGAGCGGTCCCTCGTCGCGTAGCCGCTTGATCGTCTTTTGCGCGCGCGCGACATCGTCCCCAGCCTCCACCACGACCACGTTCGGGGGCTTCGCAGCGGCGGCGTCCATGTCGAGACCGCCCAGATCGAAGCGACCGAGCGTGGCCCGGCAGCCGAGATCCCCCAGCAGCGTGGCGACCGTATGGGGCTCACCAGCCCGCTCCGGTTCTGCACAGATCACGACTACTCGCACGGGTGGAGGTGATCGCTTTCTCGTCGCTCCCGGGTCAAGCCCAACATGTACCTCACGGTCCTACCCAATGTCCCTGGGACGGCAGATCGGTGGATCCAACCTGTTGCCAGGACCCTCGAACATGTAAGAATTGGCGCTGGATGGAAGAGTTCCACTGCTCCTTTTGCGGAAAGCAAAGGCGCGAGGTCCGAAAGCTAATTAGCGGTCCACGCGTCTTCATCTGCGACCAGTGCGTGACTCTTTGCAACGACATCCTCGCGAAAGAGGAGGCGTCGGAGCGACCGAAGTACCCGCCGCCCCGCGCGATCGTCGAAGAGCTCGACAAGTACGTCGTGGGCCAGAAGGACGCCAAGCGCGCTCTCTCGGTCGCGGTCTACAACCACTACAAGCGCATCGGTATGCGCGGCAAGCAGACGGATGTCGAGCTCCAGAAGGGCAACATCCTCCTGATCGGGCCGACCGGTTCGGGCAAGACGCTGCTCGCGCAGACGCTCGCGAAGAAGCTCGATGTGCCGTTCGCGATCGCGGACGCCACCACGCTCACGGAAGCCGGCTACGTCGGCGAAGACGTCGAGTCCGTGGTCAAGGCGCTGTTCCGCGCCGCCGGCGGCGATGTCGAGAAGACGGCGCGCGGCATCATCTGCATCGACGAGATCGACAAGATCGCGCGTAAGGGCGGCACGCCCTCCCCCACGCGCGACGTCTCGGGTGAAGGCGTGCAGCAGGCGCTGCTCAAGATCCTCGAGGGCAAGACCGCCACCATCACGCCCGATGGCGCGCGCAACCGCCCGCAGCAAGAGCTCATCCAGATCGACACGACGGACATCCTGTTCATCTGCTGCGGTGCCTTCAACGGCCTCGAGGACATCGTCCGCCGCCGCACCGGTCAGCGTGGCCTTGGCTTCGGTGCCGAGGTCTCGACGGCCGAGGACGACAAGGACGAGCTCCGCCGGCTGGCGCGGACGGAAGATCTGATCAAGTTCGGCATGATCCCCGAGTTCATGGGGCGCTTGCCGGTCATCGTCTCGTGCGACGCGCTCGACGTCGACGCACTGACCGAGGTCCTGTGGAAGCCGCGCAATGCGCTCGCGAAGCAGTACCACCGCCTCTTCGAGCTCGAAGGCGTGAAGCTGAACTTCCGCCCCGACGCGCTCACCGCGATCGCCAAGGAAGCGGCGCGCCGCAACTCCGGTGCGCGCGGCCTTCGCGCCATCCTCGAAGAAGTGATGCTCGACGTGATGTACGAGATTCCGTCGCTGACCGGCGTCAAGGAATGCGTCGTCACGCGTGACGTCGTCGAGAACCGCGCCCGGCCCGAGCTCGTGCTCGAGTCCAAAGCCAGCGCCTCGTAGTCCGTGGACGTTCCGGTCCGCGGCACGATCGCGAGCTTCACGCTCATCGACGCGGTCGGCACGATCGAGCTCGCCGGCGGCGAGCGGCTGCGGTTCGGGCGGTCGGCGTGTAAGGGCTTCGAGCCGGTCGTCGGTGCGCGCGTGATGGTGCTGCAAATCGGCACCGACGCGCGTGGGCGAAAGGCGCGCGAGGTGACGCTCGATCCCGGCGACACATCCTACGACGACTTGCTCGCGATGCGCGACGCGGCACACGGGCTGCCGACGCGCGACGCCCCCGTCGAGCAGATGGCGGCGATCGCGCGCCAGCTCGGCGTCATCACCGTGCTGATGCGCGACCCGATCCCGCTCGGCACGTATCCGGTTCGTGCCTGGGGCGAAGCGCTCGGGTTTCCGCGCGATGGGTTCGCAGTGAACGCGGAGCGCGATCTTCATTTCGCCATGGGCGGGCACAGCGTCCTCACGTATCCGGGCCGCGAACCGTTTCCCGGAGACGGCCTCGACATGCGCAATGTCACCGCCGACTTCAACCTCGGTCGTTCGTTCATCGGTCTTGGCATCGGCGTGCCCGGCACCGCGCGGCTCGAGCGCGCGGTGATCCGCGGCGATCGCGACGTCTGGGCACCCGATGGTCTGCTGCGCCAGCTCAGCCGGCTCGTGTGCGCGCTCGCGCCGCATGCGATCGGCGTCGTGCTGCATCGGGCCGGCGACCTCGTCGTCCCGATCGACGACTTCGTCCGCATGCTTGGCGATCTCGAGGATCCGACGTGCGTGCCGTTCGCCGCGTGGCTCGATGTCGCGATCACGAAGCGCGAGGATCAGGCGATGTACGCGACGTTCGGCATGAACGTGTTCGGCCTGCCCGACGTCCTCGCGCACGTGAACGCCGAGGATCGGTGGAGCCGCGCGCGCCGTCACGAAGCGATCCTCTACGCCTGCTACCGCATGATCCGCGAGAACCGCGAGCTCGAGGCCGGCGCGACCTTCGACGTGCCCGTGCGCCTGGCGATCGGCGCGTGGCCGCTCGAGCTCGACGAGGCCGACGGCGCGACGACGTACACGCTCGCCGATCTCGACGGCAACCTCGAGCTCGTGCTGAAGGCCGAACCACGCACCGACGCTGCGAACGTCTACCAGGCGCAGCTCGACTGCGGCATCGCCGAGCTCGTCCCGAGCTACCTCGTGCGCGATGTGAAGTCGCAATCAAAGGAGCCCGTCCCGCACAGCGTGATGGTGCGAGCACGCGACGACGGGCGCGGCTTTCTGACCGTCACGAATGGTTTCGGTCGCACGTCGCAGCGCGAGCTCGCGATCTGGACCGATCACGAGTCGTTCGAGCTCGTCCAGATCGTCGGCACGTTCGCGGCGTTCGCGCACGAGTCGCCAGAAGGCTGGAAACCGCATGACACGATCGCCGCCCCGATCGAGGAGCGCGGCATCGGTGGGTTCGTGATCGCCGACGGCGGTACGGTCTCGACACCGCACGTGCAGGTGCTGCTGCTCGTCCCGCTAAGCGCAGACAACTACGAGCGCGTGCGCGGCGGCCATGCGGCCGCGTGGCTCGCAGCGAACCCACCGAGCGAGTACTCGTGGGCCGCGTTTGTCGCTGACTAGCGGTTGCACATCACCGCGTGCACTGGGGGCAGACATGCCTGCAAACGATCGGATGCGGTGACGATGTCAGACACGCGCTGCGCGCTGCATCGCGCGACGAACGATCCTCGTCCGACACGAGCCGACACGTTCGAGGCATGAGGCCCAGCTCTTGCTGACGGTGCCGCCATGTCCAGCCACCGCCTGCTCCTCGCACTCGCTTTCACGGCGTGCACGGCACCCGATGACGTCATGTACGGCGAGCACACGTCGGAGATCTCTGTCGGGACCGCCGTCACTTCATCGTGCTCGACTGCGACGGTCCGCGGCCTCTCGATCCAGATCGCACAAGAGGTCGAGTGCATGAGCCCGACGAGCCTCGTCAAGCTCTCGCCGAGCGCGCGCATCAAGTTCGCGTCGAGCGCGGTGCTGCCGTACATGCACTCGAGGGCGCGCACGGATCTCGTCAGCGCGGCGAACAAGGCGTCGCTCGTCGTCAACAGCGGCTACCGCACGGTCGCGCAGCAATACCTCCTCTACCGCTGGGATCAGCTCGGTCGCTGCGGCATCGCGGTCGCCGCCGCACCCGGCAACTCGAACCACGAGAGCGGCCGCGCCGTCGATCTCGGCAACTGGTCGTCGCGCGTCGGCGTGATGGGAAACCACCACTGGTCACACAGCGTCCCCGGCGACCCGGTGCACTTCGACAACACGCGCTCGCCCGACAACCGCGGCCAGGACGTCCGCGCATTCCAGCGCCTGTGGAACCGCAACCATCCCGGCGACAAGATCTCCGTCGACGGTGACTACGGCCCGCAGACCGCCGCGCGCCTGAAGCGATCGCCCGCCACGGGCTTCGCGAAGGGCGCATTCTGCAAGACCGCGCAGGTCGGCACCGAGCTGCTCGCCGTCGACGGTCCCGATCGCATCGCGCCGGGCCAGCGCGCGAGCTACGTGCTCACGCTGTCGAACCAGACGGACATCGCGTGGCCCGGCAGCACGCGCATCGTCGTCGGTGGCGGCGCGACGAGCGAGCTCTACGACGCGCAGACCTGGGTCTCGCCGACCGAGCTCGGCACGATCGGCCTGCCGATCGCCGTGGGCGAGCGCAGCGACATCGGGATCGAGATCGCGGCGCCGATGCTGACGGAGGAGACGCCGCTGTCGACCTTGTTCGCGCTCGTCGATGCCAACGGCACCGAGCTCGGCGTGTTCGAGCTCGCGGTCACGGTCACGCCGAACGGTGACGACGGCACGAGCACCGACGGTGACGAGGATGACATCGAGGAGGTCGAAGCCGACGAAGACGGCGTCGTCTCGAGCGGCGGCTGTAACGCGGGCGGTGGCTCTGCCGGCCTCGGCCTGCTGCTCGCGCTCGGCGCGCTACGCCGTCGCCGTCGCCCGGTATAATGGCGGCATGCGCGTCGCGCTCTTCCTCGGCCTCGCCGCGTGCGGCAGTAGCTCGCAGTTGAAAGACGCCGCGACGGAGGACGGCAGCGCCGACGCAAAGCCCGACGGCAAGGTCCTGCTGTTCTCGCGCACGGGCGCGTTTCGCCACGGCCCACAGATCGACCGCGTGCTAGAGCGCTTGCCGCCGCGCTTCGAAGCGCTCGGCATCGCGTGGTCGAGCACCGAACAACCGCTTGCTGCGTCGGACCTCGCTGGCGTCGGCGCCGTGTTCTTCCTCTACACGAGCGGCAATGACATCGTCGCCGATCGCGCGGCGTTCGAGTCATTCATTCGCGGCGGCGGCGCGTTCATCGGGCTGCATTCCGCGACGGATACCGAATACACGTGGCCGTTCTACCAGGAGCTCGTGGTCGCGGCGTTTCTCGATCACCCGCCGGGTTTCCACACCGCTGCGATCGACATCCTCGCACCGCAGCACGAAGCGGTCGCGAATCTCCCCGCACGCTGGGTCGCTTCCGACGAGTGGTACAACTTCCGCAGCAATCCGGGGGCCGTCGCCGGCGTGCAGGTCCTCGCGAACCTCGACGAGACGACGTACACCGGCGGCTCGATGGGCGCGATGCACCCGATCGTGTGGTCGCACGAGAAGCTCGGCGGTCGCGCGATCTACTCCGCTGCAGGCCATCCAATCGAACGCTGGGACGAGCCCGCCTTCGTCGACCACGTCGTCGGGATGGTGACCTGGGCGCTACGCTAAAGCGGGCTCGGAGCGAGTCGCGTTAGCGAGCCCGCACGAAACCAAACGTGCGGTCGTCGTGGTGTCGCCGAAACCAGCCGCGCCCCGAAAGGTTGTCATCAAGCTCGTGAAGCTCCGCGCTCGTCACACACGTCCGAACGTAGAACGCCGACGCCTGCAGAGGCTCGGGACCGACTACGCGTCGAGTGTGGAATCGATGGCCACTCGTTCGACTTCATCGATGTGAGAATCCGCGGGACGATCGATCCGCGGGCTCGATTCTTCGAACAACTCGCTTGACAGGTTCCGACGTGCGCACGCGATCGAAGTCAAGAGTGGTGCAGGATCGTCGTCGAGGATCGCGTGAGCTCGCGCGTGCGCGACGTTCGCAGGAGCGTTGCGAAGACCGCGGGTGCGACGTCTTTATCGTGCGCAGATCGCACGCCAGAGCGCTCGATTTTCGCGTGGTAGTAGTTCGATGCGCAACGCGCACATCCACGGAGGTTGCGATGTTCGACGGTGGTTCGATGACGCTCGATCGAGATGCGGTGCTCGACACTTCAACGGCCGGTGGTCCGCGCGAAGCGGACTGGAAGGCGCTGCACCAACGCTTGCGTGGGATCGCGAAGCGCCGCGTGGCCCTCGAGGCCGAGGAGGCGAGCTACCTCGTCGAGGCCGAGGAGACGCAGCTGTACCGCCGCCTCGGCTACACGACGATGATCGAGTACATGGAACGCGAGCTCCACGAAGGCGAGCTGTGCTTCTCCGCCGTTCGCGAGCTGACGCGGGTCGCGACACCGGCGACGGAGGAGGCGTTTCTCCGCCAGGCGCAGGGCAAGACGGCTCACCACATCCAAGAGATGGTGGCCGGGCTCAAGCGCGGAGACGAGCCGGACGCGCAGCCGGACCCGCGCCGGATCACCAAGCGGGTCGTTATCGAGGTGTCCGCCGAGACGTATGCGGGCGGCGAACGCGGACCGCACTCGACGATGAGGCTGACGAGCGTCTCTCCGACGACGACTTCCTCCAGACGGTTTGCCGCCGTGCCACCGAAACCGCCGCCGCGACCGACGACGTGCCGCGGCCGGCGGTGCAGACCGCGGTCACGACTTGCAAGGCGTGCAAGCAGAGCTTCGTGGAAGGCGCGGGCCAAGCTCTCCCGATCGACGCGGCCACCACCGCGCGCCTGATCTGCGATGCCGAGCACATCGGTGACCTCGAGAGCAACGAGCTCACCCGGGTTACACCGACGGTCCCCGCTGCGATTCGTCGCAAGGTGTTCCACCGCGATCACTTCACCTGCGTCGTGCCTGGTTGCCGCGCGACCAGGCACCTTGGTCTGCACCACCTCGTTCATCGCGCGCACGGCGGCGATCACTCGATGGGCAATCTTGCGTTGATGTGTTTCGGCTGCCACCAGCGACATCACGCCGGACAGCTGTCGATCACGGGACGCGCGCCGGACCTCCAGTTCACGTGGCAGCGCGACGATGACGTCGAGAGTGCAATGGCGCTCAGTCCCCGCTGGGACTGGGTGCCCGTGGATCTGCCCGAGCCCGGACTGACGCACGACGAGGTCGATACCCGCGGCTCGGAATCGGAATGATCACCGCATCGTTGGGCTGCCGGCCACGTCCCAGTCAGCCTCGTCCAAAGCTTCTTCGTGTTCGCGTTCTACGTTCGGTCGATCGAGCACTTCGCGGGGGCAACCGAGAAGCTGGCGGCACGCCCGACCACATCAACTGGGTTCAGCGCTAGCTCATCGCCAGCTGCCGCACTCCGAGACACCGTCGACCCGCGTGCCCGGCACGTCCAACTTCGTCCGCAAAGCCATGCAGTCGGCGGGAGTCGATTTGCAGAGATGCGTCCATTCGGGCTTGCTCTTGAGGCGGCGGAAACGTGACACACCACGCAACCGGCTGCTCACGGCATTCCCCGGCCGACAAGCCGTGTCCGATGATCGTCGTGCGAAGGCGCTCGCAGCTGGACGCGCTCTTCATGCACTCGCTCTGGTTGTCGGGCAGTGCCGCCTCGAGGCAGTGCCAACCGTCGATCGGGTTCATCTCGAACGACGGCCGCTCGTGTCGCTCGGGTCGCGCGGCCGGCTGGTTCTCTGGCGTCGGCGACGGCCTGGCTGGCGGCGCAGGAGACCTCTCGGCCCAGCACGACGCCAGCACGACCAGCGCGAATGCCGGCTGTCTCAGATCGGACACGAGAACAGGATGCCGCCGGCCGGGTACTTGTACACGCCGGTGAAGCACATCTCTTCGTTCGAGCTGTCGCCGTAGCGCAGCGGCACGCCGGTGTTGTTCACGTACGTGCACGACGTCTCGACGCGATCGCCCGGCTCGAGGAGCATCGGCGCGATCGGGTAGTTGCCCTGCTCTTCGAACGAGTAGGGCATGTTGTCGAGGATCTTCGTCGTCACGCCGCCCTTCGTGACCTGGAAGGTCTGATGGGTCGCGTGCTGGTGCATGTGCGGCCAGACCGTGAACATGTTCCACGAGCGGTTGAGCGCGCAGCCGCCGGTGACGCTGTGGGGCTGGCCGTCGCTCGGGATGTTGATGTTCATCGTGCCGACGAACGTCATGTCGGCTTCGTGCACGACGCCGGCTTTTTCGCGGCGGAAGATCTCGATGCCCGACGTGCCCGCGAGCTGCGTGTCGGCCGCGTTGAAGAGGTGGAGGTTGAGGTTGATGAACTGGCCGGGCGAGAGCTTCATCGCGACGCCGTCGGGAAAGTTCAGCTCGGAGGTGCCGACCCCCGAGGCATAGAGCATCTGGAGATCGAGCGAGCCGACCGAGCAGTCGTACTCGCCGAGCTGCTGGCCGCTGTTCGAGACGGTGACGACCGTGTGGTGGGTGCCGGGCGGCGCGATCGCGCGGAAGCCCGAGAGCCAGATCTCCTCGGTGACGGCGATGCGGATGCACTTGTACGTGTCCGCGGAACCGGGCGGGACGGTCCAGGATCGGCCGACGAGCTGGGTCCAACCTGTCGTGACGGTGGCGTCGGTGCCGGGCGGATCTTCACCGCCTCCTCCGCATGCGCCGGCGACGAGCACGATGGCGAGTGCTTTCCTCATGGGCCGAGTAGACACGCGAAACACCCTAGATGGGTGCCAGATACTTTGTGACAAGGCATGAGGCGAGTCGGCCTCAGGTAGACTCGGCATCGTGGCCGAGCTGCGGAACGTCATCGTGTTCTCGATCGCGCGCAGCGCGGGCGGGGGCGCGGCGCGTTATGCGCTCGAGCTCCGGTGGGTTCGCGAGGTGGTCAGCCTCGGGTTCATCACGAACGTCCCGACGGCACCCACCGCCGTGAGCGGCGTCTGCAACTTGCACGGGACGATCTTGCCGGTGCTCGACGTCAGCGGCCTCCTCGGCGAAGAGTGTGGACCGCCGGCCAGGCAAGGCGATGGCGCGCTCGTGATCGAGCTCGAGGGGCTGGTCGTCGCGTTGCGGGTCGATCAGGTCGATCACGTCGCGTCGCTGCACGAGACCGGCGGCGCGGTCATCGATGGCGCCGGGCGGACGCTGACGCTGCTCGATCCTGCGAAGCTGATCCGGCGGGCGACGGAGCTCGTGATCGCGGCCGGCGCGGGCGAGGCGCCACCGTCGTGAGCGTCGACGAGCTCGACTTCGATGCCGAAGAGCTCGCGATGTTGCGGGACCTGTTTCGCGGCGAAGCGCAAGAAGCGCTTGAGGTCGTGAACACGCGCGTGCTTGGCACGGGCTCGACGCGCCCGACGAAAGAAATCCTGACCGAGCTCATGCGCGTCACGCACACGCTCAAGGGTGCGGCCGGCACGGTCGGCCTGAACCCGATGGTCGATCTCGCACACCGCCTCGAGAGCGCGCTCGCCGGCGTGGATCGCGACGTGGTGCCGTGGACCGAGACGACCGCGGATCAGATCGTCGAGATCACCGACGGCATGCGTGGCTACCTCGACGCGCACGGCACGCCGGCGGGTGACGCGCTCGTCGAGACGATTCGCGACCAGATCGATCGGATCGTGCGGCCGAATCGGCGACGAGATTCGATCCCGCCCGCGTTCGTCGAGCCGCCACCCGAGCCGGTGCTCGAGCCGACGCCGGAAGCACCCGCACCCGAGCCGAAACAGTACCTGCGCGTCGAGCCGCAGCGCATCGACGATCTGATGTCGAGCGCGGGCGAGCTGCTGTTCGATCGCACGCGCATCGAGCGGCGCGTCCAGCTGCTGCGCACGCTCTCCCGCGATCTCGCGCGCACGCGGCAGACGCTGCACGACTCGCTCGGCTCGACGGCACCGTCGAACGTGCCGTCTCGCGCGAGCCTGGTCGCGACCGAGACCGAGCTTGCCGGGCAAGCGGCGCTGTTGTCGCAGACGACGGCCGCACTGCTCGACGAGATCGAGGCACTACGCCGCACGATCGGCGAATTGCAGCGCGGGCTCACGCGCATCCGCATGGAGAGCGCGCGCAGCCTGATGACCCACGCCGCCCGCACGCTGCGTGCGCTGCGCCGCGCGACCGGCGTGCACGTCGAGCTGCGCACGATCGGCGAGGACACCGAGTTCGACAAGGCCGTCGCCGAGCAACTCGTCGATCCGGTCACGCAGCTTCTGCGCAACGCGGTCGCGCACGGCGTCGAGCCAAGCGGCGAGCGCGTCGCTCGTGGTAAGCCTGCGAACGCGACCATCACGATCCGCGCGCGCCAGGACGGCAACCTCCTCGTCCTCGAGGTCTCCGACGACGGGCGCGGCATCGACACCGCGGTGCTCCGCGACCGGCTCGTCACGACGGGCGCGTGGTCGCAGGCACGTGCGCAGCTCGCGAACGACGCCGAGATCCTCGACGCGCTCCTCGGCACCGGCGTGTCGAGCCGCAACACCACCGACGAGCTCGCGGGTCGCGGCATCGGCATCGGCATCGTGCGCCAGACCGTGAGCAAGCTCGGCGGCGAGGTGAAGCTGTCGTCGACGCCGGGCCGCGGCACGACGTTCAGCCTGCGGCTGCCACTCTCGACCGCGCTCGCGCAAGCGATGCTGTTCAAGGTCGGCGGTCAGGTCTACGCGATCCCGAACGTGCATGTCATCGACACCACACTCGTCGAGGCGAACGCGACGACGGCGACCGTCAAGACGGAGACCCTGCCGGTCATGCGCCTCGAGCAGCTGCTCGGTCACGGGCCATCGCAGGAGCGCAAGCCCGCCGTCGTGATCTCGTTCGCGGGCAAGAGCCTCGTGTGCACCGTCGACAAGCTCGTCGGTCCGCGCGAGATCATCATCAAGCCGCTGGACCCGTTGCTCGCGCCGCTCACGCTGTATGCGGGCGCGACGATCAGCGGCTCGGGCAAGGTGCAGCTGATCCTCGACCCCGCGCAGCTCGTGCGTCGCGCGTATCCGAACGCACCCGAGACCACGCTCTCCGACGCGGGCTCGATGCCGATGGTGCTCGCGGGCCGCGCGCTCGTCGTCGACGATTCACGCGCGATCCGCGAAGCGATGACGAGCATGCTCGGCCGCGAAGGCTGGATCGTCGATGTCGCCGAGGACGGCGCACGCGCGCTACAGATGACGCGGCAGATGCGCTACGACCTCATCGTCACCGACCTCGAGATGCCCGAGCTCGGCGGATTCGACCTGATCGCGCGCCTCCGCAAGGACGAGCGCTTCAAGTCGACGCCGATCGTGATCATCACGTCGCGCGCGAACCCGGAGCACCGCCGCCGTGCACGAGAGATGGGCGTGCGCGCGCTGGTCGCGAAGCCGATCACGCGGCGCAAGCTGCTCGAGGCGCTCGCGACGCGGTGATGTCTAACGCTTCTTGCCGCGGCTCTTGTCTTTGCGCTTGCCACCGCCACCACCACCACCCGATTCGCCCGGCGCGCGATGGGACACACCCAGCCGAAGCTTGCCGCCACCCGGACTCTTCGCGCGACCACGCGTCTGCGCCCCCGTGCTGCTGCGCTCGGCCTGCTGGTGTACCGCGCGCTCGACCTCGCGACCGGCGCGCTTGCGCTGCGCGATCCCGCGCGGTGCCCGCTCGTCGACGGTTTGCTCGGGCGCGTGCCGCCGCGACTTGGTGTTGGTGCGCTTGACCGCCGTGATGCCGACGACGTTGAAGTCGATGCGTCGCCGAATGACGGAGACGTTGTTGATCTCGACCTCGACCTCGTCGCCGAGCTCGATCATCTTGCCGGTCTTCTTGCCGGAGAGCCGCATGTGGACCGCGTCGTACTCGAAGGGCTCGTCGCCGAGTGCCTCGAGCTTGATGAGGCCCTCGACATACGGGTTCTCGATCTCGACGAACGCACCGAAGCTCGTCACCGCGGTGACGATGCCCTGGTGCCGCGTGCCGACCTGGTCGCGCATGATGTACGCGCGGTACATCGCGACCGCTTCGCGCTCGGCTTCCATCGCGCGGCGCTCGTGCGTCGACGAATCGCGCGCGAGCTGCTGCAGATTCTCGACACCCGGCGGCGGCTTCGCATATCCGCCACCAGAGGGCTGACCATCGCGCACGAGCTGATACTTGAGCAGCCGGTGCACGAGGAGGTCGGGGTACCGGCGAATCGGCGACGTGAAGTGCAGGTAGTCGCCGCTCGCGAGACCGAAGTGACCGATCGGTACCGTGTCCCAGACGGCCTGCGTCAAGGTCCGCAGCACCATGAACGACAGCGCCTGCGCGCCTGGCTTCTCGGCGATCTGATCGAGCACGAGCTTCATGCCGTTCGGCGTGAGCGCTTGCTGCACGTCGACGATGATCCCGTACGCACCGAGGAGCTCGGCGAGCTGCGCGACGCGATCGAGCTTCGGCGGGGCGTGCACGCGCCAGACGGTGTTCGCGCCGCGCTTGCGGAAGTAGCTGCCGACCGCTTCGTTCGCCGCGATCATGAATTCCTCGACGAGCTGGTACGCCTGCTTCACCGCAGGGTCGCCCTTTGCCTTGACGACATCGCGCACGAGGCGCGGATCGTCGGCGTCGAGGATGACCTTCGGCTCGGGGATCTCGAGATCGAGCGCACCGCGTGCGCGCCGCTTCACGCGGAGCTTCTGCGCGAGCTCGTCGAGCATCGTCAGCTCTTGCACCCACGGGCGGTACTCTTCGCGGCGTCCGCGGAAGTCGCCGTTGAGCGCGGCCGCGACGCCGGGATAGTCGAGACGCGCCTTGCTCTTGATCACCGCCGCTGCGTACGCGACGTCGACGAGCTCGGCGGCGTCGTTGTAGTCGAGCCGCACGACCATCGCGCACCGCTCGACGAGCGGGTTCAGCGAGCAGATGCCCGCCGACAGCTGCTGCGGCAGCATCGGGATCACGCGATCCGGCAGGTACACGGACACGCCGCGCAGCGTGGCTTCCTTGTCGAGCGCATCGCCCCACCGCACGTAGTGCGAGACGTCGGCGACCGCGACCCAGACGCGCGTGCCGTGTGGACCGCCCTCGATGCAGAGTGCGTCGTCGAAGTCGCGCGCGGTCTCGGGATCGATCGTGCAGAACCTGCGCTCGCGCAGATCGATGCGATCCGCGAGGTCACGCTCGGTGAGCTGCTGCGACGTCGCGACCGCTTGCGCGATCGCTTCTTGCGGGAACTCGATCGGAATGATCGCGCACGCGAGGATCTTCTCGATCTCGGTGCGCGGATCCTCGGGGTCGCCGAGGACCTTGAGCAGCTTGCCGGCGAGCTCGCGGCGCGCGGCGTCGGGATAACGCGTGATCTCGATGACCACGGCGTCGCCGTCCTTGCCTTGCGGCGCGTCGTCGATGCCGACCCGCCCGTAGTCCGCGGCGATGCGCGGATCGTCGGGCTCGAGGTACACGGCGCGGCCGGCCTTGCGCAGGATGCCGGTCAGGCGTGCGCGTCCGCGCGAGAGCACCTCGGTGACGCGGCCTTCCGTGCCGCGCACGCCGGGCCAGGTGTCGACGGCGACGCGATCGCCGTCGAGCGACGTCGAGCGATACTTCGCGGGCACGAACACGGTCTCGCCGTCCTCGGTCTGCACGAAGCCGTACCCTGCGGGGTGCACCGTGATGCGCCCCTTGATGCGCGAGTCTTCCTTGACGTGCGCTTCGCCCGCAGGCTCGGTCGCATGCGGCGTTCCGAGTGGACGCGTCTCGCCGGTCTCGGGATCGTATTCCTCGCGTGGCTTGCTGCCGCGCACGACCTTCGGCGGCGCCTCGCCGCGCTTCCACGGCAGCGAGCTCTTCTTCTGTTGCACCGGTGGCTTGGTCTTCTCTTTCTTCGGTGGGGGCAGCTTGCGCTCCGGCTTATCCGGCAGCGGCTTGCCATGCGGGTCGTTCTCGCGGCCGCGTGGGGCGATCGCGAAGGCACCGCCCGAGAGCACGTGGACCGTGCCCTCTTCGACGAGGTCGAACAGGATCTCGCGTAGCTCGGCGTATTCGTGTTTGCGTGCACCGAGCTCGTCGGCGAGCGCGGTCAGCTTGATACCTGGCGTGACCAGGCGGGACAGGATGTCGATGACAGCCTGCCGATCGAACGTAGACATTGGATTCCTTCTATCTGAATGCGTGTAGTTGGCCGGTGTCGCCGGCCACGTAAATGGTGCCGTCGCGCGCGATCGCGGGAGTCGTGTCGAGGTCTCCGCCGAGTGGCAGGAGCCAGAGCAACGTCCCGTCGGGCGTGATGGCGTAGAGATGTTCGTCTTCGGTTCCGACGAGGATCGTGCCGTTGGTGGCGATGCCGGGCGTCGCGACGATCTTGTCGGCGGCCGAGACCTTCCACTTCACCTTGCCGGTGCTCGCGATCGCGTAGAGCGCACCGTCGAGCGAGCCGACATAGATCGTGCCGTCGGCGCCGATCGCCGCGCCGCCGCGAATCGGCGCCTGCGCGAGCGTCTTCCACAGCACTTTGCCTTGCGGTGAAATTGCGTACAGCGCGTTGTCGTCGCTGCCGACGTAGACCGTGCCGTCGCCACCGATCGCGGGCGCCGCGTCGACGTCACCGCCGGTGCGGACTTCCCACAGCTTCACGCCATCTGTGCCGACCGCGTAGAGCGCATCGTCCTGGCTGCCGGCGTAGACCGTGCCGTCGGGCGCGATCGCGGGCGTCGAGGCGACGTGCTCGGCGGTCGCGAGCTTCCAGCGCAGGGTGCCATCGGGCCACACGGCGTGGATGCCGTCACCACCGACGTAGATCGTGCCGTCGCTGCCGATCGTCGGGCCGCCGTCGACATCGCAGCGCGACGACTCCGGGCCAAAGCCCTTCGGATCGCACGCGCCGAGCCGCGTCTTCCACTTGAGCGAGCCGTCGGGCTTCACGGCGTAGAGGTGATCGTCGTCGGACCCGACATAGATCGTGCCGTCCTGGGCGATCGCGGGCGTACTCCACGAGCGATCGCCGGTCGCGTGCTTCCACTTTAGCTTGCCGGCCGCGTCGATCGCGTGCAGCGCGCCGTCGTGCGACGCGACGTAGATCGTGCCGTCGGGTCCGATCGTCGGCGAGCCCGCGACGACGTTTCCGATCGCCGCCTTCCACACTTCCTTCGGCAGCTTCGCGGGCGCGGGTCCGCCGCGGCGACCGGTGTGGAGCGCATCGCCGCCGAACATCGCGAACGGGGGCGAGCCCGGCACGGGCGCGGGGTTCACGACCGGCGCCGCGTCGGCGATCGGCGCATCCGCGGCCGGCCGCGGGTCGACGCAGATGCCTTGATTGCACACGCGCGGGTCCCTGCAGTCCGTGTCCTTGCTACAGCCACTGGACTTGGTTTGCGTGCCGCTGCACGCGAAGTGGGTCGCAACAGCGCCTAGCGCCATCGCCCCGAACCAAACCTTCACTCGCCGGACCCTAGCACTCGTTGGAAGAAGATCTACGCCTTCGGCAGATCATTCGAGAATCGTTCGGCAAGCTTCTCGAAGTAGCGGCGCGTTTCTTCGAGCACGACCGGATCTTGATCGGGATACATGCGGATGCCGTGGGCGCCGAACGGATCGGTCGTGACGGGGCCAACCGGCAGTCCACCGACGATGCCGGTCTGCTCGTGATAGAGCAGCGCCAAAACTTCGGCGTGATTTTCGGGCACGAGAAACGTTCTGCGCCCGAGCTCTGGGCGGCCGTCTTTGAACCCGTCGACCAGCTTGGCCATGCGAAATCGAACCGAGTCTAGCGTGCGCTTACCTGTTCGCGAAAGTGCCAAGTGCCCGAAGAATGTGTGTAAAGCTCGGCCGCCTTGCTCGAGCTGTGGTTCGACTTCTCGTGCCCGTATGCGTATCTCGCGTCGCGGCGCGCGGCGACGCTTGGCGTGCCGATCGACTGGCGGCCGATGCTCCTGGGCGGGGTGTTTCGGGGGATCGGTGCGGGTGACGGACCGATGGCGACGCTGTCCGCGGCCAAGGCGACCCACAACCTCCACGACATGGTTCGCTGGGCCGAGCGTTTCGAGGTCCCGTTTCGCATGCCCGCAGGGCATCCGATGCGGACCGTGCGTGGACTCCGGGTCTTGCTCGGCCTGCCCCACTCCCGCTGGCCCGATGCGATCGCCGGCATCTATGCGGCGTACTGGCAACGCGGCGAGGACGTCACGCAGGACACCGTCATCGCAGGCTCACTTCGTGGCGCCGGTGTGCCCGAGGCCGATATTTCGGCAGCGTTCGAGGGCGCGGATTCGACGGGGATCAGAGACGAGCTTCGCCGCCGCACCGATGAAGCGATCGGTCTCGGGATCTTCGGCGCGCCCGCGTGGGTGTGGCGAGAGCGCGGGATCCTCGTGTGGGGACAGGATCGCGAACCGTGGGTTCGCGCGATCAACGCCGGCTGGGATCCCGACGCGAGCCCGCCGGATGGACCGCAGCCGCTCGTCGCGCACGGTCTGAACGGCACCGTCGACATCTACTTCGATGTCTCGAGCCCGTTCTCGTATCTCGCGCTCACGCAGGTGCCCGCGCTGATCGCCGGCGGCGCGAACGTTCGGTTCGTCCCGATCCTTCTCGGCGCGCTGTTCCGCGACATCGGTCAAGCGAACGTGCCGCTGCTCGCGTTTCCGCCGCCGAAGGCGAAGTACGTCGGGCTCGAGATGTCGCGCTGGGCGCGCTGGTGGGGCGTGCCGTTCACGATGCCGACGAAGTTTCCGCAGCGCACCGTCACGGCGCAGCGCCTCGCGCTCCTCGCCGGCGAGCGCGATGTCGATGCGGGTCTGCGCATGGCGCTCGCGCTCGGCCGTGCGATGTGGGCCGAGCAGCGTGATCTCGAGGACGACGCCACGCTGCGCGCGATCCTCGAGCGCGAGGGCTTTCCGGCCGAGTGGCTCGCACAGACGCAAACGCCGCGCGTGAAGCAAGCGCTCACCGACAACACCGCGCGCGCGAAGGCGAGCAGTGTGTTCGGCGTGCCGACGTTCATCGTCGACGAAAAACACCTCTTCTGGGGACAAGACCGCCTCGATCTCGTCGCGAAGGCGCTCGCGGGCTGAAAGCCAATGCCATGAGTTACTACGAGGTCCTCACCATCGCGTCGTGTCTGTTCAGCGTCGGCAACGTCGTCTGGATCGAGTACCAGCTCGACAGCCCCGAGGTGCGCGCGCATCCCGCCGTCAAGGAGATCGAGATGCGGCGCCGGATCTCGAAGATCGCCGCCTCGCTCGCGTTCGTGATGCTCGCGATTCCGGCGTTCGGGCGAGACGCGTTCGGCACGTGGATGTTCGTCGGCCTCGTCGCGGGCGCGTGCGGCGATGTCGCGCTGCTCGGCCGCGGCGCGCGTGCGTTCATGATGGGCCTCGGCTTCTTCCTGGTCGGCCACATCGCGTACGTGATCGGTGTCGCGCAGGTCGTGCCGCCGACGAAGTGGCTCGCTGCTGCGGGCTTCGGAGCAGTCCTGCCGATCCTCGTCGCAGCGCTCGTCGTGAGGCGCCTGTGGCCAACGCTCGGGATGTTCCGCATCCCGGTGATCGTCTACGTGCTCGCGATCGTCGCGATGGTCGTCGGCGCATACGCCGCTCGCACGGAGCTCGCGCACGGCACCATGCTCGCCGTCGGCGCGACGCTGTTCTTCGCATCCGACCTGGCGGTCGCGCGCGATCGCTTCCTCGTGCGCGACTTCTCGAACAAGCTGTACGGCCTGCCCGCCTATTACCTGGGGCAGCTGCTGATCGCCTGGGCGATCCGCTGACTACTTCTTCGTCTTGCCGCGCGCACGACGGCGCGCCTTGCTCTTACCGAGGCCCCGCTTGTGTGCGGCCTTCTTCTTGTTCTTCATCTTCCGGCCCTTGAGGCTGCGCGCAACCTTGTACTTCGGGCGGGACTTGAGCTTGCTCTTGCTACGACGACCCATGGGCGTGTTATCCGCAAACCGGGGTTTCACCGCAAGCGGCCAGGGCCTGTAACCGGAGCTTCGGTCTGGCGTATACCCTGCTGCGGCTCGCATGGCCGACGCGAAGGACATGATGGCGCGGTACTGTGACGGCGAGGCGAGCGGGTTCCGCGAGCTCTACGCCCTCGTCTCGCCACGTCTGCTCGGATATCTGATGAAGATGGCGCGGTCGCGAGCCGTCGCCGAGGACCTCCTGCAGCAGACCTTCATGAAGGTGCATCGCGCGCGCGCCACGTACATCCGTGGGGCAGATCCCGTCCCTTGGATCTATTCGATCGCGCACCGCACGTTTCTCGATGAAGCGCGCCGCCAGAAGCGCGCGGTCGTGCGCGTCGGCGATGGCGACGAGCTGCCCGAGCAGCAGGCAGATCTGATGGGCGACCTCGCCGAACGCCGCGACGAGCCGCGCGCCGACCCCGAGCTCGTGCAAGCGACGCTCGACGCGCTCGCCGAGCTACCGGCGCAGCAGCGCGAGGCCGTCGTGCTGACGAAGCTCGACGGCAAGAGCGTCGCCGAGGCGGCCGAGATCGCCGGCACGACCGTCGGTGCGATGAAGGTCCGCGCGCACCGCGGCTACGAAACCCTGCGCAAGCTCCTCCGCCGTCCTGCACCCGCACCGGCGAAGGCCGCAGGAGGCAAATCATGAGCGAAGCCGATCTCCCGGCGATGTCCGTGCCGAAGCCGCCGCCGCTGTCCGCCGCACTCGAGGCCGAGCTCGGCAGCCTCTCGCCGGTGCGCACGCGCCGCCCGCTGTATCAGCTCGCCGTGCTGTTCGGCGTGTCGCTGATCTACGGCGCGTCGCTGCTGTTCTTCCTGACGATGCGCGACGACATGGAAGAGCTGCCGATGTTCTGGCTCGCCACCGTCGCGATCGGCTGGCTGTTCGGCTTCCTCGTGCCTTGCTACTTCGCGCTCGTGCCGCGCAAGGGCACGATGACGCCGCGCCTGCGCCTCGCCGCGATCGCGGTCGTCATCGCATCGATCGGCTTCGTCACGCTCGGCCTCGCGATCCATCCGATGTCGCCGACCCTCTCGCAGCACTACGGCTGGGAGCGCTTCGGACGCGGTCACACGTGCCTCGAGATCGGGCTCGCGAGCGCCCTCGTCCCCGTCGTCGTCGGTGCGATCTTCTTGCGCGGAGCCCTGCCCGTCGGCTCGCGCTGGGTGGCAGCGGCGCTCGGCGCCGGCGGCGGATGCCTCGGCGGCCTCGTGCTGCACCTGCATTGCAATGTCGCCGACGGACTTCACGTCGGCCTCATTCACGGCGGTGTCGTCGTGCTCTCGGCGTTGTTATCGGCCGCGATCGTACCGCGCGCGACCGACCCGCGCTAAAAGCGGTCATGCGCCACGCAGTACTAATGTCCCTCGTCGTCGCGTGCTCGTCCTCGTCCTCGACGCCGGTCAAGCCGACGCCGACGAAGCCCACGGCCGACCCGGCATCGACGGGCCCGCTGACGGAAGCGCAGTTCAAGGCGTTGCACGAGCTGCCGCCGGAATCCGCGCCCGCGCCGAAGGGCGAGATGATCGATGTCGCCGGCGGCAAGCACTACCTCTCGCTGCCGGCGGGGCCCGGCCCGCACCCCGGCATCATCGTGATTCACGAGTTCTGGGGCCTCAACGGCCACATGAAGCACTGGGCGGATCGCCTCGCAGGTGCAGGCTACGCCGCGCTCGCGCTCGATCTCTACAAGGGCACCGTGGCCGCCGATCGCGACGCGGCGATGGCCGCGGTGAAGGCCGTCGTGCCAGCGGAGGCAATGGCGACGATCCGTGGCAGCCTCGACTTCATCACGAACGACGCGCGCATCAAGGCGCCCGTTCAGGCCGTGATCGGCTGGTGCTTCGGTGGCGCGTGGTCGCTGCAGGCCGCGATAGCGCAGGCCGACGTCGACGCAGCGATCATCTACTACGGCCGGCTCGAGACTGATCCGGCGAAGCTCGGCACGATCAAGGCGCACGTGCTCGGCGTGTTCGGTAACAGGGATCCCGGCATCCCGGCCGCGGAGGTCGACAAGTTCGAGGCCGCGCTCAAGCAAGCCGGCGTGAAGCACACGATCCACCGCTACGACGCGGATCACGCATTCGCGAATCCCTCGAACGTTGCGAAGTACGACGAGAAGAACGCGAGCGACGCCTGGGCGAAGGTCCTCGCGTTCCTCGACGAGCTTCGTCGCTAGCGCTACCCTTCCGCGGTGACCGGTCTCGTACTGTCCTGCGAGCATGCGTCGTGGACGTTGCCTCCGGGCATCGACCTCGGCGTCCCGCTCGAGGTCTTGCAGTCGCAAGCATCGTGGGATCACGGCGCGTACGAGATCGCCGTGCGCCTCAGCGACGCGACCGGCATCCACCTCCACGCCAGCGCGTTCTCGCGGATGTGGGTCGATCTCAACCGCGCCGCCGACCACCCGAACGTCGTCCCCGAGAACAGCTACGGCGCGCATGTCCCCGGCAACACCAACCTCTCACCGGGCGATCGCGCCGCGCGCATCGAGGTCTTTCACGCGCCGTACTGGGCCGCGGTCCGCCGCGATGTCGCCGCACGCCTGCGCGATCGCGGCGAGGTGCTGCACCTCTCCTCGCACACGTTCGACCCGGCGCTCGAACCGAAGAAGCGCACGTTCGAGGTCGGCGTGCTCTACGACACGTCGCATCCGTACGAGGCCGGGCACGCGGAGCGCCTGTTGTTCGCGCTCAAGCGCGCGGGCATCACTGCGCGCGCGAACGAGCCGTACACCGGTGTCGGCTTCGCGATCTGCACGTCGTTTCGCAAGGAGCTCGGCGCGCGCTACGCGGGTATCCAGCTCGAGACCTCACACGCGGTCACCCAGGCGCCCGGCGGCTGCGCGCGCGTCGCCGATGCGGTGCTGCCGTTCCTCGAAGCGCTCAGCGGCTGATGCCGATGCCATCGCGGACGCGGCGTAGCACGCGCGTCGCGTAGTCACGTGCACGTGTGCCGCCTTCGCGCAGCAGCGCATCGAGCTCCTCGCGATTCGCCATGAGCTCGTCATAGCGGCGACGCGGCTCGGCCACGACGGACTCGAGCACGTCGGCGAGTGCACCCTTCGCATCGCCCCAGCCGATGCCGCTCTGATAGCGCGTGCGCAGCTCGGCGACTTGCTCGGGCTTCGCGTACAGCTTGTAGAGGTCCATGATCAGCGACTTGTCGGGATCCTTCGGCGCCTCGGGCGGCGTGGAGTCGGTGACGATCTTCATCACCGCCTTGCGCAGCTGCTTCGCGGGCGCCAGCAACGGGATCGTGTTGTCGTAGCTCTTGCTCATCTTGCGACCGTCGAGCCCGGGAATGATCATCGTCTGCTCGTCGATCTTCGCGGCCGGCAGCCTGAGTAGCTCTTGCTTGTACGTGTGGTTCAGACGCTGCGCCATGTCGCGCGCGATCTCGACGTGCTGCAGCTGATCCTTGCCGACGGGTACGAGGTCCGCGTCGAACAGCAAGATGTCCGCGGCCATCAGGATCGGATACGTGTAGATGCCGATGTTGATGCCGGCGTCCTTGTCCTCTTCCTTCGAGGAATCGAGGTGCGCCTTGTACGCGTGCATCTTGTTCATCCAGCCCTTGGACGTGAAGCACGTGAGCACCCACGCGAGCTCGAACGTCTCGGGCACGTCGCTCTGGCGGTAGAACAGCGTCTTCGCGGGATCGAGGCCGAACGCGATCCAGGTCGCGGCGACCTCGCGCGTCAGGTGATCGAGGGTCTTGCCGTCGTGCACCGTCGTGAGCGCGTGGTAGTCGGCGATGAAGTACATCGCCGTGGTGTCCGGAAGGTTCGCGAGCTCGATCGCAGGCCGGATCGCGCCGAGGTAGTTGCCGATGTGTGGACTGCCGGTGGGCTTGATGCCCGTCAGGATGCGTTTCACGTCGCGCGCAGCATACCTAGAACCATGCGCGCGGCACACAGCTGGTCGTGCGCGTTCCGATGCCCAGGCCGTAGCTCATCACGGCGCCGCACATCATCTCGTCGGGGCAGTCGGTGTCGAGGGTGCAGCGCTTCGTGCAGACGCCGCTCGGATCGCTCGGCGGCAGTGGCCGGCCCAGCTCGATGCCCGTCACCGAGGGCGTCACCGGTTCGCGTGGCAGGCAGCTGTCCGAATCGCAGTCGTCGTTCTGCTTGCAGTACTCGCCGACCTCGGCGCCCTGCGCGCGATAGATGCCGACGATGAGGCCGATCGCGAGCGCCAGCATGACGAGGCCGAACGCGATGCCGCGCCACTTCGACTTCGCAGGAGGCGCGACGTACGGCGTCGCGGCCGGCTGCGGGCTCGGGGCCGGTCGCGCCGCCGCATCGCGGGCGCGGAGCTCTTGCGCGAGCTTGAGCGACTCGTCGATCCACCACGCGTTGTAGCGCTCGAGGATCTCGTCGAGCGGCTCGTGCCCGTCGATCAGATCCGAGTAGCTGCTCAGCTGCACCTCGATGGCGCCGAACAACGGCAGCAGCGCGTGGAGCACGGTGATGATGAGGTTGCCGTCGCCCTCGAACGTAGCGTCGTCGAGCGAGATGCGCTGCGCAGCCGAGGCGAACGAGATCTTGATGACGTCGTGGCCGCGACCGAGCGTGAACCGCCGGCCCGCGCGAACGAGCCGCACGTCGCGGATGCGCTCGAGCGCGGCGACGACGTCCTCGATCGCCCGCGGCTCGGGCGTCCTCGGCGCGCGGCGCTCCGCATCGTCACCGGGCGTGCCGCGAAACGGATCGATCGACTGGCCACGCACCGCACGCACGCGAACAGCGGGGAACGAGCGCTCCGGCATCGGCGCGAACTTAGCGCAATGGGTCGGGCACCACCGCTACAATCGTCAGGGATGGCCACGCAGGCAGACGTACGGCGAATCGCGCTCGCGCTCCCGAGCGTGACCGAGCTAAAGGACCGCTTCGCATTCGATGTGATGACCCCGAGCGGCAAGGGCAAGGGCATCGCGTGGGTCTGGCTCGAGCGCATCCACCCCAAGAAGGCGCGCATCCCCAACGCAAAGATCCTCGCGATCCGCGTCGCCGATCAGTCCGAAAAGGCCATCCTCCTCGCCGCCGATCCCGACAAGTTCTTCACCGAGGATCACTACAACGGCTATCCCGCCGTGCTCGTGCGGCTCGCGAACGTGACCGTGCCGGAGTTGCGGAAGCTCATCGGTGACGCGTGGCGATGCCAGGCGCCGAAGTCGTTGCTCCGCGAGCCGCCGGCGAAGTCGAAAGCGAGATCGAAGTAGATCGGTGCTGCAACCGCGGTGGATCGCGGCGTGTCTGTCTCGCATGCGCGACCCGTTCGACGTGCGCGATCTGCATGGACGGTTGACTCGCTTTCTCGCGGCCATCCCGCTGGGCATCCTGACGTCGCTCGTCGTGACGTTCGCGCTGCCGACGCGCAGACACTACGAGGGATGGGGCGGTTGCCGGTCGATCGAGGGCGGTTGGTTCGTCATCGGTGGAAGCGCGACGCTCATCCTGGTTGGTGCGATCGTGTCGACGCTCGCATGGGCCGCGGCGCTCGGATACTTCCAACGCAGGAGGCGCGCGCCGCGACATTGGCGTGCGCAACTTCCGAAGGCGCGCCTGGTGCGCGATCGCCGACGCATGCCAACGCCGTGGAGTTGAATGGTGCGACCAGTAACAACGAGTTGAATGGTGCGACCAGTAACAACGAGTTGAATGGTGCGACCAGTCACCGGGTGCTTACAATTCGTGCATCCGACGCTGCGTGGCCGTGCGTGCTGCGTCGACCGGCCCGTGTTTCCGTTCGTGCGTCGAACCGACCGCTCGTGTCCGTACGTGCTCCAGATTTACCGCCGAGCGCGCAAAGTACTCGCAAAGATCGCAAAGCCCAGAGATCGATCACACCCGAACGCGAACGATCGCTGCCCGCACGCGAGCGTCCGACAACGTGATCCTTCGCGTGCTTTGCGAGGGCTTCGCGCGCTTTGCGGTAATGCGGGGACACCCGCGGACACGTGCGAAGGCAACGCGCGCGCCGCTATCGAGATTTCTTCGCGGTCGGCTTCTTCGCGGTCGGCTTCTTCGCCGTCGGCTTCTTCGCGGACTTCTTCTTCACGGCTGCTGCGGGCTTCTTCGCGGACTTTTTCTTCGCGGCTGCTGCGGGCTTCTTCGCCGCGGGCTTCTTCGCTGCGCGCTGCTTCGCCGCGGGCTTCTTCGCCGCGGGCTTCTTCGCCACGACCTTCGACTTCGCAGCGACCTTCGCCGTCACCTCGCGATAGCCGTCCTTCTTCTTCTCGGCGACCTTCTTCTCGACGAGCACCGGCGCGGTCGCGAGCGAGACACGCTCGACCGTCGTCGAGCCCGCGGCGCCGATCTTGCCAAACCGCGTCGCGACGACGGCGGCGGCCGGGTCGAACGTGATCTCCCAGAACGTGCCGGCCTTCTCGAGATAGACCAGCTGCTCGTCGGGGTTGCGACGCTGGCCGTAGTAGAGGCGCGCGAGGATCGGCATCCGCTCGTCGAGCGCATCGGAGAGCTCGCCGAGCAGACGCGTCGCGAGCATCCACGAGAGCGAGACCTCCCACCAGATGTCGGAGGGGTCGGTGCCGGCGTGCGTGAAGACGCGGCCGTCGTCGCGCACGAGATCGGCGATCACGGTGACCGGCGTGCCGTCGAGTGTCTCGACGAGGACGTCGAGGTGATCGAATGCGGCGCTTGCTTGCACCGCCTCGGCGGGCGGCAGCTTTGCGAGGTAGGCCTCGCCGAGTGCGCGCGCGGCCGGGCGGCGGGCGAGCGCCTCGCGCGGGCCGAGCAGACGCAGGCCACGATCGCCGAGCTTCCAGCTCGCGCGACCGTGCGTGCGCCAGAGCGTGCGGAGTGACTCGGGGACAGGCTCGGTGCGGTGGGCCTCGAACGCGTCGATGTCCTCGTCCTTGGCGGGCGCGCCGAGCTGGAGGTCGAGGCCTTCGCAGACGAGTGCGTGGGCCTCGAAGTAGATCGAGAGGTCGGCGAGCGCGCGCAGGTGCCAGACCGGTGACTTGCCGTCCGAGCGGAACCGCTTCGCGATCCACTCCTTGACGGTGAGGTCTTGCGGACGACGGAGGTTGCTCGACCACTCGAGCGACAGGACGGTGGCGTTGCCGTCGCGCAGCCACGCGAGCTCCTTCGCGAGGTGGCTCGCGATCGCGGCGTCGCGATCGAGGACATCGACCTCGAGCGAGAGGGCCTGGCGCTTGTCGTTGTAGCCGCCGTCGGGCAACGGCACGTAGTAGTTGCGAACGACCGCGCCCGCGCCGTCGACGTAGTACGGGTCGCTGGCGACGTAGCCCTTCGGCGGGTGCGCGCGAAGCTGCGCGAACGCGGCGGCGGCGGCATCGACCGACGGGAACAGCAGGAGCTGGCGCTCCGTGCTGCCGTTGTTGACGCCCCAGTTGATCACGACGCGCGAACCGAACCGCACGAGCTCGCGATAGTGCGCGTGCCTGGCATCCCACTCGAGCACGCGCTCGTCGATTGCCTCGACGCCGCGCAGGTGATCGCGCATGCCGCCGAGCGCGATCGCCTGTGCCTCGAACGGCGGTGTGGCGACGCCGAAGCCGTCGAAGCAGTAGACCTTCCGATCGGCATCGCGAAACCAGATCTCGCCGGTGCTGGGATCGTGGAGCAAGCGATGCTGGACCACGGCGCCCGCGAGCTCGCCGAGCTGCGCGTCGGAGATCCGCGTGTTCCGCTTGCCCGCTTTGCGCGCGGCCTCCCCTTCCGCCGCGAGCTTCTGCTTCGAGGTATCCGCTTCGCCAGATAGGACGCGCTGGAGCACCGCAACCACGGACGGCTCGTCGAGCGGATTCTTCCAGCTCTTGCCCTTCGCGTGATCGTCGGGGTCGAGCGCTGGCTCTTCGATCCACGCTTGCGCCGCGTGTGTGCGCCGCACGAGGTCGTAGTCCTTCGCGTCGAGCGCGGCCTTCTCGCCGACGGCAAGTGCGTAGTGAAAGAAGCTGCGCTCGGTCGCGTCGTCGCCCGGCGTCCAGTCGACGATCTCGCGCGCGAGCTCGAGCAGCGGCGCGGACGTCTTCACGTGATCGACCAGCGCGTACGCGTAGCACCCGGCCGCGCGCGCATCGCGCTTCATGCGCAGCATCGTCATCGCCTCTGCGTGTAGCTCGTCGTCGAAGGTGTCCTTGATCGCCGAGCCCATCCGCCAGAAGCTGCGCCGCTCCGTCGCGAGCCGGCCGAGCAGCGCCGTCCGTGCCCGCGTGGTCTTCAGCCCGCGGACCGCGTTGTAGAGGTTCGCGACGACATCCTCGAGCTCGTCGTGCTCGGTCTTGCCGCGATCGAGCTGCGCGCCACCGGGCCCCATCACGTCCGCGTACTTCGTGGAGTACTCGTCGAGCGCGTCGATCAAGAACGACTCCGCGCCGGCGTGGTGGAACCGGAACAGCTGATGGCCGGCTGCGTTGCGCGAGTGGATCTGCGGATGGCGCAGCTCGACCGCGATCATCGCCTTCGCGAGCCGCACGGCCTGCGTCGCGTCGAGGCGCGGCACGAGGTACGTGTCCTTCTGGAGCGGGTTGAGCAGCCTGCTGCAGATCAGCTCGACCGTCGTCGAGCCGGCCGGCCGCTCGAGCAGCTGCATCACGCGATCGAACAGCGCCGCCTCGTGCGCCCAGGGTGCGAGTGCAGCGATCGCGGCCTCTTTTCCTCGCTTCATCCCGAACTTGGCGCTGAGGTCGTTCTCCGGCGGCTCTGGTCCGTCGAGGAACGCGAGCAGCACCTCGACGAACGGATGCATCGCGCCGTCGATCGAGTCTTTCGCGCGTGCGATCACGTCCGCCTGCGTCTGGGTGTCGAGCGACGTCAGCGCAGCCCCGACGAGCGGCGCGCCCGCGGGATCCGCGACGACGAGCCCCGCCGCCCACGCCGCGATCGACGCATCGGGCCGATTGATCGACGCTCGCTGCAGCACTCGATGCGCGAGTGCGCGCCGTGCCAGCTCGGGGAGCGGCAGGAGCGCGTCTTTCAGCGAGTCGGGCTGCTCGAAGATCTGCTGCAGCGCGGGCAGGATCGCATTCGCGATCTCGAGGTCCGCCTCGAGCTCCGTGGTCGGCTCGTTGCACAGCTTCGCGGCGCGGATCGCCATCTGCAGCGCACGCGGGTGATAGCGATCGTTCGCGATGATCGCGCGCGTCGCGGCGAGCAGGCCCTCGCCGTCGAACGCGAGCTCGTGCACGAGCCACAGCGCCTCGAGCGCGAACCACCACATCTGCGTGCCGATGTCGACGCGGCGCGCGAGCGTGTCCGCGTGTGCGCTCGACGTCACGCCGGCGCGCTTGTCGAGCACGGCGAGCACGAGCTCGATGCCCGAGGTCGAGCTCGTGATCCGCGCCATCGCGTCGGCGACGACGCTCTCCTCGAGGTGGCCCTTGTCGAGACCGTCGATCACTTGCAGTGCATTACGCAGCGTGTTCGTGCCCGGCTCGATCTCGAGGGCGCGCAACGCAGCTCGCGAGATCTCCTCTGGAGACAGCTCGAAGCCGCCGTAGAGCGTCGCGAGTGCGCGGCGGCAGCGAAACTCCGGGACGATCGGCAATTCGCCGGCGAGCGGCAGCCCACCGAACCGCGAGGAGAACGCGCGCACGAGTGGCGGCCCCGACGAACCGATCGCGTCGGTCACGCGCGCGCGCCGCGCCTCGTCGCCGAGCACCGTCGTGTGGAGGAGCCAGTACACCGCGAGGTGTGGATCGCGCGCGAGCTCGCCAACCTCGGCGTCGAAGGCTTCGTCGTGTTGCTCGCGGCGCGGCCACGTGTAGCGAAACCGGCCGATGCCGTTGCGCACCAGCTCGTCGGCGCTCTGCATCGGCGCGCCGTGCTGCATCAGCGGCTGCGCGAGCAACCACACCAGCCATTGATAGCGGCCGAGCAGCACGTCCGAGGACACGAGCCGCGAGGTCTTGGCCGTCTCGGCACGATACGCCGCCTCGATGGTCTCGCGATCCGCGTCGTCGGCCTCGAGCGCCGCGCGCACGGTCACGTAGTCCTCGAGCCGGTCGTGCTTGAGCACGAGCTCGCGCGTCTCGTGGTCCTGCCACCAGATCTGCTGGCCGTCGCGGAGGTCGAGCAGCGTGTAGTTGTCGCCTTCGTCGTCGAGCACGACAAACCCGGAGAGCGTCTTGTCGATCGCGCCGAAGTACGCGTAGTTGATCCCGAGGTGCGCGTCGACGAGATCCTCGGACTCGGTCTCCGTCAGGCGCTCGCGAACGGCGGCCGCCACGGCGGGCGAGACGTCCATGCCGTAAAACCGGTTGGCCCAGCCCGGGTCGACCACGCGCATCCCTACTGACGTATCACACGCAGCCAAGCGCTAGCTCGATGCGCGGCGATCGGTTAGCTTCCGGTCATGTTCCGGCTTTGAAGCCACGATCTGCTCGGCGTGTCCGAGCACCACTGATCGCGGATGGCTCCTGCGCATCCGCGCGGGAGTTACATGTCTTTCAAACACGAAGTACTGCTCGAGCCCATCGCGGCGATCGCCGCCAAGAACGCCGCCAGCATCGATCGCGGCGATTATCCGACGGAGACCCTCCGCGCGCTCGGCGAGGCCGGCCTCCTCGGACTCGTCTCGAGCCCCGATGTCGGCGGAAAAGGCGAAGGCCTCGCGTCCGCCGTGCACGTCGTCGAGCGCCTCGCGCGCGAGTGCGGCTCGACCGCGATGGTCATATGCATGCACTACTGCGGCGCCGTCGTGATCGAGGCGCACGGCCCGGTCGAGACGCGCAAGGCGATCGCCGCCGGCAAACACGTCACGACCCTCGCGTTCTCCGAGGTTGGCTCGCGCAGCCACTTCTGGGCACCGATCGGCATCGCGATCGCCGACGGCGACAGCGTGCGACTCACCGCCCGCAAGAGCTGGGTCACGTCGGCGCACCACGCGGACAGCTACGTCTGGTCGAGCAAGCCGCTCGCCGGCGCCGAGCTCTCGACGTTGTGGCTCGTGCCGCGCACCACGCAGGGCTTGCGCATCAGCGACGCTGCATTCGACGGCATCGGGCTCCGCGGCAACGACTCCACACCGGTGACCGCGGAAGACGCGCGCCTGCCGCTGTCGGCGCGGCTCGGTGATGACGGCGCCGGCTTCGGCGTGATGATGGGCGTCGTGCTGCCGTGGTTCAACGTGCTGTCGGCCTCGGTGTCGAACGGCCTCATGGAAGCCGCGGTGCAGAAGACCGCAGCGCACGCGGGTGGGACACAGTTCCAGCACGCGGGCTCGTCGATCGCGGACCTCCCGACGGTGCGCGCGTTCATCGCACGCATGCGGATCGCGACGGATCAGAACAAGGCGCTCGTCGCCGACACCCTCGCCGCGATGGGCAGCGGGCGCGCGGATGCGACGCTGCGCGTCCTCGAGTCGAAGGCGGCCGCCGGCGAATCCGCCGCGATGGTCACCGACCTCGCGATGCGCGTGTGCGGCGGCGCGGCGTTCCGCAAGGACGTCGGCGTCGAGCGCATCTTCCGCGATTCTCGCGCAGCCTTGGTGATGGGGCCCACCACCGACGTGCTCTACGACTTCATCGGGAAGGCCGTTTGCGGCCTGCCCCTGTTCTAACCATGACCAAAGAGCTCATCCTCGGCGCCGTCGCGTACGACGCCAAAGTTGTTCCGATCTGGGAGGGCTTCCGGGCGTGGTTCACCAGCCACGGCCTGCCCTTCGATTTCGTCCTCTACTCGAACTACGAGCGTCAGGTCGCAGCGCACATGCGCGGCGACATCGATGTCGCGTGGAACTCGCCGCTCGCGTGGATCCAGACCGAGCGCGCCGCGAAGACCGCCGGTCGCACGGCCGAAGCGATCGCGATGCGCGACACCGATCGAGATCTCACGAGCGTCGTGCTCGTGCGCGCGGATGGTCCGATCGCCCGGGTCACGGACCTGCGCGACAAGCGTGTCGGCGTCGGCGCGAAGGACTCGCCGCAAGCGACGTTGATCCCGTTGCGCGTGCTCGCGGACGCGGGCGTCCCGGTGACAGCCGTCTATCACGACGTCCTCGTCGGCAAGCACGGCGATCACGTCGGCGGCGAGCGCGATGCAGTGAAGGCGCTGCTCGCGGGCAGCATCGACGCGGCGTGCATCATCGACGGCAACCACGTCGCGTTCGCGCGCGAGGGCTTGTTCCCCGCGAACGGCGTACGCGTCGTGCAGCAGACACCGCCGTACGACCACTGCAACTTCACGGTGCTCGACGGTGGCCCGCCGTCGATCGCCAGATTTCGCGAGCTCTTGCTCGGCATGTCGTACGACGACGCGGCCGTCCGCCCGCTCCTCGACATGGAAGGCCTGAAGCAGTGGATGCCGGGTCGCACGACGGGCTACGCCCTGCTAGAACGCGCGGTGTGATGCTCGATCTCGAAGACCTCGGGCTCGACGAAGGAGCACACCTCCTCGTCGAGCGCGCGCTCGTGCGTGACGGAGCGGTCGAGGTGTGCGGCGCGTCGCCGACCCTCGCGATCGATCTACCCGCGTGGGCACGCGCCCGAGGTCATCGTTGCCAGGCTGCGGGCAACACGTTTCACCTGACACGCACGACGGCGAATCGCTGGCACGGCGCCGAACGCGCGGGCTCGCTCGATCGCGCGGCCGATCACGCGCCGGCGCATTGGGGCCTCGCCGCACGTGGTGCGCTCGTCGAAGCGGGCGCACCCGCGCTCGACCTGCCGCTCGCCGACAAGCGCACGGTCTGGGCCGACGAAGCAGCGAAGCTGTACGCGCAAGCGGCGGCGGCGCAGTGGGATCCGGCGACCGCGATTCCGTGGGACGCGCCGATCGACCATCCACCCGAGGTCGAGGACGCGATCGTCCAGATCATGACGTACCTGATCGAAAACGAGACGGCGGCGCTGATCGTGCCGACGCGTTTTCTGAGTCGGCTGCATCCGCACTTTCGCGAGGTGATGCAGCTGCTCGCGATCCAGACCGCCGACGAGGCGCGGCACATCGAGGTGTTCACACGCCGCGCGCGGCTGCGGAGGGGCGAGCTCGGGCTCTCGACCGCGGGCGGCCAGGCGTCGCTCGCGTCGCTGTTCGACGAGCCCGACTTCGCGGTCGCGAGCTTTCTCCTCTCGGTGCTCGGCGAAGGCTCGTTCCTCTCGCTGCTCTGGTTCATTCACGAGCACGCGCCCGACGCCTGCACGCGGCAGGTCGCGAAGCTCGCCGCACAAGACGAGGCGCGCCACGTCGCGTTCGGCCTCGCCCACCTCTCGCGCCACGTCGATGAAGAGCCCGCGCTGCGCGACCGGCTCGCCGCCGCGATCGAACGTCGTCACACCGCGCTCGCGCACACGGCCGGCCTCAACGCCGAGGTCTTCGACGCGCTCATCTTGCTCGCGGCTGGTGGCTGGACGCCGAGCGATCTGCGCCGCGGTCACGCCGCGGTCGTCGCGCTCCAGCGCGCGATGGATGACGGCCGGCGCCAGCGCCTCGCGCGCCTCGGCTTCGAGGCAGAGCGCGCCGCGCAGCTCTCGGCGCTACACACGCGCAACTTCATGTGACTAGCGACGGAGCTTCGTGGCCCACGCGACGAACTTCGCGTCGTCGACGTAGCCACCGAGGATCTTCGCGTGGGCGCTCTGGTCCTTCGCGTCGCGCAGGTCCGCATAGAGCTGCGAGAGCTTGCCTTGCTGCTCGACGAACAGCAGCACGTAGCGCGCCATCCCGTAATACGTCATCGCGCGCGGGCCACGAACATCGGCGTTCGTCGAGGCTGCGAGCTCGGCGATCGTCGGCAGCGTGCCGTCTCGGATCGCGCGCTGCACGTCGGCGAGCCGGTAGTTGACGAGGAACACGAACCGCTTCCCGTCCCACTTCGCCGTGCCGTAGAGCGCCGCGATGCCCTCGTTGAGCCACGCCGGGATGCGCGGAAAGTCGTCGCCGATCAGCGGATGCACCAGCTCGTGCCGGAGGTTGCCGATGCTCGCGCCGAGGTTCGCGAGCGCGACGCGCAGATCGCCGCGATAGAAGCCCCACGCCGACGGACTGCTCCCGTCGAACGCACCGGTCGCGTCGCGATAGCTCGCGTCGTCGGGGAACAGGCAGAGCTGGATCTCCGGGTTCGGATCACCCTTCGCGATAAATCGACGCGCCACGTCGGTGATCACCTGGTCGGCGACCCGCACCACCTCGCGCTGCTTCGCGCGCGCGACCGGTCCCCTCACCGCGACGCGCGCCCGCCCGCGCTCGAGGCGTGCGAGCAGCGGCAGCTCGTCGACCATCGCGTCGACGCGCTCGCGCTCGGTCTCCGCCGCGGCCAGGCTCGTCAGCGCGACCACCACGATCATTGCCCGCAACATGCGGCGAGCATGACGTGTCGATCGTCAGCGCGCTACGGAAACTGCAGGCACTACCAGCTGTCGTCGGGCAGCTCCATGAGATCGAGGTCGCCGGCCTCGATGAGCTTGCGCGTGAGCCCGATGCCCGGCAGCACGTTCTTCGCGTAGAACCGCGCCGCGGCGAGCTTGCCGCGATAGAACGCCTTGTCGTCACCCTGCGCCGCGCCGATCCGCGCGAGCGCGACCTGCGCGCTGACCGCGAGGCGCCAGCCGATCACGAGCTCGGCGAGCGCGAACAGGATCCGGTTGCCCTGCAGGCCGACGTGATAGACGGACTGCCCGAGCTTCGCGAGCATCGCGCCCATGATGCCCTGCGTGTCCGCGAGCGCCGTCTGCAGCGCGGCCTTCTCGACGCCGAGATCCGCGGGCAACCCGTCGGCGGTCGCCTTGACCTGCGCGAGCAGCGCGTTGAGCGTGGCCCCGCGATCGCGGCCGATCTTGCGGAAGAACAGATCGAGCGCCTGGATGTGCGTGGTGCCTTCGTACAGCGAGTCGATCTTCTGATCGCGAATGTATTGCTCGATCGGATAGTCCTGGCAGTAGCCGCTGCCGCCGTAGCACTGCAACGAGATCGCGAGCAGGTCGTAGACCTTCTCCGAGCCGTAGCCCTTGATGAGCGGCAGCAAGAGATCGTTGAGCGTCTCGAGCTGGAGCGCCGCTTCTTTGCCATGACCGCCGGCGAGCGCGATCTTGTCCTGCACGTTCGCGGTCCACATCACCATCGCGCGCAGGCCCTCGGCGAACGCCTTCTGCAGCATCAACATGCGGCGCACGTCGGGATGCCGGATGATCTCGACGCGCGGTGCGGTCTTGTCGGCCGCCTTCGCGAGGTCCGCGCCCTGCTTGCGAACGCGCGTGTATTCGAGCGCGTTCAAGTACGCCGTCGACATCGTGGCCATCGACTTGGTCCCGACGCCCATGCGTGCGTACTCGATGACCTGAAACATCTGCGCGATGCCGGTGTGCACCTCGCCGAGCAACAGGCCGCGGCACGGCGCGCCGTCGCCGAGCGTGAGCTCGCACGTGGCCGACGCCTTGAGGCCCATCTTGTGCTCGACGTTCGTCACGTTCGCGCCGTTGCGCGCGCCGAGCGAGCCATCTTCCTCTACCCAGTACTTCGGCACGATGAACAGCGACAGACCCTTCGTGCCCGGCCCCGCGCCGTCGGGCCGCGCGAGCACCATGTGGACGATGTTGTTCGAGTAATCGAAGTCGCCGTTCGTGATGAAGCGCTTCACGCCCTCGAGCAGGTACTCGTCGCCTTTGACGTGCGTGGCCTTCGTCGTGCCCGCGCCGACGTCGCTGCCGGCGCTGGGCTCGGTGAGCACCATCGTGGCGCCCCAGTGCTCGTCGAGCATCTTCTTCACGTAGCGCTGCTTCTGCGCGTCGGTGCCGAGCTCGTCGATGATGCGGACCATCACGTTGCCGAGCACGTAGAAGCAGATCGACGGATTCGCGCCCGCCATCAGCTCGAACGCGGACCACTGCACGCTCGGTGGCGCACCGAACCCGCCGAGGTGCTCGGGCAGCTCGAGCTTGTTCCATCCACCGCTGTAGTACGCGTCGAGCGCCTTGTGAAAGCTCGGCGGCAACTTGACGTTGCCCTTGCCGTCGAACCGCGCCTCGACGCGGTCACCGTCGGCGAACGTCGGCGTCCACGACGTCTGCATCACCTCGAGGAAGCCTTCGAGCGCGGTGCGCGCCGTGTCCTCGTCCATCGTGTCGAACGGCGCCTTGCCCAGCACGTTCGATTGCACTTCGAGCACCTCGAAGAGCTGGAAGAAGATGTCGCGGAGGTTCGCCTTGTAGTGGTCGACGGTCGTCACGGTGCGGGCAGCATACCCGCTGACTCGCCCACTACAAGCAGCCAGCGCCCGTCGACGGTGCGAGATTGAGCGTCCTCGTCAGCGTCTTTCCGTTCGGCGGTACGCGAATCGAATCGTCGTTCACAAAGCAGTTCATCGCGGCCGTCTGGTCGGCGCGGATACGAATCTGATAGTTATCCGACGGCAAGCTCGCCGCCGTGATCGGCGTCGTCTTCTCGATGCAGCCCGTCGTCACCGGCGCGCCGCAGTTGATGGTGTATGGCGTCGACCCGATCATCAGCGTCGTCGGCTCGCACGCGCCGCCGGTGATGTGGTTGAGCGTGATGCGCATGCCGGTGATGCCTGCGCCGTTCGCCGCGACCGAGTCGCAATTGCCCGCGGTCTTGAGCGCATCGATGCGCAGATCCATCGCGCCCGTCGCGTTCACGGTGAACGTGATCGGAGCCAGTGGCGTGTTCTGCTTGCGCGTGATGACGAGCCCCATCTGCTCCGGCGCCGTCGTGATGAGACCGGTCGGGCCATTGAGCTCGAAGTTGATGTCGTACGTGCCGACCGGAACCTCGGGCGTCGTTCCACTTCCCGTCCCGCACGTGAACACCTCGGTGAAGCCGCCCTGCATCGCGCGATTGCGCAGCACCAGCGTCACCGTGCCTGCGCCAACCGCGTCGCAGCTCACCGGCGATCCATCGGCCATCTTCACGAGCGACCAGTCGAGCGACAGCGTTCCGCCCGGTGATGCATCCGGCTCCGGTGGCGCATCAGGAAAGCCGCCACCACCACCACACGCGACCGCGAACAACAACGCGGCTCGAAGGCACATCATGCGTCCATCTTACTCTCATCGGCCGCATGCGCGCGACGTGCCGCGCATCACAGCTACGTACGTGGGCAGATGTAGCGATCGACGAACACCTGATAGGTCTGCTCCGGGCACTTCACCGAGTAGCGGTCGAGGATCGAGCCGCACCGGCCGCCCTTCGCGACCCACGAATCGCGCGACTCGTTCGCCTTCGCCGGCGTCCCGTACGGGTTACTGCCGTCGTTGCACTTCACCCGCGTGATCCACTCCACCTCGGACTCGATCCCGCAGACCTCGATCGGCTTCTCCTCCGAGCTCTTCGCATCCGCGAACTTCTTCACGTCGGCGCCGTTCCGCCCGGCCCAGGTCGACGCGTCGACGATCACCGGTCCAGTCCCGTCCTGCCCACACTCGCGCGTCGGCGCCTTCGGTCCCTCGGAGTGTGTGGCGACCATGCACGCGGCGGCCGGCTCGCACTCGAGCGACCAGCAGCTGACGCTCCTCTGCAGCTTCGGATCGGCGACCCAGGTCTTGAGGCTGGTCACGCACGAGCTGCCCTGCCGGAACTCGGGCGGGAACCGCTGCGTCCAATCGCAGCCGGCGGACGACAGCACCTCGAACCGCGCGCACGCTTCCTCGACGGTCAGCGCCGCGGTGATCGCCGGACCCGATGACTTCGCCGGTGTGCCCGGCTTTGCGGCGGCCGGTGTCGTCGGCGCCGCATCTGCGGGCGTCGCCGGCTTGTCATCGATCACGAGGGTCGAATCAGAACCGCGCACCGGTGGCCCGCACGCGACCAAGCACGCGACGACTATCCATTGCCGCATCCCTCATCATACGCCGCGGCCATGGGCGGCCATTCCACCGCTCTACTGATTCGGCGGCGGCGGCCACTTACCGTCGGTGCAATCGACGAGCGGGATCGAGCGCGTATCGCCGCCGTGCACGTCGCCGACGGCAACCGTCAGCATGCGCACCGGAGCGGCTGGGTGGTCGGTGCAGAGCGCGACAAGACCGTTGCCATAAAATGCGTCGCAGCCGACTGCCTGGCCTTTGAGCGAGTACGTGTCGTCGGGCGAACTGACATCGACGGTGACGATCAGTCCGAACGGAATCGCGGTGGCTGTCGGACCGCAGCCGGCCCAGTGCCACGAGACCCCGTTGATCGTCGGGCCTGGCGCTGGCTCCGGCGGGTCAGTCTGATCGGGCTGATCCGGCGCGACGGGTTGGGACGTCGTGTCGATCGGTTGATCGGTACACGCCGCGAGGAGGCTAGCGATGGCGAGGTATTTCCACATATCGCCGAGTCGAGCAGAGGGCGTGCCACTCGCGTCGCACGCACGTCGCGGCGGATCGCGCGCGGCGTGGACTCCATCACGGACGCGCATGTCCCACGCGCACCCGAACGTGGGACGCGCGTGTCCCTACGGCGTCTCGAGCGTGACGTCGGTCCGCGAGATTCGAACGATCCCGCTGCCCGCGTTCACCGCGTAGCCGGCAAGCTTGCCCGACTTGTCGAAGCACGGCGCGATGCCGTCGCCGTAGTCATTCGATGGCGCCGCGAGCGGATCGATCGGGCGATACGTCGCCACGTCGGTCACGACCTGCGTGAGCTGCGCGCCCGTCGTCGCGCCGATCAGCGCGGGTCCATTCGCGCTCGCGACGCTGCGCACGCCGCCGTATCGCGTGCTCTCGGCGAAGCCGTTGAACGAGAGGTCGATCTCGGTCACCGCGTTCTGAAACACGCCGCTCAGGAACGACGCGATGACGTCGTGGTTGGGTCCGTGCTCGCGCGTGGCGAGCCGGATCGTCGCGCCGGGAGGCATCGTGTCGAGGACGAGCGGCGGCGCGACACGCGTGAGCAGCGGAGGCTGCACCAGCCAGTTCACGGCGAACAGATATGCGTGGTACCCGCCGGTGACCGTCCCGACGACGACCAGCCGCTGCGGCGCGACGCGGCCGACGCCGATCACGGCGAGCGCGACGAAGCTCGCGTCGGCGTTTGGAATGTCAACCGCCGAGGTAACGCCGACATCGAGCGACGAGATGCGGAGCTGCTTCGCACTCTCGACCCCGACCCAGCGATCGACGGTTCCGGTCGCGGTGCTGCGGACCGCGGTGACGCGTTGGCCGACGGGCTTGTCGTTGATCGAGGTCCAGCTCGGCGTCACGGGATCGAGCACGTAGAGCCGGCCGCTGGTGTCGGTGCCGTAGACCTTCGGCGGGCTTGTGGGGAGCGTGAACACCTGATCGATGACCGTCGCGCCCGTCGACGGGTACGGCTCCTGTGCATGACGGAACCCGGGCAGCGTCGTCACGCAGCTCTGCGCGCCATCACCGATCACGATCTCGAGGTCGTCATTACCGTCGAGGTCAGCGCACGCGAGGCGGTTACGCGTGGACCCGCACGTCACGAACGGTGGCATCAGATCTTCGATCCGGCTCGTCACGTTCATGGCGACCTCCGTCCTGGTCTCGTTGACCAGCACGTTCACGTGGAGCACCGATGGTGCGAACGCCATCGGCACGACCGACAAGACGAACGGCACGTGCGCCGCGGTGTCGCACGGCAGAGACTGGAGGCCGCCGTACTCGATGAAGGCGTCCTCGCCGTACACGCGCCCTGCGAAGCCCGGCGAGGTCGGACCGGGAGCCATTGGTGCACGGAGCGCGCAGGGCGGATCGCCCATCCGATGGACCGTGAGCGGAATCTGGCCGCGCGCGAGCTCCTGCATCTGCGCCGGCTTCGTGACCTCGAGCCCGATGTCACCGTCGACGCCGATGTTCATCGGCACGCGACGCGTGGCGGTGATCCCGCTCGACTGCGCGCTGAACACGACCTCGAACGGGCCGACGAGCCAGTCGCGGCCGCGCACGACGATCCTGCGCGTATCGCGGTCCGTGAAGGCACCCGTGTCAGGCACGATCGCGAGCTCCGACGAGATCGGGCGGGTGCGATCGAGCGGCACGGCGCGCACGCAGATCCGGTGCGACGTGTTGCGAGCGAAGTCGAAGCGCGAGGAGCTGGTCGCGGGCTTATCGCCGCAGGCCTGCGTGCACGTGTCGGGGATGTCGGTGCACGGTTCTTCCCAGATCTCGATGTCCGCGAGGCAATCGGGGCCCGCATCGTCGATCACGGCCACGACGAGCGTCGCCGTGCGACCACCGCTACGGATCGTGATCGGGACCGTCGTGTCCATGCCGGGCGCGGCATTGCAGGAGGGCGTCACCGTGAACGACGACGTGCCCGGCTCGATTTGGAATTCGGGTGGCGCTTCGACGGTGAAGCTTTTGGCGTCGACCTGCACGGTCGCGCGCTCGCGCTCGCGCAGCGAGAGCCGCGAGGTCGAGAGCAGCGAGCCATCGTCGCCGTCGTCGCAACCCGCCACGAGGCCCAACACGAGCGCCACGCGTACTACGGCTGCATGCAACATGTGCCCTCCTCGGCCGCGAGCGTCATGCTCTGCGTTCCATCGGCGTCGACTTCGACGCGGTAACAGACGATGCCGCGATCGGGCGTTCCCTCGGGTCCGTAGCGGTAGCTGAGCACGAGCGCGTAGTCGCCACTGATCGGCGGCTCGATCTCGAATCCACTCGAGACCTCCTCCGGCGTGCAGTAGCCATCGCTGCAGCCCGCGATGCAGTCGGGTGCGTCGCAGTTGAAGTCGACGAGCCCACACGTGACCGACTCGCAGGTCTCCACGCGACTCAGGTACACGGCGATCGCCGCGGGCTGTTGTCCTTCACAAGGTTCGATGAACGGCACGGTGATGGTCCCGCGCTCCTTGCACGCCACGAGCCACAGCGCGATCAACGCGAAGCGCCTCATTTGCCGATCACGATGTCTTGGGGGCCGACGTCGCGCCCGCGGTCGATCAGGATCGGGACGGCGATCGCCGATGCGGCGACGGTCGCGAGCCCGGCCCAGAACCACCAGCGACTCGTGATGCCCGGAGGTTTCGGAACACGACCGGCGTCGATCGCGATCGCGCGAGGCTTCGCTTCGTCACCGACCTGACGCACGCGCGCGCCGCTCGCGTGGATCCCGTGCACGTACCACTCGAGGCGGTACTTGCGATCGGAGACGAGCGTCGCGCCCGGGATCACGAGATCCACGACGGTCGCGGCGGGTGCGCTGACCGACGCGAAGTCGCGCTCGCTCTCGCGTCGATAGCCGAGGACGAGCCGCGTGACGAGGCGATGCGGATCGGCGAGCCGCACGCGGAGCTGGAGCGGAAGCCCGCCGCGCGCGGCGGGAGGCTCGTCGACATCGAGCGTGACGGCGCGCAGCTTCTCGCCGTCGCGGGTCGCGAGCTCTTCCTCGAGCCGGACCTGACGCGCGGCGCGCGCGCCGGCAAGCACGGCGCGAATGCGCGGCGGCGTCGAGCGAGCCGGTGCATACGTCGCATCGATCGCGAGCAGCGCGTCGAACGCGGCGATTGCCTCGGGCTCGCGCTCGAGCACGACCAGCGCGGAGCCACGCAGGAACAGGGCCTCGGTCTTGTGTGCGGGTGTCGCATCGCGATCGGCTGCGACGGCGTCGGTGTCACCGATCACGAGCTCGAAGTCGAGATCGGTGAAGTGGCGCTGCGCATCGGCGAGGCGCGCCGTCGGATCGGCGCTCGCCACGCCGGCGAGCAAGACGAGGATCAGGGCGACGCGCATGCGAGAGCTCCGCTGTCGACTCGGCACTTGGTCTTCTTTCCGGCGAGCACGTGCGCTCGCGTGCGCAGCGTGCCCGCGCCTTCGGCGAGCTCGAGCGCGATGTCGTGATCGCCGGCGGGCAGCTCGGTCTGGAACGGTGTCGACTTGCGGCGCGTGCCGTCGATGATCACGACGCCGACGAGCTCCGAAGAGATCGCGAGCGTCCCGATCGCCGGCGTGGCGACCGGCACGACCTCGGTCGCGGATCCGGCGGGTGGTGTCGTCGCTGCCGAGCCGGCGAGCGGCGGCTTCACGCGCGGCGTCGAGCGCTTGTTCGACCCGCGCTTCGGCCCCTCGGCGACGGCGACCGCGGCGTCTTCGATCGCGACCGCGGCCGCATCCTCCGGCGCGGCCGCGACGGGCGCAGCATCGATCGCGACGACGGCGACGACCGTGCCCGCATCGAGCGCGGTGGCCACCTTCGTTTCGGGCTCGCTGCGCGTCGCCAGCACGGCGATGATCGCACCGGCGGTCGCGAGCGCGACGAGCCCGATCGCGAGGCCTGGACCGCGTCGCTTTGGCAGCTCGTCGGTCCTCGTGATGATGCGCGGCTCGGCGACGACGATCTCGCGACCGGCGACCGCGACGTGCGGCGCCGCGCTCGACGATCCGATCGCACGTGTGGGCCGCGGCTCGGCAGGTGCCGGCGGTGCTGGCTCCGCGAACGCGACCGTCGGCCCGAACCCGACGGTCGAAGCGGAGTCGCGTACAGGCGGCTCTGCGCGCAGCGGCACCGTCGGACGGAGCTCTTGCGTCCCGTGTGGCGCCGGCGTCGTCGGGATCGACGCGACGATCGTGTCGTCGTCCCCCGCGGCGCTCTCGTCGGGGAACAGCCGCTTCATCACCGTCGCGATGTCGGCGCGCTCGACGCCTCGATCGATCTGCTCGACGAGCGCGGCTCCGAGCTCGCCGGCCGTCGGCGTGCGATCGTCGCGCAGGGCGGCGAGCGCGTTCATCACGATGGCTTCGAGCGCCGGCGGATAGGCCGGATCGATCGAGCGCGGGCGCGGCACGTCGCAGGTGATCGCCTTCGTCAGCGTCTCGACCTCGTTGCCGCCGCCGAACAGCCGGCGATTGAGCGTGAGCTCCCACAGCATGACGCCGATCGAGAACACGTCGGCGCGGCGATCGAGCTGCTCTCCGCGCAGCTGCTCCGGCGCCATGTACGAGATCTTGCCTTTGATCTTTCCCGTGTCCGTGCGGTGCATGCGGTTGTCGGCGCGCGCGATGCCGAAGTCCATCAGCTTCACGTCGCCGTGAAACGTCACCATGATGTTGTGCGGGCTGATGTCGCGATGGATCACGTTGAGCGGCCTGCCGTCGGCGTCGCGGGCTTCGTGGGCGAAGTGCAACGCGTGTGCCGTGTCGGCGAGCATGCGCAGCGTGATCGCGCGTGGGATCTCGATGCGGCGCTCGTACGCGCGATCCCAGATGCCCGAAAGGCTCTCGCCACGCACGTACTCGAGCGCGAGGAACGGCACGCCGTCTTCATCGCCGAGCTCGAGGATCTGGCAGATGTTCGGGTGATTGAGGTTGCCGACGATGCGCGCTTCGTCGACAAACATCTCGACGAAGTCCCGGTTCTGCGCGAGCTGCGGCAACAGTCGCTTGAGCACGACGAGCCGCGAGAAACCGAGCCGGCCGCGCTCGCGTGCGAGGAAGACTTCGCCCATGCCGCCCACGGCGAGCCGACGCAAGGTCTCGTACTTGCGCACCACAGTCCCCGCAGCCTCGGCCATTCGCGCCAAGTATATCGTGGTTTTCGTCGGTGCTATGCTGGCGCGAAATGGGAGCCGGCGACGGTAAACCGCTCTTCGGCGCGAACGAGACGGTCACGTTCATCGACGCTGTCGGTCATCGTCTGCGCTCGCGTGTGATCCGTGTCGAGGTCGTCGAGGGACCGGCGACCGGCACGACTGCGAATTTACCTGGGCCGTCGGCACGCATCGGCTCGGCGCGTGACTGCGATCTCGTGATCGCGGACCCGACGGTCAGCCGGCATCACGTCACGCTCGCCGTCGACGAGCACGGCGTGCGTGTGACCGATGCACGCAGCCGCAACGGGACGTGGGTCGACGGTCTGCGCGTGTTCGATGCGATCGCGCGCGGCGACTCGTCGATCAAGATCGGCGCGAGCACGCTGCGCCTGCTGCTCACCGACGACATGATCGACGTGCCACTCTCGCCGAACGAGCGCTTCGGCGGTTTGCTCGGCAAGAGCCACGCGATGCGCCGCGTGTTCTCGCTGCTCGAGCGCATCGCCGCGACCGACGCCACGCTGCTCGTCGAGGCGGAGACCGGCACGGGCAAGGACCTCGTCGCCGAGGGCGTGCACGAGGCGAGCAGCCGTGGCAACGGACCGTTCATCGTGTTCGACTGCTCCGCCGTCTCGGCAAACCTGATCGAGAGCGAGCTGTTCGGGCACATGAAGGGCGCGTTCACGGGCGCGAACGCGGATCGGCCCGGCGCGCTCGAAGCCGCGGACGGCGGCACGCTGTTCCTCGACGAGATCGGCGAGCTGCCCATCGATCTGCAACCGAAGCTGCTGCGCGCACTCGAGAATCGCGAGGTGCGGCGCGTCGGTGCGAACCAGCGCCGCCAGGTCGACGTGCGCGTGATCGCCGCGACGAACCGCGACCTCTCCGCCGAGATCGAGCGCGGCCGCTTCCGCGAGGATCTGTACTACCGGCTCGCGGTCGTGCACGTCACGCTGCCGCCGCTGCGCGAGCGTCCCGACGACATCCCGATGCTCGTGCGTCACTTCGCGAAAGACCGCGAGGTCCCGCCGGCCGTGATCGCGGGCTTCGTCGGGCAAGCGTGGCCCGGCAACGTGCGCGAGCTTCGCAATGCCGTCGAGCGAATGTTGTCGCTCGGCTTTCCGCAGCAGGCCGACGCCGAACCGCGGCTCCCAGCGCCACCCGCGCCGCCCGCGGTGGATCTCTCGGTGCCGCTCAAGGACGCGCGCGACGCGCTGCTCGAGGAGTTCGAACGCGCGTATCTGCGCGCGGCACTCGAGAAGACCGGCGGCAACGCGACGAAGGCCGCCGCGATCGCCGGCGTCAGCCGCAAGTTCGTGCAGCGTGCGCTCGATCGCTACGCGCTGCGCGACGACTGAGATACTCAGGTCTCGTCGCGCAGGATCAGGAGGCCGCGGTTCAGATCCGCGACGAAGACAAGCTTTCGCGCGACATCGAGGTCGAGGCCGATCGCGCCCGCGAAGAAGCCGTCCGGTGCCGACAGGTCGGCCGGATCCCAGGTGTTGTAGTAGCCGACGAGCGCGGGCTTCGTGGGGTCCGCGAGATCGACGACGCGCACGCCATCCTGGTAGTGCGTGAAGTACGTCTTGGTCCCGATGCCGGTGAAGTTATGGATCGAGACATGCTCGCGCGTCTGGTACGACGCGAGCGGCTGCATGAACTGCGACGAGGCCGGATCGACATCGAGCACGGTCATGTGCGCGCCGTAGGTCTCGTCCCCGTGCACGGCGATGCGGCGGCCGCCGACCGTGGTGACCCAGGTCGCGTGGCTACGCTTGCGCGGTGACTGCCAGCGCCCGAGCTGCACCGGCTGCGCGGGGGCGGTGAAGTTGACGACGAAGAAGCCCTGCTCCCACGCGTTCAGGTAGCCGATGCCGTCCTGCACGAAGAGGTCGTGCACGTACGAGGACTGCGCGTCGAACACGCCGAGGCGCGTCGGCACCAGGGGGTTGGTGATGTCGTAGACCGGCGTGGTGCCGTCGTAGCTGCCGAAGTACGCGCGGGTCGAGCCGTTGCGCGTCTCCGTGAACACGGTGTGGGCCTCGACGGGGATGCGCCCCGCCCGCTGGAGATCCGCGGGGTTCGTGACGTCGACGATCTCGACCGGCGTGTCGGCGATGATCGCGTAGCGGCGGCCCGCGGCCTCGAAGATCTCGACGTCGTTCGACCGCGTCTCGTCATCCGCGTCGGCGTGGTGATCGATGATGACCGGCTTCGTCGGGTCAGCGGCGTCGATCGTCCACAGCCCGCCGTCGCGGATCACGTACGCGGTCGTGCCGACGACCTTGACGTCGAGCGTGGAGTCCTTCCACTCGGCCGCATCGAGCGAGCCGACGAGGCTCAGCTTCTCGCTCGCCTGTGGATCGTGGCGCTCGGCGCGGATCAGGCCGGCGGTGCAGACCGTGCAGACCTCGTCCTCGCAGAAGGCGCGCTCGTAGCGAAGCGTTCCGTCGTCACGCAGGTTCGAGATGCGATGGGTGATGCGGAAGGTCCGTGCGTCGGGTGATGGCCCGCCCGGCTCTTCGAAGTGGGTGAAGAACAGCTCCGACGAGCTGCTCTCGAGCAGACCGCGGCCGTCGAGGATCTCGTAGTTGCCGTCGCTCTGCCGGGACAGCCGCAGGTTGTTGAGGCCGATCTTCGTGGAGAACCACCGCCCGCTCGCATCGAAGTCGTCGAGCGTGTAAGCGACCACGTCGCCGAGCTCGCTCGAGCGCGAGAACTGATCTTCGCTCGTCCACGGCACCTCGCGGCACCCGGCGTCGATCTCCGGCACCGGCCCACCCGTGTTGTCGCCACACGCTGCGAGCATGACGGCCAGCGGCCATCGTCTGTAGTCCATACGACCATCGTATGTCGCCGCAGCCGACGGACATCCACGAACGGCGTTGACCGCCACTGGCGGGTGCGCTGTGCCGCGGCGACGGCGGGTGACGCAGCCGTGGTGAGTTTGACCTACGCGACGGCGGCGGCGGGCGCATCCACCGCGGCGGGCGCGAGCCACTTGTGCATCTCGACGAAGTGGCAGGGCTGCTTCACCGGGCGCTCGTACGGGAACGTTGCGACCTCGCGGTAGCCGAGCCCCTTGTACCAGCGGTGCAGCTCCTCGCGGAGGTTGACGATGCGGAGGCGTACCGACGAGGCGCCCATCGCTTCGCACATCGCCTCGGCGATGCGGACGAGGCGGGTGCCAAGGCCCATGCCTTGGAGGGACGGCTCGACGGAGAGCATGCCGATGTAGCCGCCGTCGGCTGCATCCCGCGTGTCGACGTAGACGGCGGCGGCGAGGACGAGGCCCCGCTCGAGCACGAGGAACGTGCCCTTCCGGAGGAGCTTCCCGATCTCCTCCGGTGTGGTGCGATTGCCATCGACGAAGAAGTTTTCGACGGCGTATGCGCGGTTCACCAGGTCTGAGAGAGCGACGGCGTCGTCTGGACGAGCACGGCGGACGCTGATGGCGAGGTGTTCGTTCGTATCCACGTAATTCTTGCGTAGCAGATCGGTCCGACAATGATCCGTGTGATCGACACGGAGCACAAGTTTGGAGATCGCTCCGCCGAAAAAAATCAACGCGGCATCAGCGCGCCGAGCAGACCCGGAAGGATCTTCGCGCGCAGGTTCACGATGAGTCGCTCGCCGAGCTCGACCGCTTGTTTCGCGACCTCGGGCAGCGGTGCGGGGAGCGAGGTGGACAGTGCGCGATGGCGAAAGATGTCGATCTCGAGCTCGACGAGTTTTTTCACAGCGGCCATGTAGGGCTCGGCGACGGAGATCGGAAACACGTCGCCAAGACCGAGCCGGCGCACGTCCGCGAGGATGTCGAGGAGCTTGAGGTCGATGCCCGCGTAGCCCGCGGTCTCGCCATCGCCCTTGAGGTCGAGCACGCCGGCTTTCTCGAGCGAGTCGAGCTCGGCCTTCGAGACCCCGAACGTCTTGATGACCTCGCTGCGCTTGCGGCGCTGAGTGCTGGCGCGCTCGTCGGCGATGACCGGGGCGAGCGAGCCGAGGGTCTTGCGCTGGGCGGCGTCGCGGTCGGCGCGGATGCGATCGCTGGGTGCGGGCTCGAGCAGCTCGCCGATCACGCGCAGCGGCAGGAAGCGCTCGGCCTGGAGCTCCTTGATGATGCGGATGCGACCGGCGAGGCGCGCGTCGTAGTACGCCATGTTCCGGCTCGTGCGGACCTCGGGGCCGGGCAACAGGCCTTCGCGGATGTAGTGCTTGATCGTGGGGCCGGGGACGCCCGAGCGCTTCGAGAGCTCGGACATCTTGATCAGCTGCGGCTCGCCATCGGCGCCGTCGGTCTTGCGCTTCTTGCGCGCGGAACGCTTCGCCGCTCGGGCCATGCGGCATCGTCCCGCGCAAGCCTGCGCGAGAGCAAGAAGCGGGATCTTCTACTTCCTACTTCGAGCTACGACGGAAGGCGCGAATGGTTGCGAAGCGACGTCTCGCGCATCTGTTTCATCGTCTGTCGATCCGCGAGCACCACGTGCACCAGCACGATCACGGTCCCCACGGTCACGTCCGACACAGCCCTCACGACTCGATCAATTTGGTTCCACATGTCCTCGTCCTCCACTACGTACGTTGCCTACGGCTCGTGACGCGTGGCCGCCACCTACGTGACGACGTGGCCAAACTGCCACGACAGGATCGGGAGGACAACCCTTGTTTCACGAGGAAAGATGGCCCTGTGCGTCACATCTCGGAACAGATCCTACGCACCGCGCGTTCGATCGTGAATGCGTCATCTCGTGGCCGCGATTCTGGCCGCCTGCACGTCCACCAGCAACGCCACACCACCGAGCGCGACGACATCGCACGCTCCCGCAGCGACGAAAAAAGTTTCGGCGGCGCCGATCGCGAACCTCGGCTCGGCGGCAAATTCCGCTCGGGTTGTTGCCGTGCAGATCGTCACGGCGATCGGCGATGGCGCGGCGAGCGAGAAGCCCGCACACGCACGCGCGGACGAGAAGGTCACCCTCTACGCGGTCGTCACCGCCGAGCTGTCCGGAAAGCGGACCGTCTACAGCGATGCGCCGAAGCTAGAGCTCCGCGGCAAGCGCGTGACGGCCGAGCCGCTCGCGAAGGCGCCCGTGATCGACCTGCGCTGGAACCGCATCGAGCCCGCGGTCAACGACATGTCGAACGGCGCGACGCCAGCGGACTTCCACTTTCACGCGATCGACTACCGCGCGACGCCGATCGATTCGGCCGCCGGCAAGGCGAGCACGGTCGCCGACGTTCGCCCGACGCTCACGCCCGATCACGGCAAGGGCGTCGGCACGATGCGCTATCAGCTCGTCGCGCTGCAGGGCGAGCGCGTGATCGCGAGCGCCGGTCCCGAGGCGCGGCGCGGCCGCGGCTCGGGCGGGCTCACCGACGCCGTCACGCGCGTCTCGATCCGCCGCGACGACACGTACCTCGGCTACCTGACCGAGATGTACAACCAGCCGTACATCTGGGCGTCGGGCGGCGTGACCGACTCGCAGCATCAGAGCGAGCACCTCGAAGGCTCGGACTGCGCGGACTTCCTCGTCTACGGCAAGCGCCGCATGGGCGCGAAGTACGCCTATACGTGGACCGGCGGTCTTCCGAAGATCACGAAGCTACTCGGCGCGGGAACGCGCGGCGCGGATGGCATCTATCGCGATGGCGCCGGCAAGCCCCTGCCCTTCACGCAGGTCGGTGACCTGGTGCTGTTTCCGCGGCACGTCGGCGCACTCGCCGTCGATCGCGGCGAGCTCGGCGTGCTCGACGATCAGGACGTCATGATGCACACGCTGTTCGACTCGCCGAAGGAACAGGCGATCGCGGACTCGGGCTACGCCGACAAGCCCGTCGAGCTGCGCCGGTTTCGCTAGACGACATCCTCGTCGGGATCGATCACGAAGCCGACGAAGTTGTTCGCGAGCGACGGATGGAACGCGGTCGAGCCCGCGGGCAACATCCCGCCGAGCTCGTCGACGTGCGCGATCTCGGCGACCGAGAGCGGCCGCATGATCACGACGGCATCGGCGCCCTGCTCGAGCTGCGCGAGCGCGCGCTGTGCATCGGTCTCCGTCGACGACTCGGCTTTCGGAAACGCGCGATCGATCACGAGGTACTGCAGCACGATCGGATCGAGCTTCTGCAGCGCGCGGTGCACTTGCACACCCTCGGTGACCGGGCTGACGTCCGGCGAGAGTGTCAGCTTCCACGCGTCCTCCTCGCCCGCGAACACCATCACCATCGCGGGCTGGTGCGCGACGGTGTCGGCGAGCGACGCGAACTGCGCGGTCAGATCCTTCGCCGCGCCGGGGAGCTTGTCGACGATGAACCGCGTGCCGAGCGCCGAGAGCGCCTCGCGCTTCGCACCGCGCAGCACGCGGTGGCGTGGCGCGGTGGCGAGCGTCGGATCGTCGAGGCTCACGAGGTTCGCGAGCCCGTAGTTCGCCGACGAGTACGGCGCCGCCGGGCGCTTCGCGTTCAGCTCGGCCTGGTACGCGAGCATCGCTTCGTAGCGGTCGTGGCCCTCGAGCACGTGCAGCTTCTTCGGCGCGAAGTAGCGGCGCAGCGCGCCGATCGTCTCCGAGTCACTGATGCGCCACAGCTTGTGCGCGACGCCATCGGCGGTCGTGACTTGAAGCAAGGGCGCGTTCGCCTCGGCCTTGCGGCACAGGCGCTCGACCTCCGTCGACGGATCGCGAAAGCCCATCAGCACCGGCTCGACGTGCGCGCCGAGCGCTTGAATCTTCGCGAGCGCCGCGGCGCGACCCGCCGGCGATGCGTGCTCGTGCGGCCGGACCTGACCCTCGGTGTACGGCGTCAGTTGCACGGCGCAGTAGAGCGACTTGCGCGTCAGCGAGCGGCCCGGACCCGGGAACACCTGGTGATAGCGATAGACGGCGCGGCTCGTGTCGCGCGCGATGACGCCGTCCGCGACGAGCCCGGGCTTCGGCTCCAAGGCACCGATGACCTCGCTCGCTTTCGAGGGAGTCGGCAGGGCGCCTCTGAAGCCGGCAACTTGGGGCATGCGGGGACGGTAGCCTATCGCCGCGCGCCGATGTCGCGCCGGACCTGCTTGCCGTCGAGCTGGATGCGGTCGACGGCGGCGTACGCCTTCTCGCGCGCCTGGTCGACGCTGATGCCGAGCGCCGTCACGGCGAGCACGCGCCCGCCCGATGACACGAGCTCGTTGCCGCGCTTGGCCGTGCCGGCGTGGAACACGACGACATCCTCGAGTGCGTCGAGTCCGGTGATCGGGTCGCCGACGCGCGGGTTCGCGGGATAGCCCGCCGACGCGATCACGACGCAAACCGCGACGCGGGCATCCCACGCGAGCGAGCCGACATGCATCTCGCCCCGCGCGGCGCCGTACAGCATCGCGCCGAGGTCGCCCTTCATGCGCGCCATGATCGGTTGCGTCTCCGGATCACCGAAGCGGCAGTTGTACTCGAGGAGGTACGGCGCGCCAGCGGGGTCGACCATCACGCCGGCGTAGAGCACGCCGCGGTAGTCGATGCCGTCGGCCTTGAGGCCGCGCACGGTCGGCTCGAGGATCTCGTGGCGAATGCGCGCGTGTACTGCGTCGGTGGTCCACGCGGGCGAGACCGTGCCCATACCGCCCGTGTTCGGGCCGCGATCGCCGTCGAAGATCGTCTTGTGGTCCTCGACCGCGGGCAAGACCTCGAGGTGCGAGCCGTCGGTCAGCGCGAGCACCGAGACCTCGCGGCCGATGATGCGCTGCTCGATCACGAGCTGCGCGCCGGCGTTGCCGAACCGGCCTTCGAGCATCTCGCGCGCCGCGGCCTTGGCCTCGGCCGCATCATTCGCGACCACGACGCCCTTGCCGGCCGCGAGCCCGTCCACCTTGACGACGACGTTGCCGCCGTTCGCGGTGAGCTGTGCGATTGCGGCGTCGGCCTCGCCGACCGTGGTCGCGATCGCGAAGCCGGCCGTCGGGATGCGATGGCGCGCGAAGAACTGCTTGCTGAAGACCTTGCTGCCCTCGAGCTGCGCGCCGATCGCGGACGGACCGAACGTCGGGAGCTGCGCCGCGCGCAGGCGATCGGCGAGACCGGCGACGAGTGGCGCCTCGGGCCCGATCACGACGAGGTCGACCGCGGCGGACCGCGCGAGCGCGACGAGGCCGCCTTCGTCGTCGACGCTGACGGGCTCGCAGCGTCCGCCCGTTGGTGCGAGTGACGCCTCGATCCCCGGATTGCCGGGCGCCGCGATCACGAGGTGACCCGCTTGCGCCAACCGCCACGCGAGTGCGTGCTCGCGGCCGCCGCCTCCGACAACGAGGATCTTCATCCGCGGAATCTAGCGCAGTCGCTCAGTGGCGGAAGTGCCGCATGCCGGTGAACAGCATCGCCAGACCGTGCTCGTTCGCAGCACCGATGACCTCGTCGTCGCGGACCGAACCGCCGGGCTGCACGACGGCTGAAGCTCCCGCCGCGGCGAGCACGTCCACGCCGTCGCGGAACGGGAAGAACGCATCCGAGGCGACGACCGCCCCCTTCAGCTTCTCGCCCGCCTTGCGCTCGCAGATCCGCACCGAATCGACGCGAGACATCTGACCCGCCCCGATCGCGACGGTCACGCCATCCTTCGCGAACACGATCGCGTTCGACTTCACGTGCTTCGCGACCCGCCACGCGAACGCGAGGTCCGCGCGCTCTGCCTCGTTCGGCGCGCGTGTCGTGGCGAGCTTTGCCGACGCGACATCGACCATGCCGTGATCCACCGTCTGCACGAGCGCGCCGCCCGCGATCGTGCGAATCGACCACGCGACCGCATTCGTCGGCGCCTGCCACGCGCCGGTTGCCGCGACGAGCCGGAGGTTCTTCTTGCTCGACAGCACGTCGCGCGCCGCCGCAGAGTAGCTTGGCGCGACCACACACTCGAGGAACGTCTCGACGAGCAGCTTCGCCAGCGCCTCGTCGACCTCGCGATTGACCGCGACGATGCCGCCGAACGCGCTCGTCGCATCCGCCTCGCGGGCCCGCACGTACGCGGCCGCGATCTCGCGACCGACCGCCACGCCGCAGGGGTTGTTGTGCTTCACGACGACGGCCGCGGGCTCGGAGAACTCCAGACACAGCCCGAGCGCCGCATCGAGATCGAGGATGTTGTTGTAGGAGAGCTGCTTGCCGCCGAGGACCTCCGCGCTCGCGATGTTCGGTCGCGTACCGTCGCTGGTCGCGAGCGGCGACCGCCCGTCCGCGTAGAACGCGGCCTTCTGGTGCGGGTTCTCGCCGTAGCGCAGCTCGTAGAGCCTGCGCCACTGCACGCCGAGCGTGTCGGGCAGCTCGCGCCGCGCCGGGGCCGTGCCGCGCGCATCCGCGACGCTGTCGTCGATGCCCGACAGGTACGCCGCGATCGCCGCGTCGTACGCCGCCGTGTGCGCGAACGCCTTGCGCGCGAGTTGCAGCCGCTGCGCCGCGGAGATGCCACCGCTCTTCAGCGCCTGCCCGACCCAGCCGTAGTCATCCGGGTCCACCACGACCGCGACGCGCTCGTGATTCTTCGCGGCCGAGCGCAGCATCGAGGGTCCGCCGATATCGATGTTCTCGATCGCGTCGTCGAACGTCGTGCCGGACTTCGCGATCGTCGCCTCGAACGGATACAGGTTCACGACGACGAGCTCGATCGGGTTGATGTCGTGGCGGAGCATCTCCTTCTGATGCGCCTCGGTCTCGCGCCCCAGCAACCCACCGTGAATGCGCGGGTGCAGCGTCTTCACGCGACCGTCGAGGATCTCGGGCGCGCCGGTATACGCGCTGACCTGCGTCACCTTCGCACCGGCCGCGGCGAGCGCGCTCGCGGTCCCGCCCGTCGACAGGATCTCGAAGCCGAGGTCCTTCAACACTCCCGCCAGCTCCGTGACGCCACGCTTATCGGAGACCGAGACCAGCGCACGACGATTCATGCGCGTGGGTTACCACATCCTATTCGTCGACGACACCGACGACGACGGTGTCCATCAGCTCGAGCACGCTCTTCGCGTAGTGGCTGTTCGTGCTGAAGCTATCGCTGATACTCGGAAACTGCCGGGCCACGCGTTCGATTGCCGCGAGGGCCTCGTCGGACGGGAGCTGCGCGTACGCGAGCACGAGCGTCCGCGATAGCTCGAGCCGGTAGCTGATCGACCGCGAATCCCCCGCCTTCTCGATCGCCGCGAGCATCTCCTTCGCGCGCGGATCGCCGAGCTGCACCAGCCCCGCTGCATACGCGGCGCGTAGCCGCGGTACTGCGTCGTCAGGCTTCTGCTTCGTGTCGAGTGCCTTCGCCTCGAGCTGCTTCCAGATCGCAGCCAGCTCGGTCCGATGCGTCCTGCCGATCGACCGCACGAGCACCTCGAGCGCCCGCGCGAGCTCCCAGTCAACGAGCTGCACGAGCGCCGGCCCCGCCTGCTCGACGAGCTGCGGCAGTCGCGCCAGGTCACTCATCGCTGCGACCGCGATCGCCCGCGCGTAGACGCGCCCGCGCTTCGCGGCCGGTGCGAGCTCGATCTGCGCGATGGCCGTCGCGAGCACGCGCTTCGCCAACCCCGCTGGCATCCGCTCCGCCTCGGCGAGCGCACCGTCGAGCAGGTTCACCCGCTCGTCTTCCTCCACCTTCGCGGCGTTTTCGAGGATCTGACTCAGGATCTTCGCGCGCTCGTCGGGGTCCACGACACCTTGCAACTTGTCGAAGTCCGCGCCCCGTGCATCCTTGATCCGGCGCGAGAACGCGCCGATGGCGTCGACCACCTCGGGCGGACCGAGCACGCGCGACGATTCGCGCAAGCGATCGACCTTGTAGCGCTCGACGCGATCGAGCAGCGCGAGCTGCGATTCGACACCCGCCGGCAGCGATTCCGTCGCCGGCTTCCCGGCGAGCGCCGCGGTCACGCGCGCCGCATACGCGCTCGCGAGCGCGGCATGCACCGGATCATCTGGGACATGCTCGAGCCGTGACTTCGCGGTCATCACGAGCTCCGCCGTACGCGCGGGCTTGCCTGCACGCGCGTAGCCGTAGGCGAAGATCCACTCGCGATACGCGTGCGTCAGCTGTTCGTTCGCCTCCACGGGCGATCGCTTGCGAGGGGTCGTCGCGAAGTACGTATACAAGCGATCGAGCGCCTCGATCCTCGCCGGGTCCACACGCGCATCGCCGGGCGCATCGATCTGCGCGTCGCGCGGTGGTGGTGGAGTCGGCTGCTCCGACGCGCGCTCGCAGCCGAGCAGCACGATGGCGATCAAATACGCTCGACGCACGCACGAAAGCTCGCACGAGCCGAGTGCGCGTGCGAGTCACAACGTGACGCCGAGCTCGAAACCGACGTTGATCGACCAGCGTCCCTTGTCGGCATCCGCGCGCTTCGCATACGAGGGCGTGACCGGGTACAGCGTGCCGGTCCAGCGCCCGCTCGGCGACGTGTAGCGAATGCCCCACGGGATCCGGATCTCGCGCTCGAGCTCGTCTTTACCCCACGCGACGTCGACGCCGAGCGGCAGCGCGATGCGCGCGGTCACCTGGTTATGAAATCCGCCTTGCGCGACGTACATCTGGGTCGTGTCCCACGCGCCGTCCAAGCGCTTCGTGCGAGCGACGCGCGCGCCGGCGCCGAGCTCGAGAAAGCTCCCCAGGCGCAGCCGCGCGATCGCGCCGCCCGTCACCAGATCGCCCTTCGTCGCGACGCTACTGTCGAGAAACGCGCCGAGCGTGAGGTACGCACGCACGCGGGCACCTGTCGAGAACAGCCGCGATGCCGCGGCCGAGGTCTCGCCGCCCGAGCGCAACGTGGCGCCCCAGTACGGTTCGCCAGGTGCCTGCGACTCCGATTCCGCGGATGCGGCCGCCGCATCGGCTGCAACGCCCACGATCGCGACCGCCGCCGCTGCCGTGCGGCTACTGCTCGACGACTCCGTCGGCGGACCATCCTTCGGCAGTGCCTTCATGTACGCGGCGACGAGCAAGATCGGGATCACGATCACCGCGACCGCGGCGACGCCGACGATCGCGCCCGTCGTCTTGATCCCGTCGTGACCGCGCACGTCGACTTCCGTGACCTCGCTCCACAGGTAGTTCGAGTCGTCGTCGACCCACACGCCCCGCTCGTCGACGCGCAGGTCGGACGCCTCGATCCACTCCGAGCATCCGTGCTGCGCATGGCAGAACCTCAGCTCGCTGTTCGGTCCGACCTCGGCGTCGCCGATCGCGAACAGATCGCGATGCCCGCCGTGCCGCAGCGCAGAAGCGGCGTTCATCGAAACCGTATTCGTCGTCTTGCACCCGGACGCGAGGACGACCGCTACGAGCGCGGCCCCGAAGAAAATGCGCATCGGCACGGACGCTCTTCCAGCGCCATGCCAGTGCAACTGTGAACGCCGCGATCGCCGGTTTCTCGACGAGGAATCGCCAACTGTGGCGCTTGCGCCACGTCGAAGACTCGGCTGTTCCTGACAACGGTGGGCACGATTCCACCCAATCGTGCCCGCGCGTCGTTAGTTGATCTCGATCTTCTTGCCGGCGAGCAGCTCGGCGCCGAGCTCGTCGGGAGACGGGGAGCCCATCTTCAGCTTGAGCAGACCGCGGACTTCGACCTGACGGATGCGCTCGCGCGTCAGGTTCATGATCTCGCCGACCTCTTCGAGCGTGATGCCACCACGCTCGGCGACGTCGAGCGCGCACGTGTTCTGCAGCTCCCACGGCTCGAGGTCGGGGAAGTTGATCTTGATCGACCCGGTCTCCGGGTTGATGTCGAGATAGAGGTGGTGCTTGCAGGCGACCCAAGGACACGGGCGCATGTCCTCGCGGCACTCGGCGCGTGTGGTCGGGCGCGGGATGTCGACCGGCGGGTACATCGCGGCGCCGACGCGCAGCTCCTCGCGCGTGAGGCGCTTCATCGCGATCGTCTTGCTCCGTGGACGCGTGCGACGGCGGCGCCGCCGGATCTTGCGGCTGACCTCGGGCGGTGTGCCGTCTTCGCTGTCGCTCGAGATCCCGCCGTCCTCGTCACCGTCGGCGTCATCGCCATCGGTTTCGATCTCGAGGGTGTCTTCTTGATCTAGATCTTCGTCGTCACGGTCGTCGGCGCTCATTGGTTGCTCCCCAGGGTGGTGGTGGCTACATCAAATCTTCAGCGCCGCCCGCGGCGCCGGAGAGACGGAGGTTGTCGGTGCGCGGCGCGGCGACGCGACGCGTGAGGGTGTAGAGGCGCGCGACGACCTTGTCGCCGTCGCGGCGCGTGTCGGCGAGCTCGCGCTCGAGCTCTTTCTTGTCGGCCGGGTTGTTCTCGGCGATGTCGGCCGCGAGCTTCACGCAGAGCTCGGTCAGGTTTTCGGCGACGCCCTCGACGAGGTCCGTGTAGAGCAGGAACTGCCCCTGGATCTCTTCGATCGTGTAGCCGTCGGCCATCAGCTCCTTGACGGTGTTGATGCGGCGGACGGTCTTCGACGGATACACGCCGAGCGAGCCGCGGTGCTTGCCCTTGCGACCGACGCGGCGGCTGCGCGGCAGGAGGCCCTGCTGGACGTACTTGCGGAAGCTCGCCTCGCTGAACTTGATCCCGCGGCTCGTGAACGCGTCGACGATCTGGACGGCGGTGATGCCGGCCTCGTGCGCCTTCTCGATCGCGGAGAGCTCGTCGTCCTTGAGGAGCGCGCGCGCTGACGGGGCGGCACCGGCGGACGGCGCATCGTCATCGCGACGACGTGCGTGGTCGTCGAGTGTCGATCGGCTGCGCGAGCGAAACGGAACGATGGTCCCCGTCGGCGTCGTGTCTGCGCTGGTGGTTGTGTGATTGCGGAACAAACGAATCCCTTCGCGCGCGGCGTGTAAACGACGCGTGTGGCGATCGCACCGTCGAAGCCCTGCTCCCTCGAGCAGCGCTTCATCGTTTGCTTGTGCGAGTCCCCCTGAGAGCTGAAGTCACTTTGGCGGGCACGGTCACTGACCAGTGTCCGTCGGTGTATCGTGACAATATTCGTGTGAATGGAATCGGTCAACAAGAAGACCACGTGAGGTATCAAGTTTTTAACTGGGTCTCTGTTCAGGTCCGCGAGCGTTGGAGCAGCTCGCGCGAAGCACCGCGAACCGGCTAGCTTGTTCGCGCCATGCAGCGACTCGCCCGTGCGGCGTTGCCCCTCGCACTGCTGATCGCGATCGGCGTGATCGCGGTGTTCCTCGTCGAGGATTCGCGCGCAGAGCTCGACAACCAGGTCTTCACGTCGCGCGGCGACAGGCTCCGGATGGTCGTCCCGCGCGGCTGGCGCGCGACCGATCACCCGACGTATCCGGGCCTGCTGCTATGGATGATGCGAACGCAACCGCCCGGGCAGATCGTGCTCTCGAGCGAGTCGTTCACGCGCGAGCTCTACTGCTCGTGGCCGGCGACCTGCCGCGCGGCGACAGACACGGTCACGAACAAGTACGCCTGCGCGCTCCGCGCGAAGCTCCAGACCCAGCGCCTGCGCGTCGGTCCCACGCAAGCGGGTCCGAAGGAGAACGAGGCCGCCGGCCTTCCGTCGGTGTGGTTCGAGTACGACGACGGCAAGCGCTTCCTTCGCCAGGCGATCGCGGTGACGAACGATCGCGCGATCAGCCTCGTGCTCTCTGCACCATCGCTTGAGGCGCGGTCCGCGCACGTTCGGCCGTTCGATCAGGCGCTGCGCACGCTGCGGCTGTTGTCCGCGGCGGAAGCAGCGCCGCCGGGCACCGATGCATCGCTGATCCTCGTCGACGACGCGGGTGATGCGATCGTCGCGACGACCACGCCGGACGCCTCACCGAACGACAGCGGCGCGATCCTCGACGGGGCCGCACCGACGCAGGCCGTCACGTTCGAGTCAGCGCCAGCGCCAAAGATCGACCCGATAGGCCCCTGTCCGAAGTAGGCGCTGGATCGATCGCAGATCGCTCGCCGGCAAGGCGCTCGCCGCGGGTGCCGACACCGGCGGCGTCACCGGCGTCATGTGCTGGATCGCGACCTCGGTGAACGTCGGCGCGACGGGACGATGTTCCATCGCGCTCGCGATCGCCGCCTGCTGCGTCGCGAAGTCGGCCTCGCGCTCGGCGAGCAGCTCCATCGGTCCGATATCGAGGCAGCCGTACGAGCGATCGGCGAACGCGCAGTACACGCGCACGTGCATGTGATCGTGGTGCGGCGCGCTGTCGCCGGGCTGCTTGCACGCTTTCTTCGCACGCTCGACGAGCGCTTCGGGCTCGCCGATCTTCACCGCGTGCTCGACGAGCGCGTTCGCGATCGGCTGGTACATGAAGACCCACTGCACCGGGGCCTCTTGGGCCGTGAGCAGCTCGCGCACGAGGTTCCACACGCGCGGGATATCGACGGTCATGCCGTCGACGGTCGTGAGGTCGCCGCGAACGACGTGCATCGCGTCGTTCTCGAACGGCTTGCCCGTCTTGTCGCGCATGTAATAGAGGAGATCGACGTCGCGGCCGCTCTGGTGCGAGCGATGCCACTGCAGCGCGGCGCCCCCGCCCTTCCCCGAGAGATCCGCGACGACGAGCCGGATGCCCCCGTTCTTCGGCGCCACGCGACGCGAGACCGCGGTCAGCAGATCGACCAGCTCGTCGGTGCCGAACCGATTGCCGCGCGACTTCCAGATCTCGCGCGTCAGGAAGCCTTCGCCGCGATCGGGAAGGCGCGCGCCGTCGACGATGTGGCCGCGGCTCGGCTTGCCAACGGAGAGACTGGTGCCGTCGGTGACGACGCCGAGCTCGACGCAGCCGCTCAGTAGCGCGAGGACAACCGCGAGACGCACGAGTGAAGATCAGTATGCACGGCCCGCGGAAAAACGCGAAACGACTCTTACGAGCGCCTGCGTCAATGGGCGTACCCTGTGTGCGACGACGATGGACGCCGACGCACCCCCGGGGCGCGAAACACCGACGCCGCTCCGGCGATCGGCCGCCGCGCTGACGCCAACGCCGACGGAAGCGCCGTCCGAAGAACCGTCGCGATGGTCACGCCGGCGCCAGTCGGTGATCCCACTCTGGCTCGCAGTGGTTCTCGCAAGTCGCGGCCGCCGTTGCGGTCGCGCTCGCGATGCGCTGACCCGGAGGGTTGAAACACGAAGCCACAAAACCACGAAGGTCAGACCGGAAAGAGATCCGGTCTTGTTCGGGCTTCGTGGCTTCGTGGCTTCGTGTTTCGATCTCCGGAATCGCACCACCACGGAAAGACAAAGCTCCCAGCTAAAGGGGCCCGGCCCCATTCACCGGACAGCCGGACGCGCTCGCCGCCGAAACTGCAAACGGCCGGCAAGTGCCGGCCGTTCGTTCCATCTACGAGTCGGGACTACGAGGACTTGTCCTCGAACTCCGCGTCGATCACATCCGACTCCTTCGGAGGCTGATCGCCACCGCCGGCGTCACCGGTCGGCGGCGGCTGCTGCTGATCACCACCGGCCTGCTTGTACATGGCCTCGGCGACCTTGTGCGCCGCCGCCTGGAGCTTCTCGAATGCACCGCGGAGCTCGTCGGGCGAACCGCCATCGCGGTTGCGCTCGAGCACGCCCTCGGCCTCCTTCAGCTCCGTCTCGATCATGAGCTTGTCCTCGGGAGACAGCTTGGCGTCGTTCTCTTTGACGAGCTTCTGCGTTCCGTAGACGAGCGTGTCGAGCTGGTTGCGCGCCTCGATGACTTCCTTGCGCGTCTTGTCTTCTTCCTCGTGCTGCGCCGCATCTTCGACGGCGCGCTTGATGTCCGCATCCGACAGACCCGACGACGCCTCGATGCGAATCGTGCGCTCTGCACCCGTGGCCTTGTCCTTGGCCGCAACGTTCAGGATGCCGTTCGCGTCGATGTCGAAGGTCACTTCGATCTGCGGCACACCACGCGGCGCCGGCGGGATGCCGGTCAGCTGGAACTTGCCGAGCGTCTTGTTGTCCTTCGCCATCGGGCGCTCGCCCTGCGTGACGTGAACCTCGACGGAGGTCTGGTTGTCAGCCGCCGTGGAGAACGTCTCGCTCTTGCGCGTCGGGATGGTGGTGTTGCGCGGGATGAGAACCGTCGCGACACCGCCGAGCGTCTCGATCGCGAGCGAGAGCGGCGTGACGTCGAGGAGGAGGATGTCCTTGACGTCGCCCGAGAGGACGCCGCCCTGGACCGCCGCGCCGAGCGCGACGACCTCATCGGCGTTCACGCTGCGGTTCGGCTCCTTGCCGAAGAAGTCTTTCACGCGCGCCGCGACCATCGGAATGCGCGTCGAGCCACCGACCAGCACGACCTCGTGAATGTCGGTGATCTTCTTGCCCGCGTCCGAGAGCGCCTTCTTGCAGGGCTCCATGGCGCGCGCGACGATGTCCTCGATCATCTGCTCGAACTTGCTGCGCGACAGCTTCTTCAAGAGGTGCTTGGGACCGGTCGCGTCGGCGGTGAGGTACGGGAGGTTGACCTCCGTCTCCTGCACGGACGAGAGCTCGATCTTCGCCTTCTCCGATGCCTCCTTGAGGCGCTGGAGGACCATCTTGTCCTTGCTGACGTCGATGCCGGTGTCCTTCTTGAACTCGGCGACGAGCCAGTCCATCAACCGGTTGTCGATGTCATCGCCACCGAGGTGCGTGTCGCCGTTCGTCGAGACGACCTCGACGACCTTGTCACCGACCTCGAGGATCGAGATATCGAACGTGCCGCCGCCCATATCGAAGACAGCGATCAGCTGCTCCTTGGACTTGTCGAGTCCGTACGCGAGTGCGGCCGCGGTCGGCTCGTTGATGATGCGCTTGACCTCGAGACCGGCGATCTTGCCGGCGTCCTTGGTCGCCTGACGCTGGCTGTCGTTGAAGTACGCGGGGACCGTGATGACCGCTTCGGTCACCGGCTCACCCAGATACTCCTCGGCCGCGCGCTTCAGCTTCATGAGGACGCGCGCGCCGATCTCGGGCGGCGAGTAGCGCTTGCCGCGGATCTCGATCGCGCAGTCGCCGTTCGACGCTGCGACCATCTTGAACGGCACGCGCTTCACTTCTTCTTGCACGGCAGGGTCGCTGAACTTGCGACCGATGAAGCGCTTGCTCGAGAACACCGTGTTCTCGGGATTGGTGATTGCCTGACGCCGGGCGATCTGTCCTACGAGGACTTCGCCCTTGTCGTCGAAGGCGACCACGGACGGAGTCAGGCGCTGGCCTTCCTCGTTTGCAATGACCTTGGGCTCTTTGCCCTCCATGATCGCAACCACAGAGTTCGTCGTGCCCAGGTCGATACCGATGATCTTGCCCATGATGACTGTTTTCCTTCAGTTCGCCTTTGTGTGGTCGGCAACCTAAGGAGGGCTCAAGAGGCCGTCAAGACTCGGTATGAACTTCCCCACGTCGACCTAGCAGAAAGGCGGAGTCGACCTGACCAACCGGTCAGAATCGACGCCGCAACCAACCCGCCAGACGGGTCGGTCCAGCCGCCGGGAGCGACGGGTTACGCCGTCGGGTGGTTCTCGGCCTGCGCGGCTTTCGCGAGGTCGAGGATCGAGGTCGGCGGGTCCACCAGCGCGAGCGCGAGGACTTCGTCCATGCGCTTCACCGATAGGATCTCCATCTCCCTCTTCACCTCGTCGGGCACGTCGATCAGGTCCTTCACGTTGCGCTCGGGAATGATCACGCGCTTGATCCCGGCACGGTGCGCCGCGAGGAGCTTCTCCTTCACGCCGCCGATCGCGAGCACGTTACCGCGCAGCGTGATCTCGCCGGTCATCGCGACGTCGGGCCGCACGGGCACGCCCGTCAGCAGCGAGACGAGCGCCGTGTACATCGTGACGCCGGCCGACGGACCATCCTTCGGAACTGCACCCGCGGGAACGTGGACGTGGAGGTCCTTGTTCTCGAGGAAGTTGCCGGGATCGAGCCCGAGTGCCGCCGCACGACCACGCACGAACGAGAGCGCCGCGGTCACCGACTCCTTCATCACGTCGCCGAGCTGACCGGTCAGGGTCAGCTTGCCCTTGCCGGGCATCTGCGTCGCTTCGATGAAGAGGATGTCGCCGCCGACAGACGTCCACGCGAGGCCCGTCGCGACGCCCGGCTCGCTGGTGCGATCCGCGACTTCGCTGACGAACTTCTTCGGCCCGAGGAACTCCTCGACGGCTGCCGAATCGATGATCTCGTGCTCCTTGGCTTGTCCCTCGGCGACCTTGACGGCCACCGCGCGGAACACGCTCCCGATCTCGCGCTCGAGGTTACGAACGCCGGCTTCACGCGTGTAGCTGTCGACGATGTCGAAGATCGCTTCGTCGGTGATCTCGGCGCGCTCGTTGTTGAGACCGTGATCCTCGAGCTGCTTCGGCACGAGGAACTTGCGCGCGATCATCTTCTTTTCCTGCCGCGTGTAACCGGGCAGCTCGATGATCTCGAGACGATCGCGCAGCGCCCACGGGATCGGGTCGAGCTGGTTCGCGGTCGCGATGAACAGCACGCGCGACAGATCGAACGAGACCTCGAGGTAGTGATCCGAGAACGAGCTGTTCTGCTCGGGATCGAGGACCTCGAGCAACGCGCTCGCGGGATCGCCGCGGAAGTCGTGCCCGAGCTTGTCGATCTCGTCGAGCACGAACACCGGATTGTTCGTTCCGGCCTTCTTGATGCCCTGGATCACGCGACCCGGCAGCGAGCCGACGTACGTACGCCGGTGACCGCGGATCTCGGCCTCGTCGCGAACGCCGCCGAGCGAGATGCGGCCGAACTTGCGGCCGATCGCGCGCGCGACCGAGCGACCGAGCGAGGTCTTGCCGACGCCGGGGGGACCCGCGAGGCAGAGGATCGGTCCCTTCTTGTCGTTCTTCAGCTTGCGCACGGCCATGTACTCGACGATGCGCTTCTTCACCTTGTCGAGATCGTAGTGATCCTCGTCGAGGCACTTGCGGACCTCCGAGAGCTCGATGTGATCCTCGGTCGAGATCGACCACGGAATCTCGACGAGCCACTCGAGGTACGTGCGCGTGACGGTGTACTCGGCGCTCGACGGCTGCATGCCCTTCAGGCGGTCGAGCTGCTTCTTGGCAACCTTCTCCGCTTCCTCGGGCATCTTCGCCTTGGTGATCTTCTCGCCGAACTCGTCGAGGTCACCGCCGCCATCGTCGAGCTCGCCGAGCTCTTCCTTGATCGCCTTGAGCTGCTGGCGCAGCACGTACTCGCGCTGGTTGCGGCCCATCTCCTCTTGCACCTGCGTGTTGATGCGCTCGCGCACCTTCAACACTTCGAGCTGGCGCGAGAGGAACTGGAGAACCTTGCGCGTGCGCGTCTTGAGATCGAACGTCTCGAGGACGTCCTGTTTCTCGCCGACCTCGAGCTCGAGGTGCGACGTGATGAGGTCCGCGAGGTGACCGGCCTCGGTGACGCTATCGACGAGCGCGCCGGCTTCCTTCGGCAGCTCGGGCATCAGCTTGACGACGCGCTTCGCGATGTCCTTGAGGTTCATCACGAGCGCATCGAGCTCGACATCCGACGACGTCGGATCGGGCACGCTGCGGACCTTCGCCGCGAGGAACGGCTCGCTGCCGTCGAACGACGAGACCTCGAACCGGGAGACGCCCTGCAAGATGACGGAGAAGTTGTCCTTCGCCAGCTTGATGACTTTGAGAATGCGGGCCGCGCACCCGACCATGTAGAGGTCGCCGGCGCCGGGATCCTCGGTCCGCGCATCCTTCTGCGTGAGGATGCCGATGACCGGCCGCTCCTTCGCGATCGCGTCCTCGACGAGTCGAACCGATTTACGCCGGCCGACGTCGATCGGAATGATCGCCCCCGGAAACAGCACGGAGTTGCGCAGTGGGAGGATGGGGAGCGTGTCCGGAATCTCTACCGGCTGCTCTCCTCCTGCCTTGGCCTTGGTCATAGATCGAAACCTAGCGAGTGCGATCCATCAGCGTCAAGGCGACTGCCTGTTATTACGGGCGGTTCTCGTCGCTGTCGCTGCGCGCATCAGCTCACTCCCGACCGACACGTAGTCGTCGGCTTCTCTGTGCTGGGACGCCACAGTGCAGGCCTGACAGGTGCTTGTGACGCAGCAAGACGTCAGCGATCCCGCGTGGACACGTGTTCGCGCTCTTGGATGACTAGACTTGCCGTGTGCACGAGCTCGAGCAGGCGCTGATCACGCGCTGGGATCGCGAGACCCTGCTCGTCTATGCCGACGCGCTGCAGTCGACCGGTGATCCGCGCGGCGAGCTGATCGTGCTCGACATCGAGGCCGAGGAGCGGGGCATGACGCCCGAGCTCGCGCTGCGTCGCCGCAAGGCGCTGTACGAGTGGCTCGGCGGCGCGACGATCCGCGGGCGCCCCGTGCACGAGGCATCGTTTCGCTACGGCTTCGCGACCGACTTCTTCGCGACCGGCGATCGCACGTCGCAAGCGACCGACTATCTCCACGCGCTGTTCGCTTCGGCGGCGGCTCCGTACGTCCGCGGCGTCACGCTCTCCGTCAACAACTCCACGGAGCTCGGCGCGGCGTTCATGGTGCTCGCGAGCGCGGGGCGGCCGTGGCTCGAGCGGCTCGAGTTTCGCGTCGTCGAGCCGGGACCATTCGTGAACGAGGAGCAAGTCGCCGCGCTGATCGCGAGCACGCCGCGACTCCACACGCTCGCCGTGTTTGGCGCGCACGCAGTCGGCGCGTTTCGCCATCCGTCGGTGCGGAAGCTCGTCACCGACACGCCGCGCCTCGCGATCGCGCACACGATCCCGCGCGTCGAGGCGCTCGACCTCGGTGTCGACGAGGACGATCGCGAAGACAACGAGTCGGGCTTCGCCGCGGCGATCCCCGCATCGCTCGCCGCGATCACCGAGCTTCGTCACCTCGATCTCTCGCGCAACGAGCCGCACTACCCACCGTCGAGGGATCCGGCGTCGCCGCCGAACGTGGACGTCTATCCGCTCGTCCGCTGGCTGCCGACCTCCCGCCTCCGCACGCTGCACATGCCGTCGCTGCGCGCGCCTCATCAGGTCGCGCTGCTCGGCGAGGCGATCGATCTCGCACCGCAGCTCGAGGTCACCATCGCGCGCACGTACCAGATGCACGAGGCCGTGCTCGCGAACGTCGGGCATCCGCGCCTCCAACTGCCGACGCCGTTCGCGTGGCTGCCCGGCGACACCTTGTCGTCGCGCGAGGCACTCACGATCACGGTGCCGACCGAGGAGTACGGCGACGACGTCTCGCTGACGAGCCTCATCGATCGGCTCGAGGCGCAGTGGAGCGAGCTACCGCCGAACGCGCGCACCGCATGGCTCGAATTTTGGGACTTCCTCGCCGATCTTCCTTGGGAGGACGAGGCCGGCGACGACGTCACCAAGATGTTCTCGGCGGCGACACTCTTGAGCGCGGTCGAGCCACTGGACGACTACATCCCCTATTCGGGGACCGGTGGCCACTGGGCGCAACTGGCCGAGAAGCTTCGGTCCGCGGAGCTACCCGAAGGCACGATGGTCAGCGTTCGCCGGTACTGGGGCTGGTGAGAATAAAGGGCCTCCGCGGGGCCTTGTTCTGATGTGACGACGATGCGTGCCACCGCCCGATTCGAAAACGACGTGATGTCGATGCGCAGCGTCGTGATCGGTGCCGCGCTCGCCTCGATTCTCGCCGGTGTCGCCGCGTTCGTGATCGGGCTGCGCCAGCCGATCGAGACGCACGTCGGCATGGCCAACACGGTCGAGCTCGACCGCCGCTGATGAGCGAGCCGTTGATGAACGAAGCCGCGCTTCGTACGATCTCGCGGCTCGAGGCTCACCTCCGCTGGATGCGGATGATGGCGCTCGCATGTCTCTGCGCGACCGGCGTCACCGGCTGGATGGCGTACGAAGCGCTTCACCCCGAGAGCATCCAGATCGGCGATACGGTCGTCGATCACCACGGCGTCCGGATCCTCGACCGGAGCGGTCCCAAGCTGAAGAGCACGCGGCTCAGTGCGAAGGGGCTGATGACCAGCGACCAGCGTGGTTACACGCAGATCAGCGGGAGCGAGCTCTCGATGCATCCCACGCAGGCACCGTCCGTTCTCGAGCCGCCGACCTTGATGTTCGTGATCGACGGCGCGCCGACGACGAACAAGTAGTCACTCGTACGCGGCCGCGTGGCGGTTCCCGTCCGTGACGCGTTGGCAGTTCGTGCTGACCTCGCCACCGAGCGCCGCGAGCCGCGTGCAGGCCTCGACCGTGAGGAAGTTGAGGTCGAAGTTCCATCGCTGCGCGTTCGGAAAGCGATCGCGATGCGTGTAGAGCAAGGCCGCGCCGGCCTCGGTCATCGTGCCTTCGCGAAGATCGATCTCGACGAGGCGCTCCGCGATCGGTGATGCCACGAGCGCATCGCACAACGCGTCCGTGTGCTCGCAGTTCGTCAGTGCGATCGCTCGCAGGTTCGGGATGCCGTCGCCGCGCCATAGCGAGGCGAGGAAGCCGAGATCTTGTAGCTCGTCCTCGTTGTCCAGCGTGCCGAGCTCGATCGCGAACCGCTCGAGCTGCGGCGCGTGAATCTCGCCGAGCGCCAGGTTCTTCCCGCGGATGGTGAGCGTGCGCAGGTGCGCGAGCGATGGCCACAACGGCGAGAGATCACCGGACGGTTCGAAGCACGCGAGCTCCAGCGTGCGCAGCGTCGGGCGCGGGCGCTTCGCGAGCACGCGCGCGACCTCCGCCCCATCGCTGTCGATCGCGAGGCGCTGGATGAAGCGGCCTGGTCCCGGATCGTCGAGCAAGACGTCGACGACCTCCGCGCAGCGGCCGTATCGAGGAATGCGGCACGCGCGAACGAAGCCCATGTACCAGTCGACGTCGTAGAGGATTCGATCGATCGTGCCGGCGAGCTCGCCCCACAGCTTGCGGCGGTGCTCGTCGTACAGCTTCGTCCACGCGGCGCGCATCACCTTGTGCGTCGGGTTCTTCGCGAGCGCCGCGCCAATCACTATCAGCTCACCGCGGATGTCGCCGCTCGCCGTCCAGTAATCGCCGAGGACCGTGTATGGCCCCTGCGCGTCGGGATCCGCCGCGATCGCAGCCTCGATCTCGGCGATGTCCTCGGTCGTGCCGACCCAGGGCACCGGCGCTGGCTCGGGCTGGCTCGCGCCGACCGGCTTCGTCTCGCGGCCATGTGCGAGCTCGCCGATCAGCGCGGCGACCTCGGCGGCGAGCTTCGGCGAGCTCACCCGCTTCTTGATCGCGCGCAGTGCGCGAGCGTACGCGTCGTCGGGCAGCGCGCGAATCATCGCGACGTGCTCGCGGACACGCTCGAGCTTCGTGCGCTGCGGGCTGTCCTCGGCGAGCCAGCGTTCGAGCTCGTCGATCGTCACGCCGCGAGCGTGCTCTCGAATCGTGTCCGGTAACTGGGGCCCGACCCGTTTTTCCGCGAGTGGCTTGAGGTTGTGAATTTGTCGTTGACGTCGCCTACCGATTGGTCTTACCAATTGGTCTTACCAATGGTGACCACCGCTGCCGCTGTCGAGCCCGAAGTCGCACCCGAGCTCGAAGTCACTGCAATCGATGCAGTGTTCGAGAAGCTGCTTGGGGATATTATCCGTGGAGCACACCCCGCTGGCACGCGTTTGCCGGCGGAGCGCGAGCTCGCTCGGCAGCTCGGCGCATCGCGGCCAACGCTCCGCGAGGCGCTTCGCCGGCTCGGCGAATGGAACCTCGTCGAGCCGCGCCGCGGGTCGGGGATCGTGGTGCGCCCGTATCGTGATTGGTCGATCGAAGTGATCGGCGCGTACCTGCGTTACGGCAAGCCCGACGCGAACCAGCCGTCGCTCGGCCGCATCTTGATCGACATGCTCTCGATGCGGCGCGCGGTCGTGCTCGAGGTGATCCGATTGACCGCGAACCGCGTCCCGCGCGGTGCGACGCAAGGTGCACGCCTCGCGATGGCGCGCGCGTGGCAGCTGCGCGATCAGCCGAGCTACGTCCGCGAGGACTTCGAGGTGATGCGCCAGATGGTCGAGGCGGCGAAGTTCACGCCCGGCCTGTGGCTGCTCAACCGCGTCAGCGAGATCTGGGTCGAAGCGGCCGCGAGTGTGCGGTTTGCGATCCGCCCGCCGGATGACTACGTCGCAACGCACACGAAGTTCTTCGATCTGATCGAGAACGGGCAAGGCGATGAAGCAGTCGCCCTGATGAGCGGCTACCTCGAGCGTCACGACGAAGGCATCGTGAAGCTCCTGCAGGTGATCGCATGACCTATCGGCACTCACCGACGGGACGCGCCGTGTTGCGCTCGCTCGTCCCGGTGATCTGCCCGCCCGAGGCGGCGCCGATCGCCGACGACATCGTCGACCACCTGGCACTCACGCTCGACGCATCGCCCGTCCTGTTGCAGAAGGGCTTCGCGGCGGGATTGATCACCTACGACCTCGGCGCCCTGCCCTGCTACGCGCGTCGCGCGCACAAGCTCGAGGGTGCGAAGGCCGAGCGCTACTTTCAATCGTGGGATCACGGCCCGACGCCGCTGCACGTGCAGTTCGCGCGCGCGCTCAATCAGCTGATGTCGCTGTCCTGCTACGAGATGCCCGCGATGATGGAGCGCGTCGGCTATCGGCCGGGCCCGTGGATGGAGGAGGTCACGCAGCGGCGACTGACCGTCTATCGCGACGACGTTCGCAAGCAAGAGGCGCAGGTGCTCGCGGATGATCCACTTCGGCCACTCGTGCCCCGCGTTCGCGTCGGCAAGCGCGCGAGGGCGAGCTGATGGCGATCGCACGGCCGGCATTGCACGAGGGAACGCGACCACGCGGCGTCTACACGCGGCACGACATTCACGGCGACACCGTGCTCGACGCGGACGTCGTCGTCGTCGGTAGCGGCGCCGGCGGCGCGACGATCGCCGCGGAGCTCGCGGAAGCGGGCTTCGAGGTCGTCGTCGTCGAGGAGGGCAGCTACTACCAGACGCGCGACTTCACCGCCGACACGTCGGCGATGGTCCGCCAGCTCTATCGCGACGGCGGCGCCACGATGGCGCTCGGCACGCCGCCCATCCTCTATCAGGAAGGGCGCGCCGTCGGCGGCTCGACCGTGATCAACGGTGGCATGTCGTGGCGCACGCCCGACAAGGTGCTGCAGCGCTGGGAGCGCGAGGCCGGGCTCGCCGGCATCACGCGTGATCTCGACGAGTACTTCACGCGCGTCGAGAAGCGGATCAACGTCGCGCCGATGGACCCCGACGTGATCGGCAACGACAACCACATCCTGAAGCGCGGCGCCGATGCGAAGGGTTGGAACATCATCGGCAACCTTCGCAACCAGAACCACTGCGCGGGCTCGAACCGCTGCGCGTTTGGCTGCCCGACCGGCGCGAAGCAGTCGTCGCTCGTCAGCTACGTGCCGCGCGCGCTGCACTACGGCACGCGGATCTACGCCGACGTTCGCGTCGACGCGATCATGCGTCACGGCAAGCGCGCGACCGGCGTGATCGGCACCGTCCGAGGCACCGGGCATCGCATCACCGTGCGCGCGAAGCTCGTCGTCTCCGCGTGCGGCGCGATTCACACGCCGGCGCTGCTCGAGCGCTCGGGCTTCAAGTCACCGTCGGGCTACGTCGGCAAGAATCTATCGATGCACCCCAACGTGAAGGTCGTCGCGATCTTCGACGAGAGCGTCGCGAACTGGAAAGGCGCGCACCAGGCGTTTCAGGTCCGCGAGTTTCAGGATCAAGGCCTCGTGTTCGCCGCGGTCGGCATGCCGCCGTCCGTGCTCGCGATGTCGTTCCCGCATCGCGGCGCGCAGCTCGGCACGCTCATGGATCAATACGATCACATGCTGCTCGCCGGCATGTTGTGCGAGGACACGACCACGGGTCGCGTGCGCACGATCGATGGCAAGCCGCAGGCGTTCTATCAGCTCGCCGAAGCGGATGCCGCGAACCTCAAGCGTGGCGTCTCGCTGCTCTCGGAGCTGCTGTTCGCCGCCGGCGCGAAACGTATCTTGTTGCCGTTCCACGGCGCGCCCGACCTCTACGGTCCCGACGACGCGCGCCGCCTCCTCGACCAGAACATCCCGGTCAAGGGCTGGGAGGTCGTCACCGTCCACATGATGGGCACCGCGCGCATGGGCAACGACCGCACGCGCGATGTCACCGACGGATTCGGCATGGTCCACGACGTCGACCGCCTGATGGTCGCCGATGCCTCGCTGTTCCCGACGCCGATCGGCGTCAACCCCATGGAAACGATCATGGCGCTCGCGACGCGCAACGCGGGCTTCGTGATCGACAACGCGAAGAGGTTCTTGTCATGACGCAAGTCGCTTACTCAGAGACCAACGGCCAGGCAAAGGTCACGCCGCTCCGCACGCCGCCGCCGTTTCCGACGACGGCCGCGCTCGCTCTCGAGTCCGCACCGTGGGACGAGATCGAGAAGACGTTCATGCGCGGCGCGACGCCCGACATGGATTCGCTCGTCGGCTGGGAGTTCCGCGGCATCAACCGTTTCCCGCTCTATCCGCTGCCGATTCCCGATCTCCTCGGCATCAAGAAGTTCGTCAAGGGCTTCTACCGCAATGAGGACGGCCGCGTGATGGGCTACAACTGCCCCGTCGAGCAGAACATCCTCGACGGTCGCTGGCGCACGAAGCCGAGCGACACGTCACCGAAGCGCTTCGGCTACTACGAAGTGCACCACGTCGATGCCACGAGCCGCGACAACGTGTACCTCCATGCCGTGCTGCTGAACTACGGCAAGGGCGGCAACAAGCCGTGGGATCCGACGGCCGGCCTGCGCGACTACCTCGTGCAAGTCGATCCGCAGAACCCCGACCTCTTCCTCGGCAAGGCGTACTACGCGATCGGTCCCGCTCGGCTGCGCACGAACTTCTTCATCCTCGAGCGTCATCGGCGCGGCCTGACCGACTACGCGACGCGCTGACTTCAGGGCAGGCAGACGCCGACGGTCACGCTCATGTCCGGCGCGAGATCGCAGCGGACCTGGTAGCAGTTGCCGGGTGCCATGCCGTCGTCGAGCAGGCGCGCCTTGAATGCATCCGGGTCACAGACGAGCGCGCAGAGGTCGCCCTCGGGCAGTGCCGCCGCGGCGGCGCAGATCGCCGTCGTATCGGTCTCGCCGTCTTCCTTGGTCTCGTCCGGGAGAATGGTCACGGTCTGTGGCGGTTCGTCGCGGTCCGCGACGCACGCACCGAGCAGAAGCGCTATGACCAGAACTCTCACCACTCCATCTCCACATCCGAAAATCGGACCAGCTTTCACGCTAGGGAGATGTGCTTGGAACCGCAAGGAAGCTTATGTGCTCTGCCCGGGGTTACCGTCCCCACATGCGGTTCTGCTGGGTCTTGCTGTTCCTTGCCGGATGTCGCGGCAACTCACCGAGCCTGACCACCGCAACTCCGGTCGCCACGGCAGCTCCCGCCAGCTTGATGTCGGATCCCGCCGAGTACGACATCGATCGGATCTCGCGCGACGCCGGTCGAGTCATCTTCGAGCGGAGCGGCATCGGCGATCCGTACCGGACCGGGATCCCGTATCCGATCTTTCTCGCCCTGTTGCGCGCGTACCCCAGATCGTTCGGCGCGACGACGGCGGAGCTGTCCGAGCGCTTCGGCTTCGTCGCGCGCGCTGCGGATCCCAGGAGCACGGACGCCGACGTACGCGCCGGACTGCCCGTCGGCATGCACCTGACGATCGATCCGATCACGAACGTGCCGTTTGTCGTGACGAGCTGCGCGCTCTGCCACGCGGAGCGCGTGCGATGGAGCGGCGGCGAGGCGCTCGTGATCGGGCTCGGCAACAAGCGCGTGCGCGTGCACGCGTACGACCGCGCGTTCGCCGACATCACGAAGCTGCCGGGCTTCACCGCGCAGAAGCTCGGCCGGCTCGCCGACGAAGCGGCGACGGCAAACCGCATCACGTGGCCCGAGCGCTATCGCGAGCTCTTCGTCGGCGCGACGCTCGCGAATCTGCAGAAGCGCGCCGCGGCACGCGCGGAGCTCCACGCGAAGACGGCCGCAGATCCGCCGGGACGCGTCGCGGTGATCGAGTCGTTCGCGTTCGCGCTCGGCGAGCTCGCGAACAAGAAGATCAGCTTCGCGCCGGACGTCGGCTGGGCGAAGGTGCCGGACGTGATCGGCTACGCGCAGCGCACGACGCTGTCGTGGGATGCGAGTCAGCAAGGCCCGATCGACCTGCTCGTCGTCGAGGCGGACATCGCGGCGGGGGTGCGCATCGAGTGGCTCGAGAAACATCCGTTCCAGGGCCCGTCGCTCGGCGCGTATCTGCGCCAGCCCGACCCGCGTCCGCCGTTTCCCGGCGCGATCGATCGCACGAAGGCCGAGCGCGGCAAGAAGCTGTTCGATCAGGTCTGCGCCGACTGCCACGGTCACTACGCCGCGGACGGCCGCATCGTCGACTTCGACGAGCGAGCGATTCCCATCGCAGATCTCGGCACCGATCCGACGCGCCTCCTCGCCGCGACCGAAGACTTCGAGCGCGCCGCGAACGACGAGACCCTCACGCGCGGCTACACGAAGTTTCGCCGCGGCATCGGCTACGTGCCGCCCGTCCTCACGAACGTGTGGGCTCGCGCGCCGTACGGACACGCCGGACAGTGGCCGTCACTCGCCGTGCTCGCGATGGCGCCGGACAAGCGTCCGACGACGTTCTTCATGGACGTGTCCGGCCTCTACGATCTCGAGAACGTCGGCATCGCCATGCGTGAAGCGCCCGGTTCCTATCATCACGATGCCAACAACAAAGGCTTCGCCGTTGGCGGTCATCCGTTCCTGTCCGACTTCGGGCCGGACGCGGCGCTCGTGATCGAATATTTGAAGACGCTGTAGTAACGACACGTGACCATGTCCGGGCGATGACACGAGGAGTGTCACGGGCTTGCGTCTGGTCCGGCGCTTGTAGCTACGCCGGACATGCTGAAAGCCGCCCTTCTCGTGACCGTCCTCGCCGCCTGCGCCACCGAGGGCATCGGAGCCGAGCACGAGACGCCGACCACGCCGCTGTCCGCTACCACGATGACGTCGGTGTCCGGCCATGACGTCATCGTCGCGACCGGCGGCGCGCTCGCAGTCCGGCTGGAAGACAAGACGTCGATCGGCCTGTCCGGCAGCGCGAGTCAGGGCTTCGCCGTCGAGCCGTACGAGCTCGATCGCTGGCCGAACACGATCAGCCCGGAGTACTGGGTGCGCGCGAACGTGGCGGGCGTCGGCAGCTACGAGATCGTGACGAGCAAGGGCATTGCGACGGGTCTCGTGCACAGCGCGGACATCGCGCGGGTCACACTCGTGCCGGCGCACTACGAGCTCGACGGCAAGTCGCCGTTCGCGCTCGCCGCGAATCGCAGCGAGCTACAAGCGCAGCTCTACGATGCTTCGAATCGCCGCCTCGTCGACGCGACGCTGTCGATCGCCGGTGGCACGCAGACCGCGTGGGACACGGTGACGCTCGCGAGAGCGGGCGCGATCCATGTCGGCGGTGACTCGCTCGCCGAGCGCACATTCGAGGTCGACGTCGTCGACGGTGCGGAGCGCATCGAGTCCGTGCGCATCGGCAACCGCACCTGCTTCCACGCGTACACCGGCGCGACGGAGATCGTCGTCGCGATGGCGATCACGGGCGGCGCGCCGGATCCGGCCGCGCACAACTGCGCGACCGCGAGCGACGGCAACGCACTGCGCGTCCGCTTCTAGTTCCCCGCTTCGACCGCGATGCCGAGCGGGATCCTCACGCGCGAGACCTCCTTGCGTGCCATCGGGTCTGCCGCACGGCCCTGATCGACGCCGACCGAGAGCACGACGATCTCCTCGCCGCCCTGCACCATCGCATGGATCTCGGTGCCACCGCCGCCGGTCTCGCACTTGACGCCGGTGATCGCGTTCATCTCGGCCGCCGGCTTGAACGCCGTGCACGTGCCCTTGTAGCTGCCGACCGAGTGGCTGACTTGTTTGCCCGTCTCGTCGGTGGTGGCGAGGAAGATGTCCGCGAGCTCGCCCTTGGGCGTGATGCCCCAGGACAGGACGATCTTCTTCACATAGATGGCCGGTCCCGAGCCGGTCCCGGAGCCGGGACCGGTGTCTTTGGGCTTCTTGCTACCGCCACAGGCGGCGATCAACACGAGTGACATCAGAAGGCGCGTCATGCCGCAAACCCTACTACAGCGGCTAAGATGCCGACATGTCACTGGCCCGTCTGGTCGTGATCGAAGGACCCGACGCAGGGCGCGAGTACGAGCTCCCGCTGCGTGGCGGTGGCGTCGGTCGCGGCGAAGGCAACTTGATCATGCTCACCGATCCGATGGTCTCGCGGCAGCACGGGCTGCTCGAGCTACGCGACGGCGCGATGTGCTGGGTCGACGACAGCGGCAAGCCGCGCACGCGCATCAACGGCGAGTTCGTCAAGGACGTGCATCGCCTCGAAGCGGGCGACATGATCGTGCTCGGCGGATCGAAGCTCGCGTACCTGCCCGTCGATGGCGTCGCGCTGACGCACGCGTCGTCGCACGTGACGATGGAGGTCGGGTCGCTGCAGCTCCTGGCGTTCACAGGGACCGGCGGTCACGACGACCGCGCGAAGCGACACCTCGCCGCGCTCGCGCGGCTCGGCGATCGCCTGCGCACCGAATCCGCGACGGGTCGAGATGCGGTCGCGCGCGCCGCGTGTGACGCCGCGTTGACCGCGCTCGGCGCGCATCGCGCGTTCGTGCTCGCCGCCGGCCGTCGCGTCACGCCGATCGCCGCCGCCGTCGGACATGGCGAGTCCACGCAGCTGCAGGCGCCCGGCGACATCGTCGACAAGGTCGTGAAGGAAAAGCAGGTCGTCACCGCCGAGACCGGAGGCCGCGCGCTGATCGCGGCGCCGATCCACGGCGGCTCCGAAGACGTGATCGGCGTCCTCTGGATCGATCGCAAGGGCACGGCGTGGGACGAGATCGATGCGCTCGCCGCCGGCTGCCTCTCGCACCTGACGGGCGCCGCGTGGGTCGGCGCCGACGCGCGGGATCAAGCTGTCCGCCGCGCGGACGCTCTCGAGGAGCAGCTGCTCGGTCCGCCGGGCGAAGCGGACTTCGTCGGGCGCAGCGCCGCCGCGATCCGCGTGCTCGATTTCGTGAAGCGCGTCGGTCCGTCGGACGCGACGGTCCTCCTCGGCGGCGAGTCGGGCTCCGGCAAGGAGATGGTCGCGCGAGCGGTCCACCGCGCGTCGCGCCGCGCGAAGGGCCCATGCGTCGCGGTCAACTGCGCCGCGCTCACCGAGACGCTGATCGAGAGCGAGCTGTTCGGCCACGAGAAGGGCGCGTTCACCGGCGCGACCGAGAAGAAGGCCGGCCGCTTCGAGATGGCGGACAAGGGCACGCTGTTCCTCGACGAGGTCGGCGAGCTGCCGCTCGGGCTGCAGACCAAGTTCCTGCGCGTCCTCGAGGAGCGCCGCTTCGAGCGCGTCGGTGGTCAGAAGGCGATCGACGTCGACGTGCGCGTCGTCGCCGCGACAAACCGCGACCTCGCCGAGATGGTCAAGCGCGGCACGTTCCGCGAGGACCTCTACTACCGGCTCAGCGTGATCCACGTCGAGGTGCCGCCGCTGCGCGAGCGCCTCGACGACGTGCCGCTCCTCGCGGATCACTTCCTCGCGCGGTACAAGACGCAGGCGCCGCGCCGGATCTCCGGCTTCTCGCACGACGCACTCGCCGCGATGACGCGCTACTCGTGGCCGGGCAACGTGCGCGAGCTGCGCAACGCGATCGAGCGCGCGATCGTCCTCGGCGATCGCGAGCAGATCATGGCGCAGGACCTCCCACCGCAGGTGCTCGCGCAAGCGCAGCCCGTTCGCACGCGCACGTCGTCACCAACGCCGCCGCTCGGCTCCTCGATCTCGACGTCGGTCGCGAGCGTGCCGACGCCGACGCCGATGCCGCACGTCACGATCGATCCCACGCCGCCGGCCGTCGCGCACAAGCCCGGCGTCGCGAAGTCGCTGCGCGAGCTCGAGCGCGAAGGCATCCTCGTCGCGCTCGCCGCGACAGGCGGCAACAAGGCGCAGGCCGCCGCGATCCTCGAGATCGATCGCTCGACGCTCTACAAGAAGCTCAAAGACTACGACATCGAGTCATGAGACTCGCGCTCCTGCTCGTGCTCGCCGCGTGTCACGGGGCCGCGCTGCCGGCGCTTCCGAGCAAAGGCGGCCCGGTGTGGATCGAGGTCCAGAGCGAGCACTTCACCGTCTGGACCGATGCACCGCGCACGCGGATCTCGAAGCTCGTGCGCGAGATGGAGCACCTGCGTCAGGTCGTGCTCGGCGTGGGCTTCGCGGGCACGCGGATCGAAGGACGCAGCTTCGTGCTCGCGCTGCGCGACGGCGAGGAGGTCGGCGTGTTCGTGCCGGAGCAGTTCGTCGCATTCGCGTTCTACGGCGGCGCGCTGCGACAGCCCGGCATCGTGTTGCCGGCGGACGCGAACGAGAACGACATCGTCACGCACGAGCTCGTGCACGTGATCTCGTTCAACGTCATTCGCAACCAGCCGCGCTGGTTCGCCGAGGGGCTCGCCGGATTCTTCGAGACCGTCAACGTCGATCCCGACACGTCGAATGGCGACGTCGGTCAGCCGAACAAGAACATCGTCGCGCGGCTGCGCATCACGCCGCCGACACCGGTCGCGAAGATGTTCGGGTGCGACGCGTACGCGTGCATGGACGACATGTTCTACGCGACCGCGTGGGCGATGTTCTCGTATCTCGCGAACACGCATCCGAATGAGCTGATCGAGTTCTCGCGACGTATCGACGAGCTGCCCGCAGGCCAGTGGATGCAGGCATGGACCGAGAACTTTCCGAAGCTCGCGCCGTCCGAGCTCGATCATCAGATCCGCAAGTGGCTCGCATACGGCAAGCACACCGTGTGGAAGTTCGACGTCAAGCTGCAGGAGTGGCCCGTCACCGAGCGCGTGCTGCGCGATGCCGACGTCTATGCCGCACGCGCACTGTTGCGCGAACGGTTTCGAAAGGTCGGCGAACCCCAGCCGTCCGAGCTAGCCGCCGCGCTCGCCGCTGATCCGACGCACTTGATCGCGAACCTCGTGAAGGTCGAGTACACGAAGTCGATCGATGTCGCGCTCGCGAAGCGAATCGCGGCCGCGCATCCGGATGACTGGCGCGCCTGGTGGCTCGTCGCGCTCGGTGCGAGCTGGCAAGGCGACGAAGCGCGAGCCGCGTGGACCCAGGCGTGTGCGCTCCCCGATTCTCCTCGAGACTGGTGCAAGCGATGAACAAGGAACAAGCGCGGGCAAAGGCGAAGAAGCTGCGCGATGACGGCGATACATCGGGCTTGCGCGCGCTCGTGAAGCAAGCGCCGTATTTGAAGTCGGAGCTCCGCGATCTCGTGAAGTACGCGAACGACCCGGACTTCATCCTCGCGTTCGCCGAGGAGCTCGTCGACGACGATTGGGTGAATCGCGAGATCGGAGAGGCTGCGGTCAAGAAGCGTGACCTCGCGATGTTCGCGCGCGCCTTCGCCGTCGATCACGACGAGGAGAACTTCGTGCTCTGGGAGTCGAGCGCGCACGAGCTCTACAAGGCGGGCGACATCGAGGGCGCACACGTCATCTACGCCGCGATCATCGAGCGACCCGCGGCCGCCGCATCCGCGTGGCACGGCTGGCTCGCGACGCTGCGCGACGTGAAACCGCCGGCCGCGCGGCTCGCCGACGCGGCGAAGCACGGCGCGAAGCACCCGGTGATCTTTCACGAGCTCGCGTGCGTCTACGTGCGGCTCGGCGAGCCGGCGCGCGCGATCGAGAATGTCGCCCAGGCCGTGCAGTACGCCTACGGGGACATCGCGAAGATGAAGGCCGACGACGATCTCGCGCCACTGCGCGGTGACAAGCGGTTCGCCGCCGCCTTCAAGGCGAAGCCCCGCGCGTTCGATCTCGCCGAGCTCGAACAGACGATGACGATCTACAAGAAGCCGCGACTCGTGATGAAGCCGGTGCTCGGCATGTTCTTCTACTTCGCGACGCCGATCGCGAAGCTCGGGCCGCTGGTCGCCGCGGCGATCGAGCAGTACATGCAGCAGATCGCGCCCGCCACGCTCGGCTACTACAAGAGCGGGCACTGGAAGGCGCTCAAGAAGGGCGGTCTGGGCCAGCAACTCGGCAAGCTGAAGAAGGTCCGCGCGGGCTACGAATACGTCGACGTCGCGATGCGCGATGGCGACGGTGACGCCACCGATCACGCGTTCTCGGCGGAGCTCCGCAACGCGTCGGACAAAGTGAGCGAGCTGCGCTTCACGTACGCGCGCGAGCTCGATCCCGACGTCGCGTACGATCGCTTCGTCGCGTTCGCGAAGATGTTGCCCGCCGAGTCAGGCAGCTGTGGTTTGACGCTGTGCGAGCGCGACAACTGCAGCGTCTACGAAGGCGTGAGCTGGGACAGCGAGACCGTGTACGCGCGCTGCCTCGGCTTCGAGCGCCATCCGATGCGCGAGTGGAATCGCGGCACCGCGGGCGCGCACTGGCTGACGCTGCTCGGCGCGAAGCTCGTGGCCAAGCTCGGCGGCGCCGCGCCGCTGAAGAAAGCGATCGGCACCGCAAAGCTCGCGCAGATCGGCGATGCCGTCTGCATTCGTGCCGCGAAGCGCCCACCCGTCGGGCTCGCGACCAACCCCATCGATCTCGGTGCGCTGCCGACCGTCGCCAAGGCGATCGCGATGGTGCGATCGAAGGGCAAGGTCTCTTCGGAGGCGGCGTACGCGCGCTTCGATGCGCTCGCGCCGACCGCGTTCGACAACTAGCTCTATGGGTTCTTGCGCGGCCGACCTCGTCGGCGCGGCTGGTCGCTCTGGCCGAAATCGAGCTCCTCGGCGAAGCGCTCTTCGACCATGTCGTCGACGGACGTGTGAAGTGAATCCAGGCGACGCAACTCTTCACGCTCGAACTCGGCAAAGCTTGTATAAACGCGCGGAATACCTGAAGACATTTGCTCTCTTTCGAGGACATGCCCACATGTCCTACATCTGGCTACAAGCTACGCGCGAAGTGAATCCGGACCAACTTTTTTCGTCATTTCAATCGCGTGGAGCTCCACGCGTCGCCGCGCTCTCCGTCGAGAAATCGCGATCGTCATAGCCCCGTGTTACTCGCCCTGCATGACCCGAATCGTCGCGGTCGCTAACCAAAAGGGTGGCGTCGGCAAGACAACCACCGCGATCAACCTCGCGGCATCGATCGCATCGCGCGGCTACCGCGTGCTGCTGGTCGACTTCGATCCGCAGGGCAACGCGTCCTCCGGCGTCGGCTGGCCGCGCGACCGCGTCGAGAAATCGATCTACGACGTGCTCGTCGGCGATTGCACGCTCGCCGAGGCCGTCCGCAGCACCGAGATCGAGACGCTCTTCCTCGTGCCCGCAACCACGGACCTCGTCGGTGCAGAGATCGAGCTCATCTCCGCAGACCGCCGCGAGCGCGTGCTCGCCGATGCGCTCGCGCCCGTCGTCACGCAGTACGAGTACATCGTCATCGACTGCCCGCCCTCACTCGGGCTGCTCACGCTCAACGCGCTCGTCGCGGCTGACGGCGTGATCGTTCCGATGCAGGCCGAATACTTCGCGCTCGAAGGTCTCTCCGCACTGACGTCCACGATCGAAAAGATCCGCGCCGCGTACAACCCGCACCTCACCATCGACGGTGTGCTGTTCACGATGTTCGACGGGCGCCTCAGCGTCGCGAACCAGGTGAAGTGCGAGGTCGCGCACTTCTTCGGCGACAAAGTCTTCCGCGAGTCCATCCCGCGCAACGTCCGCCTGAGCGAAGCGCCGTCGCACGGCAAGCCGTGCCTGCTCTACGATCTGCGCTGCCAGGGAACCAAGAGTTACCTCTCGGTCGCCGACGAATTCATCGATCGCATGCCGATCGAGGGTGACGACGCGGCTCGGAAAGGGCAACCCTCCGCGTGATGGCGGAAAAGCCGAAACGAGGCCTCGGACGCGGACTGTCGGCACTGTTGCCGAACGGTCCGCCCGCGTCGATCTCGTCGAACACGCCGCGAGGTTCGACGCCGTCGTCGTCGCACGCGCCGTCGTCGCACGCGCCGTCGTCGTCCTCGAACCCCGCCGCGACCGCCTCCGTCTCACCGTTCGCGTCGACCACGATCGCCGCGGCGCAGCCGCGCTCGCGCACGTACTTCGCGGCCGGCATCGAAGAGCTCTACCCGTCTCCCGAGCAGCCGCGCCGCAAGTTCGACGAAGCCAAGCTCGCCGAGCTCGCCGACTCGATCAAGGTCCACGGCATCATCACGCCGCTCGTCGTTCGCCCTCGCCCGCCCGGTCACGGCGGCGATGGCGGTCCCGGCGGCTACTTCCTGATCGCGGGCGAGCGCCGCTGGCGTGCTGCCCAACGTGCCGGCCTCCACGAGGTCCCGGTCGTCGTGCAAGACGTCGAGGAAGGCGAAGCGCTCGAGCGCGCGCTCGTCGAGAACCTCCAGCGCGCGGACCTCGGCCCGCTCGAGGAAGCCGCCGCCTACCAGCGCCTCGCCGACGAGTTCGGCCTGACGCAGGACGCGATCGCCGAACGCATCGGCAAAGACCGCTCCACGGTCGCGAACGCGATCCGCCTCCTCAAGCTCCCCGCCCCCGTGCGCCAGCTCGTCGAGGACGAGCGCCTCTCGATGGGTCACGCGCGCGCCCTGCTCGCGTTCGACGATCACGCGTCGATGGAGCGCGCCGCGCGCACCGTCGTCGACAAGCAGCTCTCCGTCCGCGCGACGGAAGCGCTCGTGAAGAAGACGCGCACGGACGCAGCCACGCCGCCGCGCCCGCCGAAACCGATCCACACGAAGTCCGCCTCGGTGCGCGACCTCGAGGAGCGCCTGACGCGCGCACTCGGCGGTCCCGTCACGATCACCGAGGACGAGCCGGGCAAAGCCGGCCACATCGAGATTCGCTACATGAACCTCGACCACCTCGACCGCTTGCTCGACCGCCTGCTCTAAGAGCCGGCAGAAGTCGACCTCGTCCGTACTTCGCGCGTCACGGGACGCGCGTGTCACGGACGATCAAGGACGGACGATGGGCGATGTCAGTTCGCATTCGGACGTCCATTGGACGTCCCGCGGTCGACCATGGTGTACCGCGGGACGTCCAATGGACGTCCACGCGCGAGGTGCATCGGCGCCGCCGCGCTCTTCCCGAGCAGCAGCGCGAACCTCGACCACCTCGATCGCTTGCTGTAAGAGCAGTGCCGGAAATCAAGTGGCCTCGTCGGGGCGCGTTGCGCGCTCCAGCGCGCTCGCGGCTCGTGCGTCGCGCTCGCACGAACGCGCGCGGCTGCCTCCCGCGCGCGAACCACCCTCCGCTCGCTCGGGCAGTCCTCGCGGGTGGTCGTCGTGCACGCGCGAACAGCGGTTCTGCCCGCTGCGGAACTCGCGGAGGGTGGTCCGCCGCGCGGGGGCG
>JALZOJ010000036.1 GCA_030857175.1 Myxococcota bacterium | reverse complement strand
AAGGCCTCGGCCTTGTTCCCCTCCACCCACACCTCGACGTCGAGGACGGGCTGGAACCGTCGGAACTTCCACGAGCCGAGGTCACCCTCGACGACACCGCGCTTGGGTATCGGTGGAGACCCACCGCAAGCGGCGATCACGATGATGAGAAGAATCAGCCGCATCCCACGGTAATCGTACCGCGTACCGTTGCGGTCTGCGATTGACACGCAACGCCCGTCGCTGAATAGTCCCGCCACCCATGGCCAGTTACCTGTTCTCCAGTGAATCCGTCACCGAAGGTCACCCCGACAAGCTGTGCGACGCGGTCTCCGACACCATCGTCGACGCGTGCTTGGCCGTAGACCCAAACAGCCGTATCGCTTGCGAGACGGTGGCCAAGACAGGCTTCGTGCTGGTCGCGGGCGAGATCACCACGAAGGCAAACCTCGACTTCCAGAAGCTCGTGCGCGGCGCCGTCCGTGACATCGGCTTCACGAGCTCGGAGATGGGCTTCGACGCGGACACGTGCGCCGTCATGGTCGCGATCGACCATCAGTCGCCCGATATCGCGCAGGGCGTCGATCGCGGTGACCCCTCGAAGCAAGGCGCAGGCGATCAGGGCCTGATGTTCGGCTACGCGTGCGACGAGACGAAGGAGCTCATGCCCCTTCCGATCCAGCTCGCGCACCAGCTCGCGTTCCAGCTCGCCACCGTCCGCAAGAAGCAGACGAAGGGCATCGACTGGCTCCGCCCCGACGGCAAGACGCAGGTCTCGGTCCGTTACGACAACGGCGAGATCACCGGCATCGAGGCGATCGTCGTCTCCACGCAGCACGACGACAAGGTCAAGCACAAGACCATCGAGGAAGCGATCCGCGAGCACGTCATCAAGCCGGTGATCCCCGCGAAGCTGATCACGAACAAGACCAAGTTCCACGTGAACCCGACGGGCCGCTTCGTCATCGGTGGCCCGCAGGGCGACACCGGTCTCACCGGCCGCAAGATCATCGTCGACACCTACGGCGGCTACGCCCGCCACGGCGGCGGCGCGTTCTCGGGCAAGGATCCGAGCAAGGTCGATCGCTCGGCCGCGTACTACGCGCGCTACATCGCGAAGCACGTCGTGGCCTCGGGCCTCGCGCGCCGCTGCGAAGTGCAGTTCGCGTACGCGATCGGCGTCGCCGAGCCGGTCTCGATGCTCGTCGACACGTTCGGCACCGGCGTCGTCTCCGACGACCAGCTCACCAAGGCCGTGCTCGCCACGTTCGATGCGCGCCCCGGCATGCTGATCAAGGAGCTCGACCTCCGCCGCCCGATCTTCCGCAAGACGGCCGCGTACGGTCACTTCGGCCGCGAGGAGCCGGAGTTCACGTGGGAGAAGACGCCGCTCGTCGAGAAGCTCAAGGACGCAGCGAAGGCCGGTAACGGTCACGCGACGAAGAACGGCAACGGCAAGACCGCCGCGAAGAAGCCGGCGACGCCTGCGAAGAAGCCGGGCAAGTCCGCCTCCGCTTCGGCGTAGTGCCGAGGCGCGAGCTCGATGCAGCGCTCGCGAGCGCGGCGACGCAGGTCTCGCTGCCCGGCTCCCGCGCTGCAGATCGCTACGATGACGACGAGCTCGCGCGGCTTGGCGTGCTCGCGATCGAAGAGCTGTCGCTTTCCCGGCACCCGATCTCGAGGCTGCCGCCGCTCCAGCCCACGCTGCGGCGGCTGACCCTCGCAAACCTCGCGCTCGAGTCGCTCGACGGGATCGAGGATCAGATCCGGCTGCAGGCCCTGTCGCTGACGGACCTGCCCGCGCTCGACCTCGAGGCCGCGTTCGGGCAGCTCGCCGAGCTGCCCGAGCTCACGACGCTGCGGCTCGGAGGCGCGAGCCTGCGCGTCTTACCCCGAGCAATCACGAAGCTGCCGAGCGTCGTCGAGGTCGAGCTCGTCGACTGCGCGCAGCTCGAGCTCGCCGACGCGTTCGCGAAGCTCGGCGCGATGCCGACGCTGCGAATCCTGCGCATCGAAGGCGTCGTGGTGATACCAGATAAGTGTGCGGCGCTCGCGAGCCTGCGCGTCCTCGATCTGCGCGGCTGCAAGCTGAAGGCGCTACCGCCCTCGATCGGTCGGCTCGGATCGCTCGAGGAGCTCGACATCTCGAACAACCCGATCAGGATCTTGCCCGGCGAGCTGTGCGCACTCGCAAAGCTACGGATCTTGCGCGCGGCCGATGTCGCGCTGCGGACGTTGCCGGCGCAGATCGGCCGGCTCGCGAACCTCGAGCTGCTGTGCGTCACCGGCGACAAGATGGCGACGCTGCCGGCCTCGATTGGCGATCTGGCGAAGCTGCGCACGCTCGAGCTCTCGGATCACATCGACGTGCCCGAGAGCCTGTATCGCCTCTCGCTCGAGTCGTTCGAAGGGCCGTCGGATGCGGTGCGGCGGCTCGTGTTACGAGCGCCGCCGACGCCCGACAGCGACAGCGTCGAGATCGACGACGCCGAGCGCATGCCGGCGGACTTCGGTGATCCGCTCGAGCTCGTCATCAAGCTCCCCGACCACGACGCGCCGATCGTGCAGCTGTCTGCGCTGCGCCGGCTGCGCTCGCTCGCGATCGAAGTGAAGGAGCTCGGCGATGTGCTCGCGCGAGTTGCCCACTGCCAGTACCTGCGCTGCGCGAGCGTCGTCGCACCCAGCAATGGTTCCGACAACGCCGGCCTCTTGCCCGACGCGATCGGCGAGCTCGTCGAGCTCACCTCGCTGTGCGTTGACGGCTACGGCGTGCCCGATGCGCTCGGCCGGCTCACAAATCTAGAGACGCTCGAGATCGGGCGCCATTCGATGACGAGGCTACCCGACGCGATCGGCCGGCTCGCGAATCTCACCGAGCTGAGCCTTCATCCGCACGGCATCGTCGAGCTGCCGGGCGCGCTCGGCGAGCTCGGGAAACTCCGCACGCTTCGCCTCGCGCACGCGGGCCGGCTCGACCGCCTTCCCGCCGAGCTCGCCCGTTGCCGCGCGCTCGAGACGATCGAGATCGGCGGCGCATATCAAGACTGCAAGCTCTTCGACGTCGACGTGCTTGGAGGGCTCCCGGCGCTAAAGCGCTTCGCGATCAACCGCAACCGCGCGGTTCCGATCGTGCAGATCCTGCGCGCGCTCGCCGGCACGCAGCTCGAGGAGCTCGACATCGGAGACAACCCGATCGTCGTGCTACCGAGCGAGATCGGCGGGCTCGCACGACTGCGCCGGCTCCACCTGCCGCCCCACCTCACGTCCTTACCCGCGGAGCTTCGTGCGTGTCGCGAGCTGCGCTACGTCGCGAACCCTCCTCGCGACCTCCAGGTCAAAGACTACCTGCCCGCCGGACGCTGGCGGAAGAGCCAGCGCGGCGGCGACACCTGGTTCGAGCGCACGGACCCGTGATCGATCGCGCGTCCCACGTGGGACGAAAAACGGCTCGCGGCTCGTGAACGGCGGGCCAGTCACGAGTCTCTCCGCGCCCCAACACGCGCCGTGATCGAAGTCTCGGCGCGCCCGCGCGATTTCGTGCCATCTTCGACGGATGCGCCGCGCGTGTGTTGCCGCGATCTTGCTGATCGCCTCTTCCGCGCACGCGTTCGTTCCCGAGGGTGACGGCGCGCTGGTCGTCGCGCACGGCGCACAGCCGCGCGTCGCACGTGCCGTCGAGACCGGACGGAGCGGCGCCTGGACCGTGCAGCGCGATCGCGACACGCGCGCGGTCGCGTACGTCACCGGCAGCTACGTCGACGTGCCGGGTGCAAACGGCGATGCAGCGATCGCCGAGCGTGCGGCACGCGCGTTCCTCGCACAGCACGTGCTGCCTGCGGGCGCGCGCATCGAGGACTTCGTGCTCGTCGCGAACCGCGTCGACGACGGCAAGCGCACGGTCGCATTCGCGCAGACGTGGCAGGGGCTGCGCGTCGTCGGCGGGCAGATGCACGTCGTGTTCGCGAACGACCGGCTGTTCGCGGCGGGCTCGCAGGCGATGCCGAATGTCACCGCACGGCTGCCGCGATCGCGCGGTTCGTCGGCGAAGGCGGCCGCATGGGTGCAAGCGCCCGTGCGCGCGACCGGCGAGCGTGTCGTGCTGCCGATCGTTCGCGCGGGCGCCATCGAGTACCGCATCGCCGACGTCTTCGATGCACCGAGCAAGTACCTCGATGTCTATGTCGCGCCCGACGGGACGCCGCTCGCGAAGAAGAGCCGCATCGCGCACGCGACGAGCACGCTGCAGTTCGACGTCGGCCTCCGCTATGCGAGCGGTCCACGCGCGAACCTGCCCGCGTCCCAGCTCGGCATCACCGTCGACGGTGCGGCGACCACGACCGCGCTCGACGGCACGTTCTCGTGGGGGACGAACGTCGCGGCGACTGTCGTGCCGAGCCTCGCTGGGTCGCGCGTTTCGGTCGTGAACGAAGCCGGTCCGCTCGCGAGCGCGTCGCTGACGGCGCAGCCCGGCGTGCCCGTCGTGTGGAGCGCGCCGACCAACGAGCTCGTCGACGCGCAGCTCTCGGCGTACGTCTACGCGTCGATCTCGAAGGCGGTCGGCAAACGGATCCATCCGAGCCTCGCGTGGCTCGAGCAGCCGATCGAGGTCCACGTCAACATCGACAATACGTGCAACGCCTTCTCGATCGGCGACTCGATCCACTTCTTCAAGGCGAGCGCCGAGTGTCAGAACACGGCGCGCGTCGCCGACATCGTGCATCACGAGTTCGGTCACTCGTTCCACACCCAGTCGATCATCCCCGGCGCAGGCGAGTTCGACGAATCGATCTCCGAGGGCGTCGCGGACTTCTTCGCCGCGAACGTGTCGGGCGATTCCGGCATTGGGCGCGGTCTCGCGTACGACAACAAGGCGGTGCGCGAGCTCGACCCGATCGGCAGCGAACGCATCTACCCGCGCGACGTCAGCGGCGTCTCGCATGTCACGGGCCTCATCATCGGCGGCGCGCTGTGGGATCTGCGCGAGCAGATGATCGCGAAGCTCGGCGAGCCCGCGGGCATCGCGGCGACGGAGAAGGTCTTCCTCGGTATCCTGCAGCGCGCGGGAGATGTCACGACGACGTACAACGCTGCGCTCGTCGCCGATGACGACGACGGCAACCTCGGGAACGGCACGCCGCACGGGTGCATCATCGAGAGCGCGTTCGGCCGGCACGGACTCGCGGGCGCGAGCTTTCGCGAGACTCGCCTGCTCTCGCCGGTCATCGAAGGTAGCCGCGTCGCCGTCACCGTCGACACGCCGACGGGCACGAGCTGCGCGCCCGCGAACGTGACCGCGATGAAGCTGTCGTGGCGCGTCGGAGAGGGCGCGCCGACGGACATCGCGATGACCGCGGCCGGCGCGACGTGGACCGCGGATCTGCCCGCGCAGCCCGACGGCACGGTGATCCAGTTCCAGATCGCGGCGACGCTCGACACCAGCGAGACGCTGCTGCTGCCCGACAACCCGGCCGATCCGCTCTATCAAGCGTTCGTCGGCAACGCGACCGAGATCTGGTGCGAGCGCTTCGACAGCAACCCGGGCTGGAAGCAAGGCGGCAACGTCACGACCGAGTGGGACGTCGCGGTCTCCAACCCGACGAACAACGCCTCGGGCGATCCCGCGACCGCGTACGCCGGCACGACGTGGCTCGGCACCGACCTGCGCGCCGACGGCCGCTATCGCGCCGACATCCTGTCGACGATCGAGACGCCCGCGATCGATGCATCGAAGTACGAACGCGTGCACCTGCAGTTCAGACGCTGGCTCGTGATCGAGGACGCGGCCCTCGATGTCGCGACGCTGCGCGTGAACGGCCAGCAGCTGTGGGCGAACGTGACCAACGAGACCGACTCGCTCGATCACGTCGATCGCGAGTGGCGGTTCGTCGACTTCGACGTCACGCGGTTCGCGCAGACGCCGATCACGGTGATGTGGACGCTCGCGAGCGATCCGCAGCGGCAGCTCGGCGGCTGGAACATCGACGAGGTCTGCCTCGTCGGCCTCGATCGCATCTCGCGCTGCGGCGACGGCGTCGTCGACGACACCGAGGAGTGCGACGGCGACGAGCACTGCACCGAGACCTGCGAGCGCCGCAACGACGACGGTGGCTGCTGCTCGACGAGCAAGGACAGCTTCCTGTCCTCGTTGCTGCTGCTCGGCCTACTTCAGTTCGTGATGATCTTCGTCCGCAGGCGCTGATCGAGCAGGCGGCCTTCGCGGTCGGTCTCGGAGCGCATGCCGTAGTAGATCTTCGGACCGCGCGGGTCGTCGGTGATCGTCAGCTTGAGATCGAACGGCGCGGGACCGTCGACGTTCTCGATGAGGAATTTCGACGTGACCTTCTCTTTCGTCTCCGGCAAGACGAACCGGATCTCGGCGTCTGTCGACTCGAACATGAACAGCTCGAACGTGCCCTTGTAGATCGTGCGGTCCTGGAACACGCCGCCGCCCATGCTCGGCACGAAGCGATAGACGAAGAGCTTGTCCTTCTCCGTCTCCGGCATGCGGTCGATCCAGTTGCGATCGATGAGCAGCGTCTGCGCTTCTTTCGAAGGAACCGCGCGCGACTTTGGCGCGTCTGCAGACGAACAAGCGGCGAATGCCGCGAACACGAGACAAAGGATGCCCTGGCGCATCCCGACACGTTAGCTCACGCAGCGAGGATGCGCAGTGCGCCTTCGGCACCACGCGTGATCTGGCGGCTGCGCGCCTCGGCCGTCCCACCCACGGCGCAGACGAGGAGCTCGGAGCCGTCGATCTCGACCTTCATCATCTGGACATCCCAGCGCTGGCCCTGCCCGAGGAGCGTGCCGTTGAACTCCTTGATGCGAGTCCCCACGAGCACCATCCTGGCCGCCACCTCGTCACACGCGTACGTGTCCCCCGACGAGGCGAGCGGCAGGCCATCCCCATCCGCGACCACCATGGCCTCGATTCTTCCGTCTTCGCAGCACGCAGCGAGCTGGTAGCGCAGTGCTTGGGTTGCAGTATTGGCGCGGCGGCGACGACGTTCGGTGCGCATGATGAGTGATCGTCCCGTGCCGTCTCGCCTGTGGGCAAGTTTTGGGCATACTGCCCGCGTGCTGCACGTCTCGCGTTCCTCGTCCTCGTAACCGCTTGCCACTCCAAGGCTCAGATGTCGACTTGGCCCGCTCTGAACGACAAGCTCCTCGCCGACGCTGCGGCGACTTTCAACTTCAAGCTCGGCGTGCCGGCCGTCCTGGCGATCACGAAGGACGGCAGTGTCCTGTTCCGGCGCACGCCGGGCCGCGAGTTCGCATCCGACCTCTACGAGCTGACGCCCGACGGCACGGTGAAGACGCTCGCCCGCACGAGCGAATTGCTCCAGACCGAAGAGCGGCTCTCCGATGCCGAGAAGGCGCGCCGCGAACGCACGCGCACGGCAACGCGCGGCGTCGTCGACATCGGCGTCTCCGACGACGGCAAGACCGTCATGGTCCCGCTCGGCGGCGTGTTTCACTTGATCGATCGCGCGAGCGGCAAGCGCGTCGTCGTCGATCCCAAGGGCGGCGCGTACGATCCGCACCTCTCACCCGACGGCACGACGATCGCGTTCGTGCGCGATGGCGATCTGTGGACCGTCGCGGCGGGCTGCGAGCCGAAGCAGCTGACGAAACATCCCGCCGACATCGAATACGGCGTCGCCGAGTTCGCCGCGCAGGAAGAGCTCGGCCGCCGGCGCGGGTTCTGGTGGTCTCCCGACGGCAAGCAGCTCGCGTTTCAGCGCACCGATGCGCGCGCCGTCGACACGATCTACGTCAGCGATGCGCGACATCCCGAGAAGCCGCCGGTGCCGTTCAAGTATCCGCGAGCGGGCACGAACAACGCAGTCGTCGATCTCGGCGTGATCAACGCGAGTGGCGGCCAGCCCAAGTGGATCACGTGGGACCTCTCGAAACACGGCTACCTCGCCTCGGTCGAGTGGACGAGTGGACCACTCACCGCGACCGTCCTCGATCGCGATCAGACGGAGGTCGCCGTGCTCGCGTTCGACGCGAACGGCCAGACCAAGCAGCTGCTCGTCGAGCGCGACGAGGCGTGGATCAACGTCAACGTCGGCGTGCCGCGCTGGCTCGACGACGGCTCGGGCTTTCTGTGGATGACCGAGGCGAAGGGCGACTGGGTGCTGCAGCTGCGCGCGCCCGACGGCACGCTCGTGCGCGAGCTCAACACGCCCGAGTTTGGTCTCCGCAAGCTGGTCGGGCTCGACGGCAAGTTTGCGGTCGTCGAGGCGCACACCGATCCGAAGCTGCAAGACATCTACAAGCTACCGCTCGACGGTGGCGCACCGGTGAAGCTCACCGATGGCAGCGGCGTTGCCGAGGGGAAGTCGAAGCACGGCGTCACGATCATCGACACGCAGCTCGAGAAAGGCGGGCGCAAGCTCGTCGCGCTCGTCGGCGACAAGCGCCACGACGTCCCGACGGCACGGGAGCGGCCGAGCCTCGTGCCGACGACGGTCTTCGAGACCGTGCAGATCGGCGGCCGCACGCATCACGTCTCGATCACGCGCCCGCGCACGTTCGACAAGGCGCGCCGCTATCCCGTCATCCTCAAGGTCTACGCCGGCCCGCACCTCACGTACGTGCAGGCGGGCCGCGACAGCTACGTGATGGACCAGTGGTACGCGGACGCCGGGTTCATCGTCGTACGCAGCGACAACCGCGGCACGCCGAACCGCGGCCGCGCGTGGGAGCGCGCGATGCTGAAGGATCTGATCACCGTCGCGATCGAAGATCAATCGGCCGCGCTCCAGGCGGTCGGCGCACGCCACGCCGAGCTCGACCTCGCGCGCGTCGGTGTCGTCGGCTGGTCGTTCGGCGGCTACTTCGCCGCGATGGCCGTGCTGCTCCGCCCCGATCTCTACAAGGCCGGCGTCGCCGGCGCACCGGTCACCGACTGGGCGCTCTACGACACGGCCTATACCGAGCGCTACATGAAGACGCCGCAGGCGAACGCCGAGGGCTACAAGGCGACGAGCGCGTTGACCCACGCGCACAAGCTCGCGCGGCCGCTGCTCGTGATCCACGGCATCACCGACGACAACGTGCACTTCGCTCACACGCTCGCATTCGTCGAGGCGCTCTACGTCGCGGGCAAGCGCGCCGAAGTGATCACGCTGTCGGCGACGCACATGGTTCCGGATCCGAAGCTGAACCTCGCGCGCGAGCAGGTGCAAGTCGACTTCTTCCGCGATCACCTCGGCCCGCCGTGATCCTGCATCGCGACGCGCGCTGCGTCGCCGTCGACAAGCCGTCGGGCATCGCCACGCATCGCGGCTGGGCCGACGACGACGACGCGCTACTCCAGCTCGTCCGCGACACGGTCAACGCGTACGTCTATCCGATCCACAGGCTCGATCGCGGCGCGTCGGGCGTCGTGCTGTTCGCGCTCGATCGCGATGCCGCCCGCGCGTTCAGCGAAGCGTGGTCTCTCGCGGACAAGCGCTACGTCGCGATCACGCGCGGCCATCCGCCAGAGCACCTCGTGATCGATCACGCGATCCCGAAAGCGCCCGGTGAAGCGCGCATCGACGCGGTCACCGAGATCTGGCGCCGCGAGACGTTCGGTCGCTACGCCGTCGTCGAAGCACGTCCGCACACCGGCCGCTTGCATCAGATCCGGCGGCACCTGAAGCACATCGCGTGTCCGCTCGTCGGCGACGTGCGCTACGGCAAGGGCGAGCACAACCGGATCTGGCGCACGCAGCACGCGCTGCACCGGCTCGCGCTCCACTGCACCTCGTTGACGGTGCCGCATCCCGACGGCACCACGCTCGCGGTCACGTGCGAGCTCGCGGCGGATCTCGTCTCGGCTATCGCGAGCGCGCGCGCCGCGACATGCGTGTAGTCGCGGTTCGTCTCGACCCCGACGTCGTGGTGCCGTGATGGTAAGGTCCGGACAAGAATTCGCCGGCTGGTGGAAGGTGAATAAGGAATGGATGGCCCAAACCACTAGATGTTAGCTGCCCATGATGTCCAACCGAGAAGGCCCCCCGTTGCGCTCCCAGTTCCTGCTCGACATAAAGACGAGCCTCTTGGCCGGTCCTCGACTATGGGTGAGGCAGTTGGAATTGAACGAGGTGGGAGACGACAAACTCTCACACGAGGAATTGTCGATCGTGTCGAAGGTTCAGATCCTTGATTTGTCCGTTTACCAGGAACTCACTGTCTGGGGTGACCAGGTCGCGACCTTTGCTATCCGTGAGGACGTTCGAAAGCGTATGTATCGAGTCGTTTTCCGCCTAGAAGAGTTCCCCTTAGCCACGGAACCTGCGGAGATTATCGAAACGTATCAATGGGCAGAGTCGAAGTTGTACTCGCTTGGTTCTCCACCAGGGGGATCGGAAGCCGATCGCGAGTGTCTTCAGAAAGTCGAGGCGCGATGGTTGGCGCTCTCTGCAGCGTGTGCTCAATGACTGGAAGCACTCATCCTAGACGCCCGCACCGGAGTTACTTCGACGATCGACGAGTCTTGCCAATCCGTTGCAGCTGATCGCGACGCACCGCCCGCACCCGCACCCGCGCCCGCACCGGAGTTACTTCGACGACCCGCGCCCGCACCGGAGTTACTTCGACGATCGACGACCCGCGCCCGCACCGGAGTTACTTCGACGATCGACGAGTCTTGCCAATCCGTTGCAGCTGATCGGGTGGCCTGGCTGGATGTGGCCGTCGGCCAGTCGACGGACATCAAGCCACGCCGCGACGGCGCGAGCGGTCATGCACGCGGCGACAACGGCTTGCCGTCGACATATTGATTCTTCTCAGGTGCGTTCGGGCGGCGGTTTCACCGCGACGCTGGCAAACCGCCGGAGCCAGTACGTGCCGAACGGAAACACAGTCGGGATTCCGAGCAGCCACTTGGCGCGCGCATCCTGATACTCGAGCTGCCATTCCTTGTTGCGTTGAAGCGTCGCAATCCGCAGCCACTTGTCGCGGGCGGCGACCCGGGGGCGCAGGCCGCGACGCGGCTCGCGGCTTGTCGGACTGTCGCGCCACGACGTTCGCAACACGCGTCTGCGCCCCACGACCCACCGACCGGTTTGCTGCCGCTCGCGCGCACACGCGTGCTCCACCTCGGCGATCCGCCGCCGCAACTCGTCGAGAAATGCCGCTTTGCCCTCGAAGTGAGCTGGCAACTGCAACACGAGCTCGACCTCGGCCGGCATCGTGCCCTCCTCGCGAAAGAAGTGTCTGGGGCGGTGCGCCTTCATCGACTTGCCCGTCAGTAGTGCGTTTACAAAGCCTGGACCCGGCCAGTGGTGCACCTTCTCGACGAGCCCATCCTTCACCGGATTCGTCGCGATGTAGACCAGCTTGTCGAGCAGGTCCTCGGCGGTCATCACCTCCACCACACATGACTCCTCACTCGACCAGAAGTTCTCCCATCGACCGCGGAGCGCGTTCTGCGACCGCGCCATCATCTTGTGGAAGTGCTCGCGGAACTCGACTTCGCGTCCGTGCGGGTCGTACACCGCCGTGTGCTGGTGGTTCGACATCATCTGTGAAAGCAACACGTCCATTCCGAAGCGTTGTGCTGCCTCCGCCAAGCAGTAGACGAACGCGTTGTTCGTCTCCTCGTCGGGCCGCAATAGGAACTGTCGCTGCGTGCAGCGACGCGTCAGGAACAGGAACAGACCTGGAATCACGGGACGCGGAGCAGTCATCGCCGAACGTCCAGAAGCATGTTTCGCGCCGTTCGCTAACCTGCCGCACTACCTTCGATCAGCGGGATCAACTGTCCGGTTGCCGTACGTGGTGGCCGAACCTCGGACAGGCTCGGACACATCTCACGGCTGGGAACGCTGCCCAGAACTAACGTCGGTGCGGTCCTGTTCCGGACAGGCTCGGACACATCTCACGGCTGGGAACGCTGCCCAGAACTAACGTCGGTGCGGTCCTTTCCGGTCCTTTTCCGGTCCTTTTCCGGACAGGCTCGGACACATCTCACGGCTGGGAACGCTGCCCAGAACTAACGTCGGTGCGGTCCTTTCCGCGTGTGGGCGACGGTGGCGGTGGCACGGTCCTCGCGCTGTCACGACGTGACAAGCGCCCGAGCGCCGCTGCGCTACAGTAGCGGACCGCTGCGTCGGGGCGCGAGAGATCGCTGTCGGGCTGACGATCGATCTCGTAGAGCGCACCGATTCTAGCCGCCCTCGGGTTGCGAGCTCGCGGCGGATCTCGTCTCGGCTATCGCGAGCGCGCGCGCCGCGTACCCACCAGCAGCGCCATGAAGAACAGACCGGCGAGGCTCGCCGCGCCGCCCGTCGTGCTGCATCCGCCCCCGCCGCCACCGCCACCGCCGCCCGCCGCATCGGGACCACCCAGCGGCGGACCGTCGACGGTCGGCACGTTGTCCGCGATCGTGACCGTCGCGCAGTGGTGATAGAAGCAGCCGCCCGGGTTGTTGATCCCGTGGTTGCCCATGTACTGGATGACTTGAACGACGCAGTTCGTGCACGTGAAGCCAGCGGGGAGCTGCACGTTCATCGTCTGCTCGCCGCTCAGCGCGCTGGTGTGCACGAGCAAGCCGTCCGCGAGCACCGGCATCGTCGGGTTCGGATTGATCACGGTCGAGTCGCACGGATCGCCACCGCCGGCCGTGACGGGTGGATCTGCCGGCAAGCCCGCCATCGTCTGCGCGATCGCGACGCGGTAGTGGCCCGGGTGATAGATCGTCTCGTTGATCTTCACCTGGAGCATCGAACCGGTCTGCACGGTCGTAACCGCGTTCGTCTTCGTCGAGTTGTCGGCCGTCGCCGACGTATCCGAGAGTCCGCACGGCGCGCTCTTCTGCGGCGAGCCGTACTGATCCTGGACGGTCATGCTCGCCGGCGCGTTGAGCTTGAAGTGCGCGTACGCCGACGACGAGACGAGCACGAGACCGATGGCCAGGAAGCGCTTCATGCGCGCACCGTACTACCGAACGATCAGGGCGTGTTCGTCAGAATCACGACGCCATGCGCGGGGACACGAACGGCGAGATTCAGCTCCGCGTCGACGACAAACGTCGCGCCCGACCCGAGCGCGTCAGTGAGCACCGTTCCCGCCGGCACGTGCAGGTTCTGCAGCGGCAGGATGCGCACGTTGTTGCTCGAATTGATCGCGACGACGGCCGCGCTCGTGCCGACCTCGCGCTCGAACGCATACGCCGTGTCGTCTTGCCAGCGCTCGCGCTGCACGCCCGTGCGCAGCGCCTCGGTGCTCGCGCGAATGCGATTGAGCTTCGCGATCCACTGATAGAGCGGCGCGTTCGTGTCGGCGACCGACAGCATGTCCTGCCGGTTATCACTGCAGCTTCCGAAGCCTTGCTCGGTCCCGTAGTAGAGGATCGGCAGGCCGCGCGCCGTGAATTGAAATGCGAGCGCGATGCGCAGGCGCGCCTGCTTGTCGGCGACGGTCGCGTCGCACAGAAAGCGCGGCTGGTCGTGATTGTCGAGGAACGTGCCGCCGAGCTGCACGTCGGCGTACTGCGCGTCCTTCGCGAAAACGTTGCCGAGCTGCCGCATCGAGCCGCCCTTCGCGAACGCGCTCTGCATCGCGTAGTAGAGCGGGTAGTCGAGCGTCGCGTCCAGGACGTGCGAGTACGGCGCGACCTGCTCGACGCCGCCGGAGAGCACCTCGCCCATCGAGAACAGCTTCGCGGCGGCACGCCACTCGGTCCAGAACGGCTTCGGCACGTGCTTCACGGTGTCGACGCGAAAGCCATCGGCGCGCGACTCGCGTGCGAGCCAGTCGATGTGCTCGAGCAGCTTCGCGCGCACGGCCGGGTTCTCTTGCGCGAGATCGTCGAGCCCCGAGAGCGCGTTGTTCTCGACCTGGGCCGGGTTGTTGTAGTCGGTGATGTTGCCGTTGTGGTGATACATCGCCGCGTCTGGAAACGTCGGCGTCGTGAAGTTGTAGCGACCCGTGTGGTTCGCGACGGTATCGATCATGACCGCGATGTTCTTCGCGTGCGCTTTCGCGACGAGCTCGCGCAGCTTCGCGGCATCGCCGAGGTGCGGATCGATCCGCGACCAGTCGTAGCCCCAGTAGCCGTGGTACGCGTGCGCGTGGTGCTGCGCGATCACCGGCGTGATCCAGATGCCGGTGAAGCCCATGCCCGCGATGTAATCGAGCCGATCGATCAGGCCCTGAAAGTCACCGCCGTGCCACGCGCGCGGGTTCGCGAGGTCGGTGACAAAGCCGCCGGCGTCGTCGTTCGTGCAGTCGCCGTTCGCGAACCGGTCCGTGACCACGAAGTAGATCGAGCGCCCTCGCCAATCGAGCACGCCCTCCGGCGCGGCATCGCCCGGCGCGTCCCCACCCGCCGCATCCGGCTGGACCGGCATCTGCGACGAGACGCAGGCGGCGAGCGAAACTGCGAGCACCCAACGCACGGCGCGCGGTCAGAGCACGGGGCGTGCCTCCACGACCCGCGTGAAATCACTACTGCCGCTCCGCGTCGAACGTTGCGAATCGCGACGCGGTCACGTGGTCGTGACGTCGACGTTCTTGGGCTCGTGAACGTCATCCGTCTCGCGAGCGCCATTCGACGTCGGGCGGATCATCTGCAGCTCCTCGAGCTTCGCAGTGAGGATCACGACGTCCCCGACGGACTGGACGAACCCTACGGGAATCTCCATGGTCGCCGGGTGGAACGTGCTGTGCTTGAGGCCGAGCTTCTCGGCAATCTCCTTACGCACCTTGATCTCGAGTGAGTCGATCGCGAACTGCCCGCCGTGGAAGTAGAGCTTTTCCACTTCGCCGATCGCCAGTCCGTCGCTGCTGAGCACGACGCGGCCATGCATGTTGTCGTCGGTGATCCTCATGCCCGAGAAGGCATGCCATCGCCGTGCCGACTAGGCGACGAGCGTATCGTCGAGGTCCCGAACGCTCGCATCGAGCACCGCCCAGATCACGCACGCGATCACGGTCGCGACCGCGTCCTGTTCACGGGCCGTCAGTACGATCGGCAGCTCCTCGATCTGATCGCGAATCGAGCGGACCATCGCCCGGTCACAGCGGCCACTGCGGACCGCGGCCATGCCCGAGTTGAGTGCGTTGTGATCGAGGCGCAGGTCACCGAGCCGGGTCGGTGCACCGAGCACGCGACACGCGAGCTCGAGCCCCGCGGCGAACGCATCTCCGTCGGGAGACGCGAGCTCGCGCTCGAGCATGCGGATCACGGCCGGTTGCCGAATCGCGAGCCAGCTGACTTCGTGCTCCGCAAGCTCCTGGTCGGGAAGGGCGAACATGCGTCGACGCTAGTCAGGCAGGATCCGCGGCGCCAGTTTTCGGCTATGGTCGGTCCCGATGACTCGGGCTGCGTATCTCGTCGACGGTATTCGCTCACCATTCGGACGGTATGGTGGTGGGCTCAGCGGCGTGCGCGCCGATGATCTCGCAGGTCAGGTGATCGCCGCGCTCGTCGCGCGCACGCAGATTCCGCCCGACCGGATCGACGACGTGATCTTCGGCTGCGCGAACCAAGCGGGCGAGGACAACCGCAACGTCGCGCGCATGGCGGCGCTGCTCGCGGGCCTGCCGGTCGGTGTCCCGGGCATCACGGTCAACCGGTTGTGCGGCTCGGGCCTCCAGGCGATCGCAGATGCAGCGCGCCAGGTCGCGATGGGCGAAGCAGACCTCGTGATCGCGGGCGGGGTCGAGCAAATGTCGCGCGCGCCGCTCGTGATGGCGAAGCCGACCGACGCGTTTCAGCGCGGCAACCAGACCATCTACGACACCACCCTCGGCTGGCGCTTCGTGAACCCGCGCATGGAGGCGATGCACGGCACGCTCGCGATGGGCGAGACCGCAGAGCGCGTCGCCGAGAAGCATGCGGTCTCTCGCGAGGCGCAAGATCGCTTCGCGATCGCTTCGCAGCAGCGGGCGGGAAAAGCGATCGCATCGGGGCGCATCGCGCGCGAGCTCACGCCGATCGTCACGGGCACCGACAAGAAGACGGGCGCGAAGATCGAGCTCGCGGCCGATGAACATCCGCGGCCCGAGACCACGATCGAGCAGCTCACGAAGCTTCGGCCCGCATTCTCGAAAGCACCGACCGCGAGCGTCACGGCCGGCAACGCGTCGGGTCTCAACGATGGCGCGGGTGCGGTGCTCGTCGCGAGCGAGCAGGCGATCAAGGAGCTGAACCTCACCCCGCGTGCACGATATGTCGTGTGCGCAGCCGCCGGCGTCGAGCCGAGCTTCATGGGGCTCGGCCCGATCCCGGCCACCAAGAAGGCCATGGCCAGGGCCGGTCTGACCACCCAACAGATCGATCTCGCGGAGATCAACGAGGCCTTTGCGGCGCAGGCGATCCCGTGTATCGAGCAACTCGGTCTCGATGCTGAACGCGTCAACATCAATGGCGGCGCGATCGCGTACGGTCACCCACTTGGAGCCTCCGGAGCGCGCATGGTCATCTCGCTGATGACCGATCTGGAGATCACGTCCGGAAAGTTAGGCCTCGCGACCATGTGTATCGGTGTCGGTCAAGGGATCGCTCTTGTCGTCGAGCGGGCCTGAAATATCGGTGACCGATGAGGGGATTGTTCTCACTACATAACCAGGCCATTCGCTACGCTGGGGATTGGGCGCGGCAATGACGGACCACATGCAGGAGCAGGTCGCCAAGTCATTGAAGCTCGTCGGGCGTGTGCTCGGTGATAAGTTTCGGTTGACTGCGTGTATTGGCATCGGTGGGTCCGGTGCCGTGTACAAGGCGGACCAGATCGCCCTCGGTCGCACCGTCGCGGTCAAGCTCCTGAACGAGGAGCTCTCCGCAGACGCGAAGATGATCCGCCGGTTCCGCGATGAAGCCACGAGCGCATCGCGCCTGAACCATCCGAACTGCGTCTCGATCATCGACTACGGTCAGTCGACCGACGGCCTGCTCTATCTCGCGATGGAGTACGTCAAGGGCCCGACGCTGACGCAACTCCTCGTCAACGAGAACCCGCTCGCGGTCGAGCGCGTGATCGACATCGTCATGCAGTCGCTCGCCGGCATCGAGGAAGCGCACCTCGCCGGCGTGGTGCACGCCGATCTCAAGGCCGACAACATCATTCTCGATCAGCGGCGCGCCGGCGTCGACGTCGTCAAGATCGTCGACTTCGGCATCGCGCGCCTCGTCACGGGTGTCCGCGATCCGGACGACCGCTCGATCAGCGGCACGCCCGAATATATGGCGCCCGAGGTGATCAGCGGCGCCGTGCCGTCGTTCGCGTCGGACGTCTACGCCGTCGGCATCATTCTCTACGAGCTGCTCGCGTACAAGACGCCGTTCTTCGCCGGCTCGACGACGGAGATCCTCGCGAATCACCTGAAGGCGATGATCCCGTCGCTGCAGACGCGCCGCGAGCAGGTCTCGAAGGACCTCGACGCGATCGTCGCGAAGGCGCTCGCGAAACATCCGCAGGATCGGTTCGCTTCCGCCGGCGAGATGCGAACCGCGCTCGCCTCGCTTCAGGTCAAGAGGTCGCGCACGTTCACGCAGAGCGACAAGTGCACGGCGTGCGGCAAGTCGATGTCGGCGTCGTTCAAGTTCTGCCCCGAGTGCGGTGCTGCGCGCCGCCGGATCTCGCAGCCCGTCGAGGCCGTGCCGCCGCCGCCGCCCGAGGTGTTGCCGCTGCCGTTCATCGGTCGCGAGAAGGAGCTGCAGACGCTGTTCGCGCACATGCGCAAGGCACCGGGCAAGGACAACGGGCTGCTCGTCACCGGTCACGAAGGTGCTGGTCGCAGCGCGCTGCTCCGTCACGCGTACAACAAGGTCCGCGAAGAGACGCGCGTCATCTACTTGATCGGACCCGACCCGAGCGGGCTCGCGGCGCCGTTCTATCCGATTCGCTCGCTGCTCGCCGCGGTGCTGCAGCTGCCCGCCGTGTCGAGCGAGCTCGAGCTGCGCGATTCGATCCTCTCGCTCGGTCTCAACGAGCGCGACATCCCGGGCATCGCGCAGCTGTTCGGTCACCCGACGACACTGCTCGAGCTCGAGCCGCCCGTGCGGCGCCGCGAGATGGTGTGGTCTTCGCTGCGTGCACTCGAGCGCGCCGCGATGATGAGCGGCGTCACCGTGGTGTGCGAGGACATCGATCGGTTCGATCATCCAAGCCTCGAGATCCTGCGCCGCGCGACCGAGGTCACCGAGCTCGCGCTGCCGCCGCTCGTCATGACGACGACGACTGCGTTCGGCGCGCAGTGGCCGATGTCCATCGCGCGTCTCGAGGTCGGCGCGCTCGAGGCGAACGATCTGTCGCGCATCGTCGAGACGCTCGAGAAGGCGGGCCTCAAGGGGCTCCCGCCGGTCCAGACGTTGTTCCAGACCACACGCGCGTTCCCGGGTCACATCGAGCACGTCGTGCGCTATTTGCTCGAAGGTGGCAAAGCGGAAGACACCACTACGTCGCTGCCTGACCTCGTGTCCGCACGCCTGTCGCTGCAGAAGAAAGAGACCCGCGACGTGCTGCAAGCCGCGGCCGTGCTCGGCGTCGAGCCACAGCTCGACCTCCTGCGCACGATGCTGGCGGGCGAAGGCCTCGAGACCGCGCTCGCGGATGCAGATCGCGCCGGTCTCCTCGGCTGCTTCGAGCCGTCGGGCGAGCTGACGTTCACGAGCCGCCTCGTGCGCGACATCGTCTACGACGCCACGCCGGCCGACGTTCGCCGTTCGCTCCACGCCGCCGCTGCGACCGCGTGCGAAGCGCTCTCGCCCGACGTCGCGGTGCTCGGTCACCACCACGATCTCGCGGGTCACGCGAAGGATGCGATGACGATGCTGCGGCGCGCCGGCGATCACGCCGCCGAGCAGCTCGACGATGTCGGCGCCGGTCAGTTCTATCACCGCGCGCTCGTCGCCGTTCGTCAGGCCGTACAGTCGGGCGATGACGACGGGACGGCCGAGGGCCAGTTCGTCGCGCTCAGCGTTCGCCTCGCCGACGTCCTCCGCACGCGCGGTGAGTCGTCGCTCGCACGCGGCGTGCTCGCCGAAGCGCGCGACTGGTCGGGCTCGCCAATGCTCGTCGCGATGATCGATCGCGCGAGCGCGGCGATCGCGATGAGCGAGGGCGATGTCGACGGCGCGATCGCGGCGCTGCGCCGCGGCGTCGGTCGCGCCATCTCGACGGGCGACATGAACCTCGTCTGCGAGCTCTACCTCGATCTCGCGACCGCGCTGATGCGCGCCGGCGATACCGATACCGCGCTCAACGAGCTCGTCGAGTGCATCGACCTCGCGACGCTCGGCGAAGGCTTCACCGCGATCGACGGGCCCGAGCCGTTCTGGCGCATTCTTCGCCAGCAGGCACAGATGATCGACAACGCCGGCGATTCGTACAAGGCGCTACGCCTCGCCGAAGCCGCGCTGTTTCACGCGCAGCGCGTTCGCTCGCGCCTCGGCGCCGCGCGCGTGCAGCAACTCCTCGCGCAGCTCTGCGAGAAGGCCGGTCTCGGCGGTAAAGCCGAGCGCTACCGCCAGGCCGCGATCAACGAGATGCGCAGCCTCGGCGACCGTCGCGCAACGGCGGAGCTACTCCTCACGGACAATCCAACAAAGGGCGCTGTCGTCGTGAGCTCGCGAATTCAGGACGCGATCACGCTCACGAAAGAAATCGGGTGGACCGAAGGTCACGAGCGAGCGAAGCGCAAGAGCAATCCGCCGCCCAATGCCAAGTCCTAGCGGGTAATCCGAGGTAGGCTCCGATCGTGGGAAGTATTCTGCTCGTGGAGACGGATCCTGAGACCACCGAGCGCTGGGCGAATGCCCTCGACACCGCCGGTCACGCGGTCTTTACCGCGGACGGGCTCCACGACGCTCCCACGCTGCTCCGCGAAGGCGGCATCGATGTCGTCGTGATCGATTGCTACGACCAGTGCGTCGGGGTCATCGAGCTCGCGCGCAACATCGAGCTCTTGCCCGATGCGCCGCCGATCGTCCTCATCTCGAATTCACCGGTCGCGCCCGAGGTCTCGGTGCGCATCGGCGCCGCTGCGTTCCTTCCGAAGCCGTGCGAGCCCGCCGAGCTCGTCGCCGTGATCGCGCGTTTGCTCGGCAAGCTGCGCCCCGTCCGCGCGTTCGAAGACGAGCCGACCGGCCGCACGCAGCTCGGCTGATGCTGAAGCTCCTCGCTCTGCTCGCGGGTATTGCGGGCGTCGTCGGCTTCTTCCTGCCACTCGCCGAGTACAGCGACTCGACGGGCAAGGTGCTGCGAACGGCGAGCGCCTACGAGATCGCGACAACGCCAACCGAAGCGACCGGCCTCTCCGACTTCGCCAAAGGCCTCGGCGCGTCGAAGGAGCAAGCCGACCGCCTCGAACAAGCGGCGAACAGATCGCTCCTCGCACATCGCGGCTTCATCGTCGCGTTCTACGTCCCCGCCGCGCTCCAGCTCCTGCTCGCACTCGTCAACCTCCTGCGCTCTCGCGTCGGCCGGTTCGCCGGCTTCCTCACGCTCCTCTTCGGCGCCGGCAGTGCCGCCGTCTTCGTCTACTTCTGGATCGGCTACGAGCGCAACGCCGACCCGAATTCTGCGCTCGGCTACGGCGTCTGGCTCCTCGCGGGCGCGGGCGCAGGCGGCATGCTCGCAGGCCTTGTGACGATGTTCAGACCCCGCCACGATTAGCCAGGTCGCGGACGTCGATGCGACGGTCGCGAAGGCGTCTCCTGCGCCCGATGCTGGGCTGAGCGGCCGGTGACAGTCACAGAGCAACAGAGCAACAGAGCAACAGAGCAACAGAGCAACAGAGCTCTATTAAACGTTCGCGCGTGTTCCGTACGTGTTCCATCCGCGCCCGGCTGAGGGCCCCGAATGTTGAAACACGAAGCCACGAAGCCACGAAGCTGAAAGAAGATCGGAAATTGATTTCGGACTTTTCTGGGCTTCGTGGCTTCGTGGCTTCGTGTTTCAAACGCTGGCGTGCGCGTGGAACAGATGCGGGCACGCGCGAAATACGTGCGCAACAACGCGCGCGGAACACGTGCGAACGGTGACCGATGTTCTCGGCGTCCAGTGCGCTCAGTCGACGACGAACATCCGCACGCCCCGCGGCCCGAGCGCGATCTGCGCTTTGCCTGCCTGCACGGAGATGCGCTCGTTCGTGAACGGATCGCGCAGCGTCCGCTCCGCGAACAGCGTCGCCGAGAGTGGCTTGTCGACATCGGAGAGCACGAACACGACGCGCACGCGCTCCGCGTCTTCGAACACGTGCGCACGCACGCCATCCGGCCGCTCGACGTGCCAGATCTCCGAGGACTCGATCAACGCGCCGAGGTCATCGGCGAGACCGCGCAGATCTTCGAGCGAGCCGGCCTTGAGGCGGCCGACGCGGCGGACCGGCTCGGAGAGCGGTTGATCGAGCTCGTCCTTGGTCGGCGTGCCCGGGCCGATCACGACGATGGCGCGCTTGTGCTCGGCGAGTGCGGAGACGCGCTGCCAGAGGCCGCGATCGACGCGCTCGAGCGTCGGGACGATCACGGCCCGATATCCGTCGAGCGGTGCGGACTCGTCGACGATCGCGTACGGCACCTGCGCGAGCTCGAGGGCGGATGCGATCGCGGTTTGCCAGCGACGCGACGCGATCGCGCCGGCATCTGTGCCGAGCTCCGCGGCGCCGCCGGGTCCGAGGCCGAGGGCCTCTGCGACGAGTGGCGTCATCGGATCGAGCAGCGAGGTGGCGAGGCCGAAGCGCGCATCCGCGCGCGTGTCGACGAGCGCGATCGGCGTCTTGCGGCGCAGCGAGGGCCAGTCGACCTCGGAGAGCGCAGCGATCAGCGGAGCGATCCACTTCGCGTGTGGCTCGAGCTGGCCATCCTTGGTGATCGCGGCGCCGTAGTAACGGTCGCGCTCGACGGCCATGAACAAGTTGAAGCCGCGGATGCCAGCGGCGAGGAGCGTGAGCAAATGATCGCGCTCGCGGTCTTTGTCCTTGTCGTCGCCGAGTGGCGGGAACCACGGGAAGAAGCCGACGCCGACCTCGAACGCGATCGGGGTCGGCGACGCGTTTCCCACACACGCGAGGGCGCGTCGCGAGAGCTCGCGAAACTCGGCGCGCGCGGTGTACGCGTCGATGCCGACGGGCCCGCCGATCGCGTGCTGGATGTGGCGCAGATCGTAGCCGCCGTGGTGACCGGGCGGCAGGTTGTGAAACTTCGCGATGCCCGGGAACGCGTGCGCGAATTCGCCGAGCGCGCGCGCGATGTACTGGTCCTTGAAGCGCACCCATGACACGCAACGCGCTGCCTCGGCCGCGTCCCACGCGCGCGGCGGATCGCCGTCGAGCCCACTCGCCTCGTTCCACCACGCGATCGCATCGGGGTGGTAGTCGAAGTCGTACGCACCGAGCCGGAAGAACATCTGCGCCTCGTTGTCGATGCCGACGGCGACGACGGGATCGCCGACGAACGGCTCGATCACCTCGCGCACGGCGGCGAACCACGTGGCGACGCGCGCGCGAAACGCGCTGCTCGCGTATGACGGGATCGGCCACGCGCGTGGTGGCGTCGGCATCCACACCGGTGTCCCGCGTGACGTGCGCGCCTGGCACTGCGGCTCGGCGAGCACGTGATCCGGCATGCCGAACGACGTCAGCTCCGCGTTGACGTGGGGGCCCGGTCGCACGACGACCGCGAGCCCCGCTTCGCGCGCGAGCGTCAGAAACCGCGGCAGGTCGGCGATGCCGCTCCACTCGAAGCGGCCGGCCTCGACCTCATGCACGCGCCACGGCACGTACGTCTCGACGCACGTAAATCCGATCCCGTGCATCTGCCGCAAGCACGCGGCCCAGCGGGCGGGCTCGACGCGCCAGTAGTGCATCGCGCCCGCATAGAACGGGACGCTCCGCTGCCCGACTACGAGACCGCGCTCGTCGAACCGGGTGCGCTCACGTGTCTCCACGCGCGATCCTCCATGATGAAACGGCTCGGCCCACGCGCCCACCTCGGCTGATACGTGAGCGGCGTCGAGTCCCCGGTCGCGTTCTCGACATAATCGGGGTCCCACGGCAGGAGCAGGCACGGGTTCTCGCCGGCAACCATCGTGCGGAGGCGCGGCATGATCGGGTGCGGCTCCGTCGAGCGCTCGCGCGCCGCCGCGAACACCTGCGCGATCGTGCCGTGCTCCGTCAGCTCCCACATCGTGCGGATCTGCGGCGGCGGGAGGTTGAGCTCGCCCGCACGCGCGATCGCATCCTCGGGCGTGACCCACAGCTGCTCGACGGTCTCGACCGAATCGAACGTCGGCACCTGCCCCGACGGCAGCTCGCACACGAAGAACCGCGCCGAGAATCGCTTCGGCTCGACCGACGGCGTGATCCAGTGCGCCCACGGCAGCAGCGAATCGGTCGACCACGCGAGCCCGGCATCCTTCATGAGCTGCGCCGCATCGCGGCCGTCGTTCATGCGCTTGCGCAGCGTGTTCATGCTGAGCACTTCCATCGTGTCAGCTTCCTCGGTCTCCTTCGCGAGGAGCACGCCCGCTTCCTCGAACAGCTCGCGTGCGGCGGTGGTGCGCGCGTCCTCGCCGGTCTCCGCCGCGCCGCCCGGAAACACGAACGCGGATGCCATGAACGACGCGCCCTTCGTGCGCCGCAGCATGAAGACCTCGAAGCCGACGGGATCCGCGCGCCTCAGCAAGATCACCGACGAGGCCTCGCGCAGCGTGCTCACGCCGCGTTGGTACCACGAACTCGCTCGCTCGGCTCAGTCGACGCGAAGCTCGCCGCGCACGGGCGTGTCGTCGAGGCCGAGGTGCCGTTCGATCGTGCGCTCGACGAGCCGCGCGACCTTGCCCTCGGGAGTTTCGAACAGCAGCTGATCGGCGCGGCCGTGCCGGCGCGCGAACACGCCGAACCACGTGAGGAAACCCGAGCGTGGCTGCCGCTCGACGACGAACAGCGTGTCGATCGTGCCCGCGCCGAGCACGAAGCAGCCGTCGTCCTCGCGGACTTCGATCGCGAGATCATCGACGTCGATGACGACGTGCTGCTGCTTCGAGGTGATGTCGATGCGCAGCGTCTCCTTGCCCGTCTCGATCCCGCGATACGGCGTGCGCAGGCGCAGCTCGTTCGAGATCATGCAGGTGCGGACGGGCACCTGATCAGTCTACGGGACGACGACGAACTCGCGCTTCATCAAACTGATGATGTTCTGCGCTGCGTCGAGGTCGGTGCCCGGGAAGTTATCGAGAACCTTTTGGAGCTGCCCGTGATCGAGCACGAGCTGGAACGTGTCGAGCTCCGACGGTGTGAGATCGCGCAACTTGCCGGCGAGCGGCGTCGGGACCGCGAGCGGCGAGCCGAGCGGTGGCAGCTGCTTCTGGAGATTGCGGAACTCGTCGAGCTGACGAACGCCTTCCATGAGGAGGCCTTCGGTCGACTCCTGGATCTCTTCCATCACCTGCATCTCGACGCTCGGCTCGAGCTCGAACGTGCCGGTGAGCCACGTCAGCATGCGGTAGATCGCCTTTTGCGGGCTGACTGCGAAGTCGTCGTTGATCGTGGCGAAGTAGATCGCGCCCTTGCGGAGGTAGATCTTGCCGATCGACACGCCGTTGTTGACGGTCAACACGCCGGACTTGCGGCTCGTCGACAGGAGCTGGAGCAAGTCGGGCAGCGGAATCTCTTCGATGACGCCCGACATCGGGCGGCCCTGCGTGGCCTGGCGCTGCTGCGCACCGGCCTCGAGCCGGCGGCGCGCCTCGGCCTCGGTCTGCTGCGCGACCACCCCGTCGACGCCGACCACCTTGATGATCGAGGTCCCGACCAGGATGCGGTCCCCCTCGTGAAGAAGCGCGCGGCCGGCGATTTTCTCACCGTTGACGAACGTGCCGTTCGTCGAGCCCATGTCCTGGATGTAGACCTCGTTCTCGGTCGAGCTGATCTTCGCGTGACGACGCGAGACCATGTCCTCGACGAGGACCATGTCGAGATCGGACGAACGCCCGATGATGATTTCCCGATTCATGCGAAGCGGGAACTCGCCTCCCTGGTACTTGCCCGAGATGAAGCGCAGTGCGAAACGAGGACGATCGTTCATGCCGAGGGTGTTCTGTGGCGCTGCAAGGACTCGAAAATTTTAGTGCCCAACCTGTGAGCCGCGCAAGCAAACGCCCGTTAATCGGTGGCTGCGACCTCGTCGTCGACCTCGGGACGGTGGGGCCGCAGCGCATTGACGACGCGCCGATAGACCTCTTCGGACACGACGAGGCTTGAATGCCCGAGCGGGACCGTGGTGGCGTTCGCGCCCTGCAAACGCGTGGTCGAGAGGGGGACCACCCAATCCCGGGCCGCCGCGATCGTATAGACCTCGACATTGGGCGGCATTGGCCCTTGCGCGAGCTCGTCGAGGAACCGGCTGCGGGGGAGCAGCTGCCACGAGGAGGTCGACCACAGGCCCAGCGTCAGGACGCCCGCGAGCGCGTACCACGTCCCGCGGACCGGTGTGCCCATCATGATGAGCTTGCGAACGCGGGCATGGCCGCCGAGCTTCTTGACGTAGTAGAGGCCGATCAGGCCGCCCATCGAGTGGCCGATGATGTCGATCCGCTGCGAGGGGGTCTGCGCGAGGATGCGCTCGATCTTGCGGTGAATGAGGAACGCGGAGCGCCGGATATCGCGGACGTTCAGGGTCCCGAGGTTGAACGAGACCACGACGAAGCCGTCCTCGACGAGGCGGCGCTCGAGCATGTACATCGAGCCGCGGGTCCCCAAGAAGCCGTGAATGATGAGGACCGGCGGTGTCTCCGGGGTGATCTCGTCGAAGGCCGCGCCGCGCCGGATGCGGTTGCCGCGCACCAGGTGGCGCAGATACGACAGGCCGTCCGCGCCGCCGGCGACATCTTGACCGATGGTGCTGCGCCGCCCGAGCCAGCGATTCGGCGCATCGAGCGCCCACCGCACGAGCCAGGACACTTTGCGCTTCGGTTCGGTCACTCAGTCACGATAGTCCGAGAAGCCCTCGGCGACGAACCGGCTGCACTCCTTCGCATAGGAGTTGCTGGCCGACGACGAGGTGGGGTAATCGACCACCCGCCACTGACCGCGTTGCCCGACGGTTCCAAACCGGCTGATCACGCAGCTGCCCTGCCGGTAGACGAGCGCGAACTCGTCGCCCCGACGAAAGCTCCGCGAGTCGCCGCGCGGAACGTGGCCCGGCGGCAGTGCCGGATCGGTCGGGCTACCGTCGGGGATGTTCCTCGACGTGGGCATGTTCGTCGGATCCTCGACGGTGCCCTTCAGCTCCGCCGGGATCTCCGGCGGTGCACCGATTTCCGAGTCGACAGTCGGCATCGCGAGTGTCTCGGCGCGCGCACGCAGCGGCTCGACAGGCGCTTCGTTGTGCGTGGCCGACTTCGGGCCATCGCCCGGCTTGGGTGCGCCATCGGTCGCCTCGACCGCGACCTGCCCGCTCTTCACGTCGTCGAACTTCGAGTCGACCTTGCCGTCGCTGGCCGCGAGCGCCTTCGCGTCGACCTTGGTCTCGCCGTCGGCCGGCGGCGCCGCTTTCGCTTCGGTCTTCGCGTCCGTCTTCGCTTCGGTCTTGTCGTTCTTGCCCACGACGAGATCATTATCCGATGCCTCGGTTTTTCTCAGCGTGTAGGGCGCCGCGTTCGCGCGCGTGAGCTTCGAAGTGTCGGGAGTCTTCTTCCGCATCAATCGGTCGTACGTGGGGTTCGGTCTCACGGGCAACTTTGGAACTGGCAACGCGTCGCGTCATCGGCCGCGTTCGAGTACATTCGATATCCGGTGACATCCGCGACGGAGCGCGTAGGCCGCTACCAGCTCCTGGAGCCGATCGGTGTCGGTCCCAGTGGCTCGGTTTCGCGTGCGAAGGTGTTCGGCGTCGCCGGATTCGAGCGGCAGTTTGCGGTCAAACGATTTCATCACGAGCTGACCGCGACGCCGCCGATGGCGAGCGCACTGTCGGCCGCGGCGCGTGGCTACGGGAGCCTCGAGCATCCGCGGATCGCGCGCATGAGCGAGTTCGGCGTCGCGCAGGGCACGACGTTCACCGCCGTCGAGTACGTCGCCGGCCTCGATGCACTTCGCCTGATCGCCGAAGAGCGCATGCAAGGTCAGACGCTCGCAGCCGGCGGTGCACTCGCGCTCGTGTCGCAAGCGGCGCGCGCGATCGGCTACGCGCACGGCCGCGGGCTCACGCACCTCGGGCTCGCACCGACGAACGTGATCGTCACCGCCGAGGGCGACATCAAGATCACCGACTTCGGGATCCTCTCCGCGTCGCTGCCACAGCGTCCGACCGACAGCGTGCGCCTCGCGCATCGCATCCAGTATCTCGCACCCGAGCAGCTCGCGAACGAAGCGACGAGCGCGGCGACCGACGTGTTCGCGCTCGGCGTGCTCGCATACGAGCTCGTCACGGGACAGCGCACGTTCCGCGGCGAGACGCCCGCGCAGATCGCGCAGTCGGTGATGGCGGGCCCACCGTCGGAGCCGCCGCTGCCGCGCCCGATCGTGCGCGTGCTCCAGCGTTGCCTCGCACGCTCGCCGTTCGAGCGATTTCCCGACGCGCGCGCACTCGCCGATGCACTCGATGCGGCACTGCGCGTCGCGCCGGTGCCGGGCACGCGCAAGGACATCGGCGCGCAGGTGCAGCAGACGCTCGATCGCATCGCCGCGATGAACGAAGGCGAGCTCTCCGGCATGCTCGCGCTCGACATCGGCACCGGCCCGATCAAGGGCGGCCCGGCGCAGCAGCCGCCGGTGCCCGCGCTCGGGCGCGACTCCGAGATCGTGCTCGAGATGTCGACGCTCGAGTTCGTGCGACCCGATGCACCGGTGCCGGGACCGACACCCCTCGTCGGTCCATCGACGATGTCTCCTGCGTCGACGGTGCCGGAGATGCAGAAGCCGTTCACGACGGTGCCCGGCCTCGCACCGCCGCCGATTCCGGTGCCGCAAGGCATCGCCACGCCACCGCCGGGCTCGCTGACGCCCCCCGTCCCGGGCACGAGCACGCTGCTCGGGATCCAGAACGTGAAGTCGCCGCCGGCGATCCCGCTCGGAAAGCTCGACATCAAGAGAAAGTCGGGCGTGGTGCCGACCATTCCGTCGCAGCGAGCCGCGACGCCACCGCCACTTTCGCCGAGCATCGACGATGCGCGCCGCACGGGTCCACGTGCCGAGCGTCCGTCGGCGCTGATGCGCGCGATCGACGAGGCCGACGTGATTCCGCCGTCGTCGATCGGCACGCCACTGCCGCCCACCGATCCGGTGCGCGCGACCGATCCGGGCCTCGGCGTGTTCGAACAGCCAGAGATGTCGCCGCTGCTCGTCGGGAAATACAGCGACGCGCACACCAGGGCGACGTCGGAGATGGGGGCGCTCGTCGAGCAAGCGCACGCGCTCGAAGAGTTTCCGAACGAGGCGCACGCGACCAGGAACACGCCGCCTCCGAAGCGCCCATCGAACCCGCCACCGCACGTGTCGGCGAACATTCCCGTCCCACATCCGTCGAGTCCGATGGCCGCGCACTCGATGACCGCGTCGACGCGCCCCGCGGCCCCGCGCTCGCGATTGCCATGGATCCTCGCCGGTGCCGTCGGTGTCGCCGCGCTCGGCTTCGGCGGCTGGTGGGCGTACAGCGAATTCGCTGCGCCTGGTGACGGCTCCGGCACGAAGGTCGTGACGCCAACCGTGCGCGATGCCGGCGCGAAGGGGATCGATGCCGCCGATGCGCCGCTCGATGCTACCGTCGCGGTCACCACGCTCGATGCAGGAAAGGCCGCGCCGCTCGATGCCGCGGTCGCCGTCGCGCCGATCGTCGACGCCGCCGTCGCGGTCGCGCCGCCCGATGCCGGCGCGATCCAGCCGACGCCGAGCGACCAGCTGATCATCACCTCGACGCCGAGCCGCGCGCGCGTGTTCCTCGACGGTGCAGACGTTGGCGCGACGCCGCTCAAGCTGCCGGGCACGCCGGATCGCCACACGATCGCCGTGCTCATGGCCGGGCACGAGCTCTACGTCGCGCAGGTCGACGGTCACGGCTCGTTCGCGATCCCGCTGAAGGAGGTCACGCCGATGGGCGGGCCCGCGGGGATCAAGGTCACGCGCTGCAAGGACAAGGATCGCTACTACGTGTTCATCGACGGCAAGCCGACGGGCATGACGTGCCCGACGGAGCGCATCGAGGTCGAGCTCGGCGCGCACGTGGTCGAGGTCTATGACGTGGTGTCCGACTCGCGCAAGAAGTTCGACATCGACGTCAAGGACACGCGCCTGTCGGTCCGCGTGAAGATCGAATAAGCGTCCGGCCGTCGCGCGATTCCGCTCGTTCCGTTCGTTCCGCTCGTTCCGCTCGTGCTCCGCTCGTGCTCCGCTCCGCACGTGTTCCAGATTTTCAACACAAAGGGACAGAGGGACAGAGGCCACAGATCGGAGATCCTTTCGGGGGCACCGGTGCTTCGCGCGATCGCACGTCGAGATCGCGTGGACACTCGCGCACGAACTTCGCGCGATCAACCGTTCGAGAACGCGTCCATATTGGCGTGCTGATCGAACGAACACGTTCGAGCCGACGTGCGCTGAAGCCGCGAGCTGGCGAGTGTCGAACTTGCGAGTGGGACGGGTCGAGGCGCGGGGCGACAGGTTCTCGATCCTGGCTTCAGTCGAGGGTTTTATTGGTCTCCGATCTGTGGCCTCTGTCCCTCTGTCCCTTTGTGTTGAAAATCTGGAACACGTGCGGAACACGAGCGGAAAGCGCAACACGCACTGCGCCGAAATCACACGGCCGCTCGTCGTCGTGTCCGGCGGCTCGATTCAGTCGTCGTCGTCGGCGGCCGGCGCGACGGCGTCACCGTCGAGCTTGTGCCGCGGATCGAGGCCGTACTTGCGGATCAGCTCGCGCAGGTGCTTGCGATCGATCTGCGCCTCGCGCGCTGCGGCCGACAAGTTCATCTTGTGGCGGCGCATGAGGTCCTCGATGTACTCGCGCTCGAACATCTCGACGAGCTGACCCTTCGCTTCCTTGAAGGGCAGGTCGGTGCGGATCCCGAGGCTCGGCGCAGCCTCGCTGACGAGCGCGTCCTCGAGGTTGATCGTGGAGCCGCGCGCGAGCAGACACGCACGCTCCATCACGTTGCGCAGCTCGCGGACGTTGCCGGGCCAGCTGTGACGGACGAGGCGCGCCATGTCCTCGGGCGAGATCGAGAGGTTCGGGCCGAAGTTGTTGACGAAGTGCTGGATCAACAGCGGGATGTCACTGCCGCGCTCGCGCAGCGGCGGCACGCTCACGCGGATGACCGCGAGGCGGTAGTAGAGATCCTCGCGGAACGCCTTCTTCGCGACTTCTGCGCGAAGGTCGCGGTTCGTCGCGGCGACGACGCGCACGTCGATCTTCTCGTACGTGTTCGAGCCGACCTTGCGGACGGCGCGCTTGTCGAGGACGCGCAGCAGCGACGGCTGTAGGTCGAGCGACATCTCGCCGATCTCGTCGAGGAAGATCGTGCCGCCGTTCGCTTCCGCGAACGCGCCGCGACGGTCGGTGATCGCGCCCGTGAACGAGCCCTTCACGTGACCGAACAGCATCGACTCGATCAGCTCGCGTGGGACCGAGCCGCAGTCGAACACGACGAGCGGACCGTCCTTGCGCGGCGAGTGATTGTGGATCTCCTCGGCGATGAGCTCTTTACCGGTGCCGGTCTCGCCCTCGATGAGCACGGTCGCGTTCGTGGCGGCGACGTCCTCGAGCAGCGTGAACATCTGCCGCATCTTGGTGTCGCCACCGACGATCGAGCCGAAGGCCGTCAGCGCGCTCGGCTCGGGATCGACGATTTCTTCGTCGGGGAGGAACTTGAGGACGGTGCGGCCGAGCTTCACCTCGGCGCCGAAGCCGATCGAGATCTTCTCGAAGCGCGAGCCCTGGATGAACGTGCCGTTCGTCGAGCCGCAGTCGACCATCATCACTTCGTCGCCGACGAGCTGCGCTTCGAGGTGCTTGCGCGAGACGGTCTTGTCGGTGAGGACGAGGCTGCACTGCGGGCCCGAGCCGAACGAGACCGCACCATTCGTCAGACGAACGGCTTCACCGCGATCCGGCCCCTTGATGACGAGGAAGATGCCGCCCTGGTTCTGCCGTGAATACGACGGGGCCTCGTCCAGTAAGGCCGTGACATTGGAGCGATCTTTCGACATCTCTACCCGGCCTCGCCATCGTAGCCGTGGCGCTTCACCGTGTAAATACGCCGGGCTACTTGCCTTGCGTCGCCACGTCGGGACCTGACATGGCCACGACCAGCGTCACGATGATGGCAATCACGGCGATGGCCAGGATCACCATCCACGGGCGGATCGCGCTCTTCTTCTTGCTCGACGAGACGGCCCGGCGCGTTCCCTCCCGACGCTGAGGGCGCGGCTGCTGCGTCGGCGGCATCGCTTGTGGCGCCAAAGAATACGGCGAGCGTTGCTGGCTCGAGAGAGGTCCTGCGGGCGGGAACGGGCGCGGCGCGGTCGCAGCGACATCGTCCTGGATCGCGCCGACGCCCTTGAGGGTCGGCATGACGGCCGATGGCCCGGAGTCGAGGATTCGCGGACCGGAGTCGAGCTTGGGGCCGACGCTCAGGTCGACGAGCGGCTTGCTGCCGTCACCACCCTCGAGATCGATCATGTTGATGATCGAGGTCAGCTCGACGCCGTTATACTTGCCGATCTCGGTCTTCGGCCGGAGCGCGGCCATCGCGGCCTTGCTCGGTGTCGCGGCGCGGTTCGCCTTCGCGGCGATCGAGTGGATCGAGAGCGGTCCCTGATCCTCGTCCTCGTCCTCGTCACTCGCGTCGTAGACCTCGGTGCCCGCGCGTGGCACGTAGCCGAGATCGTCGTCGTCCTCGTCCTCGCCGCGCCACTGATTGTAGTCGCCGCACGTGTCGATCAGCTCCTGTGAGAGCTCGGGCGCGGACATCAGGAGGCCGTTGCGATGCGCGCAGCGCGTGAGTGCTTCGTTGAGCTCGCCGGCGGTCTGGAAGCGCTTGGCCGGATCGATCGAGAGCATCTTCTGGATGATCGCGTCGAGGTCCTGCGTCAGGCCCGGCACCTTCTTCGAGATCAGCGGCACGGGCTGCGAGTAGATCTCGTCGGCGGACGTCGTCAGGCCCGCGTGCACGAACAGCCGCTCGCCGGTCAGCACCTCGTACATGCACACCGCGAGCGAGTAGAGGTCCGAGCGGTGATCGAGCGATTCGCTCTTCGCCTGCTCGGGCGACATGTACCCGATCTTTCCCTTCACCTTGTAGAAGAGCGAGTTGTGCGTCGCTGCCTTCGCGATGCCGAAGTCGGTCAGCTTCACCTCGCCCGAATACGAGACGAGGATGTTCGAAGGCGACACGTCGCGATGGATGAGCCGCAGCGGCTTACCGTCGAAGTCGCGCTTGACGTGCGCGTACGCGAGCGCGGAGAGCACCTCGCGACAGATGTAGATCGCGGCCGACGGCGAGAACCGCTTGCCGCGCCGCTTCGCCCGCTTGAGCAGCGTCCGCAGATCGCCGCCCGGCAGGTACTCCATCACGATGAAGTACTCGCCACCCGCGGTGACGAGGTCGATCGTGTGGACGATGTTCGCGTGGTCGAGCGTCGCCGACAGCTTCGCTTCGCGGAGGAACAGGTCGATGAACTCTTCCTGCTGCGTGAACTCCGGGAGGAGCTGCTTCAGCACGACCTCCATCTCGAAGCCGCCTGCGCCGAGCTTCTTCCCGACATAGATCGCGCCCATGCCGCCCTCGGAGAGATGCTCCAGGACGACATAGCGATCGATCGGCGCGGCCCCGGCATCGACCATGAACGCGCATAGTAACATCGTACGCGTGGACCGGTACCGGCTCGGACCCTTGCGTGATGTGCGTGCGCGCGACGAGCGCGTGAAGCGTAATGATCTCGCAGTTGCCGTCGACGACGCGCGCGCCACCGAGGCCGATGTCGCGGCCGCAGCGGGGCGGGTCGAGGCGGCGCGGGACGCGTTAGCGAGGGCGATCGCGGGCACGGCACTCACATCCGCGCATCTCCTGGCGCTCGCCGATCGGCACGTCGCGCGACTGCGCACCCGCCTCGACGACACGGTCGCGGAGCACGCACGCACACGCGCCGCGCATTCCGGCCGGCTGGGTGCGATCGACGCGGCGCGAACGAAGCTGACCGCAGCACGCGCCGACAAGGAAGTCATCGAGCGCCACTTTGCCAAATGGCGCGACCAGCAGAGGAAGCTCGCGGAACGACGGGAAGACTGACGAGATGTAAGGCCGCTTTCGCGATGCAACGCGGTCGATCGCGGCGTGTCTCTCTCGCATGCGCACGATGCTCCTGACCCTGACCCTCCTCGTTGCTCCCACGATCGTCGCCGCCGACACCCCGGACGTCCACAAGATGGCCTCCGACGACTGCGCCCGCGCCCGCAAGGCGAACAAGACGTGCGTGCTCACGATCGACAACGAGATCATCGACGGCGACAAGCCGGTCTCGACCGAGTCGCAGATCAGCGTGACGACGTTCATCACGCACGCGAGCCTGATCACCATCCGCCGCGACTTCATCCCCGAGATCCTGAAGACCGCCGAAGACCTGTGATCCCCGGCCGGGCGGTATACTCTCCGCTCGATGGTCCGGCTCCTCGTTCTCGTATTCGCGGTCGCCGCGTGTACCGAGCCACGCAGCCAAGCGTGTCGCGACGTCTGCAAGCGCGAAGCGGAGTGTGTGGAAGAGACCGGCAGCAAGATGCCGTTCGACGAGAAGGAGTGCGTCGCCGCGTGCTCTGCCCTCGAGCAAGACGCGAACGTCAACGCGGCGAAAGTGCAGCGCCACATCGACTGCGTTCACAAGCAGCAGACGTGTACCGCCGTGCTGGAGTGCAAGTGACGTGCTGTCCGCGACGAGCACGCGAACGTTTGGTGGCAGCACGCTGAAGTCGACCATCTTTCTCGAGCGCCGGCTGCGCGCGCACCTCGTCGTGCGAGACCGGCTGCTCTACGACGCCGCGTATGCACCGCCCGCGAAGAAGGCGACGCCCTACGTGCACCTGTTCGCCCAGCTGCAGGGCACGTTCACGACGTCGTCGGGGGTCACGGCCACGGCGCCGTGCGCGTTCGTGCTGGCCGAGACCGAGTTCGATCGCGTCGAGCCGGGCTCGACGACGTTTCGCTCGTATGGCGCACCCGGCGAGATCGTCGAGATCCGCTTGAGCCCGAGCGATGTGAGGCGGCCGGTCGGGCTCGCGCACGGCGCGCTCGAGCTCTCCGCGTCGGTGTGGGACGCGTACCGGGCACTCGCGAAATCGCAGAGCGAGGCCGCGCTGCATGCACTCGTCACCCAGCTCGGCGAGGCCGGCATCGTCGCGCCCGATCTCACGACGAGCATCGTCACGAACGAGCCCGACCGCTATCTGCGGATCTGGACGACGCTGAAGCCGTTCTACAACGACCTCGCGATGTCAACGTCGCTCAAGCAGATCGCCGTGATCGCCGGGCTGTCGCTGCGTCAGCTCGGCCGCGACCTCGGAGACTTCACGCGCGACTTCGGCCTGTTCGGCGGCGGCTTTCGCGACGCGACGCGCGTCCTGCGGCTGCGCGCCGCGGTGCTGTTCCTGTCCGCGCCCGGCGGCTCGCCGAGCGAAGTGGCGAAGGCGGTCGGCTACGGCAGCCTCGATGCGATGGGCCGCGCGTTCCGCGATGCGAAGCTCCCCGCGCCGAGCGTGGTGCAAGAAGCCGTGCGCTATCACGATCAGATGTAGCCGAGTCGCTTCATCGTCACGTACGTCGTCATCCCGATGAGGAACACGAGCAGCGCGAGCAACGCGGCGACGCCGAGCTGGTTGATCTTCGTCGCGTCGGTGAGCTCGCGCTTCGTCTGCGTCGGATCGATCGGCAGGAGCACGAACGTCATCACGACCTGACACACCGCCGCGACGAGATAGATGCCGTGCCAGTCCCACAGCTCCTGCGCACGCGCGGAGAACTGGTAGCCGAGCGTCGTCGAGAAGTTCGAGAGCGCCATGTACGCGGCGAACTGCGAGCCACCGATCTTCGTCCACGACAGATCCATGCACAGCGCGATCAGTGACACCGACAAGACGCCCGTCGCCGCGGCCTCGTAGAACGCGAGCGTGCGCACGAACGTGAGGTCCGTCCACGAGCCGCGCCCGAGCGCGAACACGATCCAGCCGCCGGCGAGCGCCAGCGACGCGACGGCCGCGACGGGGCGGCGGCCGAACCGATCGAGGATGAAGCCCGTCAGCATCGCCGCGCTGCCACCGACGACGAGCCCCCAGCCGCCGGTGATCGCCGTGTACGACTCCGGCTTCCAGCCAAGGGCGCCGACGAACAGCGCGTACCCGGTCGCCGAGATCACCCCGATCGCGAAGTTCATCCCGAGCATCAGCACGGCGGCGACGAGCGTCGAGCGGAGCGAAAACGCCTGCCCGAGCGACCGCGCGAGCTCGCGACCCGGTGTGCGCGGCGGCGGCGGCGTGTTGCTCTCCTTGACGAGCAGCGGGACGAACATGATCGCGACGAGGATCGCGGTCTGCAGCAAGAGCGCAGTGCGTAGTCCAGACGACGCGATCACGTACGCCATGCCGGCGCCGCCGAAGATGCCGCCGAAATACTTCGAGCCGTACATCAGGCCGTTCGCGCGGCCGCGCTCCTCGTCGGTCAACAGATCGACGGCGAGCGCGTCGACGGCGACGTCCTGCAGCGCGTTGAAGACGGTGTGGAGAAAGATCATCCACGCGAGCATCCGGACCTCGATCGTGAGATCCGGGATCGCGATCAACGCGACGAGCGTCACCGCCATCATCCCCTGCGCGAAGATGATCCACGGACGCCGGCGGCCGAAGCGCGGCAGCGTGTACGTGTCGATGATGGGTCCCCAGATCCACTTGAACGTGTACGGCAGCGTCGTGAACGCGAGCGCCGCACCGACGAAGCCGGCGTCGAGGCCGCGCTTCGTCAGATACGCGGGCAGCGTCGTCGCCATGAAGCCCCAGGGAATGCCCTGCGCGGCGTACAGCAGGCAAAACGTGAGCAGGCGCAGCCTGGGTCGTTCTGCGAGGCTCACACGACGAGCCTACTCGCCGATGCCGAGCGTCGCGAGTCCGCCGACGGCGAAGTACGTCGGGCCGAGCGTCGTGCAGCCGGTCGCCAGGATCAGTACAACAAATCCTCGCATCGCACGAGGATGCCATTCACCCTGACGGGCCCGCTATCTCCGTTCTCTGGCAAGCCGCGGTATTGTCGGCACCGATGCTTCGCGATCTGACGAACGGGCATCGCACGCTGCGAAACTGGTTTGCCATGCGGCGCCTGCGACGACAGATTCGCAAGGCGCCGTCGTTCGCGATCGACGCGCTGCCCGAGGACACGCGCGGTCGCATCGTGGGGCCCGCGCAGCCGCTCGGCGACACGTTGACGGCGCCCATCTCCGGCCGGCCGTGCGTGCTCTGGGTGATCGAGGTGATCGAGAACCTCGGTGAAGACTGGCCGAGTCTTCGAATCTTGTACGCGCAGCGCGGCATTTCGTTCGTGCTCGAGGAAAGCGGTGCACGCGCGGTCGTCGAGCCCGACCGTGCGATCGTTTCGCTCGTGTTCGATCACACGAACATGTCGAACGGCGCCGATCGTGCCGACGCGATGCAGAAGCGCGTGCTCGCCGAGCACCTCGCGCATCGCGACTTCACGCACACCGTCGAGCTCACGTTTCACGAGGCGATCGTCGATGTCGGCGAGAAGGTCGCGGTGGTCGGCTCGGGTACGCGCGAGCCGGATCCCGACGCACAGGGCGCCGCCTATCGCGACGCCGGCCGCACGCGCCTGCGGCTCACGAGCTCCGAGAAGTATCCGCTCTCGATCACCGACGATCCGCGGTGCATGTGAGCAGCACCAACGTCGCCCACTGGCTCTTCGTGCTGATCACGCGCACGCCGCGCGCGATCAAGAACCGGCTCGCCGATCGCAAGCTGCGCAAGCTCCTCCGCGACACGCCCACGTACCCGCTCGGCAAGCTCCCCGAGAACACGCTCGGTCGAGTGACCGGCGCCGTGCGCCCGCTCGACAAGCTGATCGAAGCGCCGCTCTCCGGCCGGCTCTGCGTGTACTACGACATCTCGATCGAGCCGCAGGCCGGCAACGGCACCACGCTGCGCGTGCTCGCGACCGAGCAGGACGCGATCCCGTTCGTGCTCGAAGCGGACGGTCATCGCGCGGTGGTCGATCCGGCCCACGCGCAGATCTCGGCGGGCATCGATCACGTCGTGTCGTCGAAGGAGCCGACGCCGCGCTCGCTCGCGTTGCTCGCTCGCTACCCGTGGCACGGCGACGGTTTCGTGATGTGCCGCGAAGCGATCCTCGGGGCCGACGAGCAGATCACGGTCGTCGGCGCGGGCGTACGCGAGGCGGATCCGGACGCGCCGCCAACCGCCGGCTACCGCGATGCCGGGCAGACGCGCCTGCGGCTCACCGGCGCCGCGAAGTTTCCCCTGCTCATCAGCGACGACGTCAGGAGTTTGTGAGCTCAGCGCCGCGTGAAGCCGCGTTACGACAAGGCTGCGACAGCGTCGCGACTGCGACGATCGTGCGACACCGATAAACCTCGTCGGTGGGCAGCTAAGTGCTCGCGTGTGCTCGCGTTCGATCTGGCTCGATTGGTGATGAAGAGACTCTTCGTTCGAAGGAGACCACCATGACCAGACTCGAAACCATCGCCACTCGTCAGCGCAACAGCCGTACGCGCGACCTGATCTTCGCCAGCTTTATCACGATGCTCGCCGTCCTCGGCGGCACCACGGTGGGCATGACGATTCACGGCGCCATGACACACGTCGCGTCCCGCTAATGGGATCGCCATGCGCGGCTGCGGTAACGTCCGCGGTTGCACATGCCCGGCAAGGTTCACGTCATCGAGCATCCGCTCGTCCAGCACAAGCTCTCGCTGATGCGGTCCAAAGAGACCAGCACCAGCACGTTCCGTAACCTCCTCCGCGAGATCAGCATGCTGCTCGCGTACGAGGTGTGCAGAGACTTCCCGACCTCGAAGGTGCAGATCGAAACGCCGATCGCACCGATGCTCGCTCCACTCCTGGACGGCAAGAAGATCGTGATCGTCTCGATCATGCGCGCAGGCACCGGGATCCTGAACGGCATGCTCGAGATCTTGCCGTCGGCGCGCGTCGGCCACATCGGCCTCTACCGCGATCCCAAGACGCTCGAGCCGGTCGAGTACTACTACAAGGTTCCGGACAACATGCAGGACCGCGACTGCATCGTCGTCGATCCGATGCTCGCGACCGGCAACTCTGCCGTCGCTGCGATCGATCGCCTCAAGGCGTCGTCGCCGCGCTCGCTCAAGTTCGTCTGCCTGTTGACGTGCCCCGAGGGCCTCGCGGTCTTCCACAAGGCCCACCCCGACATCGACGTCTACACGGCCGCCGTCGACGAACGTCTCAACGAGAAGAGCTACATCGTGCCGGGCCTTGGCGACGCCGGCGATCGGTTGTTCGGCACGAAGTGAGACGGAAGCGCTCGCGCGCGACGTGAGTCAGACGCGAGAGCACAGATATTTTCCGGTGCGTTACGCGCTGGAAACATACTCCCGATCATCTTTGGAGCATGAACTCCGGCGATACCGCGTGGCTGCTGATCTCGGCAGGCCTCGTGATGCTCATGACTCCGGGCCTGGCCCTGTTCTACGGCGGCATGGTCCAAGGCAAGAACGTCCTCTCCACGTTCATGCACTCGTTCTTCGCGCTGGGCCTCGTGACGGTGCAGTTCGTGCTCGTCGGCTACTCGTTGTGTTTCGGCACGACCTGGAACGGCGTGATCGGCGGCTTCGACTTCCTCGGACTCGAGGGTGTCGGCCTCGAGCCAGCGGGCGCGGCGAACGCGGCGGCGTCGGGCACGGTCCCGCACCTCGCGTTCATGGCGTACCAGTGCATGTTCGCCGTGATCGCGCCGGCGTTGATCTCGGGTGCGTACGCGGAGCGCATGAAGTTCTCCGCGTACGTCGTCTTCACGCTCGCGTGGACGACGTTCGTCTATGACCCGATCGCGCACTGGTCGTGGGCACCCGGCGGGTGGCTCCTCGAGCTCGGCGCGATCGACTTCGCCGGCGGCACCGTCGTTCACCTCTCGACCGGCGTCAGCGCGCTCGTCTGCGCGATGGTCCTCGGCAAGCGGCAAGGATTTCCGTCGACGCGGCACCCACCGCACAACCTGACGATGACCGTGCTCGGCGCCGGCATCTTGTGGTTCGGCTGGTTCGGCTTCAATGCGGGCTCCGCATCGCTGACCGAAGGACGCGCCGCGCTCGCGCTCGTCAACACGCACGTCGCCGCCGCCGCCGGCGGGCTCGTGTGGGCGGTCGTCGAAGGTTCGCGCATTCGCAAGACGACGATGCTCGGTGTCGCGTCGGGCCTCGTCGCCGGTCTCGTCGCGATCACGCCCGCCGCCGGCTACGTCTCGCCGATGTACGCGCTCTTGATCGGCGGCATCGCGGGTGCGGTCTGCTACGGCGGCGTGCTGCTCAAGGCGCGCCTCGGTTACGACGACGCACTCGACGCGTTCGGCGTGCACGGCATCGGCGGTGCTGCAGGCGCCCTCCTGACCGGCCTGTTCGCGAAGGGCGTCTACAACGGAGGCAAGGGCGGCGGGCTCGAGCTGCTGTCGAAGCAAGCGATCGCGATCGGCGCCGCGGCCGCGTGGGCCATCGTCGTCACGTTCGTGCTGCTGAAGGCGATCGACCTCGTCATCGGGCTCCGCGTGGAACCAGAGACCGAGCACGATGGCCTCGATGGCGCGCTCCACGGCGAGTCCGCGTACGGCGGCTCGAGTGGCGGCGCGCACGGATAACCCTTCTGATCTCAGGTGTCTGGCAGTTTGTCCGTCAAAACAGATTGCCGTAGTCCGTTAAAACGGATAACAATCTACTCATGGCAAACGCAGCGACCGCCGAGATCGTGAGCCTCGACGATTACCGTCGCGCCCGCACCTCTGACCGGCGACCCGCACCGACGCCTTCCGCCTCTTCCAGCCCGCAAACCGTCCCCACCCCGCAGTTGACGCCAGCCGTTTGGGTATATTGGGTGCCGGTTTGGGTCTGGTGAAGAAGAAGGCTTCAGGAAAACCAGCGGTGTCAGCCACCGAAACGCCGGCGCCCAGCGCACCGGTCGCCGTTACCGCAGCGTCCAACGCAGGGCCGCCGGGCGAAGCAACCGATCTCGCGCCCGTCGTCGGTGGCAACCTTCGCCGTCTCCGCACGCGCCGCGGCCTCTCGCTCGAGCGCCTCGCCCAGATCTCGGGCGTGTCGCGCGCCATGCTCGGCCAGATCGAGCTCGGCCAGTCGGCACCGACGATCAACGTCCTCTGGAAGATCGCCCGCGCGCTCGAGGTCACGTTCTCCGCATTGATCAGCGCGCGCACGCAGTCGGGTGCGCTCGTGCTGCGCTCGCAGGAGTCGAAGATCCTCACGAGCAAGGACCGCAGCTTCAGCTCGCGTGCCCTGTTCCCGTTCGATGAACCGCGCCGCGTCGAGTTCTACGAGCTGCGCCTGTCCGCGGGCTCCATCGAGGATGCCGACGCGCACCCGCCGGGCACGAGCGAGAACCTCGTCGTCACCGCGGGCACGATCGAGATCGATGTCGCCGGCGATACGCATCGCCTCGAGGCGGGTGATTCGATCTTGTTCGAGGCCGACACGCCGCACGCGTATCGCAACGCGGGCAAGGTCGAAGCCGTGATGTATCTCGTGATGACGTACGCCGAAGAAATCGGCTAGAAGGCTCGTTCACCTCCATCACCTCTCTGTTCGTGCGTGTCTCGGCGTACAGGTCGTACGGTGATGCGAGCTGGCAACGGTGCGACATACGTCAAAGGCCACGCTGACTCACGTTGACGGCATGCCCTCGTTCACGGAAGAGTCTCGCGCCAATGACGAGACTCTCGCTACTGCTCTTCCTCTTCGTCGCCGCGTGCGGCGACAACTCCGACAACACTGAATGCGGGACCGGAACCAAGCTCGCGGGCAACGAGTGTGTTCCCGACGGAAGCGTGATCTGCGATCAGGGAACGATGTTCGACGTTGGTACCGGTCAGTGCGTGCTCGATCCGAGCGCGTGTGCAGCGGGCACCGTGCTGATGGACGGCAAGTGCGTCGAGGAAGGAACGTTCGTCGCCGATCATGAAGAAGCGGCGGAGCCGAACGACGGCACCGGTGCCGGCATGTTCGATGCGCCTGCGCTCGATCAATCGGTCACGATCCACGGCTGCGTCACGCCCGTCGCCGGCGCCGCCGACCAAGACCTCTGGGTCATCACCGCAGCGACGCCGATGGTCCTCGAGATCACGGCCGACGGTGTCGGCGGTCTCGCCGCCGGTTTCGTCGTCCAGGATCTCGGCATCTCGACGCTCGCGAACTACGTCCGCTTCGGCCTCAACCTCGCCGGTGACACGTCGAAGCGCCAGGTGTACCTGCCCGTCGCCGGCCAGTACGCACTGGTCATGGACGACTCGCGCGCGCTCCTCACAGGCGAAGCCGCGGGCTCCGCGAAGACTTGCTACTACGGCACGATCAAGCAGGTCGCGCTCCCCGCGGGCACCACACCGACGTTCCCGAAAACCAACGGAGTCGATTCCGGTAACGTCAAGGTGTACTCGTACACGCCCGGTCAACAGGGCGACTTGCTCGACATCACCCAGTCGACGACGAGCACGGTCTTGCAGACCGCGTTCATCATTCGCAAGAACGGCGCGTTCTACCAGTCGATCGCGTCGGCCGATCCGTTCTATACGATCGGTGGACTCGAGGCGACGGACACCATCGACATCATCGTCGACAGCGCCGTGAACTACTCGCTGACGCCGCAGTCGTACACGTTCGACCTGTTCGACGTGGGCGCGCAGCAGCTGCCGATGGGCGGTCAGACGATCACGCTGACGAAGCACAACGGGGAGAACCCGGCCTTCGCGTACATCGATCGCAACTACTCCTGGTTCGATGTCGCGGCCGGAGACATCGTGCGCTTCGACGTGACGTCGTCGGTGGCGGTCTCGATGGCGATCGCACGCCGCGACATCTTCACGCCCACGGGCGCGGCGGACAACATCGCCGCACTTCCGACGAGCGCCACGTTCAACGGCCAGTTCGTCAGGTTCAAGACCGCGGGTCGTTACTACTTGATCACGAATCATGCAGCTGGTGTCGCGGGCACGACGTACACGGTCACCGCCACGCGCGCGCACGTGCAGCCGTCGGCGCTCACGTACGGCACCGCGGCCACGGCGCAGACGCTGCCCGCGGCGGGCTCGCGCTTCCACTCGCTCGATCTCAATAACCAGAACTGGATCGAGCTCGGCGTGACCGCGTCGAACTTCGGCGCCGGCAACAACGTGCGCACGACGCTCTACGACCTCGCCGGAGAAGGTTGGCTCGGCGGGAACTATCTCGCCGTGCAGACGAACACGCAGCCCGCCGCAGGCACGGCACCCGCCGGTCGGATCACGGCCGGTGACTCGCGCGACTTCCTCGTGCGCGTCGAGAGCACGGGCGCCGTCGATGCGGCCCCGGCGTACGACATCATCGCGCGCGATCGCGCACACGTCGCGCTCGGTGCGATCGTCCCGGGAACGCCGATCGTCCGCACGAACCAGGACGCGACCGCAGCGGGCGGCACCACGCGTTATCTGGTCCTGGGCACGGCGGGTCACAAGCTGAACACGTCGGTCACGCCCGTCGACGCAGGCGTCGACATCTCCGTGACACGACGCGGCCCCGACGAAAGCGCGATCGGCGCCACGATCAATGCGGGCGGCGCTGGAGCTGCCGAAACGCTGGCGGCGACGTTCGGTGCGACGCCGAACTGGGTCGCGTACACGGTCACGAACACGAGCGCGACCACCGCGACGAACCTCACGTCGAACCTCACCGCGACGGCGCCGATCCCGTTCGTGAACATCTGCGCGACGGGCGTCGCGTTCCCCGCGCCGCTCAACGGCGCCGCGGACGCAGAGTTCAGTGCCGTGCAAACGCTTCCGGGCGGCTTCACGTTCAACTTCTACGGCGTCGCGCAGACCAACTACATCGTTTCCGCGGACGGCTTCATCGTCTTCGGCAACACCGCTCCCGCGTGCGGCGGCTTCGGTTGCTTCTCGAATGCAGCCATTCCAAATGCGGCTGTGCCCAACGGCTTCATCGCACCGTACTGGGATGACCTCTCCGCCATCGCGGTCTGCAAGAAGGAAGAGGCGACGAAGGTCACCATCCAGTGGATCGGCCAAGCCTTCAACAATTCCGGATCTGTCCAGATGCAGGCCGTGCTGAACAGCAACGGTTCGGTCGACTTCATCTATGGCAGCGGTCACACGCTCAACGGCGTGTCCGGAACCGTCGGTGCCGAGAACCCCGCAGGTACGGCCGGCACGCAGCTCTCGTTCAACACGGCGGGTACTGTCGCGCCGGCGTCATCGAACACGTTCACGCCGTAGCGCGGCGTCGAGCGCGGGCTAGAACCGGCCGAACGCGGCGAGACCGCCGCTGTCCCCGGTCACCCAGCCGGTGACCGTCGTGCTCTCTTTGCCGCCGCTGTCGCGCGTCATGTAGCGCACGACGCCACCGACGATCAGCGCGCCGCCGGTCAGCGTCAGGATCACGCCGATCCTGCCGTGCGACTCGGCCTTGTCCTGGTTCTCCTCGAACTGGGCGTCGTTCTCGAACGACTTGTCCTCGGCCTTCTTGCCCGAATACAGGAAGTAGCCGCCGACGCCGACCGCGACGACACCACCGATCGTGAGCGCGTCGCCGATCGGATCCTTCCACCACGGCGTCTTGCCTTCGGACGACGGCGGTTCCTCGCGTGGTTCCTCGCGCATCGGTTCTTCGCGCACGGGCGCCGGATCGGGCTTGCGCTCGGCGGCGATGATCGCCGTGCACTCCTCGAGCTTCGTGCGCACGGCGTCCTTGTTCTCCGCCGGCATGTCGGTGTCGAGCAGCTTGTTATAGAGCTCGATCGCGCTGTCGCACTTGTTCTGTTGACGCTCGGACTGCGCCCACGCAAACAGCGTCTCGATATCGGGCTCGAGCTTGTACGACTGACCGAGCGCTTCCGATGCGCCGGCGAAGTCGCCCTTCGTGTACGCCGTGACGCCGCGATCGAACGCCGCCTTCGCCGCCTTGCCTTTCGGCGCCGCGATGGCGGGCGTGGTCGCGAGAAGCGCTGCGATCGCGAGAGCTGCTCTCATGGTTTTTTGTCCGGAGGCCTGACGGGCATGAAGGGAGAGTCGGCGTTCCACTTGCCTGCCTCCTTCGGTTCGGGCGTGGGTTCGGGCTTCGGCTCCGGTTCCTTCTTCGCGACGACCGGCTCTTTCTTCGCGACCGGCTTCTTCGCCTCGGGCTTCGGCGGCTTCTTCGGCTCGGCCTTCGCGGCTGTCTTGATCGGCTTCTTCGGCTTCGGCTCTTCCTTCACGACGACCGGTTCTGGCACCGGTTCTGGCGCGGGCTCGGGCTTCTTGACCTCGACGATCGTCGGCTCCTCGGGCTTCGGCTCTTCTTTGACGACCGCCGGCTCGGGCACCGGCTCCGTCTTCATCTCGACGTTCGCCGGCACCGCCGCCGCCTTGGTCTCCGGTGCATCGCCACCGCTCAGCACGATCACCGTCGCGATGACCACGCCGATCGCGCCGGCGGCTGCGAGCAGGATGATCGGCAGCCTCGAGCGCGGCTGCACCGCGAGGTTCGGATTGCTCGGGTAGCTCGTGTTGTAGACCGGCGTCGGCACGCGCACGCGCTCGGTGGTGTCGCCGATCGAGAGCATCGCGGTGGTCGGAGCGGGAATCGGCGCTGCCGGCGCGCCATACGCGCCGGCGCTGCTGACGAGCGAGCCGCCCTTCGCGGCGAGCGGATTCACGATCGGCACGGCGCCCGGCATGTGTGGCGTCGGCGCGATCGGCGGCGTCATCTGTACGCGCGGCGTGACCGGAATCGGCGCGGACGGCGGCGCCGGCAGCGGCAGCGCCGACACGGGCAGCGGCTCGGTCGGCTGGTCCACCGGGGGCGGCGTCTTGTGACGCGCGGGTGCCATCGGCGTGCGCGTACGCGGACGCTCGAGGTCCGCGATCGATGTCTGGATGTTCGTCGGCTCGTTATCACCGCTCATCGCCGACGATGGCGGTGGCGGCTCGACGGACGTGTCTTCGTCGACGGCGGTCTTGTTGGCGGACGACGCGGCTTCGTACGCGACACCCGACTCCGAGGTCTTGCCGCTCTCGATCAGCGTACGCACGACGTGCTGCTCGACGAAGAACGCGCCCTGGGCACGCGCCGAGTCCCACTCCTCGAGCCGCTCGGGAAACAGCGAGCCCATCAGGCGCGCGAGCACGAGCGGCGAGATGCGCAGGCGATTCTCGTGCGCGAAGTCCTCGATGTCGCCCTGCAGCTGGATCCCCGTCGAGTAGCGCTGCTCGCGATCACGCGCGAGCGCCTTCAGGACGATCTTCTCGAGCGCGGGCGGATAGCTCGGCACGAGCTGCGACGGCGGCGGCGCATCGGAGTTGACGATCTGATTGAGCACGCCGTACTCGGTCTCGTCGACGAACGGCAACCGACCGCACGTGAGCTCGAAGAGCAGCGCGCCGACGGAGAAGAGGTCGCTGCGCCGATCGAGCATCTCCTTGCCCCGGCACTGCTCCGGGGACATGTAGCCGATCTTTCCTTTGATCCCACCGCGTGTCGTCGACGGCTGACTGCCCGCGCGCGCGATGCCGAAGTCGACGAGCTTGACGGCGCCGTCGTAGCTGACGAGCACGTTCGACGGCGAGACATCGCGGTGCACGACGTTGAGCGGCTTGCCGTCGGAGCCGACCTTCTCGTGCGCGTAGTGCAGACCCGCGCACAGCCCCGCGACGAGCGTGAGCGCGACGTCGAGAGAGATCGGCACGCCGTAGTCGGTCGCGCTCGCGACCATGCGCCCGAGATCCTCGCCGTGGATGTACTCCATCGCGAAGAAGTACTCGGTGCCTTCCTGCCCGATGTCGTAGACCTGCGCGATGTTCGGGTGATGAAGCGTCGCAGCGAGGCGCGCTTCGTTGAGGAACATGTTCACGAAGCTCGCGTTCTGCGCGAACTGCGGAAGGATCCGCTTCACGACGACGAGCTTCTCGAAGCCCTCGATCCCGACGGTGCGCGCCAGGTACAGCTCCGCCATGCCGCCCACGGCGATCTGACGGATCAGATCGTACCGGCCGAGCTTGTCACCCGGCGCGAGGAAGCGCGGTCGATGAGCCGCTGGATTGACCATGGGCATGACAGGGCCAAAGGCCCCGTCCTTTAACGATAGACGAAAACCCTGCCCCCTGCAGTAAGATGAAACCGATGGTGAAAGCGGCCTTCATCGGGACACTGGCGGCCATTGTTCTGGCCGCTTGCAGCCCATTCGGCGGCGCATCCGTCTTCAACTGCGAGCAAGATTCTCAGTGCTCGCCGAGCGGCTCGTGCAAGTTGCCCGAGGGCTTGTGCACGTTTCCAAACGCGTCGTGCCCGAGCGGACAGGAGTACGGCCAGCACTCGGGGAGCATGAGCGGCAAGTGCGTCGGCGACGACGTCGGGGTCGACGCGGCGATCGATGCGCCGACGATGTGCACGCCGAGCGCGAAGACCTGCTTCAACCACGCGATCGAGACGTGCAAAGCAACCGGCGATGGCTTCGAGCCGGCGATGAAAGAGCAGTGCGCTCTCACGTGTGCCGAAGGCAGCACGACGTGCTCGACCGCGGTCGCATCGAACATTCCCGTGGCCGATCAGAAGGCCTGTCACGCGACCGGCTCGGCGCTCGCGCTGTCTCCCACCAGTGGCGCGACGGTCACGATCGCGCAGACCGAGATCACGTGCACGCCGATGTGCAACGCGGGCGGCACCACCACGATCCCGCGCACCGCGAGCACGCCGAACAACTTCTTCTGTCTCGCCGCGCTCAACATTCCGACCGGCGTCACCGTCAACGTCACGGCGACGAGCGCGACCACGTTGTTCTCGCATGGCGCTGCGGCGATCAACTCGAACATCTCGTTCGATGCCGGAGACGCGGCCGGTGCGATCAACGGCGCCGGCATGACTGCCGACGACGTGCCGGGCCGCGGTGGACCCGGCGGGTTCATCGGCGGTGCGCTCTCGAACAACGACTCTGCCGGGCTCGCGGGCATGGGTCCGTGTGCCGGCGGCGTCGGCGGAAACGTCGGCACCGGCATGAATGCCGCGGGTGCGGGCGGCGGTGGGGGCGGTCACGTCGGTACCGGCGGCGCTGGCGGCAACGGGCAGAACCCGAACGGTGCGGGTGCGACGGGCGGCACCGCCGGCGTCAACACCGCGTGCAGCAGCAACGAGGCGCGTCCGCTCGTCGGCGGCTCCGGCGGCAGCGGCGGTGGCGATGGATCGTGCGGCGTAGGAGTTCGCTGCGGCTGGCCGGGCGGTGGCGGCGGCGGTGCACTGCACGTCGTCTCGCGCTCGACGATCAGCGGCAGCGGAACGGTGTCCGCGAACGGCGGCGACGGTTTCGGTGAGGCGACTCAAGCCGGCGGCGGTGGTGGTGGCGGCGCCGGCGGCACGCTGCTCCTCGAGGCACCCGCGGTGACCTTCACGGGTCCACTTCAAGTCACCGGTGGCACCGGTGGCATCTCGAACCCGGGCAACAACGCGGGCACGGGCGCCGCGGCTGGCAACTTGAACGGCGGCCCAGGTGGCGCGGCGCAAGAAGACGATCGCGGCGGCGCAGGTGGAGGCGGTGGTGGCGGCCGCATTCGCATCAACGCGACGGCCGCAGCATGCCCTGCGAGCGTGACACCGACGGCAAGCTGCTCGACCGGCGCGCTTCGCACGACGCCGTAGAAGCAATTCTGTCGCTTCGCACGACGCCGTAGAAGTTAATTCTGTCGGACTACTCGGACACGTCGGACAAATCAATTCTGTCGGACTACTCGGACACGTCGGACAAACAAAAACCGCGGTGTCTTCACACCGCGGTCCTCATCATCATCTGGTGACAGCGCTTAGCTGTTCATCATCATCATCGGCATGCCGCCGCACATCATCATGCAGGGCATTCCGGACTGCATCATCGACATCATCGAATTCATGCGGTCCTTCATCATGTCCATCTGAGCCATGTCGGTCGGCATCATCTTGCACATCATGCCGTCCTTGGTCATCTCGCAGGTCATCTTGCACATCATCGGCTGCATCATGCCCATGCCCATGCCCATGCCCATCATGTTCATCATCATCATGGGGTTCATCATCATCGGCATCATCATCGGCATGGGCATCTGACCCATCCCGTTCATCATCATCGGGTTCATCATGCCCATCATCGGGTTCATGTTGCCCATCATGGGGTTCATCCCCATCATCGGGTTCATGTTGCCCATCATGGGGTTCATCATCGACGGGTTCATCATGTTGTTCATTCCGTTCATCATCGGCGTTGCGTGCATCTTGACGGCATCCTAAGCGTCGCCGGTGACGAGACAAGCAAACGCATGGCCGCGTGCTCGATACGACGCACTTTCATCCGCCCATGCGGAGGGGTTGCTCGCGTATCCGCCCAGGCGGATGAATGTCCGGCTTCCGGTCACGGCCGGTCGTAGAAACGCCTACGCGGTGTGCGCACGGACGAACGCGACGGCTCGGCCCCACGCCTGCCGGCAGGCGTCCGCGTTGTAGACCTCGGGGCGCTTCTCGTTACAGAACGCGTGCTGCGCGTCGTAGATGTGGAGCTCCATCGGCACCGTGACGGCTTCCTTGATCTTCTGCGCGCCGGCGACGGTGGCCCAGTCGTCGTGCTGCGCGAAGTGCGCCTGGATCGGTGCATCGATCTTCGACCAGTCGAGATCGCCGGGCAGGCCGTAGAACGGCACGACCGCCGAGAGACCGCGGATGTTGACGGCGGAGAGGAACGACAGCGCGCCGCCCATGCAGTAGCCGGTGACGGCGACCTTGCCGTTGCAGCGCGGGTGCGCCTTCAGCATCGCGACCGCTTCGGCGATCTCTTTCGCGGCAGCGCCGAAGTCGAGCGCCTTCATGAACGCGCCCGCCTCGTCGGCGTCCTTCGCGAGCTTGCCGTGGTAGAGGTCCGGCAACCAGGCGATGAAGCCTTCCTCGGCCCAGCGCTTCGCGGTGATGCGAATCTGCTCGTTCAGGCCCCACCACTCCTGGATCACGACCACACCCGGGACTCTCGTATCACCAGCGGGTAACTCGACGACGCCAAGAAGCTCGTTGCTCATGCCGGCGTTTATACTCACGCGATGTCAGGACCGAAAGGCGCTCGCGGCCGTCGATTCGAAGGGGCGCTCGACGAGACCGCAGCGCGCATGAACGCATCCGTCGCGTTCGATCACCGCCTGCTCCCGCACGATGTCGCCGGCTCGATCGCGCACGCGCAGATGCTCGCGGCGCGCGGCATCATCACGGCGGCCGATGCACAGGCGATCGTCGACGGACTTCGGCGCGTCGAGCAAAAGCTCGCGAGCGGCGAGCTCGCGTGGGACGCCGCGCTCGAGGACGTGCACATGAATGTGGAGGCGCGGCTGATCGACGACATCGGCGACGCCGGCCGCCGCCTGCACACCGGCCGTAGTCGCAACGATCAGGTCGCGACGGATCTGCGCCTCTACGCGCGGGATGCGGTCGCACGGCTGGTCGCTGCGATCGACGCCATGCGCCGCGCACTCGTCGCACAGGCACGCGCGCACGTCGACACGCTGTTGCCCGGCTACACGCACCTGCAGCGCGCGCAGCCCGTGCGGCTCGCGCATCACTTGCTCGCGTACGACGCGATGCTGGTCCGCGATCGCGGGCGGCTCACCGACGCCGCGAAGCGCGCGAACATCTCGCCGCTCGGCTCGGGCGCGCTCGCCGGCACGACGCTGCCGATCGATCGCGAGCACGTCGCGAAGGCGCTCGGATTCGACGGCGTGACGTCGAGCTCGCTCGATGCCGTCGGTGATCGTGACTTCGCGATCGAGATCGTCGCGGCCTGCGCGCTCGCGCAGATTCACCTCTCCCGGCTCGGCGAGGAGCTCGTGCTGTGGACCTCGTCGGAGTTCGGCTTCGCGAAGATCGGCGAGGCGTACTGCTCCGGATCGTCGCTGATGCCGCAGAAGATGAACCCTGACCTCGCCGAGCTCGTGCGCGGCAAGGCCGGCCGCGTCGTCGGTGCGTGGGTCACGCTCGTCACGATCGTGAAGGGCCTGCCGCTGGCCTACAACAAGGACCTCCAGGAGACCCAGGAGCCGCTCTACGACGCGGTCGAGACGCTCGAAGCATCGCTGACGGTCGCGGCCGGCATGATCGCGGCGACGACGTTTGACGTCCGCGCGATGCGCGACGCCGTCGACAAGGGCTACCTGGTCGCGACCGAGATCGCCGACTACCTCGTCACGAAGGGCGTCGCGTTTCGCGAGGCGCACGACATCGCGGGTCACCTCGTGCGCGTCGCCAGCGATCGCGGCGTCGAGCTCGCCGCCCTCTCGCTCGACGAGCTGCGCGCCGCACATCCATCGTTCGAGCCCGACCTCGCAGAGTGGCTCGACCCCGTGCGCGCCGTGGATCGCCGCGACCTTCCCGGTGGTCCAGCGCGAACGCGTGTCGTCGGCGAGATCGAGCGCGTCGAGAAAGAACTGGGCGTGCTATGAACGCGCCCGATGTCTGGTCCATTCGAATACGTCGGAGACGAGCTCCATTGTGAACAGGTTCCGCTCGCGAAGATCGCGGCGGAGGTCGGCACACCTGTCTATGTCTACAGTCGCGGCGAGCTCGAGCGCGCGTACAAAGCGTTCGATACCGCGCTCGAAGGCATCCCACATCGCGTCTGCTATGCGGTGAAAGCGAACAGCTCGCTCGGTGTGCTCGCGGTCCTCGCGCAGCTCGGCGCCGGTGCGGACATCGTCTCGGCCGGGGAGCTCTATCGCTGGCAGAAAGCCGGCGGCGATCCGAAGAAGGTCGTGTTCTCCGGCGTCGGCAAGACCGAGGACGAGATGAAGACCGCGCTCGCGGCCGGCATCGGCTGCTTTAACGTCGAGTCCGAGGAAGAGCTCCACGTGCTCGATCGCGTCTCGCAGAGCGTCGGCAAGCGCGCCAAGATCGCGCTGCGCGTGAACCCCGACGTCGATCCCGAGACGCACCCGTACATCTCGACCGGCCTCAAGCAGAACAAGTTCGGCGTCTCGATGGCCGAAGCGCGCGGCCTCCTGCGCACCGCGAGCAAGCTCGCTGGCCTCGCGGTCTCGGGCGTCGATTTCCACATCGGCTCGCAGCTGATCAAGACGTCGCCGTTCACGGACTCGATCGCCCACCTCGTGAAGCTCGTGAACGAGCTCGCGAGCGATGGCATCAAGCTCGATCACGTCGACATCGGCGGCGGCCTCGGCATCGATTACGGCAAGGGCGACGTCGTCCCCTCGCCCGCCGAGTACGGCGTCGCGGTGCGTGCCGCGCTCGCGCCGCTCGTCGAGCTCGGCATCTCCGTGTACACGGAGCCCGGCCGCGTGATCGTCGGCGCCGCCGGCGCGCTCGTCAGCCGCGTGCTGTTTCGCAAGCGCAACGAGGCGAAGCACTTCACGATCGTCGACGCGGCGATGAACGATCTGATGCGCCCCGCGCTCTACCAGGCGTATCACCCGATGAAGCCGGTCGTGAATCCAAACCGCCCCGCGATCACGACGGACGTCGTCGGCCCGATCTGCGAGACCGGCGACTTTCTCGCGCGCGATCGCGAGCTGCCCGAGCTCGCACGCGGCGAGCTGCTCTGGATCGGCGCGGCGGGCGCGTACGGCGCGACCATGGCGTCGAACTACAACACGCGGCCGCGCGCGCCCGAGGTCCTCGTGCACGGCGACACGTACACGGTGATTCGCACGCGCGAGACCTACGAGCACTTGATCGCAGGCGAACGCATCGCCTGACGCTGCGCGATTCAATGCCTTAGCTCGCCTCACGGGTGCTGGTCTGCGAGATCGTCGGGGCGCTCGACAACATCGCCGGGATCGCGCCGTGAGCTGATATCCTGGTCCCGTGAGGTGGCTGCCCGTCCTGTGCCTTGTCGCATGCGCCGGATGCGGTGATAACGCCGAAGACGACGAGCGCATGCAGGGCGGCGCTCAGACCGTCGACGATCGCAGCGCGCTCGCATTCACACACCACCTGCCGACGCTCTCGATCGACGAGGGCGAACAGCATCGGTTCGGTCGCGGACCGTTCGCGTTTCAGTGGATCCCGCCGCAGCTCGGCCCGCTGTTCAATCACAACGCGTGCGGCGCGTGTCACGACGGCAACGGGCGCGGGCTCTCGCAGATCGGGCCGTCCGTGTTTGGCTCGCAAGCGCTGATCCGCGTCAGCCTCGATGCCGGCACGCCGGCGGTGCCAGGTGGACCGGTGCCGGTACCCGACTTCGGATTGCAACTGCAAGACCACGCGGTCCTAGGAACACCGGAGGTCAGGGCGTCGCTCTCGTGGGTCGAGCGCACGATCATGTACGGCGATGGCGAAGTCGTGACGCTTCGCGATCCGCGCGTCGAGATCACCAAGCCGAGTGGCGAGCCGGTCGCGCAGTTCGCGAAGTCGTATCGCCAGGCGCAGACGGTGTTCGGGTTGGGCCTGCTCGAGGCGATCGACGACGAGACGCTGCTCGCGCTCGCGGATCCCGACGACGCGGATGGCGACGGCATCTCTGGCCGCGTGAACCTGGTCTGGGACGTGCTCGCGCAGGAGACGCGCGTCGGTCGCTTCGGTCACAAGGCGAACGTCGTGACGCTCGCCGAGCAAGTGGCCGGCGCGTTCGTCAACGACATCGGGCTGACGAACGCGATCTTTCCCGAGCCGGATGGCATGAGCGATGTCAGCCGCGTGCAGCTCGAGCAAACGACGTACTTCCTCGCGACGCTCGCGGTCCCCAAGGCGGCCGCGCGCGATGGCAACGCGTCGCGCGGGCGGCTGCTGTTCGACACGTTCGGATGCGCGAGCTGTCACACGCCGACGATCGAGACCGGCGCGAGACACCCCAATCCGCACCTCGTGCGGCAGACGATCCATCCGTACACGGACTTGCTGCTGCACGACGTCGGCGATGACCTGACCGACGCGCGCCGCGACTTCCTCGCCGAGGGTGTCGAGTGGCGAACGCCGCCGCTGTGGGGCCTCGGCCTCACACAGCTCGTCGCTCCCGACGCGACGTTCCTCCACGACGGCCGCGCGCGCACCGTCGCCGAGGCGATCCTCTGGCACGGCGGCGAGGCCCATGCCGCGCGTGAGGCGTTCCGCCTCGCATCCAAACGCGACCGCGAGGCCCTGCTCGCCTTCCTCGCCACCCTGTGAACCGATCCACGGCCATTGCCGTACAATCGGGGTGAAGGTGGAGGACGACGAGCACACGACCGCGGCGGATGTGTTGCCCGATTTCGAGGAGACGAAGCGCGACGCGCGACTCGGCCCCGGGACGGAAGTCCACGGCTACATCATCGAAGGCGAGCTCGGCAAGGGCGGCATGGGCTACGTCTACAGCGCGACGCATCCGCTGATCGGCAAGCGCGCCGCGATCAAGGTGCTCAAGCCCGAGGTCTCGAAGTCGCCGATCATCGTCGAGCGCTTCATCCAGGAAGCGCGCGCGGTGAATCAGATCGGCCATCCGAACATCATCGACATCTTCGCGTTCGGTACGCTGCCCGACGGGCGCGCGTATCACGTGATGGACCTGCTCGTCGGTGAGACGCTGCGCAAGCGCATCAAGCGCGGCGCGCTGCACCCGAGCGAAGCGGCTGCGGTCATCGACGACACCGCGTCCGCGCTGATCGCCGCGCACGAGTGCGGCTTCGTGCATCGCGATCTCAAGCCCGACAACATCTTCCTGGTCGAGCGCGACGACGATTGGCCCGACGTGCGCCTCCTCGATTTCGGGCTCGCGAAGCTGATGCCGGAGGCCGGCATCGCGCCATTCACGACGAAGACCGGCGTCATGCTCGGCACGCCCGAATACATGTCGCCCGAGCAGGCGCGCGGCATCGGCGTCGATTACCGCACCGACGTCTACGCGCTCGGCATCGTCACGTTCGAGATCCTCGCCGGGCAGCGCCCGTTCCCGTCGCTCGGCGATGCGTTCGCGACGCTGCAAGCCCACGCGGAAGAGCCGCCTCCGTCGCTGCGCGACATCATTCCCGACCTGCCGGCCGAGATGGTGCAGCTCGTCGACGCGATGCTCTCGAAGGAGCCCGCCGCGCGTCCGTCACTCGCGGCCGTGCGCACCGTGATCAAGCGCCTCCGCACGACGAAGCTACCGACGCGAACGGCTGCGGGTATCGAGATGGCTTCCTTCCAAGGTCTCTCGAAGCCACCGCTCTCGAAGCCGCCCGAGATCTCCGCCTCACGCGTCGGCGCGGATCCGATCGTCGGCTCGATCCCGGAGCGCCGCTCGCAGCTGCGCACCGACAAGCAGCCGATGCTGCGTTCCAATTCGCAGCCGCCGCTCTCCCAGCCGGCGAGCGGCAGCCGGCCCGATCCTGTACGTCCGAGCTCGGAGCCGCCGCTCGAGCAACGCGGCGGCCTCCACGGCACGAATCCCGGGATGCCCGCGAAGAGCACGCACGGTCGTGGCACGGGCCGAAACACCGGCGAGTCGATCCCCCCCGCCGTGTCCGCGCCCGGCCTCGCCGCGGCGAATCAGCCGCTCGTCGGGACGACGCTCGGCGTGCCACCGCCAACAAAGGTCAAGACACGGTCCGAGATCGTGCCGCAGGTGAAGTCGAACCGCATGTGGCTCGTGATCGGCGCGATCGTCGCGATCGCGGCGGGTGTCGCGCTCGCGCTCGCGCTCGCGTGAGCGTCAGTCGAGCTTCGCGACGTCGACGCGCGCGTCGTTGTACGCGGCCTGCCCGCCGAGGTCAGCGAACGTCGGCGGGATCAGCGCGTTCGACGTGAAGCCATTGTCGGTGTGCTTGCGCCACAGGCCCTTCGGCAACACGCAGACGCCGGCGCGAACGTCGGGCGAGATCCGCACGCGACAGTGCACCTCGCCGAGCGCGTTCCAGATCCGCACGCGGTCACCCTCGGAGATCCCGCGCGCGGTTGCATCCGACGGCGCCATCTCGAGCGCGGCCGGCACCTTGCGCAGCTGGCCGAACGTCGAGCTGATCTGCGTCGACAGCGCGGGCGAGATCAGCGCGAGCGGATACTGCTCCGTGCGCGGATCCCCGCGATACATGTAGAGCCCGCCGGTTGCCTCGGCCTCGCGATCGAGCGACTCGGGGACGAGGTGGATCTTCTGGTCGGGCGTGCTCGGGAACACGTCGACGAACGGCACCGGACGCGCGCCTTCGGGCGGAGATGCGACGCCGCGCTGCTGGAGCTCGGTGCGCAGCTCGCTGCCCTGCGGCGAGCCCGCGAAGGTCTTCGCGACGAGCTCGTCGTCGGTCATCGCGTCGCCCGGACGAACGAGCCCGAGCTTCTCGAGGAGCGCGCCGAACACCTGGTTGTTGCTGCGCGACTCGCCGACCGGCGTGGCAACGGCGGGCGAATCGTACATGCGCATCGCGCCGTATCCGACCTTCAGGTCGCGATGCTCGAGGAACGCGGTCGACGGCAAGATGACGTCGGCGAGCCGCGCCGTATCCGTCATCACCTGCTCGTGCACGACGACGAACAGGTCGTCGCGCTGGAGCTCGCGCACCACCGCCGTCTGATCCGGCGCGGTGACCGCGGGATTGCAGTTGTAGACGAACATCATCTCGATGCGCGGGTCACGCAGCGTCGCGAGCGCCTTGCCGATCTCGGACATGTTGACGGCGCGGGTCGAAGGCACTGGCTCTTCGATGCAGGTCTCCGACGAGACACCCCACCGCGCATCGCCGTTCGACATCGTGTAGCCGCCGCCGCGCACGCCGAACTTGCCGGCGATCGCGGGCAGCGTGAGGATCGCGGCGACCGCGCTGCCACCGTTGCGGTTGCGCTCGAGTCCCCAGCCGAGGCGGAGCACGGCGGGCGAGCTGCGCGCGTAGAGGTCGACAAATCTATCGAGCAGGCGCGGCTCGATGCCGGCCTCGGCGGACGCGCCGGTGATCGTCCATCGCGCCGCGCGAATCGCGAGCTCGGACGCGCCGGTCGCGTGCTTCGCGAGGAACTCGCGATTCGCGAACCCGCGCGCGAACAGCGAGTGGATCATCGCGAGCGCGACCGGCAGATCCGCGCCGGGCCGCACCGCGAGGTGTAGATCGGCGCGGCGTGCGAGCGGCGTCTTGCGCGGATCGACGACGACGAGCTTCGCGCCATTCGCGCGCGCCTTCTCGATGATCGGCAAGAGGTGGATGCCCGTGACCGACGGGTTCACGCCCCACAGCACGATCAACTTCGCGTGCTCGTAGTCTTCGAGCGCGACGCCCGGCATCACGCCGTAGAGGCCCTGCGCGGCCGCGGTGGTCGCCGCTGCGCAGAACGTCTTCAAGAGGCGCGATGCGCCGAGCCGGCGAAACAGCCGCGTGCCGAGTGCGCCGTCGGTGAGCCAGCCGTTCGAGCCGCCGTAGTGATACGGCAGGATCGCCTCGCCACCGGACTTCGCGCAGATCGTCGAGATGCGATCCGCGATCAGGCCGAGCGCGTCGTCCCACGAGATCTCGCGAAACTTGCCCTCGGACTTCGGTCCGACGCGCACGAGCGGCTTCGTCAGTCGGTCGTCGCCGTAGAGGTGCTCGGTGATCTTGCGAACCTTGCCGCAGATGAAGCCGTTCGTGATCGGCCCGCGCGTGTCGCCCTCGACCTGGATCACCCGACCGTCCTCGACGGTGACGTCGAGCCCGCACAGGTCCGGGCAGTCGAGCGGACACGCGCTGTGCTTGTGCTCGCTCACCACTGGCCTCCAAAGCCGAGCGTCGACGTCGAGGCGCCGCTCGCGTCCTTCACCGTGCCGAGCGCCGGCGTGATCGGAACCTTGGGCTCGTCGATGTTGCGCGTGAACACGCCGGCGAGGATGAGGCCGAGCGCCATGCCACCGAGCGCGAAGTTGGCCGCGTGCTCTTCCTGCCGCGTCGTGTTCTGGTCATCGCGATACGCGATGCTCTCCGCCGCGAGGCCGCCGATCGTGCCGATCACGCCGCCGACATCGATCAGCGCGGCGTGCGTGCGGCTGATGTCGTAGTAGTTCGTCATCACGAGGCCGCCGATCGTGCCCATCCCGAGCCCCGACAGCACGAGGCCCGCCGTCAGCTCGCGGCCCGCGCCGAACGAGACGGCGAAGCCGATGCCCGCCATCGAGCCCCACAGCATCGTGGTGTTGAGCAGCGCCGCATCGCCGGGGTTGATCTTCGTGCGATTGCCGAAGTAATACCCGGCACCGGCGCCGACGAACATGCTCGCGCCGAGCACCGGCTCGACGACGCCTTGATCGTCGGTGAACGCGAGCGTCGTCGCGATCCCCGCGATGCTCGCGGCGATCGACGTCGTGATCGTCACGTTCGCCGTGCCGAGCGGCACGGCCTCCGGCAGATAGAGATAGCTGCCGAGGAGACCCGCGCCGATGCCCGCCAAGGAGCCAACGCCGGCGATCGCGGTGTCCTCGAACGCGTACAGGAGCGAGCCGGTCGCGATCGCGCCGCCGATGCCGGCGAACACGATCAGCTGCCGCCGCCCGAACTGCGGCTTGGGCTTGAGCTCGATGTTGAAGCGGTTCTCGCGGTTCGGCAGCACCTCGATGGTCTCGACGTGCTCCTCGCGTCCCGACGCCTCGACGAGCAGCGAGTACGACGTCGCCGGCAGGTCCTCGACGGCGCGCCCGACGCCAACGAACCGCTTGTCGAGGAACACGCGCGCGTCCGACGGCGTGGTCTGGATCGAGAGCCGGCCCTCGAGCTTCTTCAGCTCGACAAAGTAGGTGTACGGCTTGCCGATCTTCACCTCGATCGCCCGGCGCTCCGTCTTGTGCCCGACCTTCTCGATGATCATCTCGTACTTGCCGCCGCCGACGAGCAGCTCCTTGCCGCTGTTGCCGTACGCGACGCGCCGCTCGCGCGCCATCACCGTGACGGTCGCATCGGGCGGCGTGGTCTCGACGAAGACGTGCGCCTCGAGGCGCTTCAACACCTCGATGCGGCGCAGCGTGTTCGACTTGTCGGACATCGGCTCGACGGCGCAGTCCGACTCGCGTTTGGTCTGCGGCGTGATCGCATCCGCGTAGCGCTGCAGATAGCCGATCGCTTTTTCGTACTCGAGCAGGCGCTCGTAGCTCTGCCCGATGTTCTTCAGGATCGAAGGAAACGGGATCGTGCAGTACGCGCCGACGAGCTCCTTCACCGAGCCGGTGTAGTCGCCCTGTGTATAGAGCGTGTTGCCACGGTCGAAGCGCTCGCCGCCGCGCTTCACCAGCTCTTGCTGCGACAGGCCTTCGTCGGGCTTCGGGCAGTCATCGATCTCGAGCGTGAGCGCGATCGGTCCCGCCGGTTGCGCGTGCAGCGTCCCGGTCAGCGCGATGCCGACGAAAATCGTGGCGGCGAGCCTCACTTCTTCGAGGGGACGTTACCACTGCCCGTGAACGGATTCGGCGTGAAGTCGGGGTTCGTATTGTTGTTCTGCTTCACGGGGCCGCTCGAACCCGTACCGGATCCTTGCTTCGGTAGGCGAACTGGTACTGCGCCGCCCTTCGGCTTCTTCAGCGTCACGCGGAATACGCTCAGGTTCTGCTTCTGACGCTCGAGCGGATTGAAGCTAAATGGCTGCTCGTCGTAGCCGGCGAGGAGCATCGAGCCGGTGACTTCCTTGCTCGCGAGCACGAACGGCAGCTTCAGCGGCGTCTTGCCGCGCAGCTCGCCGTTGATCGTGACCTCCGCGCCCTTCGGCACGGACTCGATCGTCATCTCGTACATCGCGGTCTCGGCGGCGTCGGTCGGCGTCGGGGCCACAGCACCCGCATCCACGGCGAGCGAGACCACGCCCGCATCGTCGACGACGTACGCTTGCTTCTTCGCAGGCGACGACTTCATCAGCTGCGTGACCGCGACGATCGCGACGCCGGCGATCATGATGACGCCGCCGATCCAGATCAGATATCGCGTGGCGGATTGCTTCGCGCCGATCTTCTTGCGGGGGCCGGTGATCTTCGCGCGCTCCGTCGAGTGCGTCGGATCGTCGAGGACCGCGCTCACATCCGCGACCATCTCGTCGGCGTTCGCGTAGCGATCTTTGCGATCCTTCGCCATCGCCTTGAGCACGATCGCCTCGAACTCGTCCGTGAGCTCGGGGCGAAGTGCGCGCGGCGGCTTTGGCGATTCGTTCAGGACCTGCGAGATGACGGAGAGGTAGTTGTTGCCGGAGAACGGCACGCGACCGGTCGCGGCCTCGTACATGATCACGCCGAGCGCGTAGAGATCGACGCGGTGATCGAGTTCGTCGTCGCCGCGCGCTTGTTCGGGCGACATGTAGAGCGGCGTGCCGAGCACCATGCCCGTCTGCGTGAGCCGCTGTGCCTCTTCCTGCTCGTCGCTCACGCGGAGTGACTTCGAGATGCCGAAGTCCACGACCTTCACGAAGTCCTGCTCCTTGCGGCGCAGCAGGAACACGTTCTCGGGCTTGATGTCGCGGTGGACGATGCCCTTCGCATGCGCGGCGCCGAGCGCGCTCGCGGTCTGCTGGATGATGCGGAGGATGCGTTGCTCGGAGAGCTTGGATTCGCGCGCGAGGCACTCTGCGAGCGATTCTCCGTCGAGGAACTCCATCACGACGAACGTGCGGCCGTCTTCGGTCGAGCCGAAGTCGGTGATGTCGATGATGTGCTCGTTGCCGATCGACGACGCGAGCTGCGCCTCTTGCTTGAGGCGCTTCACGATCGCTTCGCGCTGCGCGTACTTCTCGAGCAGGACCTTGACCGCGACGCGCTTGCCGATCAGCGTGTGCGTCGCTTCGTAGACGGCACCCATGCCGCCCTGCCCGACCTTGCGCGTGACGAGATAGCGTCCGGACAGTGTCGTGCCGACGATCTCGGCGAGCGTTCCACCGAGCGAGTTACTCGGCAGCGCGCTCACTCCAGCCGCCGGTGTTTCGAGCGCGCCGATCGTCGATGACGTTTTGCTCGCCATGGCAACAGCGGTGTCGTGCGCGCCCATCGCATCCGTTGCGGTCGCGCCCATCCCGCTGTCGCCCCCAGAACGGACGACGAGCCGCTGCGGGGTATCGGCCGCTGCCCTCCCCGGCTGGCTACCACTTGGTGGCTTGCCGCCCGAACCCGTGGACATTGCTGTCTCAAACGATGGTAGGGGGCAGGGTTTTGATAGTCAAACGACCATCGTGGCTAGGTTTGGTGCGACCGGGGCTCACAACACTTCTTTGCAGCTCTGGTTTTCGGACTGTTGCCTTCATGCGCATGATGGAATATAAGAATCCTCGTGCAGCTGGCGCCCCGTGCGGACCTCTTCCGTCTCCTCGGAGATGAGGACCGCCTGCGTTTGCTCGCACTGTGTGCCGAAGAAGAGCTGACCGTCGGCGAGCTCGCATCGTTGCTCGGCGAGAGCCAACCGCAGATCACAAAGAAGAGTCAGCCGCTCCGGGAAGCCGGGCTCCTGTCAGCGCGCCGCGATGGCACGCGCACGCTGCTCCGCACGATGACCAGCGGGGACGTGATCGTGGACTCGGCGCTCGCCGAGGGTCACAAGCTGTGCACCACCGACGGCAGCCTCGCGCGGATCCCCAGCGTGATCGCGCTGCGTGAAGAGCTCTCGCGCCGGTTCTTCGAGGAAGCCGCGAGCGAGCCGATCGCACCCCTGCCCGAGCTTGCCACCTGGCTGCCGATCCTCGCGCCGCTGTTGCCGCGCACCGAGCTCGCGGTCGATATCGGCACGGGCGACGGCGCGTTGTTGCCGCTGCTCTCGCCGATCTATCAGCGCGTCGTCGCCGTCGATCGCAGCGCCGCACGTCTCGCGCGCTGCGCCACGATGATCGCAGAGCGCCGCCTTCCGAACGTGCGCCTCCATGAAGGCGACGTCGACGATGCCGCGCTCCTGCAGGACATCGCGCAGCGCGGCGGCGCAGATCTCGTTGTCATGGCGCGCGTGCTCCATCACGCGGCGCGCCCGCAAGATGCGATCGCGTCTGCCACGCGCCTCCTCCACCCCGCCGGTCACCTCGTGATCGTCGACTACCTCCCGCACGACGACGAATCGATGCGCGAGCAAGGCGACGTGTGGCTCGGCTTCGATCCCCAGAAGCTTCGCGGCTGGATGTCTGATCTCGACATCGTCGTCGCGCAACCGTTTCCGTCTCCGCACAAGCCGGTACTGCAGATCATTGTAGGCCAAGGCCCTAGAAAGAAGAGAAGCTCATGAATACCCGCACCGAGTTCCCCGCATTCAAAATCAAAGACATCTCGCTGGCCGAGCTCGGCCGCAAGAAGATCCGCATGGCCGAAAAGGAGATGCCGGGTCTCATGTCGCTGCGTGCCGAGTACGGCGCGCAGAAGCCGCTCAACGGCGCACGCGTCGCGGGCTGCCTCCACATGACGATCGAGACCGCCGTCCTCATCGAGACGCTCGTCGCGCTCGGCGCCGAGGTCACGTGGACGTCGTGCAACATCTACTCGACGCAGGACGAAGCCGCCGCCGCGATGGCGCAGGCCGGCGTCCCCGTGTTCGCGTGGAAAGGCGAGAACCTCGAGGAGTACTGGCAGTGCATCGAGATGCAGCTCACGGCGTTCAAGGGTGGCAAGGGTCCGAACCTCATCCTCGACGACGGTGGTGACCTCACCCTCCTCGTGCACAAGGGCGTCGAGTCGGAGAAGAAGGGCGCCGCGCCCGATCCGAAGACCGCCACCAACGAAGAGATGCGCGTCATCTACTCGGTGCTCACCGAGTCGCTGAAGAACGACAAGCAGCGCTTCACGAAGATCGGCGCCGAGATCAAGGGCGTCTCCGAGGAGACCACCACGGGCGTCCACCGCCTCTACGACATGGCGAAGACGGGCTCGCTCCTGTTCCCGTGCATCAACGTCAACGACTCGGTCACGAAGTCGAAGTTCGACAACCTGTACGGCTGCCGCGAGTCGCTGTTCGACGGCATCAAGCGCGCGACCGACGTCATGGTCGCGGGCAAGGTCGTCGTCGTCGCCGGTTACGGTGACGTCGGCAAGGGCTGCGCGCACGCAGCGCGTGGCCTCGGCGCCCGCGTCCTCATCACCGAGATCGATCCGATCTGCGCGCTCCAGGCCGCGATGGAAGGCTACGAGGTCACGACGATGGACGAGGCCGCCTCGATGGCGGACATCTTCGTCACCGCGACCGGCTGCATGGACGTCATCACCGACAAGCACTTCGTCGCGATGAAGGACGAGGCGATCCTCGCGAACATCGGCCACTTCGACAGCGAGATCATGGTCGCGTGGCTCGAGAACAACAAAGAGATCAAAGAAGAGAACATCAAGCCGCAGGTCGATCAGTTCATCTTCCCGAACGGCAAGCGCATCACGCTCCTCGCGCGCGGCCGCCTCGTGAACCTCGGCTGCGGGACGGGTCACCCGTCGTTCGTGATGTCGAACTCGTTCACGAACCAGACGATCGCGCAGATGGCGCTGTGGGCCAACGCGACGAAGGGCCAGGACGAGATGACCGGCATGAAGTTCGAGATCGGCAAGGTCTACGTCCTGCCGAAGAAGCTCGACGAGAAGGTCGCGCGCCTGCACATCGGTAAGGTCGGAGTGAAGCTGACGCAGCTGTCGAAGGCGCAAGCCGAATATCTCGGCGTGTCCGTCGACGGGCCGTACAAGCCCGACCACTACCGCTACTAGTAGCGGCGATTGCGGCGGGCAAACGCGCCGAGCACGAGATTCACGACGACCGTCAACACGACGGTCGCCAGGATCGAGCTGCCGAGCGAGATGTCATAGCCCGCCACGCGCCCGACGAGCGCGACGACGAGTAGCAAGACGACCGAGATAAGGATTGCTGCTCCGAGACCGACCATTCGCATGTACCGAGGATGTGCAGCGCGCGTGCCGGCGGGTTTTGCGAAGATCGCGGAGGCGCGCGCGCGTGCGATCGCGCAACACCTCGAAGATGGCGCTCGCGCGATCGCGAAGCTGGACGCGTTGCGTGCGGAGGCTGCCGCATGGGCGCTGGCGCCGCAGACATCCGACCTGCTCGTTCGAGCAGCGCTCGGGTAGTTTTGTTTCCGAAATGAAGACGGCGATCTCCTGTCCGTCTATCGTTAAATCGGGGGAACTATGAAGCGCCTATTGCCATCGTTTGCCGCGTTGCTGCTGTCTGCCTCGCCCGCGCTCGCCGACGAGGACTCGGATGTTCGTGAGGGCGAGACGCCTCAACAGCGAGACGATCGCGTTGCCGCCCAGGCCGGTCACTTCGCGGTCGGCTTGCGCGTGCACTTCGGCAGCGCGATCGACAAGACGTTCAACGTGATCGGTGTCGAGCCGCGCGCTCGCTACAACGTCACCGATGCGATATCAGTCGGTGCGCGCATACCACTCGCCGTCTCGAAGCCCGACGGCTTCGCCACGTTCGGCGGCGCCCTCGCACGTGCCGAGCTTCGCCTCGGCGCCACGATCGGCGTTTGGACCGAGATCGGATTCATGAAGCACTTTGGCATCCTGCTCTCGCAACAGGACGCCTTCGCGTACTCGGACGATGCGGACTACGACGTCGCGCTCGCCCTTGGCCCGTGGATCCGCGCGAAGGCCGGTCCGATGTACCTCGTGATCGAGCCCGCGTTCGTTTATCAAGCCGGCAGCCCGACAGTCACGGGTGCGCAGTTGCCCGTGACCGCGCTGTTCCGCGCGGGCAGCGTCGCGCACATCGGTGCGATGGTCGGCCTCTACACCGGCGACGACTTCAAGCTCGGCGCTGAAGACGGCGGTCGCCTTGGCGCGGGCCTCGTCGCCGACGTCAAGGTCAGCACGATCAAGGTCGTGCTCGGCGCGGGCTTCGCGAGCCTGCTGACGAGCGACGAGGCCGGCAGCTTGTATCCGAGCGTTGGCAAGTCGCTCTACGTCAGCGTCGGTCTCGCGTACGTGAAGTAGCGAAGATCCGGTTCGCCGTTCCGGTTCCGCTTCCCTATTCACGATTGGTCGCCGCACCGCGGCAGGCCGCCGAAGAGCGCAGCGTCCTCACGCTGAGTAGAACGGCACGGCCGTAGCGCGACGCCCGGTGCACGACCTTCCGCCGCAGCTGACCGATTCTTCGAATAGTGAATAGGGAAGCGGAACCGCGAACGAGAATGGTGCGAGTCAGTCGTCGTAGCGACGATTCGTCTTCTTCTCGGAGTGGCGGCGCTTGGCCTCGACGCGCCGCCGCTTCGCACCCTTCGACACCTTGGTCGGCTTGCGGGGCTTTTCGCGGAAGAGTGCCGCGCGGACGATCAGCGTGAGCTTGTCCATCGCGTCGTCGCGGTTCTTGATCTGATCGCGCGTGAGCTGCGACGTCACGATCAAGTAGCCGTCGGTGGTGAGCCGGTTCTTCAAGCGATCGAGGAGCTGCGAGCGATCGTCGTGGGTCAGCGCCGTCGACGTCTGCGGATTCCACCGCAAGTCGACCTTGCTCGAGACCTTGTTGACGTTCTGTCCGCCCGATCCACCCGAGCGCGCGAACGACATCTCCAGCTCACCGGCCGGGATGGTCAGGCGCTGCGTGACAACGATATCTCTGGAACCCGGCACGACACGCGCTTTACCCGCCGTTCGCGCCGGACTGCTTCTTCGAGCGTCGCTTCGTCGGGCCCTTCTGGGCCTCGTCGTAGACGCGCATCTCGGTCTCGGCCGTGGTCTGCACGGCTTCGAGGTACAGCGACGTGAGGCCGAGGTGATCGTTGCGCAGCGACTCGTAGTAGCGCTGGCGATCGATCGAGTGGACGATCGCGATCGGGTAGCCGGCCTCCTGCAGGAGGAGGTTCGACGCGACGCGGATCGTGCGGCCGCTCTCCTTGGCCCACGGGAAGATCTGCATGAAGCGCGAGTGCAGCGTGGCGACGCGCTCGATCACATGCAGGTGCTTGGTCGTCGGCTCGTCGATCCACTCGCCGAGCTTGCGCATCAGCGGGAGGATTTTCTCCGGCGGCGCGATGTCGTGATAGTAGAGCCGGTGGAGCGGGTTCTCCTTGCGGAACGGGAGGGCCTTCGGCTTCTCCTCGGGCGCCAGGATCGCGTAGATGTCGCGAATCGTATCGAGCTTGAACGGCTTCTTCTTGTTGTTCGCTGCTTGCTCCGCCGCGAAGTTGCAGGCGTCATCGAAGCGCCGGATCTCTTCGTACGATGGGATGAGCGATGGGTCGCTGATGATGCTCGGATCGACCGCGGCCTTGATCTCGCTGTACGACAGGACCTCGCCTTCGAGGGCGGCGTCGTGGTGGATCAGCGAGATGCGAAGGCGGTTGTTGAACTCGGTGCGCGCGACCGGGTTCGACGTTCCAACACGCGCGCGCCACGCGGTAACGATGCGCTCGACTTCACTGAAGCGCGCATCGATATCCTCGGTTTCTTTGTACCTAAGCACTTGTTAATCCTGTGGTTCGCGCAGCTCGTTGGAATCGGTGGAGTCTACGGTCCACCATCCGGATCGTCAAGGAATGGTGCGGACTATCCCTACACGCTATTGCACCCCAATTGCGACTAGAGGGCAAAGATTTCGTCATGCTACGTGATGTCTTGGTGTGACTGGCCCCGCGCATATCAGCGTCCTCGCGAGTGAGGTCATCGACGGCCTAGCCGTTCGGGATCACGGCACTTATGTCGACGGAACGCTCGGACGTGCGGGCCACGCAGCCTTGATTCTCGAGGCGAACGCGACCGTGACGCTCGTCGGCATCGACCGCGATCCAACCGCGCTCGAGTCCGCACACGCCCGGCTCGCGCCACATGCGGGCCGGACGCGCCTGATTCATGGCCAGTTCGCCGACATTGCTGAGGTTCTCGGCGGAACGAAGGCCGACGGCATCGTCCTCGACCTCGGCGTGTCCTCGCCACAGCTCGATGTCGCCGAGCGCGGCTTCTCGTTCGGCAAGACCGGGCCGCTCGACATGCGGATGGATCCGACGCGCGGACCGACCGCGTTCGAGCTGATGCGCGACACCGATGCCGACACGCTCGCGGACGTGATCCGGGACCTCGGCGAGGAGCGCCACGCGAAGAAGATCGCCCGGATGATCAAGGAGGCGATCCGCGACGAGCAGCTCGCGACCACGACTGATCTCGCGAACCTCGTGGCGCGCGCGATTCCTGCGGCCGAGCAGCGCAAGTCGAAGATCAATCCCGCGACGCGCACCTTCCAGGCGCTGCGGATCGCGGTCAACGCCGAGCTCGAGCAGCTCGAGCGCTTCCTCGACGTATTCCCCGATCTGCTCGCGCCCGGCGGCCGCTGCGCCGTGATCTCGTTCCACTCGCTCGAGGACCGGCTCGTGAAGCAGCGGTTCCGCGATCTCGCATGGACATCGTCGCTGCCGCCCAAGCTCGCGGCGCAGGCAGGCGAACGCGTGGAGGCCGTCTGCGAGCTGATCTCGCGCAAGGCGATCGTCGCCACCGACGAGGAAATCGCGCGCAACCCGCGCTCGCGCTCGGCACGCCTGCGCATCTGCGAGCGCACGACCGCGCCGAACGTTCGCTCCGGCGCGCCGCCTACTGGATCACGGTAATGCCACTCGTGACGTCGGGTGCCGGCGCCAGCGCGAGGCAGCGCTGGATCTCGGGGTCGCGCAGGAACACGTTCGCGAACACGGCGGGATCGATCACGCGCACGTGGTTGCCGTTGCGCACGACCGCGTCGCAGTTGTCGCTTCGTGCATCGTGCGCCGCGACGCGCGTCAGCTCCCACGCGACGTCATGCGCGCGCTGCAGATCCGCCGGCGAGGGTCCGCGAGACTGATCTGGATCCGCCTGCGCGACCCCCGTCCCCGAGGACTCGACCGAGCTCGTGTTCGCGTGGCTCGCGACCTCGGCAGCGACGGCGACCGCGAACCAGGCGAAGTCGGCCTGGCGCTTCGTGCAGCCGGTCGCGAGCAACGTGAGGACGAGGACGACAGCGAAGCGCGACATTGTTTGCAGAGATGTGCAACGAGACGGCCAGCCGATTCCGGGCCGTTCCACGGACTTGCCCTGCATCGACGCGGCAACAGCGTGCCGTATGGGCGTGGTTACGGCGTCACAGGGACGACGAGCGGCGGCACGGGCGCGGTGGGTGGTGGAGGTTCGGCGGGGACGAAGCACTGCTGGATCGGGACGTCTTTCATGAAGACGTCCGCGTAGAACACGGCGTCGATCGAGCCGACTTGCGCCGACAGCTCGGTGACCTTGGCGCAGTCACCGGTGCGCGCCGCGTCCTGCGCTTGCTTCGTCAACGCCCACGCTTGATCGCGCTTCTTCTGCGCGGCCATCGCCTGCTGATCCACCGTGGGGACGACGGGCGGCGCCTTGTCGGCGAGGCGCACCTCTTTGGTCTTCTCTTCGGTCGCGGACTCCTCGAGCGCCGCCGCGACGAACAGCACGACGAGGCCGGTGAGCAGGCACGCGATGCCGATCGTGCCCTGCGTGCCCGACTCTTCCTCGGTCTTCACCTCGGTCGAGAACGTCAACGCGACACCGACGACGGCGACTCCCGCGCCACCACCGGCGATGCGCTGGCGCATGGTGCAAGCCGAGACCAGCGACGCGACGAGCAGGATGATGACGAAGCCGCGCATGCCATGGCATCGCACGAATGGCTACGGCTCGCTAGGCTCGATCGCCTCGCCGGCGGGCGCGGGCGACAGGCAGCGCAGGATCTCCGGGTCCTTCATGAACACGAAGTCGTGATAGTTCGAATCGTAGACGCGCACGCGCGGCTCGAACTTGCGGACGCGGGCGCAGTTGCCGGTCCGTGCCGCGCCGGCCGCGTGCTCCGTCAGGATGCGCGCCCACCGCATGTGCTTGCTCACCGGATCTTCCTGTCGGTAGACGATCTCGGGACCCGAGAGCTCGTGCGCGGCGTACACCAAGATTCCGATCGCGCTGACCGCCGAGGAACCGAACATCATCTCGTCGGAGTGGTTGGTCGACGAGGACGCGGCCGCGCTCGCGATAATGCCGACGACGCCCGCGATCGACATCACCATGCCCGTGCGACCGACGGCTTTGGAGCGCGCGGGCGCACAGCCCATGCTCACGAGGACGACGAGGAGCACCGCGCGAGACATCACCTCAGTGTGGCCCAAAAAATTGCGCCTGCGGTGGACCAAGCGTCTAGTGGGTGAGCGCATGAAGCCCGTGCTGTATCGACTATTTCGGCATCATGGCGAGGCAGCGAGCGTACGCCCGGTTGTCATCGCTCTCGTGATCGCCGCGATTTGCCTCGTGACCGCAGGCGTCATTCGCGTCAAGCGGCAGCACGAGGTGCTCTCGCTCGGGTACCAGCTCTCGAAAAAATCGGAAGAGGTCCGCAAGTTGCGCGAGACCCGCCGCCAGCTCGAGCTCGAGCACGCGACCCTCTCGTCGCCCGATCGGATTCGCCGCCTCGCGACGCAACTCGGCATGACCACCGTCGCTCCCGACAAGATCAGGATCATCGGCAAGCGAGAGCTGGCGCAGCGATGAAGCGCAGCCTGCGAGTCAAACCGATGACGCCGGGCATTCCGCACTCGGCGCGCATGCGCGCCTACCTCGCGGGTGCAGTGCTGACGTTCGCGCTTCTCGGCGTCGGCGCCCGCGCGTATGGGCTGCAAGTCAACGAGGCACCGAAGTACCGCGAGCTCGCGGCGCGGCAGCACTCCGTCGACGTCAACATCCCCGCGCCGCGCGGCGAGGTCATCGACTCGCTCGGCCGGCCGCTCGCGGTGAGCGCGGATGCCGACTCGGTCTGGGCGAACCCACGCGAGATCCGCGACGTCACCGAGACGGCGTCGAAGCTGTCGGCGCTCGTCGACATCGACGCGTCGGCGCTCGAGGAGAAGCTCGGCGTCGATCGCCGCTTCGTGTGGATCGCGCGGCACGTGAAGCCGGAGCTCGCGACCAAACTTCGCGCGGCGAAGATTCCCGGCATCGTCGTCGCGAAGGAACCGCGTCGCTGGTATCCCGGGCGCTCGATCGGCGGCCCGGTGGTCGGCCGCGCCGACATCGACGGCAACGGCCTCGACGGCGTCGAGCTCGCGATGAACCAGCACCTCACCGGCACGCGCGGCGCGGCGAGCGCGGTGCGCGATGCGCGCGGCAAGCGGATGTTCGCCGACGGTGTCGCGCAGCCCGAGCCCGGCGCGACCGTGAAGCTCACGATCGATCGCAGCATCCAGGAGATGGCCGACAAGGCGCTCGCGGATGCGGTCACGCAGCACAAGGCGAGGAGCGGCACCGTCGTCGTCCTCGATGTCGCGACGAGCCGCGTGCTCGCGATGTCGAGCTTTCCGACCTACGACTCGAACACCGGCGAGGGCATCGCGAACGGCGCGCGCAATCGGCCGGTCACCGACGTGTTCGAGGCCGGCTCGGTGATGAAGCTGTTCACCGTCGCCGCCGCGCTCGACGCAGGCGCGGTCACCGCCGACAGCTGGTTCGATCTGCAAAACGGCGCGATGAAGATCGGCTACAAGACGATCCGCGACGTTCACCACGACAAGTACCTGACGACGAGCGGCATCATCAAGCGGTCGTCGAACGTCGGCGCGGTCAAGGTCGCGCAGAGGCTGGGTCGCGAACGCACGCACGCCGCGTTCAAGCGGTTCGGCTTCGGCGGGAAGAGCGGGATCGAGCTGCCGGGCGAGCAAGTCGGCACGCTGCGCCCGTTCGAGAAGTGGCGAGAGATCGAGTTCGCGACGATGTCGTTCGGCTACGGCCTCACCGTCACGCCACTGCAGATCGCGGCGGCCGTCGCGGCGATCGGCAACGGCGGCATGTACACGCCGCCGCGGATCGTCGACTCGATCACGGCGGCGGACGGCACGCTCGTGAAGAAGACCATCGTCGAGGCGCGACCGGTCGTCACCGAGAAGACGGCGAAGTCGATGCGCGCGATGATGGCGTCGGTCTTCGAGGGCGGCAAGGACGGCGGCACCGCAGCGTCGACCGTGGTGCCCGGCTTTCGCTGCGGCGGCAAGACCGGCACCGCGCACAAGTGGGACGCCGAGGCGAAGAAGTACGCCGACAAGCGCTACCTCTCCTCGTTCATCGGGCTCGCGCCGATCGACAACCCGCGCCTCGCGATCGTCGTGCTCGTCGATGAGCCGAGCGGCGGCGATTACTACGGCGGCAAGGTCGCCGGTCCGGTGTTCGCGTCGGTGGCGAGCGAAGCGCTGCGCTACCTGGGCGTGCCCGGCGAGTCGCTGGTCTGCCCTCCGCCCGTTCCCGGTGTCGTCATCAACCCACTCGCGGTCCAGCCGGCCAAGACGTGCGTGACGCCGTCGCCCAAGCCGGTCAAGCCCGAGCCCGCGCCGGTGTTGCCCGCGGCGATCGAGGTCGCGGACGACGAGGAGCCTGCCCCCAACGACGCGGAGTCGATCGAGATTCCCGACTTTCGCGGCATGAGCCTGCGCCGCGCGATGGATACGGCGCGTGACGCGCAGCTGCTGCTGGATATTCGCGGCGCCGGGCGCGTGATCGCGCAGGATCCATTGCCAGGGCGAGTCTCGGGTAAGAGCCCCATGGCGGGCAGCCAAGCCAAAGTCCTGCTGCGGTTCTCCGACGAAGATCCGTAATACCCAACCTCTCTACTGACGCTTGCGTGGCTGCACGAAATCAGTGAGGCTGCGCGTTCGATCGATATGAACCTGCGCGCTCTCATCGACGGCCTGGACGCTCGCGTGATCGGCGACGCGAACGTCGAGATCTCGGGCGTGCAGAGCGACTCGCGCGCCGTGAAGCCGGGCGACCTCTTCGTCGCGATCAAGGGCCTGCGCGCCGACGGTCACGAATTCGCAGCGACGGTGAACGCGGCCGCCGTCGTCGTCGAGCGCGAAGTTGTCGGCGTGAAGGTTCCGCAGATCGTCGTCGCGGATTCGACGCGCGCGCTCGGAATTTTGACCGGCCGCATGTTCGGCGATCCGGCGAGCGCGATGACCTTGATCGCCGTCACGGGCACGAACGGCAAGACCACGACCACCTACCTCGTCGAGGCCATCCTCGCCGCCGCCGGTCACAAGCCCGGCGTGATCGGCACCGTCGAGCTGCGCTGGCCCGGCCACGTCGAGGCCGCGAGCTACACCACCCCGACACCGCACATGCTGCACGAGGCGCTCGCGAAGATGCGCGCTGCCGGCTGCACGCACGTCGTGATGGAGGTGACGTCGATCGCGCTCGCCGCGCAGCGCGTCGCCGGCATGATGTTCGAGGTCGCCGCGTTCTCGAACCTGACGCAGGACCACCTCGACTATCACGGTTCGATGGCGGGCTACCGCGATGCGAAGCGGCTGCTGTTCACGCGGCACTTGAAGGGCACCGCGGTCGTCAATGTTGACGACGAAGCCGGCGAAGGCATGGCGGCCGGCGCGCCGAAAACGCTGCGCGTGACCGCGGCTGGCAAGCCGGGCGAGATCCGCGTCGTCGAGCAGGACTCGTCGGTGAAGGGCATCACGGCAAAGATCGCGACGCCGCTCGGCGAGCTCGCGATCCAGGCAAAGCCCTTGATCGGGCACTACAACGTCGAGAACCTCGCGCTCTCCGTCGGCATCGGCGTCGCGCTCGGCATCCCGCACGACGCGATCGCCAAGGGCATCGCAGCCATCGCCGGCGTCCCCGGTCGCGTGCAACGCGTCGCGAACGACGCGGACCTCGACATCTTCGTCGACTACGCGCACACGCCCGACGCACTCACGAACGTGCTGTCTGCGATGCGCCCGCTCACGAAGCGGCGCCTGCTCTGCGTGTTCGGCTGCGGCGGCGATCGCGATCCGACAAAGCGCCCGAAGATGGGCGCGGCCGTCGCCGAGCTCGCGGACCTCGCGTTCGTGACGAGCGATAACCCGCGCACCGAGGACCCACGCGCGATCATCGATCAGATCCTGCCCGGCATCCCGAAACCGTTCTTCGTCGATGTCGACCGTCGCGTCGCGATCCGCGCGGCGATCTGCGAGGCGACGCCGGGCGACGTCATCGTGATCGCCGGCAAGGGCCACGAGGACTACCAGATCATCGGCACCACGAAGCACCACTTCGACGATCGCGAGGAGGCCGCCGCCGCGATCCTCGAGCGGTTCCGCCGCTCGACGGCCGCGCTGCAAGACGATATCGAGGAGGGCGAGTGGGGCATCTTGCTCGGCTTCCACGGCGAGCCCGGCACCCGCGTCTCGCGCCTGGTCATCGATAGTCGAATCGCCGCACCCGGTGATCTCTATGTCGCGATCGTCGGCGAGACGCACGACGGGCACGCCTTCACGGGCAAAGCGATCGAGGCGGGCGCCGTCGCCGTCATGGTCTGCGGCCAGGAGACTCCCGCCTCCGAGCCCGGCGGCGGCAAGGTCGTCGCGCGCCCGCGCGTGCATGACATCGAATCGAAAGCCGCGACGATCATCGTCGACGATACCCGCCTTGCCTACGGATCGATCGCGGCCGCGCATCGCAAGCGCTGGACTGGCCGGCTGGTCGCCATCACCGGCAGCGCCGGCAAGACCACGACGAAGGACCTCACGCGCGCGGCACTCGCCGTCGCCGGACCCACACACGGTGCCACGGGCTCGCTCAACAACGAGACCGGCGTGCCCACCACGCTGCTCGGGCTGCGCCCGTTTCACGCGTACGCCGTCGTCGAGATGGGCATGCGCGGCGCCAAGCAGATCGAATACCTCACCAAGCTCGCCGAGCCGGATGTCGCGGTCGTCGTCAACGCGGGCAGCGCGCACATCGAGCTCCTCGGGTCGACCGACGCGATCGCGCAGGCAAAAGCGGAGATCTGGATGGGCCTGCGCGAGGGCGGGACGATCGTGCGGCCCGTCGACGATCTGCGGCTCGATCGCTGGGCGCGCGAGCACCAGCCCACCGCGCGGCACGTGACGTTCGGCGAGACGGGCGCCGACGTCGCGCTCGTCGAGTACGCGCCGCTGGACGCGGGCGGCAAGCTCGTGATCGATATCTTCGACGAACGGCGCGAGCTCGTGATCGGCCTCGTCGGCAAGCACGCGGCCATCGATGCATGCGCGGCGCTCGCGGCGGCGCATGCGGCCGGCGCATCGATCGAGCAGGCGCTCGCCGGTCTCGCGCGCGCGAAGCCACCGGCGATGCGCGGCGAGGTCGTCGAGGTCGGTGGCCGCAAGATCATCGTCGATTGCTACAACGCGAACCCGGCGTCGATGGCCGCGTCGCTGCGCGCGCTCGCGGAGCGCGGCAAGGGCAAGACCACGGTCGCCGTCGTCGGTGACATGCTCGAGCTCGGCGAGCACGCGCCCAAGGCGCACGCGGACGTCGGCGCGCTCGTCAAGGAGCTGGGGCTCGGCGTGATCGCGCTCGGCGAACACGCAACGCGCGTCGTCGACGCGGCTGGTGCCGGCGATCGCGTCGAGACGCCGGCCGATGCAGCCGCGCGTGTCCTCGAGCGCACGCAGCCCGGAGATTGGATTCTTTTGAAAGCGTCGCGAGGCATGCGACTAGAGAGAGTGCTCGACGCGATCAAGGAGAAGGTCCGCTAGTGCTGTTCCACCTGCTGTATCGGGTGCTCGGTGACGAGATCGGCTTCCTTCGAGTCTTTCGCTATACGTCGACGCGCATCCTCGCCGCCGCGATCACGGCGCTGTTGCTCTCGTTCGTGATCGGCCCCTGGTTCATCGAGCGGCTCAAGTCGCGCCAGATCGGCGAGACCATTCGCAGCGACGGGCCGGCGACGCACAAGAAGAAGGCGGGCACGCCCACGATGGGCGGCTCGCTCATCCTGTTCTGCCTCGCGATGTCGACGCTGCTCTGGTGCGACCTCACGAACGAATACGTCTGGCTCGCGCTCAGCGTCACCGTCGCGTTCGGCGCGATTGGCTTCGCCGACGACTACGCGAAGATGGCGAAGAAGAACAAGGCCGGCATCTCCGGCTGGCTGCGGATCGCGCTCGAGTTCGTGATCGCCGGCGCCGCGATGGCGTACCTGTTTCATTCAGATCTGATGGACGAGTCGATCCGGCTGAAGGTGCAGCTGCCGTTCTCCGATTTCTCGCAGCACGGGCTGGAGTTGCCCGCTTGGCTCTACACGATCTTCGGCGCGGTCGTCGTCGTCGGCACCGCGAACGCCGTCAACCTGACCGACGGGCTCGACGGGCTCGCGATCGGTCCGTCGATCATGAACGCGGGCACGTTCCTGATCTTCGCGTACATCGCCGGCGTCGAGACCACGATCATCAACGCGACCGGCCAGAGCGTCACGATCGCGGAGTACCTGCACATCGCGCATATCGACGGCACCGCCGAGCTCGCGGTGTTCTGCGCCGCGTTGTTCGGCGCCGGCGTTGGCTTCCTCTGGTACAACACGTACCCCGCGCAGGTGTTCATGGGCGATGTCGGTGCGCTGGCCCTCGGCGGCAGCATCGGCATGCTGGCCGTGCTGACGAAGAACGAGCTCGTGCTTCTGATCGTGGGTGGCCTGTTCGTGATCGAGGCGCTGTCCGTGATCATCCAGACCGCGTCGTTCAAGATCACGAAACGCATGACCGGCACGGGCAAACGTGTCTTTCGAATGGCACCGATCCATCACCACTACGAGCTCAAAGGCTGGGAAGAGCCGAAGATCATCGTGCGTTTCTGGTTAGTGTCACTCGTGCTCGCCCTGATGGCCCTTGGAACCCTTAAGCTTCGATGATGGACCTCGATGGAAAGACGGTCGTCGTCGTCGGGCTCGCGCAGACCGGCATCGCGGTCGCGAAGTTCTGCGCGAAGCGCGGTGCGCGCGTCGTCGTCGCGGACGGCAAGCCCGCTGATCAGCTCGCCGATCAGATGAAGCTGCTCGAGGGCGTGCCGGTGCGGTTCTGCCTGGGTGGCATGGACCTGACGACGTTCCTCGCGGCCGAGCTGATCGTGATGTCGCCCGGCGTGCCGTCGCAGGCGGAGACGCGCGCGGCCGCGGCGCAGGGCATCGAGGTGGTCGCGGAGATCGAGCTCGCGTACCGGTTCCTGCATCCCGAGGCGACGCTGCTCGCGATCACCGGCACGAACGGCAAGTCGACGACCACGGCGCTGACCGGCAAGCTGTGCGAGGCCTCGGGGCGCCCCACCTTCTGCGGCGGCAACCTCGGCAACATGCCGCTGATCGACGCCGTGGATCATCCCGCGAACGTGCCCGGCGGGCTCGTCGTCGCCGAGGTCGCGGCGTTCATGCTCGAGAACTGCACGACGTTTCGCGCGAAGACCGGCGTCCTCACGAACATCACCGAGGACCACCTCGATCGGTTCGGCACGATGGAGCGCTACGCCGACATGAAGGGGCGCATCTGGGACTATCAGCGGCCCGACGATCTCGCGATCGCGAACGCCGCCGATCCGTGGGTGATGCAGGAGACGCGCGGGATCCCGTCGCAGCTCTATACATTTGATTCACGCAAGGGTGCGACGGCCGAGCGCGGTGCGTTCCTCGACGGCAAAGAGATCGTGCTGCGGATGCCCGGCGAAGAGCGCTATCCGGTCGACGAGCTCGTCATCGTCGGCAACCACAACATGGAGAACGCAATGTGCGCGTACATCGCGACCCGTGGCATCGGGATCCCGCGCGACGCCGTGCGTGCCGGCGCGAGAGCATACCGTCCGCTGCCGCACCGCATGGAGCTGGTCGGTGACAAGGACAACATCTACTTCTACGACGACAGCAAGGGCACGAACGTCGCGTCGGTCGCGGCGTCGGTGCGCGGCTTCCCGCGCCCGCTCGTGCTGATCGCCGGCGGTGTCGACAAGGGAGGTTCGTACGAGCCGATGCTCGACGCCCTAGCAGGCGTCTGCAAGGGCATGATTCTGATCGGCAAAGCCGCGCCGCTGATTCGCGACGCGGCCGCCAGTCATCGCGTGTCGTATCCCGTCGTCGACGCGATAGACATGCACGATGCCGTACGTCGCGCGACGGAGCTTTGTACGACCGGTGATGCGGTCGTACTTAGCCCAGCGTGTGCGAGCTACGACATGTTTGAAAATTTTGGACACCGCGGCCGCGTGTTTCGCGAGGCGGTGTCGGCCGTCGGCGCGAAGCGCCTCGACCACTAACGGCGGAAGAAATAGCCGCCGCCGCCGATGAGCAAGAACACGAGTAGCAGGACAACGATCCATGCAGTCGTAGACATGATGTTTCTCCTTCGTAAGTAAGGGAACGGGTGCCGAGCTGAGGGCAATTAACGGCGAAAGAAGTAGCCGCCGCCGCCGATGAGCAAGAACACGAGAAGCAGGACAACAATCCAAGCTGTGGTCGACATGATGGTTCTCCGTTTGAGGGGCGAGACTGATTAACGGCGATAGAAGTAGCCGCCGCCGCCGATGAGCAAGAACACGAGAAGAAGGACAACGATCCAAGCAGTCGTAGACATGTTTGTTTCTCCTTGTCCGAGGGTTCAGCAAGGGACATGCCTCGCGAACCGCGCCATTTGCTGATGGGCAATCGTCTTAGGAGGACCCACACGACGGCCTGTGGGGGCTCGTAGTGGCGTTCTACGAAGAATCGCGAGCGGCATTTTCGCTCGCGCGCTGTGCGCGGGCGCCGCGAGCTCGCGGCCACCGAAAACTGGCCCGTCAAATCTGCGGGCTCTAATGATGTTCATCGATGAGCTTGGTCGGACGCCTCACCGCGCGCGCTGCGGTTCGCACGCGCGCGCTGCGGCAGCACGTGCGCGACAAGCTTCGTCCTCCGCCCGCGGCCTACACGATCGGCGCGATCGATCCGCGGCTGCCCACGTGCGCGCAGGTCGTGGCGGTACAGCACCCGAGCACGACGCTCCCGGAGCGGCCGTTCGACCTCGTGCTGCTCTCGGCCGCGCTCGGCCTGCTCGTGATCGGCACCATCGCGGTCTACTCGTCGACCGCGGCGTTCGGTCTCACGCTCGGTAACTCGGCCCACTTCCTCGAGCGGCAGCTCGCGTTCGTCGCGCTCGGCGGCGTCGCGATGTGGCTCGGCGGCTCCGTCGACTACCGCAAGCTGCGCGCGTGGACCTATCCCCTCCTGCTGCTCGCGCTCGCGCTGCTCGCGATCACGCTCCTCATGAACCCGCGCAACGGTGCGAAGCGCTGGATCCCGCTCGGGCCGATGACGTTTCAGCCCGTCGAGATCGCGAAGCTCGCACTCGTCACGTACCTCTCGTATTCGCTCGCGCGGAAAGCCGATCAGGTCAAGACGTTCACGGTCGGGTTCGTCCCGCACCTCGTCGTCTGCGGCGTGATGATGGTGATCCTGCTCGCGCAGCCCGACCTCGGCTCGTCGATCGTCCTCGGGCTCACGACGCTCGGCATGCTGTTCATGGCCGGCACGCGCGTCTCGTACATCATGCTCGCGATCCTCGGCGCGGCGCCGATCGCGTATCACATGATCGTCGGCACGCCGTGGCGCATGCAGCGCTTCCTCGCCTACTTCAATCCCGAGGCATACGCGAACGCCGAGGCCTACCAGTTGCTACAGGCGCGGCTCGCGATGGGCTCGGGTGGCTTCACCGGCACGGGCCTCGGCAACGGTCACCAGACGCTCGGCTACATGCCCGAGGGCTACAACGACTTCATCATGGCGACGATCGGCGAGGAGATGGGCTTCATCGGCGTCGCGCTCGTCTTGATCCTCTCCGGCGTCGTCGTGTGGCGCGGCATTCGCGCCGCGCTCGGTGCACGCGACGTGTTCGGCGGTTACCTCGCATTCGGCATCACGCTGCTGTTCGGCGTGCAGGTGCTGTTCAACGTCGCCGTCGTGCTCGGCGTCGTGCCGAACAAGGGCATCACGCTGCCGCTCGTGTCGTACGGTGGCAGCTCGCTCGCGGTCTCGATGTTCCTCGTCGGGCTCGTGCTCAACGTCGGCCGTCGCCCCGATCGCAAGGCGGTGCGCGAAGCGGTCGCCGGGGGCCCCTCGCGCAAGAAGCGGAATCGCGTGCGCGTCGTGATCGCGTGAGCGAAATCTTCGCGACGTCTTCGCAGCTTCTCGATATGTTCCCCAGGTCCCGCTCGTTGCACGGGGCATGTTCATGACGTTCAAGCTGATGATCGCCGGCGGCGGTACGGGTGGACACCTGTTCCCGGGTGTCGCGATCGCCGAGGAGCTCCGCGCGCGTCACCCCGACGCGGTGATCCGCTTCGTCGGGACCAAGCGAGGCATCGAGGCGCGCGTGCTGCCCGACCTCGGCTGGGACCTCGAGATGATCGAGGTCTCGGGCCTCAAGACCGTCGGTGCGCTCGGCGCGATCCGCGGCCTGTTCCGCCTGCCGAAGGCGCTGTGGCAAGCGCGGCGTGTCGTGAAGACGTTCAAGCCCGATGCCGTGATCGGCGTCGGCGGCTACGCGTCGGGACCCGTCGTCCTGATGGCGAAGCTGCGCGGCGTCCCGACGGCGATCTGCGAGCAGAACTCGATCCCGGGCCTCACGAACAAGATCCTGGGGCGCGTCGCGCGTGTCGTGTTCCTCTCCTTCGAGGAATCGAAGCGGTTCTTCACGCCGAAGAAGATCGTGATGAGCGGTAACCCCGTGCGGCGAGAGCTCTTGCAGAAGCTCCTCGCGGCAACGCCTACCAGCGGCGAACGCGTCACCGTCCTCGTGTGCGGCGGCTCGCAAGGTGCCGTCGCGGTCAACGAGCTCGCATCGGCCGCGCTGATCGCGCTGGCCGGCAATGTCAGCATCGTCCATCAGACCGGCGAAAAAGATCTCGAGACGACACGCGCGCGCTACGCCGCCGCAGGCGTGCCGGCCGAGTGTTCGGCGTTCATCAAGGACATGGCCGCGGTGTACCAGCGCGCCGACGTCATCATCGGCCGCGCCGGTGCGACGACGGTCGCGGAGCTCGCGATCGCGGGCAAGCCGGCGATCTTCATCCCGTACCCGTTCGCCGCCGACAACCACCAGGTCACGAACGCGCGCGAGATGGCCGAGGCCGGCGCGGCGCTGATGTTCGAGCAGTCGGCGCTGACCGCCGACAAGCTCGCCGATGCGCTGCGCCCGCTGCTCGCCGACGCCGCGTTGCGAGCGAAGATGGGTGCGCAGATGAAGGCGCTCGCGAGGCCGAAGGCCGCAGCGACCGTCGTCGATTGGTGCGAAACGCACACGAGCCGACCGACGTAGCCCGTGGGATGATGCACGAGTGAAGTCACTCGCGCTCCTGGTCTTGTTGATCCCCGCGCAAGCTTCCGCCGACTGCGCGCTGATGGGCCTCGTGCCGAAGGTGCTCACCGCGGACGCTGCCGTGCTCGCGCCCGGCGGCGGCATCGTGGTCGGCGCGGTCTCCGAAGATCGCGGCTCGTTGGAGAGCGGCGACATCGCGATCCAGAAGGCGTGGACGTTCGTCGTGCCGAAGGGAACGATCACGCCCGCGATCGAGTCGCTCGCGCCCGGCCTCGCCGTCTACAAGACCTCGGCCGACGCGTTCGAGCTGAAGAATGAAAAGGGCGACGTGCTCGCGACCGCGACGCGCACCGACACCAAGCGCGACAAGCTCGCCGCGCCGAAGGTCAAGACGCTCAAGTACGACGCGCCGATGTCGAGGCGCAGCATCGTGCGCGTCGAGGTCACGGTCGACGGCGGCGCACCGGCCGGTGCGATCGCGCTCGTGCTCGCCGACGCGAAGGGCACGCCGAAGTCCTGGGGACCCACCGCCGGCAGCGTGTTCTACCCGTATCTCCAGCGAGATTGTCTGACGCTGCCGAACGGCACCGTTCCGTCGAAGAAGGGCGACAAGGTCACGTTATTCTGGGTCGACGCACACGGCCGCAAGTCCGCATTCACGAAGCCGATGACGATCAAATAGCGTGGTATCAACACGCGTTCTTTCAACGACCATGTTCCGCAAGCAAGACACCAAGATTCACTTCGTCGGCATCGGTGGGATGGGCATGTGCGGCATCGCCGAGGTGCTCGTCAACATGGGCTACCGCGTGTCGGGCTCGGATATGAACGACACCGAGATCACGCGGCACCTCACGCAGATCGGCTGCACCGTGCAGCGCGGTCACAAGGCCGATAACCTCGCCGAGGCGGACGTCGTCGTCGTGTCGAGCGCGATCAAAGGCTACAACCCCGAGGTCGAGGCGGCCCGCGCACGCCAGATTCCGGTGATCCCGCGCGCCGAGATGCTCGGCGAGCTGATGCGGATGAAGTACGCGATCGCGGTCGCCGGCGCGCACGGCAAGACCACGTCGACCACGATGATGCACACCGTGCTGATGGCCGCCGGGCACGACCCCACGGCAGTGATCGGCGGGCGCGTGAACTCGCTCGGGCTCGCGAACGCGCGCTGGGGCAAGAGCGACTACCTCGTCGCCGAAGCGGACGAGAGCGACGGCTCGTTCCTCACGCTCACGCCGACGGTGGCGATCGTCACGAACGTCGACCCCGAGCACCTCGATCACTACGGCACGTTCGACAACGTGAAGACCGCGTTTGCGAGCTTCTGCAACCGCGTGCCGTTCTACGGCATCAGCGCGCTCTGCCTCGATAACGCCGGCGTCAAGGAGATCCTGCCGAACCTGACGAAGCGGTTCACGACGTTCGGCATCACGTCGCAGGCGACGTACCGCGCGCGCAACATTCGCTTCGACGGCCTCACCACGACGTTCGTCGCGTGGCGCCACGCCACCGAGCTCGGCGAGGTCACGCTGCCGATGCCGGGCAATCACAACGTGCTCAACGCGCTCGGCGTGCTCGCCGTCTCCGACTTCATGGGCATTCCGTTCGAGACGTACGTGAAGGCGCTCGCCAGCTTCGAGGGCGTCGCGCGCAGGTTCACCGTGCGCGGCGAGGTCGGTGGCGTCACCGTCGTCGACGATTTCGGTCACCACCCCGCCGAGGTCAAGGCGACGCTGTCGGGAGCGAAGGCCGCGTTCGGCGGGCGCCGCGTGATCGCCGCGTTCCAGCCGCACCGTTACACGCGCACGCGCGATCAGTTGACCGAGTTCTGTCGCGCGTTTCACGACGCGGACAAGGTCGTCGTCTGCGACATCGCGGCCGCGGGCGAGAAGCCGATCGACGGCGTGTCGAGCGAGGTCGTCGTCAAGAACGCACGCGATGCCGGTCACAAGGACATCACGTACATCGGCAAGCGCGAGGACGTCGCCGCGTGGCTCGACGGGCACGCGAAGCCCGGCGACATCGTGATCACGCTCGGCGCCGGCAACATCCAGCTCACGTGCAACGAAGTGATCGCGCTCCTCGAGAAGCGCCTCGGCGCCGCGACGAAGAAGAACCTCGTCCGCATCGACGAGTCGAGCGCGACCGTTGCGCGTTGATCTAAACGTCGCGCTCGCCCCACGCACGACGCTCGGCATCGGCGGCGAGGCCGCGCGATTCGCGAAGATCGAGAGCGTGCGGGACATTCGCGACGCGCTCGCCGGTGGCGGCAACATCCTCGTGCTCGGCGGCGGGTCGAACCTCGTCGTGCGCGACGGCGGCTTCGACGGCCTCGTGGTGCAGATGGCGATCCCCGGGATCTCTGTCGACGACACCCGCGTGTCTGTCAGCGCCGGCGTCGTGTGGGACGACTTCGTCGGGCAGATGGTCGACGCGAAGCTGCACGGCATCGAGTGCATGTCGGGCATCCCCGGGCTCGTCGGCGCGACGCCGATGCAGAACGTCGGCGCGTACGGGCAGGAGGTCTCCGACACGATCACCGCGGTTCGGGTGTTCGATCGCGAGAGCGGCCGCGTCGAGACGATGACGCCCGCGCAGTGCGGCTTCGCGTACCGCACGAGCAACTTCAAGGGCAGCGAGCGGTGGATCATCCTCGACATCGAGCTCCAGCTCTCGCGCCATCCCAAACCGATTCGTTATCCCGAGCTCGCCGCCGCGCTGGGCGTCGGTGCCGGTGGGATGGCGCCGATCAGCGCGGTCCGCAAGACCGTGCTCGCGCTGCGCCGCAAGAAGGGCATGGTCGTCGATCCCGACGATCCGGACTCCAGGAGTGCCGGCTCGTTCTTCACGAATCCGATCGTCGACGCCGACACGCTCGCACAGCTCGAGGCGCGCCTGCCCGGCGTCACGTTTCCGCGGTGGCCCGCTGGCGACAAGACGAAGCTCAGCGCCGGCTGGCTGATCGAGCGCGCAGGCTTTTCGAAGGGCGACACGCGCGGCAAGGTCGGCATCTCGTCGAAACACGCGCTCGCGCTCGTCAACCTCGGCGGCGCGACGGCGACCGAGCTGCTCGCACTCGCACGCGAGATCCAAGATGGCGTGCGCGATCGACTCGGCATCGAGCTTCATCCCGAACCTGTGATCGTCGGGCACGACTGAGGTAGAACAAGCCATGCATCCGTTCGCCGGCAAGCGCATCGCAGTGGTCATGGGCGGCTTGTCGGCGGAGCGCGAGGTCTCGCTGAACACGGGCGCGGGCGTGCTCGCCGCGCTGCTCGAGCGCGGTTGGGATGCGGTGTCGATCGACTGGAAAGAAGGCGCGTCGCTCGCGCAGCTGATCGAAGACACCGGGTGCGACGCCGTATGGAACGCGCTGCACGGCACGTGGGGCGAAGACGGCGCGGTCCAGGGCATGTGCGCGTGCTTGCGGATCCCGTGCACCGGCTCGGGGATCCTCGCGAGCGCGCTCGCGATGGACAAGGTGATGTCGAAGCGGATCTTCGAATCGAACGGCGTGCCGACGCCGGCGTGGCGCCTCCTGCCGCACGACGGTGCGCCCGACGGCAGCGATGGCGTCGACGCACTCGCAGGCTGGCCACTACCCGCGGTGATCAAGCCCGCGAACGAGGGCAGCTCCGTCGGCGTGAGCATCGTCGAGTCGAGCGATCAGATCGCGCCGGCCGTCGCCGCCGCGCGCAAGTTTCACGGGCCGGTGATCGCCGAGGACTACATCGCGGGCACCGAGGTCTTCGTCGGGATCTTGAACGGCAAGGTGCTCGGCTCCGTCGAGGTGCGGCCCGCGACGAAGTTCTACGACTACGAGGCGAAGTACAAACGCACCGACACGAAGTACATCCTGCCGCCCGAGCTGCCCGCCGACGTGCTCGCCACCTGCGCGAAGCACGCGCTCGCCGCGTACACCGCGCTCGGCTGCAGCGGCCACGCGCGGCCAGACCTGCGCATTCGCCCGAATGGCGACGTCTTCGTGCTCGAGGTCAACACGCTGCCGGGCATGACGAAGACGAGCCTCTTGCCCAAGATCGCGAAACAGGTCGGGATGGACTACGCGACGCTCTGCGAAGAGATTCTCGCGAGCGCGACGACGATCTAGACGAAACTGAAGGCGCGTTCGCGAGTCTCATGATCATGCGCGCGGCCCTGCTCCTCCTCCTCGCCTGCGGTGCTCCGAAAGCGCCGTCGGCGCCGCCGCCCGTGGCGCCGGAGGTGCTCGTCAAGAAGCACGACCTCAAAGACCTCGAGCATCCCGAGCGTCACAAGTTTCTCTCGATCGACTGGAGCACCGTAAAGCTCGAGACGTCCGCCGATGCGCTCGCGGTGTGGGCCCGCATCGCGCCGACCGGGCTCGACTGGGAGGACAAGCTCGAGGAGCTGCCCGAGGCTGTCGAGCGGCCGCTCGCCTTCGCGCTGATCGAGAGCGGCAACTTCCGATGCATGCCGACCGTGGCGAAGCAGGACTGCGCGGCGCAGCCGTTCGACGTCAAGGAGCCGGCGCAGACGGCGGGCCTCACGGATCCCTGTCTCCGCCGGCTGATCGCGATCTGGGCGCTCGACAAGCTCGACCCCGCGGACCTGCCGAAGCTGCGCGATCCGCTGCGCGCGATCGTCTCGATCCCACCGCCGGAGTCCGAGCTCGTCGCGGTCGCGCTCTCGCAAGTTCCCGAGGACGATCACGCGCTGAGGATCGATCTGCTCGCGCATGCGTGGCGCGCCGAGCAACACGAGGTCGTGAACGGCGCGGTCGGTCGCCTCGACGAAGCGCACCTGATCGAAGCGGTCACGAAGCACCACATCGACGGCGCGCTCGAGATCCTCTCGGCCGAAGGTCACCGTTCGACGTATCTCGCCGCCGTCACCGACGAGCTTCTCGGCGCACGCGCACGTACGCGCGCGATGTTCGATCTGGTCGCCACCGACGACAAGCTCGCGCCCGACGCGAAGACCGCGCTCGTGAAGGCCGCCGCCGCGAAGGACTGCAGCGTCGCCGCGACCGCCGCGCGCCTGCTCGAGCAGTTCGGTGACAAGCGCTTCGTGCCCGCGCGGCCCCGCGTGCGCACGCCCGAGAAGCTGATGCGATCGCTGTGCGTGCTCGCGAGCTACGAGCAGCAGCAGCGCGCGGACGAGGCCTCGCTCCTGCCCGGCTACGTGCGCAAGCAGGGCCTCGAGCGGATCGTCGTCACCTATGATCCGCTCGGCGAGGTCGATGACGACGGCGATGGCGACCCGCACACCAAACACGAGGCCACCCTCGTGACCAAGGACCAACTCGTGCTCCCCGAGATCGACGACCTCGTGAAAGCCTTCCGCAGCTGCACGGGCACCACGTGCAAGTCGGACGACCGCATGTTCCGGTTCACGTTCAAGCCGGTCGGCGGGCAGCTCTTGCTCGCGCGCCTCGAGATGGCGGACCGACCGCCGTGCCCGAAGCCGTAGATTTCGCCGACTTGGGGTTCACCGATGGATCTTGTGGGTGACTGTGGCACCATAAGGCCGTGCGTTCCTGGTGGCTCGCGATCGTGATGTTCGCATTCGTGGCGGTCGCTGGATCTCGCGCGGAGGCCCAGGTCTTCAAGCCGCGCGGCAAGACCGGCGCAGCGAAGCCGGCGAAGAAGGCTCCCGCGGAAAAAGCCGAGAAGCCCGCCGCCGAGAAGGCCGATGATGCGCCCGCGAAGAAAGCGGCCGCGCGACCCACGCCGAAGAAGGCCGCGAAGAAATCGCGCGCGGCGGACTCCGGTCGCCCGAGTGACCTGACGCCCGTCAGCAAGAAGGGCAAGAAGGGCAAGAAGGCCGCTGCGGATGAAGACGAGGACGTCGCGTCCGCCGAGCTTGGTGATGACGAAGTCATCATCACCGATGACGACGACTAGGCAGCGGGCATCTCGTGCCCGGGTCACAGAGCCACAGAGCCACGGAGCAGAGAACCCTTTTCTGTTCGCGCGTGTTCCATGCGTGTTCGCGGATGGTTGGACGCGGAGGACGCGGAGACGCAGAGCGGAGTTTCTTTGGCGCGAAGCGCCTGAAAATTTCTTCTCTGCTCTGTGCCTCTGTGTCTCTGTGTCAAAAAACTCGGGAACACGCGATGGCCATGCGCGATGACCGGCCTGAGTTATCCACAGCGGCGCGTCTGTTCAGTCGGTTCAGCTCTGACATTCATCCGCGATTGCAACGCGATGAAGTGATCCGGAGGCCGCCAAAAAATTGCTACGGCGATCCGCACATGCGTATTTGCCAATCATGGATCGATCCCGTCGCGGGGGGACGAAGCAGGAACGTCCTGCCACCGCACCACCCGCGTCCTCGCGGCTGACCGTCCGGCGAAAGCAGAATCGCAAGCGACCCGCGTCGCTGTGGTCGCGCATGCCGGATCGCGGCACCGTGCTCGATGCCTGCAAGCGCACGTTGCGGCGCTCGCTGCCCGCGCTCGTGGGGACCGCGATCGCGATCGGCATCGGCCTTGGCGTGTTCGCCGGCTACCGCTTCGTGACGACGTCGGAGCGCTTCGCGATCGCGACGATCGAGGTGAAGGGCGCGAACCAGCTCGCCGAGGACAGCGTGCGCGCCGCGCTCCCCGTGAAGCGCGGCGAGAACATCTTCACCACCGAGCTCGGTGACGTGACGCGCGCGCTCCGCGCCGACCCATGGATTCGCTCGGCGACCGCACACCGCGTGCTGCCGAATACGCTGGTCGTCGAGATTCGCGAGCACGCCGCCGTCGCGGTCGTGCAGCTCGGCACGGACCTCTACCTCGCCGATGATCAAGGCTTGCCCTTCAAGAAGGCGAACGTCGAGGCCGGCGAGACCGAACACCTGCCGATCGTCACCGGCATCGGTCGCGACGCGATGCGCATCGCGCCGCGCGAGACCTCGGAGCTGATCACGCGCGCCTTGGGCGTGCTCGCGCGCTGGCGTGCGAACGCGATGCGGCCCGAGATCTCCGAGATCCACGTCGACGCGCATCACGCCGTCACGCTGCGTACGTACGACCGCGGTGTCGCGATCCGACTCGGCGCACTGCGCGAGATCGAGGAGCGCCTCGCCACGTTCGACGCCGCATGGACCGAGCTCTCCGACGCCGAGCGTGCGCGGGTGACCGCGCTGCATGTCTCGCCGCACGCCTCTTCCGATCAAGTCACCGTCGCCTTCGCGAAAGACTGAACCAAATCCCCATGGCAAAGCCCAAGACCAGCGAGATCATCGTCGGACTCGACATCGGAACCACCAAGGTCGCGTGCATCGCGGGCGAGGTAACCGAGGACGGGATCGATATCATTGGCATCGGCACTGCGCCGACGCGAACCGCGATTCGTCGCGGCTCGATCACGAACATCGACATGACGGTGTCCGCGATCCAGCAAGCTGTCGACGAGGCCGAGAACATGGCGGGCTGCGAGATCTCGCAGGTCTACGCCGCGATCTCCGGTGCGCACGTCAAAGGCCTCAACTCGAACGGCATCGTCGCCGTCAAGGACAAGGAAGTTCGCGACGCCGACATCGCGCGCGTGATCGACCAGGCGAAGGCCGTCGCGATCCCGATGGACCGCCAGGTCCTCCACGTGCTGCCGCAGCAATACGTCGTCGACGATCAGGACGGCATCCGCGATCCGCTCGGCATGGCCGGCGTGCGCCTCGAGGCGAAGGTCCACATCGTCACGACGCTCGTGACGAGCGCGCAGAACGTCATCCGCTGTGCGAACCGCTGCAACCTGCAGGTCGCCGACATCGTCCTCGATTCATTGGCCGCCTCGCAGGCCGTCCTCGAGGACGACGAGAAGGAGCTCGGCGTCGCCGTCATCGATATCGGCGGTGGCACGTGCGACATCATGGTCTACGCCGACGGCGCGATCGTGCACACCTCCGTGCTGCCGCTCGGCGGTGGCCACATCACGAATGACATCGCCACCGTTCTCCGTACGCCACTCGAGCACGCCGAGAAGCTCAAGCGAAAGTACGGCGCCGCGTATGCCGAGCTCGTCAACGACAACGATCGCATGGAAGTGCAACAAGCGGGTGGTCGCCCGCCGCGCTCCATGCCGCGTCGCGAGCTCGTCGAGGTGATCGAACCGCGCGTCGAAGAGATCTTCGAGCACATCAAGAAAGAGCTCCTGCGCACCGGCTTCTACGACTCGCTCGCCGCGGGCATCGTGCTCACGGGCGGGACCACGTCGATGGAAGGCATCGGCGATGTCGCCGAGCGCGTGCTCGGCCTGCCGACGCGCCGTGGCTCTCCGACGAAGATCGGTGGCCTCGTCGATGTCGTGCGCTCGCCGGCCTACGCGACGGGCGTCGGCCTCGTGATGTTCGGCGCGGACCAGGGCAAGGCCGTGCAGCTACCCAGCCGCCACGACGATCGCCCCGGCATGCTCAAGCGTGCGTGGGTCCGGCTCGCCGAGATGTTCTGAAAAATGCGCATCCACGTCCGGATCGCAACAAATCGCGCGTGATGGCTCGCAAAAAGTTGCCCGCGATCACCCCGCACTTTCATATGGG